>NZ_JAHTKP010000036.1 GCF_019192735.1 Kitasatospora aureofaciens
CCGCGCCCGCCGACCGGGTCGCCGAGCGGCTGCGCCGGGCCCGGCCCGCGCTCCAGGCCCGGCTGACCGGGCGGCGCACCCTGCGGGTCGGGGTCGGCCCGGCCGCTCCGCCCTCCCCCGCCGCGCTGCGGGCGGCGCTGGTGCAGGCCCGCTACGTCCTGGAGGGCTCGGCCGGGCCGGTCGGCAGCGCCGTCGAACTCGACTCGCTGGCCGGGCTGTTGCGCGGGATCCCGCCGGAGGTGACGGCCGCGTTCCACGCCCGGCTGCTGGCCCCGCTCGCCGCGCACGACCGGGAGAACAGCGTCTCGCTGCTGGGCACCCTGGCGGTCTTCCTGGACCACGACGGCTCCTGGGCGCGGACGGCGGAGTCACTTCATATACATGTCAATACTGTGCACTACCGGATCCGCCGGATCGAGGAGCTGACCGGACGCAACCTGGCCCGCCTCCAGGATCGGCTCGACCTACGGGCGGCGCTGCTGTGCGCGCCGGAGCCGGCCCCGGCGCGGTAGGGGCTGCACAGCGCCACGGGGAAACGGGCGGCCACGGCTACGGAACGTCGTCCGGGCGCAGCCGGGCGCTGACCTCACCCAACCCCTCGGCCAGGGCGGCGAGTTGCTCGCGGGTGAGCACGTCGATCAGCAGCTCGCGGACCAGGGCGACGTGGCCGGGCGCGGCCTGCCGGACCGCCTCGCGGCCCTGGTCGGTGAGTTCGGCCATCACGCCGCGCACGTCGCTGGGGCAGGAACGGCGGCCGACCAGGCCCATCCGCTCCAACTGGGTGACCTGGTAGGTGAGGCCGCTCTTGGAGGTGACCAGCTTCTCGGCCAGTTCGGTCATCCGCAGCGAGCCGGCCGGGGCGGCGGAGAGGTGCACCAGGATCTCGTACTGGGTGTGCGAGAGGCCGGAGTCCTCCTTGAGCTGGCGCTCCAGCCGGCGGTTGAGCAGGTTGCTCGCGACGACGAAGCCCCGCCAGGCGGCCATCTCGTCCTGGTCGAGCCAGCGGGGTTCGTTCGGTGAGGACATGGTGGCAGCCTACTCCTGTTGTTCAAATTCGAACCAAGGTGTACCGTCGAGCCAAGAGGTTCAAAGTTGAACTACCTTGAACGACCTTGAACTGCCTCCGCCGTCCGCCCCCTTCCGAGGAAGTCGCCATGAGCACCGCGGCCCCCGAGCGCATGCCCGCCCTCTATCTCTCCCACGGCGCGCCGCCGCTCGCCGACGACCCGGTCTGGCCCGGCCAGCTCGCCGCCTGGTCCGCCGGCCTGCCCCGGCCCAAGGCGATCCTGATGGTCTCCGCCCACTGGGAGGAGGCCCCGCTCGCGCTCGGCGCCGTCACCACCGTGCCGCTGGTCTACGACTTCTGGGGCTTCCCCGAGCACTACTACCGGGTGCAGTACGCCGCCCCCGGCGCACCGGAGCTCGCCGAACGCGTGCGCAAGCTGCTGCGCGCCCCCGGCACGCCCGTCCAGGACATCCCCGACCGCGGGCTCGACCACGGCGCGTACGTCCCGCTGGTGGAGATGTTCCCCGAGGCGGACGTCCCCGTCCTCCAGGTCTCCCTGCCCACGCTCGACCCGCAGCGGCTGATGGAGATCGGCCGCCGGCTCGCCCCGCTGCGCGACGAGGGCGTGCTGATCGTCGGCAGCGGCTTCTTCACCCACAACCTGCGGGCGCTCAGCAGCGACGGCCGGGTCAGCTCGGTGATGGCCGAGTTCGACGACTGGGGCCGGCGCGCGCTGGCGGCGCACGACCTGGACGCGCTGCTGGACTTCGAGCGGAAGGCCCCGGCCGGGCGGTTGGCCCACCCGCGCACCGAGCACTTCGCGCCGCTGTTCGTCACCCTCGGCGCCGGCGAGGCCGACCTCGACAGCCAGCGCAGCGTGATCGACGGGTTCTGGATGGGGCTCGCCAAGCGGTCGATCCAGCTGGGCTGACGGTCGTACGAAGGCCCGATCGCACGAAGGCCTCAGAGCGCGCAGCAGGAAAGCTCAGAGCGCGCAGCAGGTGAAGCGCTCGCCGATGTGCTCGGGCTGCTCGATCTCGTCCACCAGGGCGACCGCGTAGTCCGGCACCGAGATCCAGCTCCGGCCGGCCGCGCTGGTGAGCAACTGCTCCAGGCCCGTCCGGTAGAGGCCGGTCCGCTCCCCCGGCTCGATCTCGGCGGCCGGGCTGAGCACTGTCCAGCGGACGTCGGAGACCGTCCGGTAGTAGTCCAGCGCCGCGCCGTGCGCGTGCATGATCTGCAGGATCGGCTGCGGCAGCCCCGGGGTGTCCCAGAGCCGCAGGCCCGGCGCGGTCTCCAGGCTGCCCGCCCCGCCGATCGCGATCAGCCGGGGCGCGTCGCCGCCGAGCGCGCGCAGGCCCTCGACCAGCGACCGGGCGGCCGGCTCGATCAGCGCGAGGTGGCCCGGGCCGTCGCCACCGCCGACGGCGCTCACCAGGACGTCGCAGCCGGCCGCGAGCCGGGCCACGTCCGCCGGGTCCAGAACGTCGCCACGTTCGACGGCCGCGGCGCCGCCGTGATACCGGTCCGGGTCGCGGACGACGGCCACGACCTCGTGCCCGCGCGCCACCGCCTCCGTGACGACGGCGCTGCCGATGGTGCCGTTGGCGCCGATAACGGCGATTCTGGCCATGAGGTACCTGCCTGTCCGTTCGGTGGTGGTGTGAGGGGTCCTGACCTTGCGTCAGGCATAGGCGATTATCGGACAACCAGGTGGCTCATCACCGTTGCGACAGTCCGGGCAGCGGCCGGAATTCCGCCCCGACGGCGCCTGCGCGGGGCAGCGGGGTTGGCCGAGGGTGGTTTCGCGCCGTGCGCACGACGCGAAACCACCCTCGCGGCACTGAACGGCCGCCCGCGCAGGACCTCGTGGTCCTGGCGGGCGGCCATGGGTGAGTGGTAGGGCCCGATCGTCAGGCGTCGCCGGTCGCGGCCCGCTCGGCCTGGCTGCGCTCCACGCAGAACTCGTTGCCCTCCGGGTCGGCCAGGGTGACCCAGCCGCGGCCGTCCGGGGTGCGACGGTCCGCCAGCATGGTGGCGCCCAGGGCCAGCAGCCGGTCGACCTCCTCCTCGCGGGGGCCCTGCGGCTGGAGGTCCAGGTGGACGCGGTTCTTCACCGACTTGCCGTCGGGCACCCGGATGAACAGCAGCGCCGCCCCCGCGGACTCCACCAACGCCTCCTCGTCACCCGGGTTGTCGTCCTCGCCCAGGGTGCCGTCCAGCGCCTGCGCCCAGAAGCTCGCGAGAGCGTGCGGGTCCGCGCAATCGATCGTCACATGCCGTACCAGAGAAGCCATGCGCCCTACTCTGACCGGCTCCGTTCGGATCCGTCCAGCCGATTCCGGGAGTGGCGATCCCGGGAGTGGCGGTGGCCGTCGAGCGGGAACTCCGGCGGGAGGGCGGTCAGCACCTCCTGGAACGCGTACCCGCTCTTCTCCGCCACCCGGCAGGAGGCGACGTTGTCGACCTGGTGCAGCAGGTCGATCCGGGCCAGGCCCTCGTCGGCGAACGCGGCGAACGCCCAGGCCGTCAGCGCCTCCACGGCGCGCGGGGCCACGCCCCGGCCGCGGGCCGTGGCGGCCGTCCAGTACCCGACCTCGGCGGCCTCGCCGCCCGGGGTGCCACGCTTGAGCGCGACGTTGGCGACCAGCTCCCCCGCGTCCAGGACGGCGAAGCTGTAGCGGGAGCCCTTCGACCAGCCGCGGTACTGCAGGTCCAGCCAGCGCGCGGCCTCGTCGGCGTCGTCCACCGGAATGCGGGTGAAGCGGCGCAGCGTCTCGTCCCGGTAGATCTCGATCAGCGCGGGCGCGTCCGCGTCCGTGAACGGGCGCAGCAGCAGACCGTCGGCTATCGGGTGGGCGGTGGTGGAGAGGGTCACTGGAGGCCGTCCCAGCCCCAGCGGGGCGTCGGGCCCGGGTCGCCGAGGTCGGTGCCGGCCGGCGAGGCCGAGACGTCCTCGGCGATCTTCGTGCCCCAGTCGAAGTACTCCAGTACCTGCCGGCGCAGCAACTCGTCGTCGGGCAGCTCCTTCTGCACGGCGGCGGTCATCAGCTCCATCCAGCGCAGGCGCTGCTCCTCGGTGATGGCCAGGCCGAGGTGCGAGCGGAGCAGCGACTGGTGTCCGCCGAGGTCGGAGGTGAAGCGGGCCGGGCCGCCGAAGATCTCGGCCAGCCAGACGGCGACGTGCTCGATGTGGGTGGTGGTGAAGTTCGCGAAGACGGGCTCGAGGAGGGGGTCGGCGAGGACGCCCTCGTAGAAGGTGTTGCTGAGCCGGCGCAGCGCGTCGATACCGCCGACGGCTTCGTAGAGACTCTCGGGCCGTTGGTCGCTCACTGGTTCTCCCCGTGGGTGCGGCGGCCCGGGGGTGTCCGGGCCGTACGACGTTCCTGCCGTACGACGTTCCTGCCGTACAACGTTCCTGCCGTCGGCATTCTGCCAATGCTCCGGCCGCGGCGCTTGACCTTGACGCAGGCGGCAGGGTTGGAGGCTGACGGCATGAACACTGTGGAGACAGCGGAGCAGCGGGTCGTCGTCGTCACCGGGGCCGGGACGGGGATCGGGCGGGAGACGGCGCGGGCGTTCGCCGCGCTGGGGGCGCGGGTGGTGGCGGTCGGGCGGCGGCCGGAGCCGCTGGCGGATACGGCTGCCGTCCACCCCGGGCTGATCGAGCCGCTGGTCGCCGACCTCACCGGGGCGGACGCGCCGGAGGCGATCGTCGGGGAGACCCTGGAGCGGTACGGGCGGCTGGACGTGCTGGTCAACAACGCCGGGATCGTCCGCAGCGGGCAGGGCCTCGGCAGCTACGACCGGGAGGGCGTGGAGTCGCTACTGGCGACCAACCTGGTCGCGCCGGTCCTGCTCGGGCAGGCCGCGCTGCCGGCGCTCGCGGCGAGCCGGGGTGTGGTGGTCAACGTCAGCACCGCCGTCGGGCAGCGCGGCTGGCCGTCCAACTCGGTGTACGCGGCGAGCAAGGCCGCGCTGGAGACGGTGACCCGCAGCTGGGCGGTGGAGCTGGCGCCGCGCGGCATCCGGGTGGTGGCGGTGGCGCCCGGGGCGATCGACACCCCGATCGCCGACCACGCCGGGTTCAGCCCCGAGCAGCGGGCGGCCACCCGGAAGTGGCAGATCGAGCACACCCCGCTGGGCCGGATCGGCCGGCCGGAGGAGGTGGCCTGGGCGATCGTGCAACTGGCCGCGCCGCAGGCCTCGTTCGTCACCGGCGTAGTGTTGTCGGTGGACGGGGGTGCGCTCGTTTCGTGAGGCGCCGGGCGGGCGCGGGCGGCGGGGACGGGTGCCGGGCGACGGGGGCGGGTGCCGGGTGAGGGAGCGGGTGGCGGTACGGGTGCGGATCGGTGAGCTGGCGGCACTGACGGGTACGACGGCCCGCGCGCTGCGGCACTACGAGCAGGCCGGGCTGATCACCTCGGACCGAGCGGCCAACGGCTACCGCGAGTACGGCGAGGCAGCGGTCGTGCGGGTGCGCAACATCCGCGCGCTGGTGGCCGCCGGGTTCACCCTGGAGGACGTCCGGCCGCTGCTGGGCTGCTTGGACGGGGACGTCCTGGCCGGACCGCCGTCCCCGCAGGCGCTGCGGATCGCCCGGGAGCGGCTGGCCGTGCTGGAGCACCGGATCGCCGCCCAGACGGAGGCCCGGGACCGGCTGGTCGCGGCCCTCGCGGCGGCGGACACGCAGGAGGACGTGCAGGCGGACGTGTAAGCGGACGTGCAGGCGGGCGGGGTCCGCGCGGACGGGGTCTGCACTGACGGGGTCCGCACTGACGGGGTCCGCACTGACGGGTGACACCCCCGATCGGGGGTGTGCACGGCCCGGCCGGGAGAGGACAGTGGGCGCATGCAGATTCCACTCTCCGTGATGGACTTCCTCGACCGGGCCGAGCTGGTCTACGGCGACCGGGTCGGCATCGTCGACGAGCCGGTGCAGCCGGCCGAATCCTGGGGCGAGCTGAGCTACCGTCGGGTCGCCGAGCTGGCCCGGGCCCAGGCGGCCGGGCTGGACCGGCTCGGCGTCGGGCCGGGCGAGCGGGTCGCGGTCGTGTCGCACAACTCGGCCCGGCTGATGACCTCCCTCTTCGGCGTCAGCGGGTACGGGCGGGTGCTCGTGCCGGTGAACTTCCGGCTGAAGGCGGAGGAGGTCTCGTACATCGTCGAGCAGAGCGGCGCGTCCGTCCTGCTGGTCGACCCCGAACTCGCCGACGCGCTGGGCGGGGTGGTGGCGAAGCACAAGTTCGTGATCGGTGCGGACAGCGACGCCCTGCTGTACGACTTCGACAACTCCCCCCGCCGGTACGCGATCTCCGAGAACGACACCGCCACGATCAACTACACCAGCGGAACCACCGCCCGCCCCAAGGGCGTTCAGCTCACCCACCGCAACATCTGGCTGAACGCGATGACCATGGGCCTGCACTACGGGGCTTGCGACCGGGACGTCTACCTGCACACCTTGCCGATGTTCCACGCCAACGGCTGGGGCCTGCCGTTCACGCTCACCGGCCTGGGCGCCCGGCACATCGTGCTGCGCAAGGTGGACGGCGCGGAGATCCTGCGCCGGATCGAGCGACACGGGGTGACCTTCCTGTGCGGCGCGCCCGCGGTCGTCCAGATGGTGCTGGACGCGGCGGCCGACTGGGACGGCCTGGTGCCCGGACGCGACCGGGTGCGGATGATCGTCGCGGGCGCCCCGCCGCCGACCTCCGTGGTCGAGCGCGTCGAGGCCGAACTGGGCTGGGAGTTCATGCAGCTCTACGGCCTGACGGAGACCTCCCCGGTGGTCACCGTCAACCGCTCGCGCGCCGAGTGGGACGTGCTGCCCGCCACCGAACGGGCCGAGAAGCTGGTGCAGGCCGGCGCCCCGTCGCTCGGCACCCAACTGCGGGTCGACGGGCAGGGCGAGGTGGTGGTGCGCTCCAACACCGTCCTGGACGGCTACTGGCAGCAGCCCGAGGCCACCGCCGAGGCGATCCGGGACGGCTGGTTCCACACCGGGGACGGCGGCACCCTCACCGACGGCTACCTGACCATCTCGGACCGGAAGAAGGACGTCATCATCAGCGGCGGGGAGAACGTCTCCTCGATCGAGGTGGAGGACTGCCTGTACGACCACCCGGCGGTGGCCGAGGCCGCGGTGATCGGCGTGCCGGACGGGAAGTGGGGCGAGACCGTCAAGGCGCTGGTCGTGCTCCGGGAGGGGCGCGGCAACGTCACCGAGGCCGAGCTGATCGCGCACTGCAAGCAGCGGCTGGCCGGCTACAAGTCGCCCACGTCGGTGGAGTTCCGGGAGAGCCTGCCGCGCACCGCCACCGGCAAGCTGCAGAAGTTCCGGCTGCGCGAGCCGTATTGGAGCGGGCGGGACCGGCAGGTTAACTGACCAGGCCCGACTCCCGTGCGGCCAGAGCGAGTTCGGTCCGGTTGCGGACGCCCAGCTTGTGCATGGCGGCCTTCAGGTAGCCCGTCACGGTGTTGCAGGTGAGGCCGAGCCGGGCGGCGATCTCCGGGTTGGTCCGGCCGGTCGCCGCCCAGCGCAGCACCTCGTGCTCGCGCGGGGTCAACGGCGTTGCGGGAACGGCCTTTCGGGGCGGCGGGGGTGGCAGGGGTGGCAGGGGCGTCGCGGTCGGCGGCGACTGGGTTGCCGAGCTGCTCCAGGCCGCCGCGCCGGCGAGCGCCCGGGTGGCCGCCGCGGCGAGCTTGCCGACCGCCGCGATCCGGACGTCCCCGAACGGCACGACGGCGCGCAGCGAGGCGTACACCACGCCGTGCACGGTGCCGCCGTGCAGCAGCGGCACGGTGAGCATCGCGTACAGGTCCTCGGCGGTGACGGCCGCGTCGTAGTGGTGCGAAATGGTCGTCGCCGCACGGTAGTCGGGCACCCAGGTGGGCGCGCGTTCGGCGAGCGCCCGACCGCCGAGGCCGAGGCCGGCCGGGACGGGGAGGTCGTGCAGCAGGTCCGCGCGGGTGCCGGCCCAGTGGCGCAGCACCATGCCCTCGGCGCGCTTGCGGCCCCCGGACCCGGGCAGTTCCTCCGGCACGCCGACCAGGCCGACGTCGGCGCCACAGTCGGCCACCACCCGGCGGGCGAGGTCGCCGAGCACGGCGTCCCGGACCAGCTCGGCGGCGCGCACGGCGACGTTGGGATCGTCCGGGACGTCGGGGTGCGCAGGGGGAACGGGGTCCGCGGCCCTTGTCATCGCGCGATTGTCACATGCGGTGCGGCCGGTGGCGAGAGTCCTGACGTGCGTGTTTCGTGGAACCGCGGGCGCGGCGGCCGGGCGCGGCATAGGGTGCGGCCCGGGATTACCGGCGGGTAACAGGTCCGGTTCGAGACCAATCGAGACCAATCGAGACCGTTCGAAACCGACCAGATCGTTCGAAACCGACGAGACCGTTCGAGACAAGGGGAAGCGATGCCGACGAACCCGAACGCCCCGGAGGACGTCCTGCGCGGCCTGCTGGCCGACCTGCGGGCGGAGAGCGCCGTCCTGGACGCCCTGGTGGCCGAGTTGCCCGCGGCGGAGTGGGCCCGCCCGACGCCCGCCGAGGGCTGGACGATCGCGCACCAGATCGCCCACCTGGCCTGGACCGACGACTGGACCAACTGCTCCGCCCGGGACGGGGATGCCTTCACCGCGGCCATCGGCAGCCACTTCGGCTCCCTCCTCGCGGCCGGCCGGGACCCGGTCGAGGAGGGGGCGGCGGAGGGCTCGACCGAAGAGCCCCACGCCCTCCTCGCCCGCTGGCGAGCCGGCCGGGAAGACGTCCAGGCCGCGCTGGCCGCCGCCCCGGCCGACGTCCGACTGCCGTGGTTCGGCCCGCCGATGAAGCCCACCTCGATGGTCACCGCCCGGCTGATGGAGACCTGGGCGCACGGCCAGGACGTCGCCGACGCGCTCGGGGTGACCCGGGAGCCGTCCGCCCGGCTGCGGCACATCGCCCACCTGGGGCTGCGCACCCTCGGCTTCGCCTTCACCCTGCACGGACGCCCCGCCCCGCAGGACCCCATCCGCCTCGAACTCACCGCCCCCGACGGTACCTTGTGGGCTCTCGGACCGGCCGGGGCGGCCGACCTGGTGAGCGGCCCGGCGCTGGACTTCTGCCTGCTGGTCACCCAGCGCCGCCACCCGGACGACCTCGCCCTCACCGCCACCGGCCCCACCGCGACCGCGTGGCTGCCCATCGCCCAGGTCTTCGCAGGCGCACCCGGCAAGGGGCGGCAGGCGGGCTCCGGTTCGTGAGCCCGCTAGCTAGCGGGCTCAGCGGGCGGGGGCCTCAGTGGGCGGGGCCTCAGCGGGCGGGGGCCTCAGCGGGCGGGGGCCTCAGCGGGCGGGGCCTCAGCGGGCGGGGGCCTTCGTCCAGGCGCTGATGCCGAGCTTGCCGGTGGTGCCGAGGTCGAGGTCGGCGGGGACGGTGACGGTGGGGCGGCCGGGCTGGGGGGCGATGTCGAGGTAGCGGCCGTCGGCTTTCTCGCCCGCCGTCACGGTGTTGCGCCACAGCAGCTTGAACTCGGCGGCCTCCTGCGGCTGGAGCGTCATCGGCGCGGGCGCGGCGTCGAAGCCCTCGACGGTCGCGATGCCCGCCGAGCCGTGCCGGACGCCGATGTCGAGCGGGGCGCGTTCGGCGCTGAGGACTCGCACGCCCGGGTGGCCGTTCAGGGTGTACGGACGGGTGCCGCAGTTGGTGAGTCGGACGGTCATCGCCCGCAGGCCCATCGCGGCGTCCGCCTCCCCGGCGGCCAGCGAGACGCCGCCCGCGGAACAGCCGGGCGTGGGGGTGGGCGTGGCAGTGGGGGTCGGCGCGCCGGGCTGCGGCGAGGCGGTGGGCGCCGGGCCGCCGCCCGCGGCCGTCACGTGCGTGCTGCCGCAGCCGGTCAGGAGCACGGCCGCCGCCAGCGGGACCAGCAGCGGAACCACCTGGCGGAGCGCGCGTATCCGGCGGGTTCCGTGCGGCGGCGGCGTTGCGTTCATGGGGTTGATCATTACACGAACTCTCGGCCCCGTCAGAGCCCGATCCGGAGCGGGGTCAGCCGGGTGGCGATCAGATTGGTGGCGCCGCGGTCGCGTTCGATGTGGCCGTGGACGAGCAGGCCGGCCCGGTCGAGGGCGGTGCGGCGCTGGGACTCCCAGACCGGCCGGTTGCAGATCACGTTGATCAGGCCGGTCTCGTCCTCCAGGCTGAGGAACAGCACCCCGCCGGCCGTCGGCGGCCGCTGCCGGTGGGTGACCAGGCCGCCGACCACCACCGCCGTTCCCGGTGGGACGTCCGGGAGTTGGGCGGCGGAGAACGCGCCGCCGCGTTCCAGGTGGGCGCGCAGGTGCTGGAGCGGGTGGCTGGTGGCGGAGGTGCCGGTGGCCCACAGGTCGGCGATGGTCTCCTCGACCGGGCTCATGCCGGGCAGTGGCGGCGCCTCGGTGCCGGGCGTGGTGCCCGGGATCAGATCCGCCGAGATCCCAGCGAACGCTCCCGCTGACCACAGAGCTTGACGTCTCGTCAGACCGAAGCAGTCGAACGCTCCGGCCGTCGCCAATGCCTCCAACACGGGCGCGGGCAGGCCGGTCCGGCGGGCGAAGTCCTCCAGGTCGGCGTACGGCTGCCCGGCCGCGATCGCCTCGGCCTGCGGGGTGCCGATGCCACGGACGGCCTCCAGCCCGAGCCGGATCGCCGGCTGCGGGCGGCCCGCGGTGAGCGGCGGGGTCGGCGTCGGCCCCCGGTACGGCTCCAGAGTGGGCCGCGCCGCACTGGCGTTGACGTCCACCCCGCGCACCCGGACGCCGTGCCGCCGGGCGTCCGAGACCAGGCTGAGCGGCGAGTAGAAGCCCATCGGCTGGTTGGCCAGCAGGGCACAGGTGAAGGCCGCCGGGAAGTGGTACTTGAGCCAGGCGCTCGCGTACACGAGGTAGGCGAAGCTGATCGCGTGGCTCTCCGGGAAGCCGTAGTTGGAGAACGCCTCGATCTTGCCGTAGACGTCCTCGGCGACCTCCTCGGGGATGCCGCGCTCGGCCATCCCGCTCAGCAGCCGCTCGCGCAGCCGGGCGACCCGCTCGTGGGAGCGCTTGGCGCCCATCGCCTGCCGCAGCCGGTCCGACTCGGCGGGCGTGAACCCGGCGCAGTCGATGGCCAGTTGCATCATCTGCTCCTGGAACAGCGGCACCCCGAGGGTCTTGCCGAGCGCCTTCTCCATCAACGGGTGCGGGCAGCCGGCCGGTTCGACACCAGCCCGGCGGCGCAGGTACGGGTGGACGGAGCCGCCCTGGATCGGGCCGGGCCGGATCAGCGCGACCTCGACCACCAGGTCGTAGAAGTGGTCCGGCTTGAGCCGGGGCAGCGTCGCCATCTGCGCCCGCGACTCGACCTGGAACACGCCGACGGTGTCGGCCCGCCGCAGCATCGCGTAGACGCCCGCGTCGTCGTCCGGGATGGTCGCCAAGTCGTAGCGCAGACCGTGGTGTTCGTTGATCAGGTCGCAGGTGTCGTGCAGCGCGGCGAGCATGCCGAGGCCGAGCAGGTCGATCTTCACCAGCCCGGCGCCGGCCGTGGACTCCTTGTCCCACTGCAGGACGGAACGCCCCGGCATCCGGGCCCACTCGGTCGGGCAGATCTCGCCGATCGGCTCCCTGGTGAGCACCATGCCGCCCGAGTGGATGCCCAAGTGGCGTGGCAGGCCGTGCAGTTGGGTGGCAAGCGAGAGCACGTCGGCGGGGATGACGGCATCCGCGCCGGGCGCCGAGCGGAAGTCGGTCTGCCGGCTGAACGCGTCCACCTGCCCCTGCGGGTAGCCGAGCACCCGGGCGGCGTCACGGATCGCCAGCCGGGGCCGGTAGGTGATCACGTTGGCCACCTGGGCGGCGTGCTCACGGCCGTAGCGGCGGTAGACGTACTGGATGACCTCCTCGCGGCGGCGGTTCTCGATGTCCAGGTCGATGTCGGGCGGCCCGTCCCGGGCGGTGGAGAGGAAGCGCTCGAAGAGCAGCTTGTAGTGGATCGGGTCGACCGCGGTGATCCCGAGGGCGAAGCAGACCGCCGAGTTGGCGGCCGAACCGCGGCCCTGGCACCAGATGTCCTCGCGCCGGCAGAAGTCGACGATGTCGTGCACGATCAGGAAGTAGCCGGCCAGGTCGAGGTCCTCGATGACGTCCAGCTCCCGGGCCAGTTGGCGCCGGGCGGCCGCGTTGCCGGGCCCGAACCGGGCCGGGCCGCCGGCCGCGACCAGGGCGCGCAGGTGGCTGATCTCGGTCTCGCCCTCCGGGACAGGGAAGCCGGGCAGCTCCGGATCCAGCTTGGCGAAGTCGAAGGCGCAGGCCCGGCCGAGCTCGGCGGTGGCCCGCTGCACGCCCGGGAAGCGGGCCAGCCGGCCGGCCATCTCGCGGCCCGAGCGCAGGTGCGCGGTGCCGGCCGCCTGCGTCCAGCCGGCCGCGTCCTGGAGGGTGCGGCGCTCGTGCAGCGCGGCGAGGCTCTGCGCGAGGCGGCCCTGGGCCGGGCCGGCGTGGTGGGCGTTGGTGGAGGCGACGACGGGCAGGCGCAGGCGGGCGGCGAGCGCCGCGAGGGCGTCGTTGCGCCGGTCGTCGCCGGGGAGCCACTGGTCGATCAGCTCGACGTGGACGTTCTCGCGGCCGAACAGCTCGGCGAGGGTGCGGAGTTGGTGCTCGGGGTTGTTGATGGTGTTTGGGGCTGTGGGGGCGCGGCGGTTCGGGGCGGCGGGGACGTGGCGGTTGAGGGCAGCGGGGGTGCGGCTGTTCGGGGCGGCGGGGGTACGGCCGTTGAGGACAGCGGGGACGTGGCTGTTCAGGGCGGCGGGGACGCGGCCGAGGCGGCAGCCGGTGAGCACCGCCCAGTGGCCGCCGTGCGCCGCGGCCAGCGCCTCGACGTCGTACGCCGGGCGGCCCTTCGCGCCACCGGCCAGCTGGGCGGCGGCGATTGCGGCGGAGAGACGGCGGTAGCCGGCGGGGTCGCGGGCGAGGATCAGCAAGTGTTCGACGTTGCCGCTGTCCGGCGAGTGACGGATCGTCAGTTCGGCGCCGAACGCGGTGTCGACGCCCGTCCCCCGGGCCGCCTCGGCGAGCCGGACCGCGCCGTAGAGGCCGTCGTGGTCGGTGATCGCCAGCGTCTCCACGCCCAGCCGGGCCGCCTCGGCGACCAGGTCCTCCGGGTCGCTGGCGCCGTCCAGGAAGCTGAACGCGGAGTGGACGTGCAACTCGGCCCAGGGTTCGCTGCCTTTCTCGGGGGTGGCGGGGCGCGGGGCGTCCTTGTCCCGGGCGGGGCGTGGGGCGTTCCCGTCCCGGGCGGGGCGGTGGAGCGGTACGACGGCGCCCGGGGCGGCGCCGGTCAGACGGCGGTGCAGCTCGCTCCAGGGGAGGGTGGGGTGGCTGGTGAAGCCCATCGGGGGTTGCCTTCGTTCTCGTGCTCTTGCTGCTCCCCCCTGGGTGGCCCCGGGCTTGGGCCCCGGTCCTGAGCCTGGCCGTCAGTCGTAGCCGGCCTCCAGGTACCACGCACCCCCCTCCACCGTGAGCAGCAGCGCCCGGCCGCCGCCCACCGCCACCTGGAACCGCGCCCGGCGGCGGGCGAGCGACTGGTCCCACCAGTACTCGACCGCCGGCCAGGGCCCGGTCCAGCCCTCCACCCGCTCCTCCCGCCCCCGCACCACGACCAGCGCCGGCCGGGCCGACACCCCCGCCCGGCCGTCCACCGTCACCGGCCGCCCGGCCTCGTCCAGCACCCGGACCGGCGCCGGATCCCGCAGCACCACGGTCGGCCACACGTCCCGCAACCGCCCCGGCCAGGGCGCGTCGGCCGGCGCCGCCGCCTCGTACGGCTCGCCCCACGGCACCCTGACCGCCTGCTCGGCCGGGCCACGCCCGCCGGCCGGCTCGATCCGGCGCAGCCCGGCATGCCCGAGCACCGCCTGCACCCGGGCCACCGCGCGCTCCACCCGGTCGTCCGCGACCGCCTGTCCCCACAGCGCCAACTGCCGCCCCTCGTCCGGGGACAGGCCGTCGGGGGCCAGGCGGAGCAGGGTGAAGCCGGTGTCGGGGGTGTCCTGGGTGTCTTGGCCGTCCTGGGCGACCGTGAACGTGCCCGCGCTCTGCCAGGCCTGCAGCTGCCAGCGGACCCGCTCGGCCAGCGCCGTCGCCGACAGCCGGCCCTCGTGCCGCCACAGCCGCGACGCCGTCCGCCCGTCCGCGCACGCCACCTCGACCGCCACCCGCTGGCAGGTCAGCCCTGCCCCGGCCAGCCGCTGATGCAGCCGCTCGGCCAGCGTGCGGGCCACGAACACCAGCGGCTCGGCCAGCGGCTCCGGCGGGTCGAAGCACTGCTCGACGGCGAGGTCCGGCCCCTCCGCACGCGGCACCAGCGGACGCGGCTGCAACCCGCGGGCCAGCCGGTGCGCGACCGTCCCGGCAGGGCCGAACCGGTCCGCGACCGCCGCCGGCGGCAACGCGGCGAACGCCCCGACGGTCGGCAGCCCGAGCCGCCCCAGCAACTCCGCCAACGCCTCGTCCCCCAGCGCGCTCACCGGGTACGGCGCCAGGAACTCCGCCGTCCGCCCGGCGGGCACCAACACCCCGGCCCGCGCAGCCAGCACGGCGGCGAACAGGCCATCGGCCACGCCGACCTGGGCGTGGGGGGTGGTGGGGGTGGTGGGGGTGGTGGGGGTAGTGGGGGTAGTGGGGGTAGTGGGCAGGGCGGCTTCGCCGGGCACGGCTGCGGGCACGGCAGCAGCGGGCACCGCGTCCCCGTCCCGGACGGCGTCCGGGATCGGCTCCTGGGCCAGTGCCGTCGCCACTGCCATCCAAACCTTCGACGCCAGTGCCTCCTCGCCGCCGAAGTAGCGGCCCGGGCCCTTCACCGGGATGGCGCACAGCCCCGGGCGGATCACCTCCACCCTGGGCGTGAACGCCGCCACCGCCGCGACCACCGGTTCGAACCGGCGCGTCTCCGCCTCCGGGTTCCGGTCGCGCAGCTCCAGCGCCGGGCAGAGCCGCTGGGCCAGCTTGAGCCGCTGCCCCTGCCGCACCCCGGCCGCACGGGCACCCGCCGAGCAGGCGAGGATTCGCCCACCCTCGGTCACTGCCACCGGGTCGTCGCCCGTGACCGCCACGACCGGCCAGTCCGGGCACCAGACCACCAGCACACGTGGCGTACCGCCGTCCGCCATGTCACACCACCGCCACCCGCTCGGCGGCCTCGACCGCCTCCCGCACCGGGCGACCGGCCCGCTGCGTGCGTTCGGACGCACCCGCTTCCCCGGCCGACTCCCCGACCGGGCGCGCCACGCCGCTCTCGTCCGGGAGCCAGAGCCGGGCCGTCCGGCCGAGGGCCGCCGAGCCTCGGCCCTCGGCCACCACCTCCACCTGCCGTCCGGTGAGCTGCCCGTACCCGTCGCCCAGCCCGAACCAGCGCCCGGACCGCACGCCCAGCCGCAGCACCGCCCCCGGCCACGGGCCGGCCACCAGCAGCACGCAGCCGCTGCGCCGCAGGACCGCCGCCAGTCGGGCGGCCAGCTTCGGCGGGACCGGCCCGTCCGGGCGCAGCATGATCAGTTCGACGGCCCCGGCCAGCACCGACACCACCTCGGCCCAGTGCGGCCCCGGGTCGTCCGCGACCAGCAGTCGCCGCAGGTCCAGCCCGTATCCCTCGGCCGCGGCCAGCCCCAGGTCCGGCAGTCCGACGGCCGCCGCCCAGCCGCCCTCGGTGTCCTTCACCCCGGCGGCGAGCGCCAGCAGCAGCCCGGTGTCCCCGCCCGCCACCGACACCGCGGTGCCCCGCCGCAGCCCGCCCTCCGGCAGCACCTCCCGCAGTGCGGGCACCACCGGCAGCAGTCCCCGTCCGGCCGCCGGCACCGTCTCGGGCGCAGCGGTCGTCGCCACCGGTCGGAGCGGCGGACGCTCGACGGCGGATTCGAAAAAAGGTTCGAAAACAGGCACAGTCCCAGGATCGAACATTCGTTCGCAAAGATTCAAGTCCGAACCATCCACCCCACCCGTCACGCTCCGTGCTGGTGAAGTCGGCCCGGGGCGCGGTTCCGGTCTTTCGACCGGCCCGTTTCCCCGGAGCCGCTTCCCGGGCCGACTTCACCACGTGCACAAGGCCGGTCGGGCTCGGTAGCCGGCCGGAGCGCCGGTGCCGGGGTCCCGCCGGTGGCGGCGACGGGGCAGACTGCGCGCTTGCTCAGGTCAGGGGTGGTGAAGAGGCCGTCGGAGTAGCCGAGGCTGTGCCCGACGACAGAGTCGGCCGAGTGGCTGCGCGGCGGCGGGCGCGTCCGGGGGCGCCACTGAAGGGCTTGCGACCGTCCGTGACGATCCCTCAGGGAATGGGCCGGTCATCGGGTTCGCCAGACGAAGGCCTCCGTGCTCGGCTGGCGTGCGGAGAAGCGGCCGGACGGGGAGGAGTGCTCCAGCAGGCGGCGCAGGTCGGCCTCGAAGGCGTCGCGGTCGGGGCCGAACAGGTGAGGGGCCGAGAAGGACATCGAGAACACCTCGGCCACCGCGTCGTCGGCCGTGCGGTCCAGCGGCTGCCCGCCGGGGACGACGAGGCGTTCCGGGCCGGTGAAGCCCGCCCGGGTGAGGACGGCGGCCTCGTCGCCGGGGGTGCCGCCCGCCAGGACGCCCCGGCCGGCCCGCCGGACCGGGCCCAGGTAGTGCCGGACCAGTTCGCCGATGGCGGCGTGCGGCACGGCCGGGTGCGGGAGCCCTTCGGTGGAGCGGGACTCGGTCTTCAGGTCCGAGATGTGCACCAGTGCGCCGCCGGGGCGCAGCATGTCCCGGACGGTCGTCGCCACCAGGTCGCGGTCCATCCAGTGGAAGGACTGGCCGAACGTCGCCACGGTGAACGTGCCGAGCCCGGCGGGCAGTTGCTCCGCCCGGGCCTGCACCCACGCGGTCTTCCCGGCCACCCCGGCCGCGGCCGCCGCCCGGCGGGCCGCGGCGATCATGCCGCCGTCCGGGTCCACCCCGACGACCTCGTCGAACAGGTGCACCAACCCCAACGCCAACGTCCCCGGCCCGCAGCCCACATCGAGCAGGCGGCCACGGCCGTCCAGCCACAGCGCCCCGGCCAGCACCGCCGCCAGCCCGGGCGCGTACGGCAGCCTGCCGCGCCCGTAGTAGGCCGCGGTGCCGGCGAACAATGTGTCGTCCCACGTCCAGCCGTCCGTCATGGCCGTTGCGCCGCCCTCCTTGAGAACCCTCAACTGCTGTGATCCTGCCAGGCCTTCAAGGCCAAAAGCGGTGGACAGGCTTCGTACGATCACCAGACTGGGCCCATGACCGCCACCGACCCCAAGGCCGACCTCCGGATCTACCTCCAGGACGCCCGCGACGCCCTGCTCTGGAAGCTCGACGGCCTCTCCGAGTACGACCTCCGCCGCCCCCTCACCGCCACCGGCACCAACCTGCTGGGCCTGGTCAAGCACGTCACCGGCGCCGAAGCCCTCTACTTCGGCGACACCTTCGGACGGCCTTTCGGCGAACCCACCCCGCTCTGGATCACCGGTGACGCCGAGCCGAACGCCGACCTCTGGGCCCGCGCCGACGAGACCACGGCGGACATCGTCGGACGGTACCGCCGGGTCTGGGCCCACGCCGACGCGACGATCGAGGCGCTGCCGCTCGACGCGATCGGGGAGATGCCGTTCGGGCAGCGCTCGAAGCAGACCCTCCACCGGGTCCTGGTCCACATGATCGCCGAAACCCACCGCCACGTCGGCCACGCCGACCTCGTCCGCGAACTCGTCGACGGCACCACCGGCCAACGCCCCGACGGCACCAACACCGCCCCCGGCGACGCCACGTGGTGGGCGGCCCACCGCGCCCGCGTCGAACAGGCTGCCCGGGAGGCCGCCCGAGGTTAGGTGACCTCGGGTCAAGTGAGCTCAGGTCAGGTGAGCTCGGGTCAGGTGACCTCGGCGTCGGGTGCCAGCCGGAGGCCGGCGGTGGCGAGGAAGTCGGCGAGTCCGATGGAGCCGCCGCCGGTGCCGTCGTCCCATTCCACCCAGAGTTCGCGGCCTTCGCCGTCCCAGGTGTGTTGACGTAACCGGTGAGCGGAACCTCCGGCGGGTCGTCGGTGACGGTGACGTGGCCGAACTCCACCATCGAGTAGGGCCGGTGGGGCTCGTCGAGCCTGGGACGGCGAGTTCCTTGTCGTCGGTGTCGTAGGTGTCGACGGTGTCCGGCCCGGCATCCTCATGACGTCGCATCCCCCCACCCTGATCGGGCCCGGGCACCCCCGCAACGGGATTGGACGGGCGGCGCTGCGGCGGCGGCCCGAAGCCTAGACGTGCCGGCGGGCGGTCTCGACGAAGGTGTCGATCGCCTCCCGGCTGGCGTCCCGGCGGGCGACGACGTCCGGTCGGTCGGCCGCGCGGTCGATGGTGCCGATCTTCGTGAAGACGTCGGCCGCGACGGCCAGCAGTTCCCGGTCGTCGGTGATCAGCTGGAGTCGGAACAGGGCGTGCTGGGCGTTGGAGCGGGTCTCGAACGACAGCCTGCGCAGGGCGACTTCGTCGTCGGCGTCGCGGTCCTCGTGCTCGCAGAACCAGTGGTGCAGCATGGCCTGGCGGAATTCGACGAGCAGTCCGGCGTAGGTGCCGTAGACGTCCAGCCGTTCCTGGCGCAGCCGCTCCAGGCGGGTGTTGTGCTCCGTGCGCCGTGCGGAGCGCTGCTGGAAGACGTGTGTCACCGTCGAGCCCAGCAGTGTGCCGAGGACCGCGATGATGCTCGTGACTATGGCGTCCATGGGGGACCATGCAACCAGACGTCCTAGGCTCCCGGGCATGACGACGCAGGGCGTGGAGCTGGCCGTCCGGTGTGACGAGTGCGGGGGGACGGCTGCGCGGTGGGTCGGGCAGTTCGTCCAGGGGCGGGAGTTGTGGTGGGACTCCGAGCTGTCGTGCCCGCACTGCGGGGCGGGCCGGTGTGAGCATGCGGGCCCGGGGCCGGCGCCGGAGGCGGTCCGGGAGGCGCTGCTGACGACGCACGGACCGGCCCGGTTGCGCCCGGCCGCGGGGGCGGTCGGCGCGGTGGCCGCACTGCGGGCGTTCCGCGAGGATCCGGGCGTCTCGCTCGGCCGGGCGCGCGAAGTGCTCAGCGAGTTCCGGGAGTTCGGCCTGACTGGGACGGCCGTCGAGATGGCGCTCCTGCAGCTGCGGTTGCGTGATCACGGCGTCCCGGCGGACATGGCGCCCGGCCCGGGCCGGGCGTACCGGTACGTGGGGCCGCCCGAGTTGTGGCGCCGCGGCGGCGGTCCGGGCGGCCAACTGCTCCGGACGTCGGCCGAGTTCGCCGCCTGGATGGGCGCGCGGACGGCGGCAGAGCTCGCGGAGCCGTTCACCTTCACCGTCGGCCTCGCCGGCTTCCTGCGGCTCGCCCCGCGCCGAAGCGAGCATGTTGACTGCGCGGGCGGCGCGTTGGTGCTGAGTGCCGGGGAGGTCGGGTTCCGCCGGGAGGGCGGCGGCTGGGCGGTGGAGGAGGTCAGCAACCAGTCCACCGGCTACTGCCCGGACGTCGCGTCCTGGCCCGCCGTCGCCGCCGCGCTGGACCGGATCGGGGTGCACCGCCCGGGCGGGTTCACGCATGAGGTGGTGTTCCGCCGCTGTCCGGGGTGCGGACGGAACAACATCGTCCGCGAAGGGCACTTCGTCTGTGTCTTCTGCGACGACGACCTGCCCGCGTACTGGAACGTCGATGGCGGAGTGTCCTAGCGGCCTTCTGCAGACGGGCCCCAGGGGCCGGTACGGGTGTGTCAGCGGTGGCCGCTAGGGTCGGGGGAGGTCAGGGGTCGTTCGGCGAGGGGTGTGGTCGCGTGGGGTACGGGCGGGTGGCGGCCGGGGAGCTGCCGGCAGAGGTGCTGCACGCGGGCAGCCGGGAGTTCCTGGTGCGGGAGGGGCTGCCTGCGGCGGGGGCGTTCCTGGACTTCGGGCGGCTGGGTGCCGGGCCGTTGGAGCCGCTGGACCGGCTGGATCCGCTGCACGGCATACCGGAGGCCGGGCGGCTGTTCGTGCTGGGCGAGACGGAGTACTGCGCGCATTTCGCGAGCTCCGGCAATCCGGTACTGCTGGACGGCGTGACCGGCGAGGTATTCCTGGCCAAGGTGGTCGGCGGCCGGCTGGAGCGGGACGTACTGGCCTCGGACCTGCCCGCGCTGGCCGCGCTGGTGCGGGAGGTCGAGCGGGTGGCCGAGGACGCCCGGCGGCTGGACGCGCGGGACGGGCGGCGCGGGCCGGCCGTCATGGCCGAGGTGATGCTGACGGCCGACCGGCGGTTGCGGGAGCTGGATCCGGGACTGTTCGGCCGGCCGGACGTGCCGCCCGCGCACTGGGGCACGGCGCTGCTGGTGCGGGCGCTGGGCTGGGGTGCGCTGCCGGGCGGTCCGGACGGGCCCGCGTACGAGATCGGCGCGGAGCTGGTGGCGGAGATCGCGACGCTGTCGGACGAGGGCCTGGTGCGCCGCTACCGGCCGGAGGAACTGCCGCCGGGGCTGCGGCACGAGCCGACGCGGCGGCTGCTGACGGAGATCGGCCTGCCGCTGGGCGGGGCGATGTTCGGGGTGTCCGAGGAGCCACTGGTGACCATGGCGGAGGCGTATCCCGAGTACTTCGACGGTGAGGAGGAGCGCCCGTACCAGCGGGACTTCCTGGCGCTCGGGCACTGGCCGACGGACCTGACGATCGCCCTGGACGGGGTGACCGGCCGCCTGGAGCTGCCGGACTGGTACGACGACGGCCACCCGGAGGCCTACCTCAACCGCGACCTGTCGGCCCTGCTCTACGCGCTGTGGACGTACGAACGGCTGCGCGCCGAGTGGGAGCGGTGGGACTACGGGCTGGGCCGCGACACCTGGGCGGTGTTCGACCCGCAGTCGCTGCTGAGCACCGCGGTGGACGGCGTCGTGGAGGCCGTCGACCCGGAGGCGTTCGCCACGCCGGGGCGCTCGTGGCGGCTGCTCGCCGAGGACGGGCACATGGGCGGTCTGCTGGGCTGAGCCGGGGCGCTGCGGAAGGGCTCGGGGGCTGCTTCGGAAAGGCTCGGGGCGGTACGGGCACAAGGCTCGGGGCGGTACGGGCACAAGGCTCGGGGCGGTACGGGCACAAGGCTCGGGGCGGTGCGGACACGAAGGGCGGGCGCCTCGCCGTGCCTTCGACGCGCCCTCGTTGTGCCCTCGTCGGCACGGGCGGAGCCGGGCCGTTCCGGCCTGCCGGCGGCCGGTACGCTGCCCCGGTGACGAACATCCGTACGGCGGCCGCGCGAAGACGGGCGGTCCTGCTCGGGAGCGGCGCCGCGCTCTCGCTCGCGGGCGCGGGCGTGGTGTACGGGGTGCTGTACGTACGGTCGCTGGACTTCGACGAGCGCTGCGAGCGGGGTCTGGTGTCCGGCGGCGGGCAGCTGCTGGAGACGGGCGCCTCGTGGCTGCCGCCGGACGCGTGGTGCCGGTTCGAGGACGGGAGCGTGTCCACCACCCCGTTCTGGGCGCTGCTGCTGTTCTACGCCCTGCTGACCGCCGCCCTCTGGGCGCTGACGGCGCTGGCGCGGGCCCGGAACCCGCAGCCGCGGCCCGGGCTGGACTGGCAGCCGGGGCGGCGCGGGCCGGGCTGGTAGCCGGGGGCGGGGGCGGGGGCGGACTGGTAGCCGGTGCCCGGGACGGCCTGGTAGACGCTGGTAGCCGCCTACTGCTTTGCCGAGGTGACGGGTTCCGCGGCGGACGACGTGAACACCGGGGCGGCCTCGACCTCCGGAAGCCGTCGGCGGCTGCGGATCGGGGACAGGAAGACCGGCAGGAACGCCACCGCGAGGACGCCCCCGCCCAGCCACAACGTGGGCCGCAGGCCGAGGAGTTCGCCGAACAGTCCGGAGAGCGCCGAGCCGATCGCGAGCGCCCCGGTGAGCAGGAAACGGAAGGTGGCGTTCATCCGGCCGAGCAGCGGGTCCGGGGTCATCCGCTGGCGCAGACTGACGCCGAGGACGTTGTCCACGCCGGTCTTGAACGAGACCAGCAGCCAGCCGGCCCCGGCCACGAACAGCCAGGGACCGCCGCCGATCAGCGGCACCAGCAGCCCGGCGGGCGCGATGCACAGGCCCGCCAGCCCGAGCGTGCGGCCGTAGCCGACCCGCACGGCGACCGGGCGGGCGAAGCGCGAGCCGAGTAGGGTGCCGACCCCGCCGGCCGCCCAGAACAGGCCCAACACCCCCTCGGGAAGGTGCAGTTCCCGCACGAACAGCAGCGGGAGCAGGGTGTTGACGAGCTGGAAGCCGAGGTTGTTGAGCGCGGCGGTGACGGCGAGCGCGCGCAGCTCGCGGTTGCCGAGCACGTGCCGCAGCCCTTCGGCTATCTGCGCGCCGAGACCGCTGCCGGGGCCGTCGGCGGCCGGTTCGGGGGCGGGGGTGCGGCGCAGCCCGATCAGGCGCAGCGCCGAACCGAGGTGGCTCAGCGCGGTCACGACGATCGCGAACGGCGCGGTGAGCAGCTGCACCAGCCCGCCGCCCGCGCCGCGTCCGGCAATGTTGCCGACGGCCATCAGGCTCACCACGACGGAGTTCGCCTGCACCAAGTGCTCGCGGCCGACCAGCCTGGGCAGCACGCTCTGCGAGCCGACGTCGAAGAACACCGTCGCGCAGCCGGTAAGCAGCGCGACCGCGTACAGCTGCCAGAGCGTGAGTCCGCCGAGCCACCAGGCGAGCGGGACGGACGCGTACAGCGCGGCCTTGACCAGGTCGGCAACGATCAGCACGCGGCGGTGGCGCATCCGGTCCACCCAGGCGCCGGCGGGCAGGCCGATGACCAGGAAGGCGAGCGTGCTGAGGGTGCCGAGCACGCCGATCTGTCCCGGGCCCGCGTCGAGCGCGGTGACGGCGATGAGCGGGACGGCGACGTAGCCGACGTTGGTGCCGAGTTGGGCGAGGGCGGTGGCGGTGAAGAGGGTGCGGAAGTCGGCCGCTCGCCAGAGGGAGTCGGGGCGCATGGTCCGTTCAGTCGCGTGGGGCCGTGGGGGTGGTGGGGGCCGTGGGGGTGGTGGGAGCTGTGGGGGCTATGGGGACCGGCCGGTCCACCGGGGAGCGGGACGGCTGGCGGTGATGCTTCGTCAGGGAAACGCCGGCGAGCACGACGATCATTCCGGCGATCGCGCGGAACGTCAGCTCCTCGCCGAGGACGAGGGCGCCGAGCGCGGTGGAGACGACGGGCAGCAGGTAGCCGACGGTGGCGGCGCCGGTGGGGCCCTCGGTGGCGATGAGACGGTAGTTGAGGTGGAACGTGAGCCCGGTGCTGGCGATGCCGAGGACGGCGACGGCGGCGAGTCCGAGCGGGTCGGCGCTCGTGAACGAGCCCGTGGCGCCGCCGGCCGGGAGCGCGAGCGTGCTCAGTCCGGCCGCGGCGGTGAGCTGGGCGGCGGAGAGGGCGAGCGGGGCGGTGCCCGTCGCGGTGAGCGCACGGGCCATGTAGGCGTAGGCGATCGCGTAACTGACCGCCGCCCCGAGCAGGGCGAGCGCCCCCGGGCCGGACAGCCCGCCGCCCTCCCGCCACGGGGAGAAGATCAGCAGCACGCCCGCGAAGCCGAGGAGCAGCCCGCCGAAGCGCAGCGGGTCGCGGGCGCGTTCGGTCCCGAGGGCGAGGCCGATCAGCAGCGACCAGAGCGGGGTGGTCGCGTGCAGCACCCCGGCCAGGCCGGAGCCGACGCTGCGCTCGCCGTAGGCGGTGAGGAAGAACGGGAGCGCGTTGCAGAAGAACGCCGCCACCGCGAGCCGCCGCCAGACGCCGCCGCCGCGCGGGAGGCGCTGGCGGGCGGAGCGGGCGAGGAGCAGCAGGACGGCGGCGCCGAGGGCGGCGCGCAGCACGGTGATCTGGACGGGGGTGAGGCCGTGCTGGAGCGCGAGCCTGATCCAGAGGAAGCCCGAGCCCCAGAGCAGGGCGAGGACGGCCATCCGTGGCACGAGCAGGGCTCCTTTCGGCGTATCGGGGTTGCTGGGACATGGTCGCGCGGCGGGATCCGGTAGGACAAGTGAAAAGTTCTCTGCAGCCTTTAAGCTGGACTGCATGATGGAGACGCTCGGCTCAGCCCGCCTCGACGTCCGACGGATGCAGGTCCTGCGCGCGGTGGTGGACCACGGCTCGGTGAGCGCGGCGGCCACCGCCCTCGGCTACACCCCGTCCGCGGTGAGCCAGCAGGTGGCGGCGCTGGAGCGGGAGACCGGGACGGCGCTGCTGGAGCGCGTCGGCCGGGGGGTGCGACCGACCGCCGCCGGGCTGCTGCTCGCCGGGCACGCCGCGGTGATCGACCGGCAGGTGGCGGAGGCGGGCGCCGCACTGGCCGACCTGCGGGCGGGGTGCAGCGGCAGCCTGACCGTCCGCTACTTCGCCACGGCCGGCGCCTCGCTGGTCGCCCCGGCGGTGGCCGCGTTCCGCCGGGAGCACCCGGGTGTGCGGCTCGACCTGGGCATGACCGACCCCGAGGACCCACTCACCGAGGTGCTGGACGGCCGGGCCGATCTCGCGGTCGTGGTCCGGCCGCGGGACGCCCCGCACCCGGGCCTCCGGCTGGTCCACCTGCGCGACGACCCGTACCGCGCCGTGCTGCCGGCGGGGCACCGGCTCGCCGCGAAGCGCGTCCTGGACCTCGCCGATCTCGCGGACGAGCCATGGGTGGGCGCCGAACCGGAAGGGCCCTGCCGGGCAGCCGTCCTGGGGGCGTGCGACGCGGCCGGGTTCCGTCCGTCGGTCGCGGTGGACACCGAGGACTACGCGACCGCGCAGGGCTTCGTCGCGGCGGGCCTGGGCGTCGCGCTGGTCCCGGTCCTCGGCCTGGCGCATCGTCATCCGGGGGTCACCGTGCGGCGGGTCCGCAGCCCGGAGCCGGTGCGCGCCCTGCACGCAGCCGTACGGGAAGGCGCCTGGGGGCAGCCGGTGCTCGCCGCCCTGGTGGCCGCATTGCGGGCGGCGGCACGGCAGTAGGTCCCCGCGCACCGGCGAGGAGGCCGGACACTAGGGTGCCCCTCGTGCATGAATTGCTGCGTGTATTGCTGGTCGAAGACGATGAGTCGGTCGTGGAGTCGCTGCGGCGCGGGCTGGTTCGGTACGGGTTCACGGTCGAGTGGGTGACCACCGGGACGGCGGCGCCGGCGGTATGGGTACGGATCTTGGACTTCACCGGGGACCTCATCGGGCCTCCTACTGCGGAGAGTTACGGTCGATTCCGGTGAACTCACTCTCGCTGGGGGCGGGTTAGCACCTGCATAGCGGATGGCAAACGCGCAGACAACGATGCGTCAAATTCCTTTGGGGGAAAGGAAATGCGGAACATGCACAGCAATTCAGGGGACAGCCGCGCGGGGAACGGCGACGCCGGGAACGGCAGCGTGGGGAACGGCAGCGTGGGGAACGGCGCTACGGCCGACCTCTACCGGAGGTTCGCGGAGCGGGAGGCCCGCGGCCACTCGGCGAGCTACCGGGAGCTGGCCGAAGGCGTCGCCGGGGACGGGGAGTTGCGCGTGCTGGTGGCGGGGCTGCCGGCCGCCAAGCAGCAGCCGAACCTGCTGTTCGGCGCGGTCCGCTACCTCGGCGGGCCGGTCACGGAGGGCTACCCCGCCTTCCGGGAGTGGGCGTCGGCGCACTGGGCCGAGGTCTCGGCCACCATGCTGGCGCGGCGGACGCAGACCAACGAGGCCGGGCGGTGCGCCACCCTGCTGCCGCTGCTGGCGGCGCTGCCGGGGCCGCTCGCGCTGATCGAGGTGGGGGCCTCGGCAGGGCTCTGCCTGTACCCGGACCGGTATCGGTACCGGTATCTGGACGCGGCTGCCGGTGAGGCGGGCGCCGTGACTGCCGGGCCGGCGGGCGGCGTGGTGGGCGGCGTGGTGGCCGAGTTCGGCGCCGGGGCGAGCCCGGTGACGCTGGACTGCGCGGTGAGCGGGCCGGTACCGCTTCCTGCGGCGCTGCGGGAGCGGCTGCCCGAGGTGGTGTGGCGGGCCGGGATCGACCTCAACCCGCTGGACGTCCGCGCCGAGGACGACATGCGCTGGCTGGAGGCGCTGGTCTGGCCCGAGCAGACCCACCGGCTGGACCGGCTGCGCGGCGCCGTCCGGATCGCCCGGGCCGAACCGCCGGAGCTGGTGCGCGGCGATCTCAACGCGGCGGTACGGAAGTTGGTGGCACTCGTGCCAGCCGGGGCGACGCCGGTGGTGTTCCACAGCGCGGTGCTCGCCTACCTGTCGCCGGAGGCGCGGGAGGAGTTCGCGGTGACCATGCGCGGCCTGCCCGGGCACTGGATCTCCAACGAGGCGGTCGCCGTGCTGCCCGCCGTCGAACGGCGGCTCCCCCGGCCCGCGCCCGCCGGGACCGGGCTGTTCGCGCTCGCCCTGGACGAGCGGCCGGTGGCGTTCACCGGACCGCACGGGCAGTCGCTGGACTGGTTCGGCGAGCCGGGCGCGTAGGACGCGACGACGGGCTCTCACGGCCGGCTTCCGCGGCCCCGGGGGTACGGTCGGATTTCGGGCTTGAAGCTGCCGCAACGGCAGCTTCTACCGTCGTGACCAGGGCCGGAGAAACCGGCCCGGTGACAGCGAACGTGAGCGAGGGAGGCGGCCATGGCCTGGCCGATCGCGGAGGTCGCCCGGATGTCGGGCGTGACCGCCCGGACCCTGCGGCACTACGACGAGATCGGGCTGCTGCCCCCGGCGTGGATCGGCTCCAACGGCCACCGCTACTACGAGGAACGACAGTTGCTGCACCTGCAGCAGATCCTCGTGCTGCGGGCGCTGGGCGTGGGACTGACCGAGATTGCCGGGATCCTCGGCGATCAGGTGGACGAGCTGGAGGCCCTGCGGGGCCACCGCGACCGCCTGCTCGCCGAGCGCGACCGGCTGGACACCCTGGCCGCCACCGTCTCCCGCACGATCGCCGAACTGGAACAGTCCAGGAAGGACGGCACGCCCATGACCAGCATCAACCGCCCGGAGAACCTCTTCGAGGGCATCCAGCCCGCCGACGTCGAGGCGAGCCTGCGCGACTTCCCCGAGCACGCCGAGGCCGCCCTGCGGGCGACCGCCGGAATGAGCCAGGCCGAGATCGAGGCCGGCCAGCGCGAGCGGACCGCGCAGATGATCCGGCTGGCCGAACTGACGGCAGCCGGGCACCCGGCGGACGCCGAGCCGGTGCAGAGCAAGATCGACACCGAGTACCGGGCCCTGACCGCCCTCCGCCCGGTCTCCGTCGAGGAGTACCGCGCGATCGCGCGGTCCTGCGTGGAGAACGAGCAGTGGAACGCCGCGTACGAGGCCATCGCCCCGGGCCTGGCCGCCTACCAGCGGGCCGCCATGGAGGCGTACGCGGCGGCGCGGCTGTCCTGAGCCACGGCCGGCCTGAGCTCCGGTCGGCCCGGAAGCTGGGCTGCCCGCGCGGCCGGTCGGGGGACGGCCGCCCGGAGCGGCTTCCCCCGGACGGCCCGGGGCGGCAGGTCGTCCGGACAGCCTGCCGGGGGCCGGGCCGCTTCCGTGGGGGGACGGGCCCCGCGGAAGCGGCCCTCACGCCGCGTTCCCCGACGTCACTCCGTGCGCAGCGCCGTGACCGTCCGGGTGCGGGCCGCCCAGGTGGCGGGCAGGAGGGCGCCGAGCAGCGCCAGCACCAGCCCGCCGAGTATCAGCGGGCCCACCACCGACGGGTCGAACACGGTGAGGTCCGCCTCGGGCACCCCAACCCCGGCGGCGTGTGCCATCGCCGGCATCACCTGGTGGTGCACCAGGATCCCGATCGGGACCCCGATCAGCCCGGCCACCAGCCCGCTCCCGCAGACCGAGGTGAGCACCATCCCGACCGTCTGCCGGGGCGACATCCCGAGCGCCTTGAGCACGCCGAGGTCGTGCACCCGCTCCCGGGTGTCCAGCAGCACCGTGTTGAGGACGCCGAGGCCGGCGACGGTGGCCAGCAGCAGGGTGAGCGTGCCGGCCAGGGTGTTCATCGCCAGCACGACGATGTTGATCGGCGGCCCGCTCTGCTCGGCGCTCAGGCCCAGCGGCCGGACGGCCTCGTCGAGCGCGTCGGCGTACGCCTTCGCGTCGGTGCCCGGGGTGAGGTCGATGTGGAACCCGACTGCCTCGGCGTGGATCGGCGAGCCGATCGGGGCCAGCGCGGCCCGGTCGACGAACACCACGTCCTCGGTGGACAGCACCTCGCCGCTGATCCGCACCGGCGTGGAACGGCCGTGGTCGGTAAGGGTGATGGTGTCTCCGACCTTCACCCGGTTGGCGCGGAGGAAGGTGGAGGCGACCACCGCCTCGCCGGGGCCCTGGAACCAGCGGCCCGAGATCATCTGGTAGCCGCTCCAGGAGGCATCGCCGGAGAAGGCCGTCACCTCGGAGCGCCCGGTGTTCCCGGCCACGGCGACCGGCGTCGGGACGCTGCTGTACCAGGCCCGGGTGCCGGGGCGGGCGTTGATCGCCTTGGCCACGGCCGCCTCGTCCACCTGGTCGGTGGGCTTCACGGAGCCGTCGATCGGGATCTGCACCGCGACGCCGCCCGAGCGCCCGGCTGTCAGACCGTCCTGGAAGGCGCTGAGCGAGAGCGTAAGACCGACGCAGAGGGTGACCCCGGCGGTGCCGAGCAGCACCGCGGCGGCCGTGGTCGCCGAGCGGCCCGGGCGGTTGAACGGGCTCGCCAGCCCGAGGCTCAGGGAGCGCGGCACCGGCAGCCGACCGATCAGGCGCTGGGCCCGGGCCACTGGCCCCGAGGCCCCTGCCGGGGCCGCGCCGCCGGCCACGTTGCCGCCGGCCGCCTTTCCGCGCGCGGAGGCACCCTTGGCGCCCGGCCCCGTCCGGCCGACCGCGAGCGCCTCCACCGTGCGCAGCCGCCCGGCCCGCAGCGCGGGCACCAGCGCGGTGGCCACCACGGCGGCCAGGGCGACGGCCGGAACCGCGAAGTCCACCCAGAGCGGGATGCCGAGCAGGCCGCCGCGCAGCGCCTTGTGGGCGATCCCGAGGACGGGCACGGACAGCAGGTTGCCGCCGAGCACGCCGAGCGCCGTGCCGATCCCGGCAGGGATCAGCGCCTGGCCGACGTAGGCGCGTGCCACCTGCTCCGGGGTGAAGCCGAGCGACTTGAGGATGCCGATCCGCCGGGTGGCGGCGCTGACGGCACCGCTGACCACGACGCCGATGATCAGCACCGACATCGCCAGCCCGAGCACCCCGAAGGCCGTCACGAACGGGACGAAGGTCGAGGCCGTCCGATTGGCCTCCGCCTGTGCGGGCCGGTACGAGGTGGACTTGGTGAGCGCGCCGGCCGGTACCGCAGCGACGAGCGCGGCATGGTCGGCGTCCACCTCGGCGTCGGTGCCGGCGTGGGCGAAGCGGTAGAGGTACTGGAGGGCGGGCGCCGCACCGGGTGCGGTGAGGCCGGCGACCTGCTCGGGGGCGATCCAGCCGTCCGCACTCCAGGAGACCGAGGCGACGAGGCCGACGAGCTTGAGGGTCGGGTGACCGGGCAAGTCCGGGAACTGCATGCTGTCGCCGATGGCCAGCGGGGAGTGGCCGTCCAGGAACACCACCTCGCCGGGGCCGGCGAGCCAGCGACCCTGGGTGATGCGCAGGCCGTCCATCGGGCCGTCCTGCGCTCGGCCGACCAGCGTCAGCGGCGGCAGGAGGCTGCCGGCCGGCGGGATCTGGGATCCCTGGCCGGCCCGCGCCTGGACGGTGAGCGCCGGGTACGGGCCGGCCGACGCCGTTACGCCGGGGGCGTGGGCCGTCGCGGCGAGCTGGGCCGGGCTCGCCTTGGCCGGGTCGTACAGCACGTTGAGATGTGCGCCGTGCTGGTCGGTGAAGGACCGCTGGTAGGGCCCCTGGGAGGCGACCAACAGCCCCGTCGCGAGGATGCACGCCGTCACGGACATCATCGTGGTGAGCACCATGACCAGGGTCTGCACCCGCTTGCGTCCGACCCCGGCCCGGACCACTTTGCTCAGAGCACTCATGCGCCCACCTCGCTTCGCTCGGCAGGGGCATTCGCCCACACGCACCTCCTGATGATTCGCTCGCTCATCGAACGCTCCCTGCGGCGGAGGCCGTTGCGGTGTCCCGGACCAGCCGGCCGTCGAGCAGCTCGATCGTCCGGCTCGCGCAGGCCTCGGCGAGCGCGGTGTCGTGGGTGACCAGCAGGATCGTCTGGCCCTCCGCATTGAGGCCGGTGAGCAGGTCCCGGACGTCGGCGGCCGAGACCGTGTCCAGCGCGCCGGTCGGCTCGTCGGCCAGCAGCAGCGGCGGACGGTTCATCAACGCCCGTGCCACCGCCACCCGTTGGCGCTCGCCGCCGGACAGCCTGCCGGGGAAGGCCGCGGCGTGCCGGGCCACCCCGAGCCGCTTCAGCAGCTCGGCAGCCCGAGCGCGGGCCTTCTCCCGCCGCATCCCGGCCAGTTGGGCGGGGAGCAGCACGTTGTCCTCGACGTTCAGATCGTCCAGCAGGTTGAAGAACTGGAAGACCATGCCGATCCGGGTCCGTCGGTACTCGGCCAGCGCGGCCTCGCCCAACTCGTGGACGGCGACCCCGTCCACCAGCACGCCGCCCTCGCTGGGGCGGTCGAGCCCGGCGATCAGGTTGAGCAGCGTCGACTTGCCGCTGCCGGACCGGCCGAGCACGGCCAGCGCCTCACCGGCCCGCACTTCCAGGTCGAGCCCGGCCAGCGCCGGGGCGGCCTCGGATCGGTCGTACGTCTTGGTGACGCCGCGAATCTGGATGATCGGCGTGCTCACGGGCCCTCCATGGTTCGGGATCCGGCCCCGGAACGCCCGGGCCGGCTGACGGAACATGACGCTACGAACTGGCGGCCGGGGACGGACAGCTGTCTAGGCGGCATCTGTGAGGTGTATCCAGATACACCTCGGATTCGGGGGCCACACCTAGAGCGCCGCAGGTCGACGCCCATGCAGACTGACTGCCGACTGATCGACCCGGGGCCTGTGGGGGCACCGACCGGAGAGGAGGCGCGGAATGAGCACGAATGTGGTGACCAGGGCTGCCGCGCGGGTGGGGAGCACCGTCGTGGCCGGCGTGCGCGCGCTCTATGTGGTCACGCTGGCCGTGACCGGGCTGGTCGCACTGTTGGCCGGGCCGATCCTGCTGGCTGCGGCCCTGTTCGGCCCCGACGAGGCCGAGCCGTTCGGGCAGCGCTGGCCGGGCGGGCCGCTGATCCTTCTGGTGCCGCTGGGGACGGTCGCCCTCTGGGCGCTCTGCTGGGCCACCGGGGGCGGCGGCCGGGCGGTGGGGGCCGCCCTGTTCGCACCGGGCGCCCTCGCCGTGATGGCCGCTCATCTCTACGACGGCGCCGCGCCCGGCGGCCGGTCCGGCTCGCTCTGGCTGGCGCCCGCGATGGTGGTGTTCGGGTTGCTCGGCGCGCGCTGGATCGCCGCGGAGAGCCGACGGATCGTCGGGCAATGGAGCGGCCGGCCGATCCCGGTGCCGTACCGCCGCGCCGGCGCCGCCGGGCCGTGGCAGCGGCTGCGGTCCGGCGGCTGGCTGACCGACCCGGCGACCTGGCGGGATGTGGCGTGGACGGCGCTCACCGGCTGCGCGGTCCTGCTCACCGCCGCGGTCGTCGTGCTGACTCCGATCGCCCTCCAGGTGCTCGGCCGGAACGGGCGGTTCCTCTCGCTGGGGGTCATCTACATGATGGGGCTCTGGATGGCCCCGGCGGCCGCTCTCTGGGCCGCCCCGCCCGTCCTGCGGCTGCACGACCGGGCCGCCCGCACCCTGCTCGGGCCCTCCCGGCGGACCGAGCTGGCCCGCCAGGTCAGCCACCTGGCCCGGACCAGGGCGGACACCATCGACGCCGGGGCCGCCGAACTGCGCCGGATCGAGCGGGACCTGCACGACGGGGCCCAGGCCCGGCTGGTGGCCCTCGGCATGCTGCTGACCGTCGCCGACCAGGTGGTGGAGGACCCGGTGGCCCTGCGCCCCCTGCTGGCCGAGGCCCGGGCCTCCTCGGCCAAGGCGCTCGGCGAGCTGCGCGACCTGGTCCGCGGCATCCACCCCCCAGTGCTCGCCGACCGCGGCCTGGCCGCAGCCGTCCAGGCCACGGCGCTGGACCTGCCGCTGCCGGTCACCTTCGCCGGCGAACTGCCCGGCCGCGCTCCGGCCCCGGTCGAGTCCGCCGCCTACTTCGCGGTCAGCGAGCTGCTGGCCAATGTGGTGAAACACGCGGGCGCCTCGCACGTATGGATCGAGATAGGGCACAGTGACGAGCTGCTGCGGATATCGGTGACCGACGACGGGCGCGGCGGCGCCGACCCGTCCCGGGGCACCGGCCTCAGCGGAACCGAACGCCGACTGGCCGGGTTCGACGGGGTGCTCGCGGTCAGCAGCCCGTCCGGCGGTCCGACCATCGTGAACCTGGAGATCCCGTGCGCGTTGTCATCGCCGAAGACCTCTTCCTCCTCAGGGACGGCCTGACCCGGCTGCTGGAGGCCAACGGCATGAAGGTCACCGCGGCCGTCGAGACCGGCGAGGAACTGCTCGCCGCGGTGGCCGCCGACCGGCCGGACATCGCCGTGGTCGACGTCCGGCTCCCGCCCGGGTTCACCGACGAGGGCCTGCGCGCCGCGCTGGCGGCCCGTCAGGCCCACCCCGGCCTGCCCGTGCTGGTGCTCTCGCAGTTCGTCGAGCAGCTGTACGCCCGGGAGCTGCTGGCCGGCAGCACCGGCGGCATCGGCTACCTGCTCAAGGACCGGGTGATGGACGGCACCCAGTTCATCGACGCGGTACGCCGGGTCGCCCAGGGCGGCACCGCGATGGACCCGGAGGTGATCACCCGGCTGCTCACCCACAACTCCTCGGCCGGCCCGGTCGCCACCCTCAGCCCGCGCGAGCGTCAGGTGCTCGGGTTGATGGCCGAGGGCCGCTCCAACGCGGCGATCGCCCAGCAGCTGGTGATCACCGAACGGGCCGTCGCCAAGCACACCGCGTCGATCTTCGTCCGGCTCGACCTCCAGCCCTCCGACGACGACAACCGCCGGGTGCTGGCCGTCCTCGCCTACCTCAACAACGGAGGGAACGACTGAAACGGGGGAGACAGAAGCAGGGGAACAACTGATTGACGTGGCAGGAACAAGTGGGGACGGGCCCTCCGCCGCAGGGGGCTCGCTCCGCACGGAACGGGTCATTTAGGCTGGGTGACGTGCTCATCCTTGTTCGTCGTCGCCACGTGGACCTGCTCCGCGTGACGAGCATGTCCTGTCGACGCTCCGGCTGAACCTCGCGCCACCCACCCTCAGGGCAGCCCCCACCCGGCTGCCATCGCCTCCCGGCTTCCGGACCACCCGCCGCACCAGGCAGTGGCTCCGGCCTCCCCCGGTCGACCACCGGGACCGGCCGGGACGAGACCCAGCGGATGTCACAAATGACGCAGCAGCACACCCAGCCCTTCACGCAGTCGCTCCCGGTGATCGACCTCTCACTCGCCGACGGCGGCCCGGACGACCGCCGCCGCCTGCACGACGAACTGCGCGCCGCCGCCACCGGCGTCGGCTTCTTCCAGCTCGTCGGCCACGGCATAACCCCGGCCGAGACGGCCGCCCTCACCGACGCGATGCGCGCTTTCTTCGCCCTCCCCGAGGCCGACCGGCTCGCCGTGAGCAACCTCAACTCCCCCCACTACCGCGGCTACACCCGCACCGGCGACGAGCGCACCGGCGGCAGCCAGGACTGGCGCGACCAGCTGGACATCGGCGCCGAGCTGGCCCCGCACGTCCCCGGCCGCGGCGAGCCGCCGTACTGGTGGCTGGAGGGCCCCAACCAGTGGCCCGAGGCGCTCCCCGAACTGCGCACCGCCACCCTCGGCTGGATCGACCACCTCGGCGAGGTCGCCCGCCGCCTGCTGCACGAGCTCCTCGCCGCGATCGGCGCCCGTCCCGACTTCTACGACGACGCCTTCGCCGGCCACCCCCACCTGCGGCTGAAGCTGGTCCGCTACCCCGGCACCGCCCCGAACGGCGCAGGCCAGGGCGTCGGCGCGCACAAGGACTACGGCTTCATCACCCTGCTGCTCCAGGACACCGTCGGCGGCCTCCAGGTCGAGCGCCCGGACGGCACCTTCCTCGACGTCCCCCCGCTGGAGGGCGCCTTCGTCGTCAACCTCGGCGAACTGCTGGAGGTCGCCACCGACGGTTACCTCAAGGCCACCAGCCACCGCGTGGTCAGCCCGCCCGGCGCCCGCGAGCGCTACTCGGTGCCCTTCTTCTACAACCCCCGCCTCGACGCCCACATCGAACCGCTCGACTTCCCGCTCGCCCACCACGCGCCCGGGGCCACCGAGGACCCGGACAACCCGCTGTTCGCGGAATTCGGACAGAACGAGTGGAAGGGGTACACGAGGGCCCACCCCGAGGTCACCCGCCGCCACCACCCCGACCTGACCGAGGCCGCCACCCGCTGACCCCGGCCGCCGACGCCCCTGCCGCCCGCTGCCGGACCTGGCACAATGGCTCGATTCGACTCCGATCTCGGGCCGTCCAGATCCTGACCCCGATCTCGGGCCCGATCCCGGCGAAAGGCAGGGGCGTTGACGACCCGACCCGCAGCGGCACCGCGCATCCACCCGGCAGTCGCGCCCGACCGCACCCGCTGGTCGACGGTCACGCCGGAACGCCGGGTCCTCGGGGTGGTCCACAACATCACCTCGGCGACCCGGCTGCTCGACCTGCTCGCAGTCTTCGGCCCCGACCACCGGGTGGAAGTCGTGTTCAGCTGCACCGGCTCCTCGGCCCTGGATGCGGGCACCTCGGAATTCCTGCGCGCGCACGGAATGACGGAAATGCCCTGGGACGACGCGAAGGAATTCCCGTTCGATCTCGCGATCGCGACGAATCGCGGCGGCGATCTGCAGAATCTCCGCGCACCCCTGATCGGGGCCCCGCACGGCGCCGGATACAATAAAATACTGCGCCGGGAGCCGGGAGCCGGGAGCCGGGAGCCGGGAGCCGGGAGCCGGGAGCCGGGAGCCGGGAGCCGGGAGCCGGGAGCCGGGAGCCGGGAGCCGGGAGCCTTCGGCCTGACGGCCGAGTGGCTGATGCACGACGGGGCCGTCATACCCGCCGCCGTCCTGCTGTCCCATCAGGAACAGGCCGAACGACTGCGAACCGGCTGCCCGGAGGCGTTGCCCGTCAGCGCGCTGGTGGGTGATCCCTGCATCGACCAGCTCCGCGCGAGCGCCCCGCTCCGGGCCGCCTACCGGAAGGCCTTCGGCGTCCGGCCGGACCAGAAACTGGTGGTGGCGTCCTCCACCTGGGGCCCACAGTCCCTGCTCGGACATTCCGGCGCCGATTCCCTGCGCCGCATTCTGGCCGAATTGCCGGCCGATGAATACCGGGTCGCCGCCGCCGTCCATCCGAATGCCTGGTACGCCCACGGGGCGTGGCAGATGCACCGCTGGCTCGCCGATCTCCTCGATTCCGGCCTGATTCTCCCGGCACCGGAAACGGAGGCCTGGAAGGCCGCCCTGGTAGCCGCCGACCACCTCGTCGGCGACCACGGCTCGGTCACGCTCTACGGCGTCGCGCTCGGGATTCCGGCCGTGCTCGGATCGTTCGCCGACGACACCGTCGCCCCCGGCTCCCCCATGGAACAGCTGGGGAAGCTGATCCCGCGGCTCTCCGCGTGGGACGCCGTCGGCCCGCAGCTGGAGCGGGCGGCCGAGGCACAGCGCACCGACCCGGCGCTCGCGGAGCTGGGCGCACAGGTCACGTCCGTCCCCGGCGAGTCGGCCGCCCGGCTGCGCGCGCTGTTCTACCGCCACCTCGGGCTGACCGAGCCGGACCACCCCGCCGCGACCAGCGTCGTCCCGGTCCCGGATCTGCCCGAGGTCCGGCCCACGCTGGTGCCGGCGATGCTGGTCGCCACCGAGGACGGCCCGAGCGTCCGGGTCCGCCGCTACCCGGCCCGGCTGCAGCGCTCTCAGCGCAAGCACCTCGGCCCGGACACCCACCTGGCCGCCGACCACGCCGAGCCGGACAACGGCTTCCGGCGGTCGGCGGACGTCCTGCTGGTGCCCGCCGACCGGCTCGACCCGTCGGCCGAGCCTCGGTGGGAGCAGTGGGGCCGGGGCGTGCCCGGCTGCGCACTGATCGCCGTCGAGCAGCCGGACGACGGCTGCCTCGCTCTGCTCCCGGACGGACGGCGGTTCGCGGCTGTCTGGCAACAGCGCCCCGCCTGGGCGGAGTTCGGCCTCGCGGCCGCCGTCGTGCACCAGCAGCTCCGCGACACCGCGCCGTCGGCCGCCCACACGGTGACGGTGGCCGCCGGCTCCGGACAGCCGACCGGCCTCCTCACCGTCCGCCCCTACTCGCCGTCCGCCGACGAGCCGTTCACCAACGAGCCGTCCGACCCCGCCGACAGCCGGGCCTCGACCTCGGCGGCCAGCGGGCTGCCGGTCTCGTCGTAGAGTGCGAGAGCCGCCGTCCAGTCGGCGACCGCCGACGCCCGCTCCCCCAAGTCCCGCGAGAGGTCGCCGCGTTGGCGCAGGATTCCGGCACGCTGGTAGGACCTGCCCTCCGCCGGCATCGCGTCCAGGGCCTCGGTGAACAACGTCAGGGCGTCCGCCGGCAGCGACGCGGCGACACGGTCCTCGGCCAGCCTGGTCAGGCTGCGGGCCACGTTGTACTGGTCACCGAACCCGGCGAACCGGGCACCGGCCTCCCGGAGTTCGCGTTCGGCGTCCTCGTGCCGGCCGAGCGCGGTCAGCACGCGCCCGCGGTGGTAGCCGAGGAGGGCCCGGCCACGCCGGTGGTCGATTCCGTCGAGCGCGGTGAGCGCCCGGTCCAGGAGGTCCAGGGCGTCCCCGGCCGCGCCCTCGCGGAGGCTGAGCAACCCGAGCGCTTCGAGCGCCGAGGACACGGTCCGCCGATGCCCCTCGGTTTCCTCTCCCCGCGCGATGATCAGCGCCGCATCGAGGTGCTCACGCGCCTGACGCGGGTCGTCCTCGTCGGTGTCGTAGCGGTCGAGGAGGGCGAAACCGAACTCGTAGTGCATCCGGGCCAGCGCGAGCGGATCGGTGACCTCCGCCGCGGAGGCGACCCCGAAGGTCAGCGCCTTGATCCAGTCGGCGTGGTGGCCGCCCTGCAGGCAGTGGGTCCACAGGCCCTGGCAGATCCGCCACGCCAGGTCGTGCCGCCCGGTTCGGCTCGCCGTCTCGACGGCGGCCACCAGGCTGTCGCGGTGCCGTTCCACGACGTCGGTGCCGGGCACCTCGGCCAGTCGCCGGTAGGCGCCGGCGGGGTCGTGGCGCCAGCGACCGGACCGCCGCGCCTCGCCGCTCTCCGCGATGGCGGTGTAGTGCGTCAGGATCCGGTCCAGCGCCGCTTCGCGCTCCTCGGTGTGCTCCGGCCGGGCGGCGATGCTCCAGGCGTGCTCGTGCACCACGCCGTTCATCAGATAGAAGCCCTGGGCGCGCCGGTCCAGCAGGTTCGCCATCAGGAGCGCGTTCACAGTGCGGCCGAGAGACCCAGCGGTGCCGACCGCTCCGGCGGTGCCGAGCAGCGCCCTGATGGCGTCCGCGTCCAGCAGGAGCGTCGGATGCAGGCCCAGCAGCCGGTAGGCGCGGGCGCCGTCGGCGTCCAGGCTGCGGTACATCGCGTCGAGCATCCGTGGGAGGGAGATGTCGTCCGGCACGTCCAGGGCCTCCAGCAGCGAGCCACGGTCCGAGAGTTGCGCGACGAGCTCGGTCAGGGCCTCCGCGCCGAGCGACACCAGCTGGGCGGCGATGATCCGCAGGGCCAGCGGGATGCCGGCGCAGGCGCGGACCAGCGGAAGCCGGGCAGCCCTGCTCTGCTCGCCCAGGCGGGCGACGCGGGCGAGCAGGTCGTCGCTGTCGGCCTCGTCCAGCGGGTCGAGGGCGAACTGGGCCACGTCGAGCGCGCCGACCAGCCCGCTCAGTCGCGCCCTGCTGGTGATCAGGACGACGCTGTCGGCCGAGCCCGGCAGCAGCGGCCTGACCTGGGCCTCCGTGGCCGCGCCGTCGATGAACACCAGCACCGGGAGGTTCGCGGTCCGGGCACGGAAGTACGCCGAGAGGGCCGCCGCCCCGGACGGCCGGTCGTCCTTCGGCGCCCTGAGCTGGTCGAGCCAGCGTTCCAGGATCGCCGTGACGTCCGTGAACCCCGAGCCGAGCGAGGCCCGCAGGTGCTTCTCCGGCAGCTCGTCCTTCCGCGTCACCACCCACTGGTCCGCAGCCGCCGTGGTCCCCAGGCCCGGGAGGCCGCACAGGAGCAGGCGGGTCGGCACGTGCTCGGCGCGGCACTGGGCGTGGACGGTGTCCATGGCCGCGAACAGCTTCGCGTTGTTGACGTAGTGCCGCGGCAGTTGCGCACCCATCGAGACGTCCGGCTCGTCGGCCTCGGCGGGCGGCGGGAAGTTCAGCGCCTGCCCCATGTACACGTTGCCGTGGATCACGCCGCCGCTGATCAGGTTCTGCACTGCCCCCGCCTCTCCTCACCCCGTCTGCCGCGACCATCCTGGCGGCAACGCGGGGTGGGCTCAAGCATGCGGTGGACCGGCGGGGCGGGCACTGTCACACTGCTGCTGTGACAGCGTGAGTGTGCCAGTGCGGGAGGCGGCGGATGGGGGAGCACGGGACTGTGGCGGACGATGTGCGGTCGAACGATGTGCGGTCGGACGATATCCCGCTGGCCGATATGCGGCTGGACGATCTTCGGCTGACGGTGGACGAGTTGGCGGCGCGCGCCGGGGTGACGGTGCGGACGGTGCGGTTCTACGGCACGAAGGGGCTGCTGCCACCGCCGGAGTTGGGGCCGCGGCGGGTGGGGCTGTACGGGGCGGCGCACCTGGACCGGCTGGGCCTGATCGAGGAGTTGCAGCGGCAGGGGCTGACGCTGGCGGCGATCGAGCGGTACCTGGCACGGCTGCCGGAGGACAGTACGCCGCTGGACCTGGCAATCCACCGCGCACTGGTGGCGTCGTGGACGCCGGAGGCGGTGGAGGAACTGGAGCGGGCGCAGCTGGAGCGGCGGGCCGGGCGGGGGCTGTCCGAGGAGCAGGTGGAGCGGCTGGCGGCGATGGGGGCGCTGGAGCGGACGGGGGACCCGGACGTGTTCCGGGTGGATCCGGGGCTGCTGCCGCTGGGGGTGCGGATCCTGGACGTGCCGATTCCGTTGGAGACGCTGCTGGCGGCCCGGGCGGTGGTGCTGGAGCACAGCCGGGCGACGGCGCAGGAGTTGCAGCGGCTGTTCCGGGAGACGGTGTGGAAGCCGTACCGGGAGAGTGCGCCGGCGCCGGAGGAGCTGGCGCGGATGAAGGCGTTGACGGACCACATCCAGCCGATGGCGGCGCAGGCGCTGGTGACGGCGTTCCAGCGGTCCCTGCGGGAGGAGTTGGGTGAGGCCGTACGCGATACGGCCCCACCCGAATGAGAACCCGCCGGCCGGTTTGAGGACCCGCCAAGCGGCCTGAGAACCCGTCAGTCGGTAAACGGACTCAGTCGGTGAAGGTCCGCCCCTCCGCCGCGACCCGCTCCAGCAGCGCGGGCGGCGCGAACCGCTCGCCGTACGCGGCGGCGAGTTCGCGGGCGCGGGCCGCGAAGCCGGCCGGGCCGCCCTCGTAACCGTTGATGTACTGGAACACGCCGCCGGTCCAGGCCGGGAAGCCGATGCCGAGGATCGAGCCCACGTTGGCGTCGGCGACGGAGGTCAGGACGCCCTCCTCCAGGCAGCGCACCGAGTCCAGGGCCTCGCTGAACAGCATGCGCTCCTTGAGGTCCTCGAAGGGCACGGTGACGTCCCCCCGCGTGAAGTGCTCGCGCAGCCCCGGCCAGAGCCGCCCGCGCTTGCCGTCCTCGCCGTACTCGTAGAAGCCGGCGCCGCCGTTGCGGCCGGGGCGGCCGAACTTGTCGACCATACGGTCGACCACCGCGTCGGCCGGGTGGGGCGTCCAGGTGCCGCCGGCCGCCTCGGCGGCGCGGCGGTACTCGTCGCGGATCTTGCGGGGCAGGGTGAGGGTCAGCTCGTCCATCAGCGACAGCACCTTGGCGGGGTAGCCGGCCTGGGCGGCGGCCTGCTCGATGCTGGCGGGGTCGATGCCCTCGCCGACCATGGCCACGCCTTCGTTGAGGAACTGGCCGATCACCCGGGAGGTGAAGAAGCCCCGCGAGTCGTTGACGACGATCGGCGTCCGGTCGATCTGGCGGACCAGGTCGAAGGCGCGGGCCAGGGCCTCGTCGCCGGTCTGCGGGCCGCGGATGATCTCCACCAGGCGCATCTTGTCCACCGGCGAGAAGAAGTGCAGGCCGATGAAGTCGCCCGTCCGCCGGACGCCTTCGGCGAGCAGGCCGATGGGCAGGGTGGAGGTGTTGGAGCAGAGCAGCGCGTCGGGGGCGACGACGCCCTCGATCTCCTGGAACACCTTGTGCTTGAGCTCGGTGTTCTCGAACACGGCCTCGATCACCGCGTCGCAGCCGGCCAGGTCGGCGGGGTCGGCGGTGGGAGTGATCCGGGCGAGCAGTTCGTCGCGCTGGGCCTCCGTGGAGCGGCCGCGGGCGACGGCCTTGTCCAGCAGCCCCGCGGAGTAGGCCTTGCCGCGCTCGGCGGCCTCGACGCTGACGTCCTTGAGCACAACCTCGATGCCGGCCTTGGCGCACGTGTAGGCGATGCCCGCGCCCATCATGCCGGCGCCGAGCACGGCGACCCTGCGGACCGTCCGCTTCTCGACGTCCTTCGGGCGGCCGGCACCGGAGTTGACGGCCTGCATGTCGAAGAACAGGGCCTGGATCATGTTCTTGCTGGTCTGCCCGCAGGCCAGCTCGGTGAAGTAGCGGGCCTCGATCACCATCGCCGTGTCGATGTCGACCTGGGCGCTCTCGACGGCCGCGGCGAGGATGTTGCGCGGGGCCGGGTAGGGCGCGCCGGCCAGCTGCTTGCGCAGGTTGGCCGGGAAGGCGGGCAGGTTGGCGGCGAACGCCGGGGTCGACGGCGTACCGCCCGGGATCTTGTACCCCTTGACGTCCCAGGGCTGGACGGCGGTCGGGTTGGCCTCGATCCAGGCCCGCGCCCTCGCCGTCAACTCCTCGGGCGCGCCCACGAGTTCGTGGACGATGCCGTGCTCCAGCGCCTGCGCCGGACGGTACTGGCGGCCCTGCAGCAGCAGCTTCAGCAGGGCGTCGGTGATGCCGAACAGTCGGACCGTACGGACCACCCCGCCGCCGCCCGGCAGCAGGCCGAGGGTGACCTCGGGCAGGCCGATCCGGCTGGCGGGCGTGTCCAGGGCGATCCGATGGTGGCAGGCGAGCGCGAGTTCCAGGCCGCCGCCGAGGGCGCTGCCGTTGACGGCCGCGACGACCGGCTTGCCGAGGGTCTCCAGCTTCCGCAGCGCGCGCTTGAGCCGCATCGACTTCTCGAAGACGGTGGCGGCGTCCTCGGGGCGGGCGGCGGAGAGCATCCGGAGGTCTCCCCCGGCGAAGAAGGTCTTCTTGCCGGAGGTGATGACCACCCCGCGCAGCTCGTCCGAGGCGGCGAGGCCGGCGAGCCGTTCGACGACGGCCTCGAAGTCGGCGGTGAAGGCCTCGTTCATGGTGTTGACGGACTGGGTGGGGTCGTCGAGGACGAGGGTGACCACGCCGTCCTGGTCCTGCTCCCAGCGGATGGTGGTGGTGTCGCTCATGAGGTCGGGTTCTCCAGGTCTGCCAGGTCTGCCAGGTCTACCAAGGGAGGTGCCGCGCGCAGCGCGTCCCAAGAAGGGTGGTGGCGGGCGACGGGTGGGCTCACTGCGCTCGGTCAGATGCGCTCGACGACGGTGGCGACGCCCATGCCGCCGCCCACGCACAGGGTGACGAGGCCGTAGCGCAGGTCGCGCCGCTCCAGCTCGTCGATCACGGTGCCGAGCAGCATCGCGCCGGTGGCGCCGAGCGGGTGGCCGAGCGCGATCGCGCCGCCGTTGACGTTCACCTGGTCGTGGCGGAAGCCGAGTTCGCGGATGAAGCGGAGCGCGACCGCCGCGAAGGCTTCGTTGATCTCGACCAGGTCGATGTCGGCGGCGGTGAGCCCGGCCTTGGCCAGGGCCTTGCGGGTGGCCGGCGCGGGGCCGGTGAGCATGATGGTCGGCTCGGAGCCGGAGACGGCGGCGGAGACGATCCGGGCGCGCGGGCGCAGCCCGTACCGCTCGCCGACCTCGCGGTTGCCGATGGCGACCAGCGCGGCGCCGTCCACGATGCCGGAGGAGTTGCCGGCGTGGTGAACGTGGTCGATGGCCTCCACCCAGTGGTACTTCTGCAGGGCGACGGCGTCGAAGCCGCCGGCCTCGCCGATGGCGGCGAAGGACGGCTTGAGACCGGCCAGGGTCTCGACCGTGGTGCCGGGGCGGATGAACTCGTCGCGGTCCAGCACCACGAGGCCGTTGCGGTCGCGGACCGGGACGACCGAGCGGTCGAACAGGCCGTCCGCCTGCGCCTTGGCCGCGCGGGCCTGGGACTCGGCGGCGAAGGCGTCCACGTCGGTGCGGGAGAGGCCCTCGATGGTGGCGATCAGGTCGGCGCCGATGCCCTGCGGGACGAAGTTGGTCTCGTACGAGGTCATCGGGTCCATGGCCCAGGCACCGCCGTCGGAGCCCATCTTGACCCGGGACATCGACTCGACGCCGCCGGCCAGGATCAGGTCCTCCCAGCCCGAACGGACCTTGGCGGCGGCCAGGTTGACGGCCTCCAGGCCGGAGGCGCAGAAGCGGTTCTCCTGCACGCCGGCGACGGTGTCGGGCAGGCCGGCCGCGATCGCGGCGATCCGGGCGATGTCGGAGCCCTGGTCGCCGATCGGGCTGACCACGCCGAGCACGATGTCGTCCACCGCGGCCGGGTCCAGGTCGGGGAGGCGGCGGCGCAGTTCGTGGATCAGACCGACGACCAGGTCGATCGGCTTGGTGCCGTGCAGCGAGCCGGTGGCCTTGCCCCGGCCGCGCGGGGTGCGGATCGCGTCGTAGACGTACGCTTCGGTGGTCACGGTGGAAACGCCTTTCAGGGCAAGGGGGTTCAACCTTCAGGGGCCCGGTTTCAGGAGCCGGGGTTCAGCCGAGGATGGAGCGGCCCACGATCTCCTTCATGATCTCGGTGGTGCCGCCGTAGATGGTCTGGATGCGCCCGTCGGTGAACGCCCGGGCGACCGGGAACTCGCTCATGTACCCGTACCCGCCGTGCAGTTGGAGGCAGCGGTCGGCGGTGCGCTTCTGCAGTTCGGTGGCCCACCACTTGGCCATCGAGGCGTCGGCCGGGGTGAGCGCGTAGCGGTTGTGCTCGGTGATGCAGCGGTCGACGAAGGCCCGGGTGACGGCGCACTCGGTGGCGAGTTCGGCGATCTCGAAGCGGACGTGCTGGAGCTTGGCCAGCGGACGGCCGAAGGCCTCGCGCCGCTTGACGTAGTCGGTGGTGATCTCGACCAGGTACTCGGCCCCGGCGATCGCGGCGACGGCGATCGCCAGCCGCTCCTGGGCGAGGTTCTGCATCAGGTGGACGAACCCGCCGTTGAGTTCGCCGAGCAGGTTCTCCTTCGGCACCCGGACGTCCTCGAAGAACAACTCGGCGGTGTCCTGAGACTTCTGGCCGATCTTGTCCAGGTTGCGGCCCCGCTCGAAGCCGGGCATGCCGCGCTCGACGACCAGCAGGCTCAGGCCGTGCGCGCCGCCCTCGGGGGTGGTGCGGGCGACGACGACGACCAGGTCGGCGAGGATGCCGTTGGAGATGAAGGTCTTGGCGCCGTTGAGCAGGTAGTGGTCGCCCTGGTCGACCGCCTGGGTGCGGATGCCCTGCAGGTCGGAGCCGGTGCCGGGCTCGGTCATCGCGATCGCGGTGATGATCTCGCCGCTGCAGAAGCCGGGCAGCCAGCGGCGCTTCTGCTCGTCGGTGGCGAGCGAGGTGAGGTAGGGGCCGATGATGTCGTTGTGCAGGCCGATCGCCAGCCCGGGTGCCCCGGCGCGGGCGAACTCCTCGGCCAGTACGGCCGCGTGGCGGAAGTCCGGGGCGCCGCCACCGCCGTACTCCTCGGGCACGGCCATGCCGAGCAGGCCCTGGCGGCCGGCCGCGAGCCAGGCGGAGCGGTCGACGATGCCCGCCTTCTCCCAGCGGTCGTAATGCGGCAGCACCTCCTTGGCGAGGAAGGCCCGCACGGTGTCCCGGAAGTCGTCGTGCTGCTCGGTGAAGATGTCGCGCTGCAACGCTACGCTCCTTGTTCTTCCTGGGAGTTCTGGGAGTTCTGGGAGTTCTGGGAGTTCTGGGAGGCTTGGGAGGCTTGGGAGGTATGGGAAGCCTGGGAGTCGAGGGACGGCACGGCCCAGTCCCGCGCCACCTCGGCGGTGTGCGCGCCAGGCCGGGCCGGCGGGCGGCGCAGCGAGCCGGGGGTGGTGGAGAACCGCGGGGCGGGCGCGGGCTGGGTGACACCGTCCGCCTCGACGTACGTGCCACGCGCCACCAGGTGTTCGTCCGCCGTTGATTGACGCATCGTCAACACAGGCTCCACGCAGGCGTCGGAGCCGGCGAAGACGGCCTCCCACTCGGCCCGGGTGCGGGTCGCGAAGCGGTCGGCGATCAGGGCGCGCAGTTCGGGCCAGCGGGCGAGGTCGTACTGGCCGGGCGCGTCCGGTCCGAGGCCGAGCAGGCGGGCGAACTCGGCGTAGAACTGCGGCTCCAGGGCGCCGACGGCGAGGTGCCCGCCGTCCGCCGTCCGGTAGATCGCGTAGAAGGGGGCGCCCCCGTCCAGCAGGTTCACGCCCCGGCGGTCCTGCCAGTGGCCGGCCGCGAGCAGCCCCCACAGCATGCTGCCCAGGTGCGCCGCGCCGTCCACGATCGCGGCGTCGACGACCTGCCCGGTGCCGGTGGCCCGAGCGTGGTGCAGCGCGGCGAGCAGCCCGACGACCAGGTAGAGCGAGCCGCCCGCGTAGTCGCCCAGCAGGTTGGCCGGGATCCCCGGCGCCTCCCCGGGCCCGCCGGGCGCCGCGACCAGCCCGAGTACACCGGCCACCGCCGCGTACCCGATGTCGTGCCCCGCCTGCGCGGAACGCGGCCCCTGCTGCCCCCACCCGGTCATCCGGCCGTACACCAGCGCCGGATTGCGCCCGAGGCACACGTCCGGCCCGACCCCGAGCCGCTCGGCAACACCGGGCCGGTACCCCTCGATCAGCAGATCGGCGCGCTCCACCAGATCGAGCACCCGTCCCGGCCCGTCCGGGGACTTGAGGTCGATCAGCACCGAGCGCTTGCTGCGATTGGTGACGTCGTACGCCGGGTCGATCCCGAGCGGCGACGGATCGGGCCGGTCCACCCGCACCACGTCCGCCCCGAGATCGGCGAGCAGCATCGCCGCGAACGGCCCGGGCCCGATCCCCGCGAGCTCGACCACCCGCACACCCGCCAACGGCCCGGGGCCCGGGGCCGGTGGACTGCTTGTGTCACGCACTGGCTGCAGAACCCTTCGGGGTTTGACAGTAAAGCTGTAACACTCGCGATGATAGAGAAGCGACCCGCCGGTAACAAGACCTCCGCCCCTCACCCCGCCCGACCCGATTCTGCAGGTGCCCCGGAAGGCGTAATGGCCTATTGTGCGATAGGCCTATTACGGACGACGCCGGGGGAACCGCCATGACCATCACCGACCGCACCGACCGCACCGACCGCACCGACCGCACCGACCGCACCGACCGCACCGACCGCACCGACCGCACCGACCGCACGATCGTCGCCGACCGCACCGACCGCACGATCGTCGCCGACCGCACGATCGTCGCCGAGACCGAGCGGCTGCTGCTCACCCGGCCTCAGGAGGACGACGTCGAGGCCGTGTTCGCCATCCACGGGGATCCGGAGACCAACCGGTACAACCCGTTCGGGCCGCACCGGGACCGGGCGCAGAGCCGGGGCATGCTGGACGGGTTCCTCGCGCGGTGGGCGGAGGACGGGGTCGGGTACTGCACGGTGGCGACGCGGGAGGAGCCGGGGGTGGTGATCGGGTTCGCGGGGGTGTGCCTCCACACGCTGGACGGCGGGCGGGTGTTCAACCTCTACTACCGGTTCCGGCCGTCCGCCTGGGGGCAGGGGTATGCCGCCGAGGCCGCCCGGGCGGCACTCGCGGAGGCGCTGCCCCGGTTCCCTGACGTGCCGGTGACCGCGCTGATCCGGGCCGACAACGTGCCCTCGCGGCGGCTGGCCGAGCGGCTCGGGCTGGTGCCGGACCCGGACGGCCGGGTCGATCACGAGGAGCGGCTGATCCACCGCATGGCCTAGACCGGAACATGGCCTGACCCGGAAACGCCGCGGATCCCCCTCCGGGGGGAGGGTGATCGTTTCCTGGGCCGACGTGCCGGCCCGGGGCGCGGCGGGACCGTAGGGGCATGAGACGCAAGGACGATGTGGTGCGGGGGGCGGCGGCCGGGGTCGCGATGGCGGCGACGGTGCCCTATCTGACGCTCAAGGTGCTGTGGCTGGCCGGGTGCGAGGTGGGAGTGCGCGACTCGGGGGCGATGGACAAGCTGTGGCTGCTCAACCTGCTCACCTTCGGGATGGACGCGATCGCCCTGGCGCTCGCCCTCGCCTTCGTCCGGCCGTGGGGGTGGCGGGCGCCGGCCGGGCTGGTGGCGTTCCCGATGTGGGTGGCGACCGGGCTGCTCGGGACGATCCTGGTGGCGCTGCCGGTGTCGATGGTGGCCGGGCTGGTGCTCGGGCCGGAGCACCGGACGCCTGAGCAGCCCGCCGACGAGGGCCTGGCTGGCTGGGTGTTCACGCTGGTGTACGGCGGCTTCTCGGTGCAGGGCGTCGCGCTGATCACCGCGTTCGTGCTCTACGCCCGACGGCGCTGGGCGGGCCTGCTGCGCGACCGGATCGGCGACCTGCCGGACTCCCCCACGCGGAACGTGCAGCGCGCGTTCGTCGGCGTTTCCGCGCTGGTCGCGCTGGGTGTCGCGGTGGCCCGGGTGTACTGGGCGGCGGGCGGGACGACCGGGTTGCCGCTGCGCTGGGTCGAGCAGCGCACCCGGGCGGTCGCGACGATGGACGCGGTGACCGCGGTGATGGCGGTGGCCGCGGCGGGGGCGCTGCTGGTGCTGGTGTTCCGGGTCGGGCCGGGGCGGCGGCTGCGGGTACCGCTCGTAGTGGCGTGGACCGCCGCCGGGTCGCTCTTCGCCTGGGGTGCCTGGCAGTTGGTGGCGTTCGGCAGCTCGACGACGGTGCCGGACCTGCCGAGCGCGGTGCCGGGGCTGATGGTCCTGGTGGAGGCCGGGCAGGTGGTGGCCGGGGTGCTGATCCTGGCCGTGGGCGCGATGGCGCTGACCGAACGGGCCGCGGCGGCCGCAGCGGCCGCGCAAGCACTGCCTGCCGTAGAGTCGCGCGGGTGAACACGGGGGCGGGCGGCCGGATGCGGCGTACGGCGGAGGCGCTGGTCGGGCGGCGGGCCCGGCTGCGCTGGGTGCATCTGGTGCTGGGCGGCGCCCTGTTGATGCCGTACTGGCTGCTCTCGCAGGTGATGCTCGGGGCGCTCAACAACAGCCAGAGCCACTCGCAGCAGCTGCTGCTCCAGCTCGCCTCGCTCGGCACCTCGCTGCCGATGGCCGCCGTCACCGCGCTGCTGCCTACCGTCCGGACGCTGGAGAGCGCAGCAGCGCGGGCGTTGTGCGCGCCGGACCGGCCGGACGAGCTGGCCACCGGGCCGGCCCGGTCGTGGGCGGCCAGGCGCCGCGCCGCCGCCTGGTACGTCCTGCACCTCTTCCTCGGCGGGGTGGTCGCCGGGATGACGCTGGCCGGGGCGCCGTTCTCGGTGACGCTGGTGTTCAACTTCGGCGCGGCCCGCGACCTCGCCCAGTACTGGGAAAACCGTTTCCCCGGCTGGATGCTCACCGGTCCCGCCCTCGGCCTTGCCGTCCTGGCCCTGATCGTCGGCACCAACGCCGTCTGCGGCGCCCTGCTCGCCCGCTGGGCGCCCGTCCTGCTCGGCCCCACCCCGGAGGAGCGGCTGGCCGCCGCCGAACGCCGGGCCGTCGTGCTCGCCCAGCGCAACCGGCTGGCCCGCGAACTGCACGACTCGGTCGGGCACGCGCTGAGCGCCGTCGGCATCCAGGCCTCGGCGGCGGCCCGGGTGCTGCGCAGCGACCCCGACTTCGCCGCCGAGGCACTCGCCGCGATCGAGGAGACCGCGCGGGCGGCCGTCGCCGAACTCGACTCCGTACTCGGACTGTTGCGCGAGGAAGACACCGGCGCCCACGGGCCGGCCGGTCCGACGCTCACCGGGCTGGACGACCTGCTGCGCCAGCTCGCCCACACCGGCGTCCGGGTGGAGGCCGACCTCGCCCCCGGCCTGGACCGGCTGCCCGCCGCCGTCTCCCGCGAGGCGTACCGGATCGTCCAGGAGGGCCTCACCAACGTGCTCAGGCACGCCGGGCCGGCGCCTGCCCGACTGCGGGTCGCCCTGGCGGACGGCCGGCTGGACATCGCCCTGACCAACCCACTGGGCCCGGCCCGCCCCAGCCGCCCCGGCGGCGGGCGCGGGCTGCGCGGGGTCGGGGAGCGGGCGGCGGCGCTGCACGGCGGCAGCGAGGCGGGGCCGGCCGAGGACGGGAAGACATGGCGGCTGGCCGTCTGGCTGCCGATCACTGGGGTTCGCACGGGAGGGACACGATGAGCGAGGGCACGAGCATCCGCGTGGTGATCGCGGACGACGAGCGGCTGGTCCGGATGGGCCTGCGGGTGGTGATCGACGCCGAGCCGGACCTCAGCGTGGTCGGCGAGGCGGCCGACGGCGCCGAGGTCGTGCCGCTGGTGCGCGAACTGCGGCCGGACGTGGTGCTCATGGACATCCGGATGCCCGGCATCGACGGCATCCGGGCCACCGAGCAGCTGGTCGGTGGGATGGCCGAGCCGCCGCGGATCCTGGTGGTCACCACCTTCGAGCACGACGACCACGTGTACGACGCGCTGCGGGCGGGCGCGGCCGGGTTCCTGCTGAAGCGGGCGCGGGCGGAGGAGATGGTCCAGGCGGTGCGGCTGGTCGCACGCGGGGACTCGCTGCTCTTCCCGGCCGCCGTCCGCGAGCTCGCGCTGCGGCACGCGCCGGAGAGCGCCGCCCGGGGCGCCGCACCGGACCGCGGGCCGATCGGGCGGCTGACCGAGCGGGAGGGTCAGGTGCTGCGGCTGATGGCCACCGGGCTGAACAACGGGGAGATCGCGCAGCACCTCGTCGTCAGCCAGGAGACGGTCAAGACGCACGTCGGCAGCGTGCTCGCCAAGCTCGGCGCCCGGGACCGCACCCAGGCGGTGATCGCCGCGTACGAGTCGGGGTTCGTGCTCCCGGGGTGAGCCGCAAGGGGCCGGGACGTTCGGGAGGCCTGGGACGCCCGCTGTGCCCGCTGTGCCCGCTGTGCAGGGACGTTTCTTCCGTCCGGCCGCTACCAGCGAGTAGAGTGCGGCATTCCCCTCGACCGTCCGATACCTCCCGTATCGCCTGAAGCGAACTGGTGACCACATGTCAGTCCGGACCCGTCCCGCGCTGTGGTGGCGCATGGGCATCGTGCTCTCGGCGTTCCTCGGGCTGACCCTCGGGACCGCGCCGCTGGTGTACTTCACCGTCCAGAGCAACGTCATCGTGCTCGGCTACTTCATCGGCGCGGTCTACTGGATGACCAAGCGCAGCACCGTGGACGCGCCCGCGCCCCGGCTGCGCGGCGCCGCCACGCTGTACATCATCATCACCGGACTGGTCTCGCACATTCTGCTCCAGCACGGCGCCAGCCCGCTGCCCGGACTGGTCGGCGGGCCGGACCGGCTGGCGCACTGGTCGTCGTTCTTCCTGCACTACGTGACGCCGGTGATGGTGATCATCGACTGGCTGGCGCTCAAGCCGCGCAACGTCTCCGCGTGGAAGGACATCCCGCTCTGGCTGGCCTTCCCGCTCGGGTACGCGGCGATTGTCCTCACCCGTAACGCGCTGTTCACCGACTACCCGACGCCGTACCCGTACTTCTTCTTCGACCCGACGACCAACGGCTACGGCTACGTGTGGGGCCAGATCGCCATGCTGACGGTCGAGTTCATCGTGCTCGCCACGGCCGTGGTCGGCCTGGACCGGCTGGGCACCCTGGTCGCCGGCAAGCTGCGGCCCGCACCCGCCGAGGCCTGACCCCGGCACCCCGCCGGACGGTGCTCGCCCGTTTTCCCGTGCCATCAAAAGGGTTTGCTGTCGATACGACCTCAGGGTGGTCCGACGGGGGCCGGGTGCCGGTGTTCACCGACGACGAGCGGACCGGGCTCAAGGACTCGGCCCTGAGCACGGCCCGCCGGATCCTCACCGAGGACGCGCAGTAGCGAACAAAGCGGTAGCGAACGCGCGGTAGCGGACAAGTGGCAGCGGCTACATCGGATCCACCGCCCGCAGTTCTCCGTCCAGCTCCAGCCACCGCGTCAGGCCCAGGCCGCGCAGGAACGGCAGGTCGTGGCTGCCCACGATCAGCGCGCCCTGGTAGGCGGCGAGCGCCTGGGTGAGCTGGCGGACGCTGGCGAGGTCCAGGTTGTTGGTCGGCTCGTCGAGCAGCAGCAGCTGCGGCGGCGGGTCGGCCAGCAGCAGGGCGGCCAGGGTGGCCCGGAACCGCTCGCCGCCGGAGAGGGTGGCGGCCTGCTGGTCGGCCCGTCCGCCGCGGAACAGGAAGCGGGCGAGCCGGGCGCGGATCGCGTTGTCCCCGGCGGCGGGGGCGAATTGCCTGACGTTCTCCGCGACGGTGAGCCCGTCCTCCAGCAGGTCGAGCCGCTGCGGCAGGTGGCGCAGCGGCACCGGGGTGGTGATCTCGCCCTCCAGCGGGGCGAGTTCTCCCGCGATGGTGCGCAGCAGGGTGGTCTTGCCGGCGCCGTTGCGCCCGACCAGCGCGATCCGCTCGGGGCCGCGCAGGTCGAGGTCGGCGGTGGTGCCGTAGGGCAGCCGGACCTTCTGCAGGGTGAGCACGGTGCGCCCGGCCGGGACGGCGGTGCGGGGGAGGTCGATCCGGATCTCGGCGTCGTCGCGGACCGCCTCCTCGGCGGCGGTGAGCCGCTGCTTGGCCTCCTCCAGCCGGTCGGTGTGCATGCCCTGGAGGCGGCCCGCTGTCTCCTGGCCCTGGCGTTTGAGCTTGCCGGCGACGATGTGCGGATCGTTGCGGGTGATCGAGCGCTTCTTTCCGTAGCTGGCGCTGCGTTCGAGCCGGGTGCGGGCCTCGATGAGGTCCCGTTTCTGGCGGTGGACGTCGGCCTCGGCGTTGCGCAGCAGCCGCTCGGCGGTCTCCTGCTGGGCGGCGATGGTGCGCTCGTACTCGGCGAAGTTGCCGCCGTGCCAGGTGACTTCTCCGTCCCGCAGGTCGGCGATCTGGTCGACGTGCTGGAGCAGTTCCCGGTCGTGGCTGACGATCAGCATGACGCCGTGCCAGCCGGCCACCGTCTCGTAGAGCCGCTCGCGGGCGGCCCGGTCGAGGTTGTTGGTGGGTTCGTCGAGCAGCAGCACGTCGGGGCGGCGCATGAGCAGGGCGGCCAGCCGGAGCAGTACGGCCTCGCCGCCGGAGAGTTCGCCGGTGGTGCGATCGAGGCCGAGGCGGTGCAGGCCGAGCCGGTCGAGGGTGGCGCGGGCGCGCTCCTCGACGTCCCAGTCGTCGCCGACGGCGTCGAAGTGGTGCTGGGCGGTGTCGCCGGACTCGATGGCGTGCAGGGCCTCGCGGGTGGCCCTGATACCGAGCGCCTCGTCCACCCGCAGGCCGGTGTCGAGCGTCAACCCCTGGGGCAGGTAGCCGAGTTCGCCGGCGACCCGGACGGTGCCGCCGGTGGGGGTGAGCTCGCCGGCGATCAGCCGCAGCAGGGTGGACTTACCGGCGCCGTTGAGCCCGATCAGGCCGGTGCGGCCTGGGCCGACGGCGAGGTGGAAACCGTCCAGGACGGGCTTGCCGTCCGGCCATTCGAAGCCGAGGTCGGTGCAGAGGACGGCGGTGGTGGGTTGTGCCATGAAGGGCCTCCCGGGTGGTTGCTGGTGAGAAAGGGGAGCAACACGGGGAGACACCGCGGGTGCGGATCGGCACGGCTGAAGGGGATGCCAAGAGGGCTCACCACGGGGGCCGTGACTGAGGTCGCACACTCGCACGCCGCACGGCGGTGGGCCTGCGCGGCGGGGCGGTGTCCCGGGACCTCAGTAGAGCAACGGCCTTCTCCTGTTCCGGTGGCTGGCCCGACCGACGCTACGGACCTCCCCGAACGTCCGCAACCGAATTTCCGCGCGCCCGAATCAACGTGCTGCCCCCGCCGTCCCCCGTGCGTCGGCGGAGGCAAGGTGCCGATCCGGTGCCGATCCGGTGACAGCCTCGTCCCAGTCGGGGGCGGAGGTAAGGACGCCTTTACCCGGTATGGCAGACTCCCTGCCTGCCATACCTGCGACCCTCCGGGGCCGTACCCGCGGATCGGGCCGTATGGCGCTCATTCACAGGGGGAATTGAACTTATGTCACCGATATCCCGGACGACCCGTGCCGCCCTGGGCGCCTCCGTCGTCGCGCTGACCATGACGCTCGCCACGGCGTGCGGCCCGGACAACAGCGACAGCGCGAACGGGGCGCAGACCGCGGCGCCCACCGCCGCGGCGAGCGACTCCGGCAAGCCGGGCGCCGCGCCGATCAAGCTTCCGACGATCGACGAGATCAAGACGTGGAAGCCCGAGGACTGGCAGAAGTGGGCCCAGGCCAACGTCATCACCCCGGCCGTCAAGGGCTACTGGGACCTGCAGAAGATCCTGAAGGCCAAGCCGGTCAAGCCGAGCCCGGGCAAGCCCACCGGCCAGCCGACCACGGCTCCGACCAGCGCCGCCCCGGCCCCGGCCCAGCCGACCTCCCAGGCCCCGGCCCCGGCCCAGCCGGGAGGCGGCGGGCAGGACGGCGCGGGCGACACCGACCCGAAGCCGACCCCGGTCCAGATGAAGCCGGTCCCGCACCCGTTCGCGAAGAACCTCAACGTCAATGGGAAGCTGTTCTTCTCGGACGAGAAGAACCAGGAGTACGTCTGCTCCGGCACCGTGATCTCCGACCCGGCCAACCCGGGCAAGAGCAACCTGGTGTGGACCGCGAGCCACTGCCTGCACGGCGGCAAGGGCGGCAAGTCGCACACCAACATCATGTTCGCTCCGGCCTTCAACAGCACCGGCGTGCTGAGCGGCGGCAAGCAGGCCACCCTGGCGCAAGCCGAGCCGTTCGGCGAGTGGGGCGCCACCGCCGGCATCGTGTCGCCGACCTGGGCCGGCGAGGCCGACCCGGAGTACGGCGGCTCGTGGAGCGCGTACGACTTCGGCATCATCCGGGTGGCGAACCCGGACGGCAGCGGCAAGTCGCTGGAGGAGACGGTCGGCGGCTCCGTGCCGGTCTGGTTCAACGCCCCGCGTGACCAGATCACCGCGGTCAGCAGCTACGGCTACCCGGCCGGCAAGCCGTTCGACGGCATGGAGCTGGATCACTGCGACGCCCAGAAGCCCGTCAAGTACACCATCGACCCGGCCCGCCCGCCGATGGTGACCACCGGCTGCAACGGCACCGGCGGCGACAGCGGCGGCGGCTGGTTCGCCATGAAGGACGGCAAGCAGATGCTGGTCTCGGACACCTCCATCGGCGGGAACGACAACACCTGGGAGGCCGGTCCCTACCTGGACGACGTGGCGGCCAAGGCGCTGGACTACATCTCCAAGAAGTCGAAGTGATCCTGGAAGACCAAGTGATCCAAGAGGACCAAGTGACACGCTGAGCGCGTGAGCACAAGGGGGCCGTGGCTGAGGAACCAGCCGCGGCCCCCGGCGCTTTTCCGCCGCCCGCCCCTTCCCTCCTACAATCGGGCTCATCATGAGCGCCACACTCGTAGTCAAGGACCTCAGCGCCGGCCACGGCGAACGCACCCTCTTCTCCGGCCTGGACCTGGTCGTCGCCCCCGGCGACGTGATCGGCCTGGTCGGTGTGAACGGCGCCGGCAAGTCGACCCTGCTGCGGCTGCTGGCCGGGCTGGACACCCCCGAGGCGGGCTCGCTGCGGCTCAGCCCGGCGAGCGCCAACGTCGGCCACCTGCCGCAGGAGCCGGAACGGCGCGAGGGCGAGTCGGTCCGCGCCTTCCTGGCCCGCCGGACGGGCGTCGCGGCGGCGCAGGCGGCACTGGACGAGGCCACCGAGGGCCTGGTCGAGGGCCGCCCGGGCGCCGACGACGCGTACGCCACGAGCCTGGACCGCTGGCTGGACCTCGGCGGCGCCGACCTGGAGGAGCGCGCCGAGGAGGTCGCCGACTCGCTCGGCCTGAAGGTCTCGCTCGACCTGCCGATGACGGCGCTGTCCGGCGGCCAGGCCGCCCGGGCCGGCCTCGCCTCGCTGCTGCTCTCCCGCTACGACGTCTTCCTGCTCGACGAGCCCACCAACGACCTCGACCTGGACGGCCTGGAGCGGCTGGAGGCCTTCGTCAAGGGCCTGCGCGCGGGCACCGTGCTGATCAGCCACGACCGCGAGTTCCTGGCCCGGACGGTCACCCGGGTGCTGGAGCTGGACCTGCACCAGCAGCAGGTCAACCTGTACGGCGGCGGCTACGAAGCGTACCTGGAGGAGCGGGCGGTGGCCCGCCGGCACGCCCGCGAGGAGTACGACGACTACGCCGACACCAAGGCCGGGCTGGAGGCCCGGGCCCGGATGCAGCGCGGCTGGATGGAGCACGGCGTGCGCAACGCCCGCCGCAAGTCCTCCGACAACGACAAGATCGGCCGCGCGATGCGCGCCGAGTCCACCGAGAAGCAGGCCTCGAAGGCCCGGCAGACCCAGCGGATGATCGAGCGGCTGGACGTGGTCGAGGAGCCCCGCAAGGAGTGGGAGCTCCGGATGGAGATCGCCACCGCGCCGCGCTCCGGCTCGGTGGTCGCCACCCTGCGCGGGGCCACCGCCCGCCGCGGCGACTTCGCGTTCGGCCCGGTGGACCTGCAGATCGACTGGGCCGACCGGGTCGCGATCACCGGCGCCAACGGCGCGGGCAAGTCCACGCTGCTGGCCGCACTCCTCGGCCGGCTCGAACTCGACGGCGGAGGCGCCACGTTGGGCTCCGGCGTGGTGGTCGGCGAGGTGGACCAGGCGCGCGGTTTGTTCCTGGGCGGGGAGCCGCTGTCGGACGCGTTCGCCGCCGCCGTCCCGGAGCTCACGCCGGAGGAGGTGCGCACCCTGCTGGCCAAGTTCGGCCTGAAGGCGGTGCACGTGATGCGCCCGGCCGCCACCCTCTCCCCCGGCGAGCGCACCCGCGCCGCGCTCGCGCTGCTCCAGGCGCGCGGGGTCAACCTGCTGGTGCTGGACGAGCCCACCAACCACCTGGACCTGCCCGCGATCGAGCAGCTGGAGTCCGCGCTCGCCTCGTACACCGGCACGCTGCTGCTGGTCACCCACGACCGGCGGATGCTGGACGCCGTCACGGTGAACCGGCGCCTGGACGTCCGGGACGGGCGCGTGCACGAGCGGTAGGCGCTGCGCGATTGGTCTCGACCTCTTCCGGTCGGAACCGTCATGTGCTGTGCTGTCGGCCATGGTTGACAGTGCAGTGGCAGGGACGCCCCACCCGACCGTCCCCCTCACCCCGATGACGGTGCCGGCCCACGAGGCCGAGGCCCGCAGCAGGTCCTTCCACGACGTGATGGCGCAGCGCCGGACCGTCCGCGACTACGCCACCCGCCCGATCCCGGACGGCGTGGTCGAGTGGGCGATCCGGACCGCCAACACCGCGCCCAGCGGCGCCCACGTGCAGCCGTGGCGGTTCGTGGTGATCACCGATCCCGAGCGAAAGCGGCGGTTGCGCGAGGCCGCCGAGGCGGAGGAGCGCGAGTTCTACGCGCACCGGGCGTCGGAGGAGTGGCTGGCCGCGCTGGCGCCGATCGGCACCGACTGGCACAAGCCGTTCCTGGAGGACGCGCCCGCGGTGATCGTCGTGTTCGAGGTGCACAAGGGGCCGCACTCGCCGCGCCCGTACTACACCAAGGAGTCGGTGGGGATCGCGGTCGGGCTGCTGCTGGCCTCGCTGCACCAGGCCGGGCTGGCCACGCTGACGCACACACCGAGCCCGATGAAGTTCCTCAACGAGGTGTGCGAGCGCCCGGCGGAGGAGCGCGCCGCGTACGTGATCCCGGTCGGCTACCCGGCCGAGGGGGCGCGCGTGCCGGATCTGCGGCGCAAGGAGCTCGACGAGGTGCTGGTGCGACTCTGAACCGCCCTGATCCGCCCTGATCCGCGCTGACCCGCGCTGATCTGCTCTGATCCGCCGGGAGTGCTCCGTTGGTGACGGGTCCGGGCCAAGGCGATAATCGCCGTCATGAGCCATGCCCAGCAACGGTCCTGTGAGCGCGCCGTGGCGGCACCGGACGAGGTGACCGCCGGCCGCCCGCCGGAGCTGCTGCGGCTGTCCGGCGGGGTCTCGCTGCTGCGCCGCCGCACCTCGCACACGGTGGCGCTCAACAAGGCCGTCCGCGCCAACCTGGACCACCTGCGGCCCTGGCTGGAGTGGGCGGCCGAGGCCCCGAGCCGGGCCCGGACCGCCGAGCTGACCCGGGCCGGCGCGGCGGCCTGGGAGGCGGGCACCGACTTCATGTACCTGGTCGTGCCGGACGCCGAACCCGGCCGCGTGATCGGCGCGTCCGGCCTGCACGGCCGGATCGGCCCCGGCGCGCTGGAGATCGGCTACTGGGTGGGCGCCCGGTACGTCGGCCGCGGCATCGCCACCACCGCGGCCGAGGCACTGACCTCGGCCGCGCTGGCGCTGCCCGGGATCGTGCGGGTGGAGATCCGCTGCGACCAGGCCAACGGCGCCAGCGCGGCCGTCCCGCGCAAGCTCGGCTACCGCCTGGACCGGATCGCCCGGGCTGCCGTCCGGGCCCCGGCGGAGACCGGACGGCAGCAGATCTGGGTCAAGGAACGTCCCTCGCCTGATCAGCAGTCGGGCCCGGATCAGCAGCCGGACCAGCAGACGAACCGGCAGACGAACCGGCAGACGAACCGGCAGACGGACCGGCAGACGGACCGGTAGACGGACCGGTAGACGGACCGGTAGTCGGACCGGTAGTCGGATCGGCAGCCGGATCAGTAGCGGTCGCCGGTCGGTGCCGGCAGCGCGTCCAGCTCGGCGAGGTCGGCCGCCGACAGCACGACGTCGGCCGCGCCCGCGTTGTCCACCAGGTAGCGCGGCGTCTTGGTGCCCGGGATCGGGAAGACGTACCGCCCCTGCGCCAGCACCCAGGCCAGCGCCACCTGCGCGGGCGTCGCGCCGATCCGGTCGGCGACCTCCTTGACCTTCGCGACCAGCGCCAGGTTCGCCTTCAGCGCGTCCTGCTGGAAGCGCGGCAGCCGGCGGCGGAAGTCGTCGGCCGGCAGCTCGTCGAAGGAGGCGATGCTGCCGGTCAGGAAGCCCCGGCCGAGCGGCGAGAACGGCAGGAAGGCGATGCCCTGCTCCTCGGTGTACGGCAGGACGTCGGCCAGCACGTCCCGGGTCCAGAGCGAGAGCTCGGACTGCACAGAGGCCACGGGGTGGACCGACTGGGCCCGCTTGATCTCCTCGACGGTCACCTCGGAGAGCCCGATCCGGCGGACCTTGCCGGCCGCCACGGTCTCGGCGAGCGCGCCCCAGGTCTCCTCGATCGGGACGGCCGGGTCGACCCGGTGCAGCTGGTAGAGGTCGACGTGGTCGGTGCCGAGGCGGCGCAGGCTGTCGTCGATCGAGCGGCGCACGTGCTCGGGGCGGCCGTCGCGGGACGCCTGGCCGCTCCCGCCCGGGACGATGCCCACCTTGGTGGCGAGGAACGCGCGCTCGCGGTACGGGCCGGCCAGGGCGGCGCCGACCACCTCCTCGTTGGTGAAGGGGCCGTACATGTCGGCGGTGTCGATCAGGGTGACGCCGAGGTCCAGCGCCTGCCGGATCACCTTGACGGAGTTCTCGTCGTCCCGGCTCTGCACGTCGTAGGCCCAGGTCATCCCCATGCAGCCGAGGCCGAGGACGCCGATCTCCGGGCCGTTGGTGCCGAACGTGGCGGTGCGCATGACGGTGTTCCAATCTGCTCTGCGGAGTTCGCGGTCGTACTTCGCGGGTGGATCAGCGGGTGGGTCAGTGGGTGGATCAGTGAGCGGGTGGATCAACAGGTCACAGCCTTCACCTTGGAGTGCACTCAAGGTCAAGCCCCTTCCGGATCACGCCCGGATCCAGTCGCCGAACCCGCCGCCCAGCACCAGCCCCGCCAGCCGTCCGTACCCGCCAACGCCCGGGTGCGCGCCGTCCGCCGCATTGGCCTCCGCGACCCACGTCGCGTCCTCGGCGAGGGCGCGGGTGACGTCCACGAACGGCACTCCGCGCTCGGCGCAGAGCGCGGCCATCACCGGGGCGAGGGCGAGCAGCCGCTCCAGGTGCTCCGCTCCCCCGCAGACCACCGGCGGCGGGCCGACCACGAACGTCCGGATCCCGCGCTCGCGCGCGCCGTCGAGCAGCGCCGCGAGGTTGGCCAGGGTGCGGTCGTGCCCGACCCGGGGCGCGCCGTCCTCCGTCATCGCGTCGTTCGCGCCCACCGAGAGCACCAGGCGGTTGTCGGCGCCGGGCAGGATGCGCGCCCCGACCTCCGCCCGGCAGCGGAGCCGCACGTCCTCGGAGGTGTTGCGGCGGATGCCCAGGTTGAACGCGGTCGCGTCCGGGGCCGCCGCCTGGAGCGCCCGGCCGACCCAGCCGCGGAACTCCGGGTCGCCGAGGCCCTGGACGAAGGAGTCGCCGAGGAAGCAGACGCGCGGGCCACCGAAGGGGTCGTTGATCGTAGGAGTGGTCATCGGCTCACCCTAGGGTGCGAGGCGCGGGAGGTGCAGGCGGGGCGGCAGGAGGTGCCGGCGGGCCGGCCGCACGCCTTAAACCGTTCCTAAAACCTTCCCACGCCGAGCTTTTGACGCCCCGGAAACGCTTGACGTGCACAGCTGGTCTAGTCCAGTTTGATCCTCAGCGCCGCGCTCCGCCCCCACACCCTTCCCACGCCCGAGAGGCACCCCCATGCCCAGCGCGCCCCAGCCCGCCCCCACGCACCGCCGCCCCGCGAGCCGCACCAAGCTGCTGAGCCTCGCCGCCGCCACCGTGCTCGCCGCCGGCGGGCTCGCCGTACTCGCCGGGAACGCCGGCGCCGCCGACGGCAACCTGCTCGCCAACCCCGGCTTCGAGAGCGGCGCACTCGACCCCTGGAGCTGTTCCGGCGCCACCGGCAGCGTCGTCAACTCCGGCGCCCACAGCGGCACCTACGCGCTGAAGGGTGCGGCCACCGCCAGCGACACCGCACAGTGCGGCCAGACCGTCACCGTGCAGCCCAACACCACGTACACGCTCAGCGCCTGGGTCCAGGGCCAGTACGTGTACCTCGGCGCCACCGGCAGCGGCGTCACCGACCCGGCCATCTGGACCGTCGGCGGCCCCGACTGGCAGCAGCTGAGCACCGGTTTCACCACCGGCCCGAGCACCACCAGCGTCACCGTCTACCTGCACGGCTGGTACGGGCAGGGCGCCTACCTCGCCGACGACGTCACGCTCACCGGCCCCGGCGGCGGCAACCCCAGCCCGACCGGCACGCCCACGGCAACGCCCACCGGCACCCCGACCGGGACGCCGACCGGCACCCCGACGGGCGGCCCGACCACCCCGCCGCCGAACGTCGCCGTCCCCGTCGCCCCCTACATCGACATGGGCGCCTGGCCGACCCCGTCCATGCCCGACATGGCCAAGGCCGGCAACCTCAAGGCTTACACGATGGGCTTCGTCACCGGCGTCGGCTGCAAGGCCAGCTGGTTCAACGCCTACGATCCGCGCACCGGCTGGGCCAAGGACCAGATCGACGCGCTGCGCGCGGCCGGCGGCGACGTCAAGCTCTCCTTCGGCGGCGCCGGCGGCACCGAACTCGCCGCCGCCTGCACCACCGTGGACTCGCTGTTCGCCGAGTACGACGCCGTGGTCAAGGCCTACAACCTGCGCTACGTCGACTTCGACATCGAGGGCGCGGCCATCGCCGACACCGCCTCCAACGACCGCCGTTCCGCCGCGCTCGCCAAGCTCCAGCAGGCGAACCCGGGCCTCAAGGTCTCGTTCACCCTGCCCGTCCTGCCCGAGGGCCTCACCGCCGAGGGCGTCGCCATCGTCAGGTCCGCCCGGGACGCGGGCGTCAACGTCGACCTGGTGAACATCATGGCGATGGACTACTACCGCGCCGGCACCGACTACGGGAACGCCGCGGTCCAGGCCGCCCAGGCGGAGTTCGGCCAGCTCAAGGCGCTCTACCCGGCGAAGACGGACGCCCAGCTGTGGGCGATGGTCGGCGTCACCCCGATGATCGGCGAGAACGACGACCACCAGATCTACAACCAGGCCGCCGCCCAGCAGTTGGTGACCTTCGCCCGGCAGAACCACCTCGGCCTGCTGGCCTTCTGGGACGCCACCCGCGACGCCAACGCCTGCACCGGCTCGCTGTCCAAGTGCACCAACATCCCGCAGCAGCCGTACGAGTTCGCCAAGATCTTCTCGCAGTACGCGGGCTGATCGGGCGTTGCCGAATCCGAGGTGCCGGTGGGCCGGGGGGCCGCCGGCACCTCGGTGTTTCCCGGATTTATTGAGGTCACATCGTCCGCGGTCGTCGATTACAGTCCGTCCCACCGCACGACACGAGGGGGCGGACATGACGGTCCGAACTGACGAGAACCATCCCGTCGAGATCCACGGAAACAGCACCGCCGCGTGCGTGGCCGGGATCACCGCCGAGGAACTCGCCGCGTTCAGCCGTACCCTCGGCCGCCTGCGCGCCCTCCCCTTCGACGACCGCCTCCGCCTGAACGCCGAGCGGCAGCTGAGCTCCTTCGTCCGCGAGAGCCGCAAGCGCCGCAAGCAGGACGCCAAGCACCAGGTACGGCGGGCCGACGCCGCGCTGCTCGCCACCACCGCCACCGGCGCCCGCGACCGCCGTGAGGACGCCCCGCTCGCCCCGGCGGACGGACCGGTCGGGGAGCTGCGAATACCGCGCAGGTGCTATGTCTGCAAGCAGCACTATCACCAGGTCGACGGCTTCTACCACATGCTCTGCCCCGCCTGCGCCGCCGACAACACCACCCGGCGCGACCTCGCCACCGACCTGCGGGGCCGGCGTGCGCTGCTCACCGGCGGGCGGGTCAAGATCGGCTTCCAGCTCGCCCTGATGCTGCTGCGCGACGGCGCCGAGCTGACCGTCACCAGCCGCTTCCCGCACGACACCGTCCGCCGCTTCCGCACCGCCGAGGGCAGCGAGCAGTGGTGGGACCGGCTGTCCGTCGTCGGCATCGACCTGCGCGACCCACGCCAGGTCCTCGGGCTCACCGAGCAACTGCTGGCCGACGGCCGCCCGTTGGACATCCTGATCAACAACGCCGCGCAGACCCTGCGCCGCCCGCCCGAGTCGTACGCCCTGCTCGCCGCCGGGGAGCACACCGCGCTGCCCGCCTCCTCCCGCGGTGCGGTCGTGCACGCCCCGGGGTTCCGGCCGATGCCCGCGCTCACGTCCGCGTGGCCGGCTGCCGAACTGGACCAACTCCCTTCGCCTGCCCACGGGTTGCTCGCCCTTCCGGACGAGGCCGGCCTGCTGCCCGACCTCGCGCCCGGCAACTCCTGGTCCGCCCGGCTCGGCGGGCTCGACCCGGCGGAGGTCCTGGAGACCCAGCTCGTCAACGCCCTCGCCCCCGCCCTCCTCTGCGACCGCCTGCTCCCCCTCCTCCTCGCCGCCCCGCACCCGCGCCGCTACATCGTGAACGTGACCGCCGTGGAGGGCCGCTTCGCCGTCCGCAACAAGACCGCCGGCCACCCCCACACCAACATGGCCAAGGCCTCCCTCAACATGCTCACCCGCACCAGCGCCGGCGAACTCGCCACCCAGGGAGTCCACATGTGCGCCGTCGACACCGGCTGGATCACCGACGAGAACCCCGCCCCCAAGAAGACCCACGTCGCCGCCCAGGGCTTCCGCACACCCCTCGACATCATCGACGGCGCCGCCCGCGTCTACGACCCCATCGTCCGCGGCGAGTCCGGCTCCCCGGTGTCGGGCGTGTTCCTCAAGGACTACCGGGAGGCGGAGTGGTGACGGCCGGGTACGGTAGCCGGTGATCAAGGTCTTCACAGCGGGGGGAACGCATGGCACTGAGCACGGAGTTGACGCACGCCTGGGTGCACGGGCTGGCGGCCGCGCGGCAGTGTCCGGTGCCGGTGGAGGTGCCGTGGGGGCTGCGGGTGGACGTCGGACGGCGCCGGGAGTCGGTGCGGCACGTGCTGCTGCACCCGGACGAGGCGAGCCTTCGGGCCGCCGGTGACGCCGCCGACCGGCCGTTCGCGCGGGTCAAGGGGTTCGTCGATCCGGAACTCGGGCTGCAGTGGCTCGGCCCCGAATGGGAGTCCTCCGCCGACGAGTTGATGATGACGGCCGCGCTGAGCCGCCAGGAGCCCGTCCAGCTGCCGGCCGGGTACGAGGCGTCGGCCGAGACCGCTGACGGCGTCACCCGCGTCCAGGTCCGGACGGCAGCGGGCGAGGTGGCGGCGGGCGGGTTCATGGCCGTCCGCGGCCACATCGCCGTCGTCGACCGGGTCGAGACCGACACCGCCCACCAGCGCCGCGGACTCGGCAGCGCGGTGATGCGACTGCTCTCCAGCACCGCCGCCGAGGCCGGGGCGGAGACGGCAATCCTGGGCGCCACCGAGGAGGGCCGGGCGCTGTACGAGTCACTCGGCTGGGAACTGCACGGCCTGCTGGCGGGCTTCGTCCGCCGAACGTGACCGGCGCGCGGCACCACGAGTGCCGCGCGCAGCGCCATCAGCCGGAGAGTTGATCGCGCCCGACGCGAGGCACGACCAACTCTCCTTCCCTCAGCGGCCGGTGGGCAGGTTGGCGCCGCCCGTGCAGTCGAACACCACGCCCGTCACAAAGGTGTTGGCCGCCAACAGGTGGATCGCCCGCGCCACGTCCTCGGGGCGGCCGACCCGGCCGACCGGGGTGGTGGCGGCGAGGCCGTCGAACAGCGCCTTGCGCTGCTCCTCCGGGACGCGGTCCCACCACGGGGTGTCGATGACGCCGGGCGACACCGCGTTGACCCGCAGCGGCGCCAGCTCGACCGCCAGCGGCGGGACCATCGCCTGCAGCGCGCCGTTTATGGCGGCCAGCCCGGCGGTGCCCGGGAAGGCGGCGCGGGCCGAGGCCGCGGTGATCAGGGTGACCGACCCGTCCGCCCGCAGGTGCGGCAGCGCCGCCTGCAGGACGCGGACCTGCGGCCAGAACTTGGCGTCGAAGCCGGTCGCGAGGTCGGCCAGGTCGAGCTGCGCGAACGGGCCGCTTCCGGCCGCGCCGCTGACCGCGACGACCAGGTGGTCGACAGTGCCGCCGTCGGCGAAGAAGGCCGCGACGGCCTCGGGGTCGACCGCGTCCACCTGCGCGCCGGTGGTCTTGCCGCCGATCCGGGCGACGGCCGCGTCCAGCCGCTCCCGGTCCCGGCCGGTGATCACGACCTCCGCGCCGTCGGCCGCGAACGCGGCGGCCGCGGCCTCGCCGATGCCCGAGCTGCCGCCCATGACGACGACGTGCTGTCCGGTGAAGAGGGGGGCCGAAGTGCTCATGGTGGTGCTTCCTTCCGGCTGGTCGGGCTTGCTGGAACTTGTCGAGACCGCGAGTTCCGGTAATGATGGTTGCCGAGACTGCTAGTCTTGTCAAGCGAAGGCAGGACGGGGCAGAGAGAGGACGACCGATGAACCCGACCAACCCCCAGCCGACCGACCCCCAGCCGGGCGCCCCCCAGCCGGGCGCCACCCGCCCGCACACCGGACGCCGCCGCAACGAGGCCGCCCACCAGGCGATCCTCGATGCGGCCCTCCAGCTGCTCGCCGCCTCCGACGGCACCCCCGTCACCATCGACGCCATCGCCCGCACGGCCGGCGTCGGCAAGCAGACCGTCTACCGCTGGTGGCCCTCCAAGGGCGCCGTCCTCCTCGACGCCCTCACCGACCGCGCCGACCAGGACGTCACCGGCCCCGACACCGGCATCCTCCGCACCGACCTGCAGACCTTCATCGCCACCACCTTCGACGCCGCCCAGCGCGGCACCACCGCCTCCGCGCTGCGCACCCTGGTCCGCGAGGCCGCCCGCGACCCCCACCTCGCCGAGCTGATGCAGACCTTCACCGCCGCCCGCCGCACGGCCCTGCGCGAGCTCCTCGACCGCGGCCGGCAGCGCGGCGAACTCCCCGTGGGCGCCGACCTCGACCTGATCGTGGACCAGGTCTACGGCGTCTTCTGGTACCGCTTCCTGCTCGGCCACGCGCCACTGGACCGGACGGTGGCCGACCGCCTGGCCCAGTCCCTCGTCACGGGAGGCGAGTGAGTCCCCGCGGGCGAGTGAGTCCCGACCGGCGAGTGAGTCCCCGGCGTCGGCAATAGGCCCAGGCCAGGGCCAGGACGATCGGCCCCCAGAGCATCGCCCCGCCGGTGCACACCCTGGCCAGCGCCAGCCACCAACCGTTGCTGTAGCCGACCTCGTCGAGGACGCCGACCCAGGCGAGGGGCATCGGGTCGAACAGCGCGACCAGGACCAGGCCGCCCAGCGTCGCCGGGATCACCGCCGCGAGCGGGGGCACCCGGCGCCCGCCGAGGAACGGGATCCAGCGCGGGAACACCTCGCCCCAGCCCGCGACGAGGCCGGTGGTGAGCAGGCACAGCGCCTCGGTGAGCACGCTGAGGCCGACCACGTAGAGCGGCGTCCACCAGGGGACGACGGTCGGGGCGTTCGGATCGATGGAGCCCATCCTGAAGTCGACGGCGAACGGGAGCCGCCACAGGCAGTGCGGGAGCACGATGAACGGAAGGGCCTTGGCCAGCCGGAGGGCCCAGCGGGGGACTGGGCGTTCGGTGTCGCCCATGGGGAGTGTGATCGGCATGGGTCCACCGTCACCGACACCCCGGGGGCTCCACGTCGACCGCACGGCCGAACCGACTCCCCCGGAAGAGCCACCTAGGCGTACGCCAGAAGGCAGACGTACGACCGGTCCGCCCGCGCCGGATGCGGCTGCTCCAGAAGGGAGTTGACGGTGAACCCGGCCTGTGCGAGCAGGTCGGCGAGCCGGTCCGCCGGGATCAGGTGCGACTCGTAGGACACCGGGTGCCCGTACGCCTCGGCCGGCCGGAGGTGGGCGTCGCCGGCATGGCCGCCGAGCAGCAGGTGGCCGCCGGGACGGAGCACGCGGCGGAACTCGGCGAACATCGCGGGCAGTTGGGCGGGCGGCGTGTGGTGCACGGAGTACCAGGCCAGGATGCCGCCGAGAGTGCCGTCGGCGAGGTCGAGGACGGCCATCGAGCCGTGCGTGAAGCGGAGTTCGGGATACGCGCGGCGGGCAAGGGCGACCATCTCGCCCGACACGTCCACGCCGAACGCCGCCAGCCCGAGCCGCGCCAGGTACGCCGTCACCCGCCCCGGCCCGCACCCGAGGTCCGCGACCAGGCCGCCGCCCGCCGCTTGGACGAGTTCGGCGAAGGCGGACAGCATCGCGCGCGAGACCGGGTCCATCTCCTCCGGGGGGATGACGCGTTGGAGGTAGTCGGCGGCGACGGTGTCGTAGGAGTCGCGGACGGCGGCCAGGTACGCGGGGTCGGTCACGCAGGCGATTCTGCCCGACGGCACCCACAGGACGGGTCGCAACCCTCCATCGGGCCAGGCCAGTTCAACCGATCCGCCGCGACGGCCCGCTCGGCGAACACGTCCGCCCGGCGGTCGGCGCTCTGGCGCAACACATCCTTGCGGTCCCGCTTGGCGAGGCGGTCCACGTAAATGTGGCCGTTCAGGTGGTCGGTCTCGTGCTGGAGGCAGCGGGCGAAGTAGCCGGTGCCGGTGATCGTCCGGGGGTTTCCGTGCTGGTCGAAGCCGCGCACCACGGCGTGAGCGGGCCGGGCCAGCGTCGCGTGGGCGCCCGGCACGGACAGGCAGCCCTCGTTGTCCTCGATCAAGCGGCGTCCCGGCGCCTGCGGTTCGACGACCGGGTTGAGCAGGTGGCCGACGTGGCGGACGCCGTCGTCGTCCGGGCAGTCGTAGACGAAGAGCCGGAGGTCGACGTCCACCTGGTTCGCCGCCAGCCCGGCGCCGTCCGCGACGTACATCGTCGCGAACATCTCCTCGATCAGCCGGGCGAGTTCCGGGCTGCCGAAGTCCTCGGCGCCCGCCGGGCGGCACGGGCGGTGCAGGATCTGCTCCCCGATCTCGGTGATCCGCAGGATCGTCGGGCGTTCACGCAGGTCGGACATCGGCGCTCCCTCGGTGGGCGGGCATGGCGGTTTGCGATCTACTTTGCAAAGTAGCAGACTTTGCAAAGTGACCGAAGACGCGACCGACGATGCGACCGGAGATCTGACCGAAGGCGTGACCGCCACCGGCGCCCTCCCGGAACACGCCGTGCGCACGGCCCTGCTGGAGCTGTTGGCCGAGCGCGGGACCCTCACCTCCACCGAGGCGGCGGCCCGGCTCGGGTACAGCTCGGGGCTGTGCTCGTTCCACCTGCGGCAGCTCGCCCGGTACGGCCTGATCGAGGAGGCACCGCCGACCGACGGCCGGGCCCGGCCCTGGCGGCTGCCGCAAGCTCAACGGCCCGCTGTGGCCGACGACTTCGGCGAGCTGGCCCGCGGCCTGGAGGACGAGAGCTACCAGCGCTGGCTCGCCCGCCGCGCCGAGGCCCCGGCCGACTGGCAGCACGACGACGCGTTCAGCGCGGTCGTCTACCTCACCCCCGCCGAGCTTTCGGCCGTCGGCGACGCCGTCCGCCAGGTCCTCGCCCGGTTCCGCGACCGCGAGCACAACCCTGCGGCCCGCCCCGCCGGCGCCCGCCCGGTCGCTGCGGTGACGCGGCTCTTCCCGCTCCTGCCCGACGAGCGCTAAAAGGTCTGCAGGGAGACGCGGCCAGCCGGGAGGCAGCACGCCACCACCCGAACGAGCGGCCCGCGCGCGGCGAAACAGCCAACCGCGGCCAGCCCGGAGGCAGCGACACCGCTACCGCGCCGCGTCCAGCCACCGGCCCCTCGCCCGCAGCATCGGCCCCGCCAGCACCCCGACCGCCGCGCCCAGAGCGACGCCCAACAGGCCGTCCCACACGTTCTGCACGTCGCACGCCTGCCCGATCTCGGGCAGCGCGTACTGCACCGCCGACACCGCGAGCGGCAGCGCCGCCGCGCCCAGCAGCGCGACCGCCGCACGCCGCCGCGTCCCGGCCAAAGCCGCCGCAAGACCGATCGGCACGAACATCGCCACCTTGAGGTCCACGTGCCGGACCGTCAGCAGCTCGTGCGGCGAGCGCGGCCGGCCGCCGCTGACCGTGCAGTGACGGACGGCGTCCGCGGACAGCTGCCAGGCGTCCGGCAGGAGGGTCGCCGTGACCACCCCGCCCAGGCCGAGCAGCAGCACGAAGCCGACCGCCCAGTGCGCGCGCAGCAGCCGCCCCACGGGCCGGTTGAGCAGCGCCGCCGGCACCAGGGACACCAGCAGCCCCGGCCAGAACATCGGCATGGTGCCGAGCACTCCGCTAATCACATCCGAACGGACGCGTCGAACGCCCAGGCGGTTCTCGCCATGCCCGCAGCTCTCACTGCACGATCAGGTACCGCTGCTCGCTCGAACCGCTGACACAGGACGACGTCCCGCCGCAGCTCCCGCTGTCCGACGTGAAGGTGCTCCAGATGTACGTCCCGGGGGTCGGCGGCGTGTAGGTGTACGACGACCCGCTCTGCCAGGGCAGTTGCTGCCACTTGCCGTTCGGCAGCAGGACGTCGACCTGGGAGCTGGTGCCGGACGCCGCCCAGCTCAGGAGGACGGGCTGCCCGGCGCGGACCACCGCCTGGTCGTCCGGGAAGACGAGGCGCGGGGCCGTCGGCATGCCCTTGAGCGAGATGGCGGAGGTGTCGTACTTCGGTTTGACGTACAGGTAGCGGACGTTGCTCCAGCCGCTGGCGATCCCGTGGGTGGAGGTGTTCGAGCTGTCCACGGCCCACTGGTAGAGCCCGGTCTCGGTGGGCTTGAAGGTGCAGTTGTTGGAGGTCAGCCAGCCCGAGGCGCGCCAGTCGCCGTTGCCGACCTTGGTGAAGACCCGGGTCACCGCGCCGGTCTTCTCCCAGCTGAGGGTGAGCGAGAGGCCCTGTTCCAGGGTGGCGTTGTCGGCGGGGGTGGTCAGGTTCGGCGCGTGGGGCGTGTCGGTCGGGATCGCCGTCGGGAGGCCGCCCTCCGCGGTGGGGCCGGCGCCGCCACCGTTGGCGTTGGTGCCGCCGGTGACGCAGTCGGGCGGGCTCCCGTCGTCGGTCTGCGTGACGAAGCCGTTGCTGAGGCTGTGGGCGTCGGTGGTGTCGCGCTGGAGGTACAGCGGCACGGCGACAGCCGCGGCGACGAGCGCGAGCACGGCCGGCAGCAGCATCCAGAGCCGGCGGCGACGGCGGCCGACGGGCGGCTGTGGCGTCGTCGCCCAGCCGGGCGGAGGCACGTTGGACAGCACGGTGGGCGTCCGCCCGACGGTGGGAGGAACAGCCGGCGGCACCGCGGGAAGCCCCGACGGAGGCGCGGGGAGTGCCGTCGGCTCCACCCACGGCGCCTCCGGCACCGCCGGCCGCGCCCGCAGCGGCTCCGGTAGCCACGACCCGGTGGGCCCGTCGTACTCGGGCGGCCCGAGCCGGGCGACGAGTTGGGCGGGGGTCGGGCGGCCGACCGGGTGGCGGGCGAGGCAGGACGCGACGATCGGCCGCAGCTGCTCGGGCACGCCGGTGAGGTCGGGTTCGCTGTGCATGATCCGGTAGAGCAGCACCTGCGGGTCGCCGCTGCCCCAGGGCGAGCACCCGGCGGCGTGGCAGAGCACCCGGCCGAGGCTGAACACGTCGCAGGCCGGGCCGACCACGCCGCCGGCGATCTGCTCGGGGGCCATGTAGCCGGGCGTGCCGAGGACAACCTGGGTGCGGGTGATGGAGGCGCCGTCGAGGGCGCGGGCGATGCCGAAGTCGATCACTCGGGGGCCGTCGTCGCTGAGCAGCACGTTGGACGGCTTGAGGTCGCGGTGGACCAGCCCGGCGGCGTGGATCGCCTCCAGCGCCTCGGCCAGGCCCGCGCCGAGCACCCGCAGGGCCGGTTCGGGCAGCGGCCCGTGCGCGGTGACGGCCGCCTCCAGGGACGGCCCGGGGATGTACGCGGTGACCAGCCAGGGCGGGTCGCCGTCCGGGTCGGCGTCCACGACCTGCGCGGTGTGGAAGCCGCCGACCCGCCGGACGGCCTCCAGTTCGCGGGTGAAGCGGCGGCGGAACTCCGGGTCGGTCGCCAGGTCCCAGTGCACGCACTTGACCGCGACCAGCCGCCCGCCCGGGGAGCGCCCCAGGTAGACGACCCCCATCCCGCCACTGCCGAGCCGGGCGAGCAGCCGGTACCGGCCACCGACCGTCGTCGGATCAGTGGGTCTCAACGCCTCCACGTCCACCCCCCGGTGTCCGCCCGCCCGCCCAATGTGACTGTTCGTCAATTCAGCTGTGCCGACTCCGCATCATTGCAGGTGCAGCCCCGGTGGAAAAGATGTTGCCGTTCCGTGAAGACGTCAGCACACTGACCAGCGCGGAATCGCAGGGACCCCGGAGACCGCAGGGACCCGCACGGACCCGTCAGTGCGGAATCGCCGCGATCAGCTCGTGCGCGCCCTGTCGCTTGAGGGCCAGGGCGGTGGAGGTGCCGAGGTCCTCGGGGGTGAGCGCGCCGGCCCACTCGTGGGCGTCCAGCACCTGCTTGCCGTCCGGGCTGAAGACCCGCCCGCGCATCGAGAGGCGGCCGTCCGGCTCGGCGTGGGCCCAGCCGGCGATCGGGCTGTTGCAGTGGCCCTGCAGGACGTGCAGGAACATCCGCTCGGCGGCGGCCTCGCGCCAGGTGTCGTGGTGGCCGAGCCCGGCGATCGTCCCGATCGTGGTGCCGTCGTCCTCGCGGCACTGGAGCACCAGGATGCCGGCGCCGATCGGCGGGCACATCGCCTCGACGCCGAGGACCTCGGTGATCCGGGCCGTCTCGCCGATCCGCTCCAGCCCGGAGACGGCCAGCAGCAGCGCGTCCGCGTCGCCCGCTTCCAGCTTGGCCAGGCGGCTGTTGGCGTTGCCGCGGATCGGCACGCAGACCAGGTGCGAGTGGGAGGCTGCGAGTTGGGCGACGCGGCGGACGGAGGAGGTGCCGATCCGAGCGCCGGCCGGGAGTTCGTCGAGGGTGAGCCCGCCGGGGTGGACGAGGGCGTCGCGGATGTCGTCGCGGCGCAGGTACGCGGCGAAGACGGTACCGGCGGGCAGTGGCCGGTCGGCGGGCACGTCCTTGAGGCAGTGCACGGCGACGTCGGCCTCCCCGGCGAGCAGCGCCGCGTCGACCTCCTTGGTGAACGCGCCCTTGCCGCCGAGCCGGGCGAGGTCGCCCATCCACCGGTCGCCCGAGGTGGTTACCGGCACCACCTCGGTGCGGATGCCCGGGTGCAGGGCGGCGAGTTCGGCGCGGACGCGCTCCACCTGGGCGAGTGCCATGGGTGAGGAGCGGGAGACGATGCGGATCAGCTCAGCGGTGGCCATGGCGTGATGATAGGCCGACCGCACGAGTCCACTTGACACTACGTCAGGCAGTTCGGGCACGTCGCTCGTACGGACACGGCGGACGGCCGGGCGCAACCGCCCGGCCGTCCGTACCCCCGTTACCGCCGTTCCTGGCGCGGCTACTCGTTGTGCAGCACCTCGGCGATCGGCAGCCCCTACGAGGAAGGCGGACGGCGCGGGGCGCGGGCTCATCGGCCTGCGCGAGCGCGTCGCCGTCTACGGCGGCGACCTCGACGCCCGACGCCGGCTCGGCGGCGGCTACCGGGTCCGCGCGCGCATCCCGCTGGACCGGCCGTGACGGGGGCTGCGGTCGAACCGGCGGTCGAACCGGCGGTGGAGCGGCGCCCGCGGGTGGTGATCGCCGACGACCAGGAGCTCGTCCGCACCGGCTTCCGCATGATCCTCACCGCCCGCGGCATCGACGTCGTCGCCGAGGCCGCCGACGGCGCCGAGGCGGTGGCAGCGGCGGTTGCCCACCGGCCGGACGTCGTACTCCTCGACATCCGGATGCCCGGCATGGACGGCCTGGAGGCCGCCCGCCGCATCCTCGCCCACGCCCCCGGGTGCCGGGTCATCATGCTCACCACGTTCGACCTCGACCACTACGTGTACGCCGCCCTCGCCGCCGGGGCCAGCGGCTTCCTCCTCAAGGACGTCACGTCCGCCCACCTCGCCGCCGCCGTCCACCTCGTCGACACCGGCGACGCCCTCCTCGCCCCCTCCATCACCCGCCGCCTCGTCGAACGCTTCGCCATCGGCGCCCCCACCGCCGACACCCCCACCCTCCACCGCGACCTCGCGCCGCTCACGCCGCGCGAGGTGGAGGTGCTCACGCTGATGGGCCGCGGGCTGTCGAACGGGGAGCTGGCGAGCGAACTCACGCTCAGCGAGTCGACGGTGAAGACGCACGTGGCGCGGATCTTCTCCAAACTCAACCTGCGCGACCGGGCCCAGGCGGTCGTCCTCGCGTACGAGACGAGGCTCGTCGCGCCGAGGGCCGGCTCCTGAGCCTTACTGCCTGACGGTGCGTCACAGTTCTGGCGGTGCGTCACAACGAGGCCACGCTGCGCAGTGCCAGGCCCAGGCCGACGGCGAGGACCACCAGGGCGGTCGCCAGGCTCGCGTAGGGCGCGTACCTCCGCAGGGACGGGAGGCGGGCCGTGGTGAGCGTGGCCAAGCGGGTGGTGGTGCCGGAGAGGAGGAGGCCGGCCGCCGTGAGGGCGAGGGCCATGCCGAGGCCGTAGCCGAGCACCAGCAGCACGCCGAAGGACGTCCGGCCGAGGGCCACCGCGCCCAGGAGGATCACCAGCGCGGACGGGCTCGGGACCAGGCCGCCGGCCAGGCCGATGCCGAGGAGGGGGAGGCGGCTGTGGTGGTGATGGTCGTGGTGATCGTGATGGCCGTGGTGGTGGTCATGATGGTGGTCGTGCTTGCGGTGGCCCGCCAGCGTGCGGATCGCCGCCACCACCAGCCCCGCGCCGATCACCGCGATCAGCGCCCCGCCGGCCGCGCCCAGCCAGCCGAGCAGTTGCTCCCCCACCAGGCTCATCGACGCGGTCAGCACCAACCCGGTCACCAGCACACCCGCCGTGTGCGTCACCGTCACCGTCGCCCCGACCGCCACCGCCGCCCGCACCCCACCGCGCCGCCGCGCCAGGCAGGCCGCCACCGCGAGCTTCGCGTGCCCAGGGAGCGCCGCATGGCCCGCCCCCAGCAGCAGCGCGAGGCCGAGCGCCAGCAGCCCGACCGGGACGGTCAGGTCGCGCGTCGCGGCGAACGCGGCCAACCGGCGTTCCAGCGACGGAAACAGCACCGGCTCACCCACGACCGGCGGCGCCGCCCGGCGCGGTCCTGCCACCTCCCCTGCCGGGGCGGGCCCGTCCGTCGAGGGCTCCGTGCGCAGCTCCGCCGACCGGACGGCCAGCGGGCGGTCCGCCAACTCGGCGGGATACGAGCGCAGTTCGTCGCTCACGCTCGCCGCCGGAACGTCCGAGGCCGTCAACCGGACGTGATCCCCGCTCGCGCTGACCTCCTTCCACCCCAGCCGCTCCGGATCCGCCCCCGACGCGAAGGAAACGGCGGCCGGGTGGGACAGGTCGGCCGGCGCCACCAACGAGCAGGTCAGCCGGGCCGTCGGCAGATCCGCCGCCCCCGGCCGGTACGAGAGCGCCGCCCCCGAGACCGTCCACTCCATCGCGTTCCCGTCCACCAACCCCCTGACCTCCCGCGCGAGTTCACCGCACCGAACTGCCGCCCGGGCGGCAGCCTCCGCCGGGGAGATCCGCCCGTCGTGGTCGGTGTCGGTGACCGCCTGCTCCTGCGCAGTGGGGATCTCGGCAAGGTCGACGACGAGCGCGTCCTCGATCCGGTCGGGCAGCAGGCGCAGCCCGTCGTACCGGTTCACGGTGAAGTTCCCCAGCGGATGCGCCTGGGCGGCGGGTGCGCCCGTGGCGAGGCCGAACGCGAGGAGGGCGGCCGCGATGGCCGCACGGTCGGCGGAGAGTCGGTTCATCGAGGTCCCTCCAGCAACGCGGCCGCACGCGGAGCGTGCAACGGCGAGAAATGCGGGTTCCGGGCCAAAGCCGCGCGCAGATGGTCCCGGCCCTCGGACAGTCCCAGGCCGTGCTCGACCGTGCCGAGGTGGTAGTCGAACAACGCGCTGTGCCAGCCCGTTCGGGCGGCCTCGCGGAGGTAGCCGATCGCCTCCCGGTCGTCACCGGCAGCGTGCAGCGCCCAGCCGAGGGCATCGGCGACCAGCACGCTGTGCCGGGCAGCCCACTCCGTCCGCAACAGGTCAACGGCGGTGGCCGGGTCGCCGTGGTCGGCGAGGTAGAGGCCGAGGTACGGGTCGACCGGGCCGCCGGAGGCGCGCAGCAGCCGGGCCTCGGCGGCGAGGGCCGTCAGCGGCTGGTCTGCCGGGCGGCCCAGGGAGAGCAGCAACTCCGCTTCCTCCAGGAGGAATTGCGGCACGGGTGCTCTTTCGTTGAGCGCCCGATAGCGCCGGGCCGCCTCGTCCGGCTCGCCCTGCACGGCCTGGGCCCGGGCGAGAGCGGCCTCGGCGTTCCGGTCGCCCGGGGAGGCGGCGAGGGCCCGGCGGTAGTGGGTCTCCGCCTCCGCCGGGCGGCCCGACTCCCAGGCCAGATCGCCGAGCCGGTGCTCGCAGAACGCCTGCTCGCCGGGCGAGGCCGCCGTCTCCAGCCCGCGTTCCAGCAGGAGTTGGGCTTCCTCCGCCCGTCCGTGGGTCTCCAGGTCGTACGCGGCCCGGGTGTAGGCGGCGACCGTCGGCGCCAGGTCGAGCAGCCGTTGCGCGGCGGCGGTGGCGGCGGGGTAGTCGCCGAGCTGGATCTCGGCGTCGGCGAGCACCGCGAACCCGGCGGACCGGTCGGGGGCCATTGCCGCCGCCTGCCGGCCGTATTCCGCTCCGCGCGTGAACTCGTGGCGGGCGTTGGCGAGTTGCCCGTGGCCGACGGTCGCCTCGTAGTTCCGGTCGGGCCGCAGGACGAGCGAGCGGCCCAGGGCCTGCTCGGCGACGGCGAGGTCGGCGGGGTCGAGGGTGAGGCGGGCCCGTTCGATCTCGGCGAGCGCCAACTGCGACCAGGAGGAGGGGTCCTGGGGGCGCATACCGGTGGCGGCCCGGGCGTCCGCCACCGGATCACCCGCCGGCGAGGCGAACGCGGACACCCCGCCGGGCGCCGCACCGGGCGCAGCCGCCCGCGGCCCGAGCGCGAGCAGCCCACCCGCACAGGCCACCACGACGAACGCCGCCCCGAGGCCCCTGAGCCTTGCCGGAACCACCACAACCCACCTCACCGAATATCCACCATCACCGCACTCCGCTGCGCAGGAAGTCGAACCGGCCGACTTCCTGCGCCGTGCTCGAAACGGCAGCGCACTCCCCCGATCCGCCACCGCCCGGGGCCGTCCCACCCCCTCACCCCTCACGGCCCCGCGTGCGGGAGGTTCAGGTACGGGAACACGTCCGACGCGCGCTCCGGCTGCCAGTCGAACAACGGCGGCGGCAGCAGCTCCGCCGCCGAGCGGCCCGTCCAGGGTTCGCCCTCCAGCATCCGCAGCAGGGGCGGGTCGATGATGTCGTTGGGGCGGCGGCCGTTGGGGTAGCCCTGGAGGTCGCCGCCGAGGACGCCGTCCGGGTTCGGCGAACTGCTCACCGGTGTCGCCAGGTTGAGCCGGAGCTGCTCCGCCCACGCGACGGCCCTCGGGTCGGCGTCCGCGTTCAGGCGGTGGGTGTTGAGGTCGAAGCCGAAGCGGGCGCCGTTGTCGCGGCCGATGCCGCCGAGAAAGAGGGCGCGGATGTCCTCGCGGGGGCCGGGCGGGGCCGCGAAGCCCTGGGCGGCCTGGATGCGCCGCGGCGGGGCCGGGTTGAGGGCCGCATCGAGGAAGGCCTGGTCGAGGTGGTCGTCGGCGGCGGACCGGGCGTTGAAGCGGTCCTCGGGGCCGCCGGGTACGGCGTTGGCCGTCGAGGAGCCCCAGAGCGCGAACATCACGTGCGGGTTGCCGAGCCGGCCGACCTGCCGGTAGACGGCGTCCTGGGCCCGCAGGTCACGGGAGAGGTCGGCGCCTTCCCGGGAGACGGTCGCCCACACCCCGACCACGGGGTTGCGCCCGACGTCACCGTTCAGGGCGAGGTCACGCTTCGGCACCTGGAGGATGATGCTCCCGACGTTGACGGCCGACAGCGGGTTGGGCCCGGGCAGCGCGCCGGGGACGGGCCCGACCGTCCCGAGCACGAACAGCCCGACCACCCTCGTGTCGATGAAGAACGACTCCGCGGTCTGCGTGACGACGCTCCGCCCGCCCCCGGGCAGCGCCCGGGTGGCTTCGGCGCGCAGGGCGCCGTAGTCGGGCATGAGGGTGAGGCCGGTGTGGGTGGGTGCGGCGGTGCCGTCGGCGACCAGGACCTCGGGGGCGCGGCCGGCCCGGATGCGTTCGAGGGTGTAGCGCTGGCGGTAGAGCAGGCCCGGGGAGTCGAGGCCCCGGACGGGGGCCACGGCGATGGGGCCGTTGCCGAAGGGGCGGCGGTCCTCGGTGCGGAAGGTCCAGCGGTAGGTGAGGTCGGGGACGCCGTCGCCGGTGTTGTCGACGTGGATCTCGTAGCGGGCGCGGGTGGCCCAGGGGTAGTTGAGCGGTGCGGCGCCGGGGAGTTGGGCGGAGTGGACGTCGGCGATGACGGTGACGGTGTCGGGGGCGTCGGGGCTGGTGAAGGCGTAGACGTCGGTGATGTTGGCGGGCTGGTCGAGGGCGACGCCGGGGGCGTCGAAGTGGCCGCCGGCCCGGCTGGTGCCGAGCAGGGGGCCGCCGAGGGCGGCGGCGGTGAGGGCGGTGGTGGCGGCGAGGAAGCGGCGCCGGGAGGGTCGCGGGTTCCGCACAGGGCTCTCCAGATTCCGGGGTCGAGGGCGGAGCGGGGCGGCCGGTCGGCGCGGGAGGCCGCCGGGGCGGGCCCCAACCTAGGGCGGCCGGCGATCTTGACTCGACCCCGGGAAGGCCTTCTCACTCGGACGTGTTGATCTTTTCCCTCTCGCGAGGGACTTCGGTTCGATCGCACACATCCGTGCACCTACGATCCGTGTTGATCACTTCTCCTCTGCCGCCGAACTGCGGATTCCCCTGGCGTGCATGGATTCTGACGATTATTCATCTCTGGCAGAACCAGAACCTCCCGATGCCGATCCCCCGAAGGAGCAGATCAGCATGAGGATTCACCCCGCCCTGACGGCCCTCCTGGCCGCCGCCGCGGCGCTCACCTCGCTGGGCGCCCCGAGCGTCGCGGCCGCCCCGACGAACCACGCCCTCCTCGCCCCGGCGGCGGACACGTCGTGCCGCCCGCTCAACCTGCCGAGCCCGTACGTGTCGCCGTGGGGCCGGGCCCAGGTGGCCTTGAACCCGGGCTTCAAGGCGGCCCTGGACGCGAGCGCCGTCACCGTCACCCCGATCGCGCCGGTCACGAGCCTCCCCGGGGACACCGGGCTGACCAGCGCGATCGGCTCCACGGCCGGCTCGTACATCGACCTGGTGGACTTCGGCCGGGTCTACTACAAGGGCGGCTGGACCTTCACCAACTCCGTCACCAACGGGACCTGGACGGCCGACGACTTCTGGCTGCGCTTCTTCCCCGACCAAGGGCTGTCCACCTGCCCGACGATCAACGGCGTGAAGAGCACCACCGAGCAGACCTTCGTCTCGTACACCCTGCCGGACGCCCTGACCGGCGGCGGTGGATGGGGGCTGGACCCGACCAAGGTCGCCGTCAAGACCGCCAAGGTGCCGCTGAAGCTGACCCCAGAGGGGGCGGAGGGCATCAACCGGGCGCTCGGCACCGCGTTCCGGGCCGGGGACGAGCTCGGCACCCTCTCCGGCGAGTTCCGCTACCTCCCCGCCTGAACCGACCAATCCATCCGATCCACTCAACCCACCATCGATTCAAAGGAGTTCACCATGCGTCGTGTCCTGCGCGGGTTCGCCGTCCTGGCCGCCGTCACCGCTCTGATCGCCCCGGCCGCGTCCTCGACGGGCGCCGCCGCCGCACCCGCACCCGCACCCGCACCCACCTCATCCACCCGCGCCACCAAGGACATCGGCTTCCCGGGCGTCTACATCTCACCGTGGGGCAGCGCCCACGTCCGGGTGAGCGACGAGACCAAGCAGTGGCTGCAGGCCGAGGGCGCCACGCTGGGCGCCATCGCGCCGTTCACCCTGGACCCGGACGGTTACGGCTTCGACATGCCGATCGGCTCCACCCCCGGCGACCACCTCGACTCGAAGGGCCGGATCTACTACCCGGGCGGCATCACCATCAATCACCCGGCCTCGGGCCACACCTTCACCCTGATCCCGACCTACATCCGGGTCATGCCGACCCCGATCTACTCGGCCGGCGTGCTGGTGGACGGGCAGCGAGCCAAGGACGAGGTCACGGTGGCCGACTCGACCTACGGCGAGGTGATCGCGGGCGCCCGGCCGTCGGCGACCGGCTTCCGTCTGGAGAAGATCCCGTTCCGGATCACCCAGCAGACCTCCGACCTGATCACCCAGTACATCGGCCGACCCGGCCCGGCGGCGGGCACCTACTTCGGCACCCTGACGCCCAACTTCGACTACGTTCCCACGCACTGACAAACCGGGCGGGCGCACAGCATTTTGGGTGGCCGTGCGCCCGCGCACTCAACTCCCTTGATTCGCATGACAATCATGCATCTAACTCGTTCGAGGTAACTCTCCCGCTGATCCACCTTTTTGCCAGCCCATGGGGGAACATCGGCATGTCCGCGCCCGAACGAGACATCCCGTCCGGGCGGCACTACCTACGGCCTTTGGATTGACCCGTGACTACCTCCGCCCCCGTGTGGGACTGCCCCTTCAACCACACCGACGGCCTGGAGTTCGACCCCCTCCTCAGGCGGCTGCTCACCGAGGACCCGATCGCCCGGATCCGGCTGCCGCACGGCGAGGGCGAGGCCTGGCTGGCCACCCGCTACGAGGACGTCCGGACCGTCACCACCGACCGCCGGTTCAGCCGCGCCGCCGGCATCGGGCGCGACCTGCCCCGGATGACGCCCGCCCCGATCGCCCAGGCCGAGGCGATCAACCTGATGGATCCGCCCGCCCACAACCGGCTGCGCCGCCTGGTCGCCAAGGGCTTCACCAACCGCCAGGTCGAGCAGATGCGGGCGCGGACGCAGCGGATCGTCGACGGCTACCTCGACGAGATGGCCGAACACGGCTCCCCCGCCGACCTCGTGCACTTCCTCTCCTCCCGGCTGCCGCTCACCACCATCTGCGAGCTGCTCGACATCCCGGAGCAGGACCGCGCCGAACTCCGCGGCCACGCCGTCGCGATGATGGCCATGGGCCCGGGCGGTCGCGAGGGGCAGGAGCGCGCCAAGGCCGCGCTGCGCGCGTATTTCACCGAGCTGACGGCCGCCCGTCGCAGCGATCCGGGCGACGACCTGGTCAGCGCGCTCGCGACCGCCCGCGACGGCGAAGAGCTGCTGGACGACCGGGAGTTGGCCGTCATGGCGATGGTGCTGCTGGTCACCGGCCACGACACCAGCACCTACGAGATCAGCAACATCACGTACACCCTGCTCACCCACCCCGAGCAGCTCGCCAAGCTCCGCGCCCAGCCCGAGATGCTGCCGCGCGCCCTGGAGGAGCTGCTGCGCTTCATCCCGTTCCGGCAGGGCGTCGGCATCGCCCGGGTCGCCACCGAGGACGTCGAGCTGGGCGGGGTGCTGATCAGGGCCGGCGAGGCGGTGCACGTCTCCTACCTGGCCGCCAACCGCGATCCGGCGATGTACGAGCGGCCCGACGAGTTGGACCTGGACCGCGGTGCGCCCACCCACATGACCTTCGGCTACGGCCAGCACCACTGCCTCGGTGCGCACCTGGCCCGGATGGAGCTCCAGGTCGCGATCGGGACTCTGCTGCGGCGCTTCCCGGAACTGCGCCTGGCCGTGGCGCCGTCGGAGCTCGACTGGCAGACCGGTTCCATCTGGCGCTACCCGCGGACCCTGCCGCTCGCCTGGTGATCTCCCCGCGCCGCCGAACGCGGCGCCGCCCGTCCGACGCATCCACCGGCCGCCTCCACCTCAGGCGTGCCCACCGCAGGCCTCTCGCAGGCCCCCAGGGGGAGATCCGTACCCATGGCAACACTCTGCCGCCCAGCCATCGCCGTGCCCGAGCACGTCATCACCCTCGACCAGACCCTCGACCTGGCCCGCACGTTGCACGCCGACCATCCCCAACTCGGCCTCGCCATCCGGCTGATCGAGAACACGGGGGTGCAGACCCGGCACCTCGTCCAGCCGATCGAGCAGACCCTGCGGCACCCGGGCTTCACCGTCCGCAACGCGGTCTACGAGCGCGAGGCCAAGCTCCGCGTCCCCGAGGTGGTCGAAAACGCCCTCCGCCACGCCGAGTTGGGCGCCCCCGACATCGACCTGATCGTCTACGTGTCGTGCACCGGCTTCATGATGCCGTCCATGACCGCCTGGCTGATCAACACCCTGGGCTTCCGCTCCGACACCCGCCAGGTGCCGATCGCCCAGCTCGGCTGCGCGGCCGGCGGCGCCGCCGTCAACCGCGCACACGACTTCTGCCGTGCCTACCCGGGCGCCAACGTGCTCATCGTGGCCTGCGAGTTCTGCTCGCTCTGCTACCAGCCCACCGACCTGGGCGTCGGCTCGCTGCTCTCCAACGGCCTGTTCGGGGACGCGATCGCCGCCGTGGTGATGCGCGGGCACGGCGGCAGCGGCGTGCAGATCGAGCGCAACGGCTCGCACCTCGTCCCGGACACCGAGAACTGGATCTCGTACGGGGTCAAGGACACCGGCTTCCACTTCCAGCTCGACAAGCGCGTCCCCGGCACCATGGAGATGCTCGCGCCCGCGCTGCGCGGCCTGGCCACCGAGCACGGCTGGGACGTCTCCGGGCTCGGCTTCTACATCGTCCACGCCGGCGGCCCGCGCATCCTGGACGACCTCTGCCACTTCCTCAACCTGGAGCCCGCCACCTTCCGGTACAGCCGGGCCACACTGACCGAGCGCGGCAACATCGCCAGCGCCGTCGTCTTCGACGCGCTCGCCCGGCTGTTCGCCGACGGCGGCGTGCCCGACGGCACCCCGGGGCTGATCGCCGGCTTCGGACCTGGCATCACTGCCGAAACCTCGCTCGGGAGTTGGGTGTCGGCGCCGGTCGCGATCGGCGCGCCGCGCCGCCCACGGGCCATCGCCACCGCCGACCTGACGCGCGTCCAGCCCGCCGTCCCCCGCCGTTTCGCGGCCGGCACTACGATCACCGAATGACCGATACCACGGACCGGACCGACACCTCCCCCTCCGCCAGAGCCGCCGAACTGGCCGCACTCTTTCCGGCGTTGCACGCGCCGCAGTACTGGGCCTGGGGGAGGTACGACGCGCAGTTCTCGACCGAGCTGCCGCCGGACGAACTGGTGACCAACATCCACCTGGTGGGCTTCACGGACGACCGGGTGGTGCTCTGCCGCGACGAGCGGGATCACTGGTTCCTGCCCGGCGGCACGCGCGAGCGGGACGAGAGCGTCGCCAACTGCCTGGAGCGGGAGCTCAAGGAGGAGGCGGGCGCCCGGCTGCTCGGGGAGCCGGGCTGGCTGGGCGCGCACCGCTGCCGGACGGACGATCCGACGCCGTACCGGCCGTGGCAGCCGCACCCGGAGAAGGCGTGGCTGTGGGGCTGGGCGGAGGTGGCGGTGGACTCGACGCCGACCAATCCGGCGGACGGCGAGCAGGTGGTCGAGGTGCGGGCGGTGCCGGCGGCCGAGGCGCAGCGGCTGCTGGCGAGGTCGCACGACGCCTCGTGGGGCGAGCTGATCGGGCTGGCGGTGGAGCTGCGGCGCCGGGCGGGGCTGGGCTGAGGCCAAGCACAAGGTCCGGGTCCGAGCGGCAGGACGGCGAACGGCGGCGGGGCCGGTGGAATGCGCTTCCACCGGC
>NZ_JAHTKP010000037.1 GCF_019192735.1 Kitasatospora aureofaciens
GGTGGGTACGGGTACACGCGGGACTACCCGGTGGAGCGGATGATGCGGGACGCGAAGATCACGCAGATCTACGAGGGCACCAACCAGGTCCAGCGCATCGTCATGGCCCGCAACCTGCCGTAACGGCCGCAGGACCCAGGCCGTTCGAGGCCGATGCTATGTTCCGGGAATGAGCGAGAAGGAAGAGCAGGACCTGCCTATGAGCGACGGGCCCTCGAAGCCGGCGATGCGCGAGGCGCTGGTGGCCGCGGCCTTCGAGCTCTTCCTGGAGCGCGGCTTCGAACAGACCACCATCGATGACATCGTCGCCCTCGCCGGGGTCGGCCGGCGCTCCTTCTTCCGCTACTTCCCGGCCAAGGAGGACGTGGTCTTCCCCGATCACGAGCGCAGCCTCGCCGAGATGACGGAGTTCCTGGAGTCCGGCGCCGGCGACGAGGACCCGGTCAAGCACGCCTGCGACGCCGCCCGCCTGGTCCTGCGGATGTACGCCGAGCAGCCGTCCTTCTCCGTCCAGCGCTACCGGCTCACTCGCAAGGTGCCCGGCCTGCGCGCGTACGAGCTGTCGGTGGTCTGGCGGTACGAGCACACCCTCGCGCACTACCTGCGCGGCCGGTTCGCCGACCGCCCGGACGGTGCGCTGCGCGCCGACGTGATCGCCGCCGCCGTCGTCGCCGCGCACAACCACGCGCTGCGCACCTGGCTGCGTTCGGGCGGGGAGAGCGACTGGGTCGCCGAGGTGGACAGCGCGATGGCCTTCGTTGTCGGCACGTGGGGCGGCCACCCGGCCGAGGGCGCCGGTGAGGGCGAGTCCGACGAGGTGGTGGTGCTGGTGGCCAGCCGCCGGGCGCCGCTGTGGCGGATGGTCCAGGGCATCGAGAGCGCCCTGGGAGAGTCCCGCCAGGCGTAGGACGCCTACCACTACGTCCAGGCTTCCGTGGCGCGCTCCACCGCGTGCACCCGGCTATGAGCCGGACATGACGCGACTTTGCGGAATTTGGACCTCGAATGTGGATTCGTAACGGGGGCCACCGGCGAGCGCATGGAACTCGACGCCTACTGTGCGGAATTCGAAGTAATCTTCTGGAGAATCGCCGAGCACGGTTTCTCTGCGCGCCGGGTGCGCGTCGTGGAGGAGCCGATCAGTGCCTACCTCCAGTGGGAGCTCCACGCACTCCGCGTCCGCGATCAGAGCGGTGGGCTGGGCGAAGATTGTGCGGATGGCCGCAGTGATCATCTCGCAGCGGCTCTACGCAGCCCGGGTCTGTGTTGCCCGTACGATCACGCACAACGCAAAATGCGGGCCAGGATTGCTCCTGGCCCGCATTCCCTCGCCAACGCTGTTGGCGAATGGTTGGTGTCCGAGGGGGGACTTGAACCCCCACGCCCGATAAAGGGCACTAGCACCTCAAGCTAGCGCGTCTGCCATTCCGCCACCCGGACTGGGTGTTGCCTTTGCGGCTTCCGTTCTCTCGTCGGCCGCGCTGACAGATGTAACTGTAGCAAAGATCGGCTTGGGGTCCCAAAACGGCTCCGGGGCGGGCAGCGGGGGTGGTGGCGGGGGCAAGGGGCGGTGTGTGGCGGGGGCGTGACCAGGGGGTTTCGGGGGTGTGCGGGGGGTGGATCCGGGTGAGGGGCTGGGGGAGGATGGGCGGACGTGCTCGTACGGCCCGGGTGCAGGTCCTGGGGGTGGCGCGCTGGTGCGTCGGTGCGGGCCAGAGACGAGGAGTGACCGTGAGCGAGCGGAGCGAGTCGGCGGCGTCGAAGGTGACGGCTGAGTCGGAGGTCGCCGGGATCTGTCGTGATCTGATCCGGATCGACACCAGCAACTACGGGGACGGCTCCGGCCCGGGGGAGCGCAAGGCGGCCGAGTACGTGGCCGAGCAGCTCGCCGAGTTCGGGGTCGAACCGCAGATCTTCGAGTCGGCCAAGGGCCGCGCCTCGACCGTGGTCCGGATCGAGGGCGAGGACCGCTCCCGCCCCGGCCTGCTGATCCACGGCCACACCGACGTCGTGCCGGCCAACGCCGCGGACTGGACGCACGACCCGTTCGGGGGCGAGATCGCGGACGGCTGCGTATGGGGGCGCGGCGCAGTCGACATGAAGGACATGGACGCGATGGCCCTCGCCGTGGTCCGCGACCGGCTGCGCACCGGACGCAAGCCCCCGCGCGACCTGGTGCTGGCCTTCGTGGCGGACGAGGAGGCGGGCGGCACGTACGGGGCGCGGTTCCTGGTGGACAAGCACCCGGAGCTGTTCGAGGGCGTGACCGAGGGCATCGGCGAGGTCGGCGGCTTCTCCTTCACGGTCAACGACCAGGTGCGGCTCTACCTGGTGGAGACGGCGGAGAAGGGCATGCACTGGATGCGCCTGACCGTCGAGGGGCGCGCCGGGCACGGCTCGATGGAGAACGACGACAACGCGATCACCGAGCTGTGCGAGGCCGTCGCCCGGCTGGGCCGGCACCGGTTCCCGCTGCGGATCACCAAGACCGTCCGGGCCTTCCTGGACGAGCTGTCGGACGCGCTCGGGGTCGAGCTGGACCCGGAGAACATGGACGAGACGCTGCGGGTGCTCGGCGGCATCGCCAAGATGATCGGCACCACGCTGCGCAACACCGCCCAGCCGACCATGCTCGGCGCCGGCTACAAGGTGAACGTGATCCCCGGTCAGGCCACCGCGCACGTGGACGGGCGCTTCCTGCCCGGCTACGAGGAGGAGTTCCTGGCCGAGCTGGACAGCGTCCTCGGCCCGCGCGTGAAGCGCGAGAGCCTGCACTCGGACCGGGCGATCGAGACGAGCTTCGACGGTGCGCTGGTCGAGGCGATGCAGACGGCGCTGCGGGCGGAGGACCCGATCGCCCGCGCGGTGCCGTACTGCCTGTCGGGCGGGACGGACGCCAAGTCGTTCCAGGACCTCGGGATCCGGTGCTTCGGCTTCGCGCCGCTGCAGCTGCCGCCGGAGCTGGATTTCGCCGGGATGTTCCACGGGGTGGACGAGCGGGTGCCGGTGGACGGGCTGAAGTTCGGCGTGCGCGTGCTGGACCGGTTCCTCGACGCCAGCTGAGCACGCCTGCTGAGCACACCTGCCGAGCACGTTTGCTGAGCACGCCTGCCCGAGTACGTCGACGGTGCGGCCCGCTCCCGGGGTTCCGGGGACGGGCCGTTCGCATTGTCCGAGCTGATGATTTGGGACAGGGGAAAGGAGATCGACAGAAACGATTCTGCAAGGAAATGTGCGCCGAGCATCTGTGCGAGTCATCACCGTTGCGGGTGAATGGGAAATCTGTTCCGTACCCCGTTTGCCACACCCTCGTTCATCCCTGTGCAGCCCGCCGAACGGGTCGGGTTGTCCATACAGGAGGAATGATGAAGGTCAAGAAGATCGCCGCCGTTGCCGCTGCCACCGGTGGCCTGGTGCTCGCCGCCGCCGGTGTCGCGTCCGCTCACGGTGGCGCGGGTGCCGAGGGTGCGGCTGTCGGTTCCCCGGGTGTCGTCTCCGGCAACCAGGTCCAGATTCCGGTGCACATCCCCGTCAACGCCTGCGGCAACACCGTCAGCGTGATCGGCGTGCTGAACCCGGCGTTCGGCAACCACTGCGCCAACATCTGAGTCTGAGACCTCGGCCTGAGAACTCGGCCCCCGATGGCGGACAGCTCCGCCATCGGGGGCGCTTGTCTGTCCGGGCCGGTTGCGGACGGTTCCGGCCTCGCCGGGTGCGGGGGGTTCTGGCCGGGCCGGATACCGGCATCGGCCACCGTCACTCGATCGGGTGAAGCTGGTGCGTTCGGCTCAACTTCCCCCCGGCTCCCTCGTTGACCCGTGTGCACTCGAAGACCTTGCCGGATATCCGGATATACGGAAAGTCAGACTTTCTGAAGGTCGTTACGTCGTCTCGATATGTCAGGGGAATACATGAGGAATGTAGCCAAGAAGGGGATCCTCACGGCCGTGGCCACCGGCAGTGTCCTGGCCTCGACCGCCGGCTACGCCTACGCGGGCGCCGAAGCGCAGGGGGGCACCGCCGGTTCGCCGGGCGTGGCCTCGGGCAACTCGGTGCAGGTGCCGGTCGAGGTGCCGATCAACGCCTGCGGCAACACCGTCGACGTGATCGGCGTGCTCAACCCGTCCTACGGCAACCACTGCGCCAACGTCAGCGGCCACCGGGGCGCCGACAGCAGCGGTACGAGCAACAGTGGCAACGGCAGCAGCGACAACGGCAGCAGCAGCGACAACGGCGGCACCACCCGCGGCTCCTCCGCCTCCGGAACGTCCGCCAGCGGCGGCGCCGCCAACTCGCCCGGCGCGGTCTCCGGCAACAGCGTCCAGGCCCCGGTGCACGTCCCGGTCAACGCCTGCGGCAACTCCGTGGACGTCGTCGGCGTCGGCAACCCGGCGTTCGGCAACGCCTGCGGCAACGTCGCGCAGCCCGCCCCGAGCCCCAAGCCGACCGACGACTGCCCCGAGGGCCACGGCCCGACCACGCCGCCCCCCGCCCCGCCGCAGACCGGCGGCGAGACCACGCCGGGCGGCGGCCGCACCAGCGGCCCGTCCACCGGCACCACCCAGAACGGCGGCACGCCCGCCGCCTCCACCCCGGCCGCGGCGCCGGTCTCCAACGGTGGCGCTCCGAGCAACCAGGCCGTCCCGGCCGACGCCCGTACCAGTAGCCCGGCCACCGCGCCGGGCACCCAGCTGGCCTCCACGGGCGCGGGCGACGTCGAGATGCTCGGCGCCGCCGGTCTCGCGCTGCTGCTCGGTGGCGGCGTGCTCTACCGCCGCGCCCGCGCCGGCGCCCGCTGAGGCGTCGGGCCCGAAACCCGAGCGGAACCCAAGCGCCCGCGGCCTCCGGACGAACGGACGGCCGCGGGCGCCTGAAAGCTCAGCTCAGATCCACCACCGGCACGCGCCCGCCCGTCACCAGCTCCGGACCTGCCGGATGATCCGCCGCCGCAGCCGGACCGTCCGGCTTCCGTCCGGGAACAGTCGCAGCCGGTCGAGCTCCCAGTGCCCGTACTCGGCGTGCTCGGTGAGCAGTTGGCGTGCCGCGTTGCGCGAGGTGCCGCGCGGCATACGAAGGGACTGGTACTCGTACTCCGGCTGCCGGACCGGCTTCGGTGGGGTCAAAACGCTCCTCCTGAGGATCACCTGCACGCAAGCCTACGGCCTGCCTCGGACAGTGGGCCCGGGTATTTCCGGCCGTCCTCCCCGCCGCCGGAGCCGCCGGAGCACCCCCGCGGACGACCACATCACTGACAGTGCATCAGTTCTGTTGCTCCCGTGGACGGGATACCCCGAACCGGGCGCACGAAGCGGTTCCCGAACGGCCGAACCGTGCCCTCCGTACGCCTCGCACGCCGGGTTTGCGCGGGGACAGAACCACGCGGATCGGACATCAGGGGGGAAGTTGCGGTGAAATCGCGGGTGTAGGTGACAACCGCTGTGCGTACCGACACTGCGGGGAGATAGCGTCTGCACCATGTCTGATGCCGCGCAGCCCACCATTGCCGAGGTACGCGCCGCCGCCGAGGCGGTCAAGGCCGCCATCGACCGTCATCTGGAAGCGGTGTCAAGCCCCAGCGCAGCGGATGATCCCGCTGTGTCCGCCGCCTACGAGCAGCTCGCCACGGCGGCCATCGCCTACGACCAACTCCTGTACGAGGCCTACGACGAGGTCACCCCCTTCGAGGTCCCCGGGGACGAGGGCCCCGGGGGCTACCTGGGCCCCGACCAGCCCGAGGCGATCAGCGTGCTGATCCGCCGCGACTACCACATCGTCGACCCCAAGCGGCTGCGCGCCCAGGCCGAGCGGCTGGACGAGTCGCTGACCCCGGGCGGGGCCGGCGCGGGCGGGGTGAACGCCGCGATCGGGGTGCTGTTCGGCGAGTACGAGCCGGACGAGATCGCCGCCCGCAGCGAGGAGTTCGGCCTGGAGGAGGGCGACTCGACGCTCTGGGTCGCGGCGGCCGAGCCGACCGAGCCGGGGGAGTGGCTGCCGGAGCCCTTCGAGCACGCCGACCCGCAGCTGCTGATCTGCCGGTTCGACGTGAGCGAGGTCTACGACGACGAGGACCTCGACGACTGAGCCGTCCGTAGCCCCGGCACACGGCGGGCGGCCCCCACCCGGAGTGGGGGCCGCCCGCCGAGCCGTGTCCGGAGCCCTTGGACAGGAGCCCTCAGTACGCCGCGGCCGCGTTCTCCGCGAGGATCGCCCGCAGGCGGGTGGTGCGCGGCTGCGCCGGGCGCTCGGCGACGGCCTGGGCGAGCGCCGGGCCCGCCGCGTGCACCACGGACAGGTGCCGCTCGCCGCGGCCGAACGCGGTGTAGACCCACTGCCGGCTGAGCGCCGGGCCGGCGTCCTCCGGCAGCACGACCACCGCGCCGGGCCAGCGCCGGCCGAGTGCCTGGTGGACGGTCAGCGCCCAGCCGTGCCGCAGCCGGGCCGCCTCGGCGGGCGGGACGGTCCGGCGCGAGCCGTCCGCGTACTCCAGGTGCAGGCCGGTGGCGTCGCCGTCGAGCACCCGGGCCGGGCGGGAGATGCCGGGGGCGGGGGAGTCGACCACCCGGTCGCCCGGGTCGAAGCCGCCGAACCGGCCGGGGCCCGGGTTGAGCCGGGCCTTGGCAGCGGCGTTGAGCGAGCGGGTACCGGCCGGGCCGCCGTGGCCGGGGGTGAGCAGCACGACCTGCTCGGCGGGGATGCCGAGGGCGCGCGGGATGGAGTCGGTGAGCAACTGGATGGCGCGGTGGACGGCCTCGGCGCTGTCCTTGGCGGTCAGGATGACCACCTCCTTGTCCGGTGCCTCGACCGGCTGGAGCTCGCCGATGCCGACACCGGAGACCAGCTCGCCGATCGGGCCGAAGTCCGGGGTGCGGGAGGCGACCGCCGGGCAGACCTTCGTGGCCAGCAGGTCGGCGAAGAACCGGCCGGGGCCGGCCGACCAGAGCTGGCCCGGGTCGCCGCTGAGCACCAGCCGGGTGCCGTCGGCGAGCGACTCCAGGACGGTGGCGGCCAGTTCGACGTCCAGCAGCGGTGCGTCGAGGACGACCAGGAGGTCCAGCGCGAGCGTGCCGTCGGACGAGCGGCCGGGGCCGGCGGTGCCTGCAAGCAGCTCGGCGAGCGTGACCACGGGGGCCTCGGACCAGGTGAGGGCGGTGAGCGAGGCCCGGCCCTGGTCGGTCCAGGTGGCGGCCCAGACGCGCAGCCCGAGGGCAGAGGCGGCGGCGAGCAGGGCGGCCGGCTCGGCGCGGGCGGCCTCGCCGCCGGTGTGCAGGACCAGGGCGCTGTCGGCGACGGCCCGGATCAGCGCGGTGGCGGAGGACGACGGCGCGGCCTCGGCGGCGGACGCCCAGGCGGCCGGGCCGGGGGCGGCGGGGGTCTCCGGAGCAGCGTCCCCCGTACCCTCCTCAGCCGCCTCGGCCTCGGGCGCTTCGGCCTCGGAAGCCTCGTCCTCGGCGGCCTCGTCCGGCTCCGAATCCTCCCCGGGTTCCGCATCCTCCCCCGGCACGAAGGTGGACATCAGCCGGACCAGCCCGTCCGCGAGGCTCTCCTCCGCGAGCGCCAGCCGCTCCAGCGCGAGCAGCGTCCGGGTCGGCGGCTCGTCGTTCTCGTCGCCGCCCGCCGTGTGCGCCTCGGCGCCGGTCAGCTCCTCCTGGAAGGGCATCGCCCGCCCGTCCAGCACGGCCGCCTGGATCGCCGCGGCGGAGTCGGGCAGCCCGAGCCGGTCGAGGCCGGCCGCGACCTCGCCGATCTCGACGGCGGAGTGCCCGCGCAGCGCCGACTGCTCCAGCAGCCACGGCACCAGCGCCTGGGCGCGGCGCGGGTCGCCGGGGCCGGCGGCGGGGCCGAGCAGGCCGCGGGCGAAGCCGTCCGCGTGCTCGGGCCGGACGCCGGGCAGCGCCAGCACCGCCCACGGGTCGGCGCGCAGCTGCTCGGCTGCGCCGTCGCCGAACTCGGCCACGGCGGCGGCCGCGAGCTCGGCCGGGGCGCCGCCGGCGGTCAGTACCTCGGCTGTGTCGCGCAGGGCCTGCGCCCGCTGCTCGTCGGTCTCGGCGCGCGTCGGCGACGGGGCCGCGGCGGCAGCAGCCGGGCCGGAGTCCGCGGCGGGTGTCGAGGCCTGCGGCCCGACGCTGCGGATCTTCTGCGCCAGCTCGGCGATGGCCGCGGCCTTGTCCGCCGCGGTCTCGTCCGGAGCGCCGTTCGTGGTCTCCTCCGGAGCGCCGTTCTCCGTGTCACTCATCGTCCGCTCCAAAGCCAACTCCACTGCGCGTTCTGCTCGACTGACGGGACAAGCGGGCCTACAGCTCGCTCCACCCCTGGTCCGGGTAGCGGTGCACCGGGGACGAGATGTCGTCCAGCGCACTGCGGATCTCACCCGGAAGCGTAAGGGCCTCCACCGACAGCGCCGCCTGCAGCTGCGCCACCGTCCGCGCCCCGACCAGCGCGCTCGCCACCCCGGGCCGGTCCCGCACCCACGCGAGGGCGACCGCGAGCGGGCTGCTGGCGAGCCCGTCCGCGGCGGTGGCGACGGCGTCGACGATCCGCCGCGAGCGCTCCCCGAGGTACGGCTGGACGAAGCCGGACAGGTACGGCGAGGCGCCGCGGGAGTCCTGCGGGACGCCGTGCCGGTACTTGCCGGTGAGCACGCCGCGCCCGAGTGGGGAGGAGGCGAGCAGCCCGACCCCGGCGTCCAGGGCCGCGGGCAGCGCCTCGCGCTCGATGCCGCGCTGGAGCAGCGAGTACTCAAGCTGCGCCCCGGCGAGCGGCACCCGGCCGTGGTGGGCGTGCTGCCAGGTGGCGGCCTTGGCGAGCTGCCAGCCGCTGAAGTCGCAGACGCCGACGTACCGGGCGCGCCCGGAGGTGACGGCGATGTCGAGGGCGCTGAGCGTCTCCTCGACGGGTGTGGCCGGGTCGAAGGAGTGCACCTGCCACAGGTCGACGTAGTCGGTGCCGAGCCGGCGCAGCGAGGCGTCGAGGGCGGCGAGCAGGTGGCCGCGCGAGCCGTCGAAGCGGCGGGTGGACTCCGGGACGCTGCCGGCCTTGGTGGCGATGACCAGGTCGGAGCGCGGGATCAGGCTGTCGGTGAGGCGGGAGAGCAGGTACTCGGCGCCGCCGTCGGCGTACACGTCGGCGGTGTCGACCAGGTTGCCGCCGGCGTCGACGAACTCCTTGAGCTGCTCGGCGGCCTCGTGCTCGTCGGTGTCGCGGCCCCAGGTCATGGTGCCGAGGCCGAGCCGGGAGACCTGCAGGCCGGTGCGGCCGAGGTGACGCTGTTCCATCGGACGGACCCTCCACTGGCCGGTGGCCCCGGGTGCCCCGGCAGCCCTGTAAACGCGCAGGTGGGGAGAGGAATCCCCACGTCGGCTGAGCGTAGCGGCCGGTGCACGGGCAGGTGTGCAGACCCGCAGAACGATCACCGGGGCGGGAGCCGTGCCCGGTGTGACCCAGCCCACGACTACCGGTCAGTAGCATCACGGCCGGACGCCCGGCTACCCTCACCACCAGGCCCACCCGACTGGAAGGTTCGGCACATGCGACTCGGCATCAACCTCGGCTACTGGGGACTCGGCATGGATGCCGACAACATCGCCGTGGCCCAGGAGGCGGACCGGCTGGGCTACTCGGTCTGCTGGGCCGCCGAGGCCTACGGCTCGGACGCGGCGACCGTGCTCAGCTTCGTCGCCGCGAAGACCGAGCGGATCGACGTCGGCTCGGCCATCTTCCAGATCCCGGCCCGCACCCCGGCCATGACCGCGATGACCGCCGCGACCCTGGACACCCTCTCCGGCGGCCGGTTCCGGCTCGGCCTCGGCGTCTCAGGACCGCAGGTCTCCGAGGGCTGGTACGGCGTGAAGTTCGACAAGCCGCTCGCCCGCACCCGCGAGTACGTGGAGATCATCCGCAAGGCGATGTCTCGCGAGCGCCTGGTCCACGAGGGCGCGCACTGGACGCTGCCGCTGCCCGGCGGCCCCGGCAAGCCGATCAAGCTCACCGTGCACCCGGTGCGCGAGCACATCCCGCTGTACATCGCCGCGATCGGGCCGAAGAACCTGGAGCAGACCGGTGAGACTGCCGACGGCTGGCTCGGCATCTTCTTCTCGCCCGAGCACGCCGCGCTCTCCCTCGACCCGCTGAAGGCCGGACGCGCCAAGAACGGGCAGACGCTGGACGGCTTCGACCTCTGCCCGACCGTGCACATCGCGGTCGGCGAGGACATCAAGGCAGGCGTCGACTCGCTGCGCTCCTACGCCGCGCTGTACATCGGTGGCATGGGCAGCAAGGAGAAGAACTTCTACAACCAGCTCGCCCGGCGGATGGGCTACGAGCAGGCCGCCGACGAGATCCAGGAGAAGTACCTGGCCAAGGACTACGCGGGCGCCGCCGCGGCCGTCCCGCACGACCTGATCGACGCCACCGCGCTGATCGGCGACACCGCCCGGATCGCCGACCGGATGCAGGCCTACGCCGACGCGGGCGTCACCACGCTCACCCTGGCCTCGGGCGGCTTCACCCTGGACGAGCGGATCCAGGCGCTGCGCACCGGCGTCGAGGCGCTGGAGCGCGCCGGGCTGGCGTAGCGGAAGCCACCGGCACGACAGCCAGTCGTGCGCCCCACACTCGCGCCCCACGCCCCCGTCCGGAGGCCGTAGGCTAAGCCCCATGCCGACCCTGCTGCTCGTCCGCCACGGCCGCTCGACCGCGAACACCGCCGGAATCCTGGCCGGTTGGACGCCCGGGGTGGACCTCGACGACACCGGGCGCGCGCAGGCCGCCGCGCTGGCCGGCCGGCTCGCGGGCATCCCGCTGGCCCAGGCCGTCAGCAGCCCGCTGGAGCGCTGTCGGCAGACCCTGGAGCCGCTGCTCGCCGCCCGGCCCGAACTCGCCCCGCCCGCCGAGGACGAGCGGCTCGGCGAGTGCCACTACGGCGAGTGGACCGGTCGTCCGCTGGCCGAGCTGGCCAAGGAGCCGCTGTGGCGCACCGTCCAGGACCACGCCGCCGCCGCGGCGTTCCCCGGCGGCGAGTCGCTGCGCGAGCTGAGCCACCGCACGGTGAGCGCGGTGCGCGAGTGGAACGAGAAGATCGCCGCCGAGCACGGCGAGGACGCGGTCTGGCTCGCCTGCTCGCACGGGGACGTGATCAAGGCGGTCGTCGCCGACGCGCTCGGCCTGCACCTGGACCACTTCCAGCGGATCAGCGTCGAGCCGTGCTCGGTCACCGCGATCCGCTACACCCCGCAGCGGCCCTTCGTGCTGCGCATGGGCGACACCGGCGACCTCCGCTCGCTGGCGCCGAAATCCGGCGCCGCGCCGGCCGGCCCGGCCGGTGACGCGGTGGTCGGCGGCACCGCCTGAGTCGTCGGGTGGCAGCCCGCCCGGCCTCCGGCTCGGCTCCCCGGCCGGGGCCCGGAGGTCGTAGGGTGACTAACGAGCCCCGCCGCGGGCCAGCCCCAACGTCCCTTGTGACCCCCAGAGCGATCCCCGACAGCGGATCCTCAACGAGCGACACGATCCGGAGCGAGAGCGTGCCCCGTCAGGTCTTCTTCTACGACCAGCCCGAACGGTTCGTGGCCGGTACCGTCGGCCAGCCCGGCGCCCGGGCGTTCTACCTGCAGGCCAGCGCCCGGGGCCGGATCACCAGCGTGCTGCTGGAGAAGACCCAGGTCGCCGCACTCGCCGAGCGGATCGAGGAGGTCCTGGACGAGGCGCTGCGGCGCAGCGGAGGCGACCCCTCCATCCCGGCCACCGCCCCGCAGGATCTGCTCGACACCGCCCCGCTCGACCTGCCGCTGGAACAGGAGTTCCGGGTCGGCACCATGGCCCTTGCCTGGGACAGCGTGGACGCCTGCCTGGTGGTCGAGGCGCAGGCGCTGATCGAGGACGAGGACGAGGAGGAGGCCGCCGAGGCGGTCTTCGAGGACGACGACAACGGCCCGGACATGCTCCGGGTGCGGCTGTCCGGCGCGATGGCCCGGGTGTTCGCCAAGCGGGCGCTGGACCTGGTCGCGGCCGGCCGCAAGCCCTGCCCGTTCTGCAACCTGCCGCTCGACCCGGAGGGCCACCTGTGCCCGCGCGCGAACGGCTACCGGCGCTGAACACCGAGACCCCGCCCCAGGCGGACCCGGCCGCCGCCGCGGCCCTCGCCGCCGACGTGCCCACCGCCCTGGCGCTGCTGCGCGAGGGCGAACTGACGGTGCACGGCCGCCTCACCGAGGCCTCCAACGCCGCGCTCTACTGCACCGTCGCGCTCGGCTCGCTGAGCGCGCAGGCCGTCTACAAGCCGGTGGCCGGCGAACGCCCGCTCTGGGACTTCCCGGACGGCACGCTCGCCGGCCGTGAGGTCGCCGCGTACGAGCTGTCCGCCGCCACCGGCTGGGCGCTGGTCCCGCCGACCGTGCTGCGCGACGGACCGCACGGGCCCGGCATGGTGCAGCTGTGGGTCGAGCCCGACCCGGAGGCCGAGCCGCTGCTCGCCCTCCAGGACCCGCGCGGCCCCGAGGCCGGCTGGCTGCCGATCATCCAGGCCGAGGTCGGCGGCGGGCGCACCGCGCTGCTGGTGCACCACGACGACACCCGGCTGCGCCGGCTGGCCGTGCTGGACGCGGTTCTCAACAACGCCGACCGCAAGGGCGGCCACCTGATTCCGGCCACCGACGGCCGGGTCTACGGCATCGACCACGGCGTCACCTTCAACACCGAGGGCAAGCTGCGCACCCTGCTCTGGGGCTGGGCCGGGGATCCGCTGTCGGCCGAGGCGCTGGAGATGCTGGCCCGCCTGGCGGAGGAACTGGACGGCACGCTCGGCGAGCGGCTGGCCCCGCACCTGACGGCCGCCGAACTCGACGCGACCCGCGCCCGGGTGGCCGAGCTGCGAGGCACCGGCCGGCACCCGCTGCCGTCCGAGGACTGGCCCTCGATCCCCTGGCCGCCCGTCTAGCGTCGAGCGGATGGTCTGGACGGACGAACTCACGGGCCGGGTCGTCCTGTTCAACGAGGACTTCCTGCTCGGCCACCCGCCGGACCTGGCCGCCCTGCGTGCCCTGTCCGCCCGCCCCGGGCTGGATCTCGGCCAACAGGCCTCTGCCATCGGCGCGTTGCTCGCCGACACGGAGCACTGCATCGGACCTGCCGTCCGGCTACCAGGGCGTGCTGCGCGCCTGCCTGCACGCCCTGATCGTCCGCGCGCTGCGAGCCTGCACCCCCGGCGACCGCGGTTCGGCACCCGGCCGCTCCGCCGCGCGCTCGGGCGAAAACCGTCAAGACCCGCACCACAACGGTCCGGAAGCGCTCAAGCCACGACAGGAAGCGAATCCAGTCGATCTTGTGCATTCTCGTGCATTGGTTAGGCTTTCAAATGTTCTCAAGGTTAAAGTCGTTCCCATGCATGCCTGGCCCGCCTCCGAGGTTCCCGCCCTGCCTGGTCAGGGGCTCCCCCTCCGTATCTTCGACACTGCAGCGCGCAGGGTCCGCGAGGTCGTGCCGCAGGACGGCACCGCCCGGATCTACGTCTGCGGCATCACCCCCTACGACGCGACCCACATGGGCCACGCCGCCACCTACAACGCCTTCGACCTGGTGCAGCGGGTGTGGAAGGACGCCGGCCACGACGTCCTGTACATCCAGAACGTCACCGACGTGGACGACCCGCTGCTGGAGCGCGCCGTCGCCACCGGCCAGGACTGGACGGCCCTCGCCGAGCGCGAGACGGCCCTGTTCCGCGAGGACATGACCGCCCTGCGGCTGCTCCCGCCGGCCCACTACATCGGCGCCGTCGAGTCGATCCCGTGGATCGTCCCGATCGTCCAGAAGCTGCTGGCCAGCGGCGCCGCCTACGAGGTGGACGGCGACATCTACTTCTCCGTCGATGCCGACCCGCACTTCGGCGAGGTCTCCGGCCTGACCCGCGAGGCCATGCGCCCGGTCTTCGCCGAGCGCGGCGGCGACCCGGACCGCCCCGGCAAGCGCAACCCGCTGGACGCCCTGCTCTGGCTCTCCGCCCGCCCGGGCGAGCCCGCCTGGGACACCGAACTCGGCCACGGCCGCCCCGGCTGGCACATCGAGTGCGTCGCCATCGCGCTGCAGTACCTCGGCATGTCCTTCGACATCCAGGGCGGCGGCAGCGACCTCTCCTTCCCGCACCACGAGATGGGCGCCTCGCACGCCCAGGTCGCCACCGGCGCCCACCCGTACGCCAAGGCGTACGTGCACGCCGGCATGGTCGCTCTGGACGGCCAGAAGATGTCCAAGTCCCGCGGCAACCTGGTCTTCGTCTCGGCGCTGCGGCGCGAGGGCGTCGATCCGGCGGCGATCCGCCTGGCGCTGCTCTCGCACCACTACCGCGAGAACTGGGAGTGGACCAAGGCCACCCTGGACGAGGCCGTCGAGCGCCTCGCCCGCTGGCGGGCCGCGGTCTCCCGGCCGGACGGCCCGGCCGCCGAGGCGGTGCTCGCCGAGGTCCGCGCGGCGCTCGCGAACGACCTGGACGCGCCCGCCGCGCTGGCCGCCGTCGACCGCTGGGCGGCCCAGCAGGAGACCGAGGGCGGCACGGACATCGGCGCCCCCGGCCTGGTCAGCCGCACGGTGGACGCCCTGCTCGGCGTCGCGCTCTGAAAGTCACACTCTGACGGTCGCGCGCTGAGACCGCGCCCGGAAAGCCGCGCCTTGAGAACCGCGCCCTGAGAACCGCGCTCTGAAACGCCGAAGGGGCGTCAGGACAATGGTCCTGACGCCCCTTCGGCGTTCCCAGTGCTACTCCTCCTCGCCGGAGCCCTCCTGGCTCTCCCGGGCGCCGCCCGGCGCCTCCGGCTCGGCGGGCCGCTCCGCCGTGGCGTGCCCGGCCACCGGCTTCTCACCGGTCGGCCCGACGTTCTCCCGGCGGCGCAGATAGCGCTCGAACTCGCGGGCGATCGCGTCGCCGGAGGCTTCCGGCAGCTCCGCGGTGTCCTGCGCCTCCTCCAGCTGCTGGACGTACTCGGCCACCTCGCTGTCCTCGGCGGCCAGCTGATCCACGCCCAGCTGCCAGGCCCGGGCGTCCTCGCCGAGCTCGCCCGGCGGGATCCGCAGGTCCAGCAGGTCCTCCAGCTTGTTGATCAGCGCCAGCGTCGCCTTGGGGTTCGGCGGTTGCGCGACGTAGTGCGGCACCGCCGCCCAGAGCGTCACGGCCGGCACCCCGGCGTGCGTGCAGGCCTCCTGGAGCACCCCGACGATCCCGGTCGGGCCCTCGTACCGGCTCTCCTCCAGGTCCAGCCGGCGGGCCAGCTCGGGGTCGGAGGTGACCCCGCTGACCGGTACCGGGCGGCTGTGCGGGGTGTCGCCGAGCAGCGCGCCCAGGATCACCACCAGCTCGACGCCCAGCTCGTGCGCGAAGCCGAGCAGCTCGTTGCAGAACGAGCGCCAGCGCATGCTCGGCTCGATTCCGCGGACCAGGACGACGTCCCGGGTCGTGGGCTCGGTCACCCGGATCACCGAGAGTCTGGTGGTCGGCCAGGTGATCCGGCGGATCCCGCCGTCCAGCCAGACGGTGGGACGGTTGACCTGGAAGTCGTAGTAGTCCTCCGCGTCCAGGGCGGCGAACACCTTGCCGCCCCAGGTCTCGTCCAGATGCGCCAGAGCCGCGGAGGCGGCGTCGCCCGCGTCGTTCCAGCCTTCGAAGGCGCAGACCATCACCGGGTCGATCAACTCGGGGACATCTTCCAGCTCGATCACCCGGCGTCTCCCTCCGAACCTCTCGTCGCCCATGGAACCGCTCGCCCCATGGTCCCTACCTGCCCAGCCTACGGGCTTTGAAGCGCGCCACGGCCGGGGCACCGGGACAGTCTGGGGGAGCGGGCCGCCATGATCCAGCGGTTATCGGGAGAGCGGGGCTGCGGCGGGGCTACATCAGTGAGGCGACGGCCGGGAGGTAGCCGCGGGCCTGGCCGTCGGCGGTGGGGTGGAAGGACTCCCAGAGGCGGGCGAGCACGATGCCGTTGATCCACTCCTCGCCGCCGCCGGCGCACGCGCCGTGTCCGTCGAAGGCCGTCCGGACGTCGGCGAACGCGAAGCCGTGGGCCGTGGACTGGCGTCGGATCAGCTCGTCCAGCCGGTCGGCGAGCGCGTTGAACCGCTGCCGGCGCGCGTCGGTGGCGAGCAGGCAGACGGTGCCGGTCTGGAGCAGCCGGGGGTAGCCGGTGACGACCACCCTGGCGGCCGGGGCGGCGGTGCGGACGGCGTCGTAGAGGGCGGAGAGCCGGCCGGGCATCTCCTCGTCGATGCGGTGCTCGGTGGCGTCGAGGGTGCGGTTGCAGCGGGCGTCCGTGGTGAGCGGCTGGAGGCAGTCGGTGGCCGCCGCGGTGAAGCCCAGGTCGTTGCCGCCGACGGTGACGGTGACCACGGTGGTGTCCGCGCCGACCTTCGGCAGCTGCTCGCGCCGGACGTCCTCGGTGGTGGCGCCGAGGCACGCGACGTCGGTGAGCGCGGCGCCGTGCGCGGCGGCCCACAGCGCGGGGTAGCCGCGGCTGCTGCGGCGGCAGTCGCCGCTCGCCGGGTCGTAGGAGCCGGCCGCGACCCCGGCGGCGTAGGAGTCGCCGAGCGCAGCGTAGCGGGGTGTGGGGGCGGCCGAGGCGGGGGCGGCCAGGGCGGCGCAGAGCAGGGGGACGGCGGCCAGGGCGGCGAGCAGGCGGGGGCGCGGCACGGTGGTTCTCCGGGGTCCGGCGGCCGGGCGCGGTCCGCCTCGGCCCATCGGGCACGGATCGTAGCCGATCGGACACGGACGGTCGTGGCGCGCTCGGCGGGCGAGGCGGCGCGATGATGGACAACGGGGCCGGACGGCGGGCGTGAGGAGCCGGACCGATGAACCGATGGCTGTGGATCGGCGCGGGCGCTGCGGCGGTGGCCGCGGCCGCGATGGCGGCGGCGGACCGGGCGGGCCGCCGGCTGCCGGTGGAGCACGTGAGCGAGGGCGGCCTGGAGCTCGACCAGCCGCCGGGCGCGGTCTGGGAGGTGCTGACCGACATCGACCTCTACCCGGCCTGGCGCCCGGGCCTCACGCACGTCGAACGGCTGCCCGCCGCGGCCGGCGGCCGGCCGCGCTGGCGCGAGTACGACCGGCACGGGCACACCACGTACGAGGTGGTCGCGAGCGAGGCGCCGAACCGCCTGGTGACCGGCATCGCCGACCCGGACCTGCCGTACGGCGGCACCTGGACGTACGTCCTGACGCCGGCGGGGGAGGGCTGCACGCTGACCGTCACCGAGCGCGGCGAGGTCCGCAAGCCGCTCTACCGGGCCGTCTCGCACTACGTGACCGGCGAGGGCACGGCCATCCACCGCTACCTCGGCGCCCTCGCCCACCGGATGGCGTGATCAGCCGACCCACCCTCGGCGGTACGCCGCCCAGTGCTCGGGCGTGGCCGCGAAGTCGACGTACAGGGCGACGCCGAAGTTCGGCCGCCGCAGGTCCCGGCGGCCGAGGCCGAGCCGGACGCCACGGACGGCGGCGGTCACCGTCTCGGCGCTGCCCCGGTGGGCCCAGGTGTCGTCCCAGTAGAACGGCAGGCCCATCAGCAGGTCGACGTCCTTCGGCGTGGCCTCCAGCGCCAGCTCGGTCTGCTGGGCGACGTAGCCGCCGTACAGCGGCTCGGTCTGCATGCTGGTGTCGTAGGACATCACCGCGATCTGGTCGACCCGGCGGGCCGTCTCGGCGAAGTACGCCTGGTCCCACCACTTGCCGTGCCCGGTGAGCGCGATCCCGGCGCTGTGCAGACCGGGCAGCGGGTCGATCTGGGGGGCGGCCACCGAGAGCTTCGCGCCGTGCTCGGCGGTGACCGCGCGGACCTGGTCGAGCAGGGCGAGCCAGCCGTGCGAGCCGGGGCGGATCGGCTCCATGTCGAAGTGCACGCCGTCGAAGCCGAGGTCCAGCACCTGTCGGGCGGAGGCGGCGACCCGGTCCCGGGTGGGCGCGTCCTCCAGGTCCAGGCCGTCCTTCGCGGGCTTGACCTCGTTGCCGAGCCAGCTCTGCAGCCGGATCTGCGGCAGCTCCCGGTGCAGCGTGTCGGTGAACCAGCGCGCGCGGGGGTGGACGGACGGCTGCAGCGAGCCGTCGTGCTCCAGCGGGCCGGTGTGCACGTAGAGGTCGCGGATGCCGGTGCCGGCCAGCTGCTGGGCCAGCGCGGCGACGTCGGCGTCGGTCTTGCGCCCGTCCACCCAGGCGTGGCCGAGCCAGATGGCGTCCCGGCCGCGGGTGCGGGCCTCGGCGGAGACATCCCCGGTGTACTCCAGACGGAGCGCGACGAAGGCGGCTCCGATCGCCGCCACCGGGACGGCGGCCGCCAACGCCAGGGCGACCAGGGCCCGGACCCACCGCGGCCAGCCCCGCCAGCGGGCCCGGAAGGCCCCCCAGAAAGTTCGCAGCGGGGCCGCCAGGGCCCTGCCGACACGTCCCGCGGACGTCCGTATCCATGCCACGCGCTTGTTCCCCCCTGCGATCGGGCGCTCAGGATACGAAACGGTCACCCGGGCCGGGCCGCGGGGCGGATACCCTGGCCACGTGCGTCCCGAGCAAGCGGGATCGCAAAGCCGACAGCCGTCGCACCAGGGAGAAGCCCCATGGCCACTGCAGCCGATCCGTCCATCACTCAGCAGAGCCGCGCGAACGCGTTGCGTGAAGCACTCGCCACCAGGGTGGTGGTCGCCGACGGTGCGATGGGCACCATGCTCCAGGCACAGGACCCGACGCTGGAGGACTTCCAGCACCTGGAGGGTTGCAACGAGGTCCTGAACCTCACCCGCCCCGACATCGTCCGCTCCGTCCACGAGGCCTACTTCTCGGTGGGCGTGGACTGCGTGGAGACCAACACCTTCGGCGCCAACTTCGCGGCGCTCGGCGAGTACGAGATCGCCGACCGGATCTTCGAGCTGTCCGAGGCCGGCGCCCGGATCGCCCGCGAGGTCGCCGACGCGCACGCCGCCGACGGCCGCACCCGCTGGGTGCTCGGCTCGATCGGCCCCGGCACCAAGCTGCCCACCCTCGGCCACGCCCCGTACGAGGCGCTGCGCGACGGCTTCCAGCTGAACGCGGCCGGCCTGATCGCCGGCGGCGCCGACGCGCTGCTCGTCGAGACCAGCCAGGACCTGCTGCAGACCAAGGCCGCGATCCTCGGTTCCAAGCGCGCCCTCGCCGAGGCCGGTCTCGACCTGCCGGTGCTGGTCCAGGTGACGGTGGAGACCACCGGCACCATGCTGCTCGGCTCCGAGATCGGTGCCGCGCTGACGGCCCTGGAGCCGCTCGGCGTCGACTACATCGGCCTCAACTGCGCCACCGGCCCGGCCGAGATGAGCGAGCACCTGCGCTACCTGGCCAAGAACGCCCGGATCGGCCTGTCCTGCATGCCGAACGCGGGCCTGCCGGTGCTCGGCAAGAACGGCGCCCACTACCCGCTCTCCCCGGCCGAACTGGCCGACGCGCACGACGTGTTCACCCGCGAGTACGGGCTGTCGCTGGTCGGCGGCTGCTGCGGCACCACCCCGGAGCACCTGCGCGCCGTGGTCGAGCGCGTCCAGGGCCGCGAGATCGTCCCGCGCACCCCGCAGCCCGAGCCCTCGGCGGCCTCGCTGTACCAGGCGGTGCCGTTCCGCCAGGACACCTCGTACCTGGCGATCGGCGAGCGCACCAACGCCAACGGCTCGAAGAAGTTCCGCGAGTCGATGCTGGCCGGCGACTGGCAGGCCTGCGTGGAGATCGCCCGCGACCAGATCCGGGACGGCTCCCACCTGCTGGACCTCTGCGTGGACTACGTCGGCCGCGACGGCGTCGCCGACATGAAGGAGATCGCCGGCCGCCTGGCCACCGCCTCCACCCTGCCGATCGTCCTCGACTCCACCGAGCCGGACGTCCTGCGGGCCGGCCTGGAGGCGCTCGGCGGCCGCGCGGTGCTCAACTCCGTCAACTACGAGGACGGCAACGCCCCGGACTCGCGTTTCGGCCGGATCGCCTCGCTGGCCCGCGAGCACGGCGCCGGCCTGATCGCGCTGACCATCGACGAGGACGGCCAGGCCCGCACCGCCGACAAGAAGGTCGCGATCGCCGAGCGGCTGATCGACGAGCTGACCGCGGACTACGGCATCGACGAGGGCTCGATCCTGGTCGACTGCCTCACCTTCACCCTGGCCACCGGCCAGGAGGAGTCCCGCCGGGACGGCATCGAGACCATCGAGGCGATCCGCGAGCTCAAGCGCCGCCGCCCGGCCGTGCAGACCACGCTCGGCCTGTCCAACATCTCCTTCGGCCTCAACCCGGCCGCCCGCGTGGTGCTCAACTCGGTCTTCCTCCACGAGTGCGTGGAGGCCGGCCTGGACTCGGCGATCGTGCACGCGTCCAAGATCCTGCCGATCTCCCGGATCCCCGAGGACCAGCGCGAGGCCGCGCTCGACCTGGTCTACGACCGCCGCCGGGACGGCTATGACCCGCTGCAGCACCTGCTGGAGCTGTTCGAGGGCGTCTCCTCGGCCTCGGTGAAGGCGTCCAAGGCGGAGGAGCTGGCCGCGCTCCCGCTGGACGAGCGGCTGCAGCGCCGGATCATCGACGGCGAGCGCAACGGCCTGCAGGCCGACCTGGACGAGGCGCTGGCCGGGCGCCCGGCGCTGGAGATCATCAACGAGACGCTGCTGGCCGGCATGAAGGTGGTCGGCGAGCTCTTCGGGTCCGGCCAGATGCAGCTGCCGTTCGTGCTCCAGTCCGCCGAGGTCATGAAGACCGCGGTGGCCCACCTGGAGCCGCACATGGAGAAGTCCGACTCGGAGGGCAAGGGCACGATCGTGCTGGCCACCGTCAAGGGCGACGTCCACGACATCGGCAAGAACCTGGTCGACATCATCCTGTCCAACAACGGCTACAACGTCGTCAACCTCGGTATCAAGCAGCCGGTTTCGGCGATCCTGGACGCAGCGCAGGCGTGCAACGCGGACGTCATCGGGATGTCCGGACTGCTGGTCAAGTCCACGGTGATCATGAAGGAGAACCTGGAGGAGCTCAACCAGCGCAAGCTGGCCGCGAGTTACCCGGTGATCCTGGGTGGCGCCGCGCTCACCCGCGCCTACGTCGAGCAGGACCTGCACGAGATCTACGAAGGTGAAGTCCGGTACGCCCGCGACGCGTTCGAGGGCCTGCGGCTGATGGACGCGCTGATCGCGGTCAAGCGCGGCGTGCCCGGCGCGACCCTGCCGGAGCTCAAGCAGCGCCGGCACGCCCGGGTCGAGGTCGAGGAGGCGGAGCCGGAGGTCAACCTCGGCCAGATCCGCTCCGACGTCACCGTCGACAACACCGTGCCCACCCCGCCGTTCTGGGGCGACCGGATCGTCAAGGGCATTCCGTTCGCCGACTACGCCTCCTGGCTGGACGAGGACGCGCTGTTCAAGGGCCAGTGGGGCCTGAAGGCGGCGCGCTCCGGCGAGGGCCCGTCGTACGAGGAGCTGGTGGAGACCGAGGGACGGCCGCGGCTGCGGATGTGGCTGGACCGGCTGCAGACCGAGGGCTGGCTGGAGGCGGCCGTGGTCTACGGCTACTACCCGGCCAACTCCAAGGGCGACGACCTGATCGTTTTCCACGAGGACGGCACCGAGCGCACCCGGTTCACTTTCCCCCGCCAGCGGCGCGGGCGGCGGCTCTGCCTGGCCGACTTCTTCCGCCCGGAGGAGTCCGGCGTGCGGGACGTGGTGGGCCTCCAGGTGGTCACCATGGGCAACCGGATCTCGGAGGCGGCCAACGAGCTGTTCGCCGGCAACTCCTACCGCGACTACCTGGAGCTGCACGGCCTCTCCGTGCAGCTGGCCGAGGCGCTCGCCGAGTTCTGGCACGCCCGGGTCCGCTACGAGCTGGGCTTCTCCGGCGAGGACCCGCAGGACGTCAAGGACATGTTCGCGCTCAAGTACCGGGGCGCCCGGTTCTCCCTCGGCTACGGCGCCTGCCCGGAGCTGGAGGACCGCGCCAAGATCGCCGAGCTGCTGAAGCCCGAGCGGATCGGCGTGGTGCTCTCCGAGGAGTTCCAGCTGCACCCGGAGCAGTCCACCGACGCGATCGTGATCCACCACCCGGAGGCGAAGTACTTCAACGCCCGGTAACCCGTACGTCCCTTTGCGTTCGCTCTTTTCCGGCGAACCGGGCGTATCCTTGATGATCCTGAACGGGCCGGTCCGCTCACCAGCGGGCCGGCCTGTGCCATCCCCGGGCCCACCTCCGGGCAACGGAAGGACTCCCGCCATGACCACCACCTCCACCGCCACCCGCGTCCTCGACCACGGGGACGACCGCGGCCTGCAGGCGGTGCTGCTGGACATGGACGGGACCCTGGTGGACACCGAGGACTTCTGGTGGCAGGCCGAGGCGTCGCTCTTCGCCGAGCTCGGCTACGCGCTGAACGAGGAGGACCGCGCCCAGGTGGTCGGCGGACCGATGACCCGGGTGATCGACTACCTGATCGGCACGACCGGGGTGGACCTCTCGCCGGCCGACCTGACCGTGCTCATCAACCAGCGCTTCGTCGACCTGCTGGGCGGCGGCGTGCCGCTCATGCCGGGCGCCGAACGGCTGCTCAACACCCTTGCCGCGCACGGAATCCCGGCCGCCCTGGTGTCCGCCTCGCACCGGCACGTGATCGACATCGTGCTGCGCTCGCTGGGCGCCGAGCACTTCGCCTTCACGATCGCCGGGGACGAGGTGCCGCGCACCAAGCCGTACCCGGACCCGTACCTGGAGGCGGCCCGCCGGCTGGGCGCCGACCCGGCCCGCTGCGTGGTGGTCGAGGACGCGCCGACCGGGGTGCGGGCGGCGGAGGCGGCGGGCTGCCCGGTGATCGCGGTGCCGTCGGTCGCGGCGATCGAGCCGGCGCCCGGGCGGCTGGTGCTGCCCTCGCTGGAGCAGGTGGATCTTGAACTGCTCCGCTCGCTGGTCGCCTCGCGCGTGTGATTGTCGTCTCATTGCCCGGACGCTCTACCCGCCGGTAAGGGGCCCCGAAGGGCCATTCGCGGCACTCGTCCGGGGAGAAATCGGGCATTGACTGACAACTCGTCGAGCAGGCCTGCGATTCCCGGGATCCCCGTGTCCCAAACGTCATCTGCACAGGTATCGGTCGTGCGTGTTCGATATGGCAGGCTACTCCAGTTCGTTCCCACCTCGCAGCCCTGCCACCGCTGCTGACGGGCAACCCCGTCCGGCCCGCGATGGCGCGGCGCCAGGCCCGCGCACGCCTTCCGCACCCCGGGAGTGCCCCGACGCGGGCCGCCGGCCCCGGCACCGCACCCAGAAGGACGCGCCCCGTGAAGACTTCAGCTGAACGCCTGGCAGCACTCGGCTGCGCCGGCCTGGTCGCCGCGACGGTGGCCGGCTGCGGATCGGTCACCAACGCCGTCAAGGGCGACCCCAGCAAGTCGATCACCATGGGGACCACCGCGGTCACCAGCGGGCTGGACCCGGCCGCGGCCTACGACACCGGCGCCTGGCTGCTGCTGCGCAACACCTTCCAGTCGCTGCTCACCTTCCCCGCCGCCTCCAGCGCGCCCGCCCCGGACGCCGCGCAGTCCTGCGAGTTCACCGGCGGCGAGGCCACCCAGTACCACTGCACGATGCGTCCCGGCCTGAAGTTCTCCAACGGCCACCCGCTGACCGCGGCCGACGTCGTGTTCTCGATCCAGCGCACCAAGAAGATCAACGACCCGAGCGGCCCGGCCGGCCTGCTGTCCTCGATCAAGACGGTCGAGGCCAAGGGCGACAACGAGGTGATCTTCCACCTCGGCGCGGCCGACGCCACGCTGCCGGCCAAGCTGGCCGGCCCGGCCGGCGCCATCGTCGACCACCAGGTGTTCCCGGCCGACAAGCTGCTGCCCAACGACCAGCTGGTCGGCTCCGGACCGTACCGCGTCGACTCGATCGAGACGATGGCCGGCGGCAAGTCCCTGGGCAAGGTCGTGATGTCGCCCAACGACAAGTACTCCGGCGACGCCAAGCTGCAGAACACCAAGTTCACGGTGAAGTACTACGACAAGCCCGCCGACCTGAAGGCCGCGCTCGACAAGGGCGACGTCGACCTCACCGACAACAGCCTGGACCCGAACACCGCCTCGCAGATGCGCTCCGACCAGCAGAGCGGCAAGAGCGACGTCCAGGTCGTCGAGGGCGAGAGCAACAGCACCCGCCTGCTGGTGTTCAACACCAAGGACGCGACCGTCGGCAACACCGCCGTCCGCCGGGCCGCGGCCCAGCTGATGGACCGCAAGGCGCTCGCCCGTGACGTCTTCGCCCGCACCGTCCAGCCGCTGTACTCGCTGGTCCCGGCCGGCATCGTCGGCCACGGCAGCGCCTACTTCGACCAGTTCGGCGACCAGGACGTCACCAAGGCCAAGAAGATCCTCTCCGACGCCAAGGTCCAGATGCCGGTCCCGCTCACCCTCACCTGGAGCCGCTCGCGCGCCGGGAGCGCCGAGGTCGACACGCTGAAGAAGCAGCTGGAGACCGGCGGCCTGTTCCAGGTGACGGTCCAGCAGGAGCCCGACAGCGACGCCTACCGGAAGGGCCGGAACGAGGGCAAGTACCAGGCCTTCATCATCGGTTGGTCCGGCGACTACCCCGACGCCGACAACTACATCACCCCGCTCGTCGTCGACGGCGGCCTCTACCACCACGGCTGGGACGACCCCCGGATCAGCCAGAAGCTGGTGCCGGACGGTCTCAAGCAGGCCGACCGCGGCGCCGCGGCGACCGGGTACACCCAGATCCAGCAGATCGTCGCCGAGAACGTGCCGCTCATCCCGCTGTTCGAGAACAAGGCCTTCTACGCGGCGCGTTCGTACGTCACCGGCGTCGAGTCCACCGTCGACTCCACCGGCGACTTCCGGTTCTGGGAGATCGGCCGGACCAACAAGTAGGACCGGGCGACCGGACACCCTCAGCACGGTGGCCCGCCCGCTTCCCCCCTGGGTGCAAAGGGGGAGCGGGCGGGCCACCGTCATATCGGGGGACTGCCTGGGGGCTACAGCGTGCCGGGGCGCACCAGGCCGCTCTCGTACGCGTACACCGCAGCCTGCACGCGGTCGCGCAGCTGAAGCTTCGTCAGGACGTGGCCCACGTGCGTCTTCACGGTGGTCTCGCTGACGAACAGCTCGGCCGCGATCTCCGCGTTCGACAGCCCCCGCGCCACCAGCTTCAGCACCTCCAGCTCGCGCTCGGTCAGCGCGTTCAGCGCCTGCGGCGGCGCATCCTCGCCCGAGGGCAGCTTGGTGGCGTACATGTCCAGCAGCCGCCGGGTGATGCTCGGCGCGAGCATCGCCGCGCCGTCCGCGACCACCCGGATCGCCTGCACCAGCTCCTCGGCCGGCACGTCCTTCAGCAGGAAGCCGCTGGCGCCCGCGCGCAGCGCCTCCACCACGTACTCGTCCAGGTCGAAGGTGGTCAGCACCAGCACCTTGGCCGGGCCGTCCCGCCCCGGGCCGGCGATCCGGCGGGTCGCCTCGACGCCGTCCATCCTGGGCATCCGGATGTCCATCAGCACCACGTCGGGCTGCAGCGCCCGGACCTGGTCCAGCGCCTGCTGACCGTCGCCGGCCTCACCGACCACCACCAGGTCGGACTCGGCCTCCAGGATCATCCGAAAACCGGTGCGCAGCAGCGGCTGGTCGTCGACCAGCAGCACTCGGATCGTCACCAGGACTCCTTGCTCATCGGATCCCCCGTGGGATCGTCTTCGTCAGACGTACGGGCCAGCGGCAGCGGGTAGGGCGGGGGCGTGCCGCCGAACTCCGGGCAGCTGGCCTGGTGGTCGCACCAGTCGCAGAGCCGGTTGCGGGTGGCCGGGAAGTCCCCGGTGGCCACCGCGTGGGTGATCCGCTCCCAGAGCGCCTGCAGCTTGCGCTCCACCGCGAGCAGGTCCGCCTCGTCCGGGTCGTAGCTGACCACGTCCCCGCCCCCGCCGAGGTAGACCAGCTGGAGGCGCTTGGGGATCACGCCCTTCCAGCGCCACACCACCAGGGCGTAGAACTTCATCTGGAACATCGCCTTGCCCTCGAAGTCCCGCGAGGGCGCCCGGCCGGTCTTGTAGTCCACCAGGCGGACCTCACCGGTCGGGGCGACGTCCACCCGGTCGATGTAGCCGCGCAGCAGCAGCCCCGACTCCAGGGCCGTCTCCACGTACAGCTCGCGCTCCACGGGGTGCAGCCGGGTCGGGTCCTCCAGCCGGAACCACTGGCCGACCAGCTTCTCCGCGTCCGCCAGCCAGCGGGTGAGCGCCGCGCCGTCCGGATCGTCCGGGAACAGCGTGACCAGCTCCGGGCGCTCGCCCAGCAACCGCTCCCACTGCGGGCGCAGCAGCCCCAGCGCCCGCTCCGGCGTCCGCTCGGCCGCCGGGCTGTCGAACAGCCGCTCCAGCACCGCGTGTACCAGCGTGCCCCTGGTCGCCGCCGCGCTCGGCGGCTCGGGCAGCCGGTCGATCACCCGCAGCCGGTACAGCAGCGGGCAGGTGAGGAAGTCCCCCGCACGGGACGGGGACAGGCCGGTCGGGGGCGCCGCCGGGCGCGCCGGGGCCCCGGCGGCACTGGTGGTGTCGGTCTGCTGCATGCCCCCGACCCTATTGCCCTTCGCTGTCATCCCGCTGCCACCGTGCTGCCAGGCCGCGAGCGCGGCCTCCGCCAGTGGGTATGAAGACGGACAGAGGGGCGCGGGGCGCGGTGCGGCCGAGATCACGTAGCGTGGGCGCACCGGCGCACGTTGGGGGAGACGACCGAAGGGATCACGGTGAGCGACAGCAGGGGGCAGCAGACCTCCGACCAGCCACCGCACGGCGACGGCCCCGGCGACGGCCCCGGCGGTCGCCCGCCCGGCCGGCCGTCCGAGCCGCCGGAGCGCGGCGGCGGCCTCCTGATGGGCCGCCCCTTCGGCGTGCCCATCTACGTGACCCCGTCCTGGTTCATCATCGCCGCCCTGATCACCTGGGTGTTCGGCGGGCAGTTGAACACCGTCCTGCCCGAGCTCGGCGGCTCGCGCTACCTGGTCGCGTTCTCCTTCGCCGTCGCCTTCTACGGCTCGGTCCTGGTGCACGAACTCGCCCACACCCTGGTCGCGCTGCGCTACCGGCTCGGGGTGCGGCGGATCCAGCTGCAGTTCTTCGGAGGCGTCTCCGAGATCGAGAACGAGGCCGAGACGCCGTGGCGGGAGTTCTGGCTGGCCTTCGTCGGCCCGCTGCTCTCGCTGGCGCTGGGCGGGGTGTTCTACCTCGCCAGGCAGGCCGTCGAGCTCGCCTCGGTACCCGGGGTGCTGCTCACCGGCCTGATGGTCTCCAATCTCGTCGTCGCCGCCTTCAACCTGCTGCCCGGGCTGCCGCTGGACGGTGGCCGGATGCTGCGCGCGGTCGTCTGGGCGCTCAGCGGCAAGCCGATGACCGGTACCGTCGCCGCCGCCTGGGTGGGCCGGGCGCTCGCCATCGCCGTCCTGATCGGGCTGCCGCTGGTCAGCGCCGCCCGCGGGGGGGTCCAGCGCACCGGCACCGACACCCTGGTGGACGCGGTCATCGCCGCCGTCCTCGCCGCGATCATCTGGAACGGCGCCGGCGGCAGTCTGCGCAACGCCCGGCTCAAGGAGGTGCTGCCGGAGCTGCGGCTGCGCGACCTCGCCCGCCGGGCCGTCGAGGTCACCGCCGACACCCCGCTCGGCGAAGCGATGCGGCGGGCCCGCGAGGCCGAGGCCGGGGCCGTCGTCGTCGTGGACGGCCGGGGCGACCCCATCGCCATCGTCCGCGAGTCCGCCGTCCGGGCCGTGCCCGAGCACCGCCGCCCGTGGGTCGCCGTCGGCCCGCTCGCCCGCGACCTCGAGCCCGGCCTGCGGCTGAGCGCCGACCTCACCGGCGAGGACCTGCTGCGCGCCGTCCGGGCCACCCCGGCCGGGGAGTACCTGGTCGTGGAGGCGGACGGCCGGGTGTACGGCGTCGCCGCGCTCACCGACATCGAGCAGCGCCTCACCGCCGCCGTCGCCGGCCGGTGACCCCGACCGCGCCCAGGGCGTGGTCGGGCGGGGACGTTCACTTCCCTTAGGATTGTCGTCATGTCCGAACCGACCGGTGCCGCCCGCCGACGCGGGCCCTTCCAGGTCGGGGACCAGGTCCAGCTGACCGACCCCAAGGGTCGCCACTACACGTTCACGCTCCAGGCCGGGAACCAGTTCCACACCCACAAGGGTGCGTTCCCGCACGACGAGCTGATCGGCGCTCCTGAAGGCACGGTCGTGCGCACCACGGGGAACGTCCCGTACCTCGCGCTGCGCCCCCTGCTCCCCGACTACGTCCTGTCCATGCCGCGCGGCGCCGCCGTGATCTACCCCAAGGACGCGGGGCAGATCCTGGCGATGGCCGACATCTTCGCGGGCGCCCGCGTCGTCGAGGCCGGCGTCGGCTCCGGCGCGCTCAGCATGTACCTGCTGCGCGCCGTCGGCGAGCACGGCATGCTGGCCTCCTACGAGCGCCGCCAGGACTTCGCCGACATCGCCCAGGGCAACGTCGAGCGCTACTTCGGCGGGCCGCACCCGGCGTGGAAGCTCACCGTCGGCGACCTCCAGGACAACCTGGTCGAGAGCGACGTCGACCGCGTCATCCTCGACATGCTGGCCCCCTGGGAGTGCCTGGACGTCGCCTCCAAGGCACTCGTCCCCGGCGGCCTCATCTGCTGCTACGTGGCCACCACCACGCAGATGTCCAAGACCGTCGAGGCGTTGCGCGAGCACGGCACCTTCACCGAGCCGCAGGCCTGGGAGACCATGGTCCGCACCTGGCACCTGGAGGGCCTGGCGGTCCGCCCGGACCACCGCATGATCGGCCACACCGGCTTCCTGCTCACCGCCCGCCGCCTCGCCGACGGCGTCGAGCCGCCGCTGCGCCGCCGCCGCCCGGCCAAGGGCGCGTACGGCGAGGACTACGACAACGGGTCGCCCGAGCAGACCCTGCAGGAGCGCGCCGCGGCCCGGGCCGCCGCCCGCGCCGCCGAGGCCGAGCAGACCGACCTCGGCTGACGCACGACCCGTGGTGAGGGGTGGTACGCGCGGGCTTCCGGCCCGCCCGTGCCACCCCTTCGCCGTTCCCGCACCCCGTCGCCGGACGGCCACCCCGGTGTGGGACGATGCTCGCTCACACAGACCACTGGAGGGGACGCCTGGTGGAGACCGCGGTCGGGACGACGGCTGAACAGCAGACACCGGCGGGCCGCACCCGGCCCGGCCACGCGCGCACCACCCCCTGGCACTGGGCCCTCGCGCTCGCCGGCTGCGGCGCCGTGGTGGCCACCGCCCTCGCCGCCTCCCCGGCCACCGGCACCCCGGTACCCCTGCACGGCACCCCCAAGCCCGTCGCGGCGGCCTCCGCGCCCGACCCGGCCAAGGCCCAACTCCCGCTGGACTGCGGCCCGTTCCCGGTCAAGGCCGTGGTCAGCCTGACCGCCGACCTCGGCGACGGCCGGCCGAGCACCGTCGTCGCCGCGCACTGCGCCGCCGAGAACGGCACCCCGCCCGACGCCGTCTACCTGCTGGGCGGCACCGCCGACCGCCCGGTGGTCGTCGCCACCCTGCTCTCCGAGCGCGAGAACCTCACCGTCAGCCGGCTCAACCTGCGCTCCGACGGCACCGTCACCGCCCACGCGCAGGGGTATTCGAGCGACGACGTGCCTCGCTTCCGTCCCGACATCTCACTCGATCTCACCTGGACGCGCAAGGGCGGCGGCTGGGCCCGCACCCAGACCGCCGCCCCGATCTCCGTCGTCTGACGGGCCGTTCCCGCCCCGCGCTACTCGGCGTCCGGACCGTACACCTCGACCAGGTCGGACGCCCGGCGCACGTGGATGCAGTCGCCGGGGCACTCCTTCGCCGAGTCCACCACGTCCTGAAGCAGCGTCAGCGGCACCGGAGCCGTCTCCCCGGGCTGCTGGCGCAGCTCGTCGTCCGGCCCCTTCACATAGGCGAGACCGTCGATGTCGAGCTCGAAGACCTCGGGCGCGTACTGCGCGCAGATGCCGTCGCCGGTGCACAGATCCTGGTCGATCCACACCTCCAGCGGCTCGGCCGCCGCCGTCTGCTCGGTCACCGACATGCTTTTCCGCCGTTTCTGTCCCGGGACGCCCCTTTGTGAGGGCATTCCCGCCATTCGTACAACGATCGGACCCCGGTTCCCGGTCGCGATCGGATATCGACTCGCTCGACGATACATCTGGTCCGCTTTGGGCCGTGCGCGGTGGGTATCCCCCTAGCAGAGGGGAAGCACGCGAGGGCGAAGATCGGACACGCCCGTTCCATCTTTCTTGATCTAGGGGTTTACGGACCCCTGGTCCCAGGTAGGGTCTGGAAGCGTCCAGCTCCCCGGAGGAGGTGAGGACCGTGGCAGCCCACGATGACGACTACAACCGCAGCACCGGCAGGCCCGCTCGTGGTTCCGACGAGGCCGCTCAGGTCTCGTACCTCGAGCAGGAAATCGCCGTGTTGCGCCGCAAGCTCGCCGACTCGCCGCGCAATTCGAGAATCCTCGAAGAGCGGATCGTCGAGCTCCAGACCAACCTGGCCGGCGTGACCGCCCAGAACGAACGGCTCGCCTCCACCCTGCGCGAGGCCCGCGACCAGATCGTGGCCCTCAAGGAGGAAGTGGACCGGCTGGCCCAGCCCCCGGCCGGGTTCGGCACGTTCCTTGAGGCGAACGAGGACGGCACCGCCGACATCTTCACCAGCGGGCGCAAGCTCCGCGTCAACGTCAGCCCCAACGTCGACCTCGACGAGCTGCGGCGCGGCCAGGAAGTGATGCTCAACGAGGCCCTCAACATCGTGGACGCGATGGCCTTCGAGCGCATCGGCGAGATCGTCACCCTCAAGGAGATCCTCGAGGACGGCGAGCGCGCCCTGGTCATCGGCCACACCGACGAGGAGCGCGTGGTGCGCCTCGCCGAACCGCTGCGCGAGACCACCATCCGGGCGGGGGACGCCCTGCTGCTGGAGCCCCGCTCCGGCTACGTGTACGAGGTCGTGCCGAAGTCCGAGGTCGAGGAGCTGGTCCTCGAAGAGGTCCCGGACATCGACTACCGCCAGATCGGCGGCCTGAGCAACCAGATCGAGCTGATCCGCGACGCGGTCGAGCTGCCCTACCTGCACGCCGACCTCTTCAAGGAGTACGAGCTGCGCCCGCCCAAGGGCGTCCTGCTCTACGGCCCGCCCGGCTGTGGCAAGACGCTGATCGCCAAGGCGGTCGCCAACTCGCTGGCCAAGAAGGTCGCCGAGGTCACCGGCCGCCCCCAGGGCAAGAGCTACTTCCTCAACATCAAGGGCCCCGAGCTGCTCAACAAGTACGTGGGCGAGACCGAGCGGCAGATCCGCCTGGTCTTCCAGCGGGCCCGGGAGAAGGCGGGCGAGGGCACGCCCGTCATCGTCTTCTTCGACGAGATGGAGTCGCTGTTCCGCACCCGCGGCTCGGGTGTCAGCTCGGACGTGGAGAACACCATCGTCCCGCAGCTGCTCGCCGAGATCGACGGGGTGGAGGGCCTGGAGAACGTCATCGTCATCGGCGCCTCGAACCGCGAGGACATGATCGACCCGGCGATCCTGCGGCCCGGCCGCCTGGACGTCAAGATCAAGATCGAGCGCCCGGACGCCGAGGCCGCGAAGGACATCTTCTCCAAGTACCTGAAGGACTCGCTGCCCTTCCACCCGGACGACCTCAAGGAGCACGACGGCTCCGTCGAGGCCACCGTGGCCGCGATGATCCAGTCGGTCGTGGAGCGGATGTACTCGGAGACCGAGGACAACCGCTTCCTGGAGGTCACCTACGCCAACGGGGACAAGGAGGTCCTGTACTTCAAGGACTTCAACTCCGGCGCGATGATCCAGAACATCGTCGACCGCGCGAAGAAGATGGCCATCAAGGACTTCCTCGACCACGGTCAGCGCGGTCTGCGCGTCTCCCACCTGCTCGCCGCCTGCGTGGACGAGTTCAAGGAGAACGAGGACCTGCCGAACACCACCAACCCGGACGACTGGGCCCGCATCTCCGGCAAGAAGGGCGAGCGGATCGTCTTCATCCGCACGCTGGTCACCGGCAAGCAGGGCGCCGAGTCCGGCCGCTCCATCGACACTGTCGCCAACACGGGGCAGTACCTGTAACCGCACAGTTTCCGATCCGCAGGATGTTGCCCCGGCAACTCGGTTCCCTCGGAACAGCACGCACCCCGTCCGGCTGTGGCGCCTCGCGGCCCCGCAGCCGGACGGCGCGTCTCGGGACCCGGCCGTCGGTGCCGCGTTCTAGGCTCGATCCACCGTCCGCGGGCAGATCGCCGGCGCCGGTGTTGTTCAGCGGTACGTCAGCGTGTTCCGCCCGTGGGGGGCGGCGCACCGGGCAAGGAGGGCCGCATGACCGTACGGCGCGTGATGGGCATCGAGACCGAGTACGGGATCTCCGTGCCCGGGCACCCCAACGCCAACGCCATGCTCACCTCGTCCCAGATCGTCAACGCGTACGCGGCGGCGATGCACCGGGCTCGGCGGGCCCGCTGGGACTTCGAGGAGGAGAACCCGCTGCGCGACGCACGGGGTTTCGACCTCGCGCGCGAGGTGGCGGACGCCAGCCAGCTGACCGACGAGGACATCGGCCTCGCCAACGTCATCCTCACCAACGGGGCCCGGTTCTACGTGGACCACGCGCACCCCGAGTACAGCTCGCCCGAGGTCACCAACCCGCGCGACGCCGTGCTGTGGGACAAGGCCGGCGAACGGATCATGGCGGCCGCCGCACAGCGCGCGCTGGAACTGCCCAACGGGCAGAACATCCACCTCTACAAGAACAACACCGACAACAAGGGCGCCTCCTACGGCACCCACGAGAACTACCTGATGAAGCGGGCGACGCCGTTCGCCGACATCGTCCGCCACCTCACCCCGTTCTTCGTCTCCCGCCAGGTGGTCACCGGCGCCGGCCGGGTCGGCATCGGCCAGGACGGCTCCGCGTACGGCTTCCAGATCAGCCAGCGGGCGGACTACTTCGAGGTCGAGGTCGGCCTGGAGACCACCCTCAAGCGACCGATCATCAACACCCGGGACGAACCGCACGCCGACGCCGAGAAGTACCGCCGGCTGCACGTGATCATCGGGGACGCCAACCTCTCCGAGATCTCCACCTACCTCAAGCTGGGCACCACCTCGCTGGTCCTGGCGATGATCGAGGACTCCTTCATCGCCTCCGACCTCGCCGTCGACCAGCCGGTGCGCACCCTGCACCGGGTCTCCCACGACCCGTCCCTCAAGCACCTGATCACCCTGCGCAACGGGCGCAAGCTCACCGCGGTCCAGCTCCAGCTGGAGTACTTCGAGCTGGCCCGCAAGTACGTCGAGGACCGCTTCGGCAACGACGCGGACGAGCAGACCGTGGACATCCTCACGCGCTGGGAGGACGTCCTCGGCCGGCTGGAGCGCGACCCGATGTCGCTCTCCCGCCAGCTGGACTGGATCGCCAAGCGGGAGATCCTGGAGGGCTACCGCAGCCGGGACGCCCTGGAGTGGGACAACCCGCGGCTGCACCTGGTGGACCTCCAGTACAGCGACGTACGGGCCGAGAAGGGCCTCTACAACCGCCTGGTGGCCCGCGGCAGGTTCGAGCGGCTGGTCACCGAGGAGGAGGTCGACCGGGCCGTCGGCAAGCCCCCGGACGACACCAGGGCGTACTTCCGCGGACGCTGCCTGGAACAGTACGCCGAGCACGTCGCGGCGGCCTCCTGGGACTCGGTGATCTTCGACCTGCCGGGCCGGGACTCGCTGCAGCGGGTGCCCACCCTGGAGCCGCTGCGCGGCACCCGCAACCACGTCAAGGAACTGCTGGACCGCTGCCGGACGGCCGAGGACCTGCTCCGGGTCCTCTCCGGCGGGTAACTTTTCGATCACCACGGGTGAACGCCCGCCGAATGGGAATCATCCGGGGTGGCAGCGGGTGTTGGACAGGAAGCGCCACCGGCAAACCGGGAGCGGTAGTCGCACCTTGTGTATAGGGTCGGAGCAGCAAGCAACGACCGAACCGTGCCAGACGAATCGAGCGGGGTGAGGGAAATGGCGAGCAAGGACACCGGCGGCGGCCAGCAGCGGGCGAACCGCTCTTCCGAGGAGGTCGAGGAGCAGGCCGCGGAAACCCAGAATTCCGACGACCTCAAGGAGCGCCAGGAAAAGCTCGACGACGACGTCGACGCGGTCCTGGACGAAATCGACGAGGTCCTTGAGTCGAACGCCGAGGATTTCGTGCGTGGATTTGTCCAGAAGGGCGGGCAATAGCCCACCTCGGGAATTCCGGAATTCACGGTCGTGACCGTCGGGGGCGGCCGGTCGGCTCCGGCCGTCCGCCCGCCCGGCTCCGGCCCCTCCACGCGTGGACGATGATCGTCGGGCGGGTAGGGTGCGGGCAGCGCGCGCTTCAAGCTACCTGGAAGGAATCGTGTGGAAGCCAACACTCGTGGCACCGGGCGTCTACCGGCTGCCTTCCTGACCCCGGGGTCCTCCTCGTTCCTCGACTTCCTCGCCGAGCACAAGCCGGAGTTGGTCCCCGGCCGCCGCGGGCTGCCCGAGGGCGCGGTCGTCGAGGCCCCGCACGGGACGACGATCGTCGCCGCGGTGTTCGACGGCGGTGTGGTCATCGCCGGTGACCGGCGGGCGACCATGGGCAACGTGATCGCCCAGCGCGACATCGAGAAGGTCTTCCCGGCCGACGAGTACAGCGCGGTCGGCATCGCCGGCACCGCCGGCCTCGCGGTCGAGATGGTCCGGCTGTTCCAGCTGGAGCTGGAGCACTACGAGAAGATCGAGGGTGCCACGCTCTCCCTGGAGGGCAAGGCCAACCGGCTCACCAGCATGATCCGGGGCAACCTCGGCATGGCGATGCAGGGCCTCGCGGTGGTGCCGATGTTCGCCGGCTACGACCTGGACCTCGGCCGCGGCCGGATCTTCAGCTACGACGTCACCGGCGGGCGCTCGGAGGAGCGCGGCTTCGCGGCCACCGGCTCCGGCTCGGTGTTCGCCCGCGGCTCGATGAAGAAGCTCTACCGGGACGACCTGACGGCCGAGCAGGCCAGCACCCTGGTCGTCCAGGCGCTCTACGACGCGGCCGACGACGACTCCGCCACCGGTGGTCCCGACCTCGCCCGCAAGATCTTCCCGATCGTCTCGCTGATCACCGAGGACGGCTTCCGCCGGCTCACCGAGCCGGAGGTCTCGCGGATCGCCATCTCCATCACCGACCAGCGCCTCGCCCACCCCAACGGCCCGCAGGCCCCGCTGCTCTAGCCGTCACCTCACAGGAAAGGGACGACCGCCGGTGTCGACACCGTTCTACGTCTCGCCCCAGCAGGCCATGGCGGACCGCGCGGAGTACGCCCGCAAGGGCATCGCGCGAGGCCGCAGTGTGGTCGTGCTCACCTACGTCGACGGCATCGTCTTCGTCGCGGAGAACACCTCCAGGGCGCTCCACAAGGTCTCCGAGATCTACGACAAGATCGCCTTCGCGGCGGTCGGCCGCTACAACGAGTTCGAGAACCTGCGCATCGGCGGCGTCCGCTACGCCGACCTGCGCGGCTACTCCTACGACCGGGCCGACGTCACCGCCCGGGGTCTGGCCAACGTCTATGCCCAGACCCTCGGCACGATCTTCTCCTCGGTCGGCGAGAAGCCGTACGAGGTCGAGCTGATCGTGGCCGAGGTCGGCCGGACGACCGAAGAGGACCAGATCTACCGCCTCACCCCGGACGGTTCGATCGTCGACGAGAAGAACTACGTGGTGGTCGGCGGCAACGCCGACTCCATCGGCAACTACCTGGGCCAGCGCCACCGCGGCGGGATGACCCTGAGCGAGGCGATCCGGGTCGCCGTCGACTCGCTCGCCCGCGACCCCAACGGCGGCAGCCCGCGCAGCCTGACCCCGGAGCACCTGGAGGTCGCCGTGCTCGACCGACGGCGGTTCCAGCAGCGCAAGTTCAAGCGCATCCTGGGCGGCCAGCTCGGCCGGCTGCTCGACGGCGACCAGTCCGCGGCGGCGGACGACGAGGAGAAGCCGGCGGCCACCCCGCCGTCGGACGAGTAGTGCCTGCGGAGTCCCGTGCGGCGGCGCGACCGCCGCACGGGGCTCCGGTGCCCCTGCGGCTTCCCCGGCGGGTCGGCCGGGAACGGCTGTGGAGGCGGTTTCGGACAGCTCCGACCAGAATGGAGTGCTCATGGACCGCCGGATTTTCGGGCTGGAGAACGAGTACGGGGTCACCTGCACGTTCCGCGGGCAGCGGCGGCTGTCGCCGGACGAGGTGGCGCGGTACCTGTTCCGCCGGGTCGTCTCCTGGGGCCGCAGCAGCAACGTGTTCCTGCGCAACGGCGCCCGCCTCTACCTCGACGTCGGCTCCCACCCCGAGTACGCCACTCCCGAGTGCGACGACGTTGTCGAGCTGGTGACGCACGACAAGGCCGGTGAGCGCATCCTCGAAGGGCTCCTGGTGGACGCCGAGCGGCGGCTGCACGAGGAGGGCATCGCGGGGGACGTCTACCTCTTCAAGAACAACACCGACTCGGCCGGCAACTCCTACGGCTGCCACGAGAACTACCTGGTGGCCCGGCACGGCGAGTTCTCCCGGCTGGCCGACGTGCTGATCCCGTTCCTGGTGACCCGCCAGCTGATCTGCGGGGCCGGCAAGGTGCTGCAGACCCCGCGCGGGGCGGTGTACTGCGTCAGCCAGCGGGCCGAGCACATCTGGGAGGGCGTCAGCTCCGCCACCACCCGCTCCCGTCCGATCATCAACACCCGCGACGAGCCGCACGCGGACGCCGAGCGCTACCGCCGGCTGCACGTGATCGTCGGCGACTCCAACATGTCCGAGACCACGACCCTGCTCAAGGTCGGCGCCACCGACCTGGTGCTGCGGCTGATCGAGGCCGGGGTGGTGATGCGCGACCTGACCCTGGAGAACCCGATCCGGGCGATCCGCGAGGTCAGCCACGACCTCACCGGCACGCACCAGGTGCGGCTCGCCAACGGGCGGGAGGCCAGCGCGCTGGACATCCAGGAGGAGTACTTCACCAAGGCGCTGGAGTTCGCCGACCGCAAGGGCATCAACACCGGCACCATCGCGCAGGTGCTCGACCTGTGGGGCCGCACCCTGGAGGCCGTCCGGACCGAGAACCTGGACGGGGTGGCCACCGAGATCGACTGGATCATGAAGTACAAGCTCATCGAGCGCTACCGCGAGAAGCACCAGATGGGCATGTCCAACCCGCGGGTGGCCCAGATCGACCTCGCGTACCACGACATCCACCGGCGGCGCGGCCTGTTCTACCTGCTCCAGGGCAAGGGGCAGGCGCAGCGGGTGACGACCGACCTGAAGACCTTCGAGGCCAAGTCGATCCCGCCGCAGACCACCCGGGCCCGGCTGCGCGGGGACTTCATCCGCCGGGCGCAGGAGCAGCGCCGGGACTTCACGGTGGACTGGGTGCACCTGAAGCTGAACGACCAGGCGCAGCGCACGGTGCTGTGCAAGGACCCGTTCCGTTCGGTGGACGAGCGGGTGGAGAAGCTGATCGCCGGGATGTGATCGGTGGTGTGACCAGCAATGTGATCCGCGATGTGGTCCGCGATGTGATCAAGGACCGGTCCGGCCCCGGTGGTGTCTAACCGGGGCCGGACACGCGTGAGGCATACGCTGTCGTCGAGTCAGGAGAGCCGACTTCGACCGACAGTTAGGACCACTGTGCGCCGCACCGCCGGTTTGCTTCTCACCCTGCCCCTGCTGCTGGCGGTCGCCTGCAGCAGCTCCACCAAGGCGGCCGGCCCGGCGACCCCGTCGGCGCCCAGTGCCGCTCCGACCGTGCCCACTCCGGTCAACGAGGCCTCGCCGATGCCCACACTTTCGGGTGGCGGATTCGGCAGCAAGGCGACCATCACCATTCCCGAGGGCCCGCCCAGCGGTCAGTTCGTCGTGAACACCGTCAGCGAGGGCGACCGGGCGGCGGTGAACAAGGGTGACTGGGTGACGGTCAACTACACGGCGAAGGACTGGACCACCGGCAAGGACCTGCCCAGCTCGTACGACGCGGGCGGGAAGCCGCAGCTGTACCAGGCGGGCAGTGGGCAGCTGGTGCCGGCCTTCGACCAGACCGTGATCGGCAAGAAGGCCGGCAGCCGGCTGCTGGTGGTGGCGCCGCCGGCGGCGGCGTTCGCCGACAAGGGGAACAGCCAGCTCGGTGTGGGCGGGGGCGACACCGTGGTGTTCGTGCTCGACGTCATGGAGAGCATGCCGCAGGACGCCACGCTGACCGGCGCGATGACGCAGCCGGCGGCGAACCTGCCGCAGGTCAAGGACAACGGCAAGGCCCCGGCGACGATCACGGTCCCGGCCGGGCAGGCCGCCCCCACCGACCTCCAGCAGGCGGTGCTGATCAAGGGTGAGGGCAAGCAGGTCAAGACCGGGCAGACGCTGGTGGTGCAGTACACCGGGGTGCTCTGGAGCAACGGGCAGCAGTTCGACGCGTCCTGGACGCACGGCGGTGCGCAGGCGGTGCAGATCGGCACCGGGAGCGTGATCGAGGGCTGGGACAAGGGGCTGGTCGGCCAGACCGTCGGCAGCCGGGTCGAGCTCGTGGTGCCGCCCGCGCTCGGTTACAAGGACCAGCCGGCGGGCTCGGTGCCGCCGAACTCGACGCTGGTGTTCGTGATCGACATTCTGGAAGCGGTCTAGGAAGCGGTCTAGGAAGACCCCCGGAGGATTCCGTACGCTTGGGCGGGCGCTCGCACATGGAAGCGCCCGCCCTCATCCTGAGCTGTCATACTGCCCTCGCACTGTGGCAGGCGCCGCCGGCGCCCGGGTCCAGGGCGGACGGTGCGACGGCAAACCGGCGCTCACCACGCCGGCGGCAGAACTGAATGACCTTGGGCGAGATGGATGGGGAGTCATGACTGAGAAAGCGCCGAACCCCGGCGGGCCCGGTACCGCGGCGAACGACGGCCCTGCGGGTGACCCGGCCGCCTCGCGTCCCGGCGGGCCGCTGCCGGGCGACGGTGAGTCGATCGTCGTGCCGCCGTCGATCCTGAAGCAGCAGGCCGGCTGGGCGAAGCCCGGCGAGGGCTCGCGCCCCGCGGGCGGCACGAAGACCGACGAGGCGCCGCAGATCTTCGCCTCCAGCGTGCGCAAGGGCGACACGTCGGAGGCCGGGTACGACGAGAACCCGCCCGGGGTGGGCAGGCTGGGTGTCATCCTCGGCAGCGTGCTGGCGTTCCTGCTGGTCGGCAGCGCCATCACGCTCTACATGGTGAACAAGGACGGCTCGTCGGACGCCAAGCCGGACGCCGCCAAGACCGCGGCGCCCACGCCGACCGCCGACCCGGTGCCGCCGATCAAGGACAGCGCCAAGGTGCTGCCGACGGTCACCGGCGACTTCGGCAAGAAGGCCGACATCCAGGTGCCGTCCGATGCGCCCGACGGCTCCTTCGTGGTCAAGGTGCTGTCCGAGGGCAGCGGCCCCAAGGTCGACAAGAAGTCCTGGACCTCGGTGGACTACACCGCCAAGAACTGGAACACCGGCAAGGACATCCCGAGCTCCTTCGACAAGGACCAGAAGCAGCAGATCTTCCAGGCCGGCTCGGACGCGCTGATCCCGGCGCTGGACCAGGCGGTGCTCGGAAAGAAGGCCGGCAGCCGGGTCCTCGTGGTGGCGCCGCCGGCCGCCGCCTTCGGCTCCCAGGGCAAGCCGGACATGTCGATCGGGCCCAAGGACAACCTGATCTTCGTGATCGACATCCGCAACACCAACGCGCCCGACGCTGTGGTGAGCGGCACCGTCACCCCGCCGCCCGCGGACTTCCCGCAGGTCAAGGACAACGGCAAGAAGCCGGCAGAGATCACCCCGGTGGCCGGTGCGGCCGACCCGACCGAGCTGAAGACGCACGTCCTGATCAAGGGCACCGGGCCGGCCGTGGAGAAGGGCGAGAAGGTCGTCGTCCAGTACACCGGCGCGCTGTTCAAGGACGGCAAGGTGTTCGACTCCTCGCTGGGCAAGGGCCAGGCGTTCAGCTTCCCGGTCGGCGGCGGCCAGGTCATCCAGGGCTGGGACCAGGGACTGGCGGGGCAGACCGTCGGCAGCCGGGTCGAGCTGGTGATCCCGGCGGCGCTGGCCTACGCAGACAAGCCGCCGTCCGCGGACATCCCGCCGAACTCCGCGCTGGTGTTCGTGATCGACATCCTGGACGCCGGTCAGGGCTGATCCACTTTCGGGTGACAATGGTGTGCGTGTGACCTTCGGGCCCGGCCGCGTGGCCGGGCCCGTACGGGCGGCGGGCGCCCGTACCGTGGTCCGGGAACGGACCGGGGCGCGGGCGCCCGCCGCTTGGTCATGAATACCAGCAAACCGTGAGAAGAGGGACTGTGAACCTCAACGAGAAGCCTGAGATCGACTTCCCGGCCGGCGATGCTCCGGCGGAGCTCCAGATCCGCGACATCGTCGTTGGTGACGGCGCCGAGGCCAAGCCGGGCCACATGGTCAAGGTGCGCTATGTCGGCGTGACCTTCGAGACCGGCGAGGAGTTCGACGCGAGCTGGAACCGGAGCCCCAACGAGTTCCAGTTCCCGCTGGGCGCCGGCCGGGTCATCAAGGGCTGGGACCAGGGCGTTGCGGGCATGAAGGTCGGTGGCCGCCGCGAGCTGACCATCCCGTCGCACCTGGCGTACGGCGCCCAGTCGCCGTCCCCGCTCATCCCGCCGCACTCGACCCTGATCTTCGTGGTCGACCTGCTCGGCGTCTGAGCCCCGCTCGGGCCGCATTTCCGAGGGCCGCACCTCTGCGCGAGGTGCGGCCCTCCGCCTGTCCCGGACCAGGGGCGTGGGACGCGGCTTTTGCAGTGCGTACCGCTACCGGTACGGTCGGTCCCGCCGGGTGACGATCGCCCGGCGGGCGCACCCGCGCGCGGCGCGGCACACCGGAAGGGTCAGCGATGGCGATCGCCAAGGCAGAGCGGCTGATGAATCTCGCCCTGTGCCTGATGAACACCAGACGTCCGCTCTCCAAGAAGGAGCTGCGGGAATCCGTCGAGGCGTACCGCGAGGCCTGGCAGAACAGCAGCGAGGACGCCTTCAACCGGATGTTCGAGCGGGACAAGGACGACCTGCGCGAACTCGGCCTGGTGATCGACGTCGACGAGAACACCCTGGACGGCGAGCTCGGCTACCTGGCCCGCGCCGACCGCAACCGGCTGCCCGAGATCGCGCTGGACGCCGAGGAGGCGGCCGCCCTGACGCTGGCCGCCCGGGTCTGGCAGCAGGCCAAGATGTCCGGCGCCGCCAGCGGCGCGCTGCAGAAGCTGCGGGCCGCCGGGGTGCCGTTCGCCGAGGCCGAGAGCCGTACCGCGCTGGAGCCACGGATCCCCGCCCGGGAGGCCGCGTTCGAGCCGCTGCTCACCGCGGCCCGGGACCGCCGCCCGGTCACCTTCGATTACCGCAAGGCCGGCGCCGCCGCCGTCGAGCAGCGCAGCGTCGAGCCGTGGGCGCTGGAGTGCTGGCGCGGGCACTGGTACCTGGCCGGGTGGGACCGTGACCGGGGTGACGCGCGGGTGTTCCGGCTCAGCCGGATCACCGGCAAGGTGCGGGCCAAGTCCGGGGCGTTCCTGGGCACCGTGCCCGAGCACGTGGACGTGCGGGCCACCGTCGCCAAGTTCGCCGGCGAGGGGGCCACCGCCACCGCGACCGTCCGGGTCCGCCGGGGGGCCGGATTCCCGCTGCGCACCAAGGCGCTGAGCAGTGCGCAGGTGGACGAGGCCTGGGACGAGCTGGAGATCCCGTACGGCAACGGGCTGGGCGCCGACCTCGCCGAGTTCGGGCCGGACGTGGTGGTGCTCGGGCCCGAGGAGCTGCGGGCCGACGTGATCGACCGGCTGCGGGCGGTCGCTGGGCTGGGTGTTGTGACCGAGGGAGTGCGGGCGTGAGCGAGCGGAGCGAGCGAACCATCGAGAGGTGCGTATGTTGCGAAGCGCCCGCCGAGCGCAGCGAGGTGGACGCATGAGCAACGCTATTGACCAGACTCGGCGGATGCTGTCGCTGGTCACCTACCTGCGCGAGCGGCCCGGGGCCGAGGTCGCCGAGGTGGCCCGGGCCTTCGGGATCACCGAGCGCGAGCTGATCGGGGACCTCAACGTGCTGCCGATGTGCGGCACCAGCTTCCGCGGCGGCGACCTGCTCGACATCGACACCGACGGCGAGCGGATCTGGTGGCACAACGTCGACGACGTGGCCCAGCCGCTGCGGCTGGCCGCCGACGAGGCCACCGCGCTGCTGGTCGCCGCCCGCGCGGTGGCCGGGCTGCCCGGTCTGCGGGCCGGGGACCGGGAGGCGCTCACCCGGGCCGTCGCCAAGATCGAGAACGCGGCGGGGGAGAGCGCCGAGGGCAGCGCCCGGGTCGGCGTGACCTTCGAGGCCGAGAGTCACGTGTTCGCCGACATCGACCGCGCGCTCAGCGAGGGCCGCCGGCTCTGGCTGCGCTACTACTCGCACGGGCGCGGCGGGATGACCGAGCGCGAGGTCGACCCGATCCGGCTGCTCACCGAGGGCCACACCTACCTTGAGGCCTGGTGCCGCACCTCCGAGGACCACCGGATGTTCCGGCTGGACCGGGTCGCCGAGATCCGGGTGCTGGACGTTCCGGCCGACCCGCCCCGGCGCGAGCCGCGCGACCTGTCCGGTGGGCTGGTCAACCCCTCCGCGGACGACCCCGAGGTGGTCGTCGAGGTGTCCTCCGGCGGGCGCTGGGTGGCCGAGTACTACACGCACGACCGGGCCGAGGAGCTGCCGGACGGCGGGCTGCGGATCACCCTGCGCAGCGCCGACCCCTCGCAGCTGCGCCCGCTGGCGCTGCGGCTGGGCCGGGACGGCCGGATCGTGTCGCCGCCGGAGCTGGCCGAGCAGGCGCGCGCGGCGGCCCGGGAGGCGCTGGCGGCGTACGGGGAGGGGCGGGACTGAGCCGTGGAGCCCGGTACCAGATTCAAGGTGTACTGCTCGGAGTGCCGGGAGAAGGTGGAGCTCCCGGCCGAGGAGTTCCGCCTGACCCTCGGACGCACGCCGGCGCAGGCGCACTACAGCTTCGGCTGCCCGCTGTGCGGGGCGGCGGTGCGCAAGCCGGCCGGGGAGAAGATCGTCGCGGCGCTCACCGGGGCCGGGGTGCGCACCATGCGGCTCGTCCCGGCGGAGGGATAGGCCTGCCGGTCCTGCGGTCCTGCAGTCGTGGGCCGAGCCACGGGACCGGCCCCGAGTGAGTAACCTGCGCCCGTATAGGCTGGGGCGCATGTCCTGGATGCTCGTCGCCGCCGTCCTCCTCGCCACCGCGGGCCTGCTGGTCCTCGGGGTCCTCGCGATCCGGCTCTGGCTGGACGTGCGGGCGCTGGCCAAGGGCGTGGACGCGGCCGCGCGGGCGCTGGCCGACGCCGCCGGGGACCTGGCCGCGGCGGTGCCCGGCCGCTGACGGGTCGGCCGTCCGCCGTACGGGGGCTGCCCCGCCGGTGTAGGGGCGCGTTACGCTCTCAGATGGCTCCTGTCACTGCGAACCGGGGGCCGCTGTCCTGTTCGGGCGGTTGTCGTCAGGGTGTCATCCGCAGCGGTTACCATCCGCGGCGGGCGGCCCGTCGGGTGCCGCCATGACTGAAGGTGGTCGAGCATGCGCATCTCGGGGACCGCGATCATGGTGGTCGTGGTAGTCGCCATCGTGCTTTTCGGGGCCAAGCGGCTGCCCGAACTGGCACGCTCGCTCGGCCAGTCGATGCGGATCCTGAAGAGCGAGGCGAAGGCCATGCGCTCGGACGGTACCGAGGACGAGGGCGGGGCCGCGCCCGCGCCCGCGCCGGCCGTCGGATCCGACCACGGCGCGGCCAAGACCATCCAGGCCGCCCCAGGGGCGGCCGCCACGGCCCGGCCGGTGGCCGAGCCCGCCGCCGACGGCGACCGGCCGCACTGAGCGCGGCGCACGTGACACACGCGACCATTGAGGCCCGCCGACCGGCGGGCCTCGACGCACGAGTTGAGGACCGGGGTTGAGCAAGCTCTCCAAGGCGTCGAAGGCGCCCAAGGATCCTGAGGGGCGGATGGCCCTCGCCGACCACCTGCGGGAACTGCGCAACCGCGTGGTCAAGTCGGTCCTGGCGATCGTGGTGTTCACGATCATCGCGGGGGTCTACCACAAGCAGCTGGAGCACTTCCTGCTGGAGCCGCTGCCGCAGTGCGACAAGGCGAACGCGGGTCAGTACCACGGGCGATGCGCGCAGGTGTCCAACATCGGCCTCACCGCGGGCTTCAACTGGATGCTGAAGGTCGCGCTGACCGCGGGCGTGGTCGCGGCCGTCCCGATCTGGCTGTACCAGGTGTGGGCCTTCGTGGCGCCCGGTCTGCACAAGCACGAGCGCAAGTACACGGTCGTCTTCATGATCTGCGGTGCCCCGCTGTTCCTGGCGGGTGTGGGCTGCGCCTTCCTGGTGATGCCGACCACGGTCGAGGTGCTGATCTCGTTCACCCCGAACACCACGACGCCGATCCTGCCGCCCGAGGACTACTTCGACATCGCCACCCGGATGGTGCTGGTCTTCGGCCTGGCCTTCGAATTCCCGCTGCTGCTGGTGATGCTCAACATGGTCGGCATGGTGACCGGCAAGCGGCTGCTCGGCTGGTGGCGCGGGATGGTCATGGGCATCACCGTGTTCGCCGCCTTCGCCACGCCGAGCGCCGACCCGGTCAGCATGCTGGTGCTGGCCGCGCCGATCTGGGCGCTGTACTTCACCGCCGTGGCCGTCGCGCTGCTCAACGACCGGCGCAAGGCCCGTCGCAACCCGGACGCGGAGCTGGACGACGAGGAGGCCTCGCACCTGGACCTCTCGGTGCAGCCGGTGGCCGGGGCGGAGGCCGTCGAGGCCTCGTCCGCGCCGGTGGCGAGTGCTCCGGTGGCGGCCGCGCGCCGGGAGCACATGGACGACATCACCTGAGCCGGTAGCGCTTCGCGAGCCCCGGTCCGCCGTACTGCACGGTGGGCCGGGGCTTTTGCGTGGCTCGGTCCGGTGTTCGCGTGGCTTGGCCCGGTCGGCTCGGTCCGGGTCGGGTTTCGGTGCGGCGGTCTTGGCAGGGTTGATGGCATGTGACATATTACTGGCGTGCTGAAGACCGAGCCTCCCCTGGATGTCGTCGTGGTCGGCGCCGGAGTCGTCGGCGCCGCCTGCGCCTACTACGCCGCCCGCGCCGGGCTCGCCGTCACCGTCGTCGACCGCGGGCCGGTGGCCGGCGGCACCACCGGCGCCGGCGAGGGCAATCTGCTGGTCTCCGACAAGGAACCGGGGCCCGAACTCGACCTCGCCCTGCTCAGCCTCCGGCTCTGGCGCGAGCTCGCCGACGACCTCGGCGCCGCCATGGAGTACGAGCCCAAGGGCGGCGTGGTCGTCTCCTCCACCCCGGCCGGGCAGGAGGCGCTGCGGGCCTTCGCCGCCCAGCAGGCCGCCGTCGGGGTCGTGGCCGAGGAGATCCCGGCCGAGCGGCTGCAGGAGCTGGAGCCGCACCTCTCGCCCCGGATGGCCGGCGGCTTCCACTACCCGCAGGACGCCCAGGTGCAGCCCGCCCTCGCCGCCGCCCACCTGCTGCGCGAGGCCCGGCGGCTGGGCGCGAAGCTGATCACCGGCGAGACCGTCCGGGCCGTCCGCAGGCGGCCGGACGGCGCCGTGCTCGGCGTCGAGACCGACCGGCGGCGGCTCGACGCGCCCGCCGTCGTCAACGCGGCCGGCACCTGGGGCGGGGAGCTCGCCGGGCTGGCCGGGGTGCACCTGCCGGTGCTGCCCCGGCGCGGGTTCGTGCTGGTCACCGAGCCGCTGCCGCGGATCATCCGGCACAAGGTCTACGCGGCCGACTACGTCGCCGACGTGGCCAGCGGCTCGGCCGGGCTGCAGACCTCCGCCGTGATCGAGGGGACGCCCGGAGGCCCGGTGCTGATCGGCGCCAGCCGGGAGCGCGTCGGCTTCGACCGGACGCTCTCGCAGGAGGCGCTGCACCGGCTGGCCGCCCAGGCCGCCGAGCTGTTCCCGGTGCTCGCGGACGTCACCGTCATGCGCGTCTACCGGGGCTTCCGCCCGTACCTTCCGGACCACCTGCCGGCCATCGGCGCCGACCCCCGGGTGCCCGGGCTGTACCACGCCTGCGGGCACGAGGGCGCCGGCATCGGGCTGGCCCCGGCCACCGGGCTGCTGATCGCCGAGCAGCTGACCGGCAAGCAGCCGGAGCTGGACCTCGTGCCGTTCCGTGCGGACCGGTTTCCGGCTGCCTGATTCCCGTTCGTCCCTTTCTGAAGTTGGAGAAGCCACCGATGCGCCGCACCCCCGCCGAGCTGGTCGGGGCCGAGCCCGGTCCCGCCCACCACATCGACTTCGACGGCCGGCCCGTTCCGGCGCTGCCCGGGCAGTCGATCGCCGCCGCGCTCTGGGCCGACGGCGTGCTCGCCTGGCGCACCACCCGGGTCGGCGGCCGGCCGCGCGGGGTGTTCTGCGGGATCGGCGCCTGCTTCGACTGCCTCGCCACCGTCAACGGGCGGCCCAACCAGCGCACCTGCCTGCTCCCCGCCGAGCCCGGCACCACCGTCACCACCCAGGAGGGCCACGGCCGTGCCGACCTCGCCATCTGACGTCCCCCGGTATGACCTCGCGGTGATCGGCGCCGGCCCGGCCGGGCTCGCCGCCGCCGTCACCGCCGCCGACCTCGGGCTGCGCTGCGCCCTGCTGGACGCCGGCCGGCAGACCGGCGGGCAGTACTACCGCCACCCGGCGCCCGGCCTCGGGGCGGCCCGGCCGGACCGGCTGCACCACGGCTGGTCCGCCTACACTGGCCTCGCCGACCGGCTCGCCGCGCACGAGCGGGCCGGGCGGGTCGGCTTCCTCGGCGGCCACCAGGTGTGGGCGCTGGAGCGCACCGGCGACGGCTACGCGGTGCACGTCACCCTCGGGCCGGAGGCCGCCGACCGGGCCACCGTGCCGGCCGCGGCCGTGCTGCTCGCCACTGGCGCGTACGAGCGGCAGCTGCCGTTCCCCGGCTGGACCCTGCCCGGGGTGGTCACCGCGGGCGGCGCCCAGGCCATGCTCAAGGCCGGGCTGGTGCTGCCCGGTCGGCGGATCGTGGTGGCCGGCAGCGGGCCGCTGCTGCTCGCGGCTGCGTCCTCGCTGGTCACCGCCGGGGCCGAGGTGCCCGCCGTGGTCGAGGCCACCGCCTACCTGGGCTACGCGCGGCGCCCGGGCGTGCTGGCGGCCGTCCCCGCCAAGCTCGTCGAGGGCGCCGGGCACGGCAGCGCGCTGCTGCGGCACCGCGTCCGGCTGCGCCTGCGCAGCGCCGTCGTCGAGGCGCACGGCACCGACCGGGTCACCGCCGTCACGGTGGCCCGGCTGGACGCCGACTGGCGGCCGGTGCCCGGCACCGAGCGGCGGATCGACTGCGACGCGCTCGCCGTGGGCCACGGCCTGCTGCCGCAGATCGAGCTGGCGACCGAGCTTGGCGCGGCCACCAGGACCGGCCCGGACGGCGCGGTCGCGCTCCAGGTGGACGCCCGAATGCTGACCACCGTCCCCGGCCTCTGGTCGGCCGGCGAGACCAACGGCGTCGGCGGCGCGGACCTCGCGATCGCCGAGGGCGAGCTGGCCGCGCACGCCGTGGCCGACCGGGCCCCGCGGCCCGCGCTGGTGCGCCGCCGGGCGCGGCTGCGGGCCTTCGCGGAGCTGATGGCCGCGGCCCACCGGCCCGGCCCCGGCTGGACGGGCTGGCTGCGTCCGGACACCGACGTCTGCCGGTGCGAGGAGGTGCCGGTGGCGCGGATCCGGGAGGCGGTGGAGGAGCTGGGCGCGGGCGATCCGCGGACCGTCAAGCTGCTCACCCGGGCCGGGATGGGCTGGTGCCAGGGCCGGATGTGCGGTCCGGCCGTGGCCTGGCTGGCCGGCTCGGGTGAGCCGGGGCCGGACCGGCGCCCGTTCGCCTGTCCGGTGCCGCTGTCCCAGCTGGCGGCGGAGCAGCGGGCGGCCGCGGAAGGGTAGGCGGCCGCGGAAGGGTAGGCGGCCGCGAAAGGCTGGGCGGTCGGTCGGCGAACACGCGGGCCGGGGACTCTTGTCTCCGGCCCGTGCTCTCTAATAAAATGTCACACCTCACCAAGGAGTCATCGTGTCCCACACCCCGCACGACACCACCCGGCCCTGGCGCGGCATCATGGTCGCCACCACGATCCCGCTGCGCCCGGACCTCTCCGTCGACTACGACGCCTACGCCGAGCACGTCCGCTGGCTGATCGAGTCCGGCTGCGACGGCGTCGTCCCCAACGGATCCCTGGGCGAGTACCAGACGCTGACCGCCGAGGAGCGCGCCCGGATCGTGGAGGTCGCCGTCGAGGCGGCCGGGGACGGCTCCCGGGTCATGCCCGGCGTCGCCGCGTACGGCAGCGCCGAGTCCCGCCGCTGGGCCGAGCAGGCCGCCGAGGCGGGCGCCGGCTCCGTCCTGCTGCTGCCGCCGAACGCGTACCGGGCCGACCACGCCTCCGTGCGCGCGCACTACGCCGAGGTGGCCGGGGCGGGCCTGCCGATCGTCGCGTACAACAACCCGATCGACACCAAGGTCGACCTCGTTCCCGCGCTGCTCGCCGAACTGCACGCCGAGGGCTCGATCGTCGCCGTCAAGGAGTTCAGCGGCGACGTCCGCCGGGCGTACGAGATCGCCGAGCTGGCTCCCGGGCTGGACCTGCTGATCGGCGCCGACGACGTGCTGCTGGAGCTGGCGCTGGCGGGCGCGGTCGGCTGGATCGCCGGCTACCCGAACGCCCTGCCGGAGGCCTCGGTGGCGCTCTACCGGGCCGCCGTCGCGCACGACCTGGAGAACGCGCTGCCGCTGTACAAGGCGCTGCACTCGCTGCTGCGCTGGGACTCGAAGACCGAGTTCGTCCAGGCCATCAAGCTCTCCATGGACATCGCCGGGCGCCCCGGCGGTCCGGTCCGGGCGCCGCGGCAGCCGCTGGGCCCGGAGATCGAGGCGGCCGTCCGCGCGGCCACCGAGAAGGCGCTGGCCGAGGGCCTGGCGTAGCGGTTCGTCGCGGTTCGTTGCCTGGCCCTCGGTCAGGAGCAGTACTCGACAGGCCGGCTGCGGGGGCAGCCGGCCCGGCCCACCCCCATCCGTCCCACCTTCATCCGTCCCACCCTTCGACGGGAGCCGAAAAGCCATGCGTAGCCGTCACGTGTTCCACGCCGTCGACTCGCACACCGAGGGCATGCCGACCCGGGTCATCACCGGTGGCTTCGGCGTCATCCCCGGCGCCACCATGGCCGAGCGCCGGGTGCACTTCCAGCAAAACCTGGACCACTTCCGCACCCTGCTGATGTACGAGCCGCGCGGGCACGCCGCGATGAGCGGCGCCATCCTGCAGCCGCCGACCAGGCCGGACGCCGACTTCGGGGTGCTCTACATCGAGGTCTCCGGGCTGCTGCCGATGTGCGGGCACGGCACCATCGGCGTCGCCACCGTGCTCGTCGAGACCGGGATGGTGCCGGTCGTCGAGCCGGTCACCACCGTGCGGCTGGACACGCCCGCCGGGCTGGTGATCGCCGAGGTGCGGGTCGAGGACGGCGCCGCCAAGGCGGTCACGATCCGCAACGTGCCCTCGTACTCCGTCGCGCTGGACCGCAAGATCGAGGTGCCCGGGTACGGCACCGTCGGCTACGACCTCGCGTACGGCGGCAACTTCTACGCGATCCTGCCGCTCGCCGAGTTCGGGCTGCCGTTCGAGCGCGGGCGCAAGCAGGAGATCCTGGACGCCGGGCTGGCCCTGATGGACGCGATCAACGCGGGCCCCGACCGGCCGGTGCACCCGGAGAACCCGTCCATCCACAGCTGCCACCACGTCCAGCTGCTCGCCCCCGGCTCGACCGCCGAGCACTCGCGGCACGCGATGGCCATCCACCCCGGCTGGTTCGACCGCTCACCCTGCGGCACCGGCACTTCGGCGCGGATGGCGCAGCTGCACGCGCGCGGCGAACTGCCGCTCGGGCGGGACTTCCGCAACGACTCCTTCATCGGGACGACCTTCGTCGGGCGCCTGGTCGAGGAGACCGAGGTGGCCGGGCGGCCCGCCGTGGTGCCCACCGTCACCGGGCGGGCCTGGGTGACCGGGACCGCCCAGTACTTCCTCGACCCGACCGACCCGTTCCCGGCGGGGTTCCTGCTCTGAGCCTCCGTGTCGAACCACCTTTGAAGGGCTGCTAGTTGTGACCATCACCTCGTACAACCCCGCCGACCCCGCGGACCTCGTCGTCGCCGTCGAGGAGCCCGGTGCCGAGGCCGTCCGAGCCGCCGTCGGGCGGGCCAGGGCCGCGCAGTCCGGGTGGCTCGCCGCCGGTGCGGGCGCCCGGTCGGCGGCGCTCGGCCGGCTCGCCGAGGCGGTCGAGGCGCACGCGGAGGAGCTGGCGGCGCTGATCGTGCGCGAGGTCGGCAAGCCGCTCGCCGAGGCGCGGGGCGAGGTCGCCCGGACCGCGGCGATCTGGCGGTACTACGCGCAGGCGCCGTACGCGCCGTCCGGTGCGGTGCACGAGACCGCCGCCGGGCCCGGACTGCTGCTCACCCGGCGCCGCCCGTACGGGGTGGCCGGGCTGATCGCGCCGTGGAACTTCCCGCTGGCGATCCCGAGTTGGAAGGCGGCGCCGGCGCTGGCGGTCGGCAACACCGTGGTGCTCAAGCCGGCGCCCGAGGCGACGGCGTGTGCGTTGCGGCTGGCCCAGCTGGCGGGCCTCGCCGGGCTGTCCGAGGACGTGTTCACCGTGCTGCCGGGCGGGGCGGAGGAGGGCGCGGCGCTGGTCGACGCGGCGGACGTGGTGTCGTTCACCGGCTCGACCGGCGTCGGCCGGGCCGTCGTCCGGGCCGCGACCGGGCGCGGGGTGCCCGTGCAGGCCGAACTCGGCGGGCTGAACGCCGCGTTGGTGCTGCCGGACGCCGACATCGCGCAGGCCGCCGGGCACCTCGCCGCCGCGATCGCCGGGTACGCCGGGCAGAAGTGCACCGCCACCAGCCGGGTGATCGCGGTCGGCGCCGCGTACGAGCCGCTGCGTGACGCGCTGGTCAAGGCGCTGGCGTCGGTCGACGATGCGGTCTGCGGGCCGGTCGTCAACGCCGCCGCCCGGAACCGGCTGACGGATGCCGTCGTCTCGGCGGTCGCCGCCGGGGCTACCGTGCTCACCGGCGGGCGGGTGCCCCACCGGGACGGCTGGTACGTCGAGCCGACCCTGCTCACCGACGTACCGGCCGAACACCCGCTGGCGCGCGAGGAGTTCTTCGGCCCGATCGCGGTGCTGCACGCCGCGGCCGACCTGGACGAGGCGATCGCGCTCGCCAACGACACCCCGCACAGCCTGTCCACCTCGGTGCACAGCCGCAGCCTCGACGTCGCGCTCGCCGCCGCCGACCGGCTGGACGCGGGCATGATCCGGATCAACGCGCCGTCCAGCGGCGTCGACTTCCACCTGCCGTTCGGCGGCGCCAAGGGCGCGAGCCACGGGGAGCGCGAACAGGGCCAGGCGGCGCTGGACTTCTACACCGTCAGCCGGACGGTCAGCGTGCTTCCGGCCGGGGGCGCCTGATGTTCGTCCGCACGGTGGACTACCACACGGCCGGGGAGCCGTTCCGGATCGTCCTGGACGGCGTGCCGGCCATCCCCGGGGACAGCGTCGCCGAGCGGCGGGCCATCGCGATCGGCGCGGGCGGCAGCGCGACCGCGCCCCGGCCGAGCGCGCTGGACAAGGTCCGGCAGTTGCTCGTCCGGGAGCCGCGCGGGCACGCCGGGATGTACGGCGGGTTCCTGGTGCCGCCGGACGACGACGAGGCGCACCTGGGCGTCCTGTTCTGGCACAAGGACGGGTACTCGACGGCCTGCGGGCACGGCGCCATCGCGCTCGGGGCGTGGGCCGTGGACTCCGGGCTGGTCGCCGCCCCCGCGGACGGCGTGGCGCGGGTGCGGATCGACGTGCCGTCCGGGCGGGTCACTGCGCTGGTGCACCGCGCGGGCGGGCGGACCACCGGGGTGACCTTTCGCAACGTGCCCACCCGGGTCGGCGCGTTGAAGCTGCCCGTGGTGACCTCGCGGGGGACCGTGGAGGTCGCCGTGGCGCACTCCGGTGCCTGCTACGCCTCGGTGCCGGCTGCTGCGCTCGGGCTGTCCGTGGAACCCGCGCTGCTGCCCGAACTGACCGCCGTGGGGCGGGAGATCAGGGAGCTGCTGGCCGGCTCGGAGGCGGTGGCGCACCCGTCGGACGCGCGGCTGTCGGGTGTCTACGGGGTCGTCCTGTACGACGAACTTCCGTCGGAGGAGGGGGTGTTGAGCCAGCGGAACGTCACCGTCTTCGCCGACGGGCAGATCGACCGCTCGCCGTGCGGCTCCGGCACCTCCGCCCGGCTGGCGGTGCTCGCCGCCGAGGGGCGGCTCGCGCCGGGGGAGGAGCTGCGGCACGAGTCCGTCATCGGGACGGTGTTCCGCGGGCGCGTGCTGCCCGGCGGGGACCCGCTGGGCAGGGGCGTCGTCACGGAGGTCACGGGGACTGCGCACCGGACGGGGGAACACGGGTTCGTGCTGGAGCCGGGGGACGAGCTGGGGGCGGGGTTTCTGCTGTGAGCTCTTCTGTTGCTCGCTCTTCTGCTGGGGGTTCCTTTGCTGGGGGCCCCATTGTGCAGCCCGGTGCGGCGGATGAGCCGCTCCAGTACGCCGTGCCGGGCGTTGGCCGGGTCACGCCGGGGCAGGCCGCCGACGCGATCGAGCGGGTGCTGCTCGACGGGCTCGACCCGGAGACGGCGCCGGCCCGCTCGGCCGTGCCCGTCCCGGCCGGCGAGCTGCTGATGATGCCGGCCGCCGCCGGACCGTACGCGGGCGTCAAGATCGCCGGCGTCGCGCCCGCCAACCCCGCCCGCGGACTGCCCCGGATCACCGGCAGCTACCTGCTGCTCGACGGGCCGACCCTGCAGCCCGTCGCCCTGCTCGACGGTGCCGCGCTCACCGCGCTGCGCACGCCCGCCGTCACCGCCGTCGCGCTGCGCCGGCTCGCCGTGCCGGACGCCGCGCACCTGGTGGTCTTCGGGGCCGGGCCGCAGGCGTACGGGCACCTCGACGCGCTGCGCGCGATCCGGCCGCTGACCCGGCTCACCGTCGTGGCGCGCAGCGCCGGGCCGGCGGCGGAGCTGGCCGCGTACGCGCGCGGACTCGGGCTGAAGGCTTCGGTGGGCGGGCCGGAGGCCGTGGCCGAGGCGGACGTGGTGGTCTGCTGCACCACCGCGCGCACGCCGCTGTTCGACGGCGCGCTGGTGCCCGCGCACGCCGCCGTCGCGGCCGTCGGCTCGCACGAGCCGGACGCGCGGGAGGTGGACGAGGTGCTGGTCGGGCGGGCCGAACTGTACGTCGAGGCACGGGCGGTGGCAGCGCGCGAGGCCGGGGACCTGATCATGGCGGGCGTGGGCGGCCGGCAGATGTGGAACCTGGCCGAGCTGGTGCGCGGCGACGCGCTGGTGCCGAGGGACCGGCCGCGCTTCTTCAAGAGCGTCGGCATGGCCTGGGAGGACCTGGCGGTCGCGGCGGAGGTGCATCGGAACGGCCGCTGATGGCAGGGCGGTTCGGGGCGGCGTAGCAGATCGTGTGCCGTCGGCCGTTGTCACGGCCGGCGGCCGCTGCCACGATGAGCTGCGGTCGAATCGTGGACTGTTGCGCACGCACCGTAACGTGACATTGTACACTGGTGTTCTGCACCGACTCGGAGGAACACCATGGCCGACCTCAAACCCCGCACCCTGATCTCCGTGCAGGAGCGGCTTCGCGACCAGGTCGCCCACGCGCTCCGCGCCGCCCTGATCTCCGGCGAACTGCGCCCCGGCGTCGTCTACTCCGCGCCCGCGCTCGCCGCCGACTTCGGCGTCTCCGCCACCCCCGTCCGCGAGGCCATGCTCGACCTCGCGCGGGAAGGCCTGGTCGAGGCCGTCCGCAACAAGGGCTTCCGGGTCACCGAACTCACCGAGCGCGACCTCGACGACTACACCGAGATCCGCGCCCTCATCGAGGTCCCGACCGTCGGCCGGGTCACCCGCAGCGCCACCAAGGACCAGCTGGAGCGGCTGCGTCCGCAGGCGGAGGCGATTGTCGCGGCCGCGCGCAAGCACGACCTCATCGGGTACCTGGAGGCGGACCGGCAGTTCCACCTGGATCTGCTGGGGCTGGCCGGCAACGCGCGGCTGGTCGACGTCGTCGGCGACCTGCGCAAGCGCTCGCGGCTGTACGGGCTCAACCGGCTCGACGAGCGCGGCGAGCTGGTGTCGTCGGCGGAGGAGCACCTGGAGTTGCTGGACCTGATGCTCGCGGGTGACGCGGAGGCGGCGGAGGCGTGCATGACGCGGCACCTCAGCCACGTGCGGTCGCTGTGGGCCAACGGTCAGGAGGCGGCGGCGGAGGAGAGGCCGGCGCTGCGGCTGCGGGCGCGGTAGGGGCTAAACCACTCGTTCGGGTGGCGGCCTCGGAAAGTGCGGCGGGCGTCGGGTCGAGGGCGGGAAGATCCGCTTGTGCCGTACTCAGTACTCGACATGGCCGAGGCACTCTTCGAGCGGTTTCCCAAGCACCGGGTGGAGGTGCTCGGCGGTGAGGTTACCGTCGAGCCTCTGCCGGATATCGGGCATGCCGGAATTCTCACTGACGTCATGGCCGCCTGCTTCAAAGCCGGGATGGTCGGGGCCGGTCCGAAGCCCATCCAGAGGATTGCGATCTGGCTGCCCACAGGACCGGACGACTATGCGATGCCGGATCTCTCGATCGTGGATCCGGAGATTCACAACCACGTGGTCACGTACAACTGCTATGACCCGAAGTGCTTTCGCCTTGTGCTGGAGGTGACTTCGGCGGTGTTGTGCAGCGACCTCACCAGGAAGCCTGCGGCCTATGCGATGGCCGGAGTGCCGGTCTATGTGATCGTGGACCGCATCGATCGGCGGGTCATGGTGCTAACTGATCCCACGGACGGTGACTACCGGGAACAGGTCGTGCACCGCCCCGGGCAGTCGTTCACACTGCCCGAGACCTCGGTGATGCTCTCGGTGGACGACCTGTTGTCCTAGCTCAGGCCGCCGCAGGCACCCTCAGGCGGCCGTCGTGGACTTCGGCGATCTGGTCCACGGCCGTCAGGTGGGTGCGGTCGTGGGTGACCAGGACCGTGGCCGTCGCGCGGCGGTGGGTGAGGTCGGTGATGAGGTCGAGGACGGCGGCGCCGCGCTGGTGATCGAGGGCGCTGGTGGGTTCGTCGACCAGCAGGACCGTGGGGTCGTTCATCAGGGCGCGGGCGATGTTGACGCGCTGGCGCTGACCACCGGAGAGCTGGTGGGGGCGGCGGGCGGCCTGGTCGCGGAGGCCGACGGCGTCGAGGAGTTCGAGGGCGCGGGGGAGCGCGGCGCGCGGGGAGCGGCCGTCGAGGTGGGCCATCACCTGGAGCTGTTCCACGGCGGTCAGCGAGGGCAGCAGGTTGGCCTGCTGGAAGACGATGCCGATGCGGGTGCGGCGCAGCGCGGTGAGGTCGGCGCGGCCGAGGCCGGTGGTGTCGGTGCCGTCCACCACGACCCGGCCGGAGTCGGGGGTGATCAGGGTTGCGGCGACCGCGAGCAGGCTGGACTTGCCGGAGCCGGACGGGCCGACCACGGTCGTGATGGTGCCCTTGGGGACGGTCAGCGAGATGTCGTCGAGTGCGGTGAGCCGGCCGTCGCCGTCCGGGTAGGTGAGGGTGATGCGGTCGAGGGTCAAGGTCATCGGGCGCTCCCCAGGGCGGTCAGCGGGTCGACGGAGGTGATCCGGTGGATGGACAGGGCCGCGCCGACCGCGCCGAGGGCGATCATCACGGCGGCGGGCAGGAGCAGGGTCGGGGCGTCGAGGACGAAGGGGACGGCGGAGCCGATCAGCGCGCCGGCACCCAATGCGAGTGCGGTGCCCGTGGCGGTGCCGAGCATCAGCAGCAGGACGGCCTGGCCGAGCGCGTCGCGCAGGAGGTAGCGGGTGGAGGCGCCGAGGGCCTTGAGCACCGCGATGTCGCCGCTGCGCTGGATCGTCCAGACGGTGAAGAACGCGCCGATCACCAGGGCGGAGATGGCGAAGAGGAAGCTGCGCATCAGCTGGAGCGAGCCGTTCTCGGAGGTGTAGGAGCCGATCGCGGCGAGGGAGTCGTCGCGGGTGCGGGTCTCGGTGCCGAGGCGGGCGTCGGCCCCGGCGAGGTCGGCGTTGTTCGTGGTGCGGAGCGCGATGACGGTGGCGTGGCCGGTACCGCCGGGGGCGACCTGCTGCCAGTCGGTGAGGCCGGTCCAGACCACCGGGGTGTGGCTGTAGGCGGCGTCGCCGTCGACGGCGGCGACGGTGAGCCGGTGACCGGCCAGGGTGAACTCGGCGCCGGGGGCGAGGCCGCCCAGGTTCTCGGCGGCGGTCTTCGACAGCACGGCCCGGCCGGGGCCGATCCGCGCGCCCTGCGGGGCCAGGTCGGAGCCGTCCGGGACGCCGAACGCGGAGAGCGCGGCGGTGCGCTGACCGGCGGCGGCCTTGGTGGTGGTGATGCCGAGCGGCTGGGCGGAGGTGACGCCCGGCTCGTGCGACCAGGCCTGCCACTGGTCGGGGGTGACCTGGGAGTCGGTGAAGGACAGCTTCTGGCCGTCGGCGGGCTTGGCGAAGACCAGGTGGTCGGCAGGCAGGCCGGTGATCGCCGAGATGTTCTGCCTACCGAGCCCGGCGGTCAGCCCGGAGAGCAGGCCGACCAGCACGGTGATCAGCACGATGACGGTTCCCATCAGGGCGAACCGCCCCTTGGCGAACCCCAGATCCCTCCAGGCGACGAACACGACGGGCCTCTCTGCGTGCAGGTGTTTTCCGACGCTTCCACCGTCGTGGAGAAGGGGGCCCTCGGGCATCGCACGGGGGATTGCATCCTCCGCATCGAAGGGCAGAAGCGGAGTTCAACCTTTTGATTGATGCCGGGCTCGGGCGACGGAACTTAGGCTGGACGGATGGCGACCGAACGTTCCCGCACCACCCCCGTCGCCCGCGTCCTCCAGGTCTGCCTGCACCTGCTCGTGGCGGGCCTGCTCGTCCTCGCCGTCGCCCGCGCCCTCGTCGGCCGGCACGTCGACCCGGCGGCCGTCACCGCCGCCGCCACCGCGATGGCCGCCGTGTACGCGGCCGGGCCGAGGCTCGCCGCCGTCCGCCGCTCGCGCCGGGCGGCGGCGCTGTGGCTGGCGTTGCTCGGCGTCACCTGGGCGGGCGTGCTGATCGCCACCCAGGACGGGGTCTGGCTGGCGTTCCCGCTGTACTTCCTCGAACTGCACCTGCTCGGACGGCGCGGCGGGGTGGTGGCTGTCGGGCTGACCGCAGCCACTGCGATCGCCGCGTGGTCCTGGCACCAGCACGGCTTCAACCTGGCCGCCGCGATCGGCCCCGCGCTCGGCGCGGCCGTCGCCACCGCGACCGTGCTCGGCTACCAGGCGCTGTACCGGGAGAGCGAGGAGCGCCGGCGGCTGATCGACGAGCTCACCGCCGCCCGCGCCGACCTCGCCGCCGCCCACCACAACGCCGGGGTGACGGCCGAACGCGAACGCCTCGCCCGGGAGATCCACGACACCCTGGCGCAGAGCCTCAGCAGCATCCAGCTGCTCCTGCGGGCCGCCCAGCGGGCCCTGCCCGAGCGCACCGAGGCCGCCGCCGGGTACGTCGAGCAGGCCCGGCAGGCCGCCCAGGACAACCTCGACGAGGCCCGCCGGTTCGTCCGCGCGCTCACCCCGCCCGCGCTGGACGGCGACCCGCTGCCCGTCGCGCTGGAGCGGCTGTGCGCCACCACGACGGCGCACAGCGGCCTGCCCGTCCACCTGCACGTGTCCGGGGACCCGGTGCGGCTGCCGGTGCCGCAGGAGGTCGCGCTGCTCCGGATCGCGCAGTCGGCGCTCGGCAACACCGTCCGGCACGCCGGGGCCTCGCACGCCGAGGTGACGCTCAGCTACATGGAGGGTGAGGTGGCACTGGACGTGTTCGACGACGGGGCCGGGTTCGACCCGGCGGCGGTCGCCGGCCGCCCGGGCGGGGACGACGGCGGGTTCGGGCTGCCGTCCATGCGGGCCCGGGCGCGGGCGCTCGGCGGCACCTTCGCGGTGGAGTCCGCGCCCGGCGAGGGGACGGCGCTCGCGGTGCTGCTGCCGGTGACGGAGGTGGGTTCATGAGTGAGCGGAGCGAGCTCAGGGTGATCCGGCTGCTGCTGGCGGACGACCATCCGGTGGTGCGGGCCGGGCTGCGGGCCGTCCTGGAGAGCGAGCCGGACTTCGCGATCGTGGCGGAGGCGGCGACGGCCGAGCGGGCGGTCGAGCTGGCCGCCGGGGCCGAGGTGGACGTCGTGCTGATGGACCTCCAGTTCGGGCCCGGCTCGGCCATGAACGGCGCCCAGGCGACGGCCGCGATCACCGCGCGGGCGGGCGCGCCGAGGGTGCTCGTCGTCACCACGTACGACACGGACGCCGACACCCTGCCCGCGCTGGAGGCGGGCGCCACCGGGTACCTGCTCAAGGACGCTCCGCCGGAGGAGCTGGCGCAGGCCGTCCGCGCGGCGGCGGCCGGACGGCCCGCGCTCGCGGCGACCGTGGCGGACCGGCTGCTGGAGCGGATGCGGACGCCTGCGGCGGCGCTCAGTGCCCGGGAGACCGAGGTGCTGGGACTGGTCGCGGACGGGCTGACCAACCAGCAGATCAGCCAGGCGCTGCACCTCAGCCAGGCCACGGTGAAGTCCCATCTGGTGCACATCTACGCCAAGTTGGGCGTCGACTCGCGGACGACGGCGGTGCGGGCGGCGCGCGGGCGCGGGCTGATCCGCCGAGCGTAGGGTGGGACGGGTTCGAACCGTTCCCTGGAGTGGAGGAACCCCGGTGGCCGTCCGACTCGAAGAGCTCGCCGTCCCCGTGATCGCCGCGCCGATGGCGGGCGGGGCGTCCACGCCGGAGCTGGTGGCGGCGGTGAACCGGGCCGGCGGGCTGGGGTTTCTGGCCGCGGGGTACCGGACCGCCGGTGGCCTGGCAGAACAGATCGACCTGGTAAGGAAGTTGACGGACCGGGCGGTCGGGGTGAACCTCTTCGTCCCGGCCGCGCCCGGCTATCCGGCGGCCGTCGCGGCCTACCGGGAGCGGCTGCGGCCGGAGGCCGAGCGGTGGGGCGTGCGGCTGCCGGAGGAGATCGGGCCGGACCGGGACGACTGGGAAGCCAAGCTCGACGTGCTGCTCGCGGATCCGGTCGAGGTGGTGTCGTACACCTTCGGGCTGCCGACGGCGGAGGAGACCGCGGCCGTCCGCGCGGCCGGGTCGTACCAGGTCGGCACCGTCACCACGCCCGAGGAGGCGCGGGCGGCGGAGGCGGCCGGGATGGACGCGCTGTGCGTGCAGGGCCCGGAGGCGGGCGGGCACCGGGCCACCCACCGGGTCGAGGACGAGCCGGGGGACGTGCCGCTGCTCGAACTGCTGGGCGCCGTCCGCGCGGTGACGTCCCTGCCGCTGATCGCCGCCGGCGGGCTCGGCGACGGTCCGGCGGTGGCGGCGGCCCTGCGGGCCGGGGCGGTGGCGGTGCAGCTGGGGACGGCGCTGCTGCGTGCGGACGAGTCCGGCGCGTCGGCCGCCCACCGGGCGGCGCTCGCCGAACTCCCGGAGACGACCGTCACCCGGGCGTTCACCGGCCGCCCGGCCCGCGGCCTGCGGAACGCCTTCATCGACCGCTACGGCCCGTACGCCCCGCCCGCCTACCCCGAGGTGCACCACCTCACCCAGCCGCTGCGCGCCGCCGCCACCCGCCGCGCCGACGCCCAGGCCATGCACCTCTGGGCCGGCACGGCCCACCGCGCTGCCCGCACGGGCTCGGCGGAGGAGATCGTCGCGGAGCTGTGGCGGGCCGCGCAAGGGTAGTGCGCCCGGCGCGCGCGGCATCGGGCGTGTTGTCGCCCGCAGGGGTGGATTAGGCGGGAAAGTGCGCGGTAACGCATAAGGGACAACTTAATGTCGCGAGCATGTGGGAGATCTCACTGTTGGCGCCGGTGAACGACTGGTTTCTGGACATCTGCGTCAAGGACCCGGATACGGCGGACCAGATCGCCGACGCGATCACCATCCTCGCCCGGCGGGGGCCGTTGCCAGGGCGTCCGTTGGTGGACCGAATTCACGGAAGCAAACTGCACAACCTCAAAGAACTGAGGCCCGGTTCGGCCGGCACCTCGGAGATTCGGATGCTCTTCGTTTTCGATGCCGAAAGGGAGGCGATCATCCTGGTCGCCGGCGACAAGAACGGGGAGTGGTCCCGGTGGTACGACGTCAACATCCCGCTGGCGGAAGCTCGCTATGAGCAGTACATCGGCGAGAAGGACAAGGGAGCGCGCGCATGAAGGGCCGTAGTTGGACCGAGGTGTGGGCCGAGGCTCAGCGCATCAACCCATGGCTGGCGTCGCCGGAGGCGGAGGCTCAGCGGGCGCAGATGCGGCGGGAGACGCTGGCGCGGATCCGCGGGTACGAGCTGGCCGAGCTCCGAAAAGCTGCCGGGCTGACGCAGAAGGAGGTCGCCGGGCTGATGGGGGTGAGCCAGGCACGGGTGTCGCAGATCGAGCACGGGCAGGTGGACAGTCTGGACAATCTGCGGGCGTATGCGGCGGCGATCGGCGGCGAGGTCGAAGTGGCCGTGCGGCGCGGGGACCGGACGATCAAGGTGGCGTGAGCGACCGCTCCCCGGCGGGGCTCAGCGGAGGAGGTCGGCCATCCAGGATTCGATGTCCGCGGGCGTTCTCGGGAGGGCGTTGGACATCAGGTGGGCGCCGTCGGGGGTGATGACGAGGTCGTCCTCGATGCGGATGCCGAGGCCGCGGAGTTCCAGGGGGAGGGTTTCGTCGTCGGGTTGGAGGTAGAGGCCGGGTTCGACGGTGAGGACCATGCCCGGCTCCAGGGTGCCGTCGAGGTAGCGGTCGGCGCGGGCCTTGGCGCAGTCGTGGTAGTCGAGGCCGAGCATGTGGCCGCTGCCGCAGAGGGTGTAGCGGCGGTGGAGGCCGTTGTCGTCGGCGAGGGCCTGTTCGGCGGGGATGCGCAGGACGCCCCAGTCGGCGAGGCCTTCGGCGATGACCCGCATGGCGGCGCGGTGGAAGTCGCGGAAGCGGGCGCCGGGGCGGAGGGCGGCGATGCCGGCGGTCTGGGCGGCGAGGACGAGCTCGTACGCCTGGCGCTGGACGGGGGAGAAGGTGCCGCTGAGGGGGAGGGTGCGGGTGATGTCGGCGGAGTAGAGGGTGTCGGTCTCGACGCCGGCGTCGAGCAGGAGCAGGGAGTCCGGGTCGAGGGCGCCGTCGTTGCGGATCCAGTGCAGGACGCAGGCGTGGGCGCCGGAGGCGGCGATGGTGGTGTAGGCGGTGCCGTTGCCCTCGGCGCGGGCGCGGAGGTCGAAGACGCCTTCGATCCAGCGTTCGCCGCGGTGGTGGCGGAGGGCGGCGGGCAGGGCGCGGACGACGTCCTGGAAGCCCAGGACGGTGTGGTCGACGGCGAGTTGGAGCTGGCCGATCTCCCAGGTGTCCTTGACCAGGCGCAACTCCGAGAGGACGGCGGCGAGTTCGCCGTCCCGGTGGGAGGAGGCGCCGGGGCGCCCGGTGGCCTCGTCGACGAACGGGTCGGTGCCGGCCAGGACGCGGGCGGGTGGCCGCGGTCCGTCGAGGAGCTTGCCGAGGTCGTCGAGGTGTTCGGTGCGCAGGCCGGTGAGCTGCGCGGCCTCGGCGAGGTCGGGGCGGCGGCCCACCCAGAACTCGCCGTAGCGGCGGTCGCGGTAGAACTCGGTCCCGTTCGCGTCGGTGCCGCTCGCGTCGTTGCCGCGCGGTGAGCGGGGGCGCAGGTACAGGATCGGCTCGTGGCCCTCGGGCCCGGCGGGTTCGAGGACGAGGACGTGGTCGGCCTGGTCCTCGCCGGTGAGGCCGGTGAGCCAGGCGTACGCGCTGTGCGGGCGGAAGCGGTGGTCGAGGTCGTTGCAGCGGACCTTGAGCCGTCCGGCCGGGACGATCAGCCGCTCGCCGGGGAACGCGGCGGAGAGCCGGGCGCGCCGGCCCGGGAACCGGTCGTGGCCGGGGACGCGCCGGTCGGCGGGGAGCGGGGTTGGGGCCCAGCGGGTGCCCATGAACGCGTCCAGCGTGGGGGAGACGGGGAGGTCGTGACTCCCGGTGGCGAGGCTGGTCTGACGGAGGGTCACCGGTTAACTCCTATACGGGACAGGGGCGGTGCAGCCCGGACACAGCTCGGTAACGGGCGGCGCCGCCTCTTGTGCAGTGCAATTTCACATTACTATGTTACGGGTCACACGGCGGAGCGGCCAGACCTCGACGGTCGCCCTCCCCGGTCGATCCCGGACCAGCCCCGGGGCGGACCACGGGCCTTCACGGCGGGCCCCCCACAGCGGAGTTGCAACATGACCAGGCGCACCCACGCCGCCCTCGCGGCGGCCCTCGCGGCGACCCTCACCCTCGGCCTCGGGGCCTGCAAGAACGACAAGAGCGACAGCGGCGGCGACAGCGCGGCGGCCGGCCGTACCCAGGCCCCCGGCGCCGCCTCCGGGACGATCGTCGGCGGCACCCCGGTCAAGGGCGGCACGCTGACCGTGCTCTCGAACCAGGACTTCGCCCACCTCGACCCGGCCCGCAACTGGACGATGCCGAACATGGACTTCGGCATCCGGCTGCTCTACCGCACCCTGGTCACCTTCAAGGCCGAGCCCGGCGCCGCGGGCAGCGAGATCGTCCCCGACCTCGCCACCGACCTCGGCCGGTCCTCCGACGGCGGGAAGACCTGGACGTTCACCCTCAAGGACGGCGTCAAGTACGAGGACGGCACGCCGATCAAGGCCGCCGACGTCAAGTACAACGTCGAGCGCTCCTTCGCCGCGGACCTCACCGGCGGCCCCGACTACGCCCAGCAGTACCTGGCCGGCGGCGAGAACTACAAGGGCCCGCTGAACGGCGAGCACCTGGCGAGCATCGAGACGCCGGACGACAGGACCGTGGTCTTCCACCTCAAGCGCCCGGTCGCCGAGTTCTCCTACACCGCGACCCTGCCGACCTTCGCGCCCGTGCCGCAGTCCCAGGACAAGGGCACCCAGTACGACCTGCGCCCGTTCTCCTCCGGCCCGTACAAGATCGAGACCTACGACCGCGGCAAGCAGCTGGTCCTGGTCCGCAACACCAACTGGGACCAGTCCACCGACACCGTCCGCAAGGCCTACCCGGACAAGATCGTGGTCGTCCAGGGCCTCAAGGGCGGACAGGTCGACGACCGGATCATCGCGAGCGAGGGCGCGGACGCCTCCGCGGTCGAGTGGGCCAACCTGCGCCCGGAGTCGATCCCCAAGGTGCTGCCCAAGCCGGACGTGAAGTCCCGGCTGATCGCCGAGCAGCAGGGCTGCACCGACATGCTCTACCCCAACACCTCGAAGGCCCCGTTCGACGACCCGAAGGTGCGCGAGGCACTGACGTACGCGGTGGACCGGGACGCCCAGGTCACCGCGTACGGCGGCCCGGCGATGGCCGACGTGGCCACCTCCTACCTGCCGCCCGCGCTGACCGGCGGCACCAAGCAGGACACGCTGAAGATCGCCCCGACCGGCGACCCGGAGAAGGCCAAGCAGCTGCTCAAGGAGGCCGGCAAGACCGACCTCAAGGTGTCGCTGACCGTCTCCTCCGGGGACAAGACCCGGGCCGAGGCGCTCCAGCAGTCGCTGGCCAAGGTCGGCATCCAGGTCACCATCACCACCGCCGACCCGTCGGTCTACTACGACACCGTCGGCGACACCAAGAACGCGCCCGACCTCGCCATCCTCGGCTGGTGCCCGGACTACCCGTCGGGCGCGACCTTCCTGCCCATGGTCTTCGACGGCCGCACCATCAAGGAGAAGGGCAACCAGGGCAACGTCGAGCAGTTCCGCGACCAGGCCACCTCGGACCGGATCGACCAGATCAACGCGATGAGCGACGTCGGCGAGGCCAACAAGGCGTGGCTCCAGCTCGGCGACGACCTGCTGAAGAAGGCACCCACCGTGCCGATGCTCTGGCAGCGCCGCCCGCTCCTGGCCGGCACCAACGTGGCGGGGGCCTTCGGCCACCCGGTGTGGACCGGCCAGTGGGACTTCGCGACCATCGGTCTCAAGGACCCCGCCAAGAGCCAGGGCTGAGGGACCGTCCGATGAGTACCACCACTGAGCCCGTCGCCGCGCCGGTCGCGGCGGCGGGCCCCGCGAAGGCCGCCGGCCGCGGGCCCTGGCGGCTGGTCTGGGACCAGCTCTGGGCCAGGGGCTCGGCCCGGTTCGGCCTGATCACGGTCGCCCTCCTGCTCCTGCTGACCGCCCTGGCCGGCCCGCTGAGCGCCCTCGGCGGCTGGTCCCCCGAGGAGTTCGACAAACGCGCCGTCGACCCGTACCTCGGCGGCCTGCCGATCGGCGACTTCGGCGGCGTCGGCACCCGGCACTGGCTGGGCGTCGAACCCGCGACCGGGCGCGACCTGTTCGCCCGGGTCCTGCACGGCGGCCAGGTCTCGCTGCTGATCGCCTTCACCGCCACCGCGGTGGTCGTGGTCACCGGCACCCTGACCGGTATCGCCGCCGGCTACTTCGGCGGCCGGACCGACGCCGTGCTCTCCCGGCTGATGGACCTCACCATGTCCTTCCCGTCCCTGATCTTCATGATCTCGATGATGTCGGTCGCCAAGGACGTCAACCGGATCCTGCTGATGACCCTGGTGATCGGCCTGTTCGGCTGGCCCGGCATCGCCCGCGTGGTCCGCGGCCAGACCCTCTCGCTCAAGCACCGCGAGTACGTCGAGGCCGCCAAGGTCGGCGGGGCCCGCTCCTGGCGGATCCTCACCCGCGAGATCCTGCCGAACGTCTCCGGCCCGGTCATCGCCTACATGACGCTGCTCGTCCCCGGCATGATCGCCACCGAGGCCGCGCTCAGCTACCTCGGCGTGGGCGTGCGCCCGCCGACCCCCTCCTGGGGGCAGATGATCGCCGAGAGCATCAGCTTCTACGAGACCGACCCGACGTACTTCCTGATCCCGACGGGCTTCCTCTTCCTCGCCGTGCTCGCCTTCACCCTGCTCGGCGACGCGCTGCGCGACATCCTCGACCCCCGGGGAGGCCGGTCGTGATCCTCTACCTCGGCCGTCGGCTGCTCGGCGCGGCCGGCATCCTGCTGGCCATCTGTGCGATCACCTTCACCATCTTCTACCTGCTGCCCGCCGACCCGGCGGTGGCCGCCTGCGGCAAGACCTGCAGCCCCGAACGGGTCGCCGAGGTCAAGGTGGCGATGGGCCTGGACAAGCCGGTCTGGGAGCAGTTCGCCACCTACGTCACCGGCATCTTCGCCGGGCGCGACTACGGCAGCGGGCCCAGCGCCACCCACTGCGGCTTCCCCTGCCTCGGCTACTCCTACGAGTACTCGCTGCCGGTGTGGGACCTGCTCACCGACCGCCTGCCGGTCTCCGTCTCGCTGGCCATCGGCGCGGCTGTGCTCTGGCTGCTCCTCGGCCTGGGCGCCGGCGTCACGTCGGCGCTGCGCAAGGGCGGTGTCACCGACAAGACGCTGATGGTGCTCTCGGTCGGCGCCGCCTCGCTGCCGGTCTACTTCACCTCGATCATGCTGATCTGGGGCGTCGTCCGAACCGCCGGGCTGCTGCCCTACCCGGCGTACCACAATTTCACCGACAACCCGGTCGAGTGGGCATCCAACCTGCTGCTGCCGTGGGTCGCCCTCGCCCTGCTGTACGCGGCCATGTACGCCCGGCAGAGCCGCAACTCGATGATCGAGGCGATGGCCGAGCCGTACATCCGCACCGCCCGCGCCAAGGGCCTGCCGGCCGGCACCGTCGCCGTCAAACACGGGCTGCGCGCCGGGATGACGCCGATCCTGACCATCTTCGGCATGGACCTCGGCGGGCTGCTGGCCGGCGCCGTCATCACCGAGTCGATCTTCGGACTGCCGGGCGTCGGACGGCTCTTCTACGACGCGCTGGTCCGCTCCGACCAGCCCGTCATCCTCGGTGTCACCCTGCTCGCGGCCGCCTTCATCGTCGCCGCGAACCTGCTGGTCGATCTGCTCTACGCGTACGTCGACCCGAGAGTGAGGTACTGATGTCCCTCTTGGAGGTCGAGGACCTCAAGGTCGCCTTCGACACCCCGCGCGGCACCGTCCGGGCGGTGGACGGCATCTCCTTCACCGTCGAGGCCGGGCGGACGCTCGGCCTGGTCGGCGAGTCCGGCAGCGGGAAGTCCGTCACCTCGCTGGCCGTCATGGGCCTGCACCGCGGCGCCGCCGTCACCGGCTCGATCCGGCTCGACGGGCGGGAGCTGAACGGACTCGGGGAGCGGGAGCTGCGCAGCGTCCGGGGCCGCCGGATCGCGATGATCTTCCAGGACCCGCTGTCCAGCCTGCACCCCTTCTACACGGTCGGCGAGCAGATCGCCGAGCACTACCGGGTGCACTTCAAGGCCTCCCGGAAGGCCGGCCGGGAGCGCGCGACCGAGATGCTCGCCGAGGTCGGCATCCCCGAACCGGCCCGCCGGGTCGACGAGTACCCGCACCAGTTCTCCGGCGGCATGCGCCAGCGCGTCATGATCGCCATGGCGCTCGCCTGCGAACCCGACCTGCTGATCGCCGACGAGCCCACCACGGCCCTCGACGTCACCGTGCAGGCCCAGATCCTCGACCTGATCGCCCGGATCCAGCAGGACCGCGGCCTCGGCGTCGTCATGATCACCCACGACCTCGGCGTGGTCGCCCGGGTCGCCCACGAGGTGCTGGTCATGTACGGCGGCCGGGCCGCCGAACAGGCCCCGGTGGACCGGCTGTTCGGCACCCCCGCGCACCCCTACACCCGAGGCCTGCTGGACTCGCTGCCCCGCCTCGACGACACCGACGACGCCCCGCTGCGTGCCATCCCCGGCAGCCCGCCGTCGCTGATCGCCCCCGCCCCCGGCTGCTCCTTCGCGCCGCGCTGCGCCCGCACCACCGCCGCGACCGCCGAGGAACACGCCCGCTGCCTGGCCGAACGCCCCGAGCTCGGCCCGCTCGCCCCCGGCCACCAGGCCGCCTGCCACCTCCCGTTGGTGCCGGAAGGAGCGCGGCGATGACCGAGACCCTGCTGTCCGTACGGGACCTGGTGAAGACCTTCCCCGGCCGGCGCGGGCGCACCGGCCGGCCCGGCACCCCGATCCGGGCCGTCGACGGGGTCAGCTTCGACGTCGGCACGGGCGAGACGCTCGGCCTGGTCGGCGAGTCCGGCTGCGGCAAGTCCACCACCGGACGGATGATCGTCCGGCTGCTCGACCCGACCTCGGGCACCGTCACCTTCGACGGCACCGAGATCGGCGGGCTCTCCCAGGCCCGGCTGCGGCCGTACCGGCGGCACCTGCAGATGGTGTTCCAGGACCCGTACTCCTCGCTCAACCCCCGGCAGACGGTGGCCCGGATCATCTCCGAGCCGCTGCTGGTCCAGGGGGCGGGTGCGGCCGAGGCGCGCAGGCGGGCCGGCGAGCTGATGGAACTGGTCGGGCTGATCCCCGAGCACATCGACCGCTACCCGCACGAGTTCTCCGGCGGCCAGGCGCAGCGCATCGGCATCGCCCGCTCGCTGGCCACCTCGCCGAAGCTGGTGATCGCCGACGAGCCGGTCTCCGCGCTCGACGTGTCGATCCAGGCGCAGGTGGTCAACCTGATGGAGCGGCTGCAGCAGGAGCTCGGGCTGGCGTACGTGTTCATCGCGCACGACCTCTCGGTGGTCAAGCGGGTCTGCGACCGGGTCGCGGTGATGTACCTGGGCCGGATCGTCGAGATCGGCGCCAAGGCCGAGGTGTACGGCAACCCCGCACACCCGTACACGAAGGCGCTGCTGTCCGCGGTGCCGCTGCCCGACCCGGCGGCGGAGCGGGCGCGCGAGCGGATCGTGCTGCTCGGAGACCCGCCGAGTCCGGCGAACCCGCCGGCCGGCTGCACCTTCCACCCGCGCTGCCCGAAGGCACAGGAGATCTGCCGGACGGAACGGCCGCTGCTGCGGATCGCCGGGCCGGGCGGCCGGGAGGCGGCCTGCCACTTCCCGGAGGCCTGAGCCTCCCCGATACCCCCGGTCGGACGCGGCGGGGAACCTCACGAGGGCCGCGTCCGACCGGGTTCCACGCGTTGTCCGCCGGGCGTTCGGCGCTTCACCATCGGTGCGGTGCCCCTTGGCGGACGATCAGCGCGTGCCGTACTCCACGGCCACCGTGACCACCACCAGCACGCCGTACACCCACGCCAGGGTCGTGCGGCCGGTCCCGTACAGGGCCAGCGCGCCCGTGCCGAGGACGACGAGCTTGAGCACGATCTCCGCGGCGAGCGGCAGCCGGTACTTCGGCCCGCCCGCGGCCAGGAACAGGCCCCAGACCGTGGCCGCCAGGGCAGGCGCGCCGATCCCCAGCAGCACCCGGGTGACCAGGTTCGAGCCGGTCTTGAACCCCCGGTAGCAGAGCGCCGCCAGCATCGCCAGCTCCAGCCCGAAGGCGAGCCCGCCGTTGACCACGGTCAGCGGCGTCCACTGGCGCTGCCCGACCGGGCCGGGTCTGTCGATCCTCATCCGTGCGCTCTCCCCGTCTCGTTCCGGCACCCGGGCCGGGCGCCGATCATGCGGGAGTGTGGCAGCCCGGCCCGGGGAACTCAACGGATCAGCCCAAGGTCTCACGGAGGAAGACGAGTTCGGCCCGGGCGACCTGCTCGTTCACCCCGCCCGGGGTCATGTGGGTGACGCCCGGCAGCGGCAGCACGCGGTGCGGGCGGCCGGCCCGGGTGAGTGCCTGGGAGAGCAGCAGGGTGTGCGAGGGGTGGACGTTGTCGTCGGCCAGCCCGTGGATCAGCAGCAGCGGGCGGGTCAGTGACGGTGCGTCGCCGATCAGGCAGTCGTCCGCGTAGCCCTCCGGGTTGTCCTGCGGCAGGCCGAGGTAGCGCTCGGTGTACGCGGTGTCGTACTGCCGGAAGTCGGTGGGCGGGGCGCCGGCGATGCCGGCGTGGAAGACGTCCGGGCGGCGCAGCACCGCGAGCGCGGCGAAGTAGCCGCCGTACGACCAGCCGCGCACGCCGACCCGGCCCAGGTCGAGGTCGGGGTGGTGCCCGGCGAGCGCGTGCAGCGCGGCGACCTGGTCGTCCAGCGCGACCTGCGAGAAGCGGCGGAAGATCGCCCGGGTGAAGTCCGGGGAGACGAACGGGGTGCCCCGGTTGTCGGTGGTGACCACGGCGAAGCCCTGGTCGGCCCACCACTGGCGGAGCTGCCAGCGGCGCGGCTCGCTCGCCACGGCCTGGAAGCCGGGCCCGCCGTAGACGTCGAGCAGGACGGGCAGCCGGCGGCCGGGGACGTGGTCGCGCGGGTACACCACGGCGGTGGGCAGGCCGAGTTCGGTGACCCGGGCGAGCCGGGGCACCACCCGGTGGGGCAGGGCGGCGCTCAGGTCGGCGAGCGGCAGCTCGCGGCCGTCGGCCAGGACGAGACGGCGGCGGATGCCGTCGGCGTCGGCGGAGGTGAGCAGCAGGGTGTCGGCGGCGGCGAGCGCGGAGTGCACGCCGGGGCCGGTGCTGATCCGCTCGGGTGCGGCGCCGTCCGGGTCGATCAGGTGGACGTGCTGGTCGGACGGATCGCCCTCGGTGGTCTCGCAGAGCAGCCGGCCGCGCAGCCGGCCGACCACCCGGCGGATCTGCAGGCCGGTGGTGTCCAGCGGCTTGCCGTCCAGGGCGAGGCCGCGGGCCTCGGGGGTGTCGTGAGCGGTGAGCTGCCGCCCGTCGGCGAGCCGGGCCGGGGTGCCGGGCAGGTCGTCGACCCAGAACTCGTCGGTGGTGCGCGAGAGTTCGCTGGTCTCGCCGGTGGCCGGGTCGGCGCCGAGCAGCAGCACGTTCTGCTGGAGGCGGTCGGCGACGGTGAGCAGGATCTCGCGGTCCCCGGCCCAGGAGGCGGCGCAGACGTACGGGAACGCGGCGCTGTCCCAACGGAGTTGGACCCGGGTGCCGTCGAGGCCGAGGACCCAGAGCTGTACGTCGGCGTTGGGGCCGCCCGCTTGCGGGTAAGCGAAGTCCTCGGCGGGCAGGCCGGGTTGGGCCGGGTCGGCGAAGTACCGCCGGGGGAGGGCGGATTCGTCCACCCGGGCGGCGAGCAGCGCGCCGCCGTCCGGGCGCCACCAGTGGCCGCGGGAGCGGCCGAGCTCCTCGGCGGCGGCGAACTCGGCGACGCCCCAGCGGGCGCCGTCGGCGGGGGAGAGGGGTGCGAGGTCGGGGGTGACGTACAGGGCGTCGTCGACGACGTACGCGACGCGTTCGCCGGTGGCGTCCGACCGGGGGTCGAACGCGGGTCCGGCGGTGGGGAGTTCGGCGCAGGTGCCGGTGGAGGTGTCGGCGCGGAAGAGTCTGCCGTCGAGGGTGAACACGGCGACGGCGAGGTCGGCGGCGGCCGCGTAGGTGCCGATGCCGGCGGCGACGAGCCGGGTCCGTTCGCGCAGCCGGCGTTCGACGGTGGGCAGGTCGTCGCGGCGGCCGGTGCGGCCGGGGGCGAGGACGGCCGGGTCGGCGACGAGGCGCTCCTCGCCGGTGGCGGTGTCGAGCAGGTGGAGGCGGTCGACCGGATCCTCCGGACCGGTCGAGCGGAGCAGCAGCAGCCGGGTACCGTCCTCGCTGAGAGTGGTCGCACACGGAGCACCGAAGGTGAACCGGCCGGTACGGGCGCTGAGGGAGAGGAAGGGGTCGGTGATGGTCACCGCCCGATGGTGGCCGGGCGGCGCCTTGCCCGACCAGTGGTGCGTCATGTGAAATGTCACACACCATAAACTGGGCGCGCGGCATCATCGCGGCACAGCATCCGCGTCGCGCAGCATTCGCGTCGCGCAGCATTCGCGTCGCACAGCATTCGCGTCGCGCAACATCCGCGTCGCGCAACATCAGCAGAGGGAGAACGCAGTGAGCGAGGACCTGCGGACCGTCGAGCCCCCGGCGCCGCTGCCCGAGGCCGACGGGCTCTTCGGCGTGTCGGCGGACGCGGCGCACCTGAACCACGGCTCGTACGGCGCGGTGCCCGTTCCGGTCCAGCGGGCACAGGACCGGCTGCGGGTCGAGCACGAGCTGGATCCGGACGGCTTCTTCGCCGACCTGCCGGCCCGGGTCGGCGCCGCCCGGGTCCGGATCGCCGCCGAGCTGGGCACCGACCCGGACCGGCTCGCCCTGGTCACCAACGTCACCGAGGCGGTCTCGATCGCCCTGGACACGATCCCGCTCGCGCCCGGCGACCGGGTGCTGGTCACCGACCACGGCTACGGCGCGACCACGTGGGCCGTCGCCCGGCGGGCCGCCGAGGCCGGCGCCGAACTCGTCACCGTCCCGCTGCCGCTGGACGCCCCGGACGAGCACGTCGTCCGGGACGCCGTGCTCGCCGCCGTCGACGACCGCACCCGGGTCGCCGTCCTCGACCGGATCACCTCGCCCACCGCCCGCTTCGTCGCCGCCCGCGAACTGCTCGCCGAGCTGCGCGGGCGCGGCGTGACCACCGTCGTGGACGGCGCCCACGCACCCGGCATGCTGCCCGCCCCGGTCGACGGGCAGGCCGACTTCTGGTTCGGCAACCTGCACAAGTGGGCCTTCGCCCCGCGTGCCACCGGCGTACTGTCCGTCCGCGCGGAGTGGACGGACCGGGTGCGCCCGCTCGCCGTCTCGTGGGAGCACCCCAGGGGCTTCCCGGCGAACGTCGAGTGGCGCGGCACCTGCGACTACACGCCCTGGCTGGCCGCCCCGGCCGGGTTCGAGCTGCTGCACGCGCTCGGCACCGAGCGGGTCGCCGCGCACAACGCCCGGCTCGCCGCCTACGGTCAGCGGGTGCTGGCCGAACGGGCCGGCCTGGCACCGCTGCCCGCCCCGCCCGAGGTGTGGATGCGCACCGTCCGGCTGCCCGCCGGCTGGGCCGAGACCGAGGCGGACGTGAAGGCGGTGATGGCGGAGGTGTGGAAGCGCCTCGCCACCCGGGTCGCCGTCCGCCCGTGGGCCGGCGGCGGGGTGCTGCGGATCAGCGCGCAGCTGTACAACCGGTCGGAGGAGTACGAGCGGCTGGCGGACGGGCTGGCGGAGCTGCTCAGGAACTAGTCGGCCGCCGCCCGCAGTTCGGCGAGCAGTTGGTTCTGGTCGGCGAGCAGCCCGGTGAGGATCCGCCGGGCCGACCGGAGCAGGTCGGCGACGTCGCCGCCGGCCAGCGCGTACACCACCGTGCTGCCCTCCCGGGTGGCGGTGACGATGCCGGACCGGCGCAGTACCGCGAGCTGCTGGGACAGGCTGGAGGGTTCGACCTCCAGCGCGGCGAGCAGATCGCGGACGGGCGTCGGTCCGGCCTGGAGCAGTTCGAGGACCCGGATCCGGACGGGATGGCCGAGCATCCGGAAGAACTCGGCCTTGGCCTGGTAGAGCGCTACCGGCACGAGGCCCCCCTTCCCTGGTGTCGGTCCGCTCAGATCTCCAGCGAGAGTTCGATCCGCTTGAGCTGGTGGCGGGCCATCGCGAGGTTGGAACGGTTGCGGTTGAGCGCGAGGAACAGGAAGAGGCCGCGGCCGGAGGGCGTGGTGATCGGCCGGACCATGTGGTACTGGTTCGTGAGGCTGATCAGGATGTCCTCGATCTCGTTGTCGTGCAGGTTGAGCATCTCCATCGCGCGCATCTTGGCGCGGACGACGTCGGTGTTGCCGGCGGCGGCGACGTTGAGGTCCAGCTCGCTGCCGTCGCCGAGGCTGCCGAGCGCCATGCCGCTGCCGTAGTCGACCAGGGCGACGCCGATCGCGCCGTCGATCGCCATGGCTTCCTTGAGGGACGTCTCCAGGTTCGCCATCGTCGGTGTCCTCCCGTGAGTTGGTGGCTGTGACGACGAAGGTAGGGAGGGCGCACCGGGTTCCACCAGGGATGACCGAAGACGTCCGAAGCTGGTCCGACTCTGACCATTTGAAGATGTTTGCAACTATGGATGTGAGAGAGAACCGATCTCGTCGTGCGGAAAAACGGTGCTATCGATGTCAGTTCTCCCGGGTAACCTCTCGCTGAGATGCGAGATCACACCAACCACACCCGGACGGCGATGAACACCCCTGAGCCCGAGCCCCACGACGACCGGGAGCTCAGCCCCGCCGAGGCGTACGCGGCCAGCCGCCGCCGGGCCAAGGAGCAGGCCACCGCCCTCTACGGGTTCCAGCAGCTGTACGACTTCCCGCTGGACGACTTCCAGGTCCAGGCCTGCGAGGCGCTGGAGGCCGGCGAGGGCGTCCTGGTCGCCGCGCCCACCGGCTCCGGCAAGACCATCGTCGGCGAGTTCGCCGTCCATCTGGCCCTCCAGGCCGGCCGCAAGTGCTTCTACACGACGCCGATCAAGGCGCTCTCCAACCAGAAGTACGGCGACCTGGTCAAGCGCTACGGCGCCGCCAAGGTCGGCCTGCTCACCGGCGACAACTCCGTCAACGGCGACGCACCCGTGGTGGTCATGACCACCGAGGTGCTGCGCAACATGCTCTACGCGGGCTCCAGCACCCTCGACGGCCTCGGCTACGTCGTCATGGACGAGGTGCACTACCTCGCCGACCGCTTCCGCGGCGCCGTCTGGGAGGAGGTCATCATCCACCTCCCCGAGTCGGTCACCCTCGTCTCGCTCTCCGCGACCGTCTCCAACGCCGAGGAGTTCGGCGACTGGCTGGACACCGTCCGCGGCGGCACCAAGGTCATCGTCTCCGAGCACCGGCCCGTCCCGCTCTGGCAGCACGTGATGGCCGGCAACCGGATGTACGACCTGTTCGCCAACCCCGACCGGGACGGCCGCCCCAAGGACAGCCTCCGCAACCCCGGCAAGGCGGTGAACCCGGAGCTCGTCCGGCTCGCCCGCTCCGAGCTCGACCGCAACCCGAGCGACCGGTTCGGCCGCGGCCGGGGCCGCAGCATGCCCAACGGCCGCCCCGGCCGGGTCTGGACGCCGGGCCGGGTGGACGTCATCGACCGGCTCGACGCCGAGGGCCTGCTGCCCGCGATCACCTTCATCTTCAGCCGGGCCGGCTGCGAGGCCGCCGTCCAGCAGTGCCTCAGCTCCGGCCTGCGGCTCAACAAGGACTCCGAGCGCGCCCAGGTGCGCGCCATCGTCGAGGAGCGCTGCGCCGACATCCCCGACGAGGACCTGCACGTCCTCGGCTACTTCGAGTGGCTGGACGGGCTGGAGCGCGGCATCGCCGCCCACCACGCCGGGATGCTGCCGCGGTTCAAGGAGGTGGTCGAGGAGCTGTTCGTGAAGGGCTTCGTCAAGGCCGTCTTCGCGACCGAGACCCTCGCCCTCGGCATCAACATGCCCGCCCGCTCGGTGGTCATGGAGAAGCTCGTCAAGTGGAACGGCGAGACCCACGCCGACATCACCCCCGGCGAGTACACCCAGCTCACCGGCCGGGCCGGGCGGCGCGGCATCGACATCGAGGGCCACGCCGTGGTGCTCTGGCAGCGCGGCCTCGACCCGGAGGCGCTGGCCGGCCTGGCCGGCACCCGCACCTACCCGCTCAAGTCCTCGTTCCGGCCGTCCTACAACATGGCCGTCAACCTGGTCTCCCAGTTCGGCCGGCACCGCTCGCGCGAGCTGCTGGAGACGTCCTTCGCCCAGTTCCAGGCGGACCGCTCGGTGGTCGGCATCGCCCGCCAGGTCCAGCGCAACGAGGAGGGGCTGGACGGCTACCGCGCGTCCATGACGTGCCACCTCGGCGACTTCGACGAGTACATGGGCCTGCGCCGCGAGCTCAAGGAGCGCGAGAACGAACTCGCCCGCGAGGGCAGCAGCCAGCGTCGCGCCGCCGCCATCGAGTCCATCGAGCAGCTCAAGCCGGGCGACGTCATCCACGTGCCCACCGGCAAGTTCGCCGGCCTCGCCCTGGTCCTCGACCCGGGCCTGCCGCCGGTCAGCCGCAACGGCCGGGGAGCCACCCGCCACCCCGACTTCCAGGACGGGCCGCGCCCGGTGGTGCTCACCGCCGAGCGGCAGGTCAAGCGGCTCGCCATGATCGACTTCCCGTACCCGGTCGCCGCCGTCGAGCGGGTGCGCATCCCCAAGTCCTTCAACCCGCGCAGCCCGCAGTCCCGCCGTGACCTCGCCTCCGCGCTGCGCACCAAGGCCGGCCACCTGGAGCCCGAGCGGTTCCGCCGGGGCCGGGCCGCGGCCGCGGACGACCCGGAGATCACCCGGCTGCGCGCTGCCCTGCGCCAGCATCCCTGCCACGGCTGCGACGAGCGCGAGGACCACGCCCGCTGGGCCGAGCGCTACCACCGGCTGCACCGCGACACCGAGCTGCTGGAGCGCAGGATGCGCTCCCGCACGCACACCATCGCCCGCACCTTCGACCGGGTCTGCGCGCTGCTCACCGACCTCGGCTACCTGCAGGGCGACACCGTCACCGACGACGGCAAGCGGCTCGGCCGGCTCTACGGCGAACTCGACCTGCTCGCCTCCGAGTGCATCCGCGAGGGCGTCTGGAGCGGCCTGGCCGCCGCCGAACTCGCCGCCTGCGCCTCGGCGCTGGTCTACGAGTCCCGGCAGGCCGACGACGCCGGCGCCCCCCGGGTGCCGGAGGGCGCGGCGAAGGAGGCGCTCGGCAAGATGGTCCGGATCTGGGGCCACCTGGACGCCCTGGAGGAGCAGCACCGGATCAACACCGCCGAGGGCGTCGGCCAGCGCGAGCCCGACCTGGGCTTCGCCTGGGCCGCCTACCGCTGGGCGCTCGGCCACAACCTGGACCAGGTGCTGCGCGACGCCGACATGCCGGCCGGCGACTTCGTCCGCTGGACCAAGCAGCTGATCGACGTGCTCGGCCAGATCCAGGACGCGGCCGGCGAGGACGTTGAACTGCGCAAGACCGCCCGCAAGGCGGTGGACGGGCTGCGACGCGGCATCATCGCGTACTCGTCGGTGGGGTGAGCCTCTCCCAAGGTGCCCGCCCGGAACTGACCCGGTGGAAGCCGCCAGGCCTGTGGCCCCGGCGGCTTCCACCCCCCACCCCCACCCCCCACCGGCCTGCGCGGCTTCGGCTGCGCCTCGCCGCTCGTGGATGCTGTTGGCGAATGCGACTGCTTGCGTGATGAGTGATGCCGGTCTTCGAGGTCCTCGAAGACCGGCATCAGGCCCTGTGGTGACTGCCTTGGCCTACGGGCTCCGCACGATCAGGGCTGGCGAACTCGGCTACCACGCTTGACCTTGGCGGCCTCGCTCGAATCGAGCGAGGCCGCCAAACACGGCTCCCCTCCTGCCACGACGGTGGATGCTGGGCGACGCTGGCGACACACAACGGCTATGTGAAGGCGAGGGCCGTGTCGAGCATCAGCTGAGCCGAGTCATCCAAGGTGCTGTCAGGACCGATGACGATCTCACCGACGCCGGCGAGTAGGTCGTGCGGGATGTACCACTCACGCATCTCCTTCGCCCCGAACTCCCGGGACTTCTCCCGCGTTGCGTGTCTGGTCAGCGTCTCCTCCCACGGGACATCGAGGTAGAAGAAGCTGCTGTCCGTGTGGTCGCGGTGCAGTCCGCGGAGCATGCTGCCGTACCGTTCGGTCGCGAAGATACCTTCCAGGAGCACGTGGTAGCCCCTGGCGAGTCCAAGCCGCGCCATCGCCTCGATCATCGCGATGTTGACGCCGCCCCGGATGTCCGGCTCGCCAAGGACGTTGATCCGGATGTTGTCCTGCGAGATGATCGCCAGCTTCCCACCGAAGAGCGACCGCACTCGCCAGGCGGTACTGGTCTTGCCGGCAGCCGAGTTGCCGCGAAGCACGATCAACCGGGGGCGCCCGCTCACACCTGAGCCAGGTACCGCTTCGACCATCGCTCCTCCTCCGTGCGGTCCCGAAGGGGAGCGACCAGCCACGGCACGAGGCGCGGGGCCGGCACGGCAGCTATCTGCTCGACCGGGTGCAGAAGTCCCCGTCCGCAGGTCTGCGCCGTCCAGACCGTGAAGTCGGCGTCCGGGTAGGCGGGGTTGATGCCGATCTCCCCCTTCGGGGAGGTGCCGTTGAACGGCGTGGGGATACACTCGGTGTTCCAGTAGCTCCATGCTTCCAGTGCCTTGGCCTGTTCGAAGCAGTGGTAGAGCTGCGGGTAGCGGTCGAGGATCCGGATCTCCCGGAAGATCAGCTGCCCGAGGAGGTGAGGGGCGGCGTCCGCCAGTGTGTCCAAGTCCGCTCGGCGGAAGGTGAAGGCGGAGGCGTCCTGGTCTGGCGCGAGGGCGGTGGTGGCGAACAGATGCGACAGACGACGCCGCACGTAGCAGGCGAGACCGCCTGCCAGGCCGGTTTCGATGCGCCCGACGAGTTCGGTGAGCCGAGCGTATCCCGGGGCGAAGCGGCCGAGATCGAACAGGATGCCCATGCCCTGTACGGCGGAGAACGCCAGGTCCTTGTAGAGGCGGTTGTTCATCTCACCGCGGTGGGCGAACTCCACAGTCGTCCGGCTGGTTGAGTGGAGCATCAGGTACTCGGCGACCGTCTCGAAGTACACGTACCCGAGGTAGGGGAAGACCGGGACCGTAGCGGCGAGGGCGTCGATGAACGGCTCGGCGAGGGTGCTGCCGCCGGCCGCGTCGTTCAAAAGGGTGTCGAGGAACGGGGCTGCGATACGCACGCGGTCCAGGACGGAGCGGAGTACCTGGTCGTCCTCGGCCTCGGTGAGGAAGTGCCGGTAGGCGTCGTAGGTCCGCAGGTGGATGCCACCGAGGCGCAGGTAGTCGAGTCCCTTGGCGGGCACCGGGGCGGTGGGAGTGACCTCGATGATGAGCGGTGTGCTGTTCTGCCTGCTCGCCAGCAGGTAGGAGCCGAGGTTGTGGGGCCGGAACGCTCCTCCTGCGGGTGTGAGGGGTGACCCGTAGACGGCCCCGACCAGGCAGCCGGTGGAGGCATAGAGGTGGCCGCTGCGGCGGACCGCGTCGAGGTCGCGGGTCAGGTGCAACAAGTGGATCGGGGAGCCGCTGGTCAGCCTTTGGAGCATGGCGTTGTCTCGCAGGAGCCACCCGTTCGGGGTCTCCAGCTCCAGAAGCCGACGCCAGTCGGCTTCGGTCTCGGTCAGTCCGGCGGGTGACGAGCGCGAAGTCGGAGTGCTGTAGCTGGTGTGGGCGTATTCCCAGTCGGCGTGCAACGGGCATCTCCTTACTCGGGCAGCACGGTGTGGAGTGCGTGGTCGAGCGCCTCGCGGTGGGCGGCGCCGTCCAGGCGCGCCTGTTCGCTGTGAAGCACCAGGTCGAATGCGATGGGTAAGAGCCACGCGGGTACCGCGACCCGCAGGCGGCTCAGGTCGGGCCACCAGCGGGCGAGGGGCAACCGGTAGCGGTCCAGCGCGTCGGCGGCCTTGAGGAGGTCCACCAGCAACGAGCTCCGCCGGTACGCGCGGGCCTGGTCGTCGGTGAAGGCGTCGTACGGGTGGTCGTGGAGGTAGACCGCGGTGATCGTCTCGGCGGTGACCGTCTTCCCGAAGGCTGCGGCCACGGTGTCAAGGTTGCCGGCGAGCCAGCGGGCGGCGCGTTGGCCGTGGCCAGGGTCATCGCGGTCGTGGTGGCGGCGACAGTCGTGGCAGGCCGCTGCGGCGGCGAGAGCCAGGGCCGAACCGTGATCGAGCCCGTGGTGGTGGGCGAGGAGCTGGACGAGGAGAGCGACGCGGGCGTTGTGCCGGGAGCCGTGGATGGAGTCGATCACGGCGGGGCTGGCGAACCATGAGTCGTCGGGTACCAGCAGGACCGGGCGGTGTGGCATCGTGGCACGGACACCAGGGCCGGTGGGCCGGTGCCCGGCGATCCAGGTCAGGGTGTGCTGGTCCAGGTACTGGTGGTCCGGGAGCCGCCCGGTCTGGGCGAGTACGTGCAACGGCGCATCCGTAGGTTCCGGTGTCGGCGAGATCATGAAGGGTTCCTCGATGGGGTCGGGTGCGATGGGCGTCACGCTGGGCGTGGTGGTGCTGACGATGGGCGACCGGCAGAAGGAGCTGTATGCGCTCCTCGAGTCGGTGGCGGCCCAGGAAGGCGGCAGCGTCAAAGCCGTGGTGCTCGGGCAGGGCGTGAGGCTTCCCGAGCTTCCGGCGTGGGTGGATGCCATGGAGCTGCCGGAGAACCTCGGCATTCCGGGCGGACGGAACGCCGGTGTGCAGCGACTGCGCGAACTCGGCGGTGTCGATGTCCTGGTGGTCCTGGACGACGACGGCCTTCTGCCCAAGCGCGACACCTTCCGGCTGATCCGTGAGGCCTTCGAGCAGAACCCGCGCCTCGGGGTGGTGAGCTTCCGGATCGCGGACGAGACGGGGTTCACCCAGCGTCGGCACGTTCCCCGCTTCGGTGCCTCGGACCCGCTGCTGTCCG
>NZ_JAHTKP010000038.1 GCF_019192735.1 Kitasatospora aureofaciens
GGCCCTCGAAGTGGATGCCGGCGAGTATGCCGTCCTCGACGAGTTCGGAGAGGACGGCGGCCTGGCGGGCGACGTCGTCGATCTCGCCGGTGACGGTGGAGGCGATCGTGGTGGTGGTGCCGTGTTCCAGGTGGGTGCGGGCTGCCCTGAGGGCTTCCTCGGCGATGCCGGAGGCGTAGGAGGCGCCGCCGCCGCCGTGGACGTGCAGGTCGACGAAGCCGGGGACGACGGTGTGGCCGGTCAGGTCCAGGTCGCCGACAGCGGCCTCACCACCGAACCTCGCAATCGTCGCGCCCTCGATGACCATCCGGTCGCCCTCGACGCCGCCGGGCAGGACCAGCCTGGCGCCGGCCAGGGCAAGGCTGTTGGGGGCGGTCATGCCCTGTTCCGATCACTGCAGCGTCTTGCATGCTCATATCTGACCATGTAGACATTGTAGCGAGCAGATATGCGCATCAACGGGTCGTACCCGTCAACCGCAGAGCCCCGGTGCGGGGAGGGCTCCCCAGACCTGACCTACACTCCGTCCATGCTCAAAGCTGATCGCGCCGCCCGGATCCTGTCCCACATCGCGGAGGCGGGGAGCGCAGACGTGCACGCGCTCTCGGAGCTGCTCGGGGTGTCGGGCGCGACAGTGCGCAGGGACCTCCAGGAGCTGCACGACCAGGGGCTGCTCCACCGCACCCGCGGCGGAGCCGTCACCGGTGCCGTCAACCTCGAACTCCCCCTGCGCCACCGCAGCGAGAAGCGGCAGGAGGAGAAGCGGCGGATCGCCCGGGCGGCGGCCGAGCTGGTCCCGGAAGGCGCCGTGGTCGGCCTGACCGGCGGCACCACGACCACCGAGCTGGCCCGCGTCCTCGGCGAGCGCGGCGGGATCACTGTGGTGACCAACGCCGTCAACATCGCGGCCGAGCTGATCGTCCGCCCCGAGATCCGCCTGATCGTGATCGGCGGCATCGCCCGGCCGGTCAGCTACGAACTGGTCGGCCCGGCCGCGGACCGCATGCTCTCGCAGTACCACTTCGATCTCGCCTTCATCGGCGTGGACGGCCTGACCGCGCACGAGGGTTGCACGACGCACGACGAGATGGAGGCCCAGACCGACCGCGCCTTCCTGCGCAGCAGCGCGCGTTCGGTCGTGCTGGCCGACAGCACCAAGGTCGGCCGGGTCACCTTCGCCTCGATCTGCCCGCTCGCCGACGTCCACGACCTGGTGACGGACGACGGGCTCACGGACGCCCAGGAGAGGGCCATCCAGGAGTGCGGCGTCCAGGTGCGCCGCGCGTAGGACGTCACGCCGTGCGGCCGAACGTGACTGTGGACGCCGTACAAGAAGGCCCCCGGCATCGTGGCGCGTGCCCACCGCTTCGCGGCGGAGACCTTGGCCGACGCCGCCGCGCGGATCACCGTCCCGGTGGAGTTCCTGGTGCAGTGGGACGACGAGAAGGTGTCGCGCGAGGCGAGTCTGGCGCTGTCCGACCTGTTCGGCTCGGCCGAGAAGACGCTGCACGCCAACCCCGGCAAGCACGCCGATGTCCCGCGGTTCGAACTGGACGACTCGATACGCCGGGTCCGACGGCCGGTTGCTGTGGCAGAGCCCGCATCGGGTCGCTCTGGTCGACGACCCCTACTGGACGCCGTTCACGGCGGCGGGCGGTGGAGCCCGCGCTCCCCGTCCCGTTCGGCGACCGGGTGCTGGTGCTCGACGACTGCGGAGCGCACGACCACCTGTGCCTGGTCGACGGCGAGACGGGGGCCTGCACAGGCGCCTGCACGCGTCCTGGGCGGTGACAGCGCGGTGCCTTGCTGTCCCTGTGGGGGCTCGCTAGCTTGAGCACTCCTGGTCGTTGAACGGGAGACCGCAGGGCGATGGACGAAATGCCGCCGACACAAGGGCAGTTGGGCCCGGCCGCACCCTACCTGGCCGACAATCCGATCCCCACCGGCGCCGTGGTCGACGTTTCGAACGTCTGCTGGTCGGAGCGCCTGCCGCCGCTGCGGCGGCACTTCCCGCTGCTGGACCGGCTGGAGCTGGTGTGCTCGGCCTGGCGGCGACGGTACGGCGCGGACAGTCCGCTGGTGCTGGTGGCCGACAACTCGCTGCGGCGCGCCCTGCTCCCGGAGGACGCCCGCGCGTTCCGGCGGATGGAGCGCGTCGGGCAGGTGCGGACCGCGCCCACCGCCGACCCGGTCCTGCTGGAGCTCGCCCGGGACCGGGGCTGGCACGTGATCAGCGAGGACCAGTTCAAGGACCTCCGCCGCCTGCACCCGTGGATCGAGCGATCCCCGTCGCGCTTCCTCTCCTGGGAACTGCGGGACGGCGAGGTGCGGTTGCGGCCCAGCGGCATCCGGCGGGTGCCGGCCCACGCCGTATCCCTGGCGGTGGAGCGCAAGGACCTCAAGCACGGCCGGCACATCGACCCGAGCGTCGCCGCACAGGAACGGGTCCTGCGCAGCCACTGGCGCTGCACCGCGAGGGGCTGCGTCAAGGCGTTCCTGTGGCCGGACCGGCTGCTCGACTGGCCATCCCTCGCCCGCGACGGCACCGTGGTCTGCAGCTGCTGCGGCTTCCCACTGGAGGAGGCCGGCCCACGGGGGACCACCCGCCTCTTCGTGGCCTCCGACGCCCGCACCGGCACGGAGTTCCTCCGCTTCCCGATCAGCCTGGGCAGCGCAGTGCAACTCGGCCGCGGCGACCTGACCCACGGCGTCAACCTCGCGGCGACCGAACTCCGCCCGCCCGAGGACGTCCGACAGGTGAGCCGGCGACACCTGATGCTCTCCCTGGAGGAGTCACCGAAGGGCCCGCTGCCCTTCGCAGTCGACCTGGGCTCGGGCAACGGCACCCTCCTGACCCGAGGCACCGAACGCCGCCTCGACCCCGGCGAGCGCATCGCCCTCCACACCACGGACCGCCTGGTACTCGGCGACGCAGTAGCCATCCGCCTCTCCGGCCGCCGCTACATCACCCCAGAAGAGGAGGCACCCCCATCCCTGGACGGCGCAGGCGGAGGCCTGACCGTCCTGGGCTGACCGGGATGGATTGACCGACTGCGCAGCTGCCCTGAACTGTGCCCGTGTCATCCAACGTCCAGGAGGTCTCCCGGCCTCCAGCACCCGTGATCTACTGCCCCGGGCTTCGAGCCTCGGCTCGAAGCCCGGGGGAGAGACGCTCAGATGTTTGGGACACCGAAGCCCGTTGGATCACGAACACCGAACAGTGAGATGCCCCATGAGCAGTATGATCGACAAGATCACGGCCGAGGACCGTCGCGACGCAGCCGACATCCTCGACGATCTCCAGGCCGTCCTGCACGCCGCCGAGGTGAAACTCCCCTCCCTCGGCATCGACTGGCAGTCGGCCAAAGCCACCGGCATCATCCTGATCGACCTGGGCGGCGCCCGGCCGGACGTCATCGAGCGCCTGGTGCTCGTCCTCCGCAGGGGAATGCGCCAGTAGCTGCGGCCGTCGCGGCAATTACCGTGATTAGCTTGGCGCTTGCGGGTGCCGCAACCCTTGCGGTGCCCGCTGATGGGTCGATCGCGGCAACCGTGCTGGTGTTCTTTCTCGTCTTCCTCGCTTCGTCCACCGGGGGCCTTTCGGTTGCGGCGTGGTGGATGAATACTCAGAAATGACAGAGGTGGGGGCTCTCTGGAGCCCCCACCTCATGGTGCCTCAGGGGTTGTTCAGCGCGTACGTCCGGAACGTCGCGAGCAGCGGCAGGACTTCCGTCTTGTTCGGGTCCTCCGTCACCGCGCGCATCGCGTCGATGACCACGTGCGCGATGGCCTTCGTCACCACCAGGTCGTCCGGCGCCGCCACCGCGCCCCACGCCTTGAGTGCCTGGGTCAGCAGCGCGCTCATCCGGGCGCCGATGTTGGCGCTGACCGCGTCGGACAGTTCCGCGATCTCCTCGTCGCTCATCGTCGACCGCAGTCCGAAGGCCAGCGCCATCAGCGTGTCCATCGCGTGCTCGCCGTACGCCGCCACCAGCGCCGGCAGCGATCGCTCGCCCGTCCCGCCCTCCGCGAGGGCGGACAGCGCCTCGTCGTCGTCCTTCCACGCCGCCTCCAGGGCGGCCAAGGCCCGAAGAGCCTCGTCTACCGTCAGCCCATCTGTCATGGAAAGAACGGTATTGAGCCCTACCTCCCCCGCACATGGTTCGGGGGCCGACATCACACGTTCGAGCGAAGCCGGGCTCATTCCGGCCAGTGCGACTCCGTGAAGTGCTTCGCATCCCATGTACCGCCCAGATCGGGCGCCAGGGAGACGACCGCCAGCGCGGCGAAGTCGGCGGAAGAACCCGCGCGTTCGGGGAGCGCGCCGAGCAGGGGTGCACCGGCCGAGCGCGGCAGGTCGACGAGGTTGCAGCGATCGGCGAGCCCAGGGTCGGACGGCCAGGAGCCGACGACGACCCCCGCCAGCGGCAGTTCCCGCGCCGCCAGCGCCTCCGCCGACAGCGCGACGATGTTCAGCGTCCCGAGTCCGGCCGACGCGACCAGCAACACCTCGGCCGGCAGTCCGGCATCGCGTACCGCCCGTGCCTGGTCGGCCAGCGTCCGCCCGTCCTCGTCGTACCGGACGAGCAGCCCGCCCGCGCCCTCGACGAGTACCAGGTCGTGCGACGCAGCCAACTCTGCTACGGCAGCAGCCACTTCGGAGGGGGACAAGCACGGCAGGCCTGCCCGACGGGCCGCCATGTCCGGGGCCAGCGGCTCCGGGTAGCGCACCAGCTCACGGAGCGTCAGTTCGCCTGCCAGCCGCCGGACTTCCTCCGCGTCCCCGGGCTCGCCAGGCCCGACACCCGTCTGGCCCGGCTTGAGCATCGCCACGCGCAGGCCGCCCTGCAGGGCCGCCGACGCAACGGCCGCCGTGGTGACCGTCTTCCCGACTTCGGTGTTCGTCCCCGTGACGAACAGGATCCTCGCGCTCATCCCGCCACCGCCGCAGCGGTCACGGCGGCAGCGATACGTGCCACGTCCTCGTCCTCCGTCACGTACGGCGGCATCGTGTAGATCAGGTCGCGGAACGGCCGCAGCCACACACCCTCCCGCGCTGCCGCCTCCGTCGCCGCCACCACGTTCACCGGGTGGTCCAACTGCACCACGCCGATGGCACCTTGCACACGCACGTCCCGTACGCCCGGGATGTCGGCAGCAGAAGCGAGCCCGTCCACCAATCCCGCCTCGAGGCGCTTCACCTCGACCTGCCAGTCCTGCCCCAGCAGCAGGTCGATGGACGCGTTGGCGACCGCGCACGCCAGCGGGTTGCCCATGAACGTCGGCCCGTGGGCCAGGACCGGCATCTCGCCGCGGCTGATCCCGTCCGCGATCTCGCTCGTGCACAGGGCGGCCGCGAGCGTCAGGTATCCGCCCGTGATCGCCTTGCCGAGGCACATCACGTCCGGCGAGACCCCCGCGTGTTCGGCGGCGAACAGCGCGCCGCTGCGCCCGAATCCGGTCGCGATCTCGTCGAAGACGAGCAGCACCCCGTGCCGGTCGCAGAGTTCGCGCAGCATGCGCAGGTAGGCGGGGGAGTGGAACTGCATCCCGCCCGCGCCCTGCACGACCGGCTCGACGATGACGGCGGCCAGTTCGTCCGCGTGACACTTCATCAACTCCTCAAATTTCGAGGCGTATTGAGCATCCAGCGGAGCATCGAAACCGGCCGGCGGCTGCGGCGCGAAGAGCTGCCCGGGCAGCACCCCGCCCCACAGGTGGTGCATGCCGCCGTCGGGGTCGCAGACGGACATCGGGTGGAAGGTGTCCCCGTGGTAGCCACCGCGCCACGTGAGCAGCCGGCGCTTCTCCGGGCGGCCGATGGACTGCCAGTACTGCAGGCACATCTTCATCGCGACCTCGACCGCGACCGAGCCCGAGTCGGCCAGGAAGACGTGCTGCAGTGGCTCCGGTGTGATCTCCACCAGCCGGGCCGCCAGCCGGACGGCGGGCTCGTGGGTGAGCCCGCCGAACATCACGTGGCTCATCCGCCCCAGCTGGTCGCGCACGGCCTCGTCCAGGACCGGGTGCCGGTAGCCGTGGATAGCCGCCCACCAGGACGACATCCCGTCGACGAGCTCGCGCCGCCCGTCCGCGACGGGCTCGGCGAGCCGCAGCCGGACGCCCGACGCGGACTCCACCACGAACGGGGTGACGGTGCCGGGCATCGGGCCGTACGGGTGCCAGACGTGGGCGCGGTCGAGGGTGAGCAGCGTGTCCGCGGACAGCTGGGGCATGATGCGTAGATCTCCAGAACTATCAGGCATTGGGGGCGAGTTCGGTACCGGCGCCGCGAAGGCGGACCTTGACGAGATCGCTGCGCAGTTCGTCGGCCGAGTCGCGCGAGTAGGCCGAGTCGCCCGAGTCGCCCGACTCGTCAGCGGTCTCCGACACGGGCGCGTCGTGCGAGTGTCCGCCGCACGGACCGCACCCGCCCCCGCTGCCGCACGCCGAGGCCGCGCTGCCACAAGCCGAAGCCGCGGTGCCACAACCCGACGCGGCAGCGGCAACATCCGCCCGGTGCCGGGGCAGCGTCGCCTCGCCCGCGCCCTCGACCTCGAAGCCCGCGTCCTTGATCATGTCGAGGTCGGTCTGCCCGGCCTGGCCCTCGCTGGTCAGGTAGTCGCCGAGGAAGATCGAGTTCGCGATGTGCAGGCCCAGCGGCTGCATCGACCGCAGGTGCACCTCGCGCCCGCCGGCGATCCGCACCTCGGTGTCCGGGTTGACGAAGCGGACCATCGCCAGGATGCGCAGGCAGCGCTGCGGGGTGAGGTTCCACTCCTTGGCGAGCGGAGTGCCCTCGAACGGGATGAGGAAGTTGACGGGGACGGAGTCCGAGCCGAGCTCGCGCAGCGCGAAGACGACGTCGACCAGGTCCTCGTCCGTCTCGCCCATGCCCGCGATCAGGCCGGAGCAGGCGGACAGGCCCGCGCCGTGCGCCTTCTGCACGGTGTCCACCCGGTCCGCGTAGGTGTGGGTGGTGGCGATGTCGCCGTAGGTGTTCTCGGAGGTGTTGAGGTTGTGGTTGTACGCGTCGGCGCCGGCCGCCTTCAGCCGCTCCGCCTGGTTGTCGGAGAGCAGGCCAAGGCAGACGCAGATCTCGACCTCGGGGTCGGCGTCCTTGATGGCGGCCATGGTGTCGGTGACCCGGTCGATGTCGCGGTCCGTCGGGCCGCGGCCGCTGGCGACCAGGCAGACCCGCTTCGCGCCGCCCGCGACGCCCGCGCGCGCCGCGTCGGCGGCCTGGTCGGGCTTCAGCCAGGTGTACTTGAGGATCTCGGCCTTGGAGCCCAGTCGCTGGGAGCAGTAGTTGCAGTCCTCGGGGCAGAGGCCGCTCTTCAGGTTCACCAGGTAGTTGAGCTTGACCCGGCGGCCGAACCACCGCCGGCGCACCTTCCCGGCGGCGGCGACCACGTCCAGCAGCTCGTCGTCGGTGGTGGCGAGGACGGCCAGAGCCTCTTCGCGGGTCGGAGCTTCGCCGCGCAGGCCCTTGGCGGTGAGGGTATCGAGCAGATCCATGGGGCTGATCCTGCCTGCTGGTGTTCGGCTGACGCCAGAGCAAACCCACCAGAAGATCGGCAGGAGGATGTGCCACTTACCACAGTGTCGAAGCTCACGGCTACGGCGCTGGTCAGTCCCCTTGACGGGGGCGCGGACCCTGGGTTACCCGCCGGTAGCAGTCGCCGGTGCCGCACCGGTGCCGCACCGGTGCCGCACCGGTGCCGCACCGGTGCCGCACCGGTGCCGCATCGGTGACTCGCCGGCGCCGCGCCGGTTCAGCGTCGGCGCCGGACGATGATCGACAACCGCCCACCCCGTGATCCAGGCCACCCGACGGTTGCTTAGAATCTGCGCCATGACCACGCAGGGGGAGCGCACCCCGACTCCGGGAGACGGCCAGGAAGGCCGGGCAGGGCGGCGATTCGGCGGCGGCGCCGGCGCGTACCGGGGCGGGCGGCTGACAGCCCGCCGGATGGTGGGCTGGACGGTCGTCGTGGGCGTGGTCGTCGCCGGCGGCTGGATCATCACCCGGCCGACGCCCGGCGACTTCATACCCGGGCTCGGTCCGTCCAGCAAGGACGCGACCAAGACGCCGCCGGTCGTGGGCGCCCCGCCGCCGCCCACCGACCCCGAGGCCCTCAACGTCGAGACGTACTTCCCGTCCCAGCGCCTGATCGAGATGGGCGCCTACAAGGGCAAGCGCAACGGCGTGCGGCGCGGCGAGAACTGCGTCGAGGCGCAGCAGGACCGCGGCCAGGAGCTGCTGAAGAACAGCGGCTGCCAGGCCTACCTCACCGTGAGCTTCACCGGTCAGGACAAGCCGGTGCTCAGCAGCGTCACCGTCCTGCGATTCGCCGACCAGGCCACCGCCGTCAAGGCCGCCGACGCACTGCGCGCCAAGCCGGGCGCGCTGGCCTTCATCCTCCCCGACGCCAACGAGGCGCCGGCCCCCTCCGCGAGTGCGGCTCCCAAGCCCGGCACCGAGCCGCGGGTCGAGGCGGTCGGGCACTACGTGACGGTGACCAGCTCGCGCCTCCCCGAGGGCCAGACCCACACGCCGGGGGCGACCCCGAGCACCCCGCCCGCCGCGACGCCGGCGCCGTCCGGTTCGCCGGCCCCCACCCCCGAGCAGATCCTGGACGAGGCGACCCGCGCGGTGTCGTACTCGGCGGGCTCGCAGTTCGTCTGGATGTAATCCACCCACGAAACGGGCAAGCGCGAAGGGGCCCGGCAAGAACGAAACAGGGGCCCGTCAAGCGCGAAACGGGGGCCCGGCAACTGCAAAGCCGGGCCCCCGTAGGCAAACTGACGAGCCGTCAGCCGTCAGCCGTCAGCCGTCAGCCGTCAGCCGTCAGCCGCCCAGCCGGTCCACCGCCGTGACCCGCAGCACCGCCCGGCCCTCCTCGTCCGAGCCGTACAGGTCGACCTCGGCGCTGATGCCCCAGTCGTGGTCGCCCTCCGGGTCGTCGAAGATCTGCCGGACCCGCCAGGAGGAGTCCTCCTCCTCGATGATCAGCATCTTCGGGCCGCGCGCGTTCGGGCCGGTGCCGAGGTCGTCGTACTCCTCCCAGTACCCGTCCATGGCGTCCGCCCAGCGGTCCGCGTCCCAGCCGTAGTCGCCGTCCAGGTCGCCGAGTTCGTCGTAGTGCTCCAGCGCGCACAGCTCCACGCGGCGGAACATCTCGTTGCGCACCAGCACCCGGAACGCCCGCGCGTTCGCCGTGACCGGCGCCGGCTTGTCGTCCAGCGCCACCTCGGGGGCCTGCGGCTCGGTCGGGTTGGCGAGCTGCTCCCACTCGTCGAGCAGGCTGGAGTCGACCTGGCGGACCAGCTCGCCGAGCCAGGCGATGACGTCCTTGAGGTCGTCGGTCTTGACGTCCTCGGGGACGGTCTGCTCCAGCGCCTTGTACGCGCCCGCCAGGTAGCGCAGCACGATGCCCTCGGTGCGCGCCAGATCGTAGTGGCCGACGTAGTCGGAGAAGGTCATCGCCCGCTCGTACAGGTCGCGGACCACGGACTTCGGCGTCAGCTGGTGGTCGCCGATCCACGGGTGCGCCCGGCGGTACACCTCGTAGGCGTGGGTGAGCAGCTCCTCCAGCGGCTTCGGGTAGGTGATCTCCTGGAGCCGCTCCATCCGCTCCTCGTACTCGATGCCGTCGCGCTTCATCTCGCCGACGGCCTCGCCGCGCGCCTTGTTCTGCTGCGAGGCGAGGATCTGGCGCGGGTCGTCGAGCGTCGCCTCGACCACCGACACCACGTCCATCGAGTACGACGGCGAGGTCGGGTCGAGGAGTTCGAAGGAGGCCAGGGCGAAGGTGGAGAGCGGCTGGTTGAGCGCGAAGTTCTCCTGCAGGTCCAGCGTCAGGCGGACGATCCGGCCCTCGGCGTCCGGCTCCGGCAGGCGCTCGACCACGCCGCCCTGCAGCAGCGAGCGGTAGATCGCGATCGCGGTGCGGATGTGGCGGCGCTGGGCGGAGCGGTCCTCGTGGTTGTCGGTGAGGAGCTTGCGCATCGCCTCGAAGGCGTTGCCCGGGCGGCCGATCACCGACAGCAGCATCGCGTGGCTGACCTTGAAGCGGGAGACCAGCGGCTCCGGGTCGGCGGCGATCAGCTTGTCGAAGGTCTCCTCGGTCCAGCCGACGAAGCCCTCCGGCGCCTTCTTCCGGACCAGCTTGCGCTTCTTCTTCGGGTCGTCCCCGGCCTTCGCGATCGCCTTGTCGTTCTCGATCACGTGCTCCGGCGCCTGCGCCACCACCTGGCCGACGGTGTCGAACCCGGCCCGGCCGGCGCGTCCGGCGATCTGGTGGAACTCGCGGGCGCGCAGGATGCGGACGCGGGTGCCGTCGTACTTGGAGAGGGCGGTGAACAGCACCGTGCGGATCGGCACATTGACGCCGACGCCGAGCGTGTCCGTCCCGCAGATGACCTTCAACAGGCCCGCCTGGGCGAGGCGTTCGACCAGCCGACGGTACTTCGGCAGCATGCCCGCGTGGTGCACGCCGATGCCGTGGCGCACGAAACGGGACAGGTTGCGGCCGAACTTGGTGGTGAAACGGAAGTTGCCGATCAGCGTGGCGATGGCGTCCTTCTCCGCCTTCGAGCACATGTTGATGCTCATCAGCGACTGCGCGCGCTCCACCGCCTCCTTCTGCGTGAAGTGCACGACGTAGACCGGGGCCTGGCCGGTCTGCAGCAGCTCCTCCAGGGTGTCGTGGAGGGTGGTGCGGCGGTACTCGTAGAACAGCGGCACCGGGCGGGTCGCGTTGCGGACGACGGTGGTCGGACGGCCGGTGCGGCGGGTCAGGTCCTCCTCGAACCGGCGCACGTCACCGAGCGTCGCGGACATGAGGAGGAACTGCGCCTGCGGGAGTTCGAGCAGCGGGATCTGCCACGCCCAGCCGCGGTCCGGCTCCGCGTAGAAGTGGAACTCGTCCATGACCACCTGGCCGATGTCCGCCCGGGTACCGTCCCGCAGCGCGATCTGCGCCAGCACCTCGGCCGTGCAGCAGATGATCGGCGCGGTCGGGTTCACGCTCGCGTCGCCGGTCATCATGCCGACCTGCTCGGTGCCGAACATCTTGACCAGGTCGAAGAACTTCTCCGAGACCAGGGCCTTGATCGGGGCGGTGTAGAACGTCCGCTTCCCCTCGGCGAGCGCCGCGAAGTGCGCCCCCGCCGCCACCAGGCTCTTGCCCGAACCGGTCGGCGTCGCCAGGATCACGTTGTTCCCCGACACCAGCTCGATCAGCGCCTCCTCCTGCGCCGGGTACAGCGTGATCCCCCGCTCCTCCGCCCAGGCAGCGAAGGTCTCGTACAGCGCGTCGGGCGTGGCGGGCTTCGGCATCAGATCAAGGAGGGTCACCCGGCTATCTTGCCTGTTCGCCGCCACCCCGGGCAAAGCCCGGGGCTTCCGGGCCCTCGGCCTTCCCCTTGTCGATCCCTCCGCAGATCCCTTTGTCGAGCCCTTGCCGATCCGTTGTCGCTCCCTTGCCGCTCCCTTGTAGATCCCGGCCGGCTGGAGATGCCGATCATGTGCCCAGGCGCACATTGCCCGGTGTTCGGCGGGCGTGCCAGAGTGCCGGGCATGGCCCACCCCCTCGCGTCCGAACCGCACCCCTCCGTCCTCGCCCCGGCGGACGTCTTCGACTGGCTCGACGAGGCCGCCGCGCTGCGCGCCGATGCCGGGCTCACCCGCACGCTGCGCAGCCGCGAGGCCGAGGACCCGGTGCTCGACCTGGCCGGCAACGACTACCTCGGGCTGACCCGGCACCCGGTCGTCACCCGGGCCGCGGCCGACGCCGCGCTGCGGTGGGGCGGCGGCTCGACCGGGTCGCGGCTGGTCACCGGGACGACCGCGCTGCACACGGAACTTGAGGAGGAGCTGGCCGAGTTCTGCGGGGCGGAGGCCGCGCTGGTGTTCTCGTCCGGGTACACCGCCAACCTGGCCGTTCTCACCGCGCTCACCGACCCGGACACGCTCATCGTGTCCGACGCCTACAACCACGCCTCGCTCATCGACGGCTGCCGGCTCGCGCGGGCGGACGTCCAGCGGGTTCCGCACAGCGACCCGGAGGCCGTGCGGGGAGTGCTCGGGGAGCGGACGCAGAGGCGGGCGCTCGTCGTGACGGACTCCGTCTTCTCGGTGGACGGCGATGCCGCCCCGCTGCCCGCGCTCTCCGCCGCCGCCCGTGCGCACGGCGCCGCACTGCTCGTCGACGACGCGCACGGGCTGGGCGTCCTCGGCCCGGGCGGGAGTGGGGCGCTGGCAGCGGCCGGGCTCGCCGGGCAGCCGGACACCGTCGCGACGGTGACCCTCTCCAAGTCGCTCGGCTCCCAGGGCGGCGCCGTCCTCGGCCCCCGCCGGGTCATCCGCCACCTGACGGAGACCGCCCGCACCTTCATCTTCGACACCGGCCTCGCCCCGGCCGCCGCCGGCGCCGCCCTCGCCGCCCTGGGCCTCCTGCGCGCGGAGCCCCAGCGCGCCGACCGCACCCGCGAGGTCGCCCGGTCGCTGGCGGCCCGACTGACAGCGGCCGGCCTGCACGCCTGCGAGCCGGACGCGGCTGTGGTGTCCGTGCGCGCCCCGGGCCCGGAGGCCGCCGTGGCCTGGGCCGCCGACTGCCGCCGGGCGGGCCTCGCGGTCGGCTGCTTCCGCCCGCCGTCCGTCCCGGACGGGATCTCGCGGCTGCGCCTGACCGCCCGAGGTGACCTGACGGACACGCAGATCGACGACGCGGTACGGATCATCGCCGACCTGGCCCCTGCGGGCGCCCGCGTGGGCTGAAGGACCGGCGGGTCCGATCAGGGGCTGAGGTCGATGATCCGTACGGGGTGGCCGGTCCAGCGCCCGGCGTCGGTGGTGGCGATGATCGCGCCGTCCGGGCGGTCCGCGGTGGGTGAGGCGGCGTAGCGGGTGTGGGCCTGGGCCCAGGTGGTGTCGGCGGCCACGGTCAGGGCGGCGGAGAGGTCGAGGTCGAGGACGGTGACGCCGGGCAGTGCGGCCAGGTGCTCGGCCGTGCCGGGTCGGGCGCGGTCGGCTTCCACCAGGGCGCAGGCGGGAGCGTAGAGGTACCAGCCGGGCTCGGCGTGGGCCCGGTGGATGAGGCGGGAGGCCAGCAGGTTGCCGCGGCCGGCTGCAACCATGGCGGTGTCGTCCAGGACCACGTGCAGTTCGGTCACCGGGTCGCCGCCCGGGCCAGGCGCCGGTCGAGTTCGACGTCCAGCTGCTCGGTGTGCGCGGGGTCGGGGTCGTAGCCGTTCCACGTCTTGAGGGCGGCGCGGGCCTGTTCGGCGCGCTCGGCGCGTTCGTCGGGGGTGAGCAGGGTCTCGGCCAGGTGGGCGAGGTAGGCGCGCAGCGACAGGTGCTCGGCGGCCGCAATCGCGGCGAGCCGGTCGCGAGCCTCGGCCGGAATCCGAATGTTGGCGTCAGCCATGGGGTGCTCCCTTCGGTCACTGCCAGCGTACGGGTACGCACCCGTACCCGCCACCCGTTTGCGAGAAGCACTGACGGTGTTCGGCGGCGTCTGCTGGTTCCTGCCGGCTATGACAGGCCGGTGAGGCGCGCCGACAGGCCGGCGAGGCGCGCCAGGAACGCCGTGCCCGCGTCGTCGCGCCCGGCGGCGAGCCGCGGGGCGACGATGACCGGGGCGGTCGCCCGGCACCAGGCCAGCGTGCGGGCCGGGTCGGAGCCGGGGACGAGGGCGGACAGCTCGGTGATCCGCGCTTCGAGCGACGCCTGCTCGGTCACGCCGTCGAGCACCCAGTCGACCAGGTCGAAGTCCGGGTCGCCGAGCCTCGCCCGCGGGTCGATGGCGACCGGCCCGCCCGGGCCGTCGAGGACGTTGCCGGGGTGCAGGTCGCCGTGGACCAGCGCGACGGGGCCACCGGCCGCGAGCGACAGGGCGGCCGCCCGCGCCGATGGCGGGACCACCCCGGGGGCGCGCCGCTCGGTGAGGTCGAACAGGAAGTCCACCCGCTCGGCGAGCGACGGCAGCGCCACTCCGGCCACGGGGACGGACCGCAGCGCCGTCAGCAGCCCCGCGACCTCCTCCAGCCGCCACGACCGTTCCCGCAGCGTCGTCCCCGGCGCCACCCCCGCCAGCAGTAGCGCGCCCGTCGCCGGGTCGTGCGCGAGCAGCGGCACCACGGACGGCAGCCCCGACCACGCCCACAGCGCGGCCTCCTCCTCGGCCGCCACCTGCTGGTCCGGCGTGAGCTTGAGCCAGACGGTGGCGCCGGCGCCGTCCGTGCAGCGGAACACCCGGGCCGTCCCGCCGCCCCCGGCCGCCGCCACGGTCAGCCCCCACCGTTCGGCGAGCCCGTCGACGACGGACGGCAGCGCGTCGCACCAGGCGGAGGCGGACGGGCCGAAGCGGACGGCCAGCTGGGCGCGGACGTCCTCCGGCACGGAAACCAAGGAAGCCAAGGAAGCCGAGGAAGCCAAGGAAGCCAAGGAAGCCGAGGAAGCCAAGGAGGCCGAGGAAGCCGAGGAACCCGCCGAGGAACCCGGCGACGTCACGGCCGCCCCACCACGAGCAGTGTCTCGGCGCCGACCGGCTTGTACCCGGCGGCCTGGAAGGCCCGGACGCTGGTGGCGTTGCCCGGCGCCTGCTGCGCCCAGATCACGTCGCCCTCCGGCAGGAGGTGCCGCGCCGCCGTGGCCAGCGCCCGGCCGAGGCCGCGGCCCCGCGCCTGCGGGTCGACCTCGATGGCGGCCTCCCAGCGGCCGGCGACGCCGCGCCCGAGGACGAGGACGCCGCCGTCGGCGGTGAACACCCGGACGTCCTCGCGGTAGCGCAGCGCGCGCACCACGCGCGGGTGCTCGCGGTCCTCGACCGGGGCCAAGGAGACCGGCGGCGGGCCGGGGAGGCGGTGGGCGACGGTGAGCAGGTCGATGTTGTTGACGATGCGCCCGGTGCGCTCGGCGAACGCGGTGAGGAAGGGCGGACAGAGCGGCGCGGCCAGCGGATCGCTCGGCACCGCGGCGAGCGTCTCGTGCACCCAGGCCGGGTCCTCGTCCGTGAAGACCACCGCGTGGGCGGAGAACGACAGCACCCCGGCCTCGCGCTCGGACGGTTGCGGGACGACCGTCACCGAGCCGTCCGATGGCGGGAAGATCCCGCCCGCCGCGTCCGCCAGGATCCCCGCCAGCCCCCGCGCGCCCATGCGTACCCCTCCGTCGCCCGTTGAAGGCGCCCAGGGTAGTTGATCACCGCGGCCCGGACGGCGTCCGGTGGACCAGCAGGTACCGCCAGAACAGCAGCCGCCGCATCCGGTGCCCCGGCAGGTGCTCCGCCGCGTACGCCCGGACCTCGGCGAACGACCCGGCCGGGGCCATCGTCGGCGCGGACGGCGGAGAAACGGACGCCTCAGAAACGGACGCCCGAGAAACGGCCCGACCAACAGAGCGCTCGCGGACGAACACCCCGACCCGGCACACCGCGTTCACCGGCACCGCCGCCAGACTCACCACCCGGTCCCAGGCCGACGCCTCCCGGTAGCACCCGAGCACCACCAGCACCCCGCCGGGCGCCAGCGCGTCCCGCAGCGTCCGGAGCGTGTCGAGCGGCAGGTGGTGGAGGCTGGCCAGGCAGGAGATGTAGTCGTACGTGCCGGGCGGCAGGCTGAGCGCGGCGACGTCCGCCTGCCGGAAGTTGACCCGCCCGGGAAGCCCGGGAGGCCCGGGAAGCCCGGGACGCCCGGTACCGGCCACGCCCCGCGCCGCCGTGATCACCCCCGCATCGCGGTCGACGGCGTCCACGTCCACGCCCCGCCGCGCGAGCCGCCGGGCGAAGGTGCCCGTGCCGCAGCCGACGTCCAGGGCTCTGCGGGCGCCGGGCGGGAGTTGGCGCAGCAGCAGGCGGTGGTAGTGGTCATTGTGGTCGAACGGCACCGCGCCATCATGTCACCGGCCGCGATCGACGCCGGCCGCGATCGACACCAGCCGCGATCGACACCAGCCGCGATCGGCGCGGACGCTACGTCTTCCGCGCCCGGCTGGGCTGGACCCTGGTCGGCTCGCCCTCGGCCTTGGGATGGTCTGGCGGGTACGGGAGTTCGCCGAGGCCCTCGTCGCGCAGTTGCTTCTCGTACAGCTCCAGCAGCGCGTCCAGCCGGTACGCCGTCCCGTCCATCTCCGCGTTCAGGTCGCCGAGTTCGGCGAACCGGGCGGGGACGGTCCGCAGGTCGAAGTCCTCGGGCGAGGCGTCGTCGAGCTCCTCCCAGCGCAGCGGGGTGGAGGCGGTGGCGCGGGGGCGGGCGCGCAGCGAGTAGGCGGAGGCGATGGTGCGGTCACGGGCCATCTGGTTGTAGTCGACGAAGATCCGTTCGCCGCGTTCCTCCTTCCACCACGCGGTGGTGACCCGCCCGGGCATCCGCTGCTCCAGCACCCGGCCGAGCGCGATCACCGCGTGCCGGCCGTCGGTGAACGTCCACAAGGGCTCCAGCGGGACGTACACGTGCAGGCCGCGCCCGCCGGAGGACTTGGGCCAGCCGCGCAGCCCGAACTCGGCCAGCAGGGCGCGCAGTTCGTGGGCGGCGCGGACGGCGTCGCGGAAGTCGGTGCCGGGTTGCGGGTCGAGGTCGACGCGCAGCTCGTCGACGTGGTCGGTGTCGTGTCGCCGGACCGGCCAGGGGTGGAAGGTGAGGCAGCCGAGGTTGGCGGCCCACAGGACGGCGGCGGGCTCGGTGGGGCAGATCTCGTCGGCGGAGCGGCCGCTGGGGAAGTTGATCCGGGCGGTCGGCAGCCAGTCCGGCAGGCCCTTGGGGGCGCGTTTCTGGTAGAAGAACTCGCCCTCGACCCCGTCGGGGAAGCGCTGCAGCGTGGTCGGCCGGTCGCGCAGCCCGCGCAGCACGCCGTCGGCGACGGCCAGGTAGTACTGCGCGACGTCCAGCTTGGTGAACCCGCGCTCGGGGTAGTACACCTTGTCCGGGTTCGACAAGCGGACGGTGCGCCCGGCAACATCCAGTTCCACGGCGGAGCCCATGCCTCTCACGCTAAGCGCGCCGCGCCCGGCGCGCGCCCCGAGGTGGTTGGGCCGAGGATCGAAGGCATGGACCTGCCCGTGATGCCGCCGGTGGCGCCGATGCTCGCCAAGTCGGTGGCCAAGATCCCGCCGGGGATGCAGTACGAGGCCAAGTGGGACGGCTTCCGCTCGATCGTGTTCCGCGACGGGGACGAGGTCGAGCTCGGCAGCCGCACCGGCAAGCCGCTGACCAGGTACTTTCCCGAGCTGGTCGAGGCCTTCAAGCAGGAGCTGCCGCCGCGCTGCGTGCTGGACGGCGAGGTGGTGATCGCCCGGGACGGCCGGCTGCGGTTCGAGGAACTGCTGGAGCGCATCCACCCGGCCGCGAGCCGGGTGAAGCTGCTGGCGGAGAAGACGCCCGCCTCCTTCGTCGCCTTCGACCTGCTCGCCCTCGGTGACGTCTCCCTGCTGGACGAGCCACTGTCGGTGCGGCGCCCGGCCCTGGAGTCGGCGCTCGGCGGCGCCGCGGACCCGGTGTTCACCGCCCCGGCCTCGACCGACCGCGCGCTGGCGCAGAGCTGGTTCGCCGAGTACGAGGGCGCCGGGCTGGACGGGGTGGTGGCCAAGCCGCTGGACCAGCCGTACCGCCCCGGCGAGCGGACCATGTTCAAGATCAAGCACGAGCGCACCGCCGACTGCGTGGTGGCCGGCTACCGCGAGCACAAGAGCGGCCCGGTGGTCGGCTCGCTGCTGCTCGGCATCAACGACGCCGAGGGGCGGCTCCAGCACGTCGGCGTCTGCGCCGCGTTCCCGATGGCCCGCCGCCGCGAGCTGGCCGAGGAGCTGGCGCCGTTGCGGATGACCGACCTCGCCCAACACCCTTGGGGCGCCTGGGCGGACGAGGCCGCGCACGCGGAGGGCAGGCTGCCGGGGGCGGTCAGCCGGTGGACCGGGGGCAAGGACCTGTCCTGGGTGGCGCTGCGGCCGGAACGGGTGGTGGAGGTCGCGTACGACCACATGGAGGGCAGCCGTTTCCGGCACACCGCGCAGTTCCGCCGCTGGCGGCCGGACCGCACGCCGGAGAGCTGCACGTACGCGCAGCTGGAGGAGCCGGTCTCGTACGATCTCCGCCAGGTGCTGGGTATCTGACGGTCAGGCACGTCCTGGGCTGGTGTCGCCACCGCCGCCCCGCGCTCCGCCGAACGGGTGAGCACCGGCACGCCGCAGCCGCCCCCGGGCCCGGCTCGGGCACGATCGTTCAGCCCAGCTGTGGTCGCCCTTAAGAATTCCTCGATGGACCGCACCCCCTCCCACCAGGCAGATTGCTGCCTGCCCGGAGGTGCGGCTGCCAGGAACGGCCGCTCCGGGCCCCGTCGGCCTGCCCACGCCCGCAGGCCGCCCCACTCGCACGTCAGGAGCCGTCGCCCGTGAAGGCACTCGTCAAGCAGAAGGCCGAGCCCGGACTCTGGCTGATGGACGTCCCGAAGCCCGCGATCGGCCCCGGCGAGGTGCTGATCAAGGTGCTGCGGACCGGCATCTGCGGCACGGACCTGCACATCCGCAAGTGGGACGGCTGGGCGCAGCAGACCGTCAAGACGCCGCTCGTGCTCGGCCACGAGTTCGTCGGCGAGGTCGCCGAGATCGGCGCCGGCGTCGCGGACATCGCGGTCGGCGACCTGGTCAGCGGCGAGGGCCACCTGGTCTGCGGCAAGTGCCGCAACTGCCAGGCCGGCCGCCGCCACCTGTGCCGCAACACGATCGGCCTCGGCGTCAACCGCGACGGCGCCTTCGCCGAGTACGTGGCCCTGCCCGCCTCCAACGTCTGGGTGCACCGGGTGCCGGTCGACCTGGACGTCGCCGCGATCTTCGACCCCTTCGGCAACGCCGTGCACACCGCGCTGTCCTTCCCGCTGGTCGGCGAGGACGTGCTGGTGACCGGCGCGGGCCCGATCGGCATCATGGCCGCCGCCGTCGCCAAGCACGCCGGCGCCCGCAGCGTGATGATCACCGACGTCTCCCCGTACCGCCTGGACCTGGCCCGCCGGGTCGGGGTGACGCTGGCGCTCAACGTCGCCGAGCACACCATCGAGGAGGGCCAGCAGAAGCTGGGCCTGCGCGAGGGCTTCGACGTCGGCCTGGAGATGTCCGGCCGCCCCGAGGCAATGCAGTCGATGATCGCCAACATGACGCACGGCGGGAAGATCGCCATGCTCGGCCTGCCCGCCGAGCAGTTCCCGGTGGACTGGGCCTCGATCGTCACCTCGATGATCACCATCAAGGGCATCTACGGCCGCGAGATGTTCGAGACCTGGTACGCGATGTCCGTGCTGCTGGAGGGCGGCCTGGACCTCAGCCCGGTGATCACCGGCCGGTACGCCGCCACCGACTTCGAGGCCGCCTTCGACGACGCCGCGAGCGGCAACTGCGGCAAGATCATCCTCGACTGGACCGCCTGAGCCCCGCCGATTCGACTAGGAGTCTGCTCGTGTTCGACAACGTGCGCGCTGACATCGCCGCCACCCTCGACGAGATCCGCGAGGCCGGCCTCTTCAAGCCGGAGCGGGTGATCGGCACCCCGCAGAGCGCCGCCGTCACCGTCACCGGCGGCGGGCGCCCCGGCGAGGTGCTGAACTTCTGCGCCAACAACTACCTCGGCCTGGCCGACCACCCCGAGGTGCTCGCCGCCGCCAAGGAGGCGCTGGACCGCTGGGGCTACGGGATGGCCTCGGTCCGCTTCATCTGCGGCACCCAGGACGTCCACAAGGAGCTGGAGGACCGCCTCTCGGCCTTCCTCGGCCAGGAGGACACCATCCTGTACTCCTCCTGCTTCGACGCCAACGGCGGCGTCTTCGAGACCCTGCTCGACGACCGCGACGCCGTCATCTCCGACGCGCTCAACCACGCGAGCATCATCGACGGCATCCGGCTCAGCAAGGCCCGCCGCCACCGCTACGCCAACCGCGACCTCGCCGACCTGGAGAAGCAGCTCCAGGACACCCAGGACGCCCGCCGCCGCCTGATCGTCACCGACGGCGTGTTCTCGATGGACGGCTACGTCGCCCCGCTGCGCGAGATCTGCGACCTGGCCGACCGCTACGACGCCATGGTCATGGTCGACGACTCGCACGCCGTCGGCTTCGTCGGCGCGAACGGCAAGGGCACCCCCGAACTGCACGGCGTGATGGACCGCGTGGACATCATCACCGGCACCCTCGGCAAGGCGCTCGGCGGCGCCTCCGGCGGCTACGTCGCCGCCCGCCGCGAGATCGTCGCCCTGCTGCGCCAGCGCTCCCGCCCGTACCTGTTCTCCAACTCGCTCGCCCCGGTGATCGCGGCGGCCTCGCTCAAGGTCCTCGACCTGGTCGAGCGCTCCAGCGAGCTGCGCGAGCGGCTGGCGGCCAACACCGCGCTGTTCCGCACGAAGATGACCGAGGCCGGGTTCGAGATCCTGCCCGGCGACCACCCGATCGCCCCGGTGATGATCGGCGACGCGACCAAGGCGGGCCGGCTCGCCGAACTCCTGCTGGAGCGCGGCGTGTACGTGATCGGGTTCTCCTACCCGGTGGTCCCGCACGGCCAGGCCAGGATCCGGGTGCAGCTGTCCGCGGCCCACTCCACCGAGGACGTCGAGCGCGCCGTCGCGGCCTTCGTCGACGCGCGCGCCGCGCTGGGGGAGTGACCCGACCGGCCCGCGCCCCCGTCCGGGCGCCGGGCCGCCCCTGAACCGCCCGTGGCCGGTCCGCTCGGAACCGGACCGGCCACGGGCACCAAGAACCATCTGCCCCACCCTCCCGCGCGGGAGCGGGACCCCGGCTCGAACCGGCGTCCCGCTCCCGTTTGCGGTTACGTCAACGATCGTGTCCGGGACGGGACTTCGAGCGGGGGCGCCCCCGGCTCCGGTGCGAGAGCCGGGGGCGCGTCACGGGGCCGGAACCGGGGTCAGAGGCGGCGGAGGAAGACGTCGAAAGCGTTGTTGGTGTCGCCCGGCACCAGGTTGGTGGCCTTGGACGAGAAGAGCGCGTAGCGGCCGTTCGCACTCAGCCCCAGCGCGTTCGAGGCGCCGTCCGGCTGGGCGCCGTCGAGGCCGACGCTCACCCGGGCGGTGTCACCCTTCGGCGGCCTGGCCTCGGCCGGTGCCGCGGTGCCGGCCGGCACCGCGGCCGCCGGCAAAGAGCCGCCGCCGCGCAGCAGCCGGCGCCTCGATCGGTTCGTGGTCATGCGGGTTCCTCCCCTGGTGACGACGCCGGACCGCACTGTGCACCCCCACGGCCGGCCCGGAGAGAGCCAAGCGGGCTTCCCGCGGAAGGTCAACGTCCGAGCGTGAAGATTGGCGCAAACATTGCCAACAGGCTTGCCACATACCGGAGTTTGCAAGATCGCCGGTCCGGCCCGGCGGCCGCGGGACGGGACTACCGCGGCGCGCTGGCAGAATTGGCGTGTGATCGACGCACGACGGCTGCGGACCCTGCGGGCCGTGGCGGACCACCGCACCGTGACCGCGGCAGCGGCGGCCCTCTACCTGACCCCCTCCGCGGTCTCCCAGCAGCTGGCGGCACTGGAGCAGGAGACCGGCCACCACCTGCTCGCCCGCGAGGGCCGGGGCGTGCGGCTCACCGCCGCCGGGGAGATCCTGCTCGGCCACGCCGACGCCGTCCTCGCCCAGCTGGAGCGCGCCGAGGCCGACCTCGCCGCGTACAGCGCCGGCGTCGCCGGGGAGGTCACCGTCGCCTCCTTCGCGACCGGCATCGCCCTCGTCCTCGCCCCCGCCATCGGCCTGCTCGCCGAGCGCGCCCCGGGCGTCCGGCTCAAGGTGCTGGACGCCGAGGGCGACGCCAGCCTGCCGATGGTCCTCGACGGGCGGGCCGACCTCGCGGTGGCCGTCGAGTACCGCGGCGCCCCGCGCGCCGACGACGCCCGGCTCACCCGCGTCCCGCTGTACGCCGAGCCGTTCGAGGCCGTCCTGCCGCTCGGCCACCCGCTGGCGGCCGGCCGGGGCCCGATCGCCGTCGCCGACCTCGCCGACGAGCCCTGGATCGGGCCCTACCCCGGCAACCCCTGCCACGACGTCGTCCTGCTGGCCTGCGAGCACGCCGGCTTCCAGCCCCGCCTGGTGCACTCCTCGGACGACTTCCGGGCCGTCGTCGCCCTCGCCTCCGCCGGCGCGGGCGTCGCCCTGGTGCCGCGCTCGGCGCTGCGTGGCGTCGACCTCGGGCAGGTCGCCGTCCGTCCGGTGGACAGCGAGCTCGCCACCCGCCGGGTCTTCGCCGCCGTCCGGGCCGGCGCGGACGGCCATCCGCTGATCCGGCCGGTTCTGGACGCTCTCGCCGAGGCCGCCGCGACCGGCGCCTGAGCCCGCCGGGCGCGGCCAGTAGGGTGGGCCTGGCCGATGACCGTCCGTACAGGCAGGAGTCCCCATGAGCGAGACCGCCACGTCCGACGCCGCGCTCCCGGTCGGGGTGATCGGCCTCGGCGACATCGCGCAGAAGGCCTACCTCCCGGTGCTCACCACCCTGCCCGGCCTCGACCTGCGCCTGATGACCCGCGACCGCGCCAAGCTCGACCGCCTCGGCGACGCCCACCGGATCGACCCCGCCCACCGCTTCACCGACCTCGGCGAGCTGATCGGCAGCGGCATCCGGGCCGCGTTCGTCCACGCCGCGACGGACCAGCACGTCCCGATCGTCGAGCAGCTGCTCAGCGCCGGCGTCGACGTGTACGTGGACAAGCCGCTCGACCACACCCTCGACGGCGCCCGCCGCCTCGTCACCCTCGCCGACCGCACCGGCCGCTCCCTCGCCGTCGGCTTCAACCGCCGCCACGCGCCCGGCTACGCCCAGGCGAAGGAGCGCCCGCGCGACCTGATCGTGCTGCAGAAGAACCGCGAAGGCCTCCCCGAGGCCGCCCGGACGCTCGTCTACGACGACTTCATCCACGTCGTCGACACCCTGCGCTTCCTCGCCCCCGGCGAGATCGAGCATGTGGACGTCCGCTCCCGGGTGCGCGACGGCCTGGTCGAGCACGTCGTCCTCACGCTGGCCGGCGACGGCTTCACGGCCCTGGGCATCATGAACCGCCTCAGCGGCTCGACCGAGGAGATCCTGGAGGTCTCCGGCGCCGACTCCAAGCGCGCGGTCCACAACCTGGCCGAGGTGATCGACCACCGCGGCCAGCCGACCGTCCGCCGCCGCGGCGACTGGGTGCCGGTCGCCCGCCAACGCGGCATCGAGCAGGTGGTGTTGGCGTTCCTCGACGCCGTGCGGGCCGGCAAGACCCTCGACGCCCACGACGCCCTGCGCACCCACGAGTTGTGCGAGCGGATCGTCGAGCGCATCGAGTCGACCTGAGGCAGGCGGAAGCCCGGTGGGGTGTTCGGCACCCGCCGTTCTCAGGGCTCGGCCTGCCGCTCTTTCCTCAATATGCGATACGCGCTGCATTTCCACCCGGCTGGACTCACGGTGTCACACCTCGGACATGTCCGAAATGACAGTCATGAGGGCTGTCATTACGTTCATCGCAGGTCGGTCACCGGGCCGACGTCCGTGAGACAGAGAGAAGTGACATGCGCACGCGCACATTGGCTGTGGCCGCTGCCGGAGTAAGCGCGGCGGTCTTTGCAGCCAGCGGTATCACCTACGCCTTGACCGCCGAATCCACCCCGGCGTCCGTGGCTGTCCAGCAGGCGGCACAGCCCGTCCAACAAGCCGCCCCGGCGCCCCCGGCTGTCCAGCAGGGGGCCCAGCCCGTCCAGCAAGCCGCCCCGGCCACGGCTGTCGAGGGCGGTGGCGGCGAAAACGGAGAGAGACACGAGGGCCGCGACCGCGAGGACGGCGGACGCGGCCACGGCCACAGGGGCTACGGCCACAGGGAGGAGGGACGGATCCACTTCAACGACCGTACGTACTCCGCCTCCTCCGAGGGCTGCATCACCGCGATCAGCGGACTGGGCGCCAGTAGCTTCAGTGTTTTCAACGACAGCTGGAAGACTGTCGAGGTCTTCCGCGGCTTCACCTGTGACAACGGCGCTCCGGTCGCCATCGTGGGTCCCCACGGCGAGACCAACGGCGTTGTGACCCGTACCGTCCACGGGGGCGTGTTCGGTGACGACGGCGTCGTGGGCAGCTTCCGGGTGATCCGCGACTACGACGAGTGGTGACAGCGCCGCCCGGAGCACGGGAAGGATCCCGGCCCGCAGGAACCGGGCCGACGTTCCCGGCCTCGCGGCGGCCCCCGGGGCCGAGGCGGATGTCCTGTTCGTCTTCACGCCCGGCATGGCCCGCCTCGACCACCTGCGACTGCGCTTAACTGTGGAGTGGGGAACGACTCGGCTGTGGGGACGAGCGGGACGGAGGGCAGTCCGGTGGCTGATGTCTCGGACACGAGAACATGGCGTCCGCCGCGGTTCCTGCCCAGGTGGTCGCGCGAGGTCACGACCGGTGGCTATGCGCTGGTCGCGGTCGCGGTGGCGCTGGATTTCGCCAGCGGGCCCGGTGTCACGTTCGCCCCGATGCTCGCCGCCCTCCCCGTACTGGCCGGCGTGGGCGCCCGCCGGGCCACGGTCCCGTTGGCGGCGGGGGTGGTCGCCAGCGCGATCGTCGCCGGCCTGGCGGTCTACGACGGCGACGTGCCCGCGGTCGTGATGGCGACCGCGGCGGCCACGGTGGTCGTGGTCACCTTCTTCAGCTGCACCAACGTCTTGGTGGTGACGGCCCAGGAGCGGGAGCTGGCCAGGGTCCACACGGTCGCCGAGGCCGCGCAGCGTGCCCTGCTGCGCCTGGTGCCCCGGCGGATGGGGCCGCTGGTGGTCGCGGTGCGCTACGTGGCGGCGGAGGCCGAGGCACGGATCGGCGGGGATCTGTACGAGGTGATGCGGACCCCGTACGGGGTGCGGCTGTGCCTCGGCGACGTGTGCGGCAAGGGCTTGGCCGCGGTGGAGACCGCGGCCGACGTGCTGGGGGTGTTCCGTGAGGCCGCGCGGGCCGAGCCGGATCTGGCGCAGGTGGCCAGGCGGCTGGACTCGGCGCTCGCCCGTCGTCCGGCGAGCGAGGAGTTCGTCACGGCGGTTCTGGTCGGCATCCCCGACACACCGGGACCGGCGGTCGTGGTCAACTGCGGGCACCCGCCGCCGCTGCTCTGCCATGGCGGTCGGGTCAGCGCGGTGGAGCCGTCCGTCGAGGCACCCCCGCTGGCGCTGCTCGGCCTGGTCGGCGGGGACTACCACGCCAGGTCGCTCACCTTCGACCGCGGCGACCTGCTGCTGCTCTACACGGACGGCGTGTCCGAGGCCCGGGACGCGGCCAGCCGGTTCTACCCGCTCGCCCAGCGCGTGGCCGCCCTGCCGCACGGGGAGCCGGACGCCCTGCTGGACGAGCTGCTCGTGGACGTGCGGGCGTACGTCGGCTCCGGGCTGACGGACGACGCGGCCCTGCTCGCCGTCCGCCGGGAGCGGTGACCGGGTTCATCGACTCCATCGGCGTGATGGAGAGCTCCGTGGCGAGCCTCCCGCGGAGACCCCGGCGTCCGGGGCGGTGCGGTCACGCCTGCCGTCACGACAGCGCGGACCGGCTCCCGGTCCCGCTCAGAAGACCGCGAGCGGATTGATCGGGGAGCCGGTGCCGCGGGGGATGTTCAGGGGTGCGGCGACGAAGAGGAACTCCCATCGCGAGGTGCGCGCGCACGCCTCGGCCAGCGGTTCCAGGTCCAGGTTGTCGATCAGCGGCAGGCCCAGGGCGGTGATGGCCAGCACGTGGATCGGCGAGTGGACGCCGTCGACGGGGCTCGGACGCACGTCGCTGTCGCCGTCGCCGCCCAGTGCCGAGGCCTGTGACTCGCTCAGCACGCGCATCGCGCCGGGATGCAGTCCCGCGCTGAGGTCGTCCGGGTCCCACGCGCCCAGCCGCCGCCGTCGGGCGAGGTGGCCAGTGCGGACCAGGAGGATGTCTCCGGGGCGGAGCGGGCTGCCCTGTTCCTCGGCGCAGACCAGCAGCTCCGGGCCGCCGACCGCCTCTCCCGGCTCCAGCCAGGCACGGCCCCGCAGGCGTGCCACGTCCAGCAGGACGCCTCGCCCCACCAGCCCGGGCAGCAGGTCGGTCACCGCGCCGTAGGTGGCACCTCGCGAGGAGACCACCTCCCGCGCCCGCACTCCCGCGAAGAGCAGTCCGCCGTACGCGATGTGGCAGAGCGCGTCCAGGTGCGTCTGCGCCTTGCCGTGGTAGTCGGAGGCGATGAAGTCCCGGTGAACGGTCGGCTCGGGGGCCGTGATGTCCGCCAGTTCGGTCATCCGGTGCAGTGCCGGTCTGGGGTTGTCGGGCCCCGGCACGCTGTCCCACGGCCGCCCCATGGCGACGACCTCACCCGTGCGTACGAGTCCGGCCGCCGCCACTCGTCGCGTCCCTTCGACCGGCCCGGGGAGACGGTCGCGGCGGAGCTGCTCGAAGAGCGCGTCGAACTCGTCGCGGCTCATCGCCGGCCCGTTGGCACTGGTCATCTCGCTCCTCAACCCGTCCCCCGCTCTGCCGATGGTGCGGTAACGGTCGGAGTGCCGCCACCGTGCCGGGGGAGCGTGCGCAATCTGGTGATGAGTACCGCTTTATGGGCAAAATCCTCATTGGGCAAAGTCCTACTATTGCACCGAAGGGTGCAGCTCCACGGAATGTGAGCGCTGTGGCGATCATGACAGCTTCAGGTGAGGTGGCGATCGGCCCCGCACGGGTCCGTGAGCGGTTCCTGCTCGGTGAACCGATCGAGGACGGCGTGCGGAGTCTGATCCTGAACTCCTGGCAACGCTGCCAGTCGCTGGGGCTCTCACCGGACCGGTCCGAGCTTCCGTACCGGCCGGACATCGATCTGGACGGCCGGCTGGTCCGCGCGGCCGGGCCCGTGCTGGACCGGCTGGCATCCAGGTTCGCCGGCAGCCGGATGAACGTGGCCCTGACCGACGGGGACGGGGCGGTACTGCAACGTCGTTTCGGCGAAGCGTCCATGGTCAGGCAGCTGCCCGCGATCCAGAGCACCCCGGGCTTCGTGTTCGCCGAGCAGTACGGGGGGACCAACGGCATCGGGCTGGCGCTCGCGGAACGGCGGCTCATCCATGTCTACGGAGCCGAGCACTTCGCCGAGCGCGGTCAGTCGAACGCCTGTACGGCGCTTCCCGTCCGCGACCCCCTCAGCGGACGGATCGAGGGCGTCCTCTGCTTCGGCTATCCGCGCGCCTACGAGGACCCGCAGCTGGAGACCCTGATCCGCAAGGCCGCCTCCGCCATCGAGCGGCGCCTGCTGGCGCAGAGTTCGGCGCGAGAGCGCGCCCTGCTGCGCGCGTACCTCGACTCCAGGCGCCGCTTGCAGACCGACCAGGTTGCCGGGGACGGGCGCCTGGTCGGGATGGACGAGCTGCCCCGCAGTGGGCTGGACCGGCACGACCAGATGCTGCTTGAGCAGATGGCCACCGAGCTGATCTCCTCGGCCCAGCGCACCATGGTCGAGGTGGCCCTCTCCCACGGCCGGCGGGTCACCCTGTTGAGCCGTCCGATGACCAGCCCGTCCGGAGTGGAAGGCTTCGTCATCGAGGCGGTCCTGCACGGCGACTCGCTGCCCCGGCTCGCCACCCCCGACCGGGCCGACCAGCCGGTCGGCCTCCCGGCGCCTGCCACAACCTCCGCCGCCCCACCGCTCAGGCGCCCTGCGGGTGCCGCACCGGGGCGCGCGGCCGAGGCACCGGCGGCCCCCGCGGCCACCAGGTTGCTGCTGTTGGGTGAGCCGGGCGTGGGGCAGTACGCCGTCGCGGCCCGCCGCCGCCTGGAGCTGCTGTCCGAGGCCAGCACCCGCATCGGCACCACCCTGGACGTGAGCCGCACCGCCTGGGAACTCGCCGAGATGGCCGTCCCGAGGCTGGCCGACTACGTCACCATCGACCTTCCCGAGACCGTCCTGCGCGGCGAGGAGCCCACCGACCCCGGCAGCGAGCTGCACCGCACGGTGGTCCACGGCATCAGCACCGACTGCCCCTTCTACCCGGTCGGCGAACGGGTCGACCTCAGCCCCACCACGCCCCATCGCCGCTGCCTGGCCAGCGGGCAGACGGTGCTGGAACCCGATCTGCGGAGAGCCGCCGGCTGGATTTCGCAGGACCCCGAGGCTGCCGAGCGCTTCTTCGCGCACCACGTCCACTCCCTGATCGCCGTCCCGCTGCTGGCCCGCGGCGTCGTGCTGGGCATCGCCAGCTTCTACCGGGCACAGGACCCCGCCCCCTACGGGGACGACGACCGCTCGCTGGCCCAGGAGCTGGCCACCCGCGCCGCCATCTGCATCGACAACGCCCGCCGCTACACCCGCGAACACGCCATGGTCCTGGCCCTGCAGCGCAGCCTGCTCCCGCGCAGCCTGCCCGAGCAGAGCGCCATCGAGGTCGCCCACCGCTATCTGCCCGCCGGGTCCGGGGTGCGCGGGGACTGGTTCGACGTCATCCCCCTCTCCGGTGCCCGGGTCGCCCTGGTCGTCGGCGATGTCGTCGGCCAGGGACTGCACGCCGCCGCCACCATGGGCCGCCTGCGCACCGCCGTGCACAACTTCGCCGAACTGGACCTCGCCCCCGACGAGCTCCTCACCCACCTGGACAACCTCGTGGGGCGCCTGGACCGGGACGAGGACGGCGCGGACCCCGCCACCCGCAGCGACGGCATCATCGGCTCGTCCTGCCTGTACGCCGTCTACGACCCGACCTCGCAGCGCTGCACCGTCGCCCGCGCCGGCCACCCGCCACCCGCGGTGGTCCGCCCGGACGGCACGGTCACCCTTCCCGACCTCCCCGCCGGGCCCCCGCTCGGCCTGGGCGGTCTGCCGTTCGAAACGGCCGAGCTCCACCTCCCCGAGGGCAGCCAGCTGGTCCTCTACTCCGACGGACTCCTCCTGGACCACCACCGCGACGTCGACGCGGCCCTCGACCGGCTGTGCGGTGCCCTGGCCCGCCCGAACCGCTCGCCCGAGGACACCTGCCGCGCGGTCGTGGAGGCCGTGGTACCCGAACACCCGGCCGACGACGTCACGCTGCTCGTCGCCCGCACCCACGCCCTTGACCCCGACCGGATCGCCACCTGGGACCTGCCCGCCGACCCGGCCCGCGTCTCCGACATCCGCGCCGCCGCCGCCCGCCGGCTGAGCGACTGGGGGCTGGACGAGGTCGCCTTCGTCACCGAACTGCTGCTCAGCGAGCTGGTCACCAACGCCATCCGCTACGGCACCGAGCCCATCCAGGTCCGTCTGATCCACGACCGTGCCCTGATCTGCGAGGTCTCCGACGGCAGCAGCACCGCCCCGCACCTGCGCCACGCGGCCACCACCGACGAGGGCGGTCGCGGCCTGTTCCTCGTCGCCCAGCTCACCCAGGCCTGGGGCACCCGCTACACCGCCCGGGGCAAGGTCATCTGGGCCGAATGCTCCCTGGATGCGTCCGGCGGTCCCGACCCCTTCGAGAGCCACTTCTTCGACAACCAGTTCGCGGACATTCCCGGAATCGAATGACCCGCCTTTCGGACATCGACGGGAACCGTGGCGTGTCGACACCGCGGCGGCCGGGCTGAGCTGGTAGGAACGGTGGTCCATGCGCGACGCTCCCGACCCCTCGGCGGGCCCACCCGCGGGCCGCGGCCCACTCGTCCGCATCCGCGGTCTCGGCAAGCGGTTCGGAGGCACTCCCGCGCTGGCCGGGATCGACCTCGACATCCATCGCGGCAGCATCCTGGCCCTGCTCGGTCCGAACGGCGCCGGCAAGTCCACCCTCATCCAGACACTCGCCGGGGTCCACCACGCGGACCAGGGCGAGGTGACGGTGGCCGGGCACCCGCTCGGCACCGAGGCCGCCGCTCGCCGCATGGCCTTCATCCACCAGGATCTCGGTCTCGTCGAGTGGATGACGGTCGCCGAGAACATCGCCCTGGTCGCCGGCTACCCGCGCCGTCACGGACTGGTCTCGTGGCGGCGCACCCGGGAGCGCTGCGCCGACGCCCTCGCCCTGATCGGCGGGCACCTCGACGCCGACGCGCGAATCGCCGACCTCGCCCCCGCCGAGCGCTCGCTGGTCGCCATCGCCCGCGCGCTGGCGACGCGGGCGGAGCTCATCGTCCTGGACGAGCCGACCGCCAGCCTCCCCGCCGCGGACTGCGCCCGGCTCTTCGCCGTACTGCGCACCCTGCGCGACCGAGGGCACGGCATCGTCTACGTCACCCACCGGCTCGACGAGGTCCACCAGGTCGCCGACACTTTCGCCGTCCTGCGCGACGGCCGTCTGATCAGCTCCGGCCCGCTCGCCGGCCACAGCCGCCGGCGCCTGGTCCACGACATCGTGGGCCGCGAACCGGTCGGTCACCGGGCCGCCCCGGTCGCCCCCGCCGAGGGCCCGGTGGTGCTGAGCCTCGACGGGGTGCGGACCGCGAACGCCGGGCCGGTCAGCCTGGAGCTGCGCGCCGGCGAAATCCTTGGCATGGTGGGCCTCACCGGCGCCGGCCACCTCGACCTGGGCCGCGCCCTCGCCGGATCCCGTCCGATCCTCGGCGGGCGGGCCCTGCTCGACGGCCGGCCGTACACCCCGCACACGGTGGCCGCTGCCGTCGACTCCGGCGTCGGCCTGGTCACCGGCAACCGCCAGGAGGAGGGCTGTGCCGCCGAACTGACGGTCCGTGAGAACTTTCTGGCCAACCCCCGGGCGGGCGGCCGGTCGGCGCTGCACTGGATCAGCCCGCGGCGCGAGCGGGCCGAGGCCGCCGCCCTGATCGAGCGGTTCTCGGTGCACCCCCGCGACAGCGAGGCGCCGATCGCCACGCTGTCCGGCGGGAACCAGCAGAAGATCATGGTCGGCCGGTGGCTCCGGGTGCACCGGCGGCTGTTGATCCTCGAAGAGCCCACCGCCAGCGTGGACGTCGGCGCCAAGGCCGAGCTCTACCGCCTGCTCGACCAGGCGCTGGCCGCCGGCCTCGCGGTCCTGCTCATCTCCACCGACTTCGAGGAGGTCGTCACCGTGTGCCACCGTGCCCTGGTATTCGTCCGCGGGACCGTGACCGCCGAGCCGACCGGTGCGGCCCTCACCGTCACCGAACTCACCTCCGCCGCCTCGGCCGTGCCTCCCGTCACCGGCGGTGACGGCAACAGGCGTGCGACAGGCCGATGACCGCGCCCCCCTTCCGCCGATCCCCGCAGGGCCGCCGGCGCGGGCACCTGATCGGCAGCTACGGCCTGCCGGCCCTCGCCGCCCTGCTGTTCCTGATCTTCTCCGTCGCGCTGCCGGACACCTTCCCCACCCTCAACAACGTCTCCTCGATCCTGTCCAACCAGTCGATCCCCGCCATCCTCGCGCTCGCTGCGACCATCCCCATCGCCACCGGCAAGTTCGACCTGTCCATCGGCTACGGCCTCGGCCTCGCGCACGTCGTGGTGCTGCGGCTCATCGTCGACGGCAACTGGCCCTGGCCGCTCGCCTGCCTGGCGGTGATCCTGGGCGGAGCGGCCTTCGGGGCCCTCAACGGTGTCATCGTCGAGTTCGGGCGGATCGACTCCTTCATCGCCACGCTCGGCACCGGCAGCATCCTGTACGCCTTCACCGGCTGGATCACCGGTGGCGCCCGGGTCCTCCCCGGTACCGGCGGTCTGCCGGTCGCCTTCACCGACCTCTACGACTCCACATTCCTCGGACTGCCGGTGTCCGCCTCCTACGTGCTCGCGCTCGCGGCCGTCCTGTGGCTGCTGCAGGAACGGCTGCCGCTCGGCCGATACCTGTACGTCATCGGCTCCAACCCGCGCGCCGCCGAACTCGTCGGCATCCCCACCCGCCGCTACAGCGTCTATGCCTTCGCCGGATCGGGCCTGGTCGTCGGCTTCGCGGGGGTCCTGCTCGCCGCGCAGCAGCAGATCGGCAACCCGAGCGTCGGCCTGGAGTACCTGTTGCCCGCATTCGTCGGCGCGCTGCTCGGCTCCACCGCGATCAAACCCGGACGCGCCAACGCCCTGGGCACCGTGGTCGCCGTCGCCGTTCTCGCCATCGGCCTGGCCGGTATCGGGCAGCTCGGCGCCGACTTCTGGGCCGTGCCGCTGTTCAACGGCGCGACGCTGCTCCTCGCCGTCGGCCTGGCCGGCTACTCCGCGCGCCGCCGGCTGCGCGCCGGCGCCGCCGAGACCCGCCGTTCGCTCACGCCGCCGTCGACGGACGGGGCTTCCTCGCCGGACACGCCATGAACCGCGGCGCCGCGACTGTGCTGGCAGCAGTCATGCTGGCAACGGCCGGCACCGCCCTGGACGGCTGCCAGCGCGGCCTGTCGACCGGGACCGGGGCCCCCGCCGCAGGGCCGTCGAGGGCCGGCTGCCCGGCCACCCTCGCCAGGGCGAAGGCGGACGTCCAGCAGGCCGAGCAGGCCGACGCCCCCTGGAACGGTCCCACCAGCGGCCCCAGGGCGGTTCCCGGCAGGACCATCGTCTACGTTGCCCAGACCATGACCAACCCCGGCGTCGCGGGTGTCGCCAGGGGCGTCATCGAAGCCGCGACGGTCATCGGCTGGAGCGTCCGGGTGATCGACGGACAGGGCACGCCCGCCGGCATCCAGGCGGCGCTCGGCCAGGCGGTCGACCTCGAACCCTCGGGCATCATCATCGGCGGCTTCGACCCGGAGCTGACCTCGCAGCAGGTCGCGCAGGCCGACACGGCACACATCCCGCTCATCGGCTGGCACGCGGTCGCGGCCCCCGGGCCGAGCAGGAGCCCCCTGCTCTTCAGCAACATCACCACCAGCGTCGAGGACGTCGCGCGGCTCAGCGCGGACTGGGTCATCGCGGAGTCCAACGGCAACGCCGGAGTCGTCGTCTTCACCGACGACTCGATCCCGTTCGCCAGGAGCAAGTCCCAACTGATCAAGGGCGAACTCGCCACCTGCCCCAGCGTGAGACTTCTGGCCTCCGAGAACATCCCCATCCCGGACGCGACCAGCCGCACCCCCCAGGAGGTCTCCGCCCTCCTTGCCCGCTTCCAGGGCCAGTGGACACACTCCGTCGCCATCAACGACCTGTACTTCGCCGACGCCGCGCCCGCCCTGCGCGCGGCCGGCAAGCCCGGCAACGCCGCCCCGTACAACATCGGCGCGGGCGACGGCGACCCCTCGGCCTTCCAGCGCATCGACAACAGGCAGTTCCAGGCCGCCACCGTCCCCGAGCCCCTCACCGAGCAGGGCTGGCAGATCGTCGACGAGTTCAACCGCGCCTTCTCCCGCCAGCCCGCCAGCGACTACGTCGCCCCGGTCCACATCTCCACCGCCGCCAACAGTGGCGGAGCAACCTCCTGGGACCCGTCGGGCTACCGCCAGGCGTACCGGACGATCTGGGGCAGGTAGCGAGGGCGGTGCTGACGGAGCCCATGTGATGGGTCGGCCCACTGTGCCATCGAGCCTGACGTGAGAGAGGTCGGGATCGATGTGAGACTGGGCACGGAAGGGGTGATCCCCGTGTCGGATCCACCGCACGTGTCAGCCGGTCCCGACACCACCGTCGACGAGAATCGGCTGGAAGAGTTGATCACCGAGGCGCAGACGGCCCTGCCGGTCGAACTGCCCGCCCTGGCGAACCGGTGCGCCTCGGCCCTCGGCCTGGGCACCGCGCTGATCTACCTCGTCGACCTGCAACAACGGCTGCTCATCCCACTCGACGAGGCCTTGGAGCCGCTGCCGGTGGACCACTCGTTGGCCGGCTGGGCGTACCGCACGGTCTCCCCGCGGGTGGCCGACGCCGACGACGGCGTGATCGTCTGGATGCCTCTGGTCGACGGTGCGGAGCGGCTGGGCGTGCTGGCGGTGCGGACCGCCTTGCTCGACGGGGTGCGGATGCGCCGCAGCCGGATGCTGGCCCATCTGTTCGCCATGCTGATCACCTCCAAGCGCGCCTACAGCGACTGGCTCGCCGCCCGCGCCCGCACCGCGACCATGCTGTTGCCCGCCGAGATGCTGCGGGCCTTCCTGCCACCCCACACCGTCGGCAGCAGCAGGTGCGTCTCGACCGCGGTCCTGGAACCGGCGTACGACGTCGCCGGCGACGCCTTCGACCACTCGGTGGTCAAGAACGTGCTGCACACCATGATCCTCGACTCCATGGGTCACGATCTGGCCGCCGGCCTGACCACGTCGGTCGCCATGGCGGCGGCGCGGAACGCCCGCCGCGGCGGTGGCGACCTGGCCGACATCATCGGCTCCGTCGACCGGGCACTCGCCCAGTGGCTGCCCGACCATTTCTCCACCGGTGTGCTGTGCCGGCTCGACGCGGAGACCGGGGTGCTGCACTGGGTCAACTGCGGTCACCCGCCGCCGCTGCTGATCCGGGCCGAGCGGGTGCGCGAGGGGGCGCTGGACAGCCCCCCGCAGCCGCCGATCGGCCTGGCCGGCCAACTCGCTCCGGCAGCCCGGCAGGTCCACGAGACGACACTGGAACCGGGCGACCAGGTCCTGCTCTACACCGACGGCGTTGTGGACGCTCGAGACGCGAACGGTGCGGAGTTCGGCCTCGACCGGTTCACCGACTTCATCATCCGCTCCTCCTCCGCCGGCCAGCGCCCGGCCGAGGTGCTGCGGCTGCTCATCCACGCCGTCCTCGACCACCATCGCAACCGACTGCGGGACGACGCGACCATCCTGCTCTTCGAATGGCGCCCGCAGCACTGGTGACGCGGTACTGCGCCGAGCCTCGTTCTGACGGACCGTAGGGCGCCCCTGGGCCGAGTGCGGGGCCGAGCGCGGTATTCACCGCCCAGGCCCCTCCAGCCGGGGCTTGGTGAGTGCGTCGAGCCTGCCGCGGACCGCCACGGCGTCGCGGTGCTGGAGGTCGTCGAGGATGGTGAGGGCGTCCTGCCAGGCGGTGCGGGCGGCCTCGGTGCCGCCCTGGCGCGGGCGGTCACCGAGCGCGTCGAAGAGATCGAGGGCCAGCCGGAGCTGGGCGTGGGCCTCGGGCTGCCGGTCCTCCGACCGGTGGACCTGTCCCAGCCGGCGGTGGGCATGGGCCTGACGGTCCCGGTGCCCGCTGCGCTCGGCCGCGGCCAGCGCGGCCCGGCTGACCTCCTCCCACTCTCGCCACGCTCCGGCCCGGAGCAGGAAGGGCGCCAGCACGGCGGAGAGCTGCCAGGCGTGGTCGTCGAATCCGGCCGCGTGGGCGCGGGCGACCGTGGCGGTGAGCACCGCCTGCTCGGCCCGGTACCAGGCCAGGGCCTGCTCGTGGTCGTCGAGGGCGGCCGGCGCTGTCCCGGGCGAGGGCGCGGACAGGTCGAGCGCGATCACGGTCGGGTTCCAGAGCAGCCACGCCGGCGCGTGGGTGGACGTCAACATCGTCTCCCCGTACGGCGGCCAGGTCGGCTACGGCGGCGGGAACACCTACTCCAAGGACATCTGCACGGGTGGCGCCGACATCCACTCGGCCAGCCCGGACGCCTGGCGCGCGCAGGCGATCGTCAACAGCTGCGGCTCGTGGGCGCTCGGCACCCTGCACAACTACGGCGACGGCGGCACCTGGGCCGGCGCCCACTCCGGCGGCTGCTGACCGCCTCCGCCACCCCACCCCGGCAGCCGGCCCACCCCACGGGGCCGGCTGCCGGCCGTGCGTTCCTGGATGCCGTGCGGGCAGGGAAGACCCTCGACGCCCACGACGCCCTGTGCGCGCACGAGTTGTACGAGCAGATCGTCGAGCGCATCGAGATGGCCTGAGGCCGCGGAGGCCGGCGGCGGTGCCGCTCTTCGCGCGAGGCGGTCGGCCCGATCGGAGACCTGCCGGGCCCCTCCGCGGCCGGCGACCACTGAGCCCTGCGACCGCGCACAGCGGCGCCGAGCCCGGCGAGCACGACACGTCGTCCGCACTCTCGCCGGCGACGGCGGCCGGTCCGCCGCCCGGCACAACACCGGTGAGGGAGAAGGCGGATGACCACAGCTCCTGATGCCACGCCGACGCCCCCTACGGCTGGTTCCCGGTGGCGCCGGGGGCTAGGAGCGTGGGTCAGTAACGTCTGAGGGGGCGGGGCCACTCAGCGGTCTGCCGCGCTACCCACGGGAGGCGCGAACGGCGGCGATGACGATCGTGATCAGGATGGACACCAGGAAGAGCGTCACCGCAGGCCACAGCGGATCGCCGTTGATGAGCGCGTTCATGAGCCCGCGGAAACCAGCACCGAGGAAGAAATGCATGCGCGTACCGTAGCGTCACCCGTCGCCAGGCGGGGAGTGCCGGGCGATCGGCGATCACACCGACCCGGCCAATTGCTCGTTACCGACCCACGCTCCTAGCCGGTGCACCAGAAGAGGAACGGTGTGCAGGTCGGCTTCGGGCTGGTGCTCGGGCTCGGCGCCGGCTGGGGTGGCTCGGGTGAGGAGGGGTGGGCGCTCGGGGGTGCCGGCTGGGTGGCCGGGGCGGCCGAGGCGTGGCCCGGTGCCGGCGGGGTGGGTGACCCGGGCGGGACGGCGCCAGTGTGGCCGGGTGTCGGCGAGGCGGTGGCGGTGGTGTGGCCCGGTCCTGGGGAAGAGTGGGGCTTCGGGGAGGCCGACGTCGGGTGCTGGCTCGGGCGCAGGCTGGGGGAGGGCTCGCCCGGCGCGCTGGTGCTCTGCTCGGCCGGGGTCGGCTGTGCGCTGGGCGAAGCGGCCGGGCCGACGGACCCGTCCGAGTCGTTCGAGTGGAGGGCGATCGTGCCGAAAGCGGTGATCGCGATGCCCGCTGCGGCGACGCCGGCGGCCAGTTGCCACCGCTTCAGCCTGGCGCGGGGCGAGGTGGCCGGCTCGTCGGCCGGTCCCTCGGCGTGCTGCCCGGGCGGCAGGTCGTCTGCGGGGGCGGGTGGCTCCGCCGGTGCCGGGGGCTGTGCCGGCTGGTCGGACCGGGTGTCAGGGGTCGTCGTGCCTGCGGCCGCCTCGGCGTCCGTGGCTCCGTTCGCTTCCAGGGCTTCCGCGGCCTCCATGGCCACGGTCGCTTCCACGGTTTCCACGGCCACGGTCGCTTCCATGGCCTCCGTGGCCGCGGTCCCTTCCACGGGCCGGGTGTCGGCCGTGGGCCGGGCGCAGTCGGGGCAGGGCTCGGCGTGGTCGGGCCGATTCCCACAGGACGAGCAGTGGTCCATTCGATCTTTCCGTACGTGGCGATGCCACCGGCACCGGCCGGTGGTCTTGCTCGAGGACACAGAGGACACAAGCGGAATCGTGTGCTCCGGGAGCCTAGTTCCCGGGATGTGTAGGGAACGGGCATGGTTGGTGAGGCTTCCGGAAAGATCTGCGTGTCCGGGCCTGAAGGTCAGGTGCACCAGAACAGGAACGGCGTGCAACTCGGTTTCGGGGCCGGCGTGGACGTCGGTCTGGTCGGCTGCGGGGTGGGTGCCGGCTGTGTGCCGGGGCCGGTGCTCGGCCCGGTCGGGCTCGGCGGTGGCGTCGCGGACGGCCGGGCGGAGGTTGGCGGGGGTGCGGGGGTGGCGGTCGGCGGCGGAGCGGTGGACGAGGTCGCGCTGCCCGACGCGCTCGGCTGGGCGCCGGCGGACGACGGCTGCGGACGGGCCGTGCCGGAGACGGGGGCCGTTGCCCGGGTGGCCGTGATGGCAGAGGCGCTCGCGGACTCCCGGGCCTGTGACGGGGAGCCCGGGGAGGCGGGCGCCACCACTTTGCCCGACGGGGCCGGGGCCGCTTCGCCGCCCGCGTGGCCGACCGCCAGCAAGGCGGTGGCCAGCCCGCCGGCCACCGCGCCGACCGCCGACAGGGCCACCACGGCACCCCGCCGTCCAGTGCCCCGTCGCCTGGTGTTCCGTCGCCCGCGACTCCGCCTCGTTGACCGGCTCGCGGGTGTGGCGGGCGCCGCCTCGCTCGGGTGTCGAGGCTCGGTCCGGCGCTCCTCGTGTCCGCGTTCCTCGTTCAGCGGTTCCGCGGCCGAGGGTCCGGCGGCCCGTCCGCAGCCGGGACAGGACAGCGCGCCATTGAGATGGCGTTGGCAGGGCGTGCAGTAACTCAATGCGACCTTCTCCGTCGATGCCCGAATGACCGCACCCGACGGTGACTTGTTCGCCGCCCGCATGCCGAGCCCGATTGCATGCGGAGCGTACGCAGATCGGCCCTGGTCGCAACACCGGGCCGGCGCGAGGCTTCTGCGGAGATCACGTGCAGCTCGCGTGAGCACGACACCGCCACCCTCACGTTACCGGCCAGTAATTTGGCTGATCATCATCTCCTCTGAAGATCCGTCAGATCGCTAGGCTCCCGGAAAACCCCCTGCGAACCGAGGAGCAGCGATGGCACGACCCCACCGAAGCCGCGGACATCGGGCGGCGAGCGCCGTCCTCGCCGTGGCGCTCGCCGTCGGCGCGGGCGCCGTCGCGCAGCCCGCCGTGGCAGCGCCCGCCGTCGTCCAGGCCCTCGGCTCGTTCCGCCTCGCCGATATTCCCGCGCAGGACGGCGTCGTCCTCAAGGCCGACGTGTTCACCCCGCCCCCCGGCACCCCGGGCGCGGATGCGCAGGGCCGCTACCCGGTGATCGTGCAGCCGGCCAGCTGGGGGCAGAACGATCTGGAGTACGTCGCCCAGGGCCACCGCTTCGCCGCCGCCGGGTACGTCGTCGTCACCTATACCGTGCGCGGGTTCTGGGGCTCCGGCGGCGAGGTGGACGTCGCCGGGTCGAAGGACGTCGCCGACATCTCGACCGTGATCGACTGGGCCCTCGCCCGCACCGCGGCCGACCCCGACCGTGTCGGCATGGTCGGCCTCTCGCTGGGCGGCGGCCTCACCCTGCTGGGCGCGGCCTTCGACGCGCGGATCAAGGCCGTCGCCTCGTTGAGCGGCTGGGCCGACCTGACCGACGCGCTGTACAGCGGGCAGACCCGGCACACCCAGGCCGCCGCCGTGCTGGCCGCGATCCAGGCGCCCACCGGCCGCAGGAGCCCCGAGTTCGCGCGGGTCCTGGACGACCTCTTCGCCGACCGCGACCTGCCGGACGTGATCCGGTGGGCGGACACCCGCTCGCCGTCCGCCTACCTGGACCGGATCAACGCCCACGGCACCGCCGTCCTCCTGGCCAACGGCTGGGGTGACAGCTTCTTCAACCCCGGCCAGATCACCGCCTTCTACCAGCGGCTCACCGGGCCCAAGCGCCTCGAACTGCGCCCGGGCGACCACGCGACCCAGGAGCTCACCGGCCTGCTCGGCTTCTCCAACGCCACCTGGAACAGCGCCCGCACCTGGTTCGACCGCTACCTCAAGGGAGCCCCGGCGGACCAGGGGCAGCCGGTCGATCTGGAGGTCCGCCCGACCGGCGTGCACGAGGAGCACCCCGACTGGCAGTCCGTCAGCTCCCGCACCGAGCAGCTGACGTTCGACGCGGGAACCCGGGCCACGGTCGAGGGCGACCGCCGCTCCGGTGCGAGCGGTGGTGCCGCCCTGCTGTCCGGGCTGCTCGACCAGGCGGCGCACCAGCCGCCGACCGTCCTCGTCCCCCTCCTCGACCGCTCGGCCGCCGTCGTGCAGCAGTCGCAGCCGTACTGGCAGGGCCTGCAGGTGCGCGGCGCCGTCCGGCTGCACACCACGGTCACCGCGTCCGCGCCGCAGGGCACGGCCGTCGGCTACCTCTACGACGTGGATGCGCTCGGCGTCGGCCGCCTGATCGCGCACGCGCCGCAGAGCTGGTCCGGACGCCCGCCGGGGCAGGCGTTCCCGCTGGACGTCACGCTGTTCCCCACCGCGTACGACGTGCCGGCCGGCCACCGGATCGCCCTGGTGCTCGGCACCCGGGACGACCTGTACGGCGGCGCCACCCCGCCGGGCAGCACGGTGACCTTCGGCCCGGCGGACCTGTCCTTGCCGCTGCGCTGAGGGGATGCGTCGGCCGCCGCTCAGCATGATCCGGGCGATCAGCTCTCGGCGGCCGGCCGCCCCGGCGGTTCTCCCCTCTTCCTCGGGACGGGCCCGGATCAGGCCATTCCCGCCCGCCGCCGCTTGGGCCGACGCGGCGGCCCGTCGATCCGCGCGAACGCCTCGCGGACGGCGACCCGCCCGGCCGCGTGGAACGCCCGCTCGTGCGAGTCGACATCGTGCACGGCCGTCCGGTGCACGACCACCGCCACCGCGACATCAGCCGCCCGCGCGGCCAACTCCTCGCGCACGCCGGCGACGAAGGCTTTGTGATACACCATCAGATCACTCCCCGCAGGACCCCCGGCGACCTCGGCCCCATCGGCGACCTCGAAGACCAGCCCGTCCTCCCACGGCTCGAAGTCCACCGTGACGTCCGCGAAGTCGGACGGACACCCGGCCTGCCGCACGTACCGCGCCCGTACACCCCGGATCGGGAACGGCGGGAACGGCGGAAGCGTCATCGGCGTCATCCGCCGATTCTATTGAGCGGGCGATCACCGCCCCCGGCCGCCGGAGATGGCCCTGTCGCTCGACTCGCGGCGCCCGCTTGTGACCGGAATCGATGGTTGGCCGTGGAGTCGGGGATGTGTGCAGGTCGCGCCAGGAATCAGAATCGCTTGTTGGCCACTTTGGGAAGTGATAGTTGGCCAATGCTGCGACAGCTCGTCACTTAGGGTTGCCGGCCAGGGTATTCGTATGCCCGGTCGACTTGCTTGACAGCGGCCAGCTCGAATTCCCCACGTACGGCCAGTTGTGGTGTCACTCTCCGTAAGTGATCTCGCTGACCTCATACGGTCTGGTTCAGTCGACGTCGACGTTGCCCATGACTTCGAGGAGGCGGGAGAGGACTCGGAGGCAGGCGTCAATCTCGGTCTCGGTGAGGTCACCGCCGGCCTGGCGCAGCACTATGCGTTCGCGGTTGATTACGGCGGTAATAACGGTCTGGCCGTGTTCGGTCAGTCGGATGAGGGATGACCTCTGGTGGGCCGGGTTGGGGGCGGACTCGACAAGACCTCTTGCGGCCGCGTCGTTGACCATGCGCTGGACGAACTGGCGGCTGAGCGCCTGCGCCCGACTCATCTGAGGGACGGTCATGGGCCCGTGCTCGCGAAGCAAGTTGAGGACGGCCCGCACCCCCGCCGACAGCCCTTCGGCGGACATGTCTTGCTCCACCTTGCGGTGGGTGCGCCGGTACAACGGCCCCACCAGGTCGAACACCTCGGTGAGCCGGTCCGTCAGCTCTTCGGACACCTGGCCGGGATCTGTTTCATTCACACCGCCATGATGACACCTTGGTTGCCATTCTCCTCCAAGAATGACACCTTGGTTGTCATGAATGATCTATTCTGGCTCGACACCGGCGTCGGACAACCCCTCGTCCTGCTGCACGGCGGCTTCCTGGACCACCGCATGTGGGACGACCAGATACCCACCCTCGCCGCGCGGCACCGCGTCATCACGCCCGACGCCCGCGGCCACGGCCGGTCCGCCAACGCCACCGAACCGTTCCGGCACACCGACGACCTCGCCGCGCTGCTACGACACTTGGACATCGGCCCCGCGGTCCTGGTAGGCGTCTCCATGGGAGGAAGCATCGCGGTCGACACCGCACTGGAGCATCCGGAACTGGTCAGTGCCGTGGTCGTCAGCGGCGCCGGAACCAGTGAGCCGATCTTCACGGACCCCTGGACCACCCGAACCTGGACCGCCTGGCAAACGGCGATGGCCGCCGGCGACCTGGACGCCGCCGTCGAGGCATTCACGCTCTTCGCCGCAGGCCCGGACCGCACCCTCGACGATCTCGCCCCTCAGGTCGTCGGCCGCCTGCGCGAGATGACCCGCAGCACCCTGTCCAAGCACACCACCGACGAACCCGACCTGCGCATCCCTGTCCGCGACACTTGGAACCGTGCCGCCAAGATCGACGTACCTGTGCTCGCCATCAACGGCGCCATCGACTCACCCGATCACATCGGCATGGCCGAACGCCTCACCCACACCGTCACCAGTGGCGACGCGATCTCGATCGACGGGACCGCCCACTACCCCAACATGGAACGCCCGGAAGCCTTCAACAAGGCCCTCGAAGACTTCCTGCGCACCTTGTGACCACAGGGCCGACTCCTTAGCCCCGCGATCACTGACCGTGACAAGTGGCGGCCAGATAGCTCCCCACTAACTGGCCGCCAGCGGGGAATCCCAACTGGCCACTATCACTTGCTGTGCAGGTGGCGGGTGTGGTCATCGAGAGCTTCCCGCAGGGCCGTCCAGAAGGGGTCTCCTGTGGGTTCGTGGATTTGCTTGAGGCCGTTGTGCTGGGGCAGGCCGGAGTAGAGCGCTTGTGGACTGGGGGCGAGCGGGGGGTTGAAGCAGGGGGTGAGTTCCCAATCGCTGCCTGTGATGGCGGTCCAGATATGGGCGGATGCCCCCAGATGGACTTCGCCGCCGGGATCGGTTGAGTGGCCTTCGACGGCGGGTGGCAACCGATCCAGGATGGTCTGCCATTCGTCGGGTCGTAGGTGCCAGAGGGGTAGTGGCAGGCGGGGCAGAGGTCTTCCAGGAGGACGCTGTGCTCCAGGCAGGCGAAGACGGTCGCGAGGCGCCAATGCAGCTTCCAGGGCCCGCCGTGGCGGTCCTGGACGTCGCTGCCGTCGCCGGCCGGACACTGGGGGCAGTAGCGGCTTGACCTCAGCAGCAGCCAGGGCGGGACCACCATTCTGGCATGTTGGTTCCCACCTGGCCGCTCCAGAAGCTCGGTGACGGCGGGATCGCGGCCCGAGAACCGCCGCAGAGTCAGCGCCTGGGCCTCGTCAGGCGTCAGCCGCGTGAGGCGGGCCTCGAAGCCGTGCTGGCGGCCGGTGGAGACCATGAACTCCAGCCCCGGCCGGTGCCGCTGCCGGGCCCGCCAGGTGAACCGGCGAACCGGCTGCGAGTCCGGCACTGGCACCGACTCCAGACGCCGCACCGGCCAGACGACCTGGCCGCCGTCGAACAGCCAGGTCGTCGACCACCGCCGTGGCCAGGACTCATCGAGCACCAGCCGTTGGCGGAAGGCCGCATCACCCGTGAACGGGCTGATCAGCGCGTCGAGATCGCACACATCCGAACGGATCCCGGGCCCGGTCCGCGTACTCATGCCAGAGCCGCATCACCCGAAACGACCGCATAGGGGTGGAATCCCCGAAAGAGGACACCGCCCAGGCAACAACCACCGGCCGGGGTGACACCCGCTGTCAGCGCATCGGGGCACGAAACGATGCCGGACGAAATATCCGGAATCCAGCTGCGGCCCGTCATTTCAGTCTTTCGGGCCGCAGCTGGTCCGGCCTTCTCCTACCGGGACTGGGCCGCCGTCGGGGTCGTCGTCGGGGTCGTCGTCGGGGTCGCCGTCGGGGTCGCCGTCGGGGTCGCCGTCGGAACGGGCGCAGGGGTGGACGTGGTGGTGGAGGCCGGGATGGTGGTGTGGTGGTCCTGGGCGAAGGCGGCGGGAAGGCCCACACCGACTCCGGTGAGGAGCAGGAGGGAGCCGCCGGCCATGAGGGCTGCCCGGGTGCGGCGGCGTACCCGCACGCCGGCCTGCAAGCGCTCGCGGTGCCGGGGTTCGAAGGGGGTGTGTTCCTGGGTGTCGCGCATCATGCGTGCCAGCTCCTGTTCGAAATGATCCATGTGTTTCTCCCTCACCCCACCGGCTCGCTGACCTCGGTCAGGGCCTGCCGCAGTTTCGCCACCCCGCGCGACGCCAGGGAGCGGGCGGTGCCCACTGGGCAGCCCATCACCTCGGCGACCTGCTGCTCCGGCAGATCCTGGTAGTAGCGCAGGACGACCGCGGCCCGCTGCCGGGCTGACAGGAGGGCAAGTGCGGTCTCCAGCCGGGTGCGTTCCTCCACGACGGCAGCCAGATCCTGACAGTCAGCAGTCTCGGGCAGCTCCTCGGTGGGGCGTTCGCCCCACCAGCGCCGACGGGCCGAGCGGGCCGCCGCACGCACCAGAACCTGACGCACGTACGCCTCAGGGGCTTGCCCGGCGACCTTCGGCCAGGCGGACCACAGCTTGAGGAGCCCGTCCTGAAGCAGGTCCTCGGCCCGGTGTCGGTCTCCGCCGGTGAGCAGGCGTGCGAGGTGGAACAGCGCCGACCAGCGAGTCGCTACGAACTCATCGAAACCATCCGCTCGCGACTGCCTCATCCAGCACCTCCTCTCCAACCTCCGAACGCCTGTAACTGTTGAAAGGCACTGGCGCCCGGCCCACTATGCACCTTCGCCCTGTGAACTGGATCACGTGTGAGGCAAGGGTCCCCGGCGCGTATCGCGGCACCCGTGACTCTCTTGCCGGGTCTACTGCCTCTCGAGAGCGCAAGGTAGAGCGTTCATTTCTCATCTCTCTTCCTACGTCGCTCCGGTCCTGTCGAGCGGCTCTGGGTTCAGAAACAGGTACTTACCCTGCCCGGCCCGCTACTCACCGTAACTGGATGGGCGCTGTGGCCAACTGGCGCTTCCCGTGGTCAACCATCGGTTCCGGCCTCAATCAGCTGACTCCCGGTGCGTGGGCGGCCTGTGGGGAAAACAAGCAGGCATGATTGCTTTTTTCTCCGCCCGGTGCCACGCTGCTGCCCGGCGGTGACCGCTCAGTCGCCGTCAACCCACCGGCAGGGGAGGCGCTTTGGCGCGCGCGCGTGCGGGACTGCGGATCGGGAACGCCTCGGGGTTCTACGGGGACCGGTTCGCGGCGGTCCGGGAGATGCTCACGGGTGGGCCGCTGGACGTGCTGACCGGGGACTACCTGGCGGAGCTGACGATGCTCATCCTGGCCAGGGACCGGCTGAAGGACCCGTCGCTGGGGTACGCGCGGACGTTCCTGCGGCAGATGGAGGAGTGCCTCGGCCTGGCCCGGGAGCGCGGGGTGCGGATCGTGGTGAACGCGGGCGGGCTCAACCCGGCCCGGCTGGCCGGTGAGCTCAGGAAGCTGGCGCAGCGCCACGGCATCGCGGCCGCCGTCGCCCACGTCGAGGGCGACGACCTGCTCCCGCGCAGCACCGAACTCGGCTTACCCGACGGCCTGTTGGCCGCCAACGCCTACCTCGGCGCGTTCGGCATCGCCGCCTGCCTGGCCGAAGGCGCCGACATCGTGGTGACCGGCCGGGTCACCGACGCGGCCCTGGTGGCCGGCCCGGCGATCGCCCACTTCGGGTGGACCCCGGCCGACCTGGACGCGCTCGCCGGGGCCGTCGTCGCCGGGCACGTGCTGGAGTGCGGCGCGCAGGCCACCGGCGGGAACTACGCGTTCTTCCGCGAGCATGACGTGACCAGGCCCGGCTTCCCGATCGCCGAGCTGCACGCCGACGGCTCCAGCGTGATCACCAAGCACCCGGACACCGGCGGCGCCGTCACCACCGGCACCGTCACCGCCCAACTCCTGTACGAGACAAGCGGTGAGCGCTACCTCGGCCCGGACGTCACGGCCCGCCTCGACAGCGTCCGGCTCACCCAGGAAGGCCCGGACCGGGTGCGGATCGACGGGGTGCGCGGCGAGGCCCCGCCACCCACGCTCAAGGTGGGGCTGAACCGCCTCGGCGGCCACCGCAACGAGGTGGTGTTCGTCCTCACCGGGCTCGACATCGAGGCCAAAGCAGCCTTGGTGCAACGGCAGTTGGCCGACGCGCTGCCGCCTGGGCAGCGCCCGGCCGAACTGCGCTGGACCCTCGCCCGCACCGATCACCCCGACGCCGCCACCGAGGAGACGGCCTCCGCGCTGCTGCGCCTCACCGCCCGCGACCCCGACCCGGCCAAGGTCGGGCGCGGACTCGGCAAGGCAGCCGTGGAGTTGGGCCTGGCCGGCTACCCGGGCTTCCACCTCACCGCCCCGCCCGGCCCGGGCGCGCCGTACGGGGTCTTCACTGCCGCCCACGTCGACGCCAAAGCCGTCGAGCACACCGCCGTCCTCCCGGACGGCCGCCGCCTGAGCATCCCCCCGGTCCCGGTCACCGCCCAACCGGCCCAGCCGCCCCGGCCCGAGGAGACGCCAAGGCTCCCCGAAGTGCTACCGCGCACCCCCACCCGCCGGGCCCCGCTCGGCCTGGTGGCCGGAGCCCGCAGCGGCGACAAGGGCGGCGACGCCAACCTCGGTGTCTGGGCCCGCGACGAGGACGGCTGGCGCTGGCTCGCGCACACCCTCACCATCGACCTCCTGCGCGAACTCCTGCCAGAGACAGCCGACTTGCCCGTCACCCGGCACCTTCTCCCGAACCTCTGCGCGGTCAACTTCGTCATTACCGGCCTCCTCGGCGAGGGCGTAGCCGCCCAGCACCGCTTCGACCCGCAGGCCAAGGCGCTGGGGGAGTGGCTGCGCTCCCGCCACGTCGATATCCCGGAGATCCTCCTCGACCGCCCGGAGATCCTCCTCGACCGCCCGGAGATCCTCCTCGACCGCCCGGAGATCCTCCTCGACCGCCCGGAGATCCTCCTGGACCGCCCGGCGACGCCCCTAGACAGCCCGGAGGCCCAGCTGTGACCGTCCTGCCCACCCGCGTCGACCCGGCCGGCCCCGACCACGCCGAGCACCGCGCCGCGATGCTCGGCAAGCTCGCCGAGCTGGCCGCGGAGCACGCCAAGGCGCTGGCCGGCGGCGGCCCCAAGTACGTCGAACGCCACCGCGCCCGCGGCAAGTTGCTGCCGCGCGAGCGGATCGAGCTGCTCGTCGACCCGGACTCGCCGTTCCTGGAGCTCTCCCCGCTGGCCGCCTGGGGCAGCGACCACCCGGTGGGCGCGGCGCTGGTCACCGGCATCGGGGTCATCGAGGGCGTCGAGTGCGTGATCACCGCCAACGACCCGACGGTCCGCGGCGGTGCCAGCAACCCGTGGACGCTCCGAAAGGCCCTGCGCGCCAACGAGATCGCGCTCGACAACCGTCTCCCGCTGGTGAACCTGGTCGAGTCGGGCGGTGCCGACCTGCCCAGCCAGAAGGAGATCTTCATCCCCGGCGGCGCCCTCTTCCGCGACCTCACCCGCCTCTCCGCCGCCGGAATCCCCACCGTGGCCGTGGTGTTCGGCAACTCGACGGCCGGCGGCGCCTACGTGCCGGGCATGTCCGACCACACCGTGCTGGTCAAGGAGCGCGCCAAGGTGTTCCTGGGCGGCCCGCCGTTGGTGAGGATGGCCACCGGCGAGGAGGCCGACGACGAGTCGCTGGGCGGCGCCGAGATGCACGCCCGCGTCTCGGGCCTGGCCGACCACTTCGCGGTGGACGAGGCGGACGCGCTGCGCCTGGCCCGCCGGATCGTCGCGCGGCTCGATCACCGCAAGCCGGGCCCGGGCCCGGACCCGCTCGCCGAACCGCCCAAGTATCCCGAGGAGGAGCTGCTGGGCATCGTCCCGGGCGACCTCAAGGTGCCGTTCGATCCGCGCGAGGTGATCGCCCGGATCGTCGACGGCTCCGACTTCGACGAGTTCAAGCCGCTCTACGGCACCAGCCTGGCCACCGGCTGGGCCCGCCTGCACGGCTACCCGGTCGGCATCCTGGCGAACGCGCAGGGCGTGCTGTTCAGCGCGGAGTCCCAGAAGGCCGCCCAGTTCATCCAGTTGGCGAACCAGCGGGACGTCCCGCTGCTGTTCCTGCACAACACCACCGGCTACATGGTCGGCAAGGACTACGAGCAGGGCGGCATCATCAAGCACGGCGCGATGATGATCAACGCCGTCGCCAACTCCCGGGTGCCGCACATCTCGCTGCTGATGGGTGCCTCCTACGGCGCCGGCCACTACGGGATGTGCGGGCGGGCGTACGAGCCGAGGTTCCTGTTCGCCTGGCCGAGCGCCAAGTCCGCGGTGATGGGCCCGCAGCAGCTCGCCGGGGTGCTGTCGATCGTGGCCCGGCAGTCGGCGGCGGCGAAGGGGCAGCCGTACGACGAGGACGCGGACGCGGCGATCCGCGCGATGGTCGAGCAGCAGATCGAGGCGGAGTCGCTGCCGGTGTTCCTGTCCGGCCGGCTCTACGACGACGGCGTGATCGACCCGCGCGACACCCGGACGGTGCTCGGCCTCTGCCTGTCCGCGATCCACAACGCGCCGGTCGAGGGCGCGCGCGGCTACGGCGTCTTCCGGATGTAAGCCCGAGCAGTGAGGGACCCACACATGATCACCAACCTGCTGGTCGCCAACCGGGGCGAGATCGCCCGCCGGGTCTTCCGGACGTGCCGGGGCCTGGGCATCGCGACCACCGCCGTCCACTCCGACCCGGACGCGCACGCCCCGCACGTCCGCGAGGCCGACGCCGCCGTCCGGCTGCCCGGGGCCGCGCCCGCCGACACCTATCTGCGCGGCGACCTGATCGTCCGGGCCGCGCTCGAAGCCGGGGCCGACGCCGTCCACCCGGGGTACGGATTCCTGTCCGAGAACGCCGATTTCGCGCAGGCCGTGCTCGACGCGGGCCTGGTCTGGGTCGGCCCGCCGCCGGCCGCGATCGCCGCGATGGGCTCAAAGACGGCCGCCAAGCGCCTGATGGCCGAGGCCGGCGTACCCGTCCTGGGCGCCCTGACCGACCCCTCCGGGGCCGACCTGCCGCTGCTGGTCAAGGCGGCGGCGGGCGGCGGCGGCCGCGGCATGCGCGTGGTCCGCACGCTCGAGGAGCTCCCCGGCGAACTGGCCGCCGCCCGCGCCGAGGCCGCCAAGGCCTTCGGCTCGGACGAGGTGTTCTGCGAGCGCTACCTGCCCACCGGCCGGCACGTCGAGGTCCAGCTGATGGCCGACGCGCACGGCACGGTCTGGGCGGTCGGCGACCGCGACTGCTCGCTGCAGCGGCGCCACCAGAAGGTGATCGAGGAGGCCCCGGCACCCGGCCTCCCGGACGAGGTGCGCGCCGCGCTGCACGAGGCCGCCGTCACCGCCGCCCGGGCGATCCGCTATGTCGGCGCCGGCACCGCCGAGTTCCTGCTCGCCGAGGACGGCCGGTTCTTCTTCCTGGAGATGAACACCCGCCTCCAGGTCGAGCACCCGGTGACCGAGGCCGTCACCGGTCTCGACCTGGTCGCTCTCCAACTCGCCGTCGCCGAGGGCGAGAAGCTGCCCGCAGAGCCCCCGCCGACGACCGGCTGCGCGATCGAGGCCCGGCTCTACGCCGAGGACCCGGCGAAGGACTGGCAGCCCGCCACCGGTACCCTGCACCACATCGAACTCACCGTCCAGCACGAGGAGTTCACCGGACGGGGCCTCAGGCTCGACTCCGGCGTCGAATCCGGCAGCGAGATCACTCCGCACTACGACGCGATGCTCGCCAAGGTGATCGCCTGGGCCCCGACCCGCCCGGCCGCCGCCCGCCGCCTGGCCGGCGCGCTCGCCCGCGCCGGCCTCCACGGCCCGGCCACCAACCGGGAGTTGCTGGTCCGCTCGCTGCGGCACCCGGCCTTCCTGGCCGAGCGGCTGCACACCGGCTTCCTGGCCGAGCACGCCGCCGACCTCACAGCCCCGGACGGCAAGGGCACCGCCCGCGCCGCCCTGGCCGCCGCCCTCGCCGACGCCGCAGCCCGCCGCACCCCGCTGCCCTCCGGCTGGCGCAACCTGCCGTCCCAGCCGCAGGTGAAGCGCTACCGCACCGACGACGGCAGCGAGTTGGAGATCCGCTACCGCCTCACCCGGGACGGCCTGCAGGCCGAGGACCACCCGGAAACGGCCCTGATCGACGCCGCACCCGGCCACGTCACCCTGGGCGAGGGAACGATCCGACGCACCTACCGCGTCGCCCGCTACGGCGACCGGGTGTACGTCGACACCCCGGACGGCGCCACCGCGCTCACCGCCGTCCCCCGCTTCCCCGACCCCACCGCGCACACCGACCCGGGCGCTCTGCTCGCCCCGATGCCCGGCACCGTCATCCGCACCGCCGCCGCCGTCGGCGACACCGTCACCGCCGGCCAGCCGCTCCTCTTCCTGGAGGCGATGAAGATGGAGCACCGCGTCACCGCCCCCGCCGACGGCACCCTCGTCGAACTCCGCGCCACCCCCGGCCAGCAGGTCGAGCTCGGCACCCTGCTCGCCGTGGTCCAGCTCATAACAGCCTGATTCCAGCCTGCGGAAGGACCCCCGCATGTCCACCATCGGCAGTCAGCTCCTCGAAACCCCCGAACGCCGGGCCCTGCGCCAGGCCGTCGGCGACCTGGGCCGTCGCTACGGCTCCGCCTACTACCTCGCCAAGGCCCGGGCCGGCGAGCCCGCCGAGGAGCTCTGGGCCGACGCCGGCAAGGCCGGCTACCTCGGCGTCAACCTGCCCGCCGAGTACGGCGGCGGGGGCGGCGGCATCACCGACCTCGCCATCGTCCTGGAGGAACTGGGCACCGCCGGCTGCCCGTTGCTCCTGCTCATTGTCTCCCCGGCGATCTGCGGCACGGTCATCGCCCGCTACGGCACCGAGGAGCAGAAGCGGCGCTGGCTGCCCGGACTGGCGGACGGCAGCCGGAAGATGGCCTTCGGCATCACCGAGCCGGACGCCGGCTCCAACTCGCACCGGATCTCCACCGTCGCGCGCCGGGACGGCGAGGACTGGCTGCTCACCGGCCGCAAGGTGTTCGTCTCCGGCATCGACCACTCCGACGCCGTGCTGTTCGTCGCCCGCACCGAGACTGCGGACACCGGAGGGGGCCGCACCGGCAAGCTGAAGCCCTGCCTGTTCGTCGTCCCGCGCGACACCCCCGGCTTCGAGTACCGGGCCATCCCGATGGAACTCGTCGCCCCCGAGAAGCAGTTCCAGGTCTTCCTGGACGACGTCAGGCTGCCCGCCGACGCCCTGATCGGCGACGAGAACGCGGGCCTGCTCCAGCTGTTCGCCGGCCTCAACCCCGAGCGCATCCTCACCGCCGCGTTCTCCCTCGGTCTCGCCCGCCAGGCCCTCGGCAAGGCCGTCGAGTACGCGAGGACGCGTACGGTGTGGTCCACCCCGATCGGCGCCCACCAGGGCCTGGCCCACCCGCTCGCCCAGTGCGCGGTGGAGATCGAGCTGGCCCGGCTGATGACCCAGAAGGCCGGGCTGCTCTACGACGCGGGCGAGGACCTCGCCGCCGGCGAGGCCGCCAACATGGCCAAGTACGCCGCCGGTGAGGCCGCCGCCCGCACCGTCGACCAGGCGGTGCAGACGCTCGGCGGCAACGGCCTCACCCAGGAGTACGGGCTGGGCGCGCTGCTGGCCGCCACCCGGGTGGGCCGGGTCGCCCCGGTCAGCCGGGAGATGGTGCTCAACTACGTTGCCCAGCACACCCTCGGCCTGCCGAAGTCGTACTGAGTCACCGGACGGCCCGAGTCACCGGACGGCCGACAGGTGTGCGAACACCACGGTGTTGGACTCGTACCCGGTGTGCTTGTCGAACCGGCCGCCGCAGGTGATCACCCGCAGCTCGGCCTGGTCGGTGGCGCCGTACACCAGGGCGTCCGGGAAGTCCTTCTTCAGGAACACCCGGACGGAGTCCACGGTGAACACGGCGGTGCGCCGGTCCTTGCGGGTCACCTCGACGGTGTTGCCCGGGCGCAGCAGTCCGAGCCGGTAGAACACGGCCGGCCCGCTGCGGTTGTCGGCGTGCCCGATGGTGATCGCGTTGCCGGCGGCCCCGGGCGCCGGGCCGTCCCGGTACCAGCCGGCCAGGTTGCGCTGCTCCATCGGCGGGGTGGCCAACTGCCGGGAGGTGCCCAGCCCGAGGCCCACCATCGGGGCGTCGACCTTGATCGCGGGGATTCGGATCCTGGTCGGCACCGAGGCGGGCAGCGGCGGTACGGCGGGAGCCGGCCGGGTGGGCGACGCACTTGCGGAGGGGCTCCGAAGTGCGCTCGTGGGCACGGAAGGCGGAGGCAGCGGCGGGCCGGCGCCGTCCGCGGTGCCGTCGCGTAACAGCCAGATGCCGCCCGCTGCCAGCGCCACGGCGACGGCCCCGGCCGTCAACGGGCCGGGGCCGCCGCGCCGGGCGCGGAGCAGGCGGTCAGGATTCGGCATTGCGCCCGGGACGACGGCGCAGCGCGCGGATCCCGAGCCCGGCCGCACCGGTCAGCAGGGCCGCGCCGCCGAGCACCTCGGCGGGGCTCGTCCCGGAGGTGCCGCCGCCACCGGTCTCGACCCCTCCGGTCGGCCCGCCGCTGGGCTTCGGCGAGGCGCTGGGCGACGTGCCAGGCGAGTGCGAGTGCGAGTGCGAGTGCGAGGGCGAGGGCGACGATGACGGCGAGGGTGACGATGACGGGGACGGCGACGGGGACGGTGAGGGCGACGACGAGGCGCACTGCACGTCGAAGACCTTGTGCTTGGCCGACCCGTTCTCGCCCACGAACGTCCAGTCGAGCTTGTAGTGCCCGTCCGGCAGGTTGAAGTTGCCGGTGTGCCCGGTGCCGCCGACGATCGTGATCGTCCCGGACAGCACCTGCGCGGTGCCGGTGGGCGGCTGCTGCTCGATGGTCCAGGACACCAGCTGGATGGTGTCGAAGTTGAAGGCGTCCAGATAGAACTTGCAGACCTTGGGTTCGTCCCTCTGGTCGGTGACCGGCGTAGTGCTCTCGTGGATCTTGACGTCACCGTTGTCGCCGGGCGCGGCCAGTGCGACCGGGGCCGCGCCGAGGGTGAGCGCGACGGCGGCGGTGGAGGCGGCGAGCAGACGGCGGCCGGACGGCAGGGGACGGGAGGCGGTTCTCACGGTGGGGTGCTCCAGGCTCGGGGGCCGCTCCCAGGGGCGGGCGGCCGTGGTGCACACCGTCCGTCGGGCGCCCCCCGGCGGCAACTGTGCCACGCGAGCTCCGGCCGTCGTTCCTCACAATGGCGCAGCGTCCCTCCGCTGTCCGTATGCTCCTGAACGCGCCCCCGGCCGGCCGCCCCCGGAGACCCGTCGCCGGCCCCCGATTCTGCGTCAACTACCTTAGTGGAGGCTTACCTTGGTGTTCCACAGCGACTTCCCCGACGTGCCGGCGGTGGACCTGCCGATCCATGACGCGGTGCTCGGCGCCGCCGAGCAGTACGGCGACCGGGCGGCCCTCGTCGACGGCGTCACCGGGGAGACCGTGAGCTACGCGCGGCTCGCCGGGGCCGTCCGCCGGGTCGCCGCCGGACTGGCCGAGGCGGGGGTGCGCAAGGGCGACGTGGTGGCCCTGTTCAGCCCCAACACGATCGGCTACCCGATGGCCTTCTACGGCGCCACCCGGGCCGGCGCCACCGTCACCACCGTCTCCTCCCTCGCCACCCCCGGCGAGCTCACCGGCCAGCTCGGCGACAGCGGCGCCCGCTGGCTGATCACCGTCTCCCCGTTCCTGCCCACCGCCGAGCAGGCCGCCGAGCTGCTCGCCGCCCAGGGCCGCCCACTGGCCGGGATCGTCGTGCTGGACGGCGCCGAGGGCCACCGCTCGCTCGCCGACCTGCTCGCCGCCACCGGGCCGGTGCCCGAGGTCGCCATCGACCCCGGCGAGGACATCGCCGTCCTGCCGTACTCCAGCGGCACCACCGGCCTGCCCAAGGGCGTGATGCTCACCCACCGCTCGATCGCCACCAACCTCGCCCAGTGCGACGCCCTCTACCGGCCCGCCGTGGGCGAACGCGTGCTCGCCGTCCTGCCGTTCTTCCACATCTACGGCCTCGCCGCGCTGCTCAACCAGCCGCTGCGCTGCGGCGCCACCGTGGTCGTGCTGCCGCGCTTCGACCTGGAGCAGTTCTGCCGCACCATCGAGGAGCAGCAGGTCCAGGCGCTGATCGTGGCCCCGCCGATCGCCCTCGCCCTCGCCAAGCACCCGGTGGTGGACCGCTTCGACCTGTCCTCCGTCGAGTACCTGCTGTGCGCCGCCGCGCCGCTCGACCCCGAACTCGCCGCCGCCTGCGCCCGCCGCCTCGGCCTCCCGCACCTCCTCCAGGGCTACGGCATGACCGAGCTGTCCCCGGTCTCCCACGTGATCTCCCCGCTGGACCCCGACCCCGCCCCCGGCGCGGTCGGCCGGATGCTGCCCTCCACCGAGCTGCGGGTCGCCGCCCTGGACGGCACCGGCACCGACCTCGGGGCCGGCGAGCCCGGCGAACTGCTGATCCGCGGCCCGCAGGTGATGAAGGGCTACTTCGGCCGCCCCTCCGACACCACCGCCATGATCGACGACGAGGGCTGGCTGCACACCGGCGACATCGGCTACGTCGACGACCGCGGCTACCTGCACATCGTCGACCGGGTCAAGGAGCTGATCAAGTACAAGGGCTACCAGGTGGCCCCCGCCGAGCTGGAGGCCGTCCTGCTCACCCACCCGCAGATCGCCGACGCCGCCGTGATCGGCGTGCCGGACGCCGAGGGCACCGAGTGCCCCAAGGCCTTCGTGGTCCGCATCCCCGGCAGCCGGATCAGCGCCGAGGAGGTCAGCGCCTTCGTGGCCGGCCAGGTCGCCCCGTACAAGAAGGTCCGCGCGGTGGAGTTCGTCGAGTCCGTCCCCAAGTCCGCGGCCGGCAAGATCCTCCGCCGCGAACTGCGCGCCCGCGAGGCCGCCACCCGCTGACCACGGGCCGGCCCCCGTCTGTGAGGATCGACCCGCCGCGCCCCCACCGGAACAGGAACCACCAGCAGCGATGACCCGCCACCCCGCCGCCCGCACCCCGCAGCAGGACCGCAGCCGCGCCACCCGGGCCCGGCTGCTCGCGGCGGCCGTGGACTGCCTGGCCGAACGCGGCTGGAACGGCTCCACCGTCGCCGTGGTCGCCGAACGCGCCGGGGTGTCCCGCGGCGCCGCCCAGCACCACTTCCCGACCCGCGAGGACCTGTTCACCGCGGCCGTCGAGCGCGTCACCGCCGAGCGGCTGGCCGCCGTCCGCGCCCACGCGGACGAGCTGCCGGCCGCCGGCCCGGACCGCACCCGGGCCGTCGTCGACATGATCGTCCGCCTCTACACCGGCCCGCTGTTCCGCGCCGCCCTCCACCTGTGGACGGCCGCCGCCACCGAGGAGCCGCTGCGCGAGCGGATCATCGCCCTGGAGGGCCACGTCGGCCGCGAGGCCCACCGGGCCGCCGTCGAGTTCCTGGACGCCGACCAGACCCGCCCCGGCGTGCGCGAATCGGTGCAGGCCACCCTGGACCTCGCCCGCGGGCTGGGACTGGCCAACCTGCTCACCGACGACAGCGCCCGACGATCCGGAGTGATCCGGCAGTGGGCGGGCCTTCTGGAGAGTACGCTGCGCCCGGTACGCCCATGACGCCCGTGCACCCGGAGCGCCCGGACGGCCCCCGATCACAGGGTCGCCGGGCGGCCGATGTCCGTGCAGTCTGGAGAAGAAACCCGGCCGGCACGGACCGCGAGGCCCACCCGGCCGGGCACGAGTCGAACCGGGGTGCTGCCTGATCATGCACGGAAACGAGTGGGACGCGACCGACGCCGCCGGCCCCGCACCTGGCGGCACCCCCGCACGTCCCGAGGGCCACCGGCTGGTCCCGCTCGCCACGGCCCTGCTCCAGGGCGACGGCCTGATCCTGCACTGGAGCGAGGACGCCGAGGCCCTGCTCGGCTACACCGCCGAGGAGGCAGTCGGCAGCTACGCCGCCCGGCTGCTCACCGACGACACCGACCGCGCCGAGGTGCTCGCGATCTTCCAGCGGATCATGGACGGGTCCGGCACCTCCTTCGTCTTTCCGGTCCGTCACCGCGACGGCCACAAGGTCGACCTGGAGTTCCGCACCTACCCGATCGCCGGCCCGGCCGGCACCCTCCTGCTGCTCGCGACCGCCTCCGACACCCGCGCCCTCCACGAGGTCGAGGCCGACCTGGCCGTCCTCGACGGCATCTTCGGCCGCTCCCCGATCGGCATGGCCGTGTACGACACCCAGCTGCGCTTCGTCCGGATCAACGAGGCACTCGCCCGGATGAACGGCGTCCCGGTCGCCGCGCACCTCGGCCGCCGGATATCGGCCGTGCTGCCCGGCATCAACACCGCCGAGATCGAGCAGATCATGAGACAGGTGCTCAGGACCGGCAAGCCCGTGGTGGACGGCCGCTCGCACGGCCGGGTCCCCGGCGACCCCCGGCGCGACCGGACCTGGTCCGCCTCCTACTTCCGGCTGGAGGACTCCACCGGCCGGGTCTTCGGCGTCGCCTCCTCGATCATCGACGTCACCGAGCGCTCCCAGGCCGAGGCCCGCGCCGCCCGCGCGCAGGAACGTCTCGCCACCATCGCCGAGGCCACCGCCAGGATCGGCACCACCCTCGACCTCCAGCGCACCGCCGAGGAGCTGATCGAGGCCGTCGTCCCCCGGTTCGCCGACTTCGCCACCGTCGACCTGCTGGAGCCGGTGCTGCGCGGCGCCGAGCCCACCACGATCCCGCTCGACCGCCCGATAACGCTGCGCGCCGTCGCCGTCGGCGAGTCCTACGAGTCCGGCCTCGCGCACGCCGTCGACACCGTCGGCGAGACCTCCGAGTACGCCCCCGACCGCAGCTACACCCAGTGCCTTCGCAGCGGCCGCCCGCTGGTGCGCGCTCACGTGGACACCGAGGTGCTGCGCGGCCTGGTCGCCAGCGAGGACCGGGTTGGCCCCGGCATGGCGGCGGGCATCCACTCGTACCTGATGGTGCCGATCTCGGCCCGCGGCATGGTCCTCGGCGGCTCCGAGTTCATCCGCATGCGCAACCCCGAGCCGTTCACCGACGCCGACGTCGCCCTCGCCGAGGAGCTCGTCGCCCGCACCGCGCTGGCGCTCGACAACGCCCGGCTCTACCGGCGCGAGCGCGAGACGGCGCTCACCCTCCAGCGCAGCCTGCTGCCGCAGGAGATCCACCGCACGCTCGGCCTGGAGATCGCCTACCGCTACCTGCCCAGCAGCGTGGTCAGCGAGGTCGGCGGCGACTGGTTCGACGTCGTGCCGCTGTCCTGCGGCCGGGTCGCCCTGGTGGTCGGCGACGTGATGGGCCACGGCATCCGGGCCGCCGCCACGATGGGCCAGCTGCGCACCGTCGCCCGCACCCTGGCCACCCTCGACATGCCGCCCGAGCAGGTCCTCACCCGGCTGGACGAGACCGCCTCCGGCATCGGCGAGGGCCAGTTCGCCACCTGCATCTGCGCCGTCTACGACCCGCTGGAGCACACCGTCCAGCTCGCCTCGGCCGGCCACCTGCCGCCGGTCTGGGTCGGCACCGACGGCCTCGCCCGCAGGATCGAGGTGCCGCCCGGCGTGCCGCTCGGCGTCGGCGGGGTGGCCTTCGAGTCGACCGAGTTCGCCCTCCCCGAGGGCGGCATGGTCGCCCTCTACACCGACGGCCTGGTCGAGCGGCGCGGCCAGGACATCGACGACGGCATCGACGTGCTCGCCCGCACCATCGCCGGGCCCGGCCGCACGCTGGAGGAGAGCTGCGACGCCGTCCTCGCCGCCCTCGTCACCGACGGCACCGACGACGACATCGCGATGATCATGGCCCGGGTGCTCCCGCTGCCCGCCGACCGGGTCGCCACGCTCCCGCTCACCGGCGGCGGCCGGCTGCCCGGCAAGGCCCGCCGCTTCACCCGCGCGACGCTGGAGCGCTGGGGCCTGACCGCGCTCGCCGACTACGCCGAACTGCTGGTCAGCGAGCTGGTCACGAACGCCCTCCTGCACGCCGAGGCCCCGCGGCGGCTGCGGCTGTTCCGCGACCGCGTGCTCACCGTCGAGGTCTCCGACGCGGGCGGCCAGACGCCGCAGCTGCGCCCGTTCGCCGAGCAGGACGAGGGCGGGCGCGGCATGTTCCTGGTCAGCGAGCTGGCCCAGCGCTGGGGCAGCCGGCTGACCAGGGACGGCAAGGTGGTCTGGGCCGAACTGGAACTGCCGTTCGGGACGGCCTGACGGCGGAACAGCGTCAGCGGCGGCCTTTCAGACACTCCCGGCGCAGCCGGTCGCGGACCGCGTCGGCCTGCTCCAGGACGGACGCCAGGGAGCCGTGGGTCAGCCGGCCCGCCCGCTTGCGGAAGGTGCCCGCCACCAGGACCGAGTCGACGTCCCCGCGGTCCATCGCGGAGACGACCGTGCGCGCCGCGTCGTACACCGGCACGACGCCGGGCCGGTCGGCGCGCAGGACGACCAGGTCCGCCGACTTTCCGGGGGTGACGCTTCCGATGTAGCCGTCCAGGCCCAGCGCCCTGGCCCCGCCGATCGTCGCGTACTCCAGGATCTGCCGGCAGGTGGGCAGGTCCCGCTCGGAGCCCCCCTGGTGCAGGGCGGCGTAGCGGGCGGTCTGGAAGGCCGCCCGCATCTGGGTGAACATGTCGGCCGCGGCGGCGACCTCCACATCGGTGCTGAGCGAGGTCTTCACCCCGGCCGCCCGGGCCTCGCGGAACGGCGGCAGGCCGTGGCCCATCGTCATCTCGATGGCGGGCGCGACGGACAGGGCGCCGCCGCTGCGGGCGATGAGGTCGAGGTCGTAGCCGCCGAGCCCGTTCCCGTGGATGTAGACGGTGCCGTGGTGCAGGCCGGTGAGGCGGTGCAGGCGGTCGACGGTGCCGTAGCCGCGGGCGTGCAGGGCGATCGGGAGGTCGAGGTCGGCGGCGAGCGCCCAGTCGCGGCGGGTGCTGTGGTCGCCCGAGGGCTCGGCGTTCAGGCCGAGCGTCACGAGCGAGCCGTCGCCGCCGAACTGGCCGCGCAGGCGCCGCAGGTCGGCCTCGGTGCCCCGTCCGTAGGAGTGCCGGGCCCTGATCCCGGCGTCGACGAGCCCGGCGACCACGGCGTCGGAGTGGTCCTGGGTGGGCTTGCCGACGTTGGAGATGTCCTGGACGGTGGTGATGCCCGCGTCCAGGGCGCTCAGGGCGCTCAGCAGGTTGCCGAGGTACAGGTCGTGCGGGGTCAGCAGCGGGCCCAGGGTGCCGAGGACGACCGTGAAGTACTCGCCGAGGGTCTGGTCGGCACCGTGGCCGCGCAGGACCGCCTGCCACATGTGGCGGTGGGTGTCGATGAATCCCGGCAGCACGATGCACCCGGCGGCGTCGACGACCTCGGCGTCGCCGGCGACGAGGGACGGGCCCACTGCCGCGATCCGCCCGTCCTCGACCAGGATGTCGGCGCACGGCAGGTCCCCCAGGAGCGGGTCCATGGTGAGGACGTGGCCGTCGCGCAGGAGCAGACGGTTCATCAGCGTCCCCAGCCGGCGGGCGGGTCGATCTTCCCGCTCTGGAGGTTCCAGTACTCGACGTTGCGCGAGCAGAGCCCGGGCGCCTCGAAGTGCAGGACGTTGGTCTCGATCAGCGTGATCCACTGCCGGGTCCCGCCGTCGCCCGGCACCTGGAGCTGCACCCACAGCTCGACGACCGCCCGGTTGCCCTGGACGAGGGGCCGGCCGTAGCGGGCGGACAGGTCCGACTGGGCGGCGGTGACGCTCCGCCAGTAGTCGCCGATCGCGGCGCGGCCCTGGAAGGTCTGCTGCGCGACCCCGGGGACGGCCTGGTAGACGGCGTCGGGGGTGAAGAGCGCCATGGCGGCGTCGGCGTCCTTGTTCTGCCAGGCCGTCAGGTAGGCCGTGATCCAGCGGGCCACGTCCTCGTCCCGCAGGGCGAACGGTTCGGCTGCTGCCGGTGCGGCAGCGTGCGCGGCCACGGCGACGGGCACCGCCGTAGCCAGTCCGGCGCGCAGCAGCGTACGGCGGTCGGGGAGCGGGGACATGGGCTGGTTCCTCCTGTGCTGTGTTTCCCATGGCGGGTTCCATGGTGGTGCGGGACCGGCCGGCAGACGCGTCTCGGGGGTTGGACGCCTGCCGGCCGGCGTTCGTGCGGTCGGCCGTGCCGACGGGTGGGGCGCTCCGAACAGGCGCTCCGATCGGGACGCTCCGGTGAGGGCGCTGCGGTCAGGGCGCCAGGCGCACCGACACCTCGATGCCCTCGCCCAGGGCGAGTTCCTGCGAGACGTAGCCGGGCCCGCGGACGTGGGCCAGGAACTCCGTCGGCAGCATCGGCAGGTTGTCGGAGACGACCAGCGCGCCGTCCCGCAGGTGGGGCTCCAGCTGCTGGAGGACGGGCAGGTAGAGCTCCTTCCAGCCGTCCAGCAGCAGCAGGTCGATCGGGCCCGGCAGGTCGTTCAGCTCGGTGCGCGCGTCGCCGACGCGGATCTCGGCGACGTGGTCCAGCCCGGCCTCGGCCAGGTGGCCGAGGGCCCGGCGCGCCTTGCCGGGCTGGAACTCGGAGCCGATCACCCGGCCGGTGCCGTTGTCGCGCAGCCCGGCCGCGAGGTAGAGCGTGGAGATGCCGAAGGAGGTGCCGAACTCCACCACCAGGGACGGGCGCAGGGCCCGGACCATCTGGTAGAGGTAGGTGCCGACCTGGGGGTCGACGGGTAGCGAGGCCTCTTCGCACAGCTCCGCCGCCTGCTCGGGGGAGGGCGGTTCGGCCCAGTCGGCCACGGCGGCGAACGCCCGCTTCATGACGTCCGGATCGCGCTCCCCGGCCTGATCGGTCAGCCGGTCGACCACCTGCTGGACCCGGGGGTCGGGGAGGGTCGTGCCGGGCGCGGGAGCGATGGCGTTCACCGCGCGGGTCCGGCGGGCAGCAGGGCCTCGGCGAGGTAGCTCTGGGCGTTGTAGATGGTGCGGTCGGTGTCGAGGATCGCCCGGCGGCCGTGCATGACCCGGGTGTTGTCGATCAGCGCGACGTCACCGTCCTCCCACGCGAGGTCCTCGGTGATCTTCTCGGTGAGCGTGCGCATCTCGTCGAGCAGGGCCGTCGGCAGCTCCTCGCCGTCCTGGGCGAAGGTGATCCGGGGGGCCTCGTAGTTGTACGAGGGGCCGAAGATGCTGTTCGCCCAGGAGAGCCGCTCGCCGAACAGGGTGGTGCGGGCGGCCGGGGTGCGGAACGCGTAGGCCATCGAGCCGTCCGGGTTCAGGGTGATCGTGGTGGAGTCCTCCTTGCCGGCCACCAGCGCGCGCATGTCGTCGAAGGTGATGTCCTTCGGCTCCTTGCGGCCGGCGAGGTGGTGGAAGACGAAGGCCTTCCACTTGTCCTCCTCGACCCGGCGGCTGTAAACGATGTCCTGGCCGAACTGCTCGCGTGCCTCCGGGCTCGCCGCGTCCCAGACCCGGTAGCCGTCGCAGACGGTGGTCTGCGAGCCCTGGGCGGCGGCCTTCTCGCAGAAGAACCAGGTGAGGTCGGGGCCGAACGGGCTGTTGCCGTTCTCCAGGTGGAGGCCGACCGCCGCGGTGCCGGCGTCCACCTTCTGGGCCACCTCGCCGCCGTGGAAGGAGCGCGCCGGGTCCAGGGTGATCCGGCTGGAGTGCGCCTTGACGAACTGCGAGAACTGCGGGAGGTCGGGCGAGAAGCCGCGGAAGAGCAGGAAGCCCGCGCCGGCCAGGAGCCCGATCACCTGCGCCGGGTCGAGCCCGGCCAGCGTGTGCTCGTCCCCGGGCGTGATCAGGAGGCCGTCGCCGGAGCCGTACGGAGTCGTCGTGAAAGGTGCCATGGTGTTCCCCGTCAGTCGTTGCCGAGTCAGGTCGTGCCGAGTCAGGTCGTGCCGAATCAGGTGGTGCCGTCAGGTCGTGCCGGATCAGCTGGTACCGAGTCAGTTGCTGCCGATGCTTCCGTCGGCGATGGCTTGGAGCACGGCCGCGCGCACCGGGCGGCCGGTCACGGTGAAGAACCGCCGGTAGACCTCCTCCGAGGAGACCAGGACGACCGGGTCCGCGACGCGTTCCACCTCGGACAGGTGCTCGCGCCCGTACGCGGTGATCTCCGCCAGGGCCGCCTCCGGGTCGGTGCCGGGCCGCACCAGGAACAGCCCCCGGAGCGCGACCAGTCCGTCCCCGACGACGGCGACCGCGTTGACGAAGGGCAGCTGGGCGTACTGGGCCTCGACCCACTCCGGGGCGACGTTGCGGCCCGTGCCGGTGATGATGACGTTCTTCTTGCGGCCGGTGATGTGGATGTACCCGTCCTCGTCGATCCGGGCGAGGTCGCCGGTGAGCAGCCAGCCGTCCGCGTCCAGCGCCAGGCTGGAGGGGTCGTTGCGGGTGTAACCCGCGAACAGGGACGTGCTGTTGACCAGCAGCTCGCCGTCGTCGGCGATGCGCACGCGGACGTGCGGCAGCGGCCGGCCGACGGTGCCGATGCGGCGGGCGCCGGGCGTGTTCCAGCTGACGACCGAGCTGTTCTCGGACAGCCCGTAGCCCTCGTGGACCGGCAGGCCGAGCGCCTCCAGCCGCCGGAGCACGTTCGGGTGCACGGGGGCGCCGCCGCAGCAGATCAGCGGGGCCGCCTCGGTGCCGAAGACCTCCCGGGCGGCCGTCCCCTCGTCGGCCGCCTCGGCCGCCGCCGCGAACTCGTCGACCAGCGCCGGCGTGGCCACCAGCGCGGTCGGCCGGGCGGCGCGGACGAACGGCATGACCGCGGCCACCGCCTTCGCGTCCGTGCCCACCAGCGGCATGGCAGCCGGGAGTTGGACCAGCGTGCCCTCGTGCAGCAGCACCATGTACAGGCCGGTGACCTGCTCGATCAGCAGGCTGAACGGCACCACCGAGAGGTAGCGGGCGAAGGCGCGCTCGGGCATCACCGAAAGCAGCGACTCCAGCAGGGAGTTGACCGCGTGGGCCCGGATCCGCACGCCCTTGGGCCGGGAGGTCGTCCCGGACGTGTGGATGACCTTGCACTCCCAGTCGTCGGCGGCCGCGCCGATCCGCAGGGGGCCGGCGTCCGTCCCGGCGAGGCGGTCGAAGGACACGGCCACCGTGCGGCAGTGCCCGGGCAGGACGTTGGCGCGCCCCCACTCGGCCAGCCGCCGCTCGCCCAGCTCGTCGACGAGGCAGACGTCGACGTCCTCCAGCAGCCCGGCCGCCTGCTCGGCCGAGAACGCCAGCGGGACCGGCACCTCGACGATGCGGGCCGCCAGCAGGGCCAGGTCGGCGACCACGAACTCGGGGGTGTTGCCGCACAGGACACCGACCTTGCGCGGCCGGCCGCCGTCGCCCATCTGCTCGACGAGCTGCTCGACGAGGGCCTGCGCCGCCCTGGTGACGTCCCGGTAGGACAGCACCCGGGCCGCCGCGGTGGTCTCGTCGAGGACCTCCACCAGGGGCCGGTCCGTCTCCCCGAGACGCCGCAGGACGTCCTCAAGGACCTGCATGATTCGCCACCTTCCGGTCGGAGTTGAGGGTGAACGCCACCCCGGTCATCGCGTAGCGCCCGGTGGCCTCCGTGAAGAGGCGCTCCAGGGCGTTGAGCGGGATCACCCCGACCTCGGGCTCCTGCTCGTAGTAGCTGCCCCAGCGCTCGACCTCCTCCGCGGAGCCGAGCCTGTCCGGGTCGGCCGGCCCGAGCGGGACGAACCCGATCCCGGTCTGCTCCAGACGTTTGATCAGCGGTTTGGTCGCGGTGCACAGGATGAGCCGCATCCCCAGGCACCAGGCGATGATCGGGGTGGCCCGGATGACCTCAAGGCCGACGGCGCGCTCGCGGGTCGCGAGCGACCCGACCTCCACCACGCTGCTGCGGTCGACCGCCACCCCGACGGCCCGCTCGATGTGCTCTTCGAGGCTCCCGGCCAGGTACCGCTCCGAGAAGAGCGGTTCGTCGGCACCGAAGGTCAGACCGGCGCAGGCCACCACCTCCGGCCCGGAGCCGTCGTCGGTCTGCGCGACGATGAAGGACTCGGGCGACGGCCGGACCTGGGCCCCGTACTGCTTCGCGTAGACCTCGGTCGCCAGGTCCACGGCGTCGTGCCAGAGCGTGCTCGTTCTCCCCGCTGTGCCGATCTGCATGACGCGTTCGTCCCCCTGGGTCATCCGGGCGCCGTACTACTTGGTACCGATGACGAGCGACACGGACGACGGCAGCTTGATGGTCTCCACGGACGCCAGGCCGGCGCCGTCGAGCCAGGAGGTGATCTCCGGCAGGCTGTAGGTGCGGTCGCCCGAGCAGGCGTACATCGCCAGGCTGAACGCGGTGTTGTGGGCGTCGAGTTCGGCGCCGCGGACGTCCTCCAGGATGACGATCCGGCCGCCGGGGCGCAGCGCCTTGGCGGCCCGGGCGATCAGGTCGCGGTTGGTGGCGTCGGGGTGGTTGTGGACGATCTCGAACAGCAGGATCAGGTCGTAGCCCTCGCCGAGGTCGTCGGTGAGGAAGCTGCCGCGGCGCAGCTCGATCCGGTCGGTGAGGCCCTCGGCCTCGATGGCGGCCGGGGTGCCGGCCAGCGCCTCGGGCAGGTCGAGGATGGTGGCGGTCAGCTCGGGGTAGCGGTGGCAGAAGGCCGAGGAGTGCAGGCCGTGCGAGCCGCCGAGGTCGAGCAGTCGCTCGGCGCCCTCGGGCACCGGGACGGCGTCCACGATCGACGGGACGGTCAGGCGCGACTTGACCTTCATGTACTGCGAGAAGTCGCGGCCGGCCTCGGGCTTGTCGGCCCAGCGCTCCCACAGGGACTGGGCCGGCTTGCCGTCGCGCACGGCCTGGGGCAGGTCCCACAGGACGTTGATGAGCTCGTAGGCCCACAGCAGCGCCGGGGTGAAGTCGAACTCGCTGCCGGAGTCGAGCCAGCGCTTCGCGAGCGGGCCGTTGGCGTAGACGCCGTCCGTGTGCTCCAGCCAGCCGAGCACCGCCACGACGTCGGCGACGGCCTGGGTGCCCGCCTCGCTCGCGCCGATCGCGGTGGCCAGGTCGGCGAGGCTCTTCGGCCCCTCCTCCAGCACCCGGAAGATGCCGAGCTTGGCCGCGCTGGTCAGCGCCGCGTACTTGATCGAGCCGCCGATGACGTCGTCGATCGGGTTGCCTTCGAGGTTCGCGTCGGTCGTGGTGTTGAACATGGTGCACCCCTTGTTGTGTGCCGTGCGTGGAAGAGGAACGCAGGAAGAGGAACGGTGGAAGAGGAACGCTGAAGGAGGAAGCGAACGGGCAGGCGCGGCCGGGCCGTTGACGACTGCGCCAACGGCCGGACGGGCGCCGTCAGGCCCAGGGCCGGGCGGCTTCGAGCTGAGCCGCGAGCGAGAGGAGCGTCCGCTCCTCGCCGAAGCGCCCGGTGAACTGCACGCCGACGGGGATCCCGTCGGCGGTCGTGTGCAGCGGGACGGACATGGCGGGCTGGCCGCTCAGATTGGCGAGCGGCGTCTCGTAGGCGAAGGCCATGGCCCGGTCCAGCTGCTGCTGGGTGCTGCCGAGGTGGAACGTGCCGAGCACAGGTGCCGGCTCGGCGGTCACCGCGGAGAGCAGGACGTCGTGGCGGTCGTGGAAGGCCGCCAGACTCCGCGCGGCGCGCTGCAGGCGCGTGATGGTGAGCAGGTACTCGGCGGCGCTGATCACTTGGCCCTGCTCGTACAGCCACCAGGTGAGCGGCTCCAGGAGCCCGGGGTCGGGTTTGCGGCCCGCGACGAAGGCCTGGGCGGTGACGGCCGAGGACACGCCGGCGGCCCAGACGGTGAGGAACTCGGCGGCCACGTCGGCGATGCCGATCGCGGGCGCGTCCTCGACCACCTCGTGGCCGAGTTCGGCGCACAGCCGCGCCGCCTCGGTGACGGCCCGGACGCACTCGGGCGCGAGGTCGGTCATCCCGGTGCGGGTGGTGAACGCGATCCGGAGCGGGCGCTCGGCGGGCGCGAGGACCGCGTCCAGGAACGTCCCGTCGACCGGCGGGGCCCAGTACGGGTCGCCGGTGGCCGGCCCGGCGACGAGGTCGAGCGCGGCGGCGCTGTCGCGCACGCTGCGGCTGACGACGTGTTCGGCGGCCAGGCCGTTCATCAGGTCGCCGACGTCGGGGCCGAGCGGGGTGCGGGCCCGCGTGGGCTTGAGCCCGAAGACGCCGCAGCAGGAGGCGGGGATGCGGATGGAGCCCCCGGCGTCGTTCGCGTGCGCCAGGGGCACGAGGCCCGCGGCGACCGCCGCCGCCGCGCCCCCGCTGGAGCCACCGGCGCTGCGGTCCAGGGCCCGCGGGTTGCGGGTGGGGCCGTAGTGCGCGGGCTCGGTGGTCGGCAGGACGCCGAACTCGGCCGTGGCGGTCTTCCCGAGGATCCGCAGCCCGCCGGCCCGGAACCGCCGGGCGAGGGTGGAGTCGTGCTGGGGCACGTTCCCGGCGAGCAGCGCCGAACCCGCGGTGGCCTCCAGCCCCGCGCAGCCCGGTCCGAGGTCCTTGAGCAGGAACGGAACGGCGGTCAGGGGCGAGCCGTTCCCCTCGGTCCGGGCGGCGGCGGCCTCGGCCTCGTCGATCGCCCGCTCGAAGCAGGTGATCGGCACGGCGTTGATCTCGGGCTGGGCGGCCTCGATCCGGGCGATGGCGGCCTCGACCAGCTCGCGCGGTGTCAGCTGTCCGGTGCGCACCAGGTCGGCCTGGGCGTGGCCGTCGAGGTGTCGCAGGTCGCGAATGTCCATTGCGTGAATGTCCATTGTTCTGGGCCCTCCCCCGTGCCCAGGTCCAGCCGGATCGTCAGACGGTGGCGGCGTCGCGCTTCGCGGCCCGGCCGAGGGCGTGCACGTGGGCCGTCTCGGCGACCCGGCGGCCGAGCACCTCGGCGGTGCGCAGGTCGCCGTCGCCGGGCGCGTCCTCGGGGGAGGCGTCGACGTTGGACTGGGCCATCGCGCCCAGCCAGCCGCCGAGGCGGTTGACGTCCTCGGGGGTGCCGGTCGAGGAGTTCCAGCCGGCGAACTCGGCGAGGCCGACCCAGAGCATGCCGTGCTGGGCGGCGAACAGGGCCATGTTGACCAGGGTGTGCAGCTTGTCGCCGGACATGCTGCCGCTGTTGGTGAAGCCGGCGGCGATCTTGTCCTTCCACTGCTGCTGCTGCCACACGGTGGTGGTCGCCTCGACGAAGGTGCGGAACGCCGCGCTGCTGCCGCCCATGTAGGTCGGCGAGCCGAAGACGATGGCGTCGGCCTCGGCCAGGGTGGCCCACAGCTCGTCGTTGAGTTCCGCGACGGAGACGAGGGAGACCTCGGTGTCGGCGACCTTGCCCGCGCCGGCGGCCACCGCCTCGGCCTGCTTGGCGGTGTGGCCGTAGCCGCTGTGGTAGGCGACGGCGATACGAACCTGCATGAATCCTCCCGGGGAACTGTCTCGCTTTAAAGCTTTAGCGAAAGGTTTCTGGCGAGGAAGATGCTAGGTGAGCCCGGGTGCGCGTTGCAAGAGGTAACAAGAGGTAACAGGTGGGAACCGAGTCGAGCACAAACCGGACGCCGGGCGGCCGGATCCGCCGTCGGCGCGGTGCTCAGGCACTACCCTGAAGCTAGCAACCAGGAAAGGTATCGGCCAGTGAAACATGATCACGTTGACGAGATCATCACGGCCTGGCGCAAGGAACTTCCGGAGATCGCCGGACTGCCGCTGGAGCTGAGCAAGCGGACGGCGCTGCTCACCGCGGCCTTCGACGTCCTCACCCAGGAAGAGCTGGAACGCCTGGGCCTCACCCAGGCCGACTACGGCGTCCTCGCGACCCTCAGGCGCATCGGGGACCCGTACCGGCTCACGCCGACCGACCTGTCCCAGTCCCTGCTGCTCTCCTCGGGCGGCACCAGTAACGTCGTGAAACGCCTGGTCGAGGCCGGCTACCTGGCGCGCGAGGCGGACCCGAAGGACGGGCGGAGCAGCTTCGTGAAGCTGACCCCGGAGGGCATCCGCATCGCCGAGGAGGCCGTCACCAAGGTCACCGCGGCGCACGCGCGACTGGTCGCGCGGATCCCGGACCAGACCGCGCGCCTGATCAGCGAACTGCTGCGCACCGCGCTGGCCGCGGTGGAGGAAGGCGTCCTGATCCGGGACTGACGGACGGCGCCGGCCCCGGCGACGCGGGGCGTCGGCGGGGCCGGGTTCGACGGGTTACGCGTCCACCTTCTGTACGTCCACCTTCTCGGGGGCCGGCTGCTGCACGGGGGTGGTGGCGACCGGGGCGGACAGGCCCCGGAGCAGGCGCCAGGCCATCGCCGCGGCGCCGATCAGCAGCACGGCGGCCAGCACCCCGGCCACGTTCATGCCGTGGACGAAGGACTCCTTCGCGCTCGCCAGCAGCGGCTCGGCGAGCGACTGCGACAGCCCGTGCGCCGTCTCGACGGCGCCGCCCAGCGACTCGCCCGCCCGGGCGGCCGCCGCCGGGGCCGTCCCGGCCGGGACGGCGAGCCCGCTCGCGTACAGCGAACCGACCACCGAGCCGACCAGCGCGATGCCGAGCGCCGTGCCCAGCTCGTACGCCGTCTCCGACACGGCGGAGGCGGCACCGGCATTCTCGGCGGGCGCGGCGCTCAGCACCAGGTCGGCGGCGAGCGTGTAGACCACGCCCTCGGCCGTCCCGACCAGCAGGAACGAGGCGGCCAGCAGCAGGTAGGTGGTGTCCTGCTGGAGCCAGCCGAGCACGCCGACGCCGAGACCCATCGCCAGCAGACAGAACGTCAGCGCCGCCCGGGCGCCGGAGCGCCGGACCAGCCGGGCGGTGAGCAGGCCGCCCACCACCGCGCCGACGAAGGCCGGCAGCTCGGCCAGGCCCGCCCTGAGCGGCTCGTAGCCGCGCACGAGCTGGAGGTACTGCGAGGTCACGAAGACCACGCCGGACAGGCCGACCAGCGCGATCAGCGAGGCCAGCACGGCGGCCGTGAACCGGCGGTCGCCGAACAGCCGGACGTCCAGTAGCGGGGTGTCCAGCCGCAGCTGGCGGCGGACGAAGACGGTCAGCGCCGCCGCGCCCACGAGGGCCGCGAGCGGCACGTCCCAGCGCGCCACGCCGTGCGCGGCGGCCTCCTTGATCGCGTAGACCACGCCGATCACCCCGGCCATCGACAGCGCGACGCTCAGCACGTCCCAGCGGCCCGGCTCAGGGTCCCTCGACTCGGGCAGCAGCCAGGCGCCGAAGACCAGCAGCAGGAGCAGCACCGGGATGTTCAGCAGGAACACCGAACCCCACCAGAAGTGCTCCAGCAGCACCCCTCCGACCACGGGACCGAGCGCGGCGCCCGCGGTCGCCGCGGCGCCCCAGATGCCGATCGCGGTGGCCCGCTCCCGGTCGTCCGGGAAGAGGCTGCGGATCAGCGACAGGGTGGACGGCATGATCGTCGCGCCGGCGACGCCGAGCAGCGCGCGGGCCACGATCAGCCAGCCGGGCCCGGGCGCGTAGGCGGCGAGCAGCGAGGCGGCGCCGAACGCGGAGGAGCCGATCAGCAGCAGCTTCTTGCGGCCGATCCGGTCGCTCAGCGAGCCCATGCTGACCAGCAGGCCCGCCAGTACGAAGGAGTAGGCGTCGCCGATCCAGAGCAACTGGGTGCCGCTGGGGCGCAGGGTCTCGCTGATGGACGGGATGGCGAGGGAGAGGACGGTCGCGTCGACGGCGACCAGGGTGATGGCCAGGACGAGGACGGCGAGGCCGGTCCAGCGCCGGCTCTGGTTGGTCGGGCTCTGGTTGGTCAGGACGGTACTGCTCATGCGTCCACCTCGCTTCGCTCGGCGGGCGCTTCGCACAATGCGCACCTATCGATGATTCGTTCGCTTCGCTCACTCATGGGGTATCGGTTTCCGTTGTGCGGGCCGAACGTGCTGTGGATTGGGGGGGATTGGGGGCCGCATGGCGCCGCAGGGCGCCGCCGAGGAACAGCTCGGTGATCGAGAACGCGGCGTCGCGCGGGGCCAGCCGGCCGTCCTGGATCGCCCAGCCGACGCCGGCGATCAGGTCGAAGAAGGCCTCGCTCAGCCAGGCGGCGCTCAGCTCGATGCGGAACACGCCCTGCTGCTGGCCGCGCAGGAACAGCGCGTGCAGCCGGTCGATCTGGACGTCCCAGAGGGCGTTGACGTGGTCGTCGTCGTAGAGCTGGTTCTCGCCGGCCAGGAAGGCGCAGAGCGCGGCGTCCGGCACGGCGGCGTCCACCAGGCGGCGCAGGGCCGCCTCGGCGTCCCCGTCCTCGACGACGGCGGTGTCCAGCGCGGCGGCGAACCGCTGCAGGCCGAGCAGGCCGACCTCGCGGATCAGGGCCTCGCGGCCGGGGAACAGCCGGTGCAGCGTGGCGCGGCTGATCCCGGCGGCGCGCGCGATCTCGTCCAGGTGGGCGGTCGGGCGGCGGGAGAGCACGCCGACGGCGGCTTCGAGGACGGTGTCGCGATCAGTGGCCATGCGGCAAGTGTAGCTCGGATGAGACATGAATGTCTCAAAGTGGGAATCGCCGACTCAGGTGAGCCTCGGAGTCTCGGCCGCGAGGCAGCAAAAAACCGGGGACGGCGGTTGCCGTCCCCGGTCGGGGCCCTGATCCTGGCCGGCTCAGCTCTGGTTGTAGAACCCGGTGTCGTCGAGCGGGCGGTCGATCACCATGACCTCGACGTCGGCCGGGGTCAGCAGGAACACCCGGCGGGCGATCCGCTCGATGCCACCCTGGGTGCCGAAGATCAGCCCCGAGGCGAAGTCGACCATCCGCTTGGCCTCGGCCTCCTCCATCTCGGTGAGGTCCATGACCACCGGGGTGCTCGCCCGGATGTGCTCGCCGACCGTGCGGGCCGCTTCGAAGCCGGTCGGCCGCAGGGAGACGATCTTCGCGGGCGCCGGGGCGGACGGCACCGTCTCCTGTTCGACCCACTCGTCGTCGTACATCGCGGCGGGGTAGTTCCCCGAGGGCATCAGCCACCCGTTGTGGTGCTCGTCGCGAAGTGCTCCCATGCCGCGCCTCCCTGCCTCGTCCCGGCCGCGTCCCCCCGGGTGCGCGTGCCCTTTTTGACACGTCATCCACTCGTCGGAACTGTCCGAGTATCGCACTGTTCACCGGTCCCGTGCCCGCTCGCGACCCCCGTACGAGTCGTGCCGCGCCGGAAACCCGGGCGGACCCGGGCAACATCAGCGACGCGGGGGGCTGGCGTACGGTTGCGCGCGTAGACCATATCGGTCGCGGTCACCGTGTAATTGACCTTCTGTCAACAATGCGGAGACGATTTCACTCGCCGGTGGCGCCGTCCACCAGCTCGCGCAGAAAATCCGCGTGACCGTTGTGCCGGGCGTACTCCTCGATCATGTGGACGAGGATCCAGCGGAGCGTCACTTCCTGTCCCCGGCGCGGCCGCTTGCCGACCGTGTCCAGCGGCAGACCGGCGCTCGCGCGGCGGGCCGCCTCGATCTCGGCGTGCCAGATGGCGAAGTCGGCCGCGACGTCGGCGGTGTCGAGGTTGTCGAAGTCGCCGTCCGGGTCCTCCTTGGTCCAGTAGTGGCCGGTGGTGATCTCCTCGCCGAGCAGGACGCCCTGGAACCAGTGCCGCTCCACCTCGGCCATGTGCCGGACGAGGCCGAGCAGCGAGAGCGTGGACGGCGGGACGGAGCGCAGCCGTAGCTGGTCGTCGGTGAGGCCCTCGCACTTGAGGGCGAGGGTGCTGCGGTGGTAATCGAGCCAGGCGGTCAGCATGGCGGTCTCGTCGGCAGCCATGGGCGGGTCGACCCGCGGGGTGACAGTCGTCATGGCCGTCATCCTGGCCCCGGCGGTGCGGGGTGCGCGAGCGAATTGCTCAGGCGGCGGCCCGGCGGCGGGCGGACGCCGCCCGCCAGAGCGAGACCAGGGTCACCAGGCCGAGCACCCCGATCGCCCCCGCCGAGAGCAGGAACGCCGCCGAGCCCGGCTTGCTCGCGCTGGCCGCCGCCGTCACGTACACGGCGGTCGTCGGCACCACGCCGACGGCGGTGGCCAGCAGGAACGGCAGGAAGCGGGTGCCGGAGAACGCCGCGCCGTAGTTGCCCGCCTGGAACGGCAGCCCGGGCAGCAGGCGCAGCAGCAGCACGCTGCGGAACCCCTGCTCGGTGAACCGCCGGTCCAGCGCGGTCAGCATCCGCCCGCGCAGGTACGGGCGCAGCGCGTCGCGCCCCAGCGCCCGGCCCAGCCCGAACGCCGCCGCGGCGCCCAGCGTGGTGCCGAGCACCGCCATCAGGACGCCCTGCTGGATCCCGAGCAGCAGCCCGGCGGCAGCGTTCAGTGCCGGCCGGGGCATGAAGGCGAGCGTCCCGAGCGCGTACACCGCGACGAAGGTCGGCGCCAGCCAGTACCCCGGCACCCCGGCCGGCAGCCCGCCGGACAGCAGCGCCGTCGGGCTCCACAGCAGCAGCGACCCGCCGGCCGCCCCGAGGATCACCACGAACAGCGCGAACCGCCACCACGGCGAACGCGTGGCGGGCTCGGACGGCGCGGGGACGGCTTCAGGTGCGGGCACCGCCCGAGCCTAACCGGCCCCGGATTCGCGCCGAGCAGCGTGGGTCGGCTGTTACGGGTCCAGCGCGGGCTAGCTGTACGGGTCCTTCTCCGGGTTGTAGTGCCAGAACTGGTTGTTGCCCGCGTGGAAGTCCCACTGGATGACGGGGGTGCCGTCGGCGATCACGCCGCCGGCGACGTCCAGGACGAGGTGGCTGTAGCCGTTGATGATGCGGCGCGGGGTGCCGGGGCGGCTGACCGGCGGGTCGGTCCAGGCCTGGTTGGCACCGCCGTTGCAGGTCCACTGGCTCGCCTGGGTGCCCGGGGTGGTGCTGTAGGCGGCGATCTCCAGGCACTTGCCGCTGTGCAGGTTGATCCAGCCGTTGGCGGTCTGGGTCCACTTCTGGTTGTCGCCGCCGGTACAGGTCCAGATCCGGACCGGGGCGCCGTCGTCGGTGCGCCAGTCGGCGACCTCCAGGCACAGGTCGGACGGCCCGGCGTACATGCCGGTGCGGATCTCGGCCGGCCCGAAGTCGGCGGCGGTGGCGGCCTGGGCCGGGGCGGCGAGGACCGGTCCGGCGGTGAGTGCGAGGACGGCGGTGGCGGCGGAGAGCCGGGTGCGACGGGTCATCAGGTCGACCTCCGTGGCGTGGGGTTCGGTGCGGCCGGGCGAGGACGCCGGGCGGACGTTGCCGGGCGTCCCGGGCCGCACGGAGTGTTCGACTGTGCCCCGTTCGAAAAGGTTGTGCGGGCCGAAGAAGTTGTGCGGGGCCCGGGGATGTGTGGCGGACTCGCGTGGGCAGTCGGCCGCGGTGGGGGCAGCGTCAGAGTGCGGACAGATTGTTCTCGGGGGCTCTGCCCGGTGGCATTGCCTTGTTCGCGGCGGAATTCTGCTCCGCCCGGCGCAGCGCCCCGGCGCTGAGCATCAGCGCGAGGGCGAGCGCGGTGACCAGGCCGAAGGAGACGGTCAGCGAGGTGGCCTGGGCCAGCGTGCCGATGACCGCCGGGGCGATCAGGCCCGAGGTGTAGGTGACGGTGGCGACGCCCGCGATGGCCTGGCTCGGGTTGCTGCCGATCCGCCCGGCCGCCGCGAACGCCAGCGGGACGATGACCGCGATGCCGACGCCGATCAGCGCGAAGCCCGGGATCGCCAGGGCCGGGCTGTCCGCGGCCACCACCAGCACGCCGCCGGCGGTGGCGACCGCGCCGCCGAGGCGGGTCGCCCGGACGGCGCCGAGCCGGCGGATCGCCGCGTCCCCGGCGAGCCGGCTGACGGCCATGGTGAGCGAGAACGCGGTGTACGAGGCGGCGGCGACGGTGGCCGAGGCGCCGGTGATGTCCCGCAGGTAGACGCCGCTCCAGTCCATCGAGGCGCCCTCGGCGAACACCGCGCAGAAGCCGACCAGCCCGATCACCAGCGAGCTGCGCGGCGGCAGCGCGAACCGCGGCGGCGCCTCCGCCTCCTCGGGCGCCCGTAGGTCGGGCAGGCCCCGGCAGACGGGCTGCGCCAGGGCGAGCAGCACCAGCGCGGTGACGGCGAGCTGGAGCCGGGCGTCGAGGTCGAGGTGGGCGGCGAGGATGCCGAAGCCGGAGGCGAGCAGGCCGCCCGCGCTCCACATGCCGTGCAGCCCCGACATGATCGAGCGGCCGAGCCGCTCCTCGATCTCCACACCCTGCGCGTTCATCGCCACGTCCGCCATGCCGGCCGTCGCGCCGTAGGCGAGCAGCGCCACGCAGAGGGCGGGCAGCGACGGCGCAAGTGCGGGCAGGGCCAGCGCCAGGCACCAGAGCGAGATGAGCCCGCGCACCGCGGCCCGCCCGCCGTAGCGGTGGACGAACCGGCCGGCCAGCGGCATCGCGAGGGAGGAGCCGACCGCCGGCATCACCAGGGCGAGCCCGAGCTGCCCGGGGGAGAGGTCGAGGCGGTCCTGGATCCACGGGATCCGGGTGACGAAACTGCCGCTGACGGCGCCGTGCACGCCGAAGACGAGGGCGATGCTCGCCCTGGCCCGGCGCGGCGCGGTCAGCGGGTCGAGCTGTCCTGCGGTCGTGATCATGCGGTGTTCCCTCCCGGTCGCACGCGGCGGATCGGCCGTCGGATGCTTCGATAAAATTATCAGGAAGGGACCCTGATAGAAACACTCTGGAAGGATGAGCGTCCATGACCACCGCGCGTACGGCCACGCCGAGCACCGCCCGGGCGATCAACGACCGGCTGGCGCTCAACCTCCTGCTCGAACAGGGACCCCTGACCGCCACCGAGTTGCGCGACCTGACCGGCCTCTCCCGGCCGACCGTCGCCGACCTGCTCGACCGGCTCCAGCGCACCGGCCTGGTCGCCGTCGTCGGCGAACGCGGCGAACAGCGGCGCGGCCCCAACGCCCGGCTCTACGCGCTGGTCGCCAACCGCGCCCACCTCGCCGCCTTCGACGTCCGCTCCGGCGGCGTCAGCCTCGTCGTCGCCGACCTGGCCGGCCGCACCCTGGCCGCCGCCGACGTCCCGGTCGGGGGCGGCGGCAGCCCCGACACCGCCGGGCGGATCGTCCGCACCCTGCTCGACACCGCGCGGGGCGCCGGCGTCGAACGGCTGCACACCGTCGCCGTCGGTGCCCCCGGCCTGGTCGACCCGGCCACCGGGCGCCTCCACAGCACCGGGGCGCTGCCCGCCTGGCACGCCGAACTGCTCACCGCCCTGCGGGAGTTGCCCGGCACCGAGGTGATCCTGGAGAACGAGGTCAACCTGGCCGGGCGGGCCGAGTACCGGATCGGTGCGGCCCGGGACCGCGACACCTTCGTGCTGATGTGGCTCGGCCACAGCGTCGGCGCCGCCGTCATCCTGGACGGGCGGCTGCGCCGCGGCTTCTCCGGCGGCACCGGCGAGATCTGCTTCCTGCCCGTCCCCGGCACCGTCGGACTGCCCAGCGCCGCCAGCTGCGAGGGCGGCTTCCACGGACTGGTCGGCAGCGCCGCGATCTGCGACCTCGCCCGCGCCCACCGGCTGCCCGCCGACCCCTCCGGGGACGCGGCCGCCGCCGAGGCCGCCGTCCGGGCCGCCCTCGACGCGCTCGCGGACGGCGGGCCCGGCGGGCCGTTCCTGGACGCGCTGGCCGAGCGGATCGCCGTCGGCGCGGCCGGCGTCTGCGTCGTCCTCGACCCGGGCTGCGTCGTCCTCGGCGGCGAGATCGGCCGGGCCGGCGGCGCCGAGCTGGCCGGCCGGGTCGAGCGCCGGCTCGCGGAGCTGTCCCCGCTGCGTACCGAGGTCCGGGCCGGTACGGCGGGCGGCGGCGCGGTGCTCGCCGGCGCCGTGCTCACCGCCGGGGACGCCGTCCGGCGGGACCTGTTCGGGGAGCCGTAGCACCTGTGCCGCTTCGCGGCCCGGGCCCCCGGTACGGCAGGATGGCGGCGGCGCGCCCCCGCGGGGTGCCCCCCCATAGCCCGAACTACCCCGAACCAGCGTCAGGAGTCGCACATGGGCCAGCCCGACGTGCCGGTCAACCCGTACCGCATCGGCGAGGCCGCGGCGCTGCTCGGCGTCAGCGCCGACACCATGCGGCGCTGGGTGGACGCCGGGCGGGTCGCCGCCGCGCGGGACGAGCACGGGTACCGGATCATCCCCGGCGCCGAACTCGCCGCCTTCGCCCGCGAGCTGGCCCGGCCGGAGAACGCCGAGGCCGAGGGCCGCCCGTCCTCGGCCCGCAACCGCTTCCCCGGGATCGTCACCGACGTGGTGCTCGGTGACGTGGCCGCGCAGGTGGAGATGCAGGCCGGGCCGTTCCGGGTGGTGGCGCTGATCAGCCGGGAGTCGGCGGAGGAGCTGAACCTGGTGCCCGGCGCGCCCGCCACGGCCGTCATCAAGTCGACCAATGTGATGATCGAACGCCGCTGAGTCCGGCCTGCTCTCCCTGCCTGTCCGTCCGCCGAACCGAGAGGCCCCGCCCGGGATGTCCCACCCGCACCTGCCGACCACCCAGAGCGCCGTGCTCGCGATCGAGGCCGTGGCCGCCCGGCACGGCCGGGAGGTCCGCGCCGAGCACGACATCGGCCGCGACCGGACCTTCGCCGGTCTCGTCGACGACGGCCGGGGCGGCGAGTTCGACGCCATTCCGCACGAGGCACTGCTGGAGTTCGGCGGCCGCCCCGCGACCACTGTCCGCCTCTTCACCCATGACGAGGTCGTGGTGACCGTCGAGGGCATCGCCTTCGACGTCCAGCGCGACAGCGTCCCCGCCTTCCTCAACTCGGTCTGGAGCGGCCTGGTGCACGTCAAGGCGCGGACCTTCCCGCCGTCCACCACCATGATCGTCACGGTGCCCGGGGAGCCCACCTACCGCGAGCGCGTCGGCGTCCGCGACCTCACCCCGTGGATCGCGGGGCTGATCCGATGACCCCCGCCGGCCGCACGACCCCCGCCGACCGCACCCCCGCCGGCCGCACGACCCCGGCCGACCGCCGCCCGGTGCTCGCCGTCGCCCACCGCGGCGACCCGTACCGCCATCGCGAGAACACCCTGCCCTCCGTCGAGTCCGCGCTCGCCCGGGGCGCCGACGCCGTCGAGGTGGACGTCCAGCTCACCCGCGACAAGGTGCCCGTCCTGCTCCACGACACCACCCTGGAGCGCCTCTGGGGCGACCCGCGGGCGATCGGCCGGGTCACCGTCGCGCAGCTCGACGAACTGCACGAGGGCGCGCTCGCCGTCCCCACGCTCGCGGAGGCGATCAAGACCGTCGCCGCCGCTGACGGCCCCCGGCTGCTCATCGACCTCGACGAGCCCGGGCCGGCCGCCGCCACCTGGTCCGTCGTCACCGGCCTCGGCGCCGAACGGCTGGTGGCCTTCTGCGGCCCCGCCACCGCCATGCTCGCCGTCCGCGCGCTCACCCCCGACGCCGAGATCGCGCTCACCTGGAAGCAGCCCCGGCTGCCCGTCCGCGCCCTGCTCGACGACCTGCGCCCGCGCTACATCAACCCGCCGTTCGGCCTGGTCACCCCCGAGTTCACCGCCGCCGCCCGGGACGCGGGGCTGGCCGTCTCAACCTGGACCGCCGACCTGCGCCGCACCATGCGCCGGCTGCGCGACGCCGGGGTCGACTCCATCACCACCAACCGGATCGACGTGCTGCGCTCGGTGCTGGACGGCCGCCGGTGAGCGAGCCCCGCGTGCTGAGCACGCGGGCCCTCGGCCGCGCGCTGCTCGCCCGTCAGCACCTGCTCATCCGATCCGGCCTGGAACCCGCCGCGATGGTCCGCCACCTCGGCGGGCTCCAGGCCCAGGCCGTGCCACAGCCGCCCTACCTCGGCCTGCTCGCCCGGATCGACGGCTTCGCGCACGAGCAGCTGACCGCGCTGATCGAGGACCGCGCGGTGGTCCGGATCGGGCTCCACCGCGGCACCATCCACCTCGTCACCGCCGACGACTGCCTGACGCTGCGCCCGCTCCTCCAGCCGGTGCTCGACCAGGGCTTCCGGGGCAACTACGGCAAGCGGCTGGTCGGGCTGGACCTCACCGCGCTCGCCGACGAGTCCCGGGCCCTGGTCGAGGAGGAGCCGCGCACCTTCCAGGAGCTCGGCCCGCTGCTCGCCGCCACCCGCCCGGACCGCGACCCGGCCGCGCTCGCCCAGGCCGCGCGCTGCCTGCTGCCGCTGGTGCAGGTGCCGCCGCGCGGGATCTGGGGCCGGAGCGGAGCCGCCACCCACACCACCGCCGAGGCCTGGCTCGGCCGGCCGCTCGACCCGGCGCCCTCGCTGGACGACCTGGCCCTGCGCTACCTCGCCGCCTTCGGCCCCGCCACCGCCGCCGACCTGCAGAAGTGGTGCGGCCTCCGCGGGCTCGGGCCGGTGCTCAAACGGCTCGCGCCGCAGCTGCTCACCGTCCGCGACGAGCAGGGCCGGCTGCTCTACGACCTGCCCGACGCACCCCGCCCGGACCCGGACACCCCGGCACCCGTCCGGCTGCTCGCGCCCTTCGACAACCTGCTGCTCTCGCACGCGGACCGCACCCGGGTGCTGCCCGAGGAGTACCGGAGCCGGGTCATGACGCAGAACGGGATCGTGCTCGGCACGCTGCTGGTGGACGGGCTGGTCGCCGGGACGTGGCAGCTGACGGGGGAACGGGAAGTGGTGCTCCGCCCGTTCGTGCCGCTGCGGCGGGCGGACCGGCAGGGGGCGGAGGCCGAGGCGGAGCGGGTGCTGGCCTTCGCGGGCGCGGGCGGCGGCGGGTCGGTGCGTTTCGAGGTGGCGGACTAGGGCGCGTATTCGGTCGTGATCAGTGGGTCCGGGTGAGGTCCTTGATCCAGATCATCGCGCCACGGAGGTGGAGGCCGGCGAGGTAGCTTTCCGGGGTCTTGTCATACCGGGTGGCGATGCCTC
>NZ_JAHTKP010000039.1 GCF_019192735.1 Kitasatospora aureofaciens
GCAGTGAGATCTGGTCCTCCCCAGCGATCTCGGCCGCCGATCGGCCGGCGAGCAACGCGCACAGCACATGTTGCTCACGGGGGGTCAGGGCGGAGAACCGTCGTGCTTCCTGCTCACGCTCCCGGAGCACGGCGACCAGGCGAGCCGAGTCATGAGCAGCCACAGACCGCCGCAGTAGCCGATCCAGACCCGCGACGAGGTCGGTGAAGGGCTGATCGGCGTCCAACACCGCTGTGGCGACCCGACGCTCCACAAAGTCGGCCAGAACGGAGAATGGGCCTCCCGCGCTCACAGCGACGACAAGCGGACGCGGGCGGCCGACCAGGGCCGCCCGGGGATCCGGAAGCCGTCCTTGGGCATCCGCGATGAGGACCAGCTTGCCCGCAGGCCCGATCTCCCTCGCGGCACAGGCCAGCGCTTCCTCGCCTGACAACTGGACGGCGCGCCACCCAAGGACAGTCAAGGCCGCCCCGAGCGCCACGGACAGGAGAGCGCTGCCTGGCAACAGCCAGACGCATTCCACGCCCGTCACGTCACCAGACGCGGCCGGCGTGGATGCCGCGGCGCACCACCCTGGCTCCGGACGCGAACCCGGCTTCCCGAGCTGGCAGGCCGGGGCGCCCGGTTCGCGTCCGGGGCCAGGCCGGGCGGGCGGGCTCGTGCAAAGTCGTCCGGACGATCATCCCGGCTGGGGACAGGTGCTCACTGGTCCAGGCCCGGCAGGACCCTCCGCCAGGCCTTTCCTGGGCCGGCGCCTTCGGGGCGCGGATCGAAGCAGCGGGGGCGTGCGAGCAAGGCGCGGCCGGGCGGCGACGGCGGCAGCGACTGGTCGAGGGAGTCCTCATGCCGGAGGCTCTGCCCGGCCAGTCGCAGCCCCGAACCGCGCCGCCACCCGGAGGGAGCAGCCCGGCGGGTATCTATCCGATAACACGCGTCCGGGCCGGAACTTCCACGATCGCAGGCAGGCAGCGCGGGTGCTTCGCTTGGGGCGGCGCCCGTGGTGAGAAGCAGGGCGCTGGGGTTGAGGATCGCGCCGGGAGCGGGCATGGGCATGGTCCCTTTCGCAGGTGAGGGGGCCAGGGGTCGGGTGTGCGGGGCGCGGCGTGGATCCGCCCGGCCGTGCGGCCCGGTAGGACCGGCCCGCAGCGGGCTGGGCTAATTGGCGACGAGGGTCCTGTCCCTCTGCGGGCGTTGGTCGGTCCGTGCGCCGGTTCGCCGGCGCTGGCGGCGGCGTGACGGGGCGTCCGTGCGGGTGGCCGTGCCGCGGTGTCCAACGTTCGGGGGGCGTTCCCGAGCGTGTTCCCACGGGAACAGAACGGCGGGAAAGTACGGCATGATGCGGGGTGAAGCGGGAAGATTCGGGGAAATTCTTGCTGGTCACAGCATCGTCCCAGGTCAGACAGGGGGACGGCTACGGTTCGAGTCCGGCTCCGGGCACCGCTCGACTCGCGGGGGCGCCGACGGCGTCCCCGCCGGGAGCCCGCCGGCAGATCCTCCTCGCGGCGTATCCCGGAACTTTTGCCAAGCCATTACCCTGGTGCGGGGCGGTGCAGTGCCGCCACGGAGGGAATGAGCAATGAGAAGCAGCAACCCGGTCTTCTCGCGGGAGGGGTCCTTCACCCGCGAGCCCGGCTACGCGGGGTTCGGAACGGCCCCGCAGGCCGGGGGCCCCTACGGCAACAACCCCTACGCGGGAAGCCCCTACGCCCAGCAGCCGCAGGGCCAGGGCCCGCTGACCGACGAGCAGCTGTACGCGATGTACAACGGGCCGTCGGCCGGCCCGCTCGCCACCGGGCGGATGACGCTCGACGACGTGGTCGCGCGGACCGCCATGACGCTCCTGACCCTGGTCGCCGCCGGCGCGGTGGCCTGGTTCGCGCTGCCGTTCAAGAACTTCGGCTTCGCGATCGCCGCCAGCCTGGTGGCCTTCGTCGTCGGCCTGGTGGTCTCCTTCAAGCGGAGTGTCAGCCCGCCGCTGATCCTGCTGTACGCCGGCCTGGAGGGCTTCGCGCTCGGCGCGGTGACGCACGCCTTCAACACCATCTGGCCGGGCATCGCGATCCAGGCGGTGCTGGGCACGGCGGCGGTCTTCGCGGCGATGCTGTTCGCCTACAAGAGCGGCCGGATCCGGGTCACCCCGCGCTACACGCGGATCGGCATCGCGATCGCGATGGGCTTCGTGCTGCTGCTGGCGATCAACGCCATCGCGGCGATGTTCGGCGCCGACCTCGGTCTGCGCTCCGGCCCGCTGGGCATCGTGGTCGGCCTGATCGGCATCGGCCTCGGCGCCTTCTTCCTCTCGCTGGACTTCGCCGCCATCGAGGAGGCCATCGCCGAGGGCGCGCCGCAGAAGGAGGCCTGGCGGGCCGCCTTCGGGCTCACCCTGTCGCTGGTCTGGATCTACGTCGAGATGCTGCGCCTGATCGCGATCCTGCGCGGCGACGACTGATCGCCCGATCGGGACGTCCCCGCCGTACCCACTGCCGCCGGGCCCCCGGAGCGAGACCGCTCCGGGGGCCCGGCGGCGTAGGGCCCGTAGGCTCCTCTGCATGCATGACGTACAGCCCCTGGTCGAAGCCGTCGACGCACTGGCGGATCGTTTCCGCTCGCTGCCGCAGAGCAAGCTGCTGGGCGCCGTGCCCGGACACGGGTCGCGGGCGGCGGCCGCGCTGGCGCTGGCGCGGCGGCTGGCCGCGCTGGGGCTGGCGGTGGAGGGCGGGCCGGAGCGGGAGTTCCCGGACGCCGGGGCCTTCGCGGTGGGGGACCAGCTCGCCGTTGCCGGGCACGACCTGGCGGTCGCGCTGGCGGCCCTGCCGGAGGGCACCGAGGTGGCGCTGCCGGAGGCGCTGGGCGGGCCCGCCGACGCGCCCGCGGTGCTGGCCGGGGCGGTGGCGGCGATCGGCGAGACGGCCGCGCTCTGCGCGTAGCCCCGTCCGGACAGGCCGAAGGCCGCCCGGGTCGGTAACCCCTTGACCCGGGCGGCCTTCGGCGCGGCGCTGGTGAGCGGTCGTCAGATGCTGGCGACCACCCGGTCGGCGAGCACGTAGACGGCCTCCTCGGCGGTGGAGAAGGTCAGCGAGTACGAGCCGGAGAAGCGCGAGCCGCCGAGCAGCCGGACGTGCTCACCGGCCCGGACCGCGTCGATCAGCCGGTAGGCGGCCTCCCGGTCGCCCGGGGCCACGCACAGCGTGGTGCCGTCGGCGAAGGCGTACACGTCCAGGGTGCCCAGCGGGCCCGGGCGGACGTCGATCAGCGCGACGCCCTCATCGGCGAGGGTGGCCAGCCGGGTGTCGGTCCACTCGCGGGACGGCGCCTGGCTGGGCACGAAGTCGGGGTGCGAGGGGTGGCGGCGCGGGTCGGGCGCGGCGACCGGGGCGTCCTCGACGGCCGGTTCGGCGTCCAGCAGCCCGGCCTCCAGGCCGGTGGCCAGCAGGTCGGCCTCGCGGCGGGCCCGGGCGTCGCCGGCCGGCTCGGCGGCGGGGCCGGCGGCCGGGTGGCCGGAGCGCAGCGGCGCGCCGCCCTCGGGGCCGGGCTCGGCCGCGGCGCCGCCCTCGCTGATCAGGTCCTCCAGCGCGGAGCGCAGCGCCTCGCCGAATTCCGGGTCCATCGTCCCGGCGTTGTCGGCGGCGTCCTGCGGGCCGGTCGGACGCGGGAAGAACACCGGCCATTCCTCGGTGCCGGCGAACACGCCGGCGAACGGGGAGTCGAACAGTGGCGCGTCCTCGGCCGCGCGGGCCTCCTGCTCGGCCCAGAACGCCCGGGCCTCGGTGATCTCCCGCTCGCGGTCGGCGGCGAGCGCCTCGGCGACGGCCCGGCGTATCGCGGCCTCGTCGACCGGCGCGGGCACGGTCCGGGCCGCGGCCTGCGCGTCCAGCCGGCGGGAGAGTCCGCGGAGGTGGAGCAGTACGGCGGTCGACACGGTGATCAGGATCAGCAGCAGGATGGTGTAGACGGCGCTCACGGAACGTACTCCTAGCGAGGAGCGGAACGGGGTTACGTGTCCACACTGCCGCATGCGGGGGTGTTACCGCAGTGACGAATGTCTAATTTGTCCGGGACTTTCGCTCTTGTCCTCAAATTGTTAGGTAACACCGTTCTACGCTGCGGAGTTGATCCGCTCCGCACTGTCGATTTCCGGGCCGAAAACGAAAGGAATGAGGGCCGGATCGACCTCGCGGTGTGATCCGGCCCTCAATTACTCTGCGTCACTCCAAATGGGTGGTCCAGACCCTTGGGGCTTGACGCGGAGTGCGGCGGGGGGTGGGGGAGGGGTCAGCTGAGGCGCTCGATGACCATCGCCATGCCCTGGCCGCCGCCGACGCACATGGTCTCCAGACCGAACTGCTTGTCGTGCCACTGCAGGGAGTTGATCAGCGTGGTGGTGATCCGGGCGCCGGTCATGCCGAAGGGGTGGCCGACCGCGATCGCGCCGCCGTTGACGTTCAGCCGGTCCAGGTCGATGCCGAGGTCCCGGTAGGAGGGGATGACCTGGGCGGCGAAGGCCTCGTTGATCTCGACCAGGTCGATGTCGCCGATGGACAGGCCGGCCCGCCGCAGCGCCTGCTTGGAGGCCTCGACCGGGCCGTAGCCCATGATCTCGGGGGAGAGCGCGCTGACGCCGGTGGAGACCACCCGGGCGAGCGGGGTGATGCCCAGCTCGCGGGCCTTGGTGTCGGACATGATGACCAGCGCGGCGGCGCCGTCGTTCAGCGGGCAGCAGTTACCCGCGGTCACCGTGCCGTCCGGGCGGAACACCGGCTTCAGGCCCGACACGCCCTCCAGCGTGACGCCGGCGCGCGGGCCGTCGTCCGTGCTGACCACGGTGCCGTCCGGGAGCGTCACCGGGGTGATCTCGCGCTCCCAGAAGCCGGCCTTGATGGCGGCCTCGGCGAGGTTCTGCGAGCGGACGCCGAACTCGTCCTGCTCGGCGCGGGTGATGCCCTTGAGCGCGGCCAGGTTCTCGGCGGTCTGGCCCATCGCGATGTAGGCGTCCGGCAGCAGGCCGTCCTCGCGCGGGTCGTGCCACTCTCCGCCGCCCTCCTCGGCGCGGCGGGCGGTGCGGGCCACCGCCTCGTCGAAGAGCGGGTTCATGGTGCCCGGCATGCCGTCCGAGGTGCCGTGGATGCTGCGCGAGACGGTCTCCACGCCGGCCGAGATGAAGACGTCGCCCTCGCCGGCCTTGATCGCGTGCAGCGCCATCCGCGTGGTCTGCAGCGAGGACGAGCAGTAGCGGGTGATGGTCGCGCCGGGCAGGTAGTCCATGCCCATCTGGACGGCCACGATGCGGGCCAGGTTGTGGCCCTGCTCGCCGCCGGGCAGGCCGCAGCCCAGCATCAGGTCGTCGATCTCGCGCGGGTCGAGCTGCGGCACCTTGGCGAGCGCGGCCTGGATGATGTGGGCGGTCAGGTCGTCCGGGCGGACGTCCTTGAGCGAGCCCTTGAACGCCCGGCCGATCGGCGAACGGGCGGCGCTGACGATGACGGCTTCGGGCATGGCGGGCTCCTCGCTGAGTGACGGCGGACTGGCGTCCGGGAGGAAAGTTACCGCCTGGTAGATCAGGCGTCACCCGTGGCAGCGTGTGAGCTGGCCGACGTGTTCCCGGGAGCGGTGGGGGCCTCCTTGGTGGGTCCCTCCAAGGGTCCCTCGGCAGGTCCTTCGATGGGGCCCTCGGCCGCCCACAGGGCCGGCAGGCCGATCCGCAGGCGGTGGCGCAGCAGCGCCCAGCGGCGGGTCGCACCCTCGGCCTCGACCCCCGCCACCTCGGTACCCGCCCGGCTCGCCGCGGCGGCCGCGGCCATCGCCACCGGCAGGACCGTCTCGCCCGGCACCGGCCCGGCCGGCCGCTCCTCCTCCGGCCACAGGCCCAGCGCGGCGCACAGCGACGGCAGGACGGCCATCGCGGCGGTCGCGTAGCCCTGGGCCGAGGGGTGGTAGCGGTCGGCGGCGAACATCTCCGGACGCGCCGCGAACTCCGGGCCCAGCAGTGAGCCCAGGGAGACCGTCCGGCCGCCCGCCTCCACCACGGCGATGGTCTGCGCGGCGGCCAGCTGGCGGCTGAGCCGGCGGGCCACCCAGCGCAGCGGCGGGCGCACCGGCTTGATCGTCCCGAGATCCGGGCAGGTGCCGACCACCACCTCGCAGCCGTTCGCCCGCAGCGCCGCCACCGCCTCGCCGAGCTGGCGGACGGCCAGCTGGGCCGGGCTGTGGCGGGTCACGTCGTTGGCGCCGACCATGATGACGGCGATGTCGGGGTGGTGCGGCAGGGCCTGCTCCAGCTGGCCCGAGAGATCGGCGGACCGGCCGCCGGAGCGGGCCACGTTCACCAGCCGGACCGGGCGCTCGGCCACCGAGGCGAGGCCGGCGGCGAGCAGCGCGCCGGGGGTCTCGCGGGAGCGCAGCACACCGAGGCCGGCGCCGGTGGAGTCGCCCAGGACCGCGAGCACGAGCGGCGGCTGCGGGGCGGCGGAGACGTCGGCGAAGGCCTCGCCGTAGACGCCGTTGGCTTTTGGCGGGTCGCCGTCCAGGACGCCGATGGCCTGGACGGCGAGTCTGCTCTCGGTCAGCAGCAGGCCGACCAGGCCGACGCCGATCAGGCCGAGCCCGCCGCCGCCGTACGCCGCCGCGGTGGCGATCCGGCGGGCCACTCGGGCCCGCGAGTCCTGTGCCCCTGGCATCCGGTGCCCCCTTCGCGTCCTCGTGCCGCCCCCTCCGGGGCCACGGAAATGCTGCACACCCCTCCTACCCGCGCGGAGGCCGGGGCTACCGGTGGGGTGGGCCGATTGGTGGGGCGGGGGTGGGGCCGCTGCGCGGGGTCGGTGTGGTGCGGGTGGGGCGGAAGGGCGGGCTGGGGTGGGCGGCACGCCCTAGGCTTTGCAGTACCGAAAGCACTCGCATGCCCACAGACCGGGAGGACCCCCGTGCGGTACCACAACTCGATCATCGACCTGGTCGGCAACACGCCACTGGTCAAGCTGAACAAGGTCACCGAGGGCATCAGCGCGACGGTGCTGGCGAAGGTCGAGTACTTCAACCCCGGCGGCTCGGTGAAGGACCGCATCGCGATGCGCATGATCGAGGCCGCCGAGGCCTCGGGTGCCCTCAAGCCGGGCGGCACGATCGTCGAGCCGACCTCCGGCAACACCGGTGTCGGCCTGGCGATCGTGGCCCAGCAGAAGGGCTACAAGTGCATCTTCGTCTGTCCCGACAAGGTGTCCACCGACAAGATCAACACCCTGCGCGCGTACGGCGCCGAGGTGGTCGTCTGCCCGACCGCCGTCGCCCCGGAGCACCCGGACTCGTACTACAACGTCTCCGACCGCCTGGTCCGTGAGACCCCGAACGCCTGGAAGCCGGACCAGTACTCCAACCCGGAGAACCCGGCCTCGCACTACCACTCCACCGGCCCGGAGCTGTGGGAGCAGACCGACGGGAAGATCACCCACTTCGTGGCGGGTGTCGGCACCGGCGGCACAATCTCCGGCACCGGCAACTACCTGAAGGAGGTCTCCGGCGGCAAGGTCAAGGTGATCGGCGCCGACCCGGAGGGCTCGGTCTACTCGGGCGGCACCGGCCGGCCGTACCTGGTCGAGGGCGTCGGTGAGGACTTCTGGCCCACCGCCTACGACCGCAACGTCGCGGACGAGATCATCGCCGTCTCCGACAAGGACTCGTTCCAGATGACCCGCCGCCTGGCCAAGGAGGAGGGCCTGCTGGTCGGCGGCTCCTGCGGCATGGCCGTGGTGGCCGCGCTGGAGGCGGCCCGCAAGCTCGGCCCGGACGACGTCGTCGTGGTGCTGCTGCCGGACGGCGGCCGCGGCTACCTGTCGAAGATCTTCAACGACGACTGGATGGCCGACTACGGCTTCCTGCCCTCGTCCACGGACGAGGCGCACATCGGCGAGGTGCTGGTCCGCAAGGAGGCCATCGAGCAGGGCGGCATCCCGCAGTTCGTCCACATGCACCCCAACGAGACGGTTGCCGAGGCGGTCCGGGTGCTGCGCGAGTACGGCGTCTCGCAGATGCCGGTGGTCTCTCCGGGGGCCGGGCACCCGGACATCATGGCCGGCGAGGTGATCGGCTCGGTGGTCGAGAAGCTGCTGCTGGAGGGCATCTTCGCGAAGGAGATCGAGCTGACCGACACGCTGGACAAGGTGATGTCCAAGCCGCTGCCGGTGGTCGGCTCGGGCGAGACGGTCACCAACCTGATGACCGTTCTGGAGAAGGCCGACGCCGCGGTGGTGCTGGTGGAGGGCAAGCCGCAGGGCATCGTCACCCGCCAGGACCTGCTGGGCTTCCTCACCGGCCGCGCCGCGCACTGACGTGGTGTCACCGCACTTGGCCCGCAGGGCGGATGTGAAGGATTCGTGCACGGGCGAAGTGGTACACCGGCGTCACCTGTCCGCAGCACGGGGTTAACAACGCTCCGGCATCGTGGTGGTCAACGGCAAGACGCCGAGCGAGGCGACAGTCACCGTCCGGGAGCGGCTCCCCGGCGGTAGCGGTCGGCTCCGGACACGTCGGGCGGCCCTGACCCGGCCGCCGTGTCCGCCCTCCCCGACCGGTATCGGATCGGAGGGGGCCTACCGCGGGAGGCGCCGTCGTCCCGCCCCTGTCCGGCTCCGGCCGGTCGACAGGGGGAGGCGGCTCCCGCGGCAACCACCGCGCCGCAGGGCGCGTCTCCGCGGCTCCCGGGTGGGGGAGCCCAGGCGGAGAGCGGGCGGGCCGGTCCTTCTCCGAGGGACCGGCCCGTCCCGTACGCTCGCACGCATGACCAGCACTGAAACGACCGGCCAGGACGCACCGCGCTACGTCCGGCTCAAGATCGAGCTCATCGCGGAGATCACCGACGAGGGCGCCCTGAAGGAGGCGGCCCTGCGGCAGGTGGCCGACGACGAGTACCTCGACGACGAGGAGCGCGCTCAGTCCGTCGAGGCCATCGAGGTGGACCCGTCGGGTTCGCTCGCTCACTTCATCGACCCGGTGGCGCTGCTCGGCGACGTGCCGGGCATCGAGCTCGCCTCGGCGACCTGGGAGTCGGCGCAGACCGAGTTCGACCCGGACAGCGAGGAATGGGACGAGTACACGGTGGACGAGTCCGCCGAGTAACCACGGATTTCGGCTGCGGAAACGCCCGGTCTGCCAGTGCAGGCCGGGCGTTTTGTCCCTATTCCATGGGAAGTTGGGTCATCTCATACGATCGCTTACTCTTCGGTGATGGAACCGTGAACGGGCATATTGCGTTTCTGTATCCGTATATGCCCGGGATGATCAGCAGGGAGAACGCGACGTGACGGCACGCGACGGTCAGGGCCGGTCGGCCGGGGGGAACTGGAGCCGGCGCGGCGTACTCGCGGGCCTGATCGGTGCCCCCGTCCTCCTGCTGGCGGCCTGCAACGACACCAAGAGCGCCGACGCGGGCGGCTCCGGCGGCTCGGGCGGTTCGGGCAGCGGCACCCCGGGCTCCGGCGGCAGCAGCGCGCCGAAGACCTCGGCCGCCGTGATCACCGTCACCCCCGCCGACGGGACGGCCGCCGCCAGCTTCAGCGACCCGGTCAAGGTCACCGTCACCGGCGGCACCCTGGGCACCGTCAAGGTCGCCGACTCCACCGGCAAGGAGCTGGCCGGCCAGCTCGCCGCCGACGGCACCAGCTGGACCTCCGCCGCCGCGCCGGTCAGCGGTACCAAGTACACCGTCGCCGCCACCGCTCTGGACAAGGACAAGCTGGAGGCGGACGCCAACGCCGTCTTCACCACCGCCACCCCGGCCAACACCTTCGTGGGCTACTTCACCCCCGAGGACGGCTCGACCGTCGGCGTCGGCATGCCGGTCTCCATCAACTTCAGCAAGCCGATCACCGACCGCAAGGCCGTCCAGCAGGCGATCACCGTGACGGCCGAGCCGGGCGTCGAGATAGTCGGGCACTGGTTCTCCAGCACGCGCCTCGACTTCCGGCCGCAGGAGTACTGGGCGAAGGGCACCAAGGTCACCCTCAAGCTCCGGCTCAAGGACGTCGAAGGCGCCAAGGGCGTGTACGGCACCCAGTCCAAGGACGTGCGCTTCACCATCGGCCGCGCCCAGACCACCGTCGCCGACCTCGGCGCCAAGAAGCTCACCGTCACCACGGACGGTCAGGTCAGCGCCGTGTACAAGATCTCCGGCGGGGCGCCCGACCACACCACGTGGGGCGGCAAGATGGTCATCTCCGAGCAGTACGAGCAGACCCGGATGAACTCGCAGACCGTCAACCTCGGCAGTGAGTACGACATCGCCGACGTGCCGCACGCCCAGCGGCTCACCACCTCGGGCACCTTCATCCACGGCAACTACTGGTCGTCGACGTCGATCTTCGGCAGCCAGAACACCAGCCACGGCTGCGTCGGCCTGCAGGACGCCAAGGGCGCGCAGGACTCCGGCACGGACGGCTACAAGTTCTACAAGAGCTCGATGATCGGCGACGTCGTCGAGGTCGTGAACTCCGGTGACAAGACCGTCGACCCGGCCAACGGCCTGAACGGCTGGAACCTCGGCTGGGCCGAGTGGAAGGCCGGCAGCGCGATCTGACGCCGCCAGCTGAAAACACTCCTCGGGCGGACCGAACCTCGCGGTCCGTCCGAGGAGTCAGGTGGGTGTGAAACGCGAGCAGACACAGCGACAGGACGCCGAGTTCGGCGCGCACGCTCTGATCGGGCCGGTTCACCTCTTCGCGTAGTCGGCGAACCCCTGCCAGTCGACGACGACACAGGGCTCGTCACCCAGGATCCAGGCGTCGTGCCCGGGCGGGCAGATCATGAAGTCGCCGGGGCCGAACTCGGCCTCCTGGCCGTCGTCCATGACGATCTTCATCCGGCCCGAGATCACGTACCCCAGGTGGGCGGCCTCGCAACTGTCGGTCCTGGCGATCGGCTTGACGTGTTTGGACCACTGCCAGCCCGGCTGGAACACGGCCCGGCCCACCGGGCCCGCGTCCAGGTTGACCAGGCGCAGCTCCCCCATGCCCTCTTCGAAGGGGCGGACTTCCTCGGGGTCGTCGAAGTTCTTGCGGACGAGACCGGACATGGCGCACTCCTCTCCACGAGGGCGGCCCGGCCACCGAACGGTGGCCGGGCCGCCCCGCCGGTGCCTCCAGTCTGCGCCCGGCCCGGGGAGCGGTCACTTTGGGTGGCCGGCCCCCGGTCAGCCCTGGGTACGGGCCACCCCGATCGGGCAGGAGGCGCCGGTGCCGCCGAGGCCGCAGTAGCCGTTGGGGTTCTTGGCGTCGGACAGGTACTGCTGGTGGTACGGCTCGGCCGGGTAGAAGGGGCCGGCCGGGGCGATCTCGGTGGTGATCGCGCCGAGGCCGAGGGCGGTCAGGGCCGGCTGGAAGGCGTCCCGGGTGGCGGTCGCGGCGGCGGCCTGGGCGGGGGAGTGGGTGTAGACCGCCGAGCGGTACTGGGTGCCCACGTCGTTGCCCTGGCGATTGCCCTGGGTCGGGTCGTGCGCCTCCCAGAAGGTCTTCAGCAGCCGCTCGTAGGAGGTCACCGCCGGGTCGAACACCACCCGGACCGCCTCGGTGTGCCCGGTCAGCCCGCTGCACACCTCCTCGTACGTCGGGTTCGGGGTGTGGCCGCCCTGGTAGCCGACCAGCGTCGTCCAGACGCCGGGCAGGCGCCAGAACGTCCGCTCGGCGCCCCAGAAGCAACCCAGCCCGAAGTCGGCCACCTCCAGCCCCTCCGGGTACGGGCCGGTGAGTGGGTGGCCGAGCACGGTGTGCGGTTCGCGCAGGGTGAAGGGCGGCGCTTCCCGGCCGGGCAGCGCCTGGTCGGCGGGGACGAGCGAGGTCTTGTGGCGGTTGAACAGCACGGCCTGCTCCATCGGGGTAGGGAGGGTTGCCCAGGGTTCAACGCGGGGGGCCGCCCGCGGATTCCGTCCTGCTGTTCCGGCGGGCGCCCGGGCGTACGACCACTACGCTCGGACCATGACCGAGCACCAGCTTCCCCAGGGCTTCGAGACCCTCGCCATCCACGCGGGTCAGGAAGCAGACCCCCAGACCGGGGCCGTCGTCACGCCGATCTACCAGGTGTCCACCTACAAGCAGGACGGGGTGGGCGGCCTGCGGGGCGGTTACGAGTACAGCCGCAGCGCCAACCCGACCCGCACCGCGCTGGAGGAGTGCCTCGCGGCGCTGGAGGGCGGCGCCCGCGGCCTCGCCTTCGCCTCCGGACTGGCCGCCGAGGACACCCTGCTGCGCACCATCCTCAAGCCGGGCGACCACATCGTGATCCCCAACGACGCCTACGGCGGCACCTTCCGGCTCTTCGCCAAGGTGCTGACCCGCTGGGGCGTCGAGTTCTCCGTCGCCAACACCCAGGACCTGGAGACCGTCCGCGCCGCGCTGCGGCCCAACACCCGCGCGGTGTGGGTGGAGACGCCGTCCAACCCGCTGCTGGGCATCACCGACCTGGCCGCGCTCGCCGAGATCGCGCACGGCGCCGGCGCGCTGCTGGTGGTCGACAACACCTTCGCCAGCCCGTACCTGCAGCAGCCGATCTCGTTCGGCGCGGACGCCGTCGTGCACTCCACCACCAAGTACATGGGCGGCCACTCGGACGTCGTCGGCGGTGCGCTGGTGCTGGCCGACGCGGCCCTCGGCGAGGAGGTCGCGTACCACCAGAACGCGATGGGCGCCGTCTCCGGCCCGTTCGACGCCTGGCTGGTGCTGCGCGGCATCAAGACGCTGGGCGTCCGGATGGACCGGCACAGCTCCAACGCGGAGAAGGTCGCCGAGCTGCTGGCGGGCCACCCCAAGGTCAGCCAGGTGCTCTACCCGGGCCTGCCCGGGCACCCCGGCCACGACATCGCGGCCAAGCAGATGAAGGCATTCGGCGGCATGGTGTCGTTCCGGGTCGCGGGCGGCGAGGAGGCGGCGGTCGAGGTCTGCAACCGTGCGCAGCTGTTCACCCTCGGCGAGTCGCTGGGCGGCGTGGAGTCGCTGATCGAGCACCCGGGCCGGATGACCCACGCCTCGGCGGCGGGCTCGCCGCTGGAGGTCCCGGGCGACCTGGTGCGCGTGTCGGTCGGCATCGAGTCGATCGACGACCTGCTTGCCGACCTCAAGCAGGCGCTGGGCTAGGGCTGTTGACCCTGCCGGTCGGCCGTGTATGACTCCATCGCGAGGTTGAAGCGGGCCAGCAGGGTGCAGAACGCGTGCTGCTCCTCGGGGTGCCAGCCGGCCACCAGGCGGCGGGTCAACTCAGCCCGCCCGTCCCGGACTTCGGCGAGGCGGTGGGCGCCGACCGGGGTCAGCGCGAGGCGGACGGCGCGGCGGTCGGCCGGGTCCTGGACCCGGCCGACCAGCCCGGCCGCGACCAGCGGGGCGACCTGTCTGGTCACCGTGGAGGAGTCGACGCCGAGCGCGTCGGCCAGTGCCTTGACGATGGCGGGCCCGTGCCGCTCCAGGCGGTCGAGCAGCAGGTAGGCGGCCCGGTCCAGCGCGCCGACGCCGTCGGAGGTCCGGACCTGTTCCATCCGGCGGGCGAACAGCGCCAGCTGGTACTGGAGTTGGGTGTGCACGGGGTCGGTGCGGTCGGTGGCCTGGGGCGAGGTCGTCGTCATCGCGGCTCACGATCGTCGTGCGGTGAGGGAGGCTCAGAAGCAGCAGCGTACGCGGGCCGGGCGGGCCCGGGAACAGTCCCGGCATCCCGGATTGCCCGCCCCCGCCGCCGTAGGCTGGCGTTATGCACACGTGGCCGATCACGCTCGACGACGTCCGGGGCGCCCAGAAGATGCTCGCCGGGGTCGCCCGGGTGACCCCGATGGAGGGCAGCCGGCACCTGTCCGAACTGATCGGCGCGCCGGTCCACCTGAAGTGCGAGAACCTCCAGCGCACCGGCTCGTTCAAGCTGCGCGGGGCGTACGTGCGGATCGCGGGACTCACGCCCGTGCAGCGGGCCGGCGGAGTGGTCGCGGCGAGCGCCGGGAACCACGCCCAGGGGGTGGCGCTGGCGGCCTCGCTGCTGGGCGTCCGCTCGACCGTCTTCATGCCGGTGGCCGCGCCGCTGCCCAAGGTCGCGGCGACCCGCGCGTACGGCGCCGAGGTCCGGCTGCACGGCAGCTCGGTGGACGAGGCGCTGCAGGCCGCGCAGCGGTACTCGGAGGCGACCGGCGCGGTGTTCATCCACCCCTTCGACCATTGGGACGTGGTCACCGGCCAGGCCACCGTCGGGCTGGAGATCCTGGAGCAGTGCCCGGAGGTGCGGACCATCCTGGTCGGGGTGGGCGGCGGCGGGCTGATGGCCGGGATCGCGGCGGCGGTCAAGCCGGTGCGGCCGGACGTGCGGGTGATCGGGGTGCAGGCGGCGGGCGCCGCCGCGTACCCGCCCTCGCTGGCGGCCGGGCGCCCGGTGTCGCTGGAGCACTTCGCGACCATGGCCGACGGGATCATGGTCGGCCGGCCCGGGGACATCCCGTTCGAGGTGATCAACACGCTCGCGGACGGCATCAGGACGGTCTCCGAGGACGCGCTGTCGCGGGCGCTGCTGCTCGGCCTGGAGCGGCTGAAGCTGGTGGTCGAGCCGGCCGGAGCGGCCCCGATCGCGGCACTGCTGGAGCAGCCGGAGACCTTCGAGGGCCCGGTGGTGGCCGTCCTGTCGGGCGGCAACATCGACCCGCAGCTGATGCAGCGGGTGTTGCGGCACGGGCTGGCGGCGGCCGGGCGGTACCTGTCGCTGCGGGTGCGGCTGGCGGACAAGCCGGGCTCGCTGGCCGATCTGCTCGGCGTGTTGACCAGGGTGGACGCGAACGTGCTGGACGTCGCGCACGTGCGGACCGACCCGCGGCTGGGGCTGACCGAGGTCGAGGTGGACCTGCACCTGGAGACCAAGGGGCCGGAGCACTGCGCGGCGGTGGTCGGCGAACTCCGGGACGCGGGGTACGTCGTCTCCAGCTGAGCCCCGGGCCCAGTTCCGATCATTCAGTGTCAGTGGTGCCCGTCATGATGGCGGAGCCTTGACCCTTGACGCGATATATCGCGAGCTGGCACACTCGCGATACATCGCGTTCTCTGTCCTCGGGCGAAAACCGAGTCGTCCGCGTACCCCTGTACGGGTCACAGTGGGACAGATCGCCCCTTCGTCCGAGGAGATGAGGCAGGCCATGGCGCCAGCCATCCAAGCCGAGAACCTGGTGAAGACCTTCGGCGACGTACGAGCCCTGGACGGCGTCAGCCTGGACGTCCCCGAGGGCACGGTGCTCGGGCTGCTCGGCCCGAACGGCGCCGGCAAGACCACCACCGTGCGGGTCCTCACCACCCTGCTCCGCCCCGACTCCGGCCGCGCGGTGGTCGCCGGGGTCGACGTCCTCAAGCACCCCAACCAGGTCCGCAGCCTGATAGGCCTCTCCGGTCAGTACGCGGCGGTCGACGAGTACCTCACCGGCTTCGAGAACCTCCAGATGGTCGGCGAGCTCTACCAGATGACCGCGCGCGCCGCGAAGGCCCGCGCGCTGGAGCTGCTGGAGTGGTTCAACCTCACCGAGGCCAAGGACCGCACCGCCAAGACCTACTCCGGTGGCATGCGCCGCCGCCTGGACCTCGCCGCCGCGCTGGTCGTCCGGCCGCCGGTGATGTTCCTCGACGAGCCGACCACCGGCCTCGACCCCCGCAATCGGCTCGCGCTCTGGGAGGTCATCGAGACCCTGGTCGAGCAGGGCACCACGCTGCTGCTCACCACCCAGTACCTGGAGGAGGCCGACCGGCTCGCCCACGACATCGCCGTGGTCGACCACGGCCGGGTGATCGCCCGCGGCACCGCCGACCAGCTCAAGGCACAGATCGGCGGCGAGCGGATCGAGGTCGTCGTGCACCGGGCCGACCTGGTCGCCGACGCGGTCGCGACGCTGTCCGGGTACGCGCTCGGCGAGCCGGCCGTCGAGCGGAACACCCGCAGGATCACTGTTCCGGTCAGCGGCGGCGCCCGGGTGCTCGCGGACGTCATCCGCGACCTGGACGCCCGCTCGATCGAGATCGACGACATCGGCCTGCGCCGGCCGACCCTGGACGACGTCTTCCTCACCCTCACCGGGCACGTCGCGGAGGCGGCGGACGAGGAGAACGGCACGGACGCCACGGGCCGCGGCCGGGGAGGGCGCGGCACGGGCGGCACGGCGGGCGACGAGAGCGGCCCGGACCAGGACAAGCAGGCCGTCGCGGCCGGAACGGAGCTGTGAGATGAGCACCGCCACCGAGCACGCCATCGGCGCCGCGATACCCCGGCAGCGCCGGGGGCTGTCCGCCACCCTGCACGACTCCTGGGTGGTCGCCAAGCGCAATCTGCGCCGGATGTCCAGGATCCCCGAGATCGTGGTCTTCGGGCTCATGCAGCCGGTCATGTTCGTGCTGCTGTTCTCCTACGTCATGGGCGGGGCGATCCAGATCCCCGGGACGCACGCCAGCTCCAACTCGTACATCCAGTTCCTGATGGCCGGCATCTTCGCCCAGACCGTCACCTTCGCCACCGCCGGCGCCTCCGCGGGCATCGCGGAGGACATGACCAAGGGCCTGGTGGACCGGTTCCGCTCGCTGCCGATGGCCCGCTCGGCGGTGCTGGTCGGCCGCACCCTGGCCGACCTCTGCCAGACCGCGTTCACCGTGATCGTGCTGGCCCTGGTCGCGCTGGCGGTCGGCTGGCGGATCCACGACGGGGTGCTCCGCGCGCTCGGCGCGTTCGTGCTGCTGCTCCTGCTCGGCTACGCCTTCTCCTGGATCGGCGCACTGATCGGCCTGTCGGTGCGCAGCCCCGAGGCGGCCACCTCGGCCGGGCTGATCTGGCTGTTCCCGCTGACCTTCGTCTCCAACGCGTTCGTGCCGGTCGGTTCGATGCCGGGCTGGCTGCAGGGGATCGCGTACTGGAACCCGTTCAGCGCGACCGTGCAGGCCTGCCGCGACCTGTTCGGCAACCAGGTCGGGCCGGTGGACAGCGCCTGGCCGATGCAGCACGCGGCGCTGGTGTCGATGCTCTGGTCGGTGCTGATCACCGCGGTGTTCTCCTGGCTGTCGGTGCGCAAGTACCGCTCGGCCGTGGGCTGAGCCGCGCCCGGACGCGCCGAAGGGCGGCCGCAGGGACTCTGCGGCCGCCCTTCGGCGGGTTCACGGCTCTTGCGGCTGCCTCAGCCGGCGTACGGCGTGACTCGCTGCGGCCGGATCAGCCGGCGTACGGCGTGACCTTGAGGATCTTCACCATGGCCGGCTTGCCGTTCGGCAGCTCGTAGGTGGCCTCGTCGCCGATCTGCTTGGCGTCGATCGCGCGGCCCAGCGGCGACTGCGGGGAGTAGACGTCCAGGTCGTCGGCGCCGGCCACCTCGCGCGAGGCGAGCAGGAACTCCATGGTGTCGTCCTCGTCGCCGTCGAAGGCGACCACGACGACCATGCCCGGGGCCACCACGCCCGAGTCCGCGGGGGCCTCGCCGACCTTGGCGCGCTCCAGCAGCTGGGTCAGCTGGCGGATGCGCAGCTCGTACTTGCCCTGCTCCTCCTTGGCGGCGTGGTAGCCGGCGTTCTCCTTGAGGTCGCCCTCCTCGCGCGCCGCCTCGATCTTCTGGGCGATCTCGATGCGCCAGGGCCCGGTCAGGTGATCCAGCTCGGCCTTGAGCTGGTCGTAGCCGGCCTGAGTGAGCCAGGTCACGTTCTCACTGGTCTGGGTCACGGGTGCTCCTCGTAGGTGCTGGGGCTGTGCTGAGGGTGTAAGTCGTCAGCAGGGAGGGTTGGTGGTGATATCGGTCTTAACTACAAAGCAACGCCCGCTCCCGTACCATCCGGTGCGGAAGGGGCGAAACCACGAGCCTAACAAGTCCTGCCGACAAGCGGGAGGGTCGTTGGCGCGCCATTGACGACAGCGTTGCGCCAAGGTGTACACCAGCGGAGTACGGGACTTCCTCTGGATGCCCGTTCACGGGATCGAATATGCGCCGCCCGCCGGGCCGGGCGCCACCGAATACCCGGCGCGTTCGTGGGTCATTCGGCCGGCGTTTCGCGGGTCACTTGGCCGGCGTGCAGCCCAGCAGCTCGGCGGTGGTGCCGCGGGCGGTGGTGCGCAGGCTGACCACCGCGTCGTAGCTGGACCCCGCGGCCGGGACCGGGAAGTCGGCCACCCCGACCACCGAGCCGTCCTGGCCCTGCGAGCGGACCGTACAGCTGCCGGCCGTGCCGTCGCTCTTGCTCACCGCCAGGTGCAACTGCACCTCGGCGTCGGAGACCGCCTGGAAGGTCGGCACCGAGCCGTTGATCTTCGTCTCCCGGAGCAGGTACGAGCCGCCCAGCCAGGCGATCAGGCCCAGACCCAGGACGCCGCAGACCGCGCCGACCACCTTCAGGCGGCGGTCCGACTCGCGGTCGCCGCGCCGGCCGTAGCGCCCCTCGGGCAGCTGCGGGGTGGTGGTGTCTGCGGTCATGGGGCCGAGTCCTCTCCGGGGGAAGGGCCGCGCGGGTGGTGCGGGGGAATGCGGCGCTCCTCCAGTCCGTCACTATAGGAGGGGCACGCCCGCGGCCGATGCGGCGGGGGCAGGGCTCGGTCGCGCCGGCGGGTGTCCGGCGGCCGGTCCCGCGGCGACGCGGTCCCGAAACGAGCGGCTCGGACGGCGGGCAGACCGGACTTTGCGGGACGCCCGGACTATCTGGAAGGAACGCAAGGCGTTGACTGAGCAGTTGCGACTGATGGCGGTGCACGCCCACCCGGACGACGAGTCCAGCAAGGGTGCGGCCACCATGGCCATGTACGTCGACCAGGGGGTGGACGTACTCGTGGCCACCTGCACCGGGGGCGAGCGCGGGTCGGTCCTCAACCCCAAGCTGCAGGGGGACCCGTACATCGAGGAGAACATCCACGAGGTCCGGCGCAAGGAGATGGACGAGGCGCGGGCGATCCTCGGGATCAAGCAGGCCTGGCTGGGCTTCGTCGACTCCGGCCTCCCCGAGGGGGACCCGCTGCCTCCGCTGCCGGAGGGCTGCTTCGCCCTCCAGGACGTGAAGGAGGCGGCCGAGCCGCTGGTCCGGCTCATCCGCGAGTTCAAGCCGCAGGTCATCACGACCTACGACGAGAACGGCGGCTACCCGCACCCCGACCACATCATGACCCACAAGATCACCATGGTGGCCTTCGACGCCGCCGGCGACCCGGACGCCTACCCGGAGGCCGGCGAGCCCTGGCAGCCGCTGAAGCTGTACTACAACCACGGCTTCCCGATGGGCCGCATCCGCGCCCTGCACCAGTACCTCACCGAGCACGGCCACGACTCGCCGTACGGCGAGTGGATCGAGGGCTGGGAGAAGAGCGGCCGCAAGGAGCGCGAGATCACCACCCGGGTGCGCTGCGACGACTGGTTCGAGACCCGCGACCGCGCGCTGATCGCCCACGCCACCCAGATCGACCCGGACGGCCCGTGGTTCCGCGTCCCGCTGGAGGTCCAGCGCCAGGTCTGGCCCACCGAGGACTACGAGCTCGCCCGTACCCTGACCGATGTGGACCTGCCGGAGGACGACCTGTTCGCCGGCCTGCGCACCCCCACCCTGGCGGCCGAGGCCGCCGACTCGCGCGACTGACCCACCCCCCGATGGCCCGGCTCCCCGTGAGCCGGGCCACCATAGAGATATGAGTGCCCCCGTGAACCTCGTCCGCCTCGCCGCCGACCTCGCCGTCGACGACGCCAAGGTCACCCCCGGTCTCCTCGGCTTCGTCGTGTTCGCCGCCCTCGGCGTGGCCACCTGGTTCCTGGTCAAGTCGATGAACCGGCAGTTCAAGCGCGTCAACTTCACCGAGGAGCCGGAGTCCCCGAAGGAGTGAGTCACCGGCCCCCGTCCGGGCGGTGATGCGCGAGGATGGGGGCATGCCGAACCGTCTCGCGGACGCGACCTCGCCCTACCTGCTTCAGCACGCCGAGAACCCGGTCGACTGGTGGCCGTGGGGGGTGGAGGCGTTCGAGGAGGCGCGGCGGCGCGGGGTGCCCGTGCTGCTCTCGGTCGGGTATGCGGCCTGTCACTGGTGCCACGTGATGGCGCACGAGAGCTTTGAGGACGCCGGGCTCGCCGAGTACCTCAACGATCGCTTCGTCGCGGTCAAGGTCGACCGGGAGGAACGGCCGGACGTCGACGCCGTCTACATGGAGGCCGTCCAGGCCGCCACCGGGCAGGGCGGCTGGCCGATGACGGTGTTCCTCACCCCGGACAAGGAGCCGTTCTACTTCGGCACCTACTTCCCGCCGCAGCCCCGGCACGGCATGCCGTCCTTCCGGCAGGTGCTGGAGGGCGTCGACGCGGCCTGGCGGGACCGGCGGCAGGAGGTCGGCGAGGTGGCCGCCCGGATCAGGGCCGACCTCGCCGAGCGGGCCTCGGTGTACTCGGCCGGCGCCCACCACCCGCCCGCCGCGGCCGACCTGCACCAGGCGCTGGTCACCCTCAGCCGGGACTTCGACGAGCGCCGCGGCGGCTTCGGCGGCGCGCCCAAGTTCCCGCCGGCCATGGTGATCGAGTACCTGCTGCGCCACCATGCCCGGACCGGCTCGGAGGCGGCGCTGGAGATGGCCGTCCGAACCGGCGAGGCGATGGCCCGCGGCGGTCTCCACGACCAGCTCGGCGGCGGCTTCGCCCGGTACTCGGTGGACGCCGCGTGGGTGGTGCCGCACTTCGAGAAGATGCTGTACGACAACGCGCTGCTGCTGCGCGCATACCTGCACCTGTGGCGGGCCACCGGGTCCCCGCTGGCGCGCCGGGTCGCGCTCTCCACGGCGGACTTCCTGCTGCGCGAACTCCGTACGCCCGAAGGCGCGTTCGCCTCCGCGCTGGACGCCGACAGCCTCGACGAGGAGACCGGCGCCTCCGTCGAGGGTGCGTACTACGTGTGGGAGCCCGGGCAGTTGGTGGACCTCCTCGGGCCCGCCGACGCCGCCACCGCTGCCCGGCTGTTCTCCGTGACGGCGGACGGGACGTTCGAGCACGGCACCTCCGTCCTCCAGCTTCTCGCCGACCCGGAGGACTTCGACGAGTACGAGGCCATCCGGGCGCGGCTCTTCGAGGCGCGGTCCCAGCGGCCCGCGCCCGCCCGCGACGACAAGGTCGTCGCCGCCTGGAACGGCCTCGCCGTCGCGGCCCTGGCCGAGACCGGCGCCCTGCTGGACCGGCCCGACCTGGTCGAGGCCGCCGAGGGTGCCGCCGACCTCCTGCTCGCCGTCCACCTCACCCCCGACGGCCGGCTGCTGCGCACCTCCCGCGATGGCCGCGCCGGCGCCAACGCGGGCGTCCTGGAGGACTACGCGGACACCGCCGAGGGCTTCCTCGCGCTGTACGCCGTCACCGGCGGGCCGGAATGGCTCGAGCTGGCCGGCGGACTGCTCGACACCGTGCTCAAGCACTTCACCGACGAGGTGTCCGGCGCCCTGTACGACACCGCCGACGACGCCGAGGAACTGATCCGGCGCCCGCAGGACCCCACCGACAACGCCACCCCGTCCGGCTGGACCGCCGCCGCCGGCGCCCTGCTCACCTACGCCGCGTACACCGGCTCCGCCCGCCACCGCACCGCCGCCGAGCGGGCGCTCGGCATCGTCGGCGCGCTCGCGGCGCGGGCGCCCCGGTTCATCGGGTGGGGCCTCGCCGTCGCGGAGGCGCTGCTCGACGGGCCGCGCGAGGTCGCCGTCGTCGGCCCGGCCGACGACCCGGCGACGGCCGCGCTGCGGCGGGCGGCGCTGCTGGGCACGGCGCCGGGGGCGGTCGTGGCGGTGGGGGCGCCGGCGGCCGCCGAGGCGGAGGTGCCGTTGCTGGCCGACCGGCCGCTGGTGGGCGGGGCGCCCGCCGCGTACGTCTGCCGGCACTTCGCGTGCGACGCGCCGACCACGGATGCGGCGGTGCTGGCGGAGCGGCTGGGTGTGGTGGTCGAGTAGGCCGGTGCTGCGGCGGATCGGGGTCGTTGATTCGGCGGGGTGTTAAATCGGTGGAGGGCGGGGTCGGGGCGGGGCGAGAATGGCCCATGACCTGGACCTTGAGCACCTCCCTCGACGACTTCCGGGACCGGGCGGGCGGCTTCCTCGCCGCGCACCCGGCCGAGAACACCGTCCTGCTCACGGTCGTCCACCGGCTCGCCGAGCGCGGGCTGCACGTCTTCGGGGAGCGCCCGCCGGTCTTCGGGTGGTGGAGCGCGTCGGAGGGCGGCCCGGTCGAGGGCGCGTTCCTGCGGACGCCGCCGTACGAGCCCCGGCTGGGCCTCGTGCCGACGGCTGCGGCGGCCGAACTCGCCACCGAACTGGCCGCCGCCGGGCCGGAGTTCAGCGGGATCGACTGCGTCAGCGGAGGTGCGGACGCGGTCCGGTCCTTCGCGGCGGAGTGGACCTCCACCACCGGGACCGGCTACTCCGTCCGGGAGGAGCAACGGCTGTACCGGCTCGGCGAGTTGACCGACCCGCCGCGCCCGCCGGCCGGCCGCCACCGGCCCGCCGCACCGGCCGACCGCGAGCTGGTGATCCGCTGGTACGAGGAGTTCCGGGACGAGGCCCGCGTGATGCTGCCCAACCTCTCTCAGGCCGTTGACGACCGCATCGCCGTCGGCGGCCTCCACCTGTGGGAGGACGACGGCCACCCGGTCGCGTTGGCCGGCAACAGTCCGGTGATCGCCGGCATGTCCCGCATCGGCCCCGTCTACACCCCTGCCGACCGCCGCAGCCGCGGCTACGCCAGCGCCGTCACCGCCGCCGCGACGGCCCACGCCCTCGCCCAGGGCGCGACAGAGGTGCTGCTGTACACCGACCTCGCCAACCCGACCAGCAACTCGATCTACCAGCAGATCGGGTACCGGCCGGTGGAGGACTGCCTGGCGGTGGACTTCGAGGCGTAGCCGTCTACGCGTAGTCGATCCGGTGGCCGCCGACGATCCTCGTGTGGAAGGGGTCGGCGGCCGAGGTGGCCGTGGGCGCCGGCAGGTGGTCGGTGTTCGCGTAGGTGGTGGCGCACCTGATGAGGTTGCCGCCGGCGTCCTTCATGTCGCCGGCCAGGCCGTCCAACAGCGTCTTCCAGGCGGTGCCGCACCCCTGAAGCGCCGCCCCGGTCTGCCAACCGGCCAGGCCGGAGGCCGCGTTGGTGCTGGGCGTTGCGAGCTTCGCCGTCTCGTCCGGCACCTTCCCGGCCACCGTCAGCGCATTGTTCCCGGCAGCCGTCAACTCTCCCGGCTTGACCTTGAATCCCGTCTCGCCCGCCATCGTGTCCCCCGGATCGCCGTGTCGGTCGCGAGCGCTATGGTAGCCGTGAGTACACGGGAGATCACTCGTGGGTCACGGGGGTGGCTGAGCAATGGACCTCGCAAGCCTGAAGAACGCCAATGTGGCGGATCTCTACACACTCGCGGACGCGTACGACGCGCTGTGCAAGGCCTACACCCAGCACACCGCCGACTGGAAGAGCGGTACCGCGGACCGGGTCCACGGGTCCGAGTGGACCGGTCCGGCGGCCACCGCCGCGATCCCCGTGCTGGACGGCATCACCGACAAGCTGTACGCGGCGAGGATCGAACTCAGCTGCATCGGCACGGACTTGCGGGACTGCGCCGACTCCTTCACGCTCGCCCAGAGCAAGCTCCGCCAGGCGCTCACCGACGCCCAGGCCATGGGCATGTCGGTCAACGAGTGCGGCGCGGTGAGCCGGCCCCCGGCGGGCAGCCCCTACCAGAGCCCCGCCTGGGAGGCGAAGCAGAAGGCGGCGGCCGAGGAGATCGGCAAGCGGATCAACGCGGCGTTGGCGGAGGCCACCCGGGTCGACGAGCGGCTGGCCGAGTCGCTCAAGCGGTACACCGGCCACGCCAACGACAAGTCCGGGTTGGACGTCAAGACGGCGAGTGCGGACGGGTACCTCTCGGACTTCGCCGCGATGGGCAACCCCGCCCGGCAGCTGAACATGCCGGGCAAGGATGCCAACCCGACGGAGGTCAACGCCTGGTGGAAGGGCCTCGGGCCGGAGGGACAGCAGTGGTTCCTCGGCCACCACCCGGAGGCGATCGGCAACCTGGACGGCGTTCCGGCGGAGGTGCGGGACCGGGTGAACCGCGCGCACCTGGAGGACCTCATGCAGCCCATCAGGAACAAGAACCCGAAGGAGCTCAACTCCAACGAGAAGGCCGTCCTCGCCCTCTACGGGCCCATCGCCGACCGGCTCGCGGAGGACGGAAACGACCCGAAGCGCCCACAGGTCTTTCTGCTCGGCCTCGGCAGCGAGGGCCAGGGCCGGGCAATCCTCTCGTACGGGAACCCGGACACCGCCACCGATATCTCCGCCTACGTCCCGGGGATCACGACCAACACCGCCAGCCTGGGGAAAGGGGACAACGTCAAGGACGGGTCCAACGAGGCCGAGAACGCATTGAACCTCTACCGCACCGCGGCCAAGAAGGCTCCGTCCGGTCATTCGGTCGCCTCGATCGTGTGGCTCGGGTACGACCCGCCGGGGATCGACCTCGGGGCCGCGTCGACGAAGGCCGGCAAGGACGGTGCCCCGGCGTACGCGAACTTCCTCAGCGGGGTGCGGGCCGGCCATGAGGGCCGGCCGCCGCACATCACCTCGATCGGGCACAGCTACGGGTCGTTCCTGGTCGGCCAGGCCACCAAGCTCGCCACCCAGCCGGGTTCGCACTACGCGCCTCCGGACGACGTGGTCTTCCTCGGCAGCCCGGGCATCGGCGTGGACAAGGCGTCCGATCTCAGGATGCCGCCCGGCCGGGTCTGGGTCGGTGCGGCCGACAACGACTTCGTGACGCGCCTTCCGTCCAAGTTCAGCATCGACCCGGACGAACGCTGGTACGGGCGCGACCCGGCCAGTAAGCACTTCGACGCGCATCGCTTCACCGTCGACAACTGGAGCGAGGGCAACCCCGTCGACGCGCACACCAAGTACCTGTCCCCGCACGGCGGGCCGTCGCTGGACAACATCGCGGCCATTGTCACCGGCAGCGGGGACGTCAAACTGGCGGGCAGGCGATGAATCGGCCGCGCAGAGCGCTGGGTTGTTCCGTGGCGGTGGTGGCCGTGCTGGCCGCAGGGGTGGGGCTGTTCTACAACGGCTACGGGCCGATGGCTCTGAAGGATCGAGACACCCCGCAGCTGAGCGCGCGTGAGGCGAAGGCGCAGCTCGACGACACCCTGCGGACGGCCATGGGCGCGATATCCCCGCCGGTGGCCTACTTCGGCGGTTTCTACGCGGTGGATCGCAGACGGGATCACGCGGACGGCGAGCCGAGTCTGCTGTCCGACGTCAGAGCGGTGGTCTCGCTTCGGACCAAGGTGGCCCCAGCGAGGATTCCGGTGCTGCTGGACCAGATGAAGCAGCTCTGGGGAGAGAGGTGTCGGCCAGAGGACCACACCCTTGACTACTCGGCGAAGCACTACACCGACCTGAGCTGCCCAGGACACGAGGGAACGTCCTTCACACTCTCGGTCGTCAGTTCCGAGAACGAGCCGTCCGTCGAGGTGTACCTGCGCGCAGAGGTGTCCTCACCGGTCCGCTACCAGCCCGAGAACGACTACGGCACCGGCCCGACCGGCAAGCGCCTGGGCAGCCGACAGCCTCAGGATCTCGACGACCCCTACTGGTCCCACTGATCCATCGTCACTCCCAGTCCCACCGGATCCCCAGCAGGCACGGTCTGAGCGCCGTCGCCACGAGGTGGACGCAGTGGTGGCCGTCCAGGGTCAACTCCTCGGTCTCGTAAGGTGTTTCGCCCGGTGAGTGGAGCGCGAAGCGGTGGCAGCGGACGGGGAGGGCGGTGGGGTCGAAGGTGACCTGGAGGACGTACTGGCCCGCGCCGGAGTTGAAGCCGCGGACGTATTCGCAGCTGGGGGCGGGGGAGGGGGCGTCGTCGAAGCCGTAGCCGAGGAGGTGGGTGTCGCCGGCACGCAGGCGGCGGTCGAGGAGGAGTTCGGCGACGAGGAGGTGGTGGGTCCGGTCGCGGCGGATGCGGCCGGGGCGGCAGTTCTCCTCGGCGCGGACGCCGACGCGGGTGATGTCGCAGCCGGGGTCGCCCTGGTAGAGGGCGAGGTAGCGGTCGATGCCGTCGCGGTGGGCGCGCAGGGCGTGTTGGGAGTCTCGGCGGGCGAGTTGGCGGTCGGGGCCGATGCGGATGCGCTCGATGTGGGTGATGGTGTGCAGGCCGGTGTCGCGGGGGCCGGCGATGGTGGCGAGGAGGTCGTCGACGGCGGTGGGCGGGGTGATGAGGTCGCGGTAGGGGCGGACGGGTGGGCCGGCGGGGGTGGTGTCGGCGGCGCGGCGGGGGCCGAGCAGGCGGGTGAGGGAGTGTTCGGGGAGGTCGAGGACGTCTTCCAACGCGGCGACGGCGCGTAGTGATTCGGGCCGTTCGGGGCGGCGCCGGCCCTGCTGCCAGTAACTAAGGCTGGTGACGCCGACGTGGACGCCGCGGAGCGCGAGGTGGCGCCGGATGCGGTGGAGGGTGAGGCCGCGGGCGGTGATGGCGGTGCGCAGGGCAAGGTGGAACGGGCCGGTGCGCAGGGCTGCGGCGAGGTCGGCGTGGTCGCTGCGGTGCATGCTGCCTCCTGGGGGACGGGTGCGGGCAGCCCCGGGTTGACCGTGAATATTCACATCCGGACGGCGGTTTGTCACCCGTTCGCGCGTGTCACACGGGGGTTTCCGGGGTGGCGTTCACACCGGCCGACGGCCGTTCACACCCGGGTCGGACGGCTGCGGAGACCGTTGACCGGCCTTCGTCAACGGCGCGATGCTCATGGCGCGATCCGGACCGCGCCCCCACACAGCACAACCTCTGCTCGTGCAAGGAGGCATTCCCCCATGCCAGTTCCACGGATACGGCTGCGCCGCGCGGTCTCGGTGCTCGCGCTCGGCGTGCTCGGCCCGGCGCTCACTGCGGCCGCGACCACCCCGGCGGCCGCCGCCCCCGGCCCGGACCAGGCCCCCACCCTGGCCCGGGCGCACGTCCAGGTCCGTCAGGCCGCCGCGCCCGGCAGCACGGCCGACCTGGCCGGCACGTACAAGAAGCTCAACATCACCATGCAGCAGCAACAGCAGACCAACTGGTGCTGGGCGGCGAGTGGGAACACCATCGCCACCTGGTTCGGCTACAGCTACAGCCAGAACCAGTTCTGCAACGCCGCTTTCGGCCGTTCCATCGACTCCAGCTGCCCCAACAGCCAGGCCACGCTGGGCGACGTGCAGAACGCGCTCGACTGGATCGGCATCACCCCGGGTTCGTACGTCACCGGCTACCTGCGCTACAGCACGGTGCAGGCCGAGGTGGACGCCAACCGGCCGGTCGAGACCCGGATCCAATGGAGCTCCGGCGGCGGCCACATGCACGTGGTGTACGGCTACGACACCGGCAACAACTGGGTCTACTGGGGCGACCCGTGGCCCTCCAACTACCGCTACAACTGGGCGGACTACTGGTACTACGTGAACAACGACACGTTCTCGTGGACCCACTCCCTGTACCGGATCGGCGCGTGAGGGGCGACCATGACTGACCTGAGCAAGGCCCGTCGGGCCGCCGTCACCGCACTGCTCGCCGCCGGTCTCGGCCTGGCCCTCGCCCCTGCCGCGTACGCGGACGAACCGGCCGGCGCGCCCGCGCCGGTGCCGGCCGCCGACCTGGCGCAGGCCCGGGACGCGGTGCAGAGCCCGGCGGTCCTGGACAAGGTGGGCCACTTCTTCGCCCGCAAGGGCGTCCCGCCGACCGAGCAGCTGACCATCGGCGCGGCCGAGGAGGCGCAGGCGGCGAGCGCGGCCGCACCCCAACTGGCCGGTGACACCGTGCCGGTGTACACCCTGGACGCGGGCTTCGTGGCCGGCACCCCGGAGGCGCCGGTGGCGAAGGCGGAGTTCACCGTGAGCAAGGTGGTCGCGGCGGACGGGCAGGCCGCCTCGGTGTGGACGGTCCGCCAGGGTGACGCCTGGCGGGTCGTCAACATCGCCTCGGGCGGCGACGAGAGCGACTACGCGGCCAAGGCGGCGACCTCCGGCGGCGGTACCGCGTTCCACGAGCCGCAGGTGAACGCCTGGTACGTGCTGCGCGACGGCCGGGTGCTGCCGCTGGACGACGAGGCGCGGCGCTCGGTGGGCGCGGACGGGGTGTCGCTGGCCGCGTACCAGAAGCTGGTGCACCAGCGGTACGGCGACAAGCTGCCCGGTTCGGCGTACGACCGGGCGGGCAAGGGCGGCGGCTACCAGGTGGACGCGGCCGCGAATGTCGCCGCGAATGTCGCCGCTCCCGAACCGGCGCTCGGCGGCGGGGGCTCGGTCCTGCCCGCCGTGACGGCCGGCGCGGCCCTGGGTGCCACCGCGCTGGTCGGCGCGGGCGCGGTCCTGCGGCGGAGGGCGGGCGCCCGCCGAGGGTAGGGCGTCACCGCACGGGAGGCGGCGGGGTCCGGCGGACATGGCCGGGCCCCGCCGTCGCGTCCAGTCGCCCGGACCTACGCCCGGACCAGCGCCTACACCCCGGCGAAGCCGCTCGCCAGCACGGCGAAGGTGTGGTCGACCAGCGTCACGATGTCCTCCACGCCGTCGGACTCGGCCCACTGCAGCACGGCCTCGGTGGTGGCGGCGCCGATGGCGGCGGCGGTGATCCGCATGTCGAGGGTGGGCTCCTCGACCCCGGCCCGCCGGGTCAGCGCGGCGAGGTAGAGCTCCTGCGGGCTGCTGCTGCTGCGGGACAGCCCGGCCCGCAGCGCCGGGACCTCGGTGACCAGCCGCATCCGGATGAGCAGTTCCTGGCGTTCGTGCTGGAGCAGGTCGCGGATCAGGCCGATCATGGACTCCCGGCAGGACTGGAGGAACGGTTCGTCGGCGGGCCGCGCCAGCAGGGTGTCGAGAACCACCGGGTCGTACTCGTCGGTGAGGACGAGGTCCTCCTTGGTGGCGAAGTACCGGAAGAACGTGGACGGCGAGACCTCGGCGGCCGCCGCGATCTGCTCCACCGTGGTGTTCTCGTAGCCCTGTTCGGTGATCAGCCGGTACGCCTCGCGGCGGATCGTCTGGCGGGTCTTCAGTTTCTTGCGCTCGCGCAGCGACAGCGGCGCCTCCAGGAGTGCCTGGACCGGGTTGGCCGGGGCGTCCGGGGGTGCCGCGGTCGGCTGCTTGCTGTTCATGCCTTCGATTATCGGTGATCTCCGGCGGGCGAGGCGGCCGCGGACTCCGGCTCGGGTGCCGCCTCCGCCCCGCCTCCGCGCGGGTCGGCGGCCGGCATCCGCATCGCGACCAGCAGCGCCGAGAGCACCGCGATCAGCCCGGCGGCGAGCAGCACCACCGTCATGCCGTGGACGTACGCGCCGTGCGCGGAGGCGGCGAGCGCCGGGTTTCCGCCGGCCCGGGCGACGGCGTCGGCGGCGACGACCGACTGCCCGGCCCGGTGGGCGGCCTCGGCGGGCAGCCCGGTGGTGTCGAGCGCGCCCCGGTACGCGCCGGCCAGCAGGCTGCCGAAGACGGCGACCCCGATCGCGCCGCCGACCTGGCGCAGGGTCTGCAGCAGCCCGGAGCCGACCCCGGCCCTGGCGGGCGGCAGGGTGATCAGGGCGGAGGCCTGGGCGGTGATGATCGACAGGCCCATGCCGAGGCCGAGCAGGGTGAGCCAGAGCGCGGCCCGTCCGTAGCCGTCGGCGGTGCTGGTACGGCTGCCGATCAGCAGGGCGGCGGCGAGCAGGGCCAGGCCGACGGTGATCACCGTGCGGGCGCCGATCCGGACGACCAGCCGGTCGGTGAGCTTCGCGGCGACCATCAGGCCGAGCATCATCGGCATCAGCCGCAGGCCGGTGCCGAAGGCGTCCGCGCCGAGCACGCTCTGGAAGTAGAGCGGCAGGACGAAGAACGCGCCGAACAGGACGAGCGAGACCAGCGTGGCCGCGACGGCGGACCAGCGGTAGGTGCGGTCGGCGAGCAGGGCGAGGTCGAGCATCGGGTCGCGCTGCCGGCGGCTGCGCAGCACCAGTGCGGTGAGGGCGAGCACCGAGCCGCCGAGCATGCCGAGCACCAGCGGGTCGGTCCAGCCGCGGTCGGGGCCCTCGATGATGCCGTAGGTGAGCGCGCCGAGGCCGCCGGCGGCGAGCGCGGTGCCGGGCAGGTCCATCCGGGGCGCGGCGGGGTTGCGGCTCTCGGGGAGCAGCAGGACGCAGGCGGCGATACCGATCGCGGTGAGCGGGATGTTGATCGCGAAGACCGAGCCCCACCAGAAGTGCTGGAGCAGGAAGCCGCCGATGAGCGGTCCGAGCGGGGTGCCGGCGGCGAGCGCGGCGGCCAGGATCGCGGTGGCCCGGCGCTGTTCGGCGGGCGGGAACAGCCCGGGGATCACGGCCATGGACATCGGCATGACCAGCGCGCCGGCCAGGCCCATCGCGGCGCGGGCGGCGATCAGGGTGCCGGGGGAGTCGGTGAGCATGCCGATCGCGGAGGCGAGGCCGAACAGGGCGAGGCCGGTGGTGAGCGTGCGGCGGCGGCCGAAGCGGTCGCCGAGCAGGCCGGCCGGGAGCATCACGGCGGCGAAGACGACGGTGTAGGAGTCGACGATCCACTGCTGCTGCCCGGTGCCGGCCTGCAGCTGCGAGGCGAGCGTGGGCAGGGCGACGTTGAGGATCGTCATGTCGAAGCTGATCACCAGGACGCTCAGGGCGACGGCGACCAGGGCGAGCCAGCGGCGCGGGTCGGCTGCCGGTTCGGTGGTCCGGTGAGCGGGCGGAGTGGCGGGCACGGCTACCTCCGGGTGCGTCGGCGGGAAGTCTCTGTCAAATGACAGTAACTCTCAAAAGATGGTGGCCGTCAATACGCTGAGATGAGTATCCGCGCGCGCACGCTGCGTGGTGTGTGCTGGAAGTGCTGCTTCCGCACGTGGAATTGACGCAACGTTGATCTGGCGTTCGCCGCGCGGAGGCAGCTGCGAGTGACTGTCGGTAGATACCATGTGGCAATCGGTCAGTGCTGGCCGACGCGTGCCGAGAGCGGAGAAGGGGTGGGGCGGCAGGAGCCGACCACGAGCCCGGCACCGTGAAAGGGGAGCCGAAGTGGCCGATAGGGACGACAAGCAGACGAGTGCCCAGGTGTGGGGCGCGGCCGTGGTGGTCACGTCCGCGCTGGCCGTGGTCGCGGCCTATCTGATCAACGGTGCCGCGCTGGTCCTGGCGGTCGCCGGGGTCGAGGTGCTGCTGGTCATGGTGTACGTCGCGCAGCGCTGGCGGGCCCTCCATCGGCCGGACGCGCCGGGCGGGCACCGCCCGTCCAAGGCCACCCCGGACGCGGCGCACTGCGAGCGCTGCCGCCGGGCCCGCGAGGCGCTGGACGCCCGGCAGTCGCGCGGCCGCACGGGTGTCGCCGACCGCCGGCTCCACCTGCGCCGCCCGGACGGCCGGGCGCCGCACGAGCGCCCGTGGACAGCGGAACGGGCGGTCACCCGGTCCGTGGACGTGGACCGGACGACCGCCCGCCGAAGTGCGCCCGACTCAGCCGGCCGCGCTGTAGGCCACCAGTGAGACCCCGACGTACTGCACGATGAACGCGCCGAGGGTGAAGGCGTGGAACACCTCGTGGAACCCGAACCAGTGCGGTGACGGGTTGGGCCGCTTGAGCCCGTACACCACGCCGCCGATGCTGTAGAGCACCCCGCCGACGATCATCAGCACCAGGACGGCGACGCCGCCGGTGTGCAGGAAGTCCGGCAGGAAGAACGCGGCGGCCCAGCCCAGCGCTATGTACACCGGGGTGTACAGCCAGCGCGGCGCGCCGACCCAGAACACCCGGAACGCTATCCCGGCCAGCGCGCCGCCCCAGACCGCCCAGAGCAGCACCTCCTGGGCGGCGCCCTTCAGCAGCAGCATCGTGAACGGCGTGTAGGTGCCCGCGATGATCAGGAAGATGTTCGCGTGGTCCAGCCGGCGCAGGACGGCGTCGCCACGCGGGCCCCAGTTGAAGCGGTGGTAGACCGCGCTGACCCCGAACAGCAGCCAGGCGCTGACCGAGTAGATCGCGCACGCGATCTTGGCGGGCGTGGAGTCGGCCAGGCAGATCAGCACGATCCCGGCGGCGACCGTGGCGGGGAACATCCCGGCGTGCAGCCAGCCGCGCCACTTCGGCTTGCCCTCCGGCGGATTCCCCGCGCGCTCCGCGAGCTCAGCAGCAATCATGCGCAGCATGCTACCCGTTACCTACGGATCCGTAGGTTACTCGCGCGTAGGAAGTGGCGATCATCACTCTTGGACGTTTTGGAGCAATTGAAGTGTGGCCTCGCGCACTCCGGCCGGGACGTGAGCGACCTGTTACTCGCGAGTAACCATACTTACTGTAGTAAAGCATGCGTCAATTTCACCGCCGCGCCCCAATCGGGCCCGAAGGCCGGAGCTACGCTGCAAGCACCCTCAGACCCCCGCTACGCCGTCTCCCCGCCGAGATGGCGTGAAACGGAGCGATCGTGTCGTACGAGATCTCTGCTGTCAGCGCATCCGCGCCCACCCGGCACCAGCGCCTGCTGGCCTGGGTGAGCGAGATCGCGGAGCTCACCGAGCCGGCCCGCATCGAGTGGTGCGACGGATCCGACGAGGAGTACCAGCGCCTCGCGGACCTGCTGGTGGCTCAGGGCACCTTCAAGAAGCTGAACGAGGAGAAGCGCCCCAACTCCTACTACGCCGCCTCGGACCCCACGGACGTGGCGCGCGTGGAGGACCGCACCTTCATCTGCTCCGAGCAGGAGAAGGACGCCGGCCCGACCAACAACTGGAAGGCCCCCGCCGAGATGCGGGAGATCTTCAGTGGTGAGAAGGGTCTGTTCCGCGGCGCGATGAAGGGCCGCACGATGTACGTCGTGCCGTTCTCGATGGGCCCGGTCGGCTCCCCGCTGGCCGCCTACGGCGTCGAGATCACCGACTCCGCCTACGTCGCCGTGTCGATGCGCGTGATGACCCGCATGGGCAAGGCCGTGCTCGACCAGCTCGGCGAGGACGGCGACTTCGTCAAGGCCGTGCACACCGTCGGTGCCCCGCTCGCCGAGGGCGAGGCGGACGTCGCCTGGCCGTGCAACAGCACCAAGTACATCTCGCACTTCCCGGAGACCAAGGAGATCTGGTCGTTCGGCTCCGGCTACGGCGGCAACGCCCTGCTCGGCAAGAAGTGCTACGCGCTGCGCATCGCCTCGACCATGGCCCGCGACGAGGGCTGGCTGGCCGAGCACATGCTCATCCTCAAGCTCACCCCGCCGGCCGGCCCCGCGGGCGAGGCGGAGCCCAAGTACGTCGCCGCCGCCTTCCCGTCGGCCTGCGGCAAGACCAACCTGGCCATGCTCCAGCCCACCATCCCGGGCTGGAAGGTCGAGACGATCGGCGACGACATCGCCTGGATGCGCTTCGGCGCCGACGGCCGTCTCTACGCCATCAACCCGGAGGCCGGCTTCTTCGGCGTCGCCCCCGGCACCGGCGTGGACACCAACGCCAACGCGATCGACACCCTCTGGGGCAACACGGTCTTCACCAACGTCGCCCTCACCGACGACGGCGACGTGTGGTGGGAGGGCCTCACCGAGGAGCCCCCGGCGCACCTCACCGACTGGCGCGGCAACGACTGGACCCCCGAGTCCGGCACCCCGGCCGCCCACCCGAACGCCCGCTTCGCCGTCCCGGCCGCGCAGTGCCCGACCATCGCCCCCGAGTGGGAGGACCAGGCGGGCGTGCCGATCTCGGCGATCCTGTTCGGCGGCCGGCGCGCCACCGCCGTCCCGCTGGTGACCGAGTCCTTCGACTGGCAGCACGGCGTCTTCCTCGGCGCCAACATCGCCTCCGAGAAGACCGCCGCCGCCGAGGGCACCGTGGGCGAGCTGCGCCGCGACCCGTTCGCGATGCTGCCGTTCTGCGGCTACAACATGGGCGACTACTTCGCCCACTGGCTGAAGATCGGCGCGCAGGCGGACGCGTCGAAGCTGCCGAAGATCTACTACGTGAACTGGTTCCGCAAGAACGCCGAGGGCAAGTTCGTCTGGCCCGGCTACGGCGAGAACAGCCGCGTGCTCAAGTGGGTCGTCGAGCGGCTGGAGGGCACCGGCGAGGGTGTGAAGACCCCGATCGGCGTGCTGCCCACCACCGACGGCTTCGACCTGGACGGCCTGGAGCTGTCCAAGGAGGACCTCGACCTGCTCTTCACCGTGGACGCCGACATCTGGCGCCAGGAGGCCGCGCTCGTGCCGGCCCACCTGGAGCTGTTCGGCGACCACACCCCGAAGGAGCTGTGGGACGAGTACCGGGACCTGGTCGCGCGTCTCGGCTGAGTTTGAGCCTCAGCCGTGACAACGGCCGGTGCGCTGCACGAACTGCGCGCCGGCCGAGCGGCAGGACGGCCGGAGCCCCACCGGACGATCTTTCCCCGACCAAGGAGATCGTCCGGACCGGGACTCCGGCCGTAGCGTTTCTCCGCTTGCCCTCAGCCTTGAAGATCAGGCTCAGGGCTGGGCGTAGCCGCCGAGGAAGTCCCCGATCCTGGTCACCGCGTCGGTGATCTCCTCGGCCCGGGGCAGCGTGACCAGCCGGAAGTGGTCCGGCTCGGGCCAGTTGAAGCCGGTGCCCTGGACCAGCAGGATGCGCTCGGCGCGCAGCAGGTCGAGGACCATTTGGGCGTCGTCCTTGATCTTGTAGACCTTCGGGTCCAGCCGTGGGAACGCGTACAGCGCGCCCTTCGGCTTGACGCAGCTGACGCCCGGGATCTCGTTCAGCAGCGTGTACGCGGCGTCGCGCGAGGCGAGCAGCCGCCCGCCGGGCAGGACGAGGTCGCGGATCGACTGCCGGCCGCCGAGCGCCGCGGCCACCGCGTGCTGGGCGGGCATGTTGGCGCACAGCCGCATCGAGGCGAGCACGGTGAGGCCCTCGATGTAGCTGCCGGCCCGGGTCCGCTCGCCGGACAGGACCATCCAGCCGGAGCGGAAGCCGGCCACCCGGTAGGCCTTGGAGAGGCCGTTGAAGGTGACGCAGAAGAGGTCCGGCGCGAGGGTGGCCAGCGGGATGTGCTCGGCGTCGTCGTAGAGGATCTTGTCGTAGATCTCGTCCGCGTAGACGACCAGCTTGTGCCGCCGGGCGATCTCGACGATGCCCTCCAGCACCTCGCGCGGGTAGACCGCGCCGGTCGGGTTGTTCGGGTTGATCACCACGATGGCCCGGGTCCGGTCGGTGACCTTGGCCTCGATGTCGGCGAGGTCCGGGTACCACTCGGCCTGCTCGTCGCAGCGGTAGTGCACGGCGGTGCCGCCGGCCAGCGAGACGGAGGCGGTCCAGAGCGGGTAGTCGGGCGCCGGGACGAGCACCTCGTCGCCGTCGTCGAGCAGCGCGGTCATCGCGAGCTGGATCAGCTCGGAGACGCCGTTGCCGAGGAAGACGTCCTCGACGGTGAGGCCGTGCAGGCCGCGGTCCTCGTAGTGCATGACGACGGCGCGGCGGGCGGAGAGCAGGCCCTTGGAGTCGCCGTACCCGTGCGCGCTCGCGAGGTTGCGCAGGATGTCCTGGAGGATCTCCGGGGGCGCGTCGAAGCCGAACACGGCGGGGTTGCCGGTGTTGAGCTTGAGGATGCGGTGGCCCTGTTCCTCCAGCCGCATCGCCTCGTCGAGCACCGGGCCGCGGATGTCGTAACAGACGTTGGCGAGCTTGCTGGACTGGATGACCTGCATGCCTGCTTACTTTAGGGGCACGGCCGGGCCCGGCAGCACGTGTCCGAGCACACGTGCCGCCGGGCCCGGAGCGGCCTCCTTGGATCGGCAGGTGGGGCCGTCAGCCGACCTTCCAAACCAGGGGCGCGGTGTCGAGGATGTTCCCGTACGTGAGGAACGCGGGCGGGTTGTCGTTCGGAACGAGATAGACGGCACACAGCTTCACCGACTGCCCGTCCGCGAGCGTCACCAGCGACTTGGTGTCGCACTGCGGGATGGACTTCTGCAGGGTGGGCGCCGGCAGGGCGCCCGCCGAGTGGTCCTTGGGCTTCACCCACACGCGCATCATGTAGGCGTCCTGGTCCAGCGCCTTTCCGGTGCGGTTGGTGAACGTCATGGTGACGTAGTAGGGGGTCTTGCCGCTGGTCAGGTCCGGCATGAAGCCGAACGGGGCGATCTCGGCGGCGGTGCCCTTGGTGATCGAGAGCGCGGTGGCGTCCACGGTCGAGGACTTGCCCAGGTAGCGACCGGTGGCACCGAGCGAGAGCGGGCGGTCGTAGCTGATCTGGGTGACGTTGTTGTCCCCGGCGGTGGCCGCCGGCTGCGGTGCGCCCCCGGCCGCGGGAGCGCTCGACCCGCCGGGCGCGGGGGCGCCGGTGGCCGGGGGAGCGGTGCCGGTGGGTGTACCGGCGGGCGCCGAGGCGGTGGCGGACGGCGCGGCCGGGGCGCCCGTGCTCGCGGCCGGGTCGGTGTTGTCCGGCCCGCAGGCGGTCAGCAGCAGCGCGAGCGCCGCCACCGGGACGCCGGCCCGGGCGGTCTTTCCTATCGACTGGGTCTTCGTCATGGTCTCTCCCCCGTTGGATGATGTGGTCGGTGGGCCCCGCCCGCCGGGTGTCCCACTTGTCATGTGGGCGCCGATCGAGAGGGGGTTGCGCCGGTGATGCTAGCCGCCGCCGGGGCCGTACTGGCCGGTTTTCTGATGGCTCCACTGCTGCGGGGCCTGGTCGCCCGGTTCGCCGTGCCCGAAGGCGAACCCTGGTGCCTCGCCTGCCCGGTGTGCGGGCGGCCGCCGCGGGTGCTGCCGCCGACCGGGCGCTGCCCGGGCTGCCGCGAGCGGCTGGGTGCCGGCGCCTGGACGGTGGAGCCGGCCGCGGTGGCGGTCGCCGTGGCGGTGGTGCTCGCCGCGGACGGCCCGTCGGCCGCGGCGCTGGGCTGGGCGGCCGCGCTCGGCGTGGTGCTCGCCTTCGTCGACGGCCGGGTGCGCCGGCTGCCGTACCGGCTGACCCTGCCGCTGGCCGCCGGGCTGGCCGTGCTGCTGGCGGTGGCGGCGCTGGCCGAGGGCCGGCCGGGGGTGCTCGTGCGCTGCCTGCTGGTGGCGCTGACGGCCGGGGCCCTCTTCGAACTGCCCGTCTGGCTGGGCCTGATGGGCCCGGGGGACTCCCCGCTGGCGTTCGCCCTGGGCGGTCTGCTCGGCTGGTACGGCTGGGGCGCGGCGCTCAGCGGGCTGTTCTTCACCGTCCTGCTGGCCGGCGGGTGGGCGATCCTCCGGGCCGCCGCCGCCCTGGCCCGCCGCCGGTCGGTGCGCGGACTGGACGTCCCGGTGGGCCCGTTCCTGCTGCTCGGCACCCTGCTGGCGGTGCTGGCCCGGTAGCCGGGGCGGACACGGACGGGGCCCGCCGTACCGGACGGGTACGGCGGGCCCGCCGCCGGCGCGCAGGCCCCACCCTCAAGGGGCAGCACGTCGAGGGGAGTTACGGTCTAGCGGGCGCTCACGGCATCTTGTGGACGAACGGGCCGACCGTGTTGGAGAACGTGTTGCCGTTGTTGGCGTCCCAGTTGGTGGACCAGGTCATCGCGCCGCGGATGGTCGGCCACTTGGCCGGCGGGACGAAGCTGCCGCAGTTGTTGCCGGTGGAAAGGCAGTTCAGCGCGTTGTTCACCACCGACGGGTCGACGTAGCCGCCGCCGGCCGCCTTCGAGGAGGCGGGGACGCCGATGCCGACCTGGTCGGGCCGCAGGCCGCCCTGGATGTGGGTGCAGACCTGCGAGGTGATGAAGTCGACGGTGCCCTGGTTGTAGACCTTGCCGTCGCAGCCGTTCATGCCGCCCGAGTTGTAGAACTGGGTGTTGACGACGGTGAGGATGTCCTTGGTGTTCAGCGCCAGCTGGAAGTAGGCGCCGGCGGTGCTGTATATCCCGATGGTCTCGGGGGCCATCGTCAGGATGAAGCCCGGGCCGACCTTGGCCTGCAGGGCGTGCAGCGCGTCGCCGAGCGGGCCGGGCTGGACGCCGTTCTCCAGGTCGACGTCGACGCCGTCGAAGCCGTAGTCCTTGATGATCGCGGAGGCGCTGTTGGCGAACGCGGCACCGGCGGTCGCGTCGCCGACCGTGATGGCGCCGTTCTGGCCGCCGATGGAGAGGACGACCTTCTTGCCGGCCGCCTGCTTGGCCTTGATGTCGGCGCGGAACTGCGCGTCGGTGTAGCCGCCGAGGGCCTTGGACAGGCCCGGGTCCAGCGTGAAGCTGATCGCGCCGGTCTGGGTCGGCACGGCGTCGGCGAAGGAGACCGCGATGATGTCGTAGGCGCTCTGGACGTCGCTCAGGCGCTGCGGGGTCGAGCCGTTGTCGAAGTTCTGCCAGTAGCCGGTGATCGCGTGCGCGGGCAGGCCGGTGGCCGGCGGGGTGGTGCCGGTCGGCGTGGCCGTGGGGGTCGGCGTGGCCGTCGGGGTGGGGGTCTGCGTGGGGGTCTGGGTCGGCGTCGGCGTGCCGGTCGGCGACGGGGTGGCCGTGGCGGTCGGGCTCGGCGCCGGGGTGCCGCCCGGGCCGATCAGGCTGACGTCGTCGGCGAGGTAGGCGCTCTGCCCGTACCAGCCGTGCAGGAACAGCGTGATGCTGGTGGCGTTCGCGCCGGTGGTGAACGTGGTGGACAGCTGGTTCCAGCTGTTGTGGTTGAACCAGGTGCTCGGGTCGGTGCCGCCGGTGCCGCGCGCGCCGAGGTAGACGTACGGGCCCTGCACCCACGCGCTCAGCGAGTAGCTGGTGTTGGGCAGCACGCTGACGGTCTGGGTGCACTCGGCGGTGTCCGCGGCGCCCGGCGTGGCCTGGAGCGCGCCGGTGCCGGAGTGGACCGGGCTGCCGACGGTGGTGGCGGTGCCGGTACAGGTCCAGCCGGCGAGGCCGCTCTCGAAGCCGCCGTTGGTGACCAGGTTGCCGACGGCCGCGCTCGCGCCGCCGGCGAAGAGGGCGAGGCTACCGCCGGCCAAAGCGAGGGCGGTCGCACCGGCCGCGACGGCCGGGAACGGGCTGCGCCGGCGCTTGTGCGCGGGCTGGTTCAGCGTACGGGCCATGGAGGTGACGCTCCTGGGGAAGGAGCGGCCGCCGCGGTGGGGGTCGCGGTGGCCGCGTGTGGGGGAGGGAGGTCCGCAGTCGTGCCTGGGACGGGACCGGCCCGAGAACGCTTTTCGTGGATCTCGTTCCGTCCCGGATCAAAAGCTGGACTAGACCATTGCCGGTCGTCAAGCATTGGACAGTCGGCTTACGGATTCTTTAAGGAACCGGAGACCGTTCCGTATCCGTCGCCGCGCCCCCCGCCGACGACCCCCCGCCCGACGATCCTCCCGACCCCTCGCCCCACCTCGCGACACACGCGCCGGGACAGACTTCGCACAGGACCGTGACCAGACCGCTACCTGCGGTTTTACCGGTGGCCCGCCCGCCGGAGTAGGCTGCGACGGGGTGGTGACGCACCCGCCGAAATGAGTACGGAGGGGCCGAGAACATGGGTCTGCGCGATGTCGTGGAACGCACGCCGGGGCTGCGCACCCTGCTGGACGGTGTGTACGGGCTCTACGGCCGCCGCGTCGAGGTCCACCTCGCGCGCACCCCGCACCACATCGGCGTGATCCTGGACGGCAACCGCCGCTGGGCCAAGGCCGCCGGCGGCTCCACCGTGTACGGCCACCAGCGCGGCGCCGACAAGATCAGCGAGTTCCTCGGCTGGTGCGACGAGACCCACGTCAAGGTCGTCACCCTCTGGATGCTCTCCACCGACAACCTCGACCGGCCCGCCGACGAGCTCGTCCCGCTGCTCGGGATCATCGAGGACGCCGTCACCGGTCTCGCCGCCGCCCGCCGCTGGAAGGTGCACCCGGTCGGCGCGCTGGACCTGCTCCCGCAGCACACCGCCGACGTGCTCAAGCGGGCCGCCGAGGAGACCGCCGGGATCGACGGCATCACCGTCAACGTCGCGGTCGGCTACGGCGGCCGGCACGAGATCGCCGACGCCGTCCGCTCGCTGCTCCAGGAGCACGCCGGGCGCGGCACCTCGATCGAGGAACTGGCCGAGATCCTGGACGTCGAGCACATCGCCGAGCACCTCTACACCCGCAACCAGCCCGACCCGGACCTGATCATCCGCACCTCGGGCGAACAGCGCCTCTCCGGCTTCCTGCTCTGGCAGAGCGCGCACAGCGAGTTCTACTTCTGCGAGGCCTACTGGCCGGCCTTCCGCAAGGTCGACTTCCTGCGGGCGCTGCGCGCCTTCGAGCAGCGGCACCGGCGCCTGGGACTGTAAGCGCCTCTGGTTGACCCCCAGTAGGGCTGGCCTACCCGGCCGCCACGCGAGGCCAAACGTTCACCGGCAATGATCCGTCAGTTCGCCGGGGGCGCGAATGCACCGCCCCTCGCCTGGGAATACTCCAGTCAGTCCGGTCCCGAGGCCACCGGGGCAGCGGGGGCCGGCTTGCCGCGGATGACGCAGGGTCATCCGCTCTGGAGGCCTAGTGGTCAGTTCCAAGAGCCGCCGGACACCAGACCGGCGCACGTACGTTCTCGACACCAGCGTGCTCCTGGCGGACCCTCTCGCCATGACCCGCTTCGACGAGCACGAGGTCGTCCTCCCGGTCGTCGTCGTCACCGAGTTGGAGGCCAAGCGGCACCACCCCGAGCTGGGCTACTTCGCCCGCCAGGCGCTGCGACTCCTCGACGACTACCGCATCCGCCACGGCCGGCTCGACGAGCCGATCCCGGTCGGCGAGCTCGGCGGCACCATCCGGGTCGAGCTCAACCACTCCGACCTGTCGATACTGCCGGCCGGTTACCGGTCCGGCGGCGGCGAGGCGGACACCCGGATCCTCGCGGTCGCCCGCAACCTGCAGGCCGAGGGCTACGACGTCACCGTCGTCTCCAAGGACCTGCCGCTGCGCATCAAGGCCAGCTCGGTGGGCCTGCTCGCCGAGGAGTACCGGGCCGAGCTGGCGATCACCTCCGGCTGGACGGGCATGTCCGAACTGCACGTCCGGGCCGAGGAGGTGGACGCGCTGTTCGCGGCCGGCCACGACGCCTCGGTTGACGTCGAGGGGGCCGCCGAGCTGCCCGTCCACACCGGACTGGTGCTCACCTCGGAGCGCGGCCGGGCCCTCGGCCGGGTCACCGGCGACGGACGGGTCCGGCTGGTGCGCGGCGAGCGGGAGGCGTTCGGCCTGCGCGGGCGCAGCGCCGAGCAGCGGGTGGCGCTGGACCTGCTGCTCGACCCCGAGGTCGGCATCGTCTCGATGGGCGGCCGGGCCGGCACGGGCAAGTCCGCGCTGGCGCTCTGTGCGGGGCTGGAGGCGGTGCTGGAGCGGAGGCAGCATCGCAAGGTGATGGTCTTCCGGCCGCTGTACGCGGTCGGCGGGCAGGAACTCGGCTACCTGCCGGGCTCCGAGACGGAGAAGATGAGCCCCTGGGCGCAGGCGGTCTTCGACACCCTCTCCGCCGTCACCACCCCGGACGTGATCGAGGAGGTCATCGCGCGGGGGATGCTGGAGGTCCTGCCGCTCACCCACATCCGGGGGCGCTCGCTGCACGACGCCTTCGTGATCGTGGACGAGGCGCAGTCGCTGGAGCGGAACGTCCTGCTGACGGTGCTGTCCCGGATCGGCCAGGGCTCGCGGGTGGTGCTCACCCACGACGTGGCGCAGCGGGACAACCTCCGGGTGGGCCGGTACGACGGCGTGGTGGCGGTGGTGGAGAAGCTGAAGGGGCATCCGCTGTTCGCGCACATCACCCTCACCCGCTCGGAGCGTTCGCCGATCGCGGCGCTGGTCACGGAGATGCTGGAGGACATCCACCCGTGATCCGTCCCTGACCGGGACATAGTCGGACAATCCGGTCAACTCCGGGCATGAGGCCCGCTCCTGACGGGGCGGGCCTCGTCCCTTTCATCACATCGAGTGCTTTCTGTCCGGAGAACTCCCGTGTGGTGAATGTGACATGCGCCACGCGGGCGGGAATTGCGTCGACCGTGCCCGGTGCGGCATGGTGAGGGTTCTGTCAGGCCCCGCGTACGGCGTGGCAGGGCTTCCGGACTCCGGGAGCCCGGCCCGGATGGTCCGCCAACTCCGGTCGGTGGACGCACAATTGAAGACCGATGAGCCGTACGCCGCCCGATTCCAACGCCCGGTCGCCTCACCTCGGCCGGACGCCGGGCCAGCACCTCCCGTGACCAGAGCACCGTACGGAGGTCCGTGCCAAGGGGCATGTTGCGCCCGTACGGTCACGCATGGGCGATGCTGGAAGGAAACCATGTGACTCGGATCTCGGTCCGGGGAGTTGCTGTGGCCTCCGCCACCGCCGTCACCGCTGTCGGTGCCGTCGTGGGTATGGCCTCGGGCAGCGAGGGCAAGACGACGCAGACGGTCGACGTCGCCGGCGCGACCCTGCTTGCCGAAGTCCCCTCTGGCGCCCAGGCGCAGACCATCAGTGACAACATCGGCCAGCAGGCATCCGCCCAGCAGGCCTCCGCCGATGCCGCCGCCAAGGCCGCCGCGGAGCAGAAGGCCGCCGAGGAGGCCGCGCGCCAGAAGGCCGCCGCGGACGCCCAGGCGAAGGCCGATGCTCAGGCCAAGGCCGACGCCGCCAAGGTCGCCGACGACAAGCGGAAGGCCGACGAGGCCGCCGCCAACCGTTCCAAGGCCCGCTCGGCGATGGCCGCCACCGACAACAGCACCCCCTCCGCGCCGGCCATCTCGGTCAGCCCGGGCTCGGTGCAGGACATCGCGCGGCAGATCGTCGGCAACGACACCCAGTTCCAGTGCTTCAGCCAGATCGTGAAGCGCGAGAGCGGCTGGGACTACACCGCGACCAACCGGAGCTCCGGCGCGTACGGTCTGGTGCAGGCGCTGCCCGGCAACAAGATGGCCTCGGCCGGTGCCGACTGGCGCACCAACCCGGCGACCCAGATCCAGTGGGGCCTCAGCTACATGAACGACCGCTACGGCAGCCCCTGCGGCGCCTGGTCGTTCTGGCAGGCCCACAGCTGGTACTAGGAGTCACCGCCGCTGCGGCTGCTTCGTGTCACGGCCCCCGGCCGCTCGCTTCGACGAGCGGCCGGGGGCCGGGTCCGTTCCGGGCTCCGCCGCGGAGGCGGGCCGCGCCGCCCGGGCTGCGCTGACCAGTGCGCCGGCGGGCGGTGCGGTCCTGGGTGCGGACGCGGGGCGCGGGAAGGGGTCCTGGTTCGCTTCCTGCACCGGCCGGTCCGCGGACAGATGGCTGTGGGGTTTCGTTCCCACTCCTCCCCAGCGCCGGGCGACTGAAACCTCATGGTCTGTCCCCTTTTGGTGGCATTCGCGCGCCAGGTCCGGGCGTTCGAACCGGTCGTGATCGGGCCGAACCCGCCGGGCGGCCGGACTCACCGCACGCCGGGCGGGTAGCGTCTCCCTGACGGCCGTGGCGCGACCCACGGCGTACCGCCGGGCACCGGCGGACCGGCACGGGAGCGGTGGTAGCGAGGATGGCGCGGGGCGGGAAGGCCTTCAAGGCCGTGGCCAAGGGCATGGCCGTGGTGGCGAGCGCGGCCGCCGTGATCGAACGGCGCCGGCGCGCCGCTATGGCGGCGGACTCGCACGACGTCGTCGTCGCCGCGCACCCCGTCCCCGCCCTGCCAGAGGCGGCCGGACCGGTCCCCGCACCGCGGACGGACCCCGACCCGGTGCCGTCGGCCCCCGCACCCGCCCCGGCCCCCGCGACACCGCCCGCCCCCGCGCCCGTCACCCAGGGTGCCTTCGGACGGGAGTTCCACCCCGGCCGGCCCGCCACGCCCGCCGAGGCCGTGCCCTGGGGCCTGCGGGTGGCCGCCGAGTCGACCTGGCGGCTGCTGCTCCTCGGCGCAGCGCTCTACGTCGTCTTCTACGTCGTCGACATGCTGCGGCTGGTCGCCTTCGCGGTGCTGGCCTCGCTGCTGATCTCCGCGCTGCTGGAGCCCTCCGTGTCCTGGCTGCGCCGGCACGGCGTGCCGCGCTCGCTCGCGGCCGGAGCGGTGTTCCTGAGCGGTCTGGCGGGGATCGGGCTGGTCGGCTGGTTCGTGGTCTGGCAGGTCACCACCAACATCTCGGACGTCACCAGCCAGGTCCAGCGCGGTGTCAACCAGCTGCGGGACTGGCTGATCACCGGCCCGCTGCACCTGACCCAGCAGCAGATCACCGACTTCGCCAACCAGATCACCAAGGCGATCACCACCAACACCGACCAGATCACCGCGGCCTCGCTCACCGGAGCGCAGATCGCCGTCGAGGTGCTGACGGCCGTGCTGATGACCTTCTTCACCACCTTCTTCTTCCTCTACGACGGGCCGAAGATCTGGAACTGGGCGTTGCGCGGGCTGCCCCGGCACTCCCGCTTCGCGATGGCCGGAGCCGGGCCGAAGGCCTGGGCGACGCTCACCGCGTACGTGCGCGGCACCGTCTGCGTGGCGTTCATCGACGCGGTCTGCATCGGCATCGGGATCGACCTGCTGGGCGTGCCGATGGCGATGCCGCTGGCCGTGATCATCTTCCTGGGCGCCTTCGTCCCACTGGTCGGCGCACTCGTCACGGGCACCGCCGCGGTCCTGATCGCCCTGGTCACCCAGGGCCCGTGGACGGCGCTGATGGTGCTGGTCGTGCTGATCGCGGTGATGCAGATCGAGAGCCACGTGCTCCAGCCGCTCATCCTCGGCCGCGCCGTCCGGGTGCACCCGCTGGGCGTCGTCCTCGGCGTCGCGGCCGGCGGGATCATCGGCGGCATCGGCGGCGCGGTCGTCGCCGTCCCGCTGATCGCGGTCACCAACACCGTGGTCACCCACCTGCGCCGCCGCAACGAGGCCGGCCAGGCAGTCTTCACCGCCCTCGAAAACGCCCGCGAAGCCGCCGAACGCACTGCCGAACGCACCGCCGCCGCTCCGCCCGCGGCCCCCGCGGCGGACTGACGCCGACGCCGACGGGCCCCCGCCGGACGTGGTGTCCGGCGGGGGCCCGTGCGGGTGGTGCGTGGGGTCCTGTGGTGACCGTCAGGCGTTGACGGCGGCGAGGACGGCCTCGGAGTCGAGGACGCCGGCCACGGCCTGGAGGACGGCGGCGATCTTCATCGAGGCCTGGATGACCTCGCGCTCGACGCCGGCCTTGCGGAGGACGGCCTCGTGCGAGTCGAGGCACTGGCCGCAGCCGTTGATGGCCGAGACCGCGAAGCACCAGAGCTCGAAGTCGGCCTTCTCGACGCCCGGAGTGCCGATGATGTTCATCCGCAGACCGGCCCGCATGCTGCTGTACTCCTTGTCGGAGAGCAGGTGCAGCGTCCGGTAGTAGACGTTGTTCATCCCCATGACGGCCGCGGCGCCCTTGGCGGCGTTGTACGCCTCCGGGGAGAGGTTGGCCTTGGCCTCGGGCTCCAGCTCGCGCAGCACGGCGGCGCTGCGGGTGGCCATCGCGCAGGAGAGCACGGTGCCCCAGAGCTGCTGGGCGGGGAGGTCGGAGTTGCCGATGACCGAGCCCAGGTTGAGCTTGAGGTCCTTGGCGTAGTCCGGGAGGGCGGACTTCAGGTCGTCGAGGGCCATGGGTCAGCCCGCCAGCAGGGCCTGGGCGTCGAGGGTGTCCTCGCCCTTGCTCCAGTTGCAGGGGCACAGCTCGTCGGTCTGCAGGGCGTCCAGCACGCGCAGGACCTCCTTGGGGTTACGGCCGACGGAGCCGGCGGTCACCATGACGAACTGGATCTCGTTGTTCGGGTCGACGATGAACACCGCGCGCTGGGCGGTGCCGTCGGCGGCCTCGACGCCGCAGTCGCGCATCAGGTCGTGCTTGACGTCGGCCAGCATCGGGAACGGCAGGTCGCGCAGGTCCTTGTGGTCCTTGCGCCAGGCGTGGTGCACGAACTCGGAGTCGCCGGAGACGCCGAGGATCTGGGCGTCGCGGTCGGCGAACTCGTCGTTCAGCTTGCCGAACGCGGCGATCTCGGTCGGGCAGACGAAGGTGAAGTCCATCGGCCAGAAGAAGACGATCTTCCACTTGCCCTCGTAGGACTTGTGGTTGATGTCAGCGAAGGCGTTCGCGGCGTCCAGGTCGACACAGGCCTTGAGTTCGAACTCGGGGAACTTGTCACCGATCGTGAGCACGTTCGCTTCTCCTGAAGTGAGACTGAGGGGAGTTTGTCCGGATTGCGGACATGACTCCACGATTTCACATCGTGGACTGATCGGGGAAATAGCTACACTCGATGTATCTGATCGGAGAGAGTTATCAATACCCAGCCACCCACCGCCCGCAGTCCCCGCCTGCCCACGGTCGCCCAGCTCAGGGCGTTCGTCGCGGTGGCCGAGCACAAGCACTTCCGGGAGGCCGCCGCGGCCACCGGGACGAGCCAGCCCGCCCTGTCGGGGGCGGTCGCGGCGCTGGAGGAGTCGCTGGGCGCGCAGCTCGTCGAGCGTACGACACGCAAGGTGATCGTCACACCACTGGGGGAGCGGGTGCACGAGCACGCCCGCCGGGTGCTCGCCTCGCTGCAGGCGCTCACCGAGGAGGTCGAGGCCGCCCGCCGCCCGTTCACCGGGCCGCTGCACCTCGGCGTCATCCCGACCGTCGCGCCCTACCTGCTGCCGACCGTGCTGCGGCTGGTCCGCGACCGCTATCCGGAGCTGGAGCTGCACGTCCACGAGGAGCGCACGCCCTCGCTGCTGGAGGGGCTGGCCGCCGGGCGGCTGGACGTGCTGCTGCTCGCGCTCCCGGCCGGCGGCGCCTCGCCGACCCGGGACATCCCGCTGTTCGACGAGGACTTCGTCCTGGTCGCCCCGCCCGAGCATCCGCTCGCCGGACGGATCGACGTCCCGCGCGACGTGCTGCTCGACCTGGACGTGCTGCTGCTGGAGGAGGGCCACTGCCTGCGCGACCAGGCCCTCGACATCTGCCGCGAGGTCGGCGCGGACCCGGCGGGCTCGACCACCCGCGCGGCCGGCCTGTCGACGCTGGTCCAGCTGGTCGCCGGTGGCCTCGGGGTGACCCTCCTGCCCGCGACCGCCCTGAACGTCGAGGCCGGCCGCACCGACCGGCTGGCTGCCGTCCGCTTCGCCGCCCCGGCGCCCGGCCGGCGGATCGGTCTGGCCACCCGTCCGGGCTCGGCCCGCAGCGCCGAGTACGACCGCTTCGCCGCCTCGCTGCGCGAGGTGCTGGCCGAACTCCCGGTCCGGATCGTGCCCTAGGCGGTTTTTGCCGGCGCGCCCAGGCAGAGCCCGACCGTCGTCGCGACCAGCAGGTCCAGGGCCTGCAGGGTGTCCGCGTCCGGCTGGGCGCCGGGGGCGCGCAGCGCGAGGTAGCGTGCCGTCAGGCCGTCGAAGCCGCTGAGGAAGTGGACGGCGATCTCGCGCGCCGGCATCGCCAGGGTCAGGCCGTGGGCCGCCGCGAGGGCGGTGAGCATCTCGGTGGCGGTGCCCTCGACCTCGCGCTGGAGCCCGCGCATGATCTCCTGCAGATCCGGGTCGCGCATCGCCAGCGCCCCGAACTCGGTCAGCAGGACGCAGCGCCCGTCCTCGCCGGTGGCGGCCTCCCAGAGCGCGTGCACCAGGGTGCGGACCTGCTCGCCGAACGGCCCGTCACCGGGGGAGGCGGCGCGCACCTGGCCGATGAAGTCGGCGGTCAGCTGCTCGACGACGGCCCGGTAGAGGTCCTTCTTGGTGCCGAAGGTGTAGTGCACCGTCGCCTGGGCCACGCCGAGTTCGGCCGCGATCGCCCGGGTGCTGCCGGCCGCGATCCCCTCGCGGGTCATCAGGTCGAGAGCGGCCTGAACCAGCTGGGGCCGGCGTTCTGCGGCGGGGACATGTGCCATCCAGCCAGGGTATCGCCATGGTCGGTCAACCGTGTCGAACGATTGTGTCGTTAGCTTTCATCGCTCGACTTTGTCATCCGACAAAGTCGAGCGTACGGTGGATCGAGACCTGGTCAGGCACCTGCCTGCCCGACGACCGGACCGAGGGGTCAGCCATGGCCACGTACCTGTACCGACTGGGCCGCTACTGCTTCCGGCGGAGGCGAGCCGTCCTCGCCGTCTGGATCGCCGTGCTGATCGCCGTCGGCGGGGCCGCGGGGGCGTTCGCCGGCAAGACCGGCGACGAGTTCAAGGTCCCCGGCACCGAGGCGCAGGCCACCCTGGACCGGATCAAGGGCACCTTCCCGCAGCAGGGCCACGGCTCCGCGCAGATCGTCTTCGCCGCCCCGGCGGCCGGCGGCATCGCGGCGCCCGAGGCGGCCAAGACGGTCAGCGAGACGGTCGGCCGGATCGCCACCGTCCCGGGCGTGGCCGCCGCGCCCGACCCGTACGCCGCCGGCGCGGTCTCGCCGGACGGGCGGGTCGCGATCGCGCTGGTCTCCTTCGACCACAAGCTCGCCGACATCACCGACCAGCAGCGCGAGGCGGTGAAGGCCGCCGCCGAACCGGCCCGCGCGGCCGGGCTGGACGTCGCCTTCGGCGGCGACGCGTACAACCGGATGGCGCAGGTCGACGGCGGCGAGGCGATCGGCCTCGCAGTGGCCGGGGTGGTGCTGGTGATCACCCTGGGCTCGCTGGTCGCCGCCGGGCTGCCGCTGGTGACCGCGCTGGTCGGGGTCGGCGTGGCGATGGCCGGACTGCTGGCGCTCACCGGCTCGTTCGAGATCATCACCACCGCGCCCGTGCTGGCGCTCATGGTCGGCCTCGCCGTCGGCATCGACTACGCGCTGTTCATCCTCTCCCGGCACCGCCGCCACCTGGACGAGGGGCTGGAGCCCGAGGAGGCCGCCGCCCGTGCCACCGCGACCGCCGGCAGCGCCGTCGTCTTCGCCGGCCTGACCGTCGTCGTGGCGCTCGCCGGGCTGGCCGTCGCGGGCGTCCCGTTCCTCACCGTCATGGGTCTGGCCGCCTCCGGGGCGGTCGTGGTGGCCGTCCTGGTCGCGATCACCCTGCTGCCCGCGCTGCTCGGCTTCGCCGGTCGCGCCATCGACCGGCTGCCGGTCCGGCGGCGGGCGCTGCGCACCGGCGGCCGGACCATCATGGGCGAGCGCTGGGCCCGGTTCGTGGTCCGCCGCCCGCTGCCCGTCCTGCTCATCGGGCTGGCCGGGCTGGGCGTCCTCGCGGTGCCCGCCGCGAGCCTCAACCTCGGCCTGCCGGGCGGCGGTTCGCAAGCCGCAGGGACGGATGCGCGCAAGGCGTACGACCTGGTCGGCGAGAGCTTCGGGCCGGGCTTCAACGCGCCGCTCGTGGTCGTCGTGGACGCTCAGGGCACGCCGCAGCCGGAGCAGGCGGTGCGGGGCGTGGCGGCGAAGCTGCAGACCCTGAAGGGCGTCAGGACGCTGCTGCCGCCGACCGTCGACCGGGCGAGCGGGACGGCCCTGCTGACCGTCATCCCGCAGACCGGCCCGGACCACGCGGACACCAAGGCGCTGGTCAACGAGATCCGCGACCAGCGCTCCGGGCTGAAGGCCTCGACCGGCGCGGGCATCGCCGTCACCGGCACCACGGCCGCCAACATCGACGTCTCCACCAAGCTCGGCCAGGCGCTGCCGCCGTTCCTCGCGGTGATCGTCGGCATCGCGATGCTGCTGCTGGCGCTGGCGTTCCGCTCGGTGCTCGTCCCGCTCAAGGCGGTGGCCGGGTTCCTGCTCAGCATCACCGCCTCGCTCGGCGCGGTGGTCGCGGTCTACCAGTGGGGCTGGCTGGACGGCCTGATCGACGTGCCGAAGGTCGGCCCGGTGGTGAGCTTCGTGCCGATCCTGCTGATCGGGGTGCTGTTCGGGCTGGCGATGGACTACGAGCTGTTCCTGGTCTCCGGGATGAAGGAGCAGCACGTCCACGGCATGGCGCCGCGCGAGGCGGTCGTGGCCGGGGTGAAGAACGGCGCCCGGGTGGTGACGGCGGCCGCGCTGATCATGGTGTCGGTGTTCGGCTCGTTCGTCTTCGGTCACGACCCGATCGTCCAGCCGATCGGCTTCGCCCTCGCGGTGGGCGTGCTGGTGGACGCCTTCGTGGTGCGGATGGCGCTGGTGCCGGCCGCGATGGCGCTGTTCGGCAAGGCGGCCTGGTGGTTCCCGAAGCGGCTGGAGAAGGTCGTGCCGCGGGTGGACATGGAGGGCGAGCAGCTGATCGCCCGGCTGGAGACGGAGCGGGCGAAGGAGCCCGCCGGGGTCTGAGTCCCGTGCGCCCGGCAGGGTATGAGCGGTGCGGTCACCAGCGCCCGGTGGGCTTCTCCCGCCGGGCGCCCGCCGTTACGACGGCGGCAGCCGCTGCTCGAACCAGACCACCTTGCCGGTGCCCAGCCGGGTCGCGCCCCAGCGGTCCGCGCACCTGGCCACTATCTGCAGCCCGCGCCCCCGTTCGTCCTCCGGACCGGTCCGGCGCGGCCGGGGCAGCAGCGGGCTGTCGTCGCCGACCTCGCACCGCAGCCGGGTGGTGCGCACCAGGCTCAGGGTGACCGGGCGGGTCGCGTGCTGGACGGCGTTGGTGACCAGCTCGCTGACCATCAGCTCGGTGGCCTCGCTGAGCTCGCCGAGCCCCCAGCGGCGCAGCGTGTGCGCGGCCAGCCGGCGGGCCCGGCCGGGCGTCTCGTTGCGCGGCTGGAGGTACCAGTGCGCGACGTCCCCGGCCGGGATGCCGTCGAAGCACGCGCCGAGCAGGGCGATGTCGTCGCCGCGGTCGCCCGGCGGCAGGATCCGCAGCGCCTCCTGGCAGAGCTGCTCGGGGGCGTGCCACCTGGCGGCGGCGATCCGGGCGCGGAGCAGTTCGAGGCCGTCGCTGAGCGGGCGGCTGCGGGTCTCCACCAGCCCGTCGGTGAACAGCAGCAGGGCCGAGCCGGGCGGTGCGGGCAGTTCGACGGAGTTGAAGTCGACCCCGCCGACTCCGATCGGTGCCCCGGAGTCCAGCTCCACCAACTCGGCCGTCCCGTCCGGCCGGACGAGCACCGGCGGGACGTGTCCGGCGTTGGCGAGCACCACGCGGTTGGCGATCGGGTCGTACACCGCGTAGACGCAGGTGGCCAGGTGCTGCTCGCGGCCGAGCCGCTGGGCCTGCTCGTCCAGGTGGTACAGCACCTCGTGCGGCGGCAGGTCGAGCGCCGCCAACGTCTGTGCGCTGGTGCGGAGTTGGCCCATGATGGCGGCCGAGGTGAGCGAGTGGCCCATGACGTCGCCGACGATCAGGGCGACCCGGTTGCCGGGCAGCGGCACTGCGTCGTACCAGTCGCCGCCGACCTGGGCGCCGCGCTCGCCGGGCAGGTAGCGCTGGGCGATGCGCACGCCGTGCGGCTGCGGGAGGCGCAACGGCAGCATGCTGCGCTGGAGTTCGTTCGCTATCTCCCACTCACGGGCGTAGCGCAGCGCGGTGTCGACGGCCAGACCGGCCTGGGTGGCGAGGTGGGCGGCGGTCGCGGTGTCGGCGGTGTTGAAGGACGGGCGGCCGGTGCGTTCAGGTGGGCGGCGGATCAGCACCAGCAGACCGAGCACCGCCTTGCGCCCGCGCAGCGGCAGGGCCAGGACGGAGGTGCCGGCGCCGAGCCGGGCCAGCCCGCGGGTGCCGTACAGCTCGCGCAGCAGCGCCTCGGTGCGCTCCGCGGCTGGCGTGCCGAGGACGGCACACTCGGCGGGGCGGCGGCTCAGCAGGGCGTGCGCGAGGGCTCCGCCGCGGGTCACCGGGGTGGCGGGCCCGCCGTCGGCGGTCGAGCGGGCGCCGTACCGGGAGCGGCGCCGGTCGTCCGTGCCGCTGGGGCGGCCGCGCCGCCCGATCCGGGTGCCGGTGCTGTAGTGGATCCGCAGCTCGTCCGGGAAGCCGGGCTCACGCTCGACGTTGGGCAGTGGGTCGCGCAGGTGGACGACGACGGCGTCCGCCAGTGCCGGGACCAGCACCCGGCCGATGTTGCGCAGCGTCGCGGCCAGGTCGAGCGCGCTGTTGATCCGCCGGGTCGCCGAGTCGAGGTAGGCGAGGCGGTCCGCCACGTCGTCGCGTGCCGGGGAAGCGGGGGCGGCCGGCGCCGGCTCGCGGCGCGGGCCGGGGAGGGCAGGCGGCTGTCCGGCCTCGGTTTTGAGCTGGTCGCGCACGGCTGCCTGTCCTGGACTCGGGATGGGTTCTGAGGTGTTCTGCTTGCTGAACTCTTCTGCTGTCGCGGTTGGTCAGCCGACGCGTCGACAGCACAGGAACAGTTGCTCCTCCGGCGGTAGCGAGGTACTGGCCGGCGCGTACGGGTGCCCCGAGCACTCCTCGACGGCGAACCCCGACGCCACCAGAACCCGTTCCAGATCCTCCCTCAGATACCCGCTGATCCGCAGCTCTCTGCCAAGGAACGGAAGCGGAACGTGATCCAGATCCGCCTCGACCATCCCCAGCGCCAGCAGACCGCCGGGCCGCAGCAGGTCGCGCAGCCGGCCGAGCACGGTGGGAATCTCGTCCTGCGGGAGGAGGATCAGCGAGAAGAACGCGGTGACGGCGGCGAACCGGCCCATTCCCAGCGGCCCCAGCGCGGGGGCGTTCCAGACCTGCCCGGCGCGCTCGGTGCCGAGGTCGTAGAGGTCGATCCGGTGGAAGTCCGGCGGGAACTCCCCCGGGTGGCGCGCCTCCCTGGCCAGCGTCAGCATCACGTCCGAGAGGTCTGTCCCGGTGACCCGCAGCCCGCCCGCGGCCAGCTGCCGGACGGTCGGCTCCCCGGTCCCGCAACCGACGTCGAGCACCCGCGCGCCCGGCTCCAGCTCCGCCAGCAGCTGCCGCCCGCACGCGAGCTGCCCGTCCTTCGCCGGGAACGCCTCGCCGTACCCGGCGCCGATCGTGTCGAAGGCGACCGCCTGCAACGCCCGCGCGGCCCGGCGCCGCCGGGCGTCGGGCTCGTCGTCACCCGCGTCCTCGCCGACGGGGAACGGGTCGGATATCTGTCCGGTCGTCACGATAGAGAGGCACCCTTCCACCCTGGCCTCCGCCAGCCTGGCCGGCCGCTGCCGGTGGCGGTGCGTCACGCTCCCCGCATCACACTGACGGACTGCACTCTGACACGTTGCCGGCAGACACTTGTGTGTGCACTGGCATCTGAGAATATGCGTGATCACAGCGCCATGGGACCCCTTTCCGGCCAACTCGTCGTACTTGGGCCGTTGTGGACCGGGTTGCGGAAGCACGACGGTGCGGGCCGGGGTGGTGCGGCCCTGCCCCGCACGCCGCACGGCGCGCCGGGGTGGCGGCCCTGACCTGCGGCTTTGCCACTCCGCAGGCTGACAATCAGACGTTTATCGAACGTCAATCGGTCCGGTGCACAGTGGAGTCCAGCGCCGGGGAAGCGTTGAGGGCGCTCCCGCAGCCGGGGGGCTGCGGGAGCGCCGACGCAACGCGGATCGGGGGAGGTTCTCCGCTGGGGGGTGGAGGCCTCAAGGCGCGGGGGGAGAGGAAGGGACAGGCTCGGTGTGCTGTCGGGAGATGAGGTCCGCCACGGGGGAGGCCTCGGGCACACCGAGCCGCGTGAAGATCGCGTGCGCCTCCCGGAGACAGGCGAGCCCACGCGCCGGCTGCGCCAGCGCGAGCAGCGCCTCGCCGAGCGCGGCGTTGGCGAGGCCCTGGCAGTAGGCGGAGTCCATTTCCTGGCCGATCGTCAGCGACTCCTCGGCCGCTTCGGCCGCCTCGGCGTGCTGCCCGGCGGCGAGCAGGGCCGATGACAGACGGGCGAGGGTGTAGCCCTCGCGAAGGCGGTTCTGCTGGGACTGGTAGAGCCGGTGGGACTCGCGCAGGTGCCCAGCGGCCGCCAGAGGGTCGTCGGCCGAGGAGAGCACCACGCCGAGTTGGTACAGCGTGTCGGCGAGGCACGGACCGTTCTTCGACGCCCGAGCCGTCGCGACCGCCTCGGTGACCGAGCGAACGGCGACCTCGGCTTCTCCCAGCCCGAGTTGGGCTCGCGCCATGTTGCCGAGCAGTCGGGCCTCGCCGATCGGTGCGCCGACCACGCGGCTGATCGCGAGGGCCTGCTCGAAGAACGGGAGAGCCTCGGCGGGGCGGTTCGCGAGGCTGAGGATGATCCCCAGATCGTTGGCCGTCGCGGAGCGCAGGACAGTCATGTCGTCGACCTGAAGGCTCAGGCTCTTCCGCAGCGACCGCTCGGCGCCCTGGAAGTCGTTGGTAATCGACTGCAAGGTGCCGAAGGCGAAGTGCACCCGGGCGAGTGCGGCGGAGTCCCCGTACGATTCGGCATTCCGTTCGGCGGCTTCGAGGAACCGGCGAACGCGCGAGCCGTGCGTGGGGTCCTCGACCAGGCTGTTCAGGACGATCAGCAGATCGACGGCCGGCCGCAGTAGGGAGCCCGGCCCCCGTACGGCCGCCTCGACCGCGCTGAGCAGGAAGGTGATCTCCGTCCGGAGCCACTCCCGCGCGTCCTGACTCGTCGGCAGCTCCATGCCGGACGACCCCAGCGGATTCAGGGGCTCCGGGAGCTGGTCGTCGGGTTCGATGGACCGGGCCGCGTTCCGGGCCGTGGGCAGCAGGAGGTCGAGCAGACGCCGTACGGCGGTCTGCTGTTCCTCGATGTCACTGATCCGTTCGTTCTGACGCTGGGCGTACAGCCGGAGAAGATCGTGGTAGCGGTAGCGGCCGGGTGTGAAGCACTCCAGCATGTTCGCCTCGACCAGTGCTTCCGCGAGCGCCTCGGCGGTGTCCTCGTCTTCACCGAGCAGCGCTGCTGCCGCGGCCAGCGGAATGTCGGTCGAGTCGATCAGCGAGAGCAGCCGAAAGGCACGGGCCTCCGAAGGAGAGAGCTGTCCGTAGCCGAGCCCGATGGTCGTCTCCACTGCCAGGTTCCCCAGCTGGAGTTCGTCCAGCCGGCGCCGCTGGTCCGCTAACCGACGGGCCAGGTCCGAGACGCTCCACCGCGGACGGCTGGCCAGCCGGGCCGCGGCGATACGGACGGCGAGCGGCAGAAAGCCGCACGCGGTGACAACAGCCATGGCCGCTTCCGGCTCGGCGGTGACGCGATGCTCCCCGACGATGGCGGAGAAGAGGGCGAGAGCCTCCTGCGGCGTCAGTTCCTCGACGTCGACCAGATGCGCGCCCGGGATGCCGGCGAGTCGCGAACGGCTGGTGGCGAGGACGGCACAGCCGGACACCCCGGGGATGAGGGGCCGGATCTGCTCGGCGTCCCGGGCGTTGTCCAGGAGGATCAGCATGCGCCGACTGGCCAGCAGCGAGCGGTAGAGCGCGGCGCGTTGTTCGAGCGAGTCGGGGTTGTCGGTGACTCCGAGCGCGTGCAGGAAGTCGCCCAGGACGACGGCGGGGTCGGCCGGTGAAGCACCAGCGCCGCGCAGGTCGACGTACAGCTGCCCGTCCGGGAAGTCGGCCCGTACCCGATGGGCCACGTGAACGGCGAGCGTGGTCTTCCCGACCCCGCCGATGCCGGCCAGGGATGTCACGACCACTGCCTGCCCGGAGGCGTTCATCAGGACGGCCGAGAGATCGGTGACCAGCTCGGACCGGCCGCTGAAGTCCGAGACATCGGCCGGGAGCTGGGCCGGCGGCGGGGGCGCGGCCGGACTGTCCTCGCGGAGCGGGGCGGTCGTGGGGACGGCCGGGAGAGCCAGTGTCGGGTCGGCGGCGAGGATGCGGGAGTGCATGGCGGAGAGGCCGGAACCGGGCTCGACGCCGAGCTCGTCGATGAGCAGCTTCCGAGTGTCCGTGTAGACGCCGAGGGACTCGGCCTGCCGACCGCAGCGGTAGAGGGCGAGCATCAGCAGTTCGCGAAGCCGTTCCCGCAGCGGGTGCTCCGCGGTGAGCGAGTTCAGTTCGCCGACCACCTCGGCGTGCAGCCCGATGTCGAGGGCCGCCGCGCACATGTCCTCGGAGGCGGCGACCTGGCGCTCGGAGAGCCGCAGGCGTTGTGCGTCCGCGTAGGGGCCGGGGATGCCGGTGAGCGGGCGCCCGCTGAACAACCCGAGGGCGCGGACGAGGAGGCGGTGCGCCTCGTGGAGGTCTCCTGCGGCGCGGGCGGCGGCGGCCTCGGCGGAGAGGCTCTCGAAGACCGTCACATCGAGGGCGTCCCCGGGAATGCGCAGGGCATAGCCGTCGGCGACCGAGACCAGCAGCTCGGCGGGGGCACGCACTTCACGGCGAGGTTCGATGACGGTGCGCAGCCGGGAGATGTACGTACGCAGCGCGGCCACGGCCTGCGCCGGCGGGCGATCACCCCACAGGCCGTCGACGAGGTCCTGGGTGGTGACGGGGCGACCGGAATGCAGAAGAAGGGCGGTCAGAACCGCTTGCTGCTGGGGGGAACCGAGCGACAGAGGCTTCCCGTCGAGCCAGGCCTGGACCGGACCAAGGACCTGGAAGCGCAGCGCAGGCACAGGCGGCGTCTCCCGAAACTCCATGAAGTCCCCCGATGGCCTGTGGTGTCGATTCCGCGAAGGGCACTCGGCGGTCCGCCGTGGCGCTTCAGCTTAGGCGGACGGCCGACTCTGCCGGACGTCACCGCAAGCCGCACGATGTTTATCGGACATTTAATCAACCCTACGATACTGTCCGCGCGCCCGCGCCAAGCAGGCCGGGTTGAAGACATTGATGACCGAAAGGCGGCCGCCAATGGCCAACGACCAGAGCGAGACCCCGGTGCCGACGACGCCCGACAACCAGGCGCAGACGTTGGCCCCGGCTGCCGCTGTGGAGGCCGGCAAGGCTGTCGAGGGCGCGGTGACCGCGTCCTCGAACCCGACCACCTATACCGAGCCCACCGCGGCCGAGAAGGCGGCCCTGGAGAACGATCTGCTCGGCGACGAGTCCCAGCACGTGGTGGAGCCCGGCACGCCGGCCACCGGCACGCCGGGTGAGGTCTACGAGCCGCAGGGCATCATCTCCAGCCACCCGTAGCCGGGTCGCCCCCGCGCCCCCGTCCGGGCGCGGGGGCACTTGCCGTCCCGAGGCGTGACTCAATCCCTATGCGGCACACGCATGGTGACGGTCGATATCCGTAACGTGCCGGTCGGCTACTTTGAGGCGTTTCGGAATTCCGGATTCACCATGCGCGGCGGATGGCGGGAGTTCGCCGAACGGTCGGATTTCCCCGCAATTGCCGCAAATGATGTCCTTTGCGATGGCTTGGCGTTTCTTCCGGGGCCCCGCCCCCCGCTGGCCGGATCTCGCGGGTTCCGGGTCGTCGTCGTCCGCCGTCGGGGCCGGGGTGACGTGCCCCGGGTCGGCGGTCCATTCGCAGCCGCCGCCCTCGGGCCGCAGGTAGTGCTCCCCGCCGATGGTGTCCATGTAGATGCCGGTGCGTCCGCTCCTCCGGTCGAGGACGCGTTCACCTGCGTGTGGCCGGTAGGCGGTGGCGTTGTGATGACGTCGAGTGTTCACCGCACTCTCCTTGCCTTGGTCGCTGTCCGTGCACCGGTGGTGATGCTCGGCGACTACCCAGCATCTCTAGAGAAGCTAATATCTCTAGAGATGTCAACGGTCGTATCTGCTTACCGGCGACCGCGGGCGCGCCTACGATTTCCGCGAGGGAGAGGAAGCGGTGATGACCGGCAGCAGTGGCGACAAGCAGCCCAAGTACCAGCGGATCGCCGACTCGCTCAGGGCGGCCATCGACGCCGGCGAGTACCGGGCGGGCGACCGGCTGCCGGGCGAGAACGACCTCATGGACGAGTACGGCGTGGCCCGGATGACGGCCCGCCAGGCGCTCGGGGTGCTGCAGAGCGAGGGCATCGCGGAGGCGCGCCGCGGCGCGGGGGTGTTCGTGCGGGACTTCCGGCCGCTGCGGCGGCGCGGGATCCAGCGGCTCGCGCAGGGGCAGTGGGGGTCGGGCCGGTCGATATGGTCCGCGGACATCGACAAGCGCACGCTGGTCGTCGACCAGGTCTCGGTCACCCAGCAGGGCGCGCCCGACCACGTGGCCCGGGTGCTGGGAGTCGACCCGGGGGCGCCGATGTGCGTACGGCACCGCCGCTTCGTGCTGGACGGCAAGCCGGTGCTGCTGTCCACCTCGTACCTGCCGGCCGGCCTCGTCGCCGGCACCGCGATCACCCGCGAGGACACCGGCCCGGGCGGCACCTACGCGCGCCTGGCGGAGATCGGCGCGAAGCCCGTCCACTTCCGCGAGGAGGTGCGCTCGCGCATGCCGAGCGCCGAGGAGGGCACCCGCCTGGAACTGTCCGCCGGCACCCCGGTCATCCTGATCTGCCGCACCGCCTTCGCCGACGAGGGCCAGGTCGTCGAGCTGAACGAGATGATCCTCGACGCCGCCTCCTACGTCCTGGAGTATGACTTCGACGCCTGAGGACGGCTGTGTCAGCCCGCCGGGTGACGGATGTTCTGCTCGCGCAGTTCGCTGACGACCCGGGCGACGGTGGCGAAGGCGTCGTCCAGGTGGAGGACGGTCATGTCGTTGTGGACGGCTGTACCGGCAACCAGCAGGTCAACCACCCCGGCGGCCCGGTGCTGGCCCTTCTGCGTCAGCTTGTACTGTGCGGTGTCGATCCACTCCCAGACCGACTTCGGAACGCCGAGAGCCGGGCCGAACAGGTCGCTCAGGTCTGCTTGTTGCTACCTGACAACAAATCTGTCGGCCGGATCAACGCACACCGCCCCGGTCGCAGAGTGCGGCCGGGGCGGGGGGAGAGCCGAAAGAAGGGCTACTCCTTCGAGCGCACCCGCAGGTTGGTGATCAGCGGGCCCTCGGTGGTCTCGCGGAAGAAGTCGTTGCCCTTGTCGTCGACGACGATGAAGGCCGGGAAGTCCTCGACCTCGATGCGCCAGACGGCCTCCATGCCGAGCTCGGCGTACTCCAGGACCTCGACCTTCTTGATGCAGTCCTGGGCGAGCCGGGCGGCCGGGCCGCCGATGGAGCCGAGGTAGAAGCCGCCGTGCGCGGCGCAGGCGTCGGTGACCTGCTTGCTGCGGTTGCCCTTGGCGAGCATGACCATCGAGCCGCCGGCGGCCTGGAACTGGTCGACGTAGGAGTCCATCCGGCCGGCCGTGGTGGGGCCGAAGGAGCCGGAGGCGTAGCCCTCGGGGGTCTTGGCCGGGCCGGCGTAGTAGACCGGGTGGTCCTGGAGGTACTTGGGCATGCCCTCGCCGGCGTCCAGGCGCTCCTTGATCTTGGCGTGCGCGATGTCGCGGGCGACGACGAGCGTGCCGGTGAGCGAGAGCCGGGTCTTCACCGGGTACTTGGAGAGCTCGGCGCGGATGGCGGACATCGGCTGGTTGAGGTCGACGCGCACCACGTCGTCGTCGAGGTGTTCGTCGGTGGTGTCCGGCAGGTACTTGGCCGGGTCGGTCTCCAGCTGCTCCAGGAAGACGCCCTCGGCGGTGATCTTGCCGAGCGCCTGGCGGTCGGCGGAGCAGGAGACGGCCATGGCGACCGGCAGCGAGGCGCCGTGGCGCGGCAGGCGGACGACGCGCACGTCGTGGCAGAAGTACTTGCCGCCGAACTGGGCGCCGATGCCGATCTTCTGGGTCAGCTCGGTGACCTTGGCCTCCAGCTCCAGGTCGCGGAAGCCGTGGCCGGTCTTCGCGTTGCCGGAGGTCGGCAGGTTGTCCAGGTAGTGCGCCGAGGCGTACTTGGCGGTCTTGAGCGCGAACTCGGCGCTGGTGCCGCCGATCACGATGGCCAGGTGGTACGGCGGGCAGGCGGCGGTGCCGAGCGAGCGGATCTTCTGCTCCAGGAACGAGAGCATGCTCGCCTCGTTCAGGATGGCCTTGGTCTCCTGGTACAGGTACGACTTGTTGGCGGAGCCGCCGCCCTTGGCCATGAACAGGAACTTGTACGCGTCGCCGTCGGTCGCGTAGAGCTCGATCTGGGCCGGCAGGTTGTTGCCGGTGTTCTTCTCGTCCCACATGGTCACCGGGGCCATCTGGGAGTACCGCAGGTTGAGCTTGGTGTACGCGTCGTACACGCCGCGCGCGATGGCGGACTCGTCGGCGCCGGAGGTGAGCACGTTCTGGCCGCGCTTGCCCATGACGATCGCGGTGCCGGTGTCCTGGCACATCGGGAGGATGCCGCCGGCCGAGATGTTGACGTTCTTCAGGAGGTCGAGCGCGACGAAGCGGTCGTTGGGGCTGGCCTCCGGGTCGTCCAGGATGCGGCGCAGCTGGGCGAGGTGGGCGGGGCGCAGGTAGTGCGAGATGTCGTGCATCGCCTCGGCCGTGAGCAGCCGCAGCGCGTCGGGCTCGACCTGGAGGAAGGTGCGGCCGCCGGCCTCGAAGGTGGAGACGCCCTCGGAGGTGAGCTTGCGGTACGGGGTCGGGTCAGCGCCCAGGGGGAGCAGGTCGCTGTACTCGAAGTCTGGCGTGGGAGCCATGGGGGCGGTCCTTAGGTTTCCAGTGATCCGGCTGCGTCGGCGAAGCACCATCCAGGGTAGGACCCGGTGAAAGCGCTCATGCGGACAGGGCAGCCTGCGTGACCGGGCTCACTCGGGCGGCAGTACGAGCGACTAGGCTTGGCCCGTGGACAACTCGCCGCCGCAGGACGATCAGGGGCAGCCGCCCGTGCCGGCGCCCGTACCGATGACCAGGCCGGAGGCCGCACCCGAGCCCAGGCCGACCCCGACGCCCGCACAGGCGTCTGCGCACGCTCCGGTGGCGGAGGCCGAGTTGCGGGCCTCGGACGCCGACCGCGAGCGGGTCGCCGAGCTGCTGCGCGACGCCTACGCCGAGGGCCGGCTGGACGTCGACGAGCACGCCGAGCGGATCGAGGCCGCGTACGCCGCCAAGACCCTGGGCGACCTGGTGCCGCTCACCCGGGATCTGCCCAGTCACCGCCCGGTCTCGTTCGAGAAGCCGCCGGTGGACGCCTCGGCGCCGCGCCCGACGGGCCCGGTGCAACTGCCCGCCCGCGAGGAGGCGCCGTCGATCGTGGCGATCTTCGGCGGCGCGTCCCGCAAGGGCCGCTGGCGGGTCGGCTCGCACCTGAAGGTGGCCGCGGTGTTCGGCGGGGTGGAGATCGACCTGAGCGACGCGGTGTTCGAGTCGCCCGAGGTGGTCATCGACGTGCTGTCGCTGTTCGGCGGGGTCGAGATCCGGGTGCCGGAGAACGTCAGCCTGCACGGCGGCGGTGTCGGCATCTTCGGCGGCTTCGACGTCAAGGAGCAGACGGCGGCGGACCCGTACGCCCCGGTGGTCAGGGTCAAGGGCACCGCGATCTTCGGGGGTTGTGACGCCAAGCCACGCCGGGGCAAGAAGCTCAAGGAGTGGGTGCGCAAGCAACTCGGCGTCGACTGACGCCGATTGACCTGCAGAACACCTGCAGATCGACCTGCAGATCGACCTGCTGATCAACCGCCGATCGACCCGTCGCGTGCCCGGCCTTGGGGACAACTCCCGGCCGGGCACTCGGCGTTGTGGCGAGTGCACTGGGTAGTCGATTGCGTGCAGTGTGCATGAATCGCCGCCCGGCGGGGTAGTTCCTCTCGCACATCGCTTCTTGTGCGGCTGCGCACCGGGGGTGGCCGAGCGGCCGGTCCGGGGGTGGAAGAGCGGGGGCTCGCAGCCGGCCAGGGGAGCGAGCTTCCCCGTGTCCGAGAGTCTCGTCAGGAGTACGGCCGTGCTGCATCCGATCGAGTCCCGCACCACCTCGCCCGTCGCCGCCGCGCAGCTGTTGGAGCCCCGCCCCGACGGCCGCCCGCAGGGTTCCCCGGGGCCTCAGTGCCCGCAGGGCGGCCCGGGCTCCCCGGGCGAGGACAACCCCTGGCACACCGGCGCCGCGTGCCGGCGGGACGAGGTGGGGCTGTTCTTCGCGCCGTCCAAGGAGCCGACGGCGGCCCGGCTGTCGCGCGAGGAGCAGGCGAAGCAGGTGTGTGCCCGCTGCCCGGTGCTGCTGGAGTGCCGTGAGCACGCGCTGGCGCAGCCGGAGCCGTACGGCGTGTGGGGCGGGCTGACGGCCGCCGAGCGGCGGGTGGTGCTGGCCCGGCGCCGCCGCCGGGAGGGCGAGCTGCGCGAGGCCGCCCGGGTGACGACGGCCCAGCGGCGGATAGCGGGTTGAGGGCGGGCCGGAGACACCCGCCCACCGGACGCCGAACGCACCGCGGCCCCGGCGGAGGGGGATTCCGCCGGGGCCGCGAACTGCCCTGTTCCGGGCCTCAGTTGGCGCGGTCGAAGTCGATCGCGCTGTAGGCCCGCAGCTTCGACAGCTTGTGGGTCGAGTGGATCTCGCGGATGGTGCCGCTCTTGGAGCGCATCACCAGCGAGCTGGTGGTGGCGGTCTCCTGGCGGTAGTGCACGCCGCGCAGCAGCTCGCCGTCGGTGATGCCGGTGGCGACGAAGAACACGTTCTCGCCGCTGACCAGGTCGTCGGTGGTGAGCACCCGGTCCAGGTCGTGCCCGGCGTCGAGGGCCTTCTGCCGCTCGGCGTCGTCCTTGGGCCACAGTCGGCCCTGGATCACGCCGCCCATGCACTTCATTGCGCAGGCCGCGATGATGCCCTCGGGGGTGCCGCCGACGCCCATGAGCAGGTCGACGCCGGTGCCCTCGCGGGCCGCCATGATGGCGCCGGCCACGTCGCCGTCGGAGATGAACTTGATCCGGGCGCCGGCCTCGCGGATCTGGCGGACCAGGCCGTCGTGGCGCGGGCGGTCGAGGACGACCACGGTCACGTCCTCGACGGCGCTGCCCTTGGCCTTGGCGACCCGGCGGATGTTGACGGCCGGCGGGGCGGTGATGTCGACGAAGTCGGCGGCCTCCGGGCCGGCCACCAGCTTGTCCATGTAGAACACGGCGCTGGGGTCGAACATGGTGCCGCGGTCGGCGACGGCCAGCACCGCGACGGCGTTGTTCATGCCCTTGGCGGTGAGCGTGGTGCCGTCGACCGGGTCGACCGCGACATCGCACTCGGCGCCCGTGCCGTCGCCGACCCGCTCGCCGTTGTAGAGCATCGGGGCTTCGTCCTTCTCGCCCTCGCCGATGACGACAACGCCGTTCATCGAGACGGTGGAGACGAGAGTACGCATGGCCTTGACGGCTGCGCCGTCCGCGCCGTTCTTGTCGCCACGGCCGACCCACCGGCCGGCGGCCATGGCCGCCGCCTCGGTGACCCGGACGAGCTCGAGCGCGAGGTTCCGGTCGGGAGCCTCGGGCGCGACCTCCAGGGCGCTGGGAAGGTGGTGCGGGTACTGCGTGGTCATCGTCGTTACCTCTCTGTACGCGACGGCCAGTGAGCGCCCGACTACTGCCTGGTCGAACGCCGTGGTGAGGGTCCTGCGATCGTATCTGCCCGCGAGATGACTGTCTGTGGCGCGGGTCGCCACCCCCCGCCGGACCACCTGCCGGAAACCGCCGGTTCGTCCCGCTTCACCCGTACGTGGGCACCCCGGGTGACCGGTCCGGTTTGTGAATGAGTCACCATGTGGGGGTGGCAGGAGACAGCAAGGGCTTGAGAGGCCGGCAGACCGTACGGGACATGGTCCTGTCGATGCTGGCGGTCGGTGGCGTGGTCTGGATCGGGTACCTGTTCCTTCCGCACGATGCGGACAGCGTCCCGCCGCTGAAGGTCGAGTACCGGGTGGAGGCGGCCTCGGCGAAGCGCGCCGCGCCCTACCAGCTGCTCGCCCCGCAGGGCCTGTCCGACAAGTGGCGGGCCACCTCGGTCGGCTACCAGCCGGCCGCGCAGAGCAACGGCAAGGGCAACGCCTGGCACCTGGGCTTCGTCACGCCGTCCGGCCAGTACGCGGCGGTCGAGCAGAGCGACGTCCCGCGCGACGTGCTGCTGTCCGACAAGGTCGCGGGCGGCAGGCCGGACGGCACCTCGGACGTGGCCGGCCGGACCTGGGAGCGGGTGCAGGGCGACAAGGCCCGCGCGCTGACCGTGCAGGACGGCGTCGGCACCACCCTGCTGACCGGCACCGCCTCCTACGACGAGCTGGCCGAGCTGGCGCAGGCGCTCAAGTAGCTCCCGAGCGCGGACGCTCCGGAAGGCGACTCCCGACAGCAACTCCCGAAAGCACACGAAAGGGCCCGCACCGGACTTGGGTGCGGGCCCTTTCGCGCGGGCTGCGTCAGACCGTGGTGACGACCTGGTCGTACTCCAGGCGCGGCGAACGCGGGAACCAGGCGTCCTCACCCGGCTTGCCGATGTTGACCACGGCCAGCACCGAGTGCTCGCCGTCGCCGAAGAACTCCTTGTTGATGCCCTCGGCGTCGTAGCCGGTCATCGGGCCGGCGGCCAGGCCGGCGGCGCGCACGCCGATGATGAAGTAGGCGGCCTGCAGCGAGCCGTTCAGCTTGGCGGACTGCTCGCGGACGGCGCGCTCCGAGAAGAACACGTCCTTCGCCTGCGGGAAGTGCGGGAACTGGGTCGGCAGCTCCTCGTGGAACTCGTTGTCCACGGCCAGGACGGCGACCAGCGGGGCGGCGGCGGTCTTGGCCTTGTTGCCGTCGGCCAGGTGCTGGACTAGGCGCTCGCGGCCCTCGGCCGAGCGGACCAGGACGACGCGCAGCGGCTGCTGGTTGAACGCGGTCGGGCCGTACTTGACCAGGTCGTAGATGGCCTGGACCTGCTCCTCGGTGACCGGCTCGTCGGTGAAGGTGTTCGCGGTGCGGGCCTCACGGAACAGCAGGTCCTGAGCGGCGGCGTCGAGTACCAGGGCGTCGGTGGTCATGCTTGTCTGCACCTCATGCGGGAGGGGTTCGTCGGTATGACCGGCCGCGGCCGATCACCTGTTCCAACATGGGTGAACTTTCAACGATTCCCCGCAGATCATGTGACCTGCGTCACTCGCGCCTGTGTCACTCGCCGCTCTCGGACTCCTCCTCGGCGGCCAGCGCGGCGTCCAGCCGGGCGCGGGCGCCGTCCAGCCAGCGCTGGCAGACCTTCGCCAGCTGCTCGCCGCGCTCCCAGAGCGCCAGCGACTCCTCCAGCGACGTGCCCCCGTTCTCCAGCTGCCGGACGACCTCCAGCAGCGCGTCCCGGGCGTGCTCGTAGCCCAGCGCGTCGTCCGGGGTCTGCGGCGCCGCGTGCCGCTCCTGCTCCTGCTGCTCTGCCATGTGAGCCAGCGTAGGGGCTGGCACCGACAGAACGGCCGCAGCGGGGTGAAATCGGATGCACCCGCCCCGCCTCCGCCGCTAGCCTCCGCCGCATGATCGAGGTCCGACCCGCCGTCCCGGCCGACGCCCCCGAGCTCGTCCGGCTGCGCAACCTGATGTTCGAGGCGATGCCCGGCACGGCCGCCCTGGCCGGGCCCGGGCCCTGGCAGGCCACCGCCGAGCAGATCCTGCGCGAGCGCCTCGCCGTCCCGGCCGAGGCGCTGACGATGCCGTCCTTCGTCATCGACGACGCGGAGCGGCCCGGCCGGCTCGCCGCCTGCGCCGTCGGCACCTTCGAACAGCGGCTGCCCGCGCCGGGCAATCCGGACGGCCGGTTCGGCTTCGTCTTCAACATCTGCACCGACCCCGGCCACCGGCTGCGCGGCTACGCCCGGGCCTGCACCGAGGCGCTGCTTGCCTGGTTCGACACCCGCCGGGTCGGCCGGATCGACCTGCACGCCAGCAGCGGCGGCGAGCAGCTCTACCGCAGCCTCGGCTTCGGCGAGCACTCCGTCGCGCTCTCCCGGCAGCGCTCGTACTAGGGCGTGTCTGGTCCCGCCCAGTCCCGGGATTCGTCCACGGTGACGCCGAAGCCGCCGCCCGCCACCCGGGCGTGCAGCCCCTCCCCGGCCGCGACCTGCGCCGGGTCCGTCACCACCGTGCCGTCGGCCCGCTGGAGCACCGCGTAGCCGCGCTCCAGGGTGGCCGCCGGGGAGAGCGCGACCACCCGGGCCAGCGTGTGCCCGAGGTCGCTCTGCGCGTGGTCGAGCCGGTGCCGCAGGGTGCGGCGGGCCCGGTCCAGCAGCCCGTCCACCTCCTGGCCGCGCCCGTCCAGCATCCGGTGCGGCGCGGCCAGCACCGGGCGGCTGCGCATGCCGTCCAGCCCGTGCTGCTCGCGCTCGACCCGGCCGAGGACGTACCTCCGGGCCCGGTCCCGCAGGTGGCGGACCTTGGCCAGCTCCTCGCCGACGTCCGGAACCACCCGTTTGGCGGCATCGGTCGGGGTGGACGCGCGCAGGTCGGCGACGAAGTCCAGCAGCGGCTGGTCCGGCTCGTGCCCGATCGCGCTGACCACCGGGGTGCGGGCCGCCGCGACCAGCCGCACCAGCCCCTCGTCCGAGAACGGCAGCAGGTCCTCGACGCTGCCGCCGCCCCGGGCCACGATGATCACGTCCACCTCGGGGTGCTCGTCCAGCTCCCGGACGGCCGCACTCACCCGCTCCACCGCGCTGACGCCCTGCACCGGCACGTTCCGCACCTCGAAGCGGACGGCCGGCCAGCGCCGCCGGGCGTTCTCCAGGACGTCCCGCTCGGCCGCCGAGCCGCGCCCGGTGACCAGCCCGATGCACTGCGGCAGGAACGGCAGCGGCCTCTTCCGCTCGGCCGCGAACAGGCCCTCCCCGGCGAGCCGCCGCTTCAGCTGCTCCAGCCGGGCCAGCAGCTCGCCCAGCCCGACCGGCCGGATCTCCGAGGCCCGCAGCGACAGCTGCCCGCGCGCCGCGTACCACTCCGGCTTGGCGTGCACGACGACCCGCGCGCCCTCCTGCACCACGTCCGCGACCTGGTCGAACACCGAGCGGAAGCAGGTCACCGTGAGCGACACGTCGGCCTGCGGGTCGCGCAGGGTCAGGAACACCACGCCCGCCCCGGGCCGCCGGCTGAGCTGGGTGATCTGCCCCTCCACCCACACCGCGCCGAGCCGGTCGATCCAGCCGCCGATCAGCGCGGAGACCTTGCCGACCGGGAGCGGTGCTTCGGGGGAGCTGGTGTTGGCCATGCGTACGAGGCTAGCGGCGCTTGCCGACACCGGGGCCGCCCGTGCCGGCGGAACCCTGGACGCCGAGCACCACCAGCCCGACGGCCAGCCAGAGCAGCCCGACGATCTGCGCCGTCGTCGAGGCTTCGTATACCACCGCCCCGATCACCGCGATCCCCAGCACCGGCACCACCACATGCCGCAGCCGGTCCCGCGAGCCGTGCCTCACCGTGTACCAGCCGATCACCGAGGCGTGCAGCAGCGCGAAGGCGGTCAGCGCGCCCACGTTCACCACCGAGGTCAGCTGGTCCAGCCCGTCGTCCCGGTTGGCCGCCCAGGCCGCCGCGGCCAGCGTGATCACCGCCGCCACCAGCAGCGCCCGGCGCGGCACCGCCGAGGCCGGGTCGACCGAGCCGAGGAAGCGCGGCAGCCGCCCCTCCCGACCCATCGCGAAGACCAGCCGCCCCGCCGCGGCCTGCCCGGCCAGCGCCGCGAAGGCCGCGCCGATCGCCTTGCCGGCCGCCACCAGCACGTGCAGCCAGTGCCCGACGCCGCTCTCCACGGTGTCGTAGAACGCTGAGCCCTGCGCCACCGGGTCGGCCGCCAGTTGCTGCGGAGTCATCGGCTCCAGCAGCGCGGCCAGGTACGTCTGGGCGACGAACAGCACCCCGGCCAGCGCCAGGCACCACAGCACCGCCCGCGCCACCGCCGCCGAGGCACCGACCGCCTCCTCGACGAAGGTGGCGATCGCGTCGAAGCCCAGGTAGGACAGCACCGCGACGGACACCGCCGAGATCACCGCGGTCAGCGAGAAGGCGCCCACGGCGGTGAACGGGGTGTCCCAGCCGCGCCGGGCGCCGTCCTGGACCAGCGCCACCACGGCCGCGACCACGAAGACCGCCAGCACCGCGATCTCCATCGCGAGCACCGCGAAGCCGACCACGGCCGCCGTCCGGACCCCGATCAGGTTGAGCGCGGTGGTCACCACGACCGCGAGCGCCGTCCACACCCAGCGCGAGACGCCCGGCACCAGCGAGTGCAGCGCGATCCCGGAGAACAGGTAGGCCACGGCCGGGATCAGCAGGTAGTCGAGCATTGCCATCCACCCGGCGATGAACCCCGGACCCTCGCCCAGCCCGGCCCGCGCGTACGCGAACACCGACCCGGTCTGCGGCACGGCGCGCACCATCTGGGCGTACGAGAGGGCGGTGAAGCCCATCGCGACGGTCGCGGCCAGGTACACCGCGGCGACCGCGCCGTGGCTCTTGGCGTCCAGCACCCCGAACACCCCGACCGGGGCCATCGGGGCGATGAACAGCAGCCCGTAGACCATCAGGTCCCGGACGCCCAGGCTGCGCCGCAGGCCGCCCTGGTCGCCCTGGTCGCCCTGGTCGCCCCGACCGCTCTGGCCGCCCTGACCGACCTGCGTCACGTGCTCGCTCATAAGCACCACATTTGAGCATTGCCGACCGGGCGTGTCCGGAATGTTCCACCCGTCGGCGCGGCTCCCCGCCGCGGGCGGCGCGGCTCCTCGCCGCCCGTACGATGGAGCCATGTCCAACACCGCGCAGCGCCGTGTCCTGCTCGCCGCCCCCCGGGGCTACTGCGCGGGTGTCGACCGCGCCGTGATCGCCGTGGAGAAGGCCCTGGAGCAGTACGGGGCGCCCATCTACGTCCGCAAGCAGATCGTCCACAACAAGTACGTGGTGCAGACCCTGGAGAAGAAGGGCGCGATCTTCGTCGACGAGACGGAAGAGGTGCCCGAGGGCTCGATCGTCGTCTTCTCCGCGCACGGCGTCGCGCCGTCCGTCCACGACGAGGCCACGGCCGGCAAGCTCGCCACCATCGACGCCACCTGCCCGCTGGTCACCAAGGTGCACAAGGAGGCTGTCCGCTTCGCCGACGAGGGCTTCGACATCCTGCTGGTGGGCCACGAGGGCCACGAGGAGGTCATCGGCACGATGGGCGAGGCCCCGGACCGGATCCACCTGGTGGACGGCGCCGAGGACGTGGCCAACGTGCAGGTCAGGGACGAGTCCAAGGTCGTCTGGCTGTCCCAGACCACCCTCTCGGTGGACGAGACCATGGCCACCGTAGGCGAGCTGAAGAACCGCTTCCCGCTGCTGGTCAGCCCGCCCAGCGACGACATCTGCTACGCGACCCAGAACCGTCAGGTCGCCGTCAAGCAGCTGGCCCCCGAGACCGACCTGCTGATCGTGGTCGGCTCCAAGAACTCCTCCAACTCGGTCCGCCTGGTCGAGGTCGGCCTGGAGTACGGCGCCAAGGCCGCCCACCTGGTGGACTTCGCCGAGGAGATCCAGGAGGCCTGGCTGGAGGGCGTCACCACGGTCGGCCTGACCAGCGGCGCCTCGGTGCCGGAGATCCTGGTCGACGGCGTGCTGGAGTGGCTGGCCGCGCGCGGCTACGAGACGGTCGAGACCGTCAAGACCGCCGAGGAGCACCTGACCTTCTCGCTCCCCAAGGAGCTGCGCCGCGACCTGCGCGCCGAGGCCGCGGGCAAGCTGTAACGCCTCTCCGGAGAACCCGGTACCCGTCACGGGTGCCGGGTTTTCCGCTGTGCGCGCCCGCGCGGGCTCTCGTAGTTTTGTGCACAGGCTGTGGACAAGCAGTCCACGGTTTCCGGCGGAGGGCGGATGTGATGACGGCGGTATTCGGTGTGGACATCGGCGGTTCGGGCATCAAGGGCGCCCCCGTCGACCTGGGCCGGGGCGCGCTGGCCGAGGAGCGCTACAAGGTGCTCACCCCGCAGCCGTCCGCCCCCGAGGCCGTGGTCGCCGCCGTCCGGGAGGTGGTCCGCCACTTCGGCCACCAGGGCCCGGTCGGGCTGACCTTCCCCGGCGTGGTGGTGCGCGGCCGGACCAGAACCGCGGCCAATGTGGACAAGGGCTGGATCGGCCTGGACGCCGAGGGCCTGTTCCGCGAGGCGCTGGACCTGCCCGCGACCGTCCTCAACGACGCCGACGCGGCTGGCCTCGCCGAGACCGCGCACGGCGCCGGCCGCGAGCAGCCCGGCGTGGTGCTGGTGCTCACCTTCGGCACCGGCATCGGCAGCGCGCTCTTCGTGGACGGCACGCTGGTGCCCAACACCGAGCTGGGCCACCTGGAACTCCACGGCAAGGACGCCGAGCGCAGGGCCTCCTCGGCCGCCAAGGACCGGCACGGGCTGAACTGGGAGCAGTGGGCCGGGCGGGTCGACGAGTACCTGGACCTGGTGGAGATGCTGTTCTCGCCGCAGCTGATCGTGATCGGCGGCGGGGTGAGCCGCAGGCACGACAAGTTCCTGCCACTGCTGCGTGAGCGCGAGGCCCGGGTCGTCCCGGCGGAGCTGCGCAACGACGCGGGCATCGTCGGCGCCGCCATGGCCGCAGCCCGGGCGGCGGGCTGACGTCCGGCGCTGACGCGGCCGCCCGGCGTCAGCGCGAGCGCTGGATCCGGCGCTGGGCGACGAACCGGGCGAGGACGATCAGCGCGGCCAGGCCGGTGCCGGAGAAGAGCCAGCCGGCCCGCAGCGCAAGCCCGGTCGCCAGCGCCACCACCTGGGCGGTGACGCCCGAGGAGCTCACCGGCGCGAGCAGCAGCAGCGCCAGGGCGAAGGCGATCGGCCCGCTGATCGGCGCGGCCAGCAGGTCGACGTAGCGCACCCGGACGGCCAGCTGGAAGCAGACCACCAGGTAGCCGGCGCCGAACAGCCAACCGAGGCCGTTGAACAGCAGCCGGTCCAGGCCGGCCACCGCAAGGGTGGCCAGCACCGCGACCACGCCGGTGCCGACGGCGGTCAGCCGGGTCGGGCGGCCGGTCCGGCGCCGCCCGTACAGCTGGGCGTCGCCGCGGCCGTGCAGCGGCAGGCGCAGCCGCAGCCTGGGGGTGGCCGGACGGGCGGCGGGCGGCGGCCCGGCCACGGGGCGCAGCCGGGGGGCGGCGGGGGCCCCGGCGGTCTCGGGGGCCCGCCCGGGCCCGGGGACGGCGGCGGCCTTGCCGTTCGGCGGACGGCGTCTGGGCCCTGGCGGCTGGGTACGGATGCTCTGCTCCACCCGCCCAACGTACGGTCCGATCATCGCCACACTGTGTAATGGACCGTTCAGGCCTTGTCCCGTGTCTCCGGACGGAGTACTGATGTGATCGTCGCTCAGGTGGGCTGACCTGTCCGGTTGATGCGACGCACCGTGATCATCCGATCTGCCCACGGGGAGCACCATGACCGCCGACTTCACCTTCGAACGGCTCCACCACGTCCAGCTCGACATCCCGGCCGGCGCCGAGGACGAGTGCCGCGCCTTCTGGGGTGGCGTCCTCGGGATGACGGAGCTGGCGAAGCCGCCGGTGCTCGCCGCCCGCGGCGGCTGCTGGTTCCGCGGCGGCGGCCTGGAGGTCCACCTCGGCGTCACGCCGGACTTCCGCCCGTCCCGCAAGGGGCACCCGGGCATCCAGGTGGGCGCGCTGGACGCGCTGGCCGAGCGGCTGGCCGCGCACGGCCACGAGGTCGTCTGGGACGACAACCTGCCCGGTCACCGCCGCTTCCACTCCAGCGACCGGCTGGGCAACCGGCTGGAGTTCCTGGAGCCCCTGCCGGTGGCGACCGAGGCGTGAGGAGCTGCCCGTAGACTTGGGGGTCGGCCCGTACGGTGCCGACCCAACTCCTCCAAGCCCACGGGACTGCGCTTCATGTCGCTCACGATCGGAATCGTCGGCCTGCCGAACGTCGGCAAGTCGACCCTGTTCAACGCCCTGACCAAGAACGACGTGCTGGCGGCCAACTACCCGTTCGCCACCATCGAGCCGAACGTCGGCGTCGTCGGAGTCCCGGACGCGCGGCTGGCCAAGCTTGCCGAGATCTTCGGCTCGCAGCGCATCCTCCCGGCCACCGTCGACTTCGTCGACATCGCCGGCATCGTGCGCGGCGCCAGCGAGGGCGAGGGCCTGGGCAACAAGTTCCTCGCCAACATCCGCGAGTCGGACGCGATCTGCCAGGTCGTGCGCGCCTTCACGGACCCTGACGTGGTGCACGTGGACGGCAAGGTGTCGCCCAAGGACGACATCGAGACCATCCACACCGAGCTGATCCTGGCCGACCTCCAGACCGTCGAGAAGGTGCTCCCGCGGCTCCAGAAGGAGGCGCGCCTCAAGAAGGACACCGCCCCCGTGCTGGCCGCCGCCGAGGCCGCGCAGGCGATCCTGGAGACCGGCAAGACCCTCTTCGAGGCCGGCTTCGACACCACCCCGATCCGCGACCTCCACCTGCTGACCGCCAAGCCCTTCCTCTACGTCTTCAACGTGGACGAGGCCGAGCTGGCCGACGAGGACTTCAAGAACGCCCAGCGCGAGCTGGTCGCCCCGGCCGAGGCGATCTTCCTGAACGCCAAGATCGAGTCCGAGCTGATCGAGCTCGACGACGCCGAGGCCCTGGAGCTGCTCCAGTCCATGGGCCAGGAGGAGCCCGGCCTGGCCACCCTGGCCCGGGTCGGCTTCGACACCCTGGGCCTGCAGACCTACCTGACCGCCGGCCCCAAGGAAACCCGCGCCTGGACCATCAAGAAGGGCGCCACCGCCCCCGAGGCCGCCGGTGTGATCCACACCGACTTCCAGAAGGGCTTCATCAAGGCCGAGGTCATCTCCTTCGCCGACCTGGTCGCGACCGGCTCGATCGCCGAAGCCCGCGCCAAGGGCAAGGCCCGCATCGAGGGCAAGGAGTACATCATGCACGACGGCGACGTGGTGGAGTTCCGCTTCAACGTCTGATGCCCTGCCAGGCATGAGGAGGCCGCCCGACCCCCGTGTGGGGGGCGGGCGGCCTTCGGCGTTCCGGGCGTGCGGGAGGTCGGGTGGGGAGGGTCAGTCGAGCAGGTGGGCGTTGACCGCGCGGGCCTCGGCTGCCAGCTCCGGCAGCTCGACCACCTCGATCCCGGCTGCCTCCAGCAGGGCGGTGCCCTGGCAGTCGGTGACGAACAGGTCCGGCTCGCGCCAGGCCACCACCACCCGCGGCACGCCCGCCGCGATGATCAGCCGGGCGCACGGCACCGGGCGTGACGCGCGCCGGCCGCACGGCTCCAGCGAGCTGTAGACGGTTGCGCCGCGCAGCCGCGGGTCGCCGGCCGGGAGTTTGCCGAGTGCCGCCTCCTCGGCGTGGTTGTGGGCGTCGACCTCGCGGCTGTAGCCCTCCGCCAGCACCTCGCCGTCCGCGCCGACGATCACCGCGCCGACCGAGAAGGCCGTCTCGGACGGCGGGCACCGGCGGGAGAGTTCCACGGCCCGGCGCAGGTGGTCGAGATCGGTGGTCACGGGGCTGGCTCCTTCGGGGCGTACCTGAGCAGGACGACGTCGCCCACGGTACGTGCCTCCAGCAGCCGCATCCGCCGCGCCGGGCCGCCGGGGAAGGCGGCCGGGTGGACGAACCGCGGCGCCTCCGTCTGGCCGACCAGCAGCGGGGCCATGGCCAGCTGGAGCTCGTCCGCCAGGCCCTGGGCGAGGAACTGGGTGTGCACGCTGCCGCCGCCCTCGACCATCAGGCGGCGCACTCCGCGCGCGCCCAGGTCGTCCAGCACCGCGCCGAGGTCCACCGAGCCGCCGAGCGCGACCACGTCGGCCAGTCCGTCCAGCGCCGGGCGCAGCACCGCCGCGCCGGCGGCCGTGGTGTAGGCGAGCTTGCCGCCACCGGTGTGCCAGAACCGCAGCCCGGGGTCGAGTGTGCCGCTCGCGCTGAGCGTCACCTTCAGCGGGTACGCGGCGCGGCCGGCCGCGACCCGGGCGGCCCGGCGGGCGGGGTCGTTGACCAGCAGGCGCGGGTTGTCGGTGCGCAGGGTGTTGCCGCCGATCAGGATCGCGTCGGCGGCGGCGCGTTCCTCGTCGACCCGGTCGAAGTCGGCCGCGTTGGACAGCAGTAGGCGTTCGGGGGAGGCGTCGTCGAGGTGGCCGTCGAGCGACATGGCGGCGCTCAGCAGGACGAAGGGGCGCGGGCCTGGCATGGCGGGGACCGTTCTGTCGGGGGCGCCTCCACGGTACGGCGGGCGGCCGGGGAGGCGGTGTCGGGTGGTCGGAATGTGAGACGAATCTTCTCGCGATGCGGGACGTGGAGTAGCGTCGAAGGCGTCACGGGAAGCCGAACACGCCGGAGGGGATCTCATGACCGGACAGCAGCCTGCCGCCGTCTACACGCACGGCCACCAGGAGGCGGTGCTGCGCTCGCACCGCTCTCGCGGCGCCGCCGACTCGGCCGCCTACCTGGTGCCCGAACTGCGGTCCGGGCAGGCCCTGTTGGATGTCGGGTGCGGACCCGGCACGATCACCGCCGACCTGGCCGAACTGGTCGGCCCCGGCGGGCGCGTGGTGGCCGTGGACAGCTCCGCCGAGGTGCTGGAGCAGGCCGCCGCGCACGTCGCCGGGCGGGGCCTGTCCAACGTCGTCTTCGAGGTCGCGGACGTCCACCAACTGCAGTACGGGGACGGCGAGTTCGACGTGGTGCACGCCCATCAGGTGCTGCAGCACGTGGCCGATCCGGTGGCCGCGCTGCGCGAGATGCGCCGGGTCACCGCGCCCGGTGGCGTGGTCGCGGCCCGGGACGTCGACTTCGCATCGATGACCTGGTACCCCGAGGCGCCCGCGCTGGAGTGCTGGCTGGAGCTGTGCCGGCGGACCTCCCGGGCCAACGGCGGCGAGCCGGACGCCGGGCGGCGGTTGCTGTCCTGGGCCCGTGCGGCCGGGTTCACCGAGGTCACCGCCACCGCCACCGCGTGGACCTACGCGACGCCCGAGCGGCGCGCCTGGTGGGGCGGCATGTGGGCGGACCGGACGGTGGACTCCGCGCTCGCCCGTGCGGCGGTGGAGAAGGGCTTCGCGGACCGGGCGGAGCTGGAGCGGATCGCGGCCGGCTGGCGGGAGTGGAGCACTTCGGAGGACGGGTGGTTCTCGATGCTGCACGGGGAGGTCCTGGCCCGTGGTTGACGGGCCTGAACAGAGGCGGGCAGGCGTTCGGAAAGATCAGGTAAAGTCGCGCGACCGTTCATATCGGGCCCGTTCGGGTCCGAGCGGCCCGCCCGTGCGGCGGCCGTGCCGCTGAGTCGAACGCCGAACTGCTGCCCGTGTCCGCGGGCCGGGGGAGTCCACGTGTCCAAGCCCGATTCCGACGTGCCCGCTCCGGGGCCGGAGGCCGCCGAGCCCACGGACCGGGTCGACCTCCGGAAGTCGGATGCCCCGGCGACGGACAGGACGGAGGCGGCGGAGGCAACGGAGACGACGCCCGAGCCCGCCGACCCCTGGGCCGCCCCCGGCCCCGCCGCCCCGACGGCCGACCGGGTGCCCCCGTCCGCCGCGCTCCCGCCGCCGCCCCCGCCCGGGGAGTCTGTCGGCGGCTGGGCGTCGGTGCCGCCCGGCGCTTACTCCGGCTTCCAGTCCGGATACCCCTACCCCCCGGCGTCCAGGGAGACCAACGGCTTCGCCGTCGGCGCCATGGTGACCGGCCTGGTCTGCGCGTGGCCGGTCGCCTTCGTCCTCTCGATCATCGCGCTGGTCCAGATCGGGAAGCGCGGGGAGCGCGGCCGGGGCATGGCCGTGACCGGCCTGGTGTTCGGCGTGATCGGCCTGCTGCTCACCGGCCTCGGCGTCCTCGGCGGCGCCCTGGCCTCGGACGGTACCGACCGCACCGACCGCTTCGGACCGGCGCCCAAGGCCCCGGCCGGCTCGGTCCGCTGGTCCTCGCTCAAGTCCGGGGACTGCTACAACTCCCCGGACAGCGGCAGCCGGACCGACCCGAAGGGCGGCGACGAGACCCTTTACTGGGTGCGCAAGGTGCCCTGCTCCGCCCCGCACCACGGCGAGGTGGCCGGCACCGCCAGGATCCCGGCGAGCGACGGCCCGTCCTACCCGGGCGACACGGCGATCCGTGCGCGCGCTGCCGAACTGTGCCACCCGGTGCTCGACGAGTACGCCCTCGACCAGTGGGCGATCCCGGACGGCATGGACGAGGTCTACCTCTACCCGACCCGCGGCAACTGGAAGTCCGGCGAACGGTACGTCACCTGCGCCTTCGAGGACCCCGACGGCGAGCACCTGGGCACCGTCCGCACCGACCGCGGCAGCCTGAACTCCGCCCAGCTGACCTACCTGGAGGCCGTCCGCGGCTTCAACACCGCCTACGCGAACCGGCCCAAGGGTGAGGCCGACGCCGCTCCCTCCGAGTACGGGGCCTGGGCCCGGCAGATGGCCGCCGCCTCCCGGGGCGAGGCCGAGCAGCTGTCGAAGACGTCGACGGTCTGGCCGGACGGGGCCAAGCCGAAGGTCGCGGCGCTGGTCGCGGCCCAGCGGGAGGCGGCCGCCGCCTGGGACTCCGCCGCGAAGACGACCGACGCCACCGCGCTCGCGGGGGAGATCCGGCGGGCCGAGCAGCTGACGGCCAAGACCACCCCGCTGAGCGTCGAGGTGCGCAGCGAGCTCGGCCTCTCCACCGGCGAGCAGGTGCCCGACATCCGGGTGTGACCGGACGTCTTACCCGGCGTTAACCGGGCCCGTACCTGCCGGTAGCGAGCGGCCCGTAGTGTCCCGAGGACGTATCCCCGGCCCGACCCCCACGCAGGCCGGGGATACGCTCCCGCCATGGGCACCTTTCGGGTGATGCGGCAGGACGACAACGGCAACCGCTTCGTGGTCGCGCGAGGTCTCTCCCGGCCCGAGGCCGAGCGGCTGGCAGCCGAGTTCGAGGCCCGCGGGCACAAGCAGCTGTACTGGGTCGAGGCCGAGGACGCATAGGGTCGAGCCCATGAACGTCGAGGACCAGGCCGCCATCGGGACACCCGCCGCCACCCGGATCGTGGTCGGCGGCGCGCTCGTCCACGAGGGCCGGGTGCTGGCCGCGCGGCGCAGCGCGCCGGCCGTGGTGGCCGGGCGCTGGGAGTTCCCGGGCGGGAAGGCCGAGCCCGGCGAGACCGAGGCCCAGGCGCTGGAGCGGGAGCTGCTGGAGGAGCTGGGCGTCCGGGCGAAGGCGCTGGAGCGGTTGCCCGGCGCGTGGACCGTCCGGCCCGGCCTGGAGCTGCACTTCTGGGCCGCCGAGCTGCTCGACGGCGACCCGCGCCCGCTGGAGGACCACGACGAGCTGCGCTGGCTCGGCCCGGCCGAGCTGGACTCCGTCGACTGGATCGACCATGACCGGGACGTCCTGCCGCACATCGCCCGTCTCCTCCAAACCTGAGCGACCCTGAGTGCCCCTGAGCGTCAGGTGGGTCAAGACGCGCAAGGGTAGGTCAATCGGACAAGAGGACCCGGAAGCCGGGATAGCCTGGGTTCTGCTGGGTATGTCACTTTTCGGCACATTTCGTCACCATTGGTGAGCCGCCCCAGCCGGCGACGCCGATCACGACCAGAGCCGGAGGCCCCGTCGGTGTCGAATACCGGGAACGGCGGCGGGGGAGCACGGCGGACAGGCACCGCGGGAAGTGCCGCCGCCCGCGCCCGGCTGCGCCGCGGCGCCCGCCCGGCCGCCCCGCCGCCGCCGGCCGGCCG
>NZ_JAHTKP010000003.1 GCF_019192735.1 Kitasatospora aureofaciens
GCCGCCCTGGGCCGGTGCGGCGCCCGTGCCGGTGCCGCCCGCCGGGGTGTCGGCGCGGGCGCCGTCGCCGGCCCGGCCGGCCGTGTCGCCGCTCGCCCCGGTGCCGGCCGGTCCACCGCTCTTGGCGGGGGGCTGGACCAGCCGCAGGGGCGCGGCGTCCTCGTTTATGTCGTCGAAGAGCTGGTTCACCAGGTGGGCCTGCTCCGTGAGTTGGACCGGCAGCTTGCCCTCCAGCTCGGTCCAGCGGCCGTCCTCCTCGTGGGCGAAGCCGGCCAGGGTGCGCACCGGGTCGAGCGAGCCGTTGCTGCGGTAGACCGAGCGCAGCAGCTCGCGGCCCTTGAGGGCGTCGGTGTGCATGTCGTCCAGCGCGCGGCGGACCTGCTCGACGGTGCCCGGGGTGAGCGAGCCGACCGTGTCGGTGCGGCCGACCAGGGTCTTGGCCTCGCCGAGCCGGGTGGCGGCGTTGTCGAGCAGCAGCTGGCCGCGCTCGGAGTCGGAGCCCGCGAGGTCGAGCCGGAGCCCTTCGAGGCCGCGCTTCATGCCGTACAGCGTGTCCCCCGGAAGGGCGCTGGTGCTGGCGGCGGCGGCGCCCGCGAGGCTGCCGACGGCGAGCCCGGCGACCAGTCCGCCGATCGCGAAGCGGCGGCTCCAGCGTCCGCGTGGCGCGGTCCGGATCGCCCGGTGCCGGCGCTGGCGGGGCACCGTGGCGCCCGGTCCGCCCGCGAAGGCCTGCTCGAACGCGGCCATCAGCTGGGCGCGTTGGACGGTCCTGACCTCCGGGTCGAGCGCCGGACCGGGCAGCGCGCCCAGCGCGCCCGCCAGATCGAGCAGTTCGCCGGTCGCGGTCGAATTCTGGCCGGTGGCACTGGTGTTGGCCGATTCGGCGTCGGCCGCGCCGCGTTGCTCTGCCTGGCGGGCCTCCAGCGCCTCGGCGAAGGCCTTCGCCCGTCGGTGCTCCAGCACGTTTGCCGTCACGGGCCACACCTCCCTTCGTCGTAGTCGACAGCCCGGCCTGCCGGACGGTTGCCTCGGCGGGCCAAAGCCACTCCATCGGGTGACAGGTCGCAATTCGGCTTGACCGTACGCCTGGTGGAGGCTTGCACGCTGGCAAACGAGCGGCGCGGGCGGTCGGTTACGCACGGCTGATCATCGGACCGTCCGTTCACCCGGACGTGTCGGGCCGCCACCGATGGTGACGGCCCGCCGGATCTGGCCCGACCGCGTATCTCCCCGTCGGAGCCCCGGGAGCCCTGTGGGCCCCGGGAAGCCTCGCTCTTCGGCCGCTTCACCGCGCGTCGGGCGGCAGCAGGCGGGCCAGGGTGCGGACCGCGCGGTACTGCAGCGTCTTGATGGCGCCCTCGTTCTTGCCCATGATCCGCGCGGTCTCGGCCACCGAGAGCCCCTGCAGGAAGCGGAGCGTGACGCACTCCTGCTGCTGCGGGTTGAGCCGTCGTACCGCGTCCAGCAGGGCCGCGTTGGAGAGCGACTCCAGCACCGACTCCTCCGGGCTGCGCTCGCACTCGTTGGAGTCGAGCATCTCGCCGGTGGTGACCTCCAGCCGGAAGCGGCTGGACTTGAAGTGGTCGGCGACCAGGTTGCGGGCGATGGTCACCAGCCAGGCGCCGAAGTCCCGGCCCTGCCAGGTGAAGGTGCCGATCCGGCGCAGCGCGCGCAGGAACGTCTCACTGGTGAGGTCCTCGGCGGTGGCCCGGCTGCCGACCCGGTAGTAGATGTACCGGTAGACGGTGTCCGCGTAGTGGTCGTAGAGCCCGCCGAAGGCCTCGCTCTCGCCTGCCTGGGCCCGCTCGACGAGCTCCATGATCGGGTTGTGCTCGGTCTCGTAGCCCGGGCTGGGCGCGGTGCGGGCCCGGCTGCGGCCCACGCCGGTGGTGCCGGTGCGGGTGCGGGAGCCGGTGCCGGCCGAGCCGGCCGCGGTGGTGCGCAGCGCCAGTCCGGCGGCGTGGGCGTGCCCGAACGGCACGCCGGCCGGGACGAGTTGGGGTGAGGCGGCGAGCTGGCTGAGCAGCAGGCTGCGCAACAGCTCCAGGCCGGTGGAGATCTGCCGGGCGGTGACCGGCCGACCGCGGAGGCCGGTGCGGGAGCGCAGGGGCGCGGACGACGGGCGGGAGGGTGCAGGCGCGTCGTTCCGGACGGGTGGGTACACGGGACTCCCAGAGGCAGAACTGTGGACGGATCACCTCCGCCTGCGCGGAGAGCACGCCCCCGCAGCCCGTTCGGGCGAGGCGCGTGGGTGACGTGCATCCAGGAGAGAATAACGCTTTGTGCAATGACAGCTACACCGTGTGGTCGAAGTGGTCGGATGGGATCCATTCCGGGTGCATATTCGGCTGACACTGACCGATCGTGTCATCGTTCATCCGGCCCAACGTGACCGAACGGGCGCCCAGGGTGACCAATTCGGCGGTCCGGCGGGCGGTTTCCCAGCCTTGGGGCCTCGTAATCGCAGACTTTCCCGGCCTGGCGAACGATCAGAACCGGTCGCCGGGTGGCAGGTTCGGACACGGGGTCCGGATGGCCGTACGGCGAGCGGCAGTTCGCCCGTACGAGGGGCCAGGTCAGGGGTGGTGTTGACGGCTGGTCACCCGTGAAGGGGAGCGCCGCCCGGGGAAGTTCGGCGGGTCCGGAACGGCGCGTCAGACGCAGCGGCGGCGCCGGTGCAGGGCGACCCCGGCCGCTGCTGCGCCCGCGAGCACGCCGAGTGCCGCCGCGGCCGGCAGCCCTACCCGGGCCGCCTTCCGCCCGGTCCGGAAGTCCCGCACTCGCCAGCCCTGGGCGCGGGCGTGCCGGCGCAGCGCGCCGTCCGGGTTCACCACGTACGGGTGGCCGACCAGCGAGAGCATCGGGATGTCGTTGGCCGAGTCGCTGTACGCGGCGCAGCGGTCGAGGTCCAGCCGCTCCCGGCGGGCCAGCGCGCGCACCGCCGCCGCCTTGGCGGGGCCGTGCAGCAGCTCGCCGACCAGCCGGCCGGTGTAGAGCCCGTCCTCGGCCTCGGCGACGGTGCCTAGCGCGCCGGTCATGCCGAGCCGGTGGGCGATCACCTGGGCCACCTCCAGCGGGGCGGCGGTGACCAGCCAGACCCGCTGGCCGGCGTCCAGGTGCATCTGGACCAGGGCGCGGGTGCCGGGCCAGATCTTGTCGGCGACGACCTCCTCGAAGACCTCCTCGCAGAGCGCCTCCAGGTCGGCGGTCCGCTTGCCGGCCACCAGGCCGAGTGCGGTGTGCTGCGCGTCGGAGATGTGGTCCGGGTCCTCGGCGCCGTGCAGCCGGAACCAGGCCTGCTGCCAGGCGAAGCGGGCGATGTCGCGGCGGGTGAGGAAGCCGCGCCGGTAGAGGCCGACGCCGAGGTAGAAGATGGCGGCGCCGCGCAGGATGGTGTTGTCGCAGTCGAAGAAGGCGGCGGCGTGCGGGTCGTCCGGCTCGGGGGTGTGGTTCCCGGCCGGGGCCTTGGGGGCTTTCCCGGGCTTGCCCGGGGCCGCTGCCGGGGCTTCCGCGACGGTGCTCCCGGGCGTGGTGTCCGGTGCCGGCTCGGCGTGCAGGGCCGCCTCCGCCGCCTCGGCCGCGGCCTCGCCCGCCAGGGCGGTCCGCTCGGTGGTGGAGCGCCTTGCGTGGGTGAGCCTTCGGAGCACGGCCATGCCACCGAGCATAGCCAGCCGGGCGCGGAGCGGCCGTGACGGCGGCGTGCCCGTGCGGTGAACACCGGGCAGCCCGGGCCCCTCCCCGCGGTGCCCGCTCCCGGGCGAAAGGTGCCGGTGAAAGCTGCGTGCGAGAGGTGCGCGTGAGAGGGGCGCACAATGGCCGGGTGAGCCCACTGCTGCGACGTGACAAGAGCCCCAAGCCCGCGCCGGCGGACCGTACCGTGACCCTGGTCGGCAAGCCGGGCTGCCACCTGTGTGACGACGCCCGGGAGGTGATCGTCCGGGTCACGGGCGAGCTGGGCGCGACCTTCGAGGAGAAGGACATCACCCAGGACGAGGAGCTGTACCGCCGGTACTGGGAGCAGATCCCGGTCACCCTGATCGACGGCCGCCAGCACGACTTCTGGCGGGTCGACGAGCGCCGCCTGCGCGCCGGGCTGGGCGCCTGAGGACCTCCGGGACCCCCGTCGACCGGCGGGGGCGCTTCGCCGAATCGTTGCCAAAGACACTCCGGTTCGGCGTGGGTCGGGGCGTGTTCGTCGGCTTACGATCGAACTCGTTTGCGCCCATGGGGGGCTGAGCACGCGAGGAGTGCCGCCATGCTTCCCGGCTCGACCCCTGGGATGCCCGTCGCCCCCGAGGGGTCCCGGGGCTTCGCGGTGGTGGACGTGGAGGCGACCGGCCGCAGCCCGTGGCGGCACCGGGTGGTCGAGATCGCGGTGGTGCTGCTGGACGAGGAGCTGCGCCCGGAGACGGAGTTCGCCACCCTGCTCGACCCGCTGGGCCCGGTCGGCCCGACCCACGTCCACCGAATACGCCAGGCGGACGTGGAGGGCGCCCCGCGCTTCCGGGAGATCGCGCCGCGGCTGCTGGAACTGCTGGCCGGCCGGGTGCTGGTGGGGCACCACGTCAGCTGCGACCACGCCTTCCTGGACCGCGAGTTCGCCCGGATCGGGGTCCCGCTGCCGCCCGTCCCGCTGCTGTGCACGATGGGGCTGGCCCGCGCCCACCTGCCGGAGGCCCGCGGCCACGGCCTGGCGGCCTGCGTGGAGGCGGCCGGCCTCGGCTGGTACCCGGCGCACACCGCGCTGGGCGACGCCCGGGTGACCGCCGAGCTGCTGCGCCACTGCGTCGGCGCCCCGTCCTGCCCGCCGGACGACTGGGCGGTCCCCCTGCGCGAGGCGGCCCGGGTGCCGTGGCCGCGGCTGGGCCGGGCCCGCTCCCGCCCGTCCGGGGCGCCCGTCCCGCTGCTGCGCCGGGAGGCGCCGTCCGGCCCGTGGCTGCCCGGGGTGCCCGCCCCGGCCGTGGTGCTGTCGGACCGCGGTGCTATGGGGTCCACGGCGTGATGCGCATCACTGTGCGGGGACAAAACGGACACCATCTTTGTGCACACGTTCACAAACGCATAGCCTGGCAGTCAAAGCCCAGCTTCACCCACAGGAGCACCGTGGCAATCGGCCGATCACCACAGAGCAGTTCGCAGACGCCCGACCAGGGCGCCGCGCGCCGACCCTCGCGTGCCCGGGGCATCCCGGAGGCGACCGTCGCCCGCCTCCCCCTCTACCTGCGGGCGCTCACCGCGCTCTCCGAGCGCTCGGTGCCGACCGTCTCCTCCGAGGAACTGGCCGCCGCGGCCGGCGTGAACTCGGCCAAGCTGCGCAAGGACTTCTCCTACCTCGGCTCCTACGGCACCCGCGGCGTCGGCTACGACGTCGAGTACCTCGTCTACCAGATCTCCCGCGAACTCGGCCTGACCCAGGACTGGCCGGTCGTCATCGTCGGCATCGGGAACCTCGGCCACGCCCTCGCCAACTACGGCGGCTTCGCGTCCCGTGGCTTCCGGGTCGCCGCCCTGCTGGACGCCGACCCCAACGTGGTCGGCAGCAGCGCGGCCGGCCTGCCGGTGCGGCACATGGACGAGCTGGAGTCGATCGTCGAGAGCCAGCACGTCTCGATCGGCGTCATCACGACCCCGCCCGGCGCCGCCCAGCAGGTGTGCGACCGCCTGGTCGAGGCCGGCGTCACCAGCATCCTCAACTTCGCCCCGACCGTGCTGACCGTCCCGGACGGCGTGGACGTGCGCAAGGTGGACCTCTCCATCGAGCTGCAGATCCTGGCCTTCCACGAGCAGCGCAAGGCCGGCGAGGAGCCCGACCGCACCGAGTCGGTGCTGGACCGCGCCCCGGGCCCGGTCCGGGCGGCGGCCGCCAAGCTGCGCCGCGCGGCCGGCGGCAGCGGCAAGGGCCGCGCCGCCGCCGAGACCGCGGCCAAGGACCAGGCCGAGCAGGCCAAGGGCAAGACCGCCAAGGGCGGCGAGGGCGATCTCTCCGCGGTGATGCCCGCATGAACGGTGTGGTTCGCATGAACACAGAGATCTGTGGCACCAGGGGGCGGGCGTGAGTCTTCTCGTCGTAGGACTGAGCCATCGCACGGCCCCGGTCGGCGTGCTGGAGCGCGCCGCGCTGACCGGTGACGTCCCGACCCGACTGCTGCACGACGCGGCGGCCACCGCGACCGTCGCCGAGGCCGCGCTGCTCAACACCTGCAACCGGATCGAGCTGTACGCGGACGTGGACAAGTTCCACGCCGGCGTCGCCGAGCTGTCGCTGCTGCTGGCCCACCACAGCGGGGTGGACCTGGAGGAGCTGACCTCCCACCTGTACGTCCACTACGAGGACCGCGCCGTCCACCACCTGTTCTCGGTGGCCTGCGGCCTGGACTCGATGGTCGTCGGCGAGGGCCAGATCCTCGGCCAGCTGCGCGACGCGCTGGCCAAGGCCCAGGAGGAGCACACCGCCGGGCGCGGCCTGAACGAGCTGTTCCAGCAGGCGCTGCGGGTCGGCAAGCGGGCGCACAGCGAGACCGGCATCGACAAGGCCGGCCAGTCGCTGGTGACCTTCGGCCTGGAGCAGGTCGCGGCCGGGGCGGGCGAGATCGCCGGCAAGCGGGCCCTGGTGGTCGGCGCCGGCTCGATGAGCTCGCTGGCCGCCGCCACCCTGGTCCGCTCCGGGGTCACCGACCTGCTGGTCGCCAACCGGACGCCCGCGCGCGCCGAGCGCCTGGTCGAGATCCTCGGCCCCGAGGTGGCCCGCACCCTCGACCTGGCCAAGGTGCCGGAGGCGCTGGCCGACGTCGACCTGGTGATCTCCTGCACCGGCGCGGCCGGTGTGGTGATCCGGGCCGAGGACGTCGCCGCCGCGGTCGCCGTGAGGACGTCCGACCGCCCGCTCGCCCTGCTCGACCTGGCCATGCCGCGCGACGTCGACCACGCCGTGCACGAGCTGCCCGGCGCCCTGCTGGTCGACCTGGAGAGCCTCTCCCACGCGCACGCCGCCACCCCCGGCGCCGGGGACGTGGACGCGGTCACCCGGATCGTCGCCGACGAGGTCGCCGCGTTCGGCGCCGCCCAGCGGGCCGCCCGGATCGCGCCGACCGTCGTGGCGCTGCGGGCGATGGCCTCCGACGTGGTCGCCGCCGAGCTCGGCCGGCTGGACTCCCGGCTGCCCGACCTGGACGAGCGCTCCCGCGCCGAGATCACCCAGACCGTCCGCCGCGTCGTCGACAAGCTGCTGCACGCGCCGACCGTGCGGGTGAAGCAGCTCGCCGCCGAGCCCGGCGGCGCCTCCTACGCGGACGCCCTGCGCGAGCTGTTCGACCTCGACCCGGCGGCTGTGCACGCCGTGTCGGGCACGCCCGTCGGCGGCCGGCCCCAGCCCTCCGGCGGGAGCGCCGGATGAACCGTCAGCCATCCCACGAGTACCACCGGGACGATCACCTCATGAATGGTCAACCGATCACGGAGCAGGCTCCGGCCGCCACCGCCCTGCGGCTCGGCACCCGGCGCAGCGCGCTCGCCATGGCCCAGTCGGGCATGGTCGCCCGCGAGGTGACCAGGCTCACCGGGCGCCCCGTCGAGCTGGTCGAGATCACCACCTACGGCGACACCTCCCGGGAGGCGCTGGCCCAGATCGGCGGCACCGGCGTGTTCGTCTCCGCGCTGCGGGACGCACTGCTGGAGGGCCGGATCGACTTCGCCGTGCACTCGCTGAAGGACCTGCCGACCGCCGCCCCCGAGGGCCTGGTGCTGGCCGCCGTCCCGGAGCGCGAGGACGTCCGGGACGCCCTGGTCGTCCGCGAGGGCCTGACCCTCGACGAGCTGGTGGAGAAGCTGGCCGGCGCCGGTCGTCCGGCCCGGATCGGCACCGGCTCGCCGCGCCGGATGGCCCAGCTGAACGCCTGGGCCGCCGCCCGCGGCGCCGCCCTGGAGACCGTCGCGATCCGCGGCAACGTGGACACCCGGATCGGCTTCGTGACCAGTGGCGAGCTGGACGCGGTGGTGCTGGCCACGGCCGGCCTGAACCGGCTCGGCCGCAGCGCCGAGATCTCCCAGCACCTCGACACCGAGCTGATGATCCCGGCCCCCGGCCAGGGCGCGCTCGCGATCGAGTGCACCACCGCCAACACGGAGCTGACCGCCGCACTCGGCGCCCTCGACCACGCCCCCACGCGGGTCGCGGTGGCCGCCGAGCGCGCGCTGCTGGCCACCCTGGAGGCCGGCTGCTCGGCGCCGGTGGCCGCGCTGGCCACCTGGGGCCATTCGTACGAACTGCAGCTGGAGGGCGTGGTCGGCACCCCCGACGGCGCCACCCTGCTGAAGATGTCCGCCAACGGTCCGATCGTCCTCGACGAGACCGCCGAGCAGCAGGCGGCGGCCCTCGGCCGCGCGCTGGCCGCCCGGCTGCTCGACGCGGGCGCGGCCGCCCTGATGGGGGAGCGAGCCCGATGAGCCCCACCGCCGCCACCGACAGCCCGTTCCCGGGCGACAGCCCCTTCCCGGGCGGGCCGGCCGCCGCCGGCCGGTGCACCTTCCTGGGCGCGGGCCCCGGGGACCCGGGGCTGCTGACCCTGCGCGCGGTCGAGGTGCTGTCCTCGGCCGACGTCCTGGTCGCCGACCCGCTGACCGCCGCCGCCGTGCGCAGCCACTGCCCGGCCGGCGTGCAGGTGCACACCCCGGCCGCCGAGGGCACCGACTTCGACCTGGCCAGGCTGGTCGCCGAGGCCGTGCGGGCCGGCAAGCACGTGGTCCGGACCGTCGACGGCGACCCGGGCCTGGACGGCTGCGCAGCCGAGGAGATGCTCAGCTGCGCGGGCGGCGGGATCCCGTTCGAGGTGATCCCGGGCGTCGCCCAGTCGGTGGGCGTGCCGGCGTACGCGGGTGTCCCGCTGCGCGGCGCGGCCGGCACCGACGTCCGCTTCGTCGACGGCGCCGCGCTGCTGGCCGGCAGCCCGGTGGACCTGGGCGCGCCGGAGACCACCCTGGTGGTCCGTACGACCCTGGGCCAGCTACCGGCCACCGCCAACGCGCTGGTCTCCAACGGCCGTAAGCCGGAGTCGGCGCTGAGCGCGACGCTGTCCGGCACCACCACCCGCCAGCGCACCTTCACCGCCACCCTGGCCACCATCGCGGCCGACCTGAAGGTGGCCCGGGTGCTGCCCTCGCCGGTCTCCGCCCCGGTGGACCCGGCCACCTCGGTGATAGCCGTGGTGGGCGAGCAGGTCGCCCACCGCTCCTCGCACTCCTGGTTCGAGACCAAGCCGCTGTTCGGCTGGAACGTGCTCGTCCCGCGCACCAAGGAGCAGGCCACCGGCCTGTCCGAGCAGCTGCGCTCGTACGGCGCGGTGCCGCAGGAGGTGCCGACCATCGCGGTCGAGCCGCCGCGCACCCCGCAGCAGATGGAGCGGGCCATCAAGGGCCTGGTCACCGGCCGCTACGAGTGGATCGCCTTCACCTCGGTGAACGCCGTCCGCGCGGTCCGGGAGAAGTTCGAGGAGTACGGCCTGGACGCCCGCGCGTTCGCCGGGATCAAGGTCGCGGCGGTCGGCGAGACCACCGCGCAGGCCCTGGTGGACTTCGGCGTGAAGCCGGACCTGGTGCCCTCCGGCGAGCAGTCCGCGGCCGGGCTGCTGGAGGACTGGCCGCCGTACGACCCGGTGTTCGACCCGATCGACCGGGTGCTGCTGCCGCGCGCCGACATCGCCACCGAGACCCTGGTGGCCGGCCTGGTCGAGCTGGGTTGGGAGGTCGACGACGTGACGGCGTACCGGACGGTGCGCGCCTCGCCGCCGCCGGCCGAGACCCGCGAGGCGATCAAGGGCGGCGGCTTCGACGCGGTGCTCTTCACCTCGTCCTCGACCGTGCGCAACCTGGTCGGCATCGCCGGCAAGCCGCACAACGTCACGGTCATCGCCTGCATCGGCCCGGCCACCGCCAAGACCGCCGAGGAGCACGGACTGCGGGTCGACGTGATGGCCCCGGCCCCGTCGGCGGCGGCGCTGGCCCAGGCGCTGGCAGACTTCGGGGCCAGGCGCCGCGACGCCGCGACGGCCGCCGGTGAGCCGGTCTACCGGCCCAGCGAGCGCCGTCCGGGCTCGCGCCGCAAGGCCCGCTGACACCCTGTCGGGACCCGGGGGCGGCGATCCGTCGCCCCCGGCGCTGCACAACCGTTCGGAGAGAGAAGCCGTGTCCGCTGAATTCCCGTACGTTCGTCCCCGCCGGCTGCGCCAGAGCCCGGCGATGCGCCGCCTGGTCGCCGAGACCCGGCTGCACCCGGCGGAGCTGATCCTGCCGCTGTTCGTCCGCGAGGGCGTCAGCGCGCCGGTCCCGGTGACGTCGATGCCGGGCGTGCTCCAGCACACCCGGGACACCCTGCGCAAGGCCGTGGTCGAGGCCGCGGAGGCGGGCCTCGGCGGCGTCATGCTGTTCGGCGTGCCGGCGAAGCAGGACGCGATCGGCAGCGAGGGCACCAACCCGGACGGCATCCTCCAGCAGGCGATCCGGGACGTCGTCGCCGAGGTGGGCGACGCCCTGGTGGTCATGTCGGACCTGTGCCTGGACGAGTACACCGACCACGGCCACTGCGGCGTGCTGGCCGCCGACGGCAGCGTGGACAACGACGCCACCCTGGAGCGCTACGCCGAGATGGCCCGGGTGCAGGCCGACGCCGGCGTCCACCTGGTCGGCCCGTCCGGGATGATGGACGGCCAGATCGCGGTGGTCCGCCGGGCGCTGGACGAGGCCGGGCACCAGGACGTGGGCATCCTCGCCTACACCGCCAAGTACGCCTCGGCGTTCTACGGCCCGTTCCGCGAGGCGGTCGGCTCCTCGCTCAAGGGCGACCGCAAGACCTACCAGCAGGACCCGGCGAACGCCCGCGAGGCGCTGCGCGAGCTCCAGCAGGACGTGGCCGAGGGCGCGGACCTGGTGATGGTGAAGCCGGCCATGGCCTACCTGGACATCCTGCGCCAGGTCGCCGACGCCTCGCCGGTGCCGGTCGCGGCGTACCAGGTGTCCGGGGAGTACGCGATGGTCGAGGCCGCGGCGGCGAACGGCTGGATCGACCGGGAGCGGATGATCATGGAGACGCTCACCTCGATCCGCCGGGCCGGGGCCGGGCAGATCCTCACCTACTGGGCGGTCGAGGCCGCCGCGATGCTCAAGTAGCGTCCGCCGCACGGCAGAAGGCCGGGCCCCTCCCGCGAGGAGGGGCCCGGCCTTCGTCGTCCGCCTACCGCCAGCCGTTGAGGTGGGCGAAGCCCTTCGCGCCGCCGGCCACGTCCTCGTCGGTGGCGGCGCCCCAGCCCTGGCCGCCGGTGAGGATGTGCGACGTGTGGGCGACGCCCGCCCACTGCTGGGCCGCGAACGGCTGGTCGGCCGAGGCGACGAACTCGGTGCCGCCCGCCACGCCGACGTGCGCGAACGCCGGGGTGGCGGCACCCGCGAGCGCCAGCGCGGCGGTGGCGGTCAGCGCGGCCTTGGCCAGCTTGCTCTTCATGGTTCTGCCCTCTCTTCGGGAGCGCCTCGGCGGGCGCTCTGCCTCTGACACGTGATCACGCGACCGGCGCGTGATCACCCGACCGGGCCGCACCCGTTCGGCGGCCCGGCCGGACACTCGTCCGTACAGCCCGGAGGGCCCGGGGAGACCTTCCTCCCCGGGCCCTCCGTCGGTCCCATGCCCCTGGATCAGCCGATCAGGTGCGAGACACCCGCGTCGCCCGAGGACTGGGTGTTCTGGCCGACGTTGCAGATCTGCTTCGGGGTGCTGTTCAGGACGGGCACCTCGACCGGAACCGCGACGCCGATGACGGCGACGGCGATGTTGTGGACCTCCGGCAGGCAGACGTTCGCGTTGTCCAGGGTGTGGAAGTTCGGGCTGGCGTTGCCGTGGGTGCCGGTCTGGTTGGTGCCACCGTTGCCCTGGACCGAGGTGGCGGCGCCGTCCGAGTCGGCGATGGCGGAGGCCGAGCCCGCGGACATCGCGATGGCGGCGGCGGCCAGGCCGGCGGCGGCGAGGGACTTCTTGATCATTTCCGGTTTTCCTCTCAAGGGGTGAATCGGGGAGCGATTCGAGGGTGGTTCAGGGAGTGGTGCTGGGGGAGTGCGGCTGTGGGGGAGCGTCAGCCGACGAGGTGGGAGACGCCCCCGTCGCCGTGGCTCTGGGTGCCCTGGCCCTGGGTGCAGTACTGCTTGCCACCGCTGTTGGCGATCGGCACCTCGACCGGGACGGCCACACCGAGGACGCCCACGGCGATGTTGTGGACCTCGGGGAGGCAGATGTTCGCGTTGTCCAGGAAGTGGAAGTTCGGGCTGTTGTTGCCGACGGTGCCGGTGAAGTTGGTGCCGCCGTTGCCCTCGATGGAGGCGGCGGCGCCGTCCGCGTCACCGATGGCGGTGGCCGGCGCGGCGGCGGCGGCCAGCGCGGCGATGGCCAGGCCGGCGGCGGCGAAGGACTTCTGGATCATGGGGAGATCCCTCTCTGAAATGCTCTCTGGTTTCCGTGCGTACAACGCGTAGAACGCTCAGACCCGGTCTGCAGTCACTGACGTCCAGATCAAAGAATGACGGCACGGAAGGTTACGGGGATTTTTGAAAAGAGTCCGGGAGGCGCGTCCGGGAGTGGTTTCCGATGGGATTATTAGGCCGAACCGGTTAACCGCCGCAATCCGTACTCCCGGTCACTCGTTGGCAGATTGCTTTCCGGCTGCGTCGCAGCCGCTCCTCCCAGAGATCTCCAGTACGGACAGGCAGAACGGTGAAAAGCATGAAGTTCTCCAAGCGGGCCGGCGCGATGCTGCTGGCGGTCGGTGCGGGCATGCTCGCCTCCCAGGGACCGGCCTCCGCGGCCTCGGTCAGCCCCGACCAGGTCGGGGCCCTGGAGGACAAGCTGGCCACCCAGCAGGTCCCGGCGGACGTGCCGCTCACCCCGCTGGGCAGCCACCTCACGGCCGGCATCCCGACCTCGCTGGTCATGCCGCCCGCGCCGGGCCGTACCACCAGCACCGAGCTGATCCCGGACCGGCTCATCCCCGAGCTGCGCACCGGCAAGGTGGGCCCGAGCGCCAAGGCCGACCTGCCGGTCCCGCTGGTGGACCAGGGCGCCGACGTCGGCAAGGTGCTGCTTGAGGCCCCGGCCGCCCCGCTGCACACCGACACCCCCGGCCTCGCGCTCGGCAAGCCGCTCTCGCTCGCCCAGGACGGCACCGGCCAGCTGGCCGACGGCCGGCTGAAGGTGGACGAGATCGACCCGCGGCTGGTCACCGGCGCGGTGCAGGCGGTGCCGGGCGCCACGGCGACCCTCGGCGACGAGCACCACCGGATCTCGGTCACCGACGAGGTGAGCGACCTGGCCACGACCACCACGGCCACCACCACCGGCGTGGTGCAGCAGACCGGGCTGACGGACCTGACGCAGCTCTGAGCCCACACCCGCGAGAGCCCGGCACCCCGTTCGCGGCGGGGGTGCCGGGCTCTCTCGCGCGCTTCGCGGCTCAGCCGGGCAGGGCGCCCGTCAGGCCGCCGACCAGCGGGAGGTCCTTGACGCCGCCGCCGGCGCTCAGCGGGCCGGTCAGCGTGCCGGTGCCGACCGGTGCCACACCCTGGTCGGGCTGGACGGTCGCGCCGTTGTTGAGCACGTCGGCGGAGGAGTTCGCCCACGGGTCCAGGCGCAGGCTCTTGACCGGCGCGATGCCGTAGCCGAGGCCGGAGGTCGTCCCGTTCAGCGCCTGGCCCACGTCGGTCTTCGCCAGCGTGGCCGGGCCGCCCTGGGGTGCCGGGTGTGCGGTGGTGGCGGCCTGCGCCGAGCCTGCGCCGAGCAGCATCGCGGCTCCGACGGCGGCGGCGAGGCCGGCCCCGGTCTTCTTCGAAACCATGCGGAATCACCCTTCGGTGGATCGGGGTCCCGGCCGGCCACCCGCCGTCCGGGGATGCCGAACTGCCCCCCGGCCGGGCTGGTCGGGGGGCAGTTCGGCCGGAACGCGTGCCGATCGGGGATCAGCAGTCGTCCGCGGGCTTCGGGTGCATGTCCACGTTGGCGCAGCTGTTGCCGAACGCCGGGTTCAGGGCGCCGATCACGTTGACGGAGTTGCCGCACAGGTTGATCGGGATGTGCACCGGCACCTGGATCTGGTTGCCGGAGATGACGCCGGGGGAGCCGGCGGCCACGCCCTCGGCGCCGGAGCTGGCGGCGGCGGAGCCCGCCGCGCCGAGCACCAGGCCGGCGGCGGCGGCGGAGAGGACGGCGACCTTCTTCACGTTCTGCATGGGGGTTGATCTCCTCGATCACACACGGGTGGAGCGTGCCGCACTCCGGTCGTGCGGGGCGCGGCACGGGCTCGGTAAATCAGCGGTCGCCGGTGCGGCGACAGCCGGTTCAGCCCAGGTTGGCGCACTGGTTGCCGAACGCCGGGTTCAGCAGGCCGATCACGTTGACGGTGTTGCCGCAGATGTTGATCGGGATGTGCACCGGAATCTGGAGCTGATTGCCGGAGAGCACGCCGGGCGAGCCGGCGGCCACGCCCTCGGCGCCGGAGCTGGCGAACGCGCCGCCGGCCGCGCCGACGACCAGGCCGGTGGCGGCCAGCGACAGGGCGGCGGCCTTCTTGAGGTTACGCATGTTCTTTCCTCCGTTTTCTGCCCGACGGATGGGAAATGTCGGGAGCCGGGCGAGCAGGAATACTCACCCGCTGGCTTCTGGGATTGCCGTGATTGTCACTCCGGCGGCGTAACACCGGCGTGTTCCGCCCATGGCTCGGGCGTCGACGCGGCCGCCGCGTTGCAGCGCCTCGCGAACAATTCCCGCACGGCCGGGAACGGTTCGGGTAAAGGCGCGACCAGGAGGAATTCCCGGTCAGGCGTTCAGGCAGTGGTTGCCGAACGCCGGGTTCAGGGCGCCGATCACATCGACCGAGTTGCCGCACAGGTTGACCGGGATGTGCAGGGGGATCTGCACGGAGTTGCCCGAGACGACGCCGGCCGAGCCGGCCGCGACACCCTCGGCGGACGCGCCGTGCAGGTGGTGGGCGGACGCGGCGCCTGCGCCGGCGGCGAGCAGGGCGGCGGTGGCCGCGGTGCCGACGACGCCGTGGGCGAGCTTGCGCATGGGCGGTGACTCGATTCGTGTGTAGGGGGCCGGGTGAAGCGTGTTCCGCCTGAGAGAACGAGGCAGGGGCCGAGGGGAAACGGTCCGGTCCGCTGATCACCCGAATGCCCGTCACCGTCGCTGTTAGCCCGGTCGGGTGACAGTGGGCACGGTGTCGCAACCGGGTCGGGTGGGTCTCGTTCTAGATGTCGCACTCCCCGTGCATCCCTGTTGAACAGGTTGAACAGTCAGGAGGCTCGAATGAGCATCAAGAAGACGGCCGCCGTCGGTGCCGCCGTGGTGGGAATCGTGGCCGCCGGCGCCGGTTCCGCGATGGCCAGCTCCGGCGCCGAGGGTGTCGCCGCGGGTTCCCCCGGTGTCATCTCCGGCAACCAGGTCCAGATCCCCGTGCACATCCCGGTCAACCTGTGCGGCAACTCCGTCGACGTTGTCGGCCTGCTGAACCCGGCGTTCGGCAACCACTGCGCCAACCTGGGCTGAGCCCGCGTCCGGTTCGGCCGGTACGAGCCGCCGCTCCGCGCTTCCCTCCTGGGGTGCGGGACGGCGGCTTTCGGCATGTCCGGGGGCGCTCGGCCGGCTGCCGGAGCGTCAACGTCCGGTGCTGTCACAAGCCTTGTTGCGTTACTTGTCAGTACCTAGAATATGAGACCTGCTCACCTTTCTTGCTCCGCGTCGCTCGGCACCCCAAGCCGGGCGGCCCCCCACCCCCGCAAGGAGACGCGTGTGATCAGGTCACGACTGTCTGCGGCGAGACGACCCCGGACGGTGGCGCGCCGCTCCCCGTACGGCGCGCTGCTCGCCACCGGCGCCCTCGTCGCCACCCTCGGCCTGGCAGGTGCTCCCACCGCCCTCGCCGACACCGCCCCCGCCTCCGGCAGCGCCCGCCCGGCCGCGATCGTCGCCCTCGGCGACAGCGCCATCTCCGGCGAGGGCGCCGGCACCGACACCGGCGACGGCTACTTCCCGGAGACCGACACCCCTACCAACTACTGCCACCGGCACCCGAAGTCGGAGATCTTCGTCACCGACATCCCCGGGGTCACCCCGATCGACCTCGCCTGCTCCGGCGCCCAGACCGGCGACCTGGTCAGCGACCCGGAGCTGGCCAAGGTCACCGGCTCCGGCAGCGGCGACTTCGGCGAGCCCAAACAGGACGTCAAACTCGCCGAGGTGGCTGGCAAGTACGACGTCAAACTGGTCGTCGTCACGATCGGCGCCAACGACGACTTCGACTTCAGCGGGATCATGATGCACTGCCTCGCGCAGTACTTCCCGATCCCGAAGAGCCAGGGCTGCCGGGACACCATCGGCAGCGCCGACATCGCCCAGCGCGCCAAGCGGGTCCAGCCCAAGGTCGTCGCCGCGCTGCAGAACATCCGGCAGACCATGCGGAAGGCCGGCTACGCGGACTCCTCGTACCAGCTGGTCTACCAGTCGTACTTCAACCCGATCACCCCGGACATCCGGCGCAACGACTACCTCGGCAAGATCGCCGACGGCTGCCCGGCCTTCCCCGAGGACCTGGCCTGGGGCCACAACTGGGTGGTGCCGACCTTCAGCGACGCGCTGCGCGGCGCGGCCGAACAGGTGCCCGGCGTCCGGTACCTGGACCAGCGGCGGGTCGCCTTCGGGCACGAGGTCTGCGCCGAGTGGACCAGCTCGCCGTACGAGTACAGCAACGGGGACGTCATCAACCTCTCCGAGTGGGCGCGCAACGGCTGCGACTCGCAGATCGGCATCCCCGGCCTGTGCATGAACATGGTCCGCCAGTCGTACCACCTGCGGGTGGCCGGCTACCGCGGCGAGGGCGTCTGCCTCGGCCAGTTCTTCGCCCGGCCCGACCAGCAGCAGGCCTACTGCACGCTCAACCAGCAGAACACCACGTCCATCCAACCCCTCACCCCCGGACAGCCGTTCGGCGACGTCCCCGAGGACGGCGCCTGGTACCAGCTCACCAACGCGGCCACCGGCAATGCGCTCGACCTCAGCGGCGGCGGCACCTACGGCGACTCCACCGACGGCCGGGCCGCCATCAGCTACCCGGCCACCGGCGGGCTCAACCAGTCGTTCGTCCTGGAGGTGAAGGCGGGCGGCAGCTACGAGCTCGACTTCAGCGGCAACCGGAACATGTGCCTGGACGCCGACGCCACCTCCACCGCCGTCGGCACCCGGATCCAGCAGTGGGGCTGCAACGGCGGCGGCAACCAGCACTGGGTGTTCAAGCCGGCCGGCGGCGGCCGCTACACGGTGGCCGACTCGCAGGACCAGAGCAAGGTGCTCACCGCCGGCGGCGGCCTCGACGCCCAGGGCAACCCCCTCGTCGCGCTCGCCACCGACACCGGCGCGGCCAACCAGCTCTGGCAGCTCACCAAGCTCGGCATCGTCTACCTCCACGGCTGAGCGCTCCACGGCTGAGCGCTCCACGGCTGAGCGCTCCACGGCTGAGCCCTCCACGGCTGAGCCACCCCGCCCCCGGTCCGCCGCCGCCCCCGCCGAGGGCGGCGGCGGACCCGCCGTTCCGGTGCGCCGACGGGCTTGCGACCCCGCCGCTCCGGGCCCGCTCGGGCCGGTGTCGTAGGCTCACACGACGCCGCCGCGTTCGTTGGCGCGCCGACCACCAGCCGGGCGGGGAGAGCCAGAGCAGATGAGCACGGCATCGAGCACCGAGTCGTCCAACGCCGAACCGGGCACGCCGACGCCCGGGCCGACGAGTGAGCGGCCCGACGAGGAGCAGACCCGGGCGCCGGGCCGGTTCGGTGCCCTGGTGGACCGCTTCGCGCCCGCGCTCGGCGCGTACGCGGTGGTCAAGGCCACCGGCCTGACCGTCTTCATGATGCTGCTGTCGCACACCGGGGACTTCCTGAAGAAGGACCCCGGCCGCGGCGGCGGCGCCCAGCCGTGGGACGTGCTCGGCACCTGGGACGGCATCTGGTACCAGCGGATCGCCGAGAACGGCTACAACCCCCAGCTGATCCCGGTGCACGGCTTCCCGCTGGCCACCTACTACGAGAACTCCGCCGCCTTCTTCCCGCTCTACCCGTGGCTGATGCGGCTGGTCGGCGCGATCACCGGACTCGGCCCGTACGGTTCTGGCATCGTGGTCTCGGTGCTCGCCTCGTTCGTCGCGGTGGCCGGCATCTTCGCGGTCGCCGAGCGGCTCGGCGGCTTCCGGGCGGGCGTGATCGCCGCGGTGGTCTGGGGCCTGTTCCCGGGCTCGGGCGTCGAGTGGGCGGTCTACTCGGACTCGCTGTTCGTCGCGCTGTCCGCCTGGGCCTGCTACTGCGTCATGACCCGCCGCTGGGTGGCGGCCGGCCTGCTGACCCTGGCCGCCGGCCTCAACCGCCCGACGGCCGCCGCCCTGATCGCCGCCGTCTCGATAGCCGCCCTGGTGGCGCTCATCCGGCGCACCGACGGCGTCAAGCGCCCGCTGTTCGCGATGCTGATCACGCCGTGGGGCCTGATCTGGTACGTCGCCTGGGTCGGCTACCGGATGGGGGACTGGGGCGGCTACTTCAAGCTCCAGCGCGGCGCCTGGAACCGCTACTTCGACTGGGGCGCCTCCACCTTCCGCTCGATTCTCGACGTGGTCACCGGCCACTGGAACTTCTGGCAGTCCAATCCCGCCCCCGACCTGATCGCGATCGCGCTGCTGATCGCCCTGCCCGGCCTGCTGGTACTGCTGCTGCGGCTCCGGCCGCCACTGGTCCTGGTGATCTACACGATGCTCACCATCTTCACCGCGCTGAGCAGCAACCAGATCTTCGACAACATCTCGCGCTACCTTCTGCCGGCCTTCCCGCTCTGCATCGGCCTGGCGGTCGCGCTGCGCCGGGTGCGGACCTCCTCGCTGGTCGGGCTGTTCGTGATGCCGGCCATCGCGGCGGGCTGGTACGCCGGGTACGCGCTGTTCGAGCTGGGCATTCCGTAGGCCCGCCTTCCGTAGGCCAGGCCCGGGACGCGCGGGTGGTTGGCAACGGGATCATCCGCCAGCAGACGGCACGTTGCTAACCTCGGACGTATGACGACCACCCCGCCCGTGCGGCAGATCCCCGACATCGCCGGCTTGCTGGACCACGCGAGCCACGTGCTGGCGACCCGGATGGCGTCGGCCTTCACCGAGCTCGGGATCACCCCCCGCGCATACTGCGTGCTGTTCCACGCGCAGGAGGCCGAGCGCACCCAGATCCAGCTGGCCGAGCTGTCCGACCTGGACAAGACGACCATGGTGGTCACCGTCGACGAGCTGGAGAAGGCGGGCCTGGCCGAGCGCCGCCCGTCCGCCGCCGACCGCCGGGCCCGGATCATCTCGGTCACCGAGGCGGGCGAGCGCGCCGTCGAGCAGGGCACCGCGATCGCCGACCGGGTGCACCGGGAGGTGCTGGAGGCGCTGCCCGAACCGGAGCGCGACGTGTTCGTGTCGGCCCTGACGCGGCTGGTGGACGGGCATCTGGCGGAGCCGGTGGAGAGCGAGCGGACGGTCCGGCGCGCGCGCCGCGCCCGGGGCTGACGCGGCCCCCGGATCTGCTCCGGAGACTCACCGCCGCCTCGCTGCTCTGCGCCGTCGCCACGAGCCAGGGCATGCTGGCCGGTCTGACGCTGCTGGTAGCCGCGCTCGCGCTGCTCACCCGGCTGCCTGCGGACGCGAACCGCGTGCTCGACCTACCGTCAACAGGGCTTCATCGCAGGACAGTTGAGGCTATCCCGAACACCATCCGTGGTGCGGGCGGGTGCACTCGTCGGTGGCGCCCCCAGCAGTGGAAGAGCGGCATTGAACCGGCCGCGGGCTCGCTCGCCCGCGGCCGATGCCATATCCGTTGTCAACAATCCCCCGCTGTGCCTCTGTTACGGCCACACCAGGCAGTACAACTGGTGCCCGGCGTCGTGCAGCCGGTTCGCGAAGTCCTGCCATTCGTGGAGCATGCTGTAGATCACGAAGGCGTCACGCGGACCGCGGCGGTCGGGGACGGTGGACCAGATGAAGGCGGCGGCGCCGAGCTCGGTCTCGTCGGCCTTGCGGAGCGGTTCGACGACGTTCTGCGGGAGCTGGACGACGGCGTAGTCGGGGTGCAGCACGACGAGTTCCAGCGGCGGGACCTGGTGCAGCGGGACGCCCTGGATGCCGGTGAGGACCATGGCGCTCATGGTCTCCGGCTTGATCTTGGTGGAGAGGTGGCCGTTGGGGGACCCGCTGGTCTCCATCAGGTCGCCGAGGCGCCCCAGCGAGCCGAGTTCGCCCGCGTCCAGCCCGAGTCCGCCGGGGCCGAGCGCGGTGGGGACTCTGGCGGCGGTCGCGCGGTCCGGTGCGCCGAAGTACTTGTACGTCACCCCCACGCGTCCCTCACCCCGCCTCTCGCCGCCGCGGCGACCACGACCCGTCCCCGCTCCCGTACCCCCGCGTGCGGTCTCGGCGGGCCTGCGGGAGCCTCCCGCGGCCTCGTCGTAACCGTCCTGCGCCTCGGACACTCGGACCATCCTCACCGGAATTCGCCGGAATCGACAGACCCCCGCACGCCCGGCGTCCCTCCGGACGTGCTCCTTACCCGTCATGCGCCGCCGTACCCACTCGCGGGCCGTACCCACTAGAGGTACACGGCAGTCCTCTCCACACCCCTGCACACAACCGGAGCGCCTGCGCACTCTGAGTGCACAGTCTGACTGGTCCCCGCTCGGGAGCAGTCAGCGGCCCCTTCTGTACGGACAACCGTACAGACAACGGTGCCCGGATCATCGTTCCAGATGATCGGGTCCGACATGCAGAGGTCAAGGACACGATTTGAGACCATGTCTCCCGTGAGCTACCCCTACGAAGCCCCCCAGTCCCAGTCGCTCTTCGACCGCGCCTCGGTCGTCACGCCCGGCGGCGTCAACTCCCCGGTGCGCGCCTTCCGCGCGGTCGGCGGCACGCCGCGCTTCATGGTGTCCGGCACCGGTCCCTACCTCACCGACGCCGACGGCCGCGAGTACGTCGACCTGGTGTGCTCGTGGGGTCCGATGATCCTCGGCCACGCGTACCCCGCGGTGATCGACGCGGTGCAGCGGGCGGTCGCCCTCGGCACCTCCTTCGGCACGCCCGGCCAGGGCGAGGTCGAGCTGGCCGAGGAGATCGTCGGCCGGGTCGCCCCGGTCGAGCAGGTCCGCCTGGTCTCCTCCGGCACCGAGGCCACCATGTCCGCGATCCGGCTCGCCCGCGGCTTCACCGGCCGGGCGAAGATCGTGAAGTTCGCGGGCTGCTACCACGGTCACGTGGACGCCCTGCTGGCCGCCGCCGGTTCCGGCGTGGCCACCTTCGGCCTGCCGGACACCCCGGGCGTCACCGGCGCCCAGGCCGGCGACACCATCGTGCTGCCGTACAACGACCTCGCCGCGGTCGAGCAGGCCTTCGCCGCCCACCCGGGCGAGATCGCCTGCGTCATCACCGAGGCCTCGCCCGGCAACATGGGCGTCGTCCCGCCGCTGCCCGGCTTCAACGCCGGCCTGGCCCGGCTCTGCCGGGACAACGGCGCGCTGTTCATCTCGGACGAGGTGATGACCGGCTTCCGCGTCTCCAAGGCCGGCTGGTACGGCCTGGAGGCGGCGCACGAGGGCTGGGGGCCGGACCTGCTGACCTTCGGCAAGGTCATGGGCGGCGGCTTCCCGGCCGCGGCCTTCGGCGGCCGCGCCGACGTGATGGCGCACCTGGCCCCCGCCGGCCCCGTCTACCAGGCGGGCACCCTGTCCGGGAACCCGATCGCCACCGCGGCGGGCCTGGCCCAGCTGCGCGGCTGCACCGACGAGGTGTACGCGACGGTGGACCGGGTCGCCGCCGAGGTCTCCGGCCTGGTGTCGGAGGCGCTCACCAAGGAGGGCGTGGCGCACCGGCTGCAGACCGCCGGGAACATGTTCTCGGTGTTCTTCACCGAGGCCGCGGTCACCAACTACGACGAGGCGAAGACCCAGGAGGCGTACCGTTTCACCGCCTTCTTCCACGCGATGCTCGCCGAGGGCGTCTACCTGCCGCCGTCCGCCTTCGAGTCCTGGTTCGTCTCGGCGGCCCACGACGGGAAGGCGATCGAGCGGATCGCCGCCGCTCTGCCGGCGGCCGCGCGTGCGGCCGCCGCGGCCACGGCCCCGACGTCCTAAGTTCACCCCGAGCCAGCAGGAGTACCGAGAAGTGAGCGCCAAAGAGATCACCGTCGTCCACCTGATGCGGCACGGTGAGGTGCACAACCCGGAGGGCATCCTGTACGGCCGCCTGCCGGGCTACCGCCTGTCCGACCTCGGCCGGCAGATGGCCGAGCGGGTGGCCGAGGACCTGGCCGGCCGGGACATCACCCACGTGGTGGCCTCCCCACTGGAGCGGGCCCAGGAGACCGCAGAGCCGATCGCCAAGTCGCACGGCCTGGAGATCGCGGTGGACGAGCGGCTGATCGAGGCGGACAACATCTTCCAGGGGAAGACCTTCGGCGTCGGCGACGGCTCGCTGAAGAACCCGGGCTACTGGAAGTACCTCACCAACCCGTTCAAGCCGTCCTGGGGCGAGCCCTACCTCGACCAGGTGGTGCGGATGATGGGCGCGCTCGGCGCCGCCCGGGACGCCGCGCGCGGGCACGAGGCGGTCTGCGTCAGCCACCAGCTGCCGATCTGGATCGTCCGCTCGTTCGTCGAGCGCCGCCGGCTCTGGCACGACCCGCGCCGCCGGCAGTGCTCGCTGGCCTCGCTGACCAACTTCACCTTCGAGGGCGACAGGATCGTGTCGGTCGGCTACCGCGAGCCGGCACGGGACCTGCTGCCGGCGCACCTGGTCGGCAAGGGTGGCAAGGGCAAGCCGGTGGGCAAGAGCTTCGGCGCGTAGGGCCTCGCACGGCCTGTAAGCGGTACGTAAATATGGGGCCGGGCCGCGCCACGCGGTCCGGCCCCGCCGCAGGTCAGAGGGGGTGTGGCGCGCAATGTCGGACCCCCCCGAACCTGCTCGGAACTCCATGCGAAACTTTTCACATGTCTGCCATGGCGCGCCCCCGTCCCCGTGTCGCCGCAGCCGCCGCCACTGCCGCCGCCGCTGCGCTCGTCCTCACCGGCTGTTCCTCGTCGGCCTCGTCGAGCAGCGGTGAGGGCCAGCTCGGGTTCGTCACCGTCAAGGGCACCAACATCTCCAAGGCGGACATCGGCAAGCGCGAGGACGCCCCGGACATCTCCGGGGAGACCCTGGAGGGGCAGCAGGCCAAGCTCTCGGACTACCGGGGCAAGGTCGTCGTGCTGAACGTCTGGGGCTCCTGGTGCGGCCCCTGCCGCGCCGAGGCGAAGTACCTCCAGGCGATCTCGGAGAAGTACAAGGACCAGGGCGTCCAGTTCCTCGGCGTGAACACCCGCGACTCCGAGAAGACCAACGCCATCCGCTTCGAGCAGGAGCAGGGCGTCACCTTCCCGAGCATTTACGACCCGGCCGGCACCCAGCTGCTCAAGTTCCCCAAGGGCAGCCTCAACCCGCAGTCCATCCCGACCACCCTGATCGTCGACCGGGACGGCAAGCTCGCCGCGCGAGGCGTCGGCGGGCAGACCGACGACGGCCTGGAGTCGATGCTCCAGCCGGTGCTCGCGGAGCAGAAGCAGTGAGTCCGGGAGCCGCCGGTACCGCCCTGCAACTTGCCGACACCACCACGACCATGCAGAGCGGGGCGCTGCTGGTGGCCGCGCCGATCGCGCTGCTGGCCGGCCTGCTCTCGTTCTTCTCGCCCTGCGTGCTGCCGCTGGTCCCGGGCTACCTCTCGTACGTCACCGGTTTCTCCGCCGCCGACCTCGCGGACGCGCGCGGGGCCAGACGCGGCCGGATGCTGGCCGGGGTGCTGCTGTTCATCCTGGGCTTCACCGCGGTCTTCGTCTCCACCGGCGCGCTGTTCGGCTACTTCGGCCAGGAGCTGCGGGACTACAAGCGGACCATCGACATCGTGCTCGGCGGGCTCACCATCGTCATGGGCCTGGCGTTCATGGGCCTGGTGCCGGGGCTGAGCATGCGCGAGGTGCGCTCCCACCGCCGCCCGGCGGTCGGCCTGCTGGGCGCGCCGATGCTGGGCGTGGTGTTCGGCGTCGGCTGGACGCCCTGCATGGGCCCGACCCTGACCGCCGTCCAGAACCTGGCGCTCAACCAGGCCGACGCCCAGCGTGGCGCCTTGCTGACGACCGTTTACTGCTTGGGCCTCGGCGTACCGTTCATCCTGGCCGCGCTGGCCTTCCGCCGGGCTCTCGGCGCCTTCGGCTGGGTCAAGCGGCACTACCCGCTGGTCATGCGGATCGGTGGCGGCATGCTCGTCGCGGTCGGTCTGCTGCTCGTCACCGGGGTCTGGGACTCGCTGGTGAGCGAGCTGCAGAACACCACCGCCGACTTCCAGATCGGAATCTGACCGTGAGCAACACCACGACCGAGACCGAGCTGCCCCCGGCATCGGACGACGCGGAGGCCGAGCGGCTCAGCACCGCCCCCGTCGAGTCCGACGGCCCCACCGGCATAGGGGTGTTCGGCTGGCTGCGCTGGATGTGGCGCCAGCTGACCTCGATGCGGGTCGCGCTGATCCTGCTCTTCCTGCTCTCGCTGGCCGCCATCCCGGGCTCGCTGATCCCGCAGAACGGCCAGAACCAGTTCAAGGTCGAGACCTGGAAGGCGCAGCACACCACGGTCGCGCCGATCTACCAGAAGCTCCAGCTGTTCGACGTCTACAGCTCGATCTGGTTCTCCGCGATCTACATCCTGCTGTTCGTCTCGCTGGCCGGCTGCATCGTTCCGCGCACCTGGCAGTTCGTCGGTGTGCTGCGGGCCCAGCCGCCGGCCGCGCCGCGCAACCTGACCCGGATGCCGGTCTACGCGGCCTGGCGCACCGGGGCGGACGCCGACACGGTGAGCGCCGCCGCCCACCGGCTGCTCCGCAAGCGCCGGTTCCGGGCCAACCTGGCCGGCGGCGCGGTGGCCGCCGAGAAGGGCTATCTGCGCGAGGTCGGCAACCTGCTGTTCCACCTGTCGCTGTTCGCACTGCTCGGCGGCTTCGGCTGGGCGAGCCTGGCCAGCGGCACCGGCGGCAAGCTGATGGTGGAGGGCGACGGCTACTCCAACACCATCACCCAGCTCGACGACTTCACCGGCTCGTCCTTCTACACCAGCGACGACCTGGACCCCTTCTTCCTCAAGCTGAAGGGCTTCACGGCCAAGTTCCAGGACAAGGGCGACCAGATCGGCGCCGCCCGGCAGTTCACGGCGAACGTCGAGTACTACGCCGGGGACGACGCGTCGAAGCTCAGGCAGGGCACGATCGAGGTCAACCACCCGCTGGACATCGGCGGCAGCAAGGTCTACCTGATCGGCCACGGCTACGCCCCGGTCATCACCGTCCGCAACAGCAACGGCGACGTCGTCTACACGGGCGCGACGCCGTTCCTGCCGCAGGACGCCAACCTGACCTCGACGGGTGTCGTGAAGGTCTCCGACTACGGCATGGGACCCAAGGGCACCAAGACCCAGCTGGGCTTCTCGGGCTTCTTCCTGCCGACCGCCCCGGTGAGCTTCGAGGGCACCGGCCCGGTCTCGCTGTTCCCGGGCGACGCCGCCCCGGAACTGGTGCTGAACGCCTTCGAGGGCGATCTGGGCACCGACTCCGGCCTGCCGCAGAACATCTACCAGCTGAACACGCGGAAGATGACCCAGCTGACGCAGGACGAGCAGCCGGCCAAGGCCAGGCTCAAGCCGGGTCAGGGCTGGACCCTGCCGGACGGCTACGGCAGCGTCACCTTCGAGGGCTACAAGCAGTGGGCCAGCTTCAACGTCTCGCACCGGCCGGGCAACGAGATCGCCCTGACCGGCGCGGTGCTGGCGATCCTCGGCCTGATCGGCTCGCTGTTCGTGCAGCGCCGCCGGATCTGGGTGCGGGCGGTCGCGCTGCCGGAGGGCGGCACCCTGGTCGAGCTGGCCGGGCTGGCCCGCAGCGAGTCGGCGAAGATCGCCGAGGAACTGGCCGAACTCGCGGTGGACCTCCAGGACGACGCCCCCGCAGCGGACGACGAGTCCGACACCGGTGACGCCGGGACCGAGGACCCCCCAACCGATGACCCCGAGGCCGACGGCGATCCCGAGGCCCCGGAAGCACCCGCAGACCCCGCAGCCCCTGCCGACCAGAACTCCAAGGAGTAGACGGTGCAACTCGCCTCGGGGGTCGACCCACAGCTGGCCGACCTCTCCAACAAGCTGATCTATTCGGCGATGGCGGTCTACACGATCGCCATGTTCGCCCACATGTTCGAGTGGACGTTCGGCAGCAAGGGCGCCGTCGCCGTCCGCTCGAAGGAGCAGTCGGGCAGCCTGGCCGAGACCGTCGCCGCGGCGGAGGCCAAGGGCACCAAGAAGGTCACCGTCACCGTCGCCAGGGCGGGCGGCGGCACCACCACCCTCACCCGCACCGCCCTGGCGGGCGCGGGCGCCACGGTGGTCACCAGCGGCCGCGGCGAGGACGAGGTGGACGGCCCGGGCGCGGCCGGCAGCAGCGAGAAGGCCGACCTGGCCGGCCGCATCGCGGTCTCGCTCACCGTGCTGGCCGCCCTCCTGCACGTCGGCGGTGTGATCGCCCGCGGCCTCTCGGTCTCCCGCTGGCCGTGGGGCAACATGTACGAGTTCTCCTGCGCCTTCGCGCTGGCCATGACGGCGGCGTACCTGGTGCTGCTGGCCGCGAAGAAGAACGTCCGCTGGCTGGGCCTGCCGGTGACCGTCGCGGTGCTGCTGACCCTCGGCATCGCCACCACGGTGCTCTACACCGACTCCGAGCAGCTCGTCCCGGCGCTGCACTCGTACTGGCTGGCGATCCACGTCTCCACCGCGATCTTCTGCGGCGGCGCCTTCTACGCGGCGTTCATCGCCACGCTGCTGTACCTGTTCCAGGACTCGTACCACCGGCGGGTCGAGGCCGGCGCGTACGAGTACCTGAAGCCCGGCGCCGCCCGCGCGGCCGGCCGGCAGCAGAGCGACTTCCGGACCGGCCTGGCCCGCGTCCGGGTCTCGGTCTGCAACCGCCTGCCCGCCGCGTCGACGCTCGACAAGCTGTCGTACCGGATCAACGCCCTGGTCTTCCCGCTCTGGACCTTCACCATCATCGCGGGCGCGATCTGGGCCGAGGCGGCCTGGGGCAAGTACTGGGAGTGGGACCCGAAGGAGACCTGGTCGTTCATCACCTGGGTCGCCTACGCCTGCTACCTGCACGCCCGCGCGACGGCCGGCTGGAAGGGCCGCAAGGCGGCCTACCTGGCGCTGGCGGCCTTCGCCTGCTGGCTCTTCAACTACTACGGCGTGAACATCTTCGTCACCGGCAAGCACTCGTACGCGGGTATCTGACCGGGGCGGACCACACCCAACGGCCCGGCACTCCATCCGAAGGACGCCGGGCCGAGGTGCGACAGGGGTAGTTCGTGCCGGCCGCCTGGTGCCGGTACGGGAGGGAACTGAGGAGGAAATCGCGCAATGGAGTGCGACGAGGTCATGCTGACCGTCCGAATCACCGCCGCCGAGCGCACACTGCTCCGCCGGCTCGCCCAGGGGCACCGCAGTGACGTGTCCGAAGTGGTGGCCGACGGGCTGTTGGACATCATCCCCACGCTCAGCTCGCCGTCGGACGCCTACCGGCTGCTGGGCGCCCTCGCGACGCCCGCGCCGTGCGCGCTGACGGTCTGGCTGCCGACCCCGCTGGCCGACCTGCTGGTGCCCGGCGCGGCGCGGATCGCCCAGGTGACCGAGGTCCGGATCGAGTCCGCCAGCGCCATGCTGGGCGCCGCGCTGCGGCTCTGGCTGGCCCAGGACCCGGTCCGGCTGGCCGCCAACCTCAGCGTGATGCACGCCGGGCGGCGGTCGGCCCTGGTCGCCGCGTAGCGGGCCGGTCAGCTGGCGAGTGGCAGCCCGGTGCCGCCGAGGCCCGGCGCGGTGGGGCGGCCGTCGAAGGCGTCCCGCCGGGCCGGCACGGCGGGGCCGTCGGCCGGGCCGCTCAGCGGATCGTCGAGGGGCTCGGTGAGCAGCCGGCAGTCGGCCGCCGTCCGCCCGTCCTGGATCAGCAGCACCCGGACCGGCACCCGGCGGCCGTCCGGCGCCTCCTCGCGGACGGCCCGGACCAGGCAGGGCCGGTCCAGCTCGATGTAGCGGTCGAACGAGGTCACCAGCTCGACCGGCACCACCGGTTCGGGGTGCCGCAGCTGCTGGGCGGCCTGCCGGGCGGCCTCCAGGACGAGCATCCCGGGCACGTGGTCCAGGGTGTGGTCGAACAGCACCGGGTGCCCGGCGTCCGTCCGCAGCACCCAGTTGTCGGGCAGCAAGGTCGGGCTGAGCACCACGTCGCCCGGGTACGCCCGGCCGACCAGCTCGGGCGCGGCGGGCGGGCCCGGCCGGACCGGCGTGGTGGTCCGCCGCCCGGGCCCGCGCAGCCGGGCGTAGGAGGCGGGGGAGATGACCCGCAGCTGCCCGGAGCCGTGGCCGACCGGGCGGCCGTCCCGGGAGATCTCGGCGTGCAGCCGCAGCGAGGACAGCCGGCCGCCGCGCATCCGGACGTCCTCGCAGACGACGTCGAGCATCAGCGAGGCCGGTTCGGCGGTGACGGCGAGGCCGGCCAGCCCGGCCGGGCCGAGCGTGTAGGCGAGGTCGTCCATCGCGAAGTGGTGGCCGTTGGGCACGCCGAACCCGGCGTGGCCGATCAGCAGCCCGGCCTGCCGGACGGTCTCGGCCATCAGCACCGGGTCGTGGTGGCGGTCCCCGGGCAGCCGGTAGAAGCCGTGCATCCGGGGCCACTGGGCGCCGAGTCGGAACTCGTACGGGCCGGCGGCCTGCCAGCCGGTGAGGAACACCTCGGACACCGAGGTGCGGTGCACGAGGTGGCGGGAGACCGTCCGTTCGTGAAAGTCGTAGCCGGAACGGGGGTGGGCGTAGGGGTCGAGGGCATCCGGCTCTACGATCAGTGGCATGACGGGCCCCCACTCCAGGGTGTCGGTCGAGCGGCCGGTGCGGACGCCTGTAAGCAAAACATACAGACCACCCGGTTTGTGTCATGCGCGCGGGGTAGCTGCTGTCGAGCGGCCCGGCAGGTCCACGCTACCCGGCCTCTGGGCTGCGGGAATGCCCGAAAGCGGGCAGTCAGGACCTTGGGCGGGGGTGGCCACCCGCTGGACGGCGGGGTTGGCCGAGGCGGTAGATTAGATACCAACCATGCGGTTTCGGTCGGTTCCGGACGCATGCATGGCGTCGCACCCCACGTCGGCGACGCCCTGACAGCAGCCGGGCGGCGGGGGTCGTGGCCGGCCGAGTCCGGAGGGGCGCAGTGGTCAAGCAGGAACGCGCGGGGCGGACCAGGCAGGCCGTGCTGCTCGCCGCGGCGTGCACGTTCGCGGACGCGGGCTTCGAATCGGCCAGCCTGGTCGACATCAGCCGCCGGGCCGGCGTCAGCAAGGGCGCGCTCTACTTCCACTTCGTCTCCAAGCAGGCCCTCGCCGACGGCGTCCGCGCCGCCGCCGGACGCGAGATCGGCTCGGCCGCGCTGCGCGCCCTGCGCGCCGGCGGACCGGCCGTCCAGAGCCTGATCGACTTCTCGCACGAACTCGGCCGGCTGCTGCGCGAGGACGTCGTGGTCCGGGCCGGCGTCCAGCTCGGCCGCACCGGGCACGGCCCCCGCCGGCCCGACGCCACGGGCCTCCCCGGCTCCCCTGGCCCGGACGCCACCTGGCGCAGCCTCACCGCCGTCGTCCGCCGCCTGCTGGGCCGCGCCGCCGAGGCCGGCGAGCTGCGGCCCGGCATCGACCGCCGGGCCGCCGCAGAACTGCTCACCACGGTCGCGGCCGGCCTGGTCCTGCTGGCAGCCGAGGACGCCGACCGGCTGCGGCCGGAGGCCGTCCGCGAGATCTGGACGGCCGCACTGCCGGCCCTGGTGCCGGGCGGGTGCTGCGCCGCGTACCGGGTCTGACGGCCCGCCGCCAGGGTGTCCCGCCGCCAGGGCGTCCCGCCGTCAGGGAGCGGGGGCGCGCTCGGTGACGCTCAGACGGGCCAGCGCGTGCGGCTGGACGAGCCCGGGCAGCAGCAGCGTCCACAGGTCGGCCATCCGCTGGATCAGGTCCTGCCGGTCGGTCAGCACCTGGGAGCTCAGCTGGATGCCGGTGACGGCCCCCTGGATCACCGCGGCCGCCGCGGCCAGGTCGATCCCGGGGTGCAGCTCCCCGGCCTCCTGCGCCCGCTCCAGCAGCCCGCGCGCCACGTCCGACCAGCCCTGGTAGGCCGCGATCTGGGGCGGGGTGAAGCTGCCGTGCTCGATGGTCAGCCGGATGCTGCCGCGGACCAGCGGGTCGTCCTGGAGGGCGTGGGCGAAGGCGTAGCCGATGTCGATCAGGGTCTGCACCGGGCTGTCGGAGGACGGCTCCCAGGTGACCAGCCAGGCGCTCTGCCCCTCCAGGATGACGGCGAGCGCCAGCTCCTCCTTCGAGCGGAAGTGGAAGTACAGCGCGCCCTTGGTGACGCCGGCCCGCTCCAGGATCTCCGACATCGTCGCGGCGGCGTAGCCCCGCTCGTCGAACACCTCGGCCGCCGCGAGGAGTACCGCCTGGCGGGTCGCCAGTGCGCGGGCCTGCCTGGCCATCGCAGCCTCCCTGGATAGTTCTGGTCCCTCGGCAGCGGCCGATCCTATGGGGGCCGACGGGCGGGCGGGCCGCATACCGTCCAGTAGGTATTCTACCGAGCCGCCGGGGGCCGACCGGGGCCCCGAGCCCGGCCCGGTGCGACGGGGCGGGCACGAACGGTACAACGCCGACGGCCGGCCACCCGGGTGGGGTGACCGGCCGTCGGGAGACGCTCTGGCCGTCAGGCGGCCTGCTGCCAGCTGACCGGCGAGTAGTAGGCCGGGCGGCGCTCCAGGCGCTGCCAGCTGGCGATCGGCTCGACCGGCGCGACGGCGACGGCCTGCTGCGCGGCCGCGCGCGCCATCAGCACGGCGGTGAGGGCGGCCAGTTCCTCGTCGGTGAGGGAGCCGCGGACGATACGGACGAGGGGTTCGGCGGAAGCGGTCATGGTTTGGTTTCTCCCCCGGGCAGTGGTGTGTGGTCTCGCTCGGCGCCGCGCGCTGTGGGTCGCGCGGTGCCGGGTGCTGCTGCGACGCGGGCTGCCGCGGGCCGCTACATCGGCGGGTTGCCGTGCTTGCGGCTGGGCAGGTCCGCGTGCTTGGTGCGGAGCATGGCGAGTGCCGAGGCGAGCACCTCGCGGGTCTCGGCCGGGTCGATGACGTCGTCCACGAGGCCGCGCTCGGCCGCGTAGTACGGGTGCATCAGCTCGTTCTTGTATTCCTTGATCTTCTGGGCGCGCATGGCGTCCGGGTCCTCGGCGCCGTTGATGTCGCGCCGGAAGATCACGTTGGCGGCGCCCTCGGCGCCCATGACGGCGATCTCGTTGGTCGGCCAGGCGTAGGTGAGGTCGGCGCCGATGGACTGCGAGTCCATCACGATGTACGCCCCGCCGTAGGCCTTGCGCAGGATCAGCGAGATCCGTGGCACGGTGGCGTTGCAGTACGCGTAGAGCAGCTTGGCGCCGTGCCGGATGATGCCGCCGTGCTCCTGGTCGACGCCGGGCAGGAAGCCGGGGACGTCGAGCAGGGTGACCAGCGGGATGTTGAACGCGTCGCACATCTGGACGAAGCGCGCGGCCTTCTCACTCGCATTGATGTCGAGGACGCCGGCCAGCGACTGCGGCTGGTTGGCGATGATGCCGGTGACGTGGCCGTCGATCCGGGCCAGCACGCACAGCACGTTGGTCGCCCAGCGCTCGTGGACCTCCAGGAACTCGCCGTGGTCGACGATCTCCTCGATCACCTTGCGCATGTCGTACGGCCGGTTGCCGTCGGCCGGCACCAGGTCGAGCAGGCTGTCGTTGCGGCGCGCGACCGGGTCGTCGTTGAGGGCGGACGGCGGCATCTCGCGGTTGTTCTGCGGCAGCAGCGACAGGAGGTAGCGGACCTCCTCGATGCAGGACTGCTCGTCGTCGTAGACGAAGTGCGAGACGCCGGAGACGCCCGCGTGGACGTCGGCGCCGCCGAGGCCGTTCTGGCTGATCTTCTCGCCGGTCACGGCCTGGACGACGTCCGGGCCGGTGATGAACATCTGCGAGGTCTCGCGGACCATGAAGACGAAGTCGGTCAGCGCGGGGGAGTAGGCGGCGCCGCCGGCGCAGGGGCCGAGCATGACGGAGATCTGCGGGATGACGCCCGAGGCCTTGGTGTTGCGCTGGAAGATGCCGCCGTAGCCGGCGAGGGCGGTGACACCCTCCTGGATGCGGGCGCCGGCGCCGTCGTTCAGGGAGACCAGGGGCGCGCCGGCCGCGATGGCCATGTCCATGATCTTGTGGATCTTCTGCGCGTGGGCCTCGCCCAGGGCGCCGCCGAAGATCCGGAAGTCGTGTGCGTAGGTGAAGACGGTCCGGCCGTGCACGGTGCCCCAGCCGACGATCACACCGTCGGTGTGCGGCTTCTTGGCCTCCAGGCCGAAGCCGGTGGCGCGGTGCCGGCGCAGCGGCTCGACCTCGTGGAAGGAGCCCTCGTCCAGCAGCAGCTCGATGCGCTCGCGGGCGGTCAGCTTGCCCTTCGCGTGCTGGGCCTCGGTGGCCTTCTCGCTCGGGCCGCGCCGGACCTTCTCGCGCAGTTCGTGCAGCTCGGCGACCCGCCCGCGGGCGTCGGCCGGGATCTCGGGGACCTCGCCGCCGACCGGCGCCTCATGCACAACCGTCATCTCGAACCACTCCAAGGGTGAGGGAACTGTCCGACAGCCAACGTCTGCTGTGCCCCCGGCTGCGAATCACTTTCTTCACTTATGACTGTACGAGGGGCCGTGCGCTGGTTTCGGCGTCGATTCCGTACAAGGTCGAGTTCGTTTAGCTGTCAGGCCTGCACAGAAGCAACGGGGCCGGAGCCGCTGCGCTCGGTGTCCGTTCGAATACCGGGGGTTGTCGGGCAGGTGATGGTCCGATGATCTGAGCATGAAGAAAAGCGCAGGTCAGAGCCATCGACCAGCAGCGTACGCCCGGCCGCTAGGGCGGTGCTTAAGCGTCGGTCGAGCGCGGCGCGGTAAGGACGGAAGGTCGTGACAATGGCCTGGAAGTCGTAGGGAAGCGCCAAAAACGCCGCAGCCCACCCGAGGCCTGCCGGGTGGGCTGTCCGGGGGAGCCCCGAACGGCGCCGGTCAGCTCTTGCGCCCGTCCTCCGGCTCGTCCTTGCCGCGCAGCTCCTGCTCGCGGCGGCGCAGATCCGCCTCCCACTGCTTGAGCATGTCCTCGTGCTCGTTGTTGCTCTTCTTCAACGAGGCGAGGAACTCGGGGTCGTCGTCCGGCGCGAGCGGACGGCCGCCGCGCGGGCGCTCGTCCTCGGGGTGACCGGGCGTCCGGCCGCCCGCCGTCGCGGTCCGCGGGACGCCGCGCCGCTTGCCGGCCACCAGCCAGGCGATCGAGCCCACCAGCGGGAACAGCAGCACGATGATCACCCACACCACCTTGGGCAGGTGCTTCACCTCGTCCTCGGGCGTGGTCAGGCAGTCGATGAAGGCCCACACCCACAGGGCGAGCGGGATGACGAAGGTCAGAATCCTCAGCACGGCGGCGATCTCCCCCGACGACGGCGGTTGGGACGGGCTGCTTCCTAGGGGCCCTTGACCGGGCCAGGCTATCGGGTGGCGGATACTGACTGGCATGGCATACGACGATCTCCGCTCGTTTCTCCGGGCTCTCGACCGCGAGGGCGACCTCAAGCGCATCAAGGCGGAGGTGGACCCGCACCTGGAGATCGGCGAGATCGTCGACCGGGTGCAGAAGGCCAAGGGCCCCGCGCTGCTCTTCGAGAACGTCAAGGGCTCGTCGATGCCGCTCGCGATGAACGTCTTCGGCACCGAGCGGCGCCTCGCCAAGGCGCTCGGCCTCAAGGGCCCGGACGACATCTCAGAGAAGATCGCCGGCCTGCTCAAGCCCGAACTGCCGCAGGGCTTCACCGGTTTCCGGGACGCCTTCGGCAAGCTCGCCTCGATGGCGCACGTCCCGCCACGGCACGTGAAGGACGCCCCGGTCCAGGAGGTCGTGCTCACCGGCGACGACGTCAACCTGGACGAGCTGCCCGCCCTCTTCACCTGGCCGCTGGACGGCGGCTCCTTCTTCAACCTGGGCCTCACCCACACCAAGGACCCGGACACCGGCATCCGCAACCTCGGCCTCTACCGGCTCCAGCGGCACGACCGCCGGACCATCGGCATGCACTGGCAGATCCACAAGGACAGCCGCAACCACTACGCGGTGGCGGCGAAGCGCGGTGAGCGGCTGCCCGTCGCGATCGCCTTCGGCTGCCCGCCGGCCGTGACGTACGCGGCCACCGCGCCGCTGCCCGGGGACATCGACGAGTACCTGTTCGCCGGCTTCGTGGCCGGGGAGCGCGTGAAGATGGTCGACTGCAGGACGGTGCCGCTACAGGTCCCGGCCGACGCCGAGGTCGTGCTGGAGGGCTGGCTGGAGCCCGGCGAGATGCTCCCCGAGGGCCCGTTCGGCGACCACACCGGTTTCTACACCCCGCAGGAGCCGTTCCCGGCCCTGACGATCGACTGCGTCACGATGCGCCGCCGCCCGATCCTGCAGTCGATCGTGGTCGGCCGCCCGCCGACCGAGGACGGCCCGCTGGGCAAGTTCACCGAGCGGTTCTTCCTGCCGCTGCTGAAGATCATCATCCCGGACATCGTCGACTACGACCTGCCCGAGGCCGGCGGCTTCCACAACTGCGTGATCGTCTCGATCGACAAGAAGTACCCCAAGCACGCCCAGAAGACGATGCACGCGATCTGGGGCGCGCACATGATGTCGCTGACCAAGCTGATCATCGTGGTGGACGCGGACTGCGATGTGCACGACTACCGGGAAGTCGCCTGGCGGGCGTTCGGGAACGTCGACTACAGCCGGGACCTGACGGTGGTGGAGGGGCCGGTGGACCACCTCGACCACGCCTCCTACCAGCAGTTCTGGGGCGGCAAGGCCGGTATCGACGCGACCCGGAAGCTGCCGGAGGAGGGCTACACCCGGGACGGGGGGTGGCCGGAGATGGTGTCCTCGGACCCGGCCACCGCTGCGCTGGTGTCTCGTCGCTGGAAGGAATACGGACTCTGATGAGCACGGTTGCTGTCGAAACCCCGGGGCGTACGAGGGCCTTTCTGCGCCTGGTGATGATCGAGCACTCGGTCTTCGCCCTGCCCTTCGCCTACATCGCCGCGCTGACGGCCATGTTCCTCGCCGACAAGCGGGTGCACTGGGGCGAGTTGTTCGTCGTCACGGTGTGCATGGTCGGCCTGCGGACCTTCGCGATGGCCGCCAACCGGATCATCGACCGCGAGATCGACGCCCGGAACCCGCGCACGGCGGGGCGTGAACTCGTCACCGGGGCCGTCTCGTTGAAGACCGCGTACGTCGGCTCGGCGGTCGCACTGGTGGTGTTCCTGGGCGCGGCGGCGATGCTGAACCCGCTGTGCCTCGCGCTCGCGCCGGTGGCCGTGGTGCCGATGGTGGTGTACCCGTACGGCAAGCGGTTCACGGACTTCCCGCAGGCCATCCTCGGACTGGCGCAGGCGATGGGGCCGGTCGGTGCCTGGCTTGCGGTGACCGGGAGTTGGTCGTGGGAGGCCGTCGTGCTCGGCGCGGCGGTGGGGATCTGGATCGGCGGCTTCGACCTGATCTACGCCTGCCAGGACGTGGAGTCCGACCGGCACGGTGGCGTCCGGTCGGTGCCGGCGCGGTTCGGCATCCCGGCGGCGATCTGGGGCGCGCGGGTGTGCCACGTCCTGACAACGCTTCTGCTGGGATGGTTCGCGTTCTTGACGGGCGCCAGTGCGGCGTTCTGGATCGGCCTGGTCGTGGTCGCGGGGGCGTTCGTCTACGAGCACACCATCGTGAAGCCGAACGACCTGTCGAAGCTCAACCGGGCGTTCTTCCAGACGAACGGTTTCGTGGGGATCTCGCTGTTCTTCTTCGCGCTGGTGGACCTGGTCGTTCGCGGACTGGGGATCTGACGTGACGTCCGACTGGCGCGCCGACCGCATCGGCAGTGCGCTGCGGGGTGAGAATCCCACCGTGCTGCGGCGGTTGGACGCCGGGTTCGCGGTCATCGGGGACGTTCAGTTCCTGCCCGGCTACTCGGTCCTGCTGACCGACGAGCCGGGCGTCGAACGCCTCTCCGACCTGCCCCGCCCGCGCCGCCTCGCCTACCTCGCCGACCTCGACCGGCTCGGCGAGGCGGTCGAACGGGCCTGCCGCGCCGCCGACCCGGCCTTCCGCCGGGTCAACCTCGAAATCCTCGGCAACAAGGACCCGTTCCTGCACGCCCACATCTGGCCCCGCTTCGACTGGGAGCCGGACCACCTCGTCCAGAAGCCCGTCTGGCTCTACACCCCGGACCACTGGCACGACCCCCGGCACGCCCTCGCCCCGGCCCACGACCCCCTCCGAGCCGCCATCACCGCCGAACTCGACGCGTCGGTGTGACCGGCCTGGATCAAGCGGGCGACGGAGTCAACTGGCAGACGACGACGAGCTCAAGCCGGGGGACGACGTAGTACGCCACGAGGCCTCCGGCGACGTCGATGTACTGCATGGGCTCGATCTGACGTGACGCCCGACTGGCGGTCCCGTTCCTGCCCGGCTACTCGGTCCTGCTGACCGATACGCCGGGCGCGGAACGTCTTACCGGCCTGCCGCGCCGCCGACCCGGCAGGCTCCTACGGCAAGCTTCAGTAGCTTCCGGTGCTGTCCGAGGAGACGTGGCCCCACATGTCGTGGACCCACCCGGTGGCGTAGCCCGTCACGCCGGCGTCGTTGAGCATCGGCGTGTAGCAGCTGTACCCGCCGAGGCTGTCGTTCCAGTTCCCGCCGGAGATCATGCACTGCTGGTAGGCATTGTCCGAGTTGCGGTAGACCTGGGCCATGCCCTGGCCGACGCCCCCGTAGGCGATCACACGGCCCCAGACCGTCCGGCAGGACGGGCTGTAGCGAAGCTGGATCTTTCCGTCGTACTTGTTGGTGTACCCGTCCCAGATCTGGGTCTCCTGCGCCGTGATGGCATCACCCGCGCAGCCCGCCGAGATCGGATCCTGCCCGTCGTAGGCCGCGGCCTGCGCATTCCCTGTGAGCCCCAGGCCGAGGAGAAGGGAAACTGCCGTCACGGTCGCTGCCTTTGCCGCGAGAGTCTTCATATGTGCACCTCGAAATATGTTCGTGCCGGGTAAGGCGCTGTCGGAACAAGCTGTGTGCCGTGCGCCGGTGATGGTCAGGCCGACACCGCGTGACGTCCAGTCGGCCCTGAACGGGGTTGCTCACCATGCGCGTCGCCGCCTGATGACCACGGTGAACCCGGCAAGGAGGTGGCCGCAACAGTCTCACGTCCCAGATGTGACGGTGAGTTGGCTCAAGCCTGTGACCTGCGGCTTCCCAGCGGCCTCGCGGCGATGTGAGACGGTCCACGGGTTCGGGGGGAAGGCGTCTCGCCAGCTGTGCTGGGGGGAGTCCCCACTTGGCAGAGCTGATCCATGCCGACCGCCGGCACGAGGCCGCCTGGGAGCGCGCGGCGATGCCTGCGCGCTCCTGTTGATACTTCGCGCGCTGACTGTACGTCAAGCTGGTTAACACTGGCTGCTATCGGCGTGTTACGTTCCGTCGCGCAAGCAGAGAAGAGAAGACCCCGGCGGTGCGGAAACACCCCGGGGTCTGGCACCAGGAGCAGCAACTCCCTATGCAGATCCATCGTGCTGCGCACGCGCGCTCTTTCACCGTCCTTCCGAACGGAATCCTCCAGGGCCGTCGCCTCAGCTACACCGCTCGCGGCCTCCTGGCCGATCTCCTCTCCCGCCCCGACGGCTGGCGCGAGGACGGGCGGCACATGGCCGACACCAGCACGCAGGGGCGCGGCGCGGTCCGTCGGGCGCTGAAGGAGCTGACGGATGCGGGGTGGCGAACTGCTGGCGGTTGAGTATCACTGAGTGCCCATAAGGTCCGTTTAGTGGTGTTGTCGGACGTGCTGAATATGTGGCCATTTGCCTGATTTTGCGGCGTTCTGATGGTGTGTATAGGGTGCTCGCGTCTTGATCCGGATCGGTCGTCGGGGAGGTGGTTGCCGTTGTCCGAGAAGAAGACGTTGCGGCAGATCGCCCGGCCGTTCGTGGCCGATCCTGCCGGCGGTGTGTGCATACGGGACCGGCTGAAGGGCCTCACGCCGGAGGACGAGAAGGTTCTGCGGATGGTCGGCGGGCACATGGGCTCGCTGGCCTCCCGCGATCTCAAGGCGCGCTGCGCCGACGGTCTGGATCACTCCACTGACACGTGGGCGGCGCGCAAGCGGGAGCTGACGGCCGAGTCGTCGTCCCGGTGGGCGGGGTCGGTCACGGGGGCGACGCATGCGCAGTGGGGGCTGTCCCGCCGGGCGCAGTTCGCCCACCTGCAGGGCCTGGAATCCGGGACCAGGACCATCCGGCATCGGCTGTCCCTGCCGGTCGGCGAGAAGGGCGCCAGGAAGGCCCCGGGCGGCTACCGTTCGACGCACGAGTGGTTCGTCAAGTCGCGTCGGTTGGCGGTGCTGGAGGACCGGGCCGCTCAGGTGCGGGCCGACCGGGAAGCCGGACGGGTACATGTGGTGCGGGGCGGAAGGAAGTTGGCCAACACCCGGCACAACCTCACCGCCGCCCAACTGACCGAGACCCAGTGGCGTGATCGCTGGGAAGCATCCCGCTGGTTCCTGTCCGCTGACGGGGAGTCCGGCAAGCGCTACGGCAACGAGACGATCCGGGTCACCCCCGACGGGGAAGTGTCGGTCAAGCTGCCCGCTCCGCTGGCGGAGTTGGCCAACAGCAGGCATGGCCGGTACACGCCGGCCGCCCGTGTGAGCTTCCCCCATCGTGGGGACGAATGGGCCGACCGCATCGAAGCGAGGAACGGTATTACCGCGTCGACAGGGTGCGGATGCCCGACGGGACGGTCCACTCCTACGCCCACGTCTTCGACACGCCCCAGCTGGGGCCGCCGCCGAGTGTCCCCCTCCCGGCCGCCGGTGAAGCGGGTGCCGGTCACGCTGTCGTCCCTCCCGTAAAGAACCCGGAAGAAGTACCCGCCCTCCCCGGCGAGTTGACGCAGCCGGACGAGCAGATCCGGGAGGCGGTCGCGGCGCTGTACCGGGTGATCCGGCGGGAACCCCGCCTGCGCCTCGGCGAGGCCGAGGTGGTTGCCCTCGCACCCCTCGTCGCCGAGTGGCTGGCGCGGGGCAGCACGGACGCCGACCTGGCAGAGGCGCTGCTTCCCGGCCTGCCGCAGCCGATGCACTCTCCGGTGGGAGTGCTTCGCAGCCGCCTCAAGAGAAAGCTTCCGCCACCCCGCCGGTCGAGCGCCCGGCCAGACCCCCATGAATGCGCGGAGTGCCGCGATCCGGTGTCCCGGCCGGGCATCTGCCGCGCCTGCGCCGGCCTCGTCCCGCGACAAACGCCCCCGGCTCCGACCACCGCCCTCGTCGGAGCCGCCAGAGCCCGGGACGCATTGCGCGGTGTGGTCGGGCTCGCGCTGGGGGCCGCCGGCTGAGCCGGGGGTTCCTCCGGTCTGCACGGGAAGTCGGCGTGGTCGACTTCCCGTGCAGGGGCGACATCGGGGTGAGCGGTCCGGTTATTGATTCCGTGGGCGCGGCCGTGGCCCTTGAGGACGGCGGCCCGTCCGTCGGGGTCGGGGTAGGTGTGGGGGTGGCCGGCGGCGAGGGTGACGGATCGGACGGAGATCGGGCCGAGGATCTGGGCGCCGTCGCCGATCCGGCAACTACCCGTCACCTCTGCGCCGTTGGTGAGCCTGGTCTCGTCGCCGAGCTCGATGGTGTCGCCGGTTGCCGCCGTGATGCGGGTGCCGCCCTCGCCGATCCGGGAGCCGCGGCCGATCGTGATGCGTCCGCCGCCGGTCGCGGTGATCCGGGTGCCGCCGTGGAGGGTGTTGCCCGGGCCGAGTGCGACGGCGCTGCGCTCGTCGCACTCGATGGCGGCGCCGGGGTAGAGGACGGTCCCGGTCCGCAGGACCACCCGCCGGGAGACGAGCACCGAGAACGGGTCGAGGACCGCCACGCCTTGGTCGGCGAGGGCCAGCAGTTCGCCGGGGGTAAGGAGTCCGCGCTCGCGGCGGATGACGTCCAGCCGGTGCCAGAGTTCGTCAGATTCCGTGATCACTGGATCATACTGACGCCCGCCGGGCGAAGGCCGGGGCGTGCTCCGGGCGCGGGCCCAGGGCGATCAGGCGGGACGGGATCTGCCGGAAGCCCGGCACGAAGCGGGCGAGCATGACGAGCTGGGTGGGCGGGCCGACTCGGCTGCCGGTGAGGATCGGCTCGAACATGATGCCGTGCAGGACGCGCTGCAGGCGCTGCATGATCACTGTGGGCCGCCACCGCCGCTTCTGCACCCGGGCCAGGGCCGCGACGGTCGGGCGGCCGCGGCGCAGCGGTTCGGCGAGCAGGGTGGCGGCGGCCACCGCGTCCTGGATGGCGAGGTTGATCCCCACCCCGCCGGCCGGGGACATCGCGTGGGCGGCGTCGCCGATGAGCAGCAGCCCGTCGGTGTACCAGCGGTCGAGCCGGTTGAGCTTGACGTCGAGCACGTGGACGTCGTCCATGCTCGCCAACTGGTCGACCCGGTCGGCGTACTGGGGCATCATGCGGGCGATGCGCGCGCGGAAACCCTCGATGCCCTCGGCGCGCAGTTGCGGGTCGGTGCCCTTGGGGCCGAAGTAGGCGATCTGGAAGTAGTCGTCGCGCGTGAGGCTGAGCGCCATCTCGCGGTCCCCGAACCCGGGGGCGAGGTTCGGCGGCACGCCCTGCTCGTCGGCGTGTCGGGGGAGCCGGAACCACCAGGTGTCGAACGGCACCGGGAACTCCTCGGGCACCAGGCCCGCTTCCCGCCGCAGCGTGGAGTGCCGGCCGTCGGCGGCGACGGTGAGCGCGGCGCGGAGTTCGCCCTCCTCGCCGTCCCGGGTGCGGTAGCGGACGCCGACGACCCGGCCGCCCTCCCGGAGCAGCCCGGTGGCCTCGGTGTTCATCCGTACGGTGAACGTGGGCTCCTTCTTCGCCTCGGCGACGAGGAAGTTGAGCAGGTCCCACTGCGGGATCATCGCGATGTAGTTGTACGGCGCGGGCAGCCGCTCGAAGGCGCTCAGCGCGACCTGGCCGACGCCGGGCACCGGCACGACCATGTTGCCGAGCCGGCTCTGCGGCAGGGCGGCGAACGCGCGGCCGAGGCCGAGTTCGTCCATCAGCCGCACGGTGGACGCGTGGACGGTGTCGCCGCGGAAGTCGCGGAGGAAGTCCCCGTGCTTCTCCAGCACGGTCACCTCGACGCCGGCCCGGGCCAGTATCAGGCCCAGCATCATGCCGGCCGGTCCGCCCCCGGAGATGACGACGCTCATGGAACTCTCCCCTCAATCGCTCCTCGATGGAACTCGCATATACAGACTCTCTGGAACCGTCTCAGGTGTCAAGTAGTACGATGGTTCACATGAAGGATCTGGTGGTAGCCGCCCTCGCGGCGGCGAAGGAACGGGGTCAGGACGTCGCGGACGTCCCGCTGACGGCGATCGCGGCGGCGGCCGGTGTCTCCCGCAGCACGCTGCTGCGCCGGCTCGGCGGCTCCCGAGCCGTGCTGGACGAGGCCGTCAGGCAGGCGGGCGTCGACCCGGGCGGACGGCCGCCGGTGCGGGAGCGCGCGATCGAGGCGGCGGCCGGGCTGGTGGCCGAACGCGGCCTGGGCGGGGTCACCCTGGACGCCGTCGCGGACCGTGCGGAGTGCTCGGTGCCCAGCCTGCACACCGTCTTCGAGGGGCGGGACGGCCTGCTCGCCGCCGTCTTCGAGCAGCACGGCCCGCTGCCGGACCTGGAGGCGCTGGCGGCGAACCCGCCCGAGCGGTTGGAGGACACCGTGCGGGCCCTCTACCGGACCTTCGTCGCGGCCTTCGACCGCGAGCCGCGCGTCGTCCCGGCGGTCTTCGCGGACCTGTTCAGCCGGCCGGACGGCCCCGCGGCCCGGATGATGGCGGCCAACTTCCCGCGGCTGTTCGCCTCCCTGGCCCGGCTGCTGCTGCCGCACGTGGAGGCCGGGCGGGTGCGGCCGCTGCCGTTCCCGGTGCTGGTCCAACTGCTGCTCGGGCCGATGGTCACCCACTTGCTGCTGCGGCCGGTGCTCGGCCCGGCGTTCGGCGCCGGGATGCCCTCGCTGGAGGAGTCCATCGAGCTGTTCGCGGACGCCTACCTGCGGGCCGTCGCGCTGCCGTAGGGCGGTCCGGGACGATTCTTCGCGGGAGCTGTCACACGTGGGCGGTGGGCCGGGTCAGTGAAGTGACCGAGCACAACACGCCGCTTGAAGGAGCTTCACATGTCCGTCGCCCACGTCATCGTCACCGTCCTCGGCGCCCTCATGGCGGGCTTCTCGGCCGGGTCGGTGTTCTTCAAGGTCGAATACGTCGTCGGCCCGCTGGCCGAGTACGGCGTGCCGCGCGCCTGGTGGACCTGGCTGGGCGTGGCCAAGGCGGCCGGCGCGGTCGGCCTGCTGGCCGGCTTCGCCGTCCCCGTGATCGGCGAACTGGCCGCGCTCGGACTGGTGCTGTACTTCGCAGGCGCCGTCATCACCGTGCTCCGGGCGCGGGCCTACGGGCACGTCGCCTTCCCGATCATCTACGCCGCCCCGGCCGCCGCCGCACTCGTTCTCGGGCTCGCCGCCTGAACCCCCGCGCCACCGGCGAGAATTGCCCCGAGCGAAACCCCGTCGGAGGAGAAGACCGTGATCGGCAAGCTGCAGTGCCTCGTGCTCGACTGCCCGGACGCGGCCGGGCACCCGTTCTGCCTGATCCGCGCTTAGGTTCAGGCGAGCGTCAGCCGGTCGCCCACGCTCAGCCGGCCCGGGGCCGCGACCTCGGCCAGGGCGTCGAGGCGGCCGTCGTGGGCGGCCACGATGGCCTTCAGGATCTCGGGTGCGTGTGGGAGGCCCGGCTGGGCGGCGGCGGTCATGACGCAGCGCTCGCTGGAGCGGACGAAGGCGAGCCGGGCGCCGCCCGGGGAGCTGCCGCGACCATCCCGGCCGAACCAGGTGTCCTCGACGAACGGCGGGGTGCCGGGCGGGGTGCGCAGCAGGATGTTGGGCCGGAACCGGCGGTCGTCGACGACGGCGAGCGGGGCGGCCTCGCGGACCCAGTCCAGGGTGGCGGTGGTGAGCACGCTGACCGGCAGCTGGTCGAAGTGCGAGACGGCGTCCTCGCGGGCGAGTTCGACGTCCTCGCGCTGGAGGTAGGCGCGCAGGAAGGCGGTCGGGTCGGCGACCGGGCGGCCGAGCGGGTCGAACAGCTCGGGCCCGTCGATCCGGTGGCCGAGCCGGGCGGAGAGCCGGAGCAGGCCGTCCATCCGCCGGAAGCGGCGGGTGTTCTTGCCCGAGCCGAACCTGCCGGCCGCGTCGCGGACGGCGTAGAGGCGGTCGCCGGCCAGGCCGCGCCCGTCCACCTCGACGGAGTCGAGCCGCTCGCCGCCGGTGGATTTCACGGGGTAGCGCCAGAGTCGCTCGATCACTCCGATGATCTCTGCCATGAGCGGACAGCGTACCGGCGGCCTCGGGGGATGGTCTAGACCAAGTCCGGTGGGGCAGTTGGCCGAAAACCGCCGGTCCGCAGGAACCGTCAGCCCAGCCGGGCCACCGCCCGGACCGGCGCGCCGTCCGCCGCCACCAGCCGCAGCGGGAACAGTGACACCTCCACCGGCCGCCCGGCCTCCTGGGCGTCCAGCAGGGCCCGCAGATCGGTCAGGTTCTCCGCGATCACCCCGCCGCCGGACGCCCCCAGCAGCACCCGGTGCGCGGCCAGGGTCGGCTCGTCGGTGGCCTGCTGGTCGTGCTCGTCGGTGAGGTCCGCGAGCAGCGCGGCCACCGCCGGGTCGCCCGGCCCCGGCTCAGGGGTGGGGTCGACGCTCAGCGCGTCCACGCCGACCGTCCGCACCCCGGCGGCGACGATCGCCTCGGCCGCGTCGGGTGTCAGGCTCGGGTGGGCGAGGTAGGCGTCGGTGCCCCAGTGCCGGGCCCAGCCGGTGGCGAGCAGCAGGACGGTTCCCTCTCCGGCCCGCTCCAGCGCGGGCGCGAGCAGTTGGGGTGTGACGGCCTCCCGGGGCTCCAGCCCGCGCAGGTCGGCGACCACGGCCGGGCCGGTGAACCGCTCCAGCGGCAGTCCGTCGAGCGTCGGCCAGGTGACGTCCACGTGGTAGGGCGCGTCCACGTGCGTCCCGGACTGCGAACCGAGGTGCAGGGCCAGCACGTTCACCCCGGCGGTGGCGGTGGTGAGCGCGGGCTCCAGGACGACGGCCGGATCGCCGGGGTAGACCGGCATCGCGGTGGTCACCTGGTGGGTGAGGTCGACGAGGGTCGCTGCCATGCCCCCATCCTCCCAGGGGCGCCTCCGGATGCGGCCACGCCGGTGCGGCCGGATAGAAATGGCCCATGGGAACAGTGAAGCGTCAACCGTGGGTGGTCGGGGTCTCGGGCGCGTCCGGGACGCCGTACGCCGCCTCCGTGATCCGGGCCCTGCTCGCCGCCGGGGAGGCGGTCGACCTGATCGTCAGCCGCGCCGCCCGGCTCACCATCCTCGACGAGACCGGCATCTCCTTCCGGGACGCCCATTGGCGCACCGACCTGGCCGCCTGGCTGGGCACCGACGAGGGCCTGGACGACGTCCGCTACTGGCCCGCCGGGGACTTCGCGGCCGGTCCGTCCAGCGGCTCGTACCCGGCCAAGGGCATGCTGGTGGTCCCCGCGACCACCGGCGCGGTGGCCGGGATCGCTCTCGGCCTGAGCAAGGACCTGCTCCAGCGGGTGGCCAGCGTCACCCTCAAGGAGCGCCGCCCGCTGGTCGTGTGCGTGCGCGAGACGCCACTCAACGGGGTGACGTTGAAGCATCTGGTGGAACTCGACGCGCATGGCGCCGTCGTGCTCCCCGCCTCGCCCGGTTTCTACGCCGGCGGCTCCACCGTGCGCGAACTCGTCGATTTCGTGGCCGGCCGGGTGCTGGACGCGGTCGGCGTGCCGCATTCCCTGTACCTGCGCTGGGAAGGGGAGTTGGGAGCGGCGGCGCGCCGGGCCGACGGCGGCGCCGCGTCGACGGCTGAGGGGGAGTGAGAAGCCCGGGGGCAGGAGAGTATCTTCTCTGCGATATCCGGGTTGGTCCCTGCGCGGCGCCTTTGAATCCGGATAATGATCTGTGGGTCTGGTGAGGTTCGGAAGGACGCGGACGGTATATGGACACGGTGGACAGACAGCTCATCCAGGCGCTCCGGGAGAACGGCCGTGCGTCCTACGCCGAGCTGGGCCGGTTGGTCGGACTCTCCGGCCCGAGCGTCACGGACCGCATCAACCGCCTGGAGCAGGCCGGCGTCATCACCGGCTACCGCGCGACGGTCAACCCGGCCTCGCTCGGCTTCGGCGTCACGGCCCTGATCGGCCTTCAGCTGACCGACGCGGCCGACCACGAGGACGTCGCGTTCCGGCTGAAGGACCTCAACGAGGTCGAGGACTGCTGGTTCATCGCGGGTGACGACTCGTACATGCTCAAGGTCCGGGTGGCCGACGTGGCCGGCCTGGAGTCGGTGGTCAAGCGGATCTCGGGCACGAAGGGCGTGGCCCGCACCCGCACCACCGTCGTACTCTCCACGAAGTGGGAGAACCGGGTGAGCGAGCTCCCTCCCGAAGGAGAGTGACGTCATGGCACTGGTCGGTCTGGAGGAGCTGCGCGCGGCCCGGCAGCGGATCGCGGGGGTGGCCGTACGCACCCCGCTGGTCCCCGCCCCCTGGGCGGCCGAGGGCGAGCGCCGGCTCTGGCTCAAGCCGGAGAACCTCCAGCCGACCGGTGCCTTCAAGACCCGCGGCGCCTACAACCGGCTGGCCGCGCTCACCGCGGACGAGCGGGCCCGCGGGGTGGTCGCCCAGTCGAGCGGCAACCACGCGCAGGCGGTGGCGTACGCGGCCCAGCTGCTCGGCATCAAGGCCGTGATCGTCATGCCGGACACCTCGCCCGCGGTGAAGGTGGAGGCCACCCGCTCGTACGGCGCCGAGGTGATCCTGGTGCCGCCGGGGGAGCGGGACACCCTGCCCGGCGAGCTGGCCGAGAAGCACGGCCACGTCTGGGTGCCGCCGTACGACGACCCGTTCATCATCGCGGGCCAGGGCACGGTCGGCCTGGAGATCGCCGAGGACGCCCCGGCCGGGCTGGACACCGTCCTGGTGCCGGTCAGCGGCGGCGGCCTGATCGGCGGGACGGCGGCCGCGCTCAAGCTCACCCGCCCGGAGATCCGGGTGATCGGCGTCGAGCCGGAGCTGGCCGCCGACGCCCGGGCCAGCCTGCGGGCCGGCCGCCTGATCAGCTGGCCGGTCGCCGACACCTACCGCACCATCGCGGACGGCCTGCGCACCCCGTCCGTCGGCCGGCTGCCCTACGAGCACCTGACCGCCTACGTGGACGACATCGTCACCGTCACCGAGGACGAGATCCGCGCCACCGTCGCCCTGCTCGCCCGCCGCGGCCGGCTCGTCGCCGAGCCCTCCGGCGCGGTCGCCCCCGCCGCCTACTTCCACCGCGCCGCCGAGACCGGCGGCCGGTCGGTGGCGGCCGTCGTGAGCGGCGGGAACATCGAACCGGCACTGCTCGCGGAGCTGCTGTCGGCATAGGCGTACGCTCGTTCCGGCAAGGAATCGAAGTCGGAGGAGGCGGGGCACCGCATGGACGCAGGGCTCAAGCGCGAGCTGGAGGCGAAGGTCTACGCGGGTGAGCGGCTGACCCGCGAGGACGGGATCGCGCTCTACGAGAGCGACGACCTGGCCTGGCTGGGCGGGCTGGCCCACCACGTGCGGACGCGGAAGAACGGCGACGTCGTCCACTTCAACGTCAACCGCCACCTCAACATGACCAACGTGTGCAGCGCCTCCTGCGCCTACTGCTCGTTCCAGCGCAAGCCGGGCGAGAAGGACGCCTACACGATGCGCATCGAGGAGGCCGTCCGCCTCGCCAAGGCGATGGAGGTCGAGTCCCTCACCGAGCTGCACATCGTCAACGGCCTGCACCCGACCCTGCCGTGGCGCTACTACCCGCGCTCGCTGCGGGAGCTCAAGGCGGCCCTGCCGAACGTCTCGCTGAAGGCCTTCACCGCCACCGAGATCCACTGGTTCGAGAAGATCAGCGGCCTGTCCGCCGACGAGATCCTCGACGAGCTGATGGACGCCGGCCTGGAGTCGCTGACCGGCGGCGGCGCCGAGATCTTCGACTGGGAGGTCCGCCAGCACATCGTCGACCACGACACCCACTGGGAGGACTGGTCGCGGATCCACCGCCTCGCCCACAGCAAGGGCCTCAAGACGCCCTGCACCATGCTGTACGGCCACATCGAGGAGCCCCGCCACCGGGTCGACCACGTGCTGCGGCTGCGCGAGCTCCAGGACGAGACCGGCGGCTTCCAGGTCTTCATCCCGCTGCGCTACCAGCACGACTTCCACGACTCCAAGGACGGCGTCGTGCGCAACCGGCTGATGGAGCGCACCGAGATGGCCACCGGCGCCGAGGCGCTGAAGACCTTCGCGGTCTCCCGGCTGCTCTTCGACAACGTCCCGCACGTCAAGGTCTTCTGGGTGATGCACGGCGTCACCACCGCCCAGCTGGCGCTCAGCCACGGAGCGGACGACATGGACGGCTCGGTGGTCGAGTACAAGATCACCCACGACGCGGACAACTTCGGCACCCCGAACAAGCTCGGCCGCGACGACCTGCTCGGCCTGATCCGCGACGCCGGCTTCCGCCCGGTCGAGCGCAACACCCGCTACGAGGTCATCCGCGAGTACGAGGGCCCGGACCTGCTGCGCCGCGAGACCCCGCAGGCGATGCGCCTCTGACCCCTCCCCACCTGCACGTTCCCGCCTCCCGGGCCGCACCGCCGGCCCGGGAGGCGGTCGTCTTCACGGCTCCCGTACGGCGTCCCGGGTTTACCAACGGGTACGGCGTTTGGCAGGATCGACGGCATGTCCGGTTCTCATAGCGTCACCGCGTACCCGTCGTACGAGCCGATGCCGGAGCCGGTGTACGGGGTGCCGCAGCAGTCGTACGAGCCGTCGCACGAGGTGTACGAGACGTACCAGCAGCCGGTTCACCAGGACTACTACGGCGACTATCAGCCGTACCCGCAGACGCATGACGGGTACTTCGACGCGTACGACCAGCCGTTCCAGCCGTACGTGTCCGAGCCGGAACCGCTGTGCGAGCCGGAGCCGATGTACGAGCCGGAGCCCGTTTACGCGCCGGAGACCGCCTTCGAGCAGACTCCCGAGCCGATGCCCGAGCCCCGTCCGGAACCGGCCGCCGCGGCCCCCGTGGGCGCCCGGACGGCCGCCCGGGGCCACCGCCGCAAAGCGAAGAAGAAACGTCACGGCAAGGCCGTGATGGCCGGCACCGCGCTCCTGGTCGCGGCCGCCGCCGGCTGGTACACCGTCGGCCAGGAGGACGCCGCCAAACCCGGCGTCACCACCGCCGACGGCCCCGGCCCGGAGGGCGTCAGCACGCCCGACCAGCCCGCTCCCGCCGCCGCCCAGGCCGCCGCCGACCGGCAGACCCAGACCCCGGCCGCCGGCCGCAGCGAGACCCGCCCCGACGGCTCACTCGCCGCGATACCCGGCCTCGGTGCCGCCTTCACCGCCCGGATACCGGCCGAGACCACCCAGGTGGTGCTCGCCTCCGGCCAGGGCAAGGACACCGACAAGAACACCGTCACCCTCTGGACCAGGACCCCCGAGGGCCGCTGGCTGGCCGGCGAGACCTGGCAGGGCCACAACGGCAAGAACGGCTGGACCGCCGACCACCGCGAGGGCGACCTGCGCAGTCCGGTCGGCGTCTTCACCCTCACCGACGCCGGCGGCCGCAACGCCGACCCCGGCGGCAAGCTCCCCTACGACAAGGACCCGAGCTTCGTGGTCTCCGGGACGGGCTTCTTCGGCGACCAGCTGGCCGGCTCCTTCGACTACGTCGTCGCGATCAACTACAACCGGGTCCCCGGCAACTCCCCGCTCGACAGCCGCCGCCCGAACGGCGCCTCGAAGGGCGGCGGCATCTGGATCCACGTCGACCACGACGGCCCCACCCACGGCTGCGTCTCCATACCCGAGGACAAGATGGCCCAGCTGATCCGCTCCCTGGACCCGGCGGCCCATCCGGTGATCGTCATGGGCGACGCGGGCTCGCTGGCCGCCTGACCTCGGCAGACGCAGAGGCCAGACGCCGCAACGCCCCTTGTTGGGCTCCTACAGTTCGCGGGGGCGGATCCTGTAGCCGGTCGCGCCCCGCTGACCAGCGGGTAACCCGGTTGCATGGCACTATGAGCGGTTCGCGCATTGTGGCACTCGGCCATTACCAGCCCCCCAAGGTCCTCACCAACGACGACCTGGCGGCGCTCGTCGACACCACCGACGAGTGGATCCGCAGCCGGGTGGGGATCAGGACCCGGCACATCGCCGAGGGCGAGAGCCTCGTCGACCTCGCCACCGAGGCGGCGCAGAAGGCGCTGGCCCGCAGCGGCCGGACGGCCGACGAGATCGACCTGGTCGTCGTCGCCACCTGCACCGCGATCGAGCGCAGTCCCAACACGGCCGCCGCCGTGGCCGCCCGTCTCGGCGTCCGGTCGCCCGCCGCGTACGACATCAACACGGTCTGCTCCGGCTTCTCGTACGCGCTGGCCACCGCGGACCACGCGATCCGGGCCGGTGCGGCGCGGCGCGCGCTGGTGATCGGCGCCGAGCGGATGTCCGACACCCTCGACTGGACCGACCGGTCGACCTGCGTGATCTTCGGCGACGGTGCCGGGGCCGCGGTCGTGGAGGCCCAGGAGGAGGGCGCCGAGCCCGGCATCGGCCCGGTGGTCTGGGGCTCCGAGCCGGAGCGGGGCGACGCCGTGGTGATCACCGGCTGGGACCCGGTGATCAGCCAGCAGGGCCAGGCGGTGTTCCGCTGGGCCACCACCCAGCTCGCCCCGCTGGCCCGGCAGGCCTGCGAGCGGGCCGGGATCGACCCGTCCGAGCTGAAGGGCTTCGTGCCGCACCAGGCCAACCTGCGGATCATCGACGCGATCGCGAAGAAGCTGGGCGCTCCCGACGCGGTGGTCGCCCGGGACGTGGTGGACTCCGGCAACACCTCGGCCGCGTCCATCCCGCTGGCCTTCTCCAAGCTGGTCGAGCGCGGGGAGCTGTCGCCCGGCGACCCGGTCCTGCTGTTCGGCTTCGGCGGCGGCCTCGCCTACGCCGGCCAGGTCGTGCGCTGTCCGTAGCGGTCTGTCATAAACATGCCGGTGGGCGGGCACCCTGTGTGAGGGGTGCCCGCCCACTGGCATGTCTGGCTCTGGCGCGCGCTGCGGTACGTCGGCGGACCTCCCCCGAGGACACGGCCGCCGTCCGTCGTTCCCCGGACAGGAGGCCGGGGCTACGCGCGGAGCGGATGGTCGGATGAGTGGATGGTCTACTTGGGCGGCTTCTTGCCGGTGACGCCCAGGTACACCAGGGGAGCGAGATTGGGCTTGAGGTCCTTGATCTTGACGCCCCAGGAGGTGAAGGCCTTCTGGTGCTCGGCCGCCGAGGCGAGCAGCGAGACCAGGGCCCCGGCGACGGCATTTGGGTCGAGCGATTTGTCGGCCTGCCCCTTCGCCTGGAGTTCCTTGACGGAATCCGCGAGCGGCTTGGCGACCGCGTTGAGGACCGTCATGCGGATCTTGAAGAACCGCTTGTCCCCTTCGGCGGCACCGAGCGTGACCACTCGGAGAATGGCGTCGTTCTTGCGCCAGAAGGCGAGGAATCCGTCGACCAGTTCTTCCGAAGTGGTCGGTCCGGACTTCCCTGCCCAGGACTTTCCGGCCACCAGCTCTTTGAGGGTGTCGGCGTCCTTGGCCATTTCCTCGGCGATTTCGAGGACTGCGCCCTCGACATCCGGGAAGTACTGGTAGAAGGTCGCGGGGGAGGTACCCGCCATACGGGCGACGTCGATGACCTTGACGTCCCGATAGGGCGACGTGCTGAGCATCTCGCGGAGGCAGTCGAGCAGCTTCTGCCGCGTCTCCTGTCCGCGTCGCCCGGCGACGCGACCGTCGACGGTGCGAACTTGTCCTGTCATGCCGTCAGCTTACCGTGGCACGATCTTGGCGCGATTCGGTGATGCGACTATTACTCCGCACGGGGGGTTGGTATAGGGGCATGAACCACTTCGGACGGATATTCACCACGCTCCGGCGGCTCCGTTGTAGCCCCCCCGTGTGCTTTTGATCTCACAGCGTGACGGCGAGTCCACTGAGGGGTGGTCGGGTGACAGAGCGTGACGAGATTCGATGGCGCGCGACCGGTCGCCGACGAGGGCGGCGGACGGTCCGGGCGCAAGCCACATCCGGAGCGGGCGTCAGAATCCGGCCGTTCCGCCGCCACTGACCTGGCGGTGCCGGGCCCGCGGCCCCCGTCGGCGATGAGCGGGGAGGTTGGAGATGGGCCGGGCGGCCATGGAGAATCGGGTCCGGCACCACGCGGCGGGTGCGGAAAACGGGGAGGTGGCAGCGGAGTGGACCAGCTGACGGCGCACGATCCGAGGCGGATCGGGCCCTTCGAGGTGCTGGGGCGGCTCGGCGCGGGCGGGATGGGCCTGGTCTACCTGGCGCGCTCCGCCTCCGGCCGGCGAGTGGCCATCAAGACCGTCCGGGGGGAGCTGGCCGAGGACGAGCTGTTCCGGGTCCGCTTCGCCCGGGAGATCGCCGCGGCCAAGACGGTCGGCGGCTTCTACACCGCGGCCGTCGTGGACGCCGACGCCGACGCCCGGGTGCCCTGGCTGGCCACCGCGTACATTCCGGCGCCCTCCCTGGAGGACCTGGTCGAGGAGTGCGGCCCGCTGCCGGTGGACGCCACCCGCTGGCTGATCGCCGGCATCGCCGAGGCGCTGCAGTCCATCCACGCCGCCGGGCTGATCCACCGGGACCTGAAGCCCTCCAACGTCCTGGTGGTCGAGGACGGCCCCAAGGTGATCGACTTCGGCATCGCGGCGGGGGTGTCGAGCACCCGGCTCACCATGACCAACGTCGCCGTCGGGACCCCCGCCTACATGTCGCCCGAGCAGGCCCGGGACAGCCGGACCGTCCGGGGCGCCAGCGACGTCTTCTCGCTCGGCTCGCTGATGGTGTTCTGCGCCACCGGCCACCCGCCGTTCCGGGGCTCCAACCCGGTCGAGACGGTGTTCCAGTTGCTGCGCGAGCAGCCCGACTACTCCGGGATGCCGGTCGAGCTGATGGACCTGGTCCGCGCCTGCATGCGGCCCTCGCAGGAGCACCGGCCCACCCCGGCCCAGATCCAGGCCGAGCTGGCCCCGCACCTGTTCTCCCGGGACGATGCCTCCGGCGAGGCCGGGGACTGGCTGCCGGCCAATGCGCTGGAGCTGATCGAGCGCAAACGCGGCCGCCGCCCGGCCGCCCAGCCGGCCCCGCCCGCCATCCCCTCTCCGCCCGCCGTCCCCTCCCCGGGCACCGCGCCGCTGGGCCGGCCCGAGCCGCCGCAGGTCGGGCCGGCTGTTCACCAGCCGCCGCAGACGAACCAGCCGCCGCAGCAGCACCAGCAGGTGCCGACGCAGCGCCCCGGCGAGGAGGACCCGCGCACCCAGCACCCGGGCGGGCACGCCCCGCCGCAGCTCGGGCCGGTGTACGCCCGTCCCGGTGCGGTCTCCGAGGGTGAGATCGCCACCGAGAAGATCGCCTCCCCCAACAAGCACCGCGCGCCCACCCCCGGCGGCGGCGCCGAGGTGCGGCTGCCCGGCGCCTCGGTGCGGATAGGCCCCGGGCCGCGCGCCGAGCACGAGCAGACCGGCCCGGGGGCCGCGCCGGCCGAGACCGACTGGGTCCGCCGGGCCACCCCGCCGCCGGTCGAGGCCCCGGTCCAGCCGCCCGCCCAGCCCCCGGTCCCGGCGCCGCGCTGGCGGCCCTGGCGGTTCCGGATGTCCAACGACGTCTGGGGCACCCCGGTGATCGCCGACGGCACGCTGTTCGTGTCCAGCTTCGAGGTCCACGCGCTGGACATCGCCTCCGGCCAGCGCCGCTACAAGACCCGGGACGTCGCCTGGGCGCTCGCCGTCGACGCGGGCCGGGTGCACGCCGCCGACGGCCCGCACCTGTACACCGTGGACGTAGCGGACGGCACCGAGCGCTGGCGCACCTCGCTGGACGGCTGGGTCTACTCGCTGTCCGCCGCCGACGGCGTGCTCTGCTGCGGCATCCGGGGCGGCGGCGTCCAGCTGCGCTCGGCCGCCACCGGCGCCGAGCTGTGGCGCGCTGACGACGCGCAGCAGGACTACGAGAACCCGCAGTCCGGCCCGGTCCTGGTGGCCGGCGCCGCGTACTACTACGGCGCCGGGCGGCTGCGCAGCGTCGACCTGCGCGGCGCGGGCCTGCGCTGGTCCTTCCCGGTCGGCGAGGACGTCCCCTCGCACCCGGTCGAGCGCGGCGGTGTGCTGTACGTGACGGCCGGCACCCGGGTGTACGCGCTGGACGCGGCCAGCGGCGTCGAGCGCTGGCGCTTCGAGGCCCCGGTGGTGCTCTTCACCCCGCCCGCGCTGGACGCCGACGCCGTCTACGTGGCCGACTACCTGGGCACGGTGTACGCGCTGGACGCGGCCACCGGCCGGGACCGCTGGCGCGGTGTCACCGGCAGCCGTCAGGGCGCCGAGCCGGTGGTGGTCGGCGACGGCATGGTGCTGGTCGGCAGCGGCGAGGTGCTGTACGCCTTCGAGGCGGCCACCGGGCGGGAGCGCTGGCGCTACACCGCGCGCGGCGAGATCGTCGGCTCCCCGGCGGTCGCCGATGGCCTGGTTCACCTCGGCAGCCGGGACCACTCGCTGCACACCGTGGACCTGGCGAGCGGTCAGCTGCGCTGGGAGCTCGGCACCAAGGGCGAGCTCACCGGCTCCCCGGTGGCGGTCGGCGGGCGGGTCTTCGTCGGCTCCAAGGACCGCTGCGTGTACGCGCTGGACGCCTTCTACGGCACGGCGGTGCCCGCCCACTGAGTGGGGCGGACACCGCCGTGCCGGTGGTGCGGGGTCAGGACGGGCCTCAGGCCTTGCGGGCCTCGGGGTGGCGGCTGCACCAGCCCTCCCACGCGGAGGCGACCATCTCCTCCACGCCGTGGCGCGCGCTCCAGCCAAGCTCGCGCCGGATCAGGTCGGCGGAGGCCACCACCCGGGCCGGGTCGCCGGGGCGGCGCGGGGTCACCTCGGCAGTGGTGTCGTAGCCGGTGACCTTGCCGATCACCTCAAGCATCTCCTTGACGCTGACGCCCTCGCCGCGGCCGATGTTGAGCACCAGCGAGGTCGCCCCGGCCGGGTCGGCGGCGAGCCGCTTGGCGGCGGCCACGTGGGCCGAGGCGATGTCGGAGACGTGGATGAAGTCGCGGACGCAGGTGCCGTCCGGGGTCGGGTAGTCGCCGCCGAAGATCCGCGGCGCCTGACCGGCGGTGAGCCGCTCGAAGACCATCGGGATCAGGTTGAACACCCCGGCGTCGGAGAGCTCCGGCGAGGCGGCGCCGGCCACGTTGAAGTAGCGCAGGGCCACGGTGGACATCCCGTAGGCCTGGCCGGCCGCGGCGACCAGCCATTCGCCGGCCAGCTTGGTCTCGCCGTACGGACTCATCGGGGCGCACGGGGTGGACTCGGTGACCAGGTCGACGTCCGGCATGCCGTAGACCGCGGCGGAGGAAGAGAAGAGGAAGCGCTTGACGCCTCCCTCGGCGGCGGCCTCCAGCACGGTCTGCAGGCCGATCATGTTCTCTCGGTAGTAGAAGAACGGCTTCTCGACCGACTCGCCGACCTGCTTCTTCGCAGCGAAGTGCAGGACACCCTCGACCTCGTGCGTGCGGATCGCGGCATCCAGGGCGGCGCGGTCCAAGGTGGAACCCTCGACCAGGGCCACGCCGGCCGGCAGCCGGGAGGCGTCGCCGGTGCTGAGGTCGTCCAGGACGGCCACGCGTTCGCCCGCGTCGAGCAACTGACGGACGACGTGTCCGCCGATGTATCCGGCACCGCCGGTGATCAACCAGGTCATGGCCCGATCCTAGGCCGTCCCGGTTCGGTCGCCACGATCGGGCGAGTCGAGCCATCAATTCGGACAAATTGGTGAAATGCTGACAAAGATTTCTGTGCTCTCGGCCTGGTGACGAATCGGAGGCAGCCAAGGTGAGCCGAAAGAAGGAACACAACCGCCCCCTCCCGGCCGGGCCGCGGCCCACCGGGCCGAAGGCGATCCAGGGACGGCTGCTCACCCCGGTCGCGGTCGTCGCGCTGACCGCCCTGGCAGGGTGCAGCAGCGGCTCGTCCTCCTCCCTGTCCTCCTCCGGCTCCCCGGCCGCCTCCTCCGGCGCGCCCAAGCCCGCCTCGCCGGCCTCGGCCCCGCCCGCGAGCGGCAACCAGTTGCAGGATGCGTACCAGAAGGTGATCGCCGACGTGCTGCCCTCCGTGGTGCAGATCACCACCGGCGAGAGCCTCGGCTCCGGGATCGTCTACGACGACAAGGGCGACATCGTCACCAACGCCCACGTGGTCGGCACCGCGACCACCTTCGCCGTCACCCTGGCCAACAGCACCAAGTCGCTGGACGCCTCCCTGGTCGGCAGCTACCCGGACTCCGACCTTGCGGTGATCAAGCTCAGCAGCCCGCCGAGCGGCCTCAAGCCGGCCGCCTTCGGCGACTCGGGCAAGGTCCAGCTCGGCCAGATCACGCTGGCCATGGGCAGCCCGCTCGGGCTCTCCAGCAGCGTCACCCAGGGCATCGTGTCGGCCACCGGGCGGACCGTCTCCGAGCCCAGGGGCGCCGGCTCGCCGGGCGCCACCATCGGCAACATGGTGCAGACCTCGGCCGCGATCAACCCCGGCAACAGCGGTGGTGCCCTGGTCAACCTGGACAGCCAGGTGATCGGCATCAACACCCTCGCCGCGGCCGAGCCGCAGGCCAACGGCGCCGCCGCGCCCGGCATCGGCTTCGCCATCCCGGCGTCCACCATCACCAACATCGCCGACCAGCTGATCAAGCAGGGCAAGGTCACCAACTCCGGCCGGGCCGCGCTCGGCATCACCGCCCGGACCAGCTTCAACCAGCAGTTCCAGCCGGCCGGCGCGGTCATCGTGGCGGTCACCCCCGGCGGCCCGGCCGCCTCGGCGAGGCTCCAGGCCGGGGACGTCATCACCAAGATCGGCGACACCCCGGTCGACTCGCTGAACGCCCTCACCACCGCGCTCGCCTCGCTGACCCCGGGCAGCAAGGTCACCGTGACCTACACCCGGGACGGCAACACCCAGACGGCCGACGTCACCCTCGGCACGCTGGAGACGACCTCCTAGATCCCGTCAGATCCCGGTACGGCGGCCGGGCCGCACGCCGCGCAAGGGTTCCGCGGGCCGGCCGCCGTACTGGTGCGGCGCCGGGACCTCGTCGCTGCCTCGACGAGGTCCCGGCGCCTTTCTGTTCCCTCGGTGGGCTCAGCGGCGGGTGTGGCGGGTGTGCCAGGGCAGCTCGACGGTGACGGTGGTCGGGCCGCCCGCCGGGCTCTCCACCAGGAACACCCCGTCCACCGCCTGCACCCGCTCGGCCAGCCCGGCCAGGCCGCCGCCCGGGTAGGCCGCCGCGCCGCCCTTGCCGTCGTCCTGGACCAGGAGCATCAGCTGGTCGTCGGAGCGCCACACCTCCACGGAGGCGGTTCGGGCGCCGGCGTGCTTGGACACGTTGGTCAGCAGCTCGCTGACCGTGAAGTAGGCGATGCCCTCGACCGCCGAGTCCGGGCGCTCGGCCACCCCGTCCGGGCCGCGCAGCCCGACGTTCACCCTGACCCCGTCGGGGACGGTGCAGCGGGCGGCCACCGCGGAGAGGGCCGCGTCCAGGCCGCGGTCGGTGAGCACCGCCGGGTGGATGCCGCGGGCCAGGTCGCGCAGCTCCCGCAGGGCCAGCTTCACCTCGCCGTGCGCGTTGTCGACCATCGTCGCGGCGGCGGCCATGTCCTCCGGGGTCTCCACCTCGCGCAGGCGCTCCTTGGCCATGCCGAGGTCCATCGCCAGGGCGACCAGCCGGGCCTGGGCGCCGTCGTGCAGGTCGCGTTCGATCCGGCGCAGGTCGGCGGCGGCGGCGTCGACCACGGTGCCGCGGTCCTCCTCCAGCTCGCGGACGCGCTCGGACAGGGCGCCCGGGGAGAGCAGCGCCTCGACCAGGATCCGGTCCACGGCGGCCAGGAAGCGGGTGACCCACGGCAGCACCGGCCAGAGCACGATGGTGCTGACCAGCGTCACGGTGAAGCTCAGCAGACCCCACGGCAGCAGCAGCACGTTGTAGAGCGCCGAGCGCCAGTTCAGCAGGTCGGTCAGGTTGGCGATCGAGAAGCCGGCGAGGCCGGGACGGCGCCGGGGCACCGGCTCCGGGTCGCCGATCTCCGACCCGTACGCCGCCCGGGCCCGGCGGCGGGCCAGCCCACCGAGGCCGCGGCAGCCGGCCAGCCCGGCGGCCAGCAGCGGCAGGCCGATCACCGTCACGGACAGGCCCAGGCCGATCGCGAGCATGGCGACGGCGAAGACGAACCCGGCGATGCCGAGCGGCAGGTTGAGCATCAGCTGCCCGGCCTGCCGCCACATCCGGGCGCCGTACAGCGGGGCGCGCTCCATCCGCGCGTCCTGCTCCTTGACGGCGGCGACGGCGCGCCGGTGCACAGGCTTCATCTGGATCTACCGTCCCTCGTGGTCGAGCTGGTGATCCAAGCTTCCCGAACCCGGGGCGGTCGGTGCCATGGGGGTGATACATCTCCTCGGGCGGGGGTTATCCCCACCCTGCCGCGGAGTGCCGGGCGGCACCCGGACGGCCACCGGGTGTCCACGTGGTGTCTTGCGGAGCGGGCAGGGTTCGGGGGGAGCCGAGCCGTCCCCTTAGACTCACGCATTGGCCATGGTTATGACCGTGCAAAGAAACGTCGTAGAACTGCCTTGAGGGGTGGTTCACGGCCGATGTGGAGGGCGAAGGCATGGAGGGGCAGCAGGCGGCTGCCGTCGCGGCCGACCCGGCGGTCGGCGGCGGCTACTTCGACGCGTACGCCGCGATGGGTCTGCTCGCCGTCGTCGGCGTGCTCTTCGTCGCCGTGGCGTTCACCACCAACCGGCTCCTGCGCCCGGTGGTGTACTCGCCCGAGAAACTCCTGACCTACGAGTGCGGCGTGGACCCGGTGGGGGAGGACTGGGCGCACACCCAGATCCGCTACTACGTGTACGCCTTCCTGTACGTGATCTTCGCAGTCGACGCGATCTACCTGTTCCCGTGGGCGACCGTCTTCGCCACCGCCGGGTACGGCGCAGGGACGCTGATCGAGATGTTCCTCTTCATCGGCTTCCTCGCGGTCGGGCTGCTCTACGCCTGGAAGAAGGGCGTTCTGGAATGGACGTGACGCACAACCACTCGCACGCCGTCCCGGGCGGACCGGTTCCGCTCGGCCTCCCGGACCCGTCGCGCCCCGGCGCCGTCGAGCGGCGCGGCATCGGCCCGCTGGCCCGGCTCGCGCCGGACCCGGTCAAGGTCGTGCTCAACTGGGGCCGCCGGTACAGCCTCTGGTGCTTCAACTTCGGGCTGGCCTGCTGCGCGATCGAGTTCATCGCGGCGTCCATGGCCAAGCACGACTTCATCCGGATGGGTGTCATTCCGTTCGCCCCCGGCCCCCGACAGGCCGATCTGATGATCGTCTCGGGGACGGTGACCGACAAGATGGCGCCTGCCATCAAGCGCCTCTACGAGCAGATGCCCGAGCCGAAGTACGTCATCTCCTTCGGCGCCTGCTCCAACTCCGGCGGCCCCTACTGGGACTCGTACTCGGTGACCAAGGGCGTGGACCAGATCATCCCGGTCGACGTCTACGTGCCCGGCTGCCCGCCCCGGCCCGAGGCGCTGCTCCAGGGCATCCTCAAGCTGCAGGAGAAGATCGCCGCCGAGTCGCTGCCCGACCGCTACACCGCCCCCGCCGCGGCGCTGCGCCGCCCGCTGGTGGCGGGGCCGGGCTCTTCGGAAGGGGGAGCCTCGTGACTTCCGCCGAGCAGTACGCGGCGTCGGTCGGGGAGTGGGCGACCGGCGCCGAGGCATACGGGCTGATCACCGTCGACGTGCCGGCCGAGCACTGGATCGAGGCGCTCACCAGCGCGCGCGACGTGCTGGGCCTGGGCTTCTTCGACTGGCTGAGCGCCGTCGACGAGCTGGCCGACGGCTTCTCCGTGGTCGCGCACCTGGCCTCCGCCGACGGGCACGCGGTACGCCACCTGGCGGTGCGCACCCGGGTGCCGCGCGACAAGGCCGCGCTGCCGACCGCCGTGGCGGTGTACGCCGGTGCCGCGTGGCACGAGCGCGAGACCCACGAGATGTTCGGCATCGACTTCCCCGGGCACCCCCACCTGGCCATCCTGCTGCTGCCGGACGGCTTCGAGGGGCACCCGCTGCGCAAGGAGTTCGTGCTCGCGGCCCGCGTCGCCAAGGCCTGGCCGGGCGCCAAGGAGCCGGGCGAGTCGGATCACGGCGACGGGCCGACCCGGCGCAAGATCCAGCCGGCCGGTGTGCCGGACCCGAACGAGTGGGGGCCGCTCAAGGGCACCCTGCCGCCGGTCGCCGAACGGCCTGCGCGCGGTGCGCGGGCGGCGGGCGCGGCGGCGCGGACGCCGCGGGCGGCAGCTGCCGGTGCCGCTGCTGCCACTGGGGCGGCTGGGGCGGCTGCCGCCGGCGAGGGTGCGCCCGTGCGGGCGGACCGTCCGCGGCGGACGCGGTCGGTGGCGGAGGGGTCGGCGAGCCAGGCGGCTGGCGAGGCTCCTGCAGCTCCTGCGGCTGAGGGGACTCCTGCGGCCGGGGAGACTCCCGCTGTGCGGGCGGACCGTCCGCGGCGGACCCGGTCGGTGTCCGACGGGTCGGTCAGCCAGGCGGCTGAGGAGACTTCTGCGGCTCCTGCGGCCGAGGAGCCCAAGGCCGAGCGCCCGGCTCCCGCGCGGACCCGGTCGTCGGACGCGCCCTGGCACAACCCGGTGCCGGCGCACGACGAGAAGCCCGCCGAGGCGTCGTCCGAGGCCTCGTCCGAGGCTCCGGCTGAGGCTCCGGCCGAGAAGAAGGACGAGACGTCGGCCGGCCCGGCCGGCCCGACCGACCAGGACGGAGACGGCGCGTGAACCTGCTCGACACGGTGCTGCGCTGCGTCGCGACGCTCGTTGTCTTCCTCACCTTCCCGCTGGTCATCGGCCAGACCGAGCACAAGGTCATGGCGCACATGCAGGGCCGGCTCGGCCCGATGTACGCGGGCGGCTTCCACGGCTGGGCGCAGCTCGTCGCCGACGGCGTGAAGTTCGCGCAGAAGGAGGACATCGTCCCCGCCGGGGCGGACCGCCGGATCTTCCAGCTGGCGCCCGCCGTCTCGCTGCTGCCGTACCTCTTCGTGCTGCTGGCGATCCCGATCGGACCGGACGGCTTCGTCGGCCAGGCGATCGACGCAGGCCTGTTCTTCGTGCTGGCCGTGATGGGCGTCGGCGTGATCGGCAAGCTGATGGCCGGCTGGGCCTCGGCGAACAAGTTCTCGCTGCTCGGCGGTCTGCGCACGGCCGCCCAGCTGATGTCGTACGAGCTGCCGATGGTGCTGGCCGCGGCCTCGGTGGCGATGGCCGCCGGCACCCTGTCGCTGCCGGGGATCGTCGACGCCTGGCAGTGGTACTGGCTCCCGTGGCAGCTCATCGGCGCGTTCGTGTTCTTCACGGCCGGTCTGGCCGAGCTCCAGCGCCCGCCGTTCGACATGCCGGTGGCCGACTCGGAGATCATCTTCGGCGCGTACACCGAGTACACCGGCCTGCGCTTCGCGCTCTTCCTGCTCTCCGAGTACGTGGGCATCCTGGTGGTGGCCGGGCTTACCACCGTGCTCTTCCTGGGCGGCTGGCACGGCCCGCTGCCGGACCAGCTCGGCTGGCTCTGGACGATCCTGAAGACCTTCGCGCTGTCCTTCGTCGTGATCTGGCTGCGGGTGACCTACCCGCGGCTGCGCGAGGACCAGCTGATGCGCTTCGCGTGGACCGTGCTGATCCCGCTGGCCCTGGTCCAGCTGGCCCTCACCGGCATCATCAAGGTGGCGATCTCATGAGCGAGCGAAGCGAGCGAATCATCGTTAGGTGCGTGTGGGCGAATGCCCCTGCCGAGCGCAGCGAGGTGGGCGCATGAGCTTTCCCGGCGCCGGCCTTGCCAAGGGCCTGGCCGTGACTCTGCGGACGATGACGAAGAAGAGCGTCACCGCGCAGTACCCCGACGTGCAGCCGGTGCTGCCGCCGCGTTCGCGCGGCGTGATCGCGCTGCTGGAGGAGAACTGCACGGTGTGCATGCTCTGCGCGCGCGAGTGCCCGGACTGGTGCATCTACATCGACTCCCACAAGGAGACGCTGCCGGCCGCCGATCCGAACGCGCGCGCCCGCACCCGCAACGTGCTGGACCGCTTCGCGATCGACTTCTCGCTCTGCATGTACTGCGGGATCTGCATCGAGGTGTGCCCGTTCGACGCGCTGTTCTGGTCGCCGGAGTTCGAGTACGCGGAGACGGACATCCTGGAGCTGACCCACGAGCGGGAGAAGCTCCGCGAGTGGATGTGGACCGTCCCGGCGCCGCCGGCGCTGGACCCGGCGGCCGAGGAGCCCAAGGAGATCGCCACCGCACGCAAGGCGGCGGACAAGCTGGCTGCCGCTGCCGCTGCCGCTGCTGCTGCCGCTGTCGCTGTCGAGGAGAAGGGTGACGACGCATGAGTAGCGCCGCCCTGCTCGCGGCGACCGGCTCGCTGGAGCCGGCCGCCCGTTCGTTCCTGTCCCCCACCGGGGTGGAGATCGTCTTCCTCCTGGTCGGCATCGCCGTGCTCGGCTCGGCCGTCGTCGCCGTCAGCACCAAGCAGCTGGTGCACGCCGCGCTCTGGCTGGTGGTCGCGCTCGGCGGGCTGGCGATCGAGTTCCTGCTGCTCACCGCCGAGTTCATCGCCTGGGTGCAGGTGCTGATCTACCTCGGCTCGGTGATCGTCCTGGTGCTGTTCGGGCTCATGCTCACCAAGGCGCCGATCGGGCGCTCGCCGGACGCCGACTCGAAGAACCGCTGGGTCGCCCTGGCGGTGGCGCTGGCCTCCGCCGGGACGCTCGTGACGCTGGTCGTCGACGCCTTCCGGACCTCCTGGATCGACCTCGGCGCGGGCGGCGGTTCGGCCGCCGTCACCGGGGCGAGCCTGTTCCGGACCTGGGTGCTGCCCTTCGAGGCGCTGTCCGTGCTGCTGCTGGCCGCGCTGGTCGGCGCGATCGTGCTGTCGCGCGGGTCGAAGCTGCGGGTGCCGGCGCCGCGGGCCGGCAAGCTGCGGGCCGGACGGCCGGTCGGCTCGAACGGGACCGTCGCCGCGACCGCGCCCAAGCCAGCCGCTCCTGTTGCGCCGGCAGCTTCGGACGCTCCGGCCTCGTCGACCTCTGAGCAGGAGGGCTGATGCACCTCGCCTACCCCGTCGTCCTCGCCGCGCTGCTGTTCAGCGTCGGCGTGTACGGCGTGCTCGCCCGGCGCAACGCCATCCTCGTGCTGATGTCCGTCGAGCTGATGCTCAACGCCGTCAACCTGAATCTCGTCGCCTTCGACGCCTGGCTGCGGGACTCGCTGCACGCCGGCCAGGCGCTCACCCTGTTCACCATCACCATCGCCGCCGCCGAGATCGGCCTCGGGCTCGCCATCGTCCTGCTGCTGTTCCGGGCCCGGGGCACCGCGGACATCGACCGGGCCACCGCGCTCGGCGACCCGGCCGAGCTGCTGGCCGAGGAGCCCCCGGCCGGAGCCGAGGCGCTGAAGGGCCAGGCCGCCGCATGAACCTCGCCCTGCCCGCCCTCGTCCCCGCGCTGCTCGCGCTCGGCGCCGCCGCCACCCTGGCCGCCGGCAAGAAGGCGCCCGGCCTGGCCCGGCCGCTGGCGATCGTGCCGGTCGCCGTCTCGGCCGTGCTCGCCCTGGTGGTCGCGCTCCAGCTCGGCACCGGCCAGGCGCTCGACGCCGCCACCCGGCTCACCCCGACCGGCGGCCCGGACATCGCGCTGGCCATCCACCTGGACGGCTTCAGCTCGCTGATCTCCGTGCTGGTCGGCCTGGTCGCCACCTGTGTCCAGGTCTACTCGACCGCGTACCTGAAGGAGGACCCGCGCTACCCCTCGTACGCGGCGCTGGTCTCGCTGTTCACCGCGGCGATGTTCCTGGTCGTCTACTCGGGCGACCTGATCGTGCTGCTGGTCGGCTGGGAGGTCATGGGCATCTGCTCGTACTTCCTGATCGGCCACCATTGGGAGACCGCGGACGCCCGCTCGGCCTCGCTGAAGGCCTTCCTGGTCACCAAGCTCGGCGACGTGCCCTTCCTGTTCGGGATCTTCCTGCTCGGCGCCGACGCCCGCAGCTTCCGGATCCCGGACGTGCTGGCCGCCGCCACCGACGGGAAGCTCGGCCACCCGACGCTGATCGCGCTGCTTCTGCTCGCCGGGGTGGCGGGCAAGAGCGCGCAGTTCCCGCTGCACACCTGGCTCCCGGACGCGATGGCCGGTCCGACGCCGGTCTCCGCGCTGATCCACGCGGCCACCATGGTCGCGGCCGGTATCTACCTGGTCGCCCGGCTGCTGCCGGTGTTCCTGCTGTCCGGCGCGGCGCTGGTGGTGCTCGCCGTGATGGCCGCCGTGACGATGATCGGCTCGGCGCTCTGCGCGCTCGCCCAGGACGATCTCAAGCGGGTGCTGGCCTACTCGACCGTCGGCCAGCTCGGCTACATGGCCGGCGCGCTGGCCAGCGGCGACCGTGAGGCCTCCGTCTTCCACCTGGTCAGCCACGGCGCGTTCAAGGCGCTGCTGTTCCTGGCCGCCGGTGTGGTGATCCACGCCGCGCACACCAACTCGATCTCCGCGATGTCCCGGATCCCCGGGCTGCGCAAGCGCGTGCCGGACGCCTACTGGACGATGGGCATCGCGCTGGTCGCCCTGGTCGGGCTGCCGCCGTTCGCCGGCTTCTTCAGCAAGGAGGCGGTGCTCACCGCCGCCGAGCACGCCGCCAACGGCGAGGCGATGACCAACGGCCTCGGCCCGGCCTCGGCCGTCCCCGAGGCGGCCGGGTGGATCGTGCTGATCTCGGCCGCGTTGACGGCCCTGCTCACCGCCGCGTACGCCACCCGGCTCTTCCTGCTCGCCTTCCACAGCCCGGCCGTGGCCGCCGTGGAAGCGCCGGCGGCCGACCACGAGGCCGACGCGCCGTACTCGCCCGAGCTCGACGAGGCCGACCCGGCCACCGCCGAGCCGCCCGCGATGCGCTGGCCGCTCTGGGTGCTGGCGATCCCGACCATGGGCTTCGGCGTCGCCGGGCTGCGCTCCGACTGGCTGCCCGCGCTGCTGGACGGCGGCTCGTTGCGCCCGTCCGGCGTCACCGCCGTCACCGGCACCGGGCTCGCGGTGGTCGGCGTGCTGCTGGCGTACGGCGCCTGGCGCTCCGCCACCGCACGGCTCGGTGCTGGCCGGCCCTCCCCCGCCGGGGTGGGCCGGGTGCCCGAGCAGGCCGGAGCCCCGGCCGCCGAGGTGATCGCCGCCGACCCCGGGCGCACCCTGCTCGGCCCGCTGTTCGGCCCGGCCCGGCACGGCTTCGGCGTGGACCGGCTCTACAGCGCGCTCTTCGTCCGCCCGGTGGTCGGCGCCGCCCGGCTGGTCCGCTTCCTCGACCGCGAGGTCGTCGAGACGTACGTCCGCGGCAGCGGGGCCGGTGCCAACCTGCTCGGCCGGGCCGTCCGGCTCGCGCAGACCGGCAACGCGCAGACGTACCTCAGCGCGCTGCTCGCCTGCGTCGTCCTGCTGGCCGTCCTGGTGGCGGTGTAGCGGATGCCGTTCCCCGTCCTGTCCCTCCCCCCGACCGCCGCACGTAGGAGCCCCCGATGAACGCGGTCCTCATCGCCCTCCTGGTGCTGCCGCTGCTCGGCGCCGCCCTCACCCTGGCGCCGGTCTTCGGCCCGGACACGGGCATTGCCGACCGGCGCGCGCTGCGGCTGAACTCCGTCGTCACCGGCGCGGTGTTCCTGCTCAGCATCGCGCTGGCCGCCGGCTTCGACCGCAGCCGTCCGGACTGGATGCAGGCCACCACCGACGTGTCCTGGATCCCGGCCATCCACGTGCGCTTCCACCTCGGTGTGGACGGCGTCTCGCTGCCGCTGATCGTGCTCACCGCGCTCCTCACCTTCCTCTGCGCGCTGTACTCGGAGAAGCGCCTGCCGGACGGGGAAGCCCGGGGCGGAGCCCCTGATGTGCACCGCCCGTCGGCGAAGGCCTTCGTCGGGCTGTTCCTCCTCCTCGAAGTCGGCATGCTCGCCACCTTCGCGGTGCTGGACCTCGTGCTCTTCTTCCTGGCCTTCGAGATCGTGCTGATCCCGATGTACTTCCTGATCGCCCGCTGGGGGAGCGGTGCGAAGGTGCCCTCCGCCAACCGGTTCATCCTGTACACGCTGCTCGGTTCGGCCGTGATGCTGCTCGGCTTCCTGCTGATCGGCAGCAAGGCGGGCACCTTCGACATGCAGGCCCTGGCAACCGCGCACGGCAGCGGCCTGAGCCACACCACCCAGGTGATCGCCGCGCTGGCGATCATGATCGGCCTCGCGGTCAAGGCCCCGGCCTGGCCGCTGCACAGCTGGCTCCCCGACGCGCACACCGCCGCCCCGACGGTCGGCTCGGTGCTGCTCGCCGGCGTGCTGCTGAAGATGGGTACGTACGGTCTGGTCCGCGTCCTCCTTCCGATCGTGCCCGGCGGCACCACGACGCTCGCCCCCTACCTGGGCGCGTTCGCCGCCGTCGGCATCGTCTACGGCTCGCTGGCCTGCCTCGCGCTCGCCCGCCCCGGATCCAAGGGCGACCTCAAGCGCCTGATCGCGTACTCCTCCGTCGGCCACATGGGCTTCGTCCTGCTGGGCATCGCCTCCCTGACCCCGGTGGGCGTCAACGGCGCGCTGTTCGCCAACATCGCGCACGGTCTGATCACCGGCCTGCTGTTCTTCCTCGTCGGCGCCCTCAAGGACCGCTACGGCACCGCGGACCTCGACACCCTGTCCGGCAGTACCGGTGCCGCCCTCTACGGGCGGGCACCGCGGATCGGCGCACTGCTCGCCTTCGCCGCCGTCGCCAGCCTCGGCCTGCCCGGGCTGGCCGGCTTCTGGGGCGAGCTGCTCGCCATGTTCGGCGCGTTCGACCCGGCCGGCGGTCTGTCGCGCCCCGCGTTCGTCACCTACATGGTCCTGGCCGGTCTCGGCACCCTCCTCACCGCCGCGTACCTGCTGATCGTCGTCAAGCGCGTCTGCATGGGCGATCCCAAGCAGCCCGCGCCGGTGGCCGAACTGGCCGACCTGCGCCCCTACGAGGCCGTCAGCTGGACGCCACTGGCCGCCCTCACCCTGCTCGCCGGCCTCTGGCCCGCGCTCCTGCTCGGCCTCTCCGATCCCGCCGTCAAGCACCTCCTCGGAGGTGGCTGACATGCTCGGAGACCGGCTCGCCGCACTCGGACCTCACTTCACGGGGCAGCACACTGTGACCTCCCTCGCCGTAGCCAATCCGGGCAGCCTGATCCAGTCCGTGGACTGGGTGGCGATCGCGCCCCCGCTGATCGCCGCCGTGGCCGCCCTCGCGGTGCTGGTCACCGACCTGTTCCTGCCCGGGCGCCACAAGAAGTGGCTCGGCCGCCTCACCGCGGCCGGACTCGCCCTCGCGCTCATCTCGCTCCTCCCCCTCACCGGGGGATCACCCCGGGCGACGTTCTGTGCGCAGAACGTAGCAGGCGTCACTGACACTCCAGGCATCAGCGGCTCCGCCGCGGGCGGCTGCTCCTACGTCGCGGACCACTTCGCCCTGGTGTTCCAGCTGCTCGCGCTCGGCGGCGCGCTGATCGCCGCGCTGCTCTCCGCGCACACGGTCGACGACGCAGCATCGACTAACGGCTCCGCCGCGGGGTTGCCGGGCGGCGAGTACTGGTTCCTGCTGCTCTCCAGCGCCACCGGCGCCGCCCTGCTGCCCGCCTCCCGCGACCTCGCCACCATGGTGATCGCCCTGGAGGTGGCCTCGCTGCCCGCCTTCGCGCTGGTCGCGCTGCGCCGGGACGGCCGGGGCGCCGAGGCCGCGCTGAAGTTCTTCGTCTCCTCCGTCACCGCGACCGCCGTGATGCTGCTCGGCATCGGCTTCGTCTACGCGGCGAGCGGCAGCCTGCACCTCGGCGCCATCGCCCAGGGCCTGGAGCACGCCCCCGGGCAGCTCAAGCCGCTGGCCGAGGCGGGCGCCGTCCTGACCTTGGTCGGCTTCGCCTTCAAGGTGGCCGCCGTCCCGTTCCACTTCTGGGTGCCCGACACCTACACCGGCGCGCCGCTCCCGGTGGCCGGCTACCTCTCGGTGGTCGGCAAGGGCGCCGGCCTCTCCGGCCTGGCGCTCGCCACCACCGTCGCGTTCCGCCCGTACGCGCACACCTGGGGCCTGGTGCTCGCGGTCCTGGCAGCCGTCACCATGACCGTCGGCAACGTCGGCGCGCTGCGCCAGCGCTTCGACACCCGGTACAGCGCGGTGCGGCTGCTCGCCTGGTCCTCGGTCGGCCAGGCCGGGTACCTGCTGGTGCCGCTCGCCGCCGCCGGCTACGCGCCCACCGGCAGCGACCCGCTCGGCGCCACCGCCGCGTACGCGCTGATCTACGGCGTGGTGAACCTCGGCGCGTTCGGTGTGGTCGCCGCCGTCGGCCGCCGGGCCGGGACCAGCGTGGACGACTTCCGTGGCCTGTTCGCCCGCCGCCGCTGGACGGCGCTGGCGCTCGCCTTCTTCCTGCTCAGCCTGGCCGGGCTGCCGCCGGGCGTGATCGGCCTGTTCGGCAAGGTGGTCGTGTTCCGCGCGGCCGTCGACGCCGGGCTCGGGTGGCTGGCGGTCGTGATGGCCGTCAACGTGGTCGTCGCGCTGTACTACTACCTGCTGTGGACGGCCCGGCTGTTCGCCCCGGCGGCGGACGAACCGGCCGGCGAGGCCGCCGTCGAGCGCCGGCTGCCGGTGAGCCTGACCGCCACGCTGGGGCTCACCGCCTCCGCCGCCGTGGTCCTCTCGGTCGCCCCGCAGCTCGTCCTCCAGGTGGCCGGCGGCAGCCTCTTCTGAACCGCCGGCGGGCGGGTGCGGCGGTGTCACGCCGGTCACAAGGGAACAAGGCCCAGGCCCCCACCCGTTGACCGGGCAAGAGGGACGAGGCAGAAAGGGCTTCCCCACCGCACCATTGGAGGGCCTGACGTGCACCGCCGGCACAACGGACTGAGGACCGCCGTCCTGCTCGGCGGCCTCTCGGCGCTGATCCTGGTGATCGGCAGCTTCTTCGGCCGAACGGGCCTCGTGGTCGCCCTGCTGGTCGCCGTCGGGACCAACGCCTACGCCTACTGGAACAGCGACAAGCTCGCACTGCGGGCGATGCGGGCCCGGCCGGTCAGCGAGATCGAGGCGCCGCAGCTCTACCGGATCGTCCGCGAGCTCTCGACCTCGGCCCGCCAGCCGATGCCCCGCCTCTACATCTCACCGACCCCTGCCCCCAACGCCTTCGCCACCGGCCGCAACCCGCGCAACGCGGCCGTGTGCTGCACCGACGGAATTCTGCAGCTGCTCGACGAACGCGAGCTGCGGGGCGTGCTCGGGCACGAGCTGAGCCACGTCTACAACCGGGACATCCTGATCTCCTCGGTCGCCGGGGCGCTCGCCTCGGTGGTGATGTTCCTGGTGAACTTCGCCTGGCTGATCCCGTTCGGGCGCAGCGAGGACGACGACGGGCCCGGCCTGTTCGGGATGCTCGCGATCATGATCCTCGGGCCGCTGGCCGCGGGGCTGATCCAGCTGGCGGTCAGCCGCTCCCGCGAGTACCAGGCCGACGCCGACGGCGCCCGGATCACGGGCGACCCGCTGGCGCTGGCCAGCGCACTGCGGAAGCTGGAGGTGGGCACGCGTCAGCTGCCCCTTCCGCCGGAGCCACAGCTGCAGACGGCGAGCCACATGATGATCGCCAGCCCCTTCCGCCCGGGCGAGGCCGGCGCGAGGCTGTTCTCGACCCACCCGCCGATGGCGGAACGCATCGCCCGGTTGGAGCGGATGGCGGGGTACCGGCGCTGAGGGTTCCGCTGCGCGGGGCAGAGGCGGGGGTAACGGCTTCCTTTGGGCGGGCCCGTCAGCTCACCGTCTGTTCGTACGCCAGCCGGAGGCGGTGGATGCCCTCGGCGGTGTGGGCGGGGCTTTCTGCGGCGGCGTAGCTGAGGCGGAGGTGGGGGGCCGGGGGTTCGGCGGAGTGGTACGGGCGGCCGGGGGTGACCAGGACCCCGGCGCGCAGGGCGGCGCCGGTGAGGGCGCCGTCGTCGGTGCCGTCCGGGAGGCGGACCCACAGGTGGTAGCCGCCGGGGCGGTAAGCGCCGAGCAGGCCGGGAAGCTCACGGTGCAGGGCAGCGACCATGGCGGTGCGGCGGTCCCGGAGTTCGGCGCCGAGGGCGCGCAGGTGGCGGGCCCAGCCGGGGTCGGCGACCAGTTCCAGCGTCGCCTCCTGGAGCGGCCGGGGCACGAAGAAGCTGTCCACCACCTGGGTGGCCCGCAGCCGCTGCAGGGCGGGCCCGCGGGCGGTGAGGGCGCCGACCCGCAGGTTCGGGGAGGTGGCCTTGGTGAGCGAGCGCAGGTGCACCACGACCCCGTCCTGGTCGTCGGCGGCGAGCGGGCGCGGCAGCGCGGGGGCGTCGGCGTGGGCGAGCAGCCGGGCGAAGTCGTCCTCGACGACGAACGCGCCCGCCGCCCGGGCGATCCGCAGCACCTCGTCGCGCCGCGCGGGGGAGAGCACCGCGCCGGTCGGGTTCTGGAACAGCGGCTGGCAGATGAAGACCCGCGCCCGGGTGGCCTCGAAGGCGGCGGCCAGCAGGTCGGTGCGGACGCCGTCGGCGTCGATCGGGACGGGGACGGGCCGCAGCCCGGCCGCCCGGGCGACCGCGAGGATGCCCGGGTACGTCGGTGACTCCACGAGGACGGGCGCGCCGGGCGCGGCGAGCGAGCGCAGGGCGACGGTGAGCCCGCTCTGCCCGCCGGCGGTGATCAGGACATCGCCGGCGCCGATCGGCCCGCCGGTGCCGCCGATGTCGCGGGCGAACCAGCCGCGCAGTTCGGTGAGGCCGTCGGTGGGCGGGCGGTCCCAGGCGCCGGGGCGCCGTCCGGCCCGGGCGAGGGCGGCGGCGAGCAGGCGTTCGGGGAGCAGGGAGGCGTGCGGGTAGCCGCTGTTGAGGTCGATGACGTCGGGCGGGGGCACGTTGAGGGTGGCGAACACCGGGGCGGCCAGGAGGTCGCGCGGGCCGGAGTCGGCGCTGAGGGCGATCTCCTGCCAGGAGAGGTCGCCGGGGCGGGCGGCCGGTGCGGCCGGGACGGCGGGGGCCGCGGCGAAGGCGGCGGACCGGAACACGCCGGCGCCGGGCCGGGAGACCACCAGCCCCTCCGCCGCGAGCACCGCGATCGCCCGAGAGACCGTCACCGGGCTGACCTGGTGGCGTTCGACGAGCGCCCGGCTGGACGGCAGCTTTCTTCCTTCCGGGTAGCGCTCGACCTCCCGCCGCAGTCTTTCGGCGAGTTCGGCCACACTGCTACGCTCGTTCATGACAGCACAAGATAGCGCTACTCTTCCGGTCGCGGTAGCACCGCGGACCTCCTCCACTCCCGGCACCGCGCTGGCCGCGCTCGGGGTGCTCTCCTTCTCGTTCAGCTTCCCGGCCACCGCGTGGGCCCTGACCGGCTTTGGCCCGTGGACCGCGACGGGGCTGCGCGGGGCCCTCGCGGGCGTGCTCGCCGTGCTCTACCTGGTGGCCGTCCGGGCCCCGCTGCCGACGCGGCGGCAGTGGCCCGGACTGCTGGTGGTCTCGGCGGGCTGCGTGCTGGGCTTCCCGCTGCTCACCACGCTCGCCCTGCGGATGTCCTCGACGGCGCACTCGGCGGTGGTGATCGGCATGCTGCCGCTGGCCACGGCGGTGTTCGCGGCCTGGCGCACCGGCCGCCGGCCGTCCCGGGCGTTCTGGGGTGCCGCGCTGGCCGGGGCGGCGGCGGTGATCGCGTTCACCCTGCTGCAGAGCCACGGCCGGCCGACCGTCGCCGATCTCTATCTGTTCGTGGCGCTGCTGATCTGCGCGGCCGGGTACGCGGAGGGCGGGCGGCTGTCCCGGGACCTGCCGGGGGCGCAGGTGATCGCGTGGGCGGTGGTGGCGGCACTGCCGGCGACCGTGCTGACCTCCGCGCTCGCGCTGCCCGCCGAGCCCGTCCACCTGGGGGCGAAGGCGCTGACCGGGCTGGCGTACACGGCGGCGGTCTCGCAGTTCGGGGGGTTCGTGCTCTGGTACCGGGGGATGGCGGCGATCGGGGTGCCGCAGGCGAGTCAACTCCAGCTTGCGCAGCCGCTGTTGACGCTGGTGTGGGCGGTGCTGCTGCTGGGCGAGGATCTGCCGGCCGCGGCCCCGGTGACGGCGGTCGTGGTGCTGGTCTGCATCGCGGTCACCCAGCGCGCCCGCACCTGAGGAGGTGCGGGCGTGGGGACGGTCACTCCGTCTCGGGCCGGTAGACGCAGAGCGCCCAGATCACGAACACGTCCAGGGTGATCACGATCAGCCCCCAGAGCGGGTAGTACGGCAGCGACAGGAAGCACTCGGCGGCGCTCAGCGAGGCGAGCAGGATGCCGACGTACCGGGCCCAGGCGGAGCCCGTCACCACGAAGTAGCCCGTGGCGGCGAGCAGCAGACCGACGATCAGGTGGATCCAGCCCCAGCTGGTGAGGCTGAACCGGAAGACGTAGTTCGGGGTGTTGACGAAGACGTCGTCCTTGGCGACGGCCATGATGCCGCGGAAGACGTCGAGGACGCCGTTGAGCATCATCACCACGCCCGCGAACACCACGCCGCCGGTCACCCATCCGGAGTTCGCCGGGCTGGTCGGGCTACTCATGGGCTCCTCCTGAGTCCTGCGCCATGCGGGCACGTCCGAACAGGCGTGCGGAATTCGACCGTCCGCCGGGACGTCGCGCCGGGCAAGCGGGCCAGGCCTGTTCGGGTGACGTGCCGCGCGCGCCCCGGGCGCCGGCTGGTGGCCGCTGGTACTGGTGGTCCGACCACTGCCCGGGCCCGGTCCGGCCCCGAGCACGGAAGGCGAGCCGCGTGACTCTTCCGCCGAAGGACGTCGTGGACCACGCCCGGCGCGCGCCGCACACCCCCCGGCCGGACCGCCGGCGCCACACCCGGCGGCGGCACCGCGGCCGGGCGCTGATCGGCTGGCTGACCACCACCGACCACAAGCAGATCGGCACTCTCTACATCACGACGTCGTTCCTGTTCTCCCTCGCCGGCGGCGTGATGGCGCTGCTGATGCGGGCCGAACTGGCCCGGCCGGGGCTCCAGTTGATCGACAACGAGCGGTTCAACCAGCTGTTCACCATGCACGGCACGATCATGCTGCTGATGTTCGCGACCCCGCTGTTCGCCGGCTTCGCCAACTGGATCATGCCGTTGCAGATCGGCGCCCCGGACGTCGCCTCGCCGAGCTCGACCGCCGGCAGAACGCCCGCGAACGGTTGCGCTGAGCCGGTCCCCACGGCCTGCCCGCTCGTTAGGATGAGCGGCGTGCCCCGCCGGCTCCGGGGCGCGGCATCCGGAGGGAGTAGGCCGTCATGGCAGACGAGAGGCACGCCCCGGCGGCCGGGGACGCCCCCGCCCGGCGACGCGGCCAGGGCGAGCTGGAGGCCCAGGTGCTGGCCGTGCTCCAGTGCGCGCCCGGCCCGGCCACCGCGGGGTGGGTGCAGGAACGTCTCGAAGGCGACCTGGCGTACACCACCGTGATGACCATCCTGTCCCGGCTGCACGCCAAGAACGCCGTCTCCCGGACCCGTTCCGGCCGCTCCTACCGGTGGCAGGCGGCCTCCGACGCGGCCGGGCTGGCCGCGCTGCGGATGCGCCGGATGCTCGACGGCGAGGCCGACCGGAACGCCGTCCTGGCGAGCTTCGTGAGCGCCCTGCTCCCGCACGACGAGGAGCTGCTGCGCGCGCTGCTCGACTCCGCGTCCGCCGATCCGGCAGCGGCCGACCGTGAGAGCTGACCCGTGGGCTTCTTCGTCTTCCTCCCGCTGATCCTGCCGCTGACCGCGGTACCCATCGCGCGTCTCACCGGGCAGCACCTGCACCCGCGCGGCGCGGCCCGGCTGATGACCGTGATCAGCGCGGTGATGGCGGTGTGCAGCGTGCTCTGCCTCGGGCTGATCGGCGTGGTCGGCACCGCGCAGATCCCCGGCAACCCGCTGCCGGACAGTTGGTCCGACCCGGAGGTGCGGGCCGCGTTGCCGTACCACGAGACGGTCGGGACGGCCGCGATGTGGCTGCTCGCTCTGGTCCTCGTGGCCTGCCTGCGGACCGCCGTCCGGCACGTGCGGGTCCGGTCCCGGGCCCGGCGGGCGCTCAACGGCCTGCCGAAGGTCTCCGGCCCGGGCGGCGACCTCGCCGTCCTGCCCGACCACAGCCCGTACGCCTATGCGTTGCCCGGCTCGCCCGGGCGGGTGGTGGTCTCCACCGGGATGCTGGACGGCCTGGCCGAGGACGAGCGCGAGGCGCTTCTCGCGCACGAGCGGGCGCACCTGGTGCACCGGCACCACCGGTACCTGCTGACCACCCAGCTCGCCGCGAACGTCAACCCGTTCCTGCGCCCGCTCCAGGAGGCGGTGGCCTTCAGCGCCGAGCGGTGGGCGGACGAGGAGTCGGCGCAGGCCGTGGGGGACCGGCGGATCACCGCGCGGGCGGTGGCCCGGGCGGCGCTGGTCTCGCGGGCGGTCCCGGCTCCCGGCTTCGCGGCCTTCGCCGCCCCGGCACCGGCCCCTGGCCCGGTCCCGCGCCGGGTCGCCGCGCTGCTCGGCCCGGTGCCCTCCTCGCGCAACTGGCCGCCGGCGAAGACCCCGGCGGGGCTGGCCGCGCTGGTCGCCGCGGTCGGTACGGCGGCGTCGGCGCTCTGCGCGCTCAACGCCGCCGTGGCGCTGCTGGTCGTACTGAAGGCCGTCACACCGCTGTAGCGCCCGCCGCGAGCTGGACGATCATCTTGCCGGTGTTGGCGCCCCGCAGCATGGCGAGGAAGGCGTCCACCACGTGGTCGAAGCCCTGGACGACCGTCTCGTCGGGGATCACCGCGCCGGAGCGGAGGTGGGGGACGAGGAAGTCGTACAGCTCGGGGCGGGCGTCGAGGTGGTTGCGGACCAGGAAGCCTTCCAGGCGGAGGCTCTTGCCGACCACGTCGTAGAGGTTGCGGGGCGCGGCGGGCGGGCTCTGGAGGTTGTACTGGGCGACGGCGCCGCACCAGGCGATCCGGCCGCGGTCGCGCAGCGTGGCGATGGCGGCCTCCAGGTGGTCGCCGCCGACGTTGTCGAGGTAGACGTGCAGGCCGTCGGGGGCGGCCTCGCGCAGGCGGTCGGCGATCGGGCCGTCGTGGTAGTCGAAGGCGGCGTCGAAGCCGAGGCGGTCGGTGAGGTGGGCGGCCTTGGCGGCGGAGCCGGTGCTGCCGACGACCCGTCCGGCGCCGAGGAGGCGAGCGAACTGGCCGGCGGCGGTGCCGACGCCGCCGGCCGCCGCCGAGATGAAGACCGTCTCGCCGGGCTGGAGCCTGGCGATCCGGGTCAGGCCGACCCAGGCGGACAGGCCGGTGCCGCCGAGCACGCCGAGGTGGGCGCTGAGCGGGACGCCCGGGAAGTCGGGCAGCGGGGTGGCCTCCTCGGCGGTGACCACCGAGTGGGTGCGCCAGGCCTTGCGGTGGAAGACCAGCGTGCCGGTCGGCAGCGCGCCGGCGCGGGACTCCACGACCCGGCCGAGGGTGCGTCCCTCCAGCGGGGCGTGCAGCTCCCAGCCGCCCTCATCCATCTCCTCGCGCATGTACGGGTCGACGGACTGGTAGATGTTCTCGACCAGCGCCTGGCCGTCGGCGAGCGCGGGGGCGGTCTCCTCGACGAAGGCGAAGTCGTCGGCGGTCGGGGCGCCGTTGGGGCGGGAGACCTGGTGGACGGCGCGAACGGTGGGGCGGGACATCGGTGGCTCCGGGATCGCTGGACGGTCGAGTGTGAGCACCGTACGAAGCGTGGGAGCGGCCGGGCAGAGGGCCGCGTCGATGGAAGGCCGGCTTCCATGAGCGGCTTCGATGGATGGCGGTAGATTCGGCGGCATGACCGATCTTGCCCCGCACGAGCTGCGGATCCTGGTCGCCGTCGAGGAGGAGCAGAGCTTCACCGCGGCCGCCGCACGCCTGGGGACGACCCAGTCCGCCGTCTCGCACGCCGTGCGCGCCTGCGAGCGGAAGCTCGGCGCGGTGCTCTTCGACCGCGGGCGTCACGGCGCACGCCCAACGGACGCGGGCGCGCGGGCGGTGGCGTACGCCCGTCGGATCCTGCGGCTGCTGGCGGTGATGGGCCCCGAGGTGCGCGGCGCGGGCGCGGCGGCCGAGGAGGTGGCCGGGCCGCTGCGGATCGCCGCGTTCCGCAGCGTCGCCGCACATGTGCTGCCGCCCGTGCTGGCCCGGCTCACCGCCCGGTACCCCGGGCTGACGCCGCGGGTCCGGATCGTCAGGGAGCTCGGCCGCGGCACCGCCGGGGAGGTCGCCGACGGCCGGGCCGACCTCGGGCTGGCCACCCTGGACGCGGGCGGCCCGCCACCCGTCCCGGGCCTGGTCTCGGTGCGCCTGTTCGAGGAGACGTACGCGCTCGCGCACCCGCAGGGTCACCCGGCGCCGCGCGGGCTGCCGCTGGTCGACTGGGACGAGAACTGCGGCTCGTACACCCGGGATTGGTGGCAGCGGCAGGACTGGATCCCGGCCGCGACCATCGACGTGGAGGACGACTCGGTGGCCGTCTCGCTGGTCTCGCAGGGCCTCGGCATGGCGATCATGCCCCGCACCACCCTGCTCGGCGCCCCGGCCGGCCTCGCCGTCACCGACCTCGGACCGCGCCCGCCCAGCCGCTTCGTCGGGTACGTGACCACGCCCGAACTGGCCGGGACGGCCGCCGTCCGGGCGCTGATCCGCGAACTGCGGGCGGCCCCGCTGCCCGATGGCCTAGCCAAGGCCTAGCCCAGGCCTAGTCCTCGACGGCCTCGCGGAGCTTGCGGAACTCTGCCGCCAGTGCGTCCAGCGTGTAGTGCGCGTTGAGCCCGCTCGGGTTCGGCAGCACCCACACCTCCGTCGCGCCGATGCCCTCCGGCTGCGGTCCGATCACGGCCCTGCGCGCCCCGAAGGCCGTCCGGTAGGCGCCGATGCCGAGGACGGCCAGGACCCGGGGCCGCAGCCGCAGCACGCGTTCGGTGAGCGCGGCGCCGCCCTCGCGCAGTTCCTCGGCGGTCAGTTCGTCGGCCTTGGCGGTGGTGCGCGGGGCGACGTTGGTGATGCCCAGGCCGAGGGCGGGCAGTTCGCCCTGCTCGTCCGGGCGGTACTGGCGATCGGTGAAGCCGGAGCGGTGCAGGGCGGGCCAGAAGCGGTTGCCGGGGCGGGCGAAGTGGTGGCCGGTGGCGCCGGACCAGAGGCCGGGGTTGATCCCGCAGAAGAGGACCCGCAGCCCGGGCCCGGTGACGTCCGGGATGGTGGTGTCCTTGGCGGCCAGCAGCTGTTCGGCGGTGGGCTTCATCGGTGGGCGGGGCTGTATCGGCACGCGGCCAAGTCTGCCCGCCCGTGCGCGCGTTGTGCCCGGCGGGCCCGCAGCCACCGGAGGCCGAACACCACGACGGACGCGTACGTCCAGCCGGCCAGGATGTCGACGATGAAGTGCTCGGCGCCGTAGACCAGCGTGAACGCCATGGCGAGCGGATAGGCAACGAGCAGCGCCCGCAGCCAGGGCCGGGCGGTCGGCCAGAAGAAGAACAGCAGCATCGCCGGGTAGGCGGAGTGCAGCGAGGGCATCGCGGCGACGTCGTTGGCGAACTGGCTGCCGTTCTCGAAGACGGACTGGGCCTGCGGCAGCCCGCTCTCGGTGAGCACCGAGGACACCACCCGGGTGAGCGCAGGCAGGTGGCCCTCCTGGGCGACGAGCCAGGGCGGGTCGGCCGGGTAGAGCAGGTAGGTCGCGAAGCCGGCGAAGGTCAGCGCCAGGTAGCAGGTGAGCAGGTGCCGGTACCGCGCGTTGTTGCGGCGCCAGAGCACCGCGAGCACCACGAAGACCAGGAAGAAGTGCGAGAGGTAGACGGTGACCGCCGCGTAGTCGTACCAGTGCGGCGAACCGGGCGTGTACAGCGCGTGCTGGATCCGGACGGTCCAGGTCTCGCCGAAGCCGAGCACCCGGTCGGCGCTCAGCTGCGGCTGCCAGTACGGCGCCCACGGGGTGTGCGCGCCGTAGCCGCGCAGCAGCGAGTACGTCCAGACCGCGGCCATCACCGGCACCCAGTCGCGCAGGACCAGCAGGAAGCCGCGGGGGCCGTGCCCGCTGTGCACGGCGGCGGTCAGCAGCGCGCCGATCAGCCAGCAGAACACGACGTCGTTGGCGGACGGCAGTCCGTTGGCGCTGAGGTACCAGGCGAAGGCCGCCAGGTAGAGCGGCCACGCCAGCAGCCGCAGCCTGGTCGGGCCGGCCGGGCGCGGCCGCCCGGCCCGCACGAGGCGTGGTGGCGGGGCCGGGCGCAGCAGGTTGGTCATGCCCGCTGAAACTAGCAGCGCAAGCTGGGAGGACCCTTGACGAACGATGACCGGATCTTAAGAAAGTCCTATCCGAGGACGTCCCCGAGCGGGCGGGGCTGGGGGTTTCAGGACACGATGCCCAGGTCGTGCGGGGTGTTGTTGAACCGCCGGCCGCCGTTCGCCGTGACGGTGACGATGTCCTCGATCCGCACCCCGAACCGGCCGGGCAGGTAGATCCCGGGCTCGATCGAGAAGCACATGCCGGGCACCAGCGGCTGTTCCTCGCCCTCGACCAGGTACGGCGGCTCGTGCGTGGTGATGCCGATGCCGTGGCCGGTGCGGTGGATGAAGTACTCGTCGTAGCCGGCCTCGGTGATCACCCGGCGGGCGATCCGGTCGATCTCCTGGCAGGTGACCCCGGGGCGGACGGCCTCGAAGGCGGTCTGCTGGGCGGTCCGGACGACGTCGTGCACCTTCCGCACCTCGTCCGGGACGTCCGCGCCGACGTGCACGGTCCGGGTGGTGTCCGAGCCGTAGCCGTCCTTGAGGCCGCCGAAGTCGAGCACCACGGTGTCGCCCGGCCGGATCACCCGGTCGCCGGCCTCGTGGTGCGGGTTGGCGCCGTTCGGGCCGGAGCCGACCACGGTGAAGTCGACCTGGCTGTGCCCGTACTGGATGAGCAGGGCGCCGAGGTCGGCGGCGACGTCGGTCTCCCGGCGCCCGGCGAAGGAGACCTCCAGGATGCCCCGGTAGGCGGCGTCCGCGGCGCCGCCGGCCGCGGCGAGGCGCTCCAGCTCGTCGGTGTCCTTGACCGCGCGCAGCATCGGCAGGCTCGCGGTGAGCGAGGTGAAGCCGGTGCCGGGCAGCGCGCCCTGGAGGCCGAGCAGGTGCATCGCCCAGGTGTTGTCGGAGATGCCGTACCGCCCGGCCGGGTCGAGCAGCGGGACGGCGGTGGCGTACGGGTCCTCGCCGTCGGTCCAGTCGAGCAGCCGGACGGCCGGGGCGCCGGCCGCCCTCTCGGCGTCCGGGCGCTCCAGCTTGGGGACGATCAGCGCGGGTTCGCGGCCGGCGCCGAGGACGAGGGCGGTGAGCCGCTCGGTGATCGCGGTGGGCTGGTAGCCGCACAGGTAGACCAGGTCGGGGCCGGGGGCGACGACCAGGCCGGCCAGCCCGGCGGCGGCCGCGTCGGCGGCGGCGCGGGCTATCCGGGCGCGGTAGTCCTCGGTGGTGAAGGGTCGGGGCACGGGTCTTCCTCCTCGGGGTCCGGACGGGCTGCTGCCCGAAGTTCCATCACTGCCTGAAGCTCCATCACTGCCTGGAACTTCGGCACTGCCTGGAACCTCGGCCTGCCTGAAACTCCATCCCTGAAACTCCATCACGTCCGTCCGGCGTTGGCGAAGTGCCGCAGGAACAGGGCCTCGACGTGGGCCATGTGCTCGATCTCGCCCGGGTCGACGCTCTCGTTCGGCGCGTGGATCAGGCAGCGCGGCTCCTCGACGCCCATCAGGATGATCTCCGCGTCGGGGTAGGTGGTGGCGAGGACGTTGCAGAGCGGGATCGAGCCGCCCTGGCCGAGGAAGGACATCGGGGTGCCGTAGACCTCCTGCATCGCCTTGTCGAGCGCGGCGTACGCGGGCCCGCCGGTGTTCGCGCGGAACGGCGAGCCGGCGCTCTCCCGTTCGACGTCCACCACGACGCCCCAGGGCGCGGCGGCCTCCAGGTGCGCGATCAGCGCGTCCTGGGCGGTCCGCGCCTCGGTGCCGGGCGGCACCCGCAGGCTCACCCGGGCCCGGGCGGTGGCCGGGACGGCGGCGGCCGAGCCGACCACGGGCGGGCAGTCGATGCCGAGGACGGTGACGGCGGGGCGGGCCCAGAGCCGGTCGGCGACTGTCCCGGAACCGGTCAGCCGGACGCCGTCCAGCACGCCGGCGTCGGCGCGGAACCGTGTCTCGTCGTAGCCGACGCCGCTCCAGGTGCCGGCACAGTCCAGGCCGTCGATCCGGGTGCCGCCGTCGGCGTCGCGCAGCGAGTCGAGCATCCGGATCAGCGCGGCGAGCGCGTCCGGGGCGGGGCCGCCGAACATGCCGGAGTGCATGTTGCCGTGCAGCGCCCTGACGGTGACGACCACGGTGGTGACGCCGCGCAGCGAGGTCGTGGCGGTTGGTACGCCGACGGCGGCGTTTCCGGTGTCGCAGATCAGCAGCGCGGCCGCATGCAACTCCCCGGCGTGCGGGGGCACGTACGCCTCCAGGCCGCCGGTGCCCTGCTCCTCGGAGCCTTCGACGACGAGCTTGAGGCCGACCGGGATGTCGTCGCCAAGCGCCCGCAGCGCGGTGAGGTGCATGACGATGTTGCCCTTGCAGTCGGCGGCGCCGCGCCCGTACCAGCGGCCGTCGCGCTCGGTGAGCTCGAAGGGCTTGGAGGTCCAGGCGGCGTCGTCGAGCGGGGGCTGGATGTCGTAGTGGCTGTAGAGCAGCACGGTCGGGGCGCCGGGCGGGGGCGGGCGGTGGCCGATCACGGCGTGGCTGCCGTCCGGGGTCTCCTCCAGGTGGACGTCGCGCAGGCCGGCCTCGGTGAAGGCGGCGGCGACCCACTCGGCGGCCTCCCGGCAGCGCTCGGGCGGGTACTGGCGGGGGTCGGCGACGGACGGGATGGCGACCAGCTCGGCGAGGTCGGCCTTGGCGCGGGGCATCAGTTCGGTTATGCGGCGGGCGAGTTCGTCGGTCATGCGCGCTCCCCTTGGGCTGTTTACGGACGGTGTCACTTGCGGGCAGGCGTCACTTGCGGACGGTGTCGCGGAGGTCGAGGTCGTCGATCCGGTCCTGGATGTCGGCGAGCCTCATGCGCACCGCTCGACGATGAGCTCGCTCATGCGGAGCGGAGGCCGGCCACCGAGCTGGTGGTCATCAGGGCGAGGGTCGGCGAGGACATTCGTGGGGCGGCGGCGATCCGGGCGGCCACCGCTCCGCCGCGCTCCCGGGTGGCGGGGCCCGCCTGGGGACCGTCGGGCTGGGGTGGGGGCGCGTCGGTGGAACTCATCTGTCCTCCTCCGGTACGGCCCCGGTCGGCCGCGCGGGGCTCCGGGCACGCCGAGGCTCAGGGCACGACGGGTGTCGCGGGCGCGGGTGGCCGCCCGGGAGGAAGCGCCCCGGGGGCGGGCCGTACCCGGTCAGTTCACCCGGTTGCCGGGCTTGTCGCATGCGGCGTGCACCCGCACGGGTGATCGTCCGTTAGAGCCGGTCGGCGGAGGTTTGAGCAGTCGGCCAGGCGGCGCGGCGCAGCGTCCGGCCCACGGTCGAGGGCAGCAGGGCGGCGGCGAGCAGGGCGGCGATCGCGGTCAGTACGGCGGCGGGGGAGAGGTGGTCCAGCAGCAGCCCGCTGCCGAGCGTCCCGGCGGGCATGCCGGCGGTGAGCAGCGTCATGGTCGCGGCGATCACCCGGCCGCGGAGCTCGTCCGGCACCTGCTGGAAGACCAGCAGGTCGAGCATCACCCGCAGAGCCGGGATGCCGACCCCGGCCACGAACAGGGCCGCGAAGACGGTGGCCGCCCCACCGGGGAGCAGCGGCGCCAGCGTCACCGGTACGGCGGCCCAGGCCGTCACCAGCAGCAGCACGCCGGGCCCGGCCAGCCGGTGCAGCCGGGAGACCAGGAGCGTCCCGGCCAGTGCCCCGAGGGCCTCGCCGGCCAGGGCGAGACCGATCCCGCCGCTGGTGGTGCCGTGGTCCTTGAGCAGCACCATCACCGGCAGCACCAGTGCGGCCCCCGCGAGGTTGATCATCAGCAGGACACCGAGGGCGGGCCGCAGCAGCGGGGAGGCGGCGATCAGACGGAAGCCGGCCAGGGCGCCGCCCGGCTGCTGCTCGGCGGCCCGCTCGGGCCGGCCCGGGAAGCGCACCGCGACGGCGGCTGTCAGCGCGAGCAGCGAGGCGAGCGCGGCGCCCAGGAACGGCACCGACCGGCCGAGCCCGAACAGGAACCCGGCCAGCGGCGGGCCGGCCAGCGCGGCCCCGCTCATCCGGGCCTCGTCCTGGGCGAGTGCCTGCGGCAGCTGCTCGGGCGCGACCACCGAGCGCAGGGCCAGCATCCGGAGCGGACCGCTGTACGCGATGGTGGCGCCGACCACGACGGCGACCACCAGGAGGTGGGCCAGGGTCAGCCGGTGCAGCGCCATGGCCGCCGGGACGCTCGCGGAGGCGAGCAGCCGGGCGGCGTCGGCGGCGATCAGCACCTTGCGGCGGTCGAGGCGGTCGGCGACGGCGCCGCCGTGGACGCCCAGCAGCAGCGTCGCGGTCATCTGCAGGGCACCGAACGCGCCGGCGGCGGTGGAGGAGCCGGTGAGCGCGAGGACCAGCAGCGGGTAGGCGGTGTCGCCGACCCGCATGCCCAGGGTGGCGGCGGGCTGTCCGGTCCCTGCTCCGCCTCGGCCGTCGTGCTCTGTGCTTGCCCTGTCATGTCCGCCCCCTGGTCGTATTCGCGGCTTCGCAGCTCCCTCGACGGGCGGCTGGACTTCAGCTCCCCGCAGGACGGCTCGGTGGGCCCGCCCGGCCTTTTCGGGCACTTCACGCTGCGGCTCACGCCCGAGCGGCTGCTCCGGCTGCGGACCCAACTCGCCGAGATCTTCGACGAGGCGGGCGCCGAGGCGCCCAGCGAGGCGGACGACGCGATGGACGTGACGGTGTTCGCCCTGCTGTACGGACTCCGGCCGGGCGCGGACTCGCCGGGCACGGGATCGTCGGCCGCAGGATCGCCGGGCACGGAATCATAAATTCCGGGCCGGTTGTCGGTGCGGTGGGACACGATGTCCGGCATGTCGTATGAACTCCAGGCGCTGATAGGCACGGTGGAGCTGCTGACGGTGGCGGCGGCCGAGGTGCCGGCCGCCCGCGTGGTGCCGCTCGCCCAGGGGCTGGCCCTGATCCCGGCCACCCCCGCGTTCCTGTCCGCCCTCCGACTCGACGGTGCCGAACGGAAGTCCGACGGCGAGGCCGCCTTCGCCTGGCACCCGGCGGGCTTCGAACTCAGGCTCGCCGCCTGGTCCAAGGCCGGCCCGATCGCCTGCGTCGAGGCCGAATTCTTCGGCGGTACCGGCGCCCAGTGCGCGGCCGTCTGGTCCGACGGCCGGCTCGATCTCGGCCCGCTCACCAGCGCGTTCGAGCCCTTCCCGCCCGAGGGCAGCCCGATCTCCCGCGCCCTGCGCCGGATCGGTGTCCGGACGGAGGCGGGCTGCCCGGACGAGTTCGAGACGGTCGGCCTGCACGCCCACCGCAGCACCGACGCCTGGGCGGCGGCGGGTTGAGCCATGCGAGGGGCGGGCCGATGTAGGGCGCCGGGCCGACGCAGAGCACCGGCCGACGCGCCACCGTTCGGCGTACCTGCGGTGGCTGCGCCCGGAGGGCGGCCCCACGGTGTGAGTCAGGCGATCTCGCCTGACTCACACCGAGAGGAAGCAGTACCCATGCGTGCCACCTGGATGGCCGCCGCGCTGACCACAGCCCTCGCGCTGTCCCCGGTCGCCACGGCGTCCGCGAGCTCCGCGGGCAACGGCGCCGCGGCCCCTCGTACGTCCCCCGTCTCCGCTGCCTTCGTCCCGGTCGCGGCCCCGGCCGCCGTGCCGGCCCCGGCGATCCCTGCCCTCCCGGCCGCCCCGGCGGTTCCGGACCCGGGCGCCGCGCTCGGGGCTCTCGGCGACATCATCAAGCTGATCACCGGCCTGCTGTCGAGCGTGACCTCCGCGGTCCCCGACCTCGGCGCCGTCCAACAGCTCGTCGCCACCCTGGAGAGCACCCTGCAAGGCCTGATCGGCCAACTGCCCACGCTCCCGGTACCCGCGCCCCCGGCGACGGCCCCCGCCCCGTCGAAGCTCCCGGGCACCACCGCCCCCGCCCTGGAGGAGCAACTCGCCTCCGTCAAGGCGAAGGCCCAGGCCCTGGTCGACACCACCGCCGCCCACCCCGCCCTTCGCCCCCACCCCACCGTCGGCTGACCCACCCGCCGACCCGAAAGGCCCCGATCCCTAGAACTCAAGAACCAGGGACCGGGGCCTTGTCACGTCCCCGCCGAGGGGGCCGGGGGTCAGCGGTAGTTCACGAACTGGATCGCGAAGTCCAGGTCCTTGCCCTTGAGGAGGGCCTGGACGGCCTGGAGGTCGTCGCGGCTCTTGGAGGTGACGCGCAGCTCGTCGCCCTGGACCTGGGCCTTGACGCCCTTGGGGCCCTCGTCGCGGATGATCTTCGCGACCTTCTTGGCATCGTCCGTGGTGATGCCCTCCTTCACGTTCGCGAAGATCTTGTACTCCTTGCCGGACAGCTGCGGGTCGCCGGCGTCCAGAGCCTTCAGCGACAGTCCGCGCTTGACGAACTTGCTCTGCAGCACGTCCAGGATGGCCTTCACGCGCTCCTCGCCGCTGGCCTTCATCTCGATCTTCTCGCCGGAGCGGCTGATCTCGGCGCCGACGTTCTTGAAGTCGAAGCGGGTGGCGATCTCACGGGAGGTCTGGTTGATCGCGTTGTCGACCTCCTGCCACTCGACCTTCGAGACGATGTCGAAACTGGAGTCGGCCATGGGTGTTGGTCTCCTTGATGCTCTGGCTTCACTGGCACGGCCCGCCCCACAGGGCGCCCGCCGCCCCAGCCTATCCAGCGGCGCCCCGCCACGGCCCCCGACGACGGCGGCGCGGCCCTTGATCATCACGTGACCAATCGAGTGGCGAAGCACCCCCCGGCATCGGGTATCGTTTACGAAGTCGAACGGGGCAGAGCCCCGGGGGACAAAATCCTGGCTGGTTGCCCGAGCGGCCAAAGGGAGCAGACTGTAAATCTGTCGCGCAAGCTACGCAGGTTCGAACCCTGCACCAGCCACCGGATGGAAAACAGCCCCTGATCTGCGGAAACGCGGATCAGGGGCTGTTTTCGTTTGCGCCGCCCATCGCGGGCACACTTATTGCGCATTCCTTGCAATTGGGAGTTGAAGGCAGCAGAGTGGGAGTTCCGGGGGTGGGAGTCCTTCGACCGAGCTGATCGTCTTCCCAACCGGCGCCCGCCGGGACAGCGGCTCGCCCACCCCCGGCCAAACCCCCGGCCAAGCCCCTGGCCAGCCCCCGGACGAACCTCCGGCCGTGCCTTCGGCCAAGCCCCCTCCGTGCGCCTGTCGCGCCCCCGCCATGCTCCCGTGCGCCGCGTCAACAACGCGTCAAGGCCACTCGTGGCGGCGTCAGGAACGCGTAGAGGCCGGCGAAGCGCCCGGGCCCGGGCCCGCAGGATCGGAGCAACAACCGACTGCGGAGGTCCCGTCGATGTCCAGCGCCATCTCCACCGCGGCCGTCACGGCCGAGCCCGAGCCCCCGGATACCGGCGCGGGCGACGAACGGCACCGCCTCACGGCGCTCGGCGGCCTCGCCGCCCTCTCGCTGGACGCCATGGCCTCGGTGGCGTACGGGCCGGAGTCGATCGTCCTGGTGCTCGCCGCGGCCGGAGCGTACGGCCTGGGCTTCACGCTGCCCGTCACGGTGGCGATCGCGATCCTGCTGGCCGTGCTGGTGGCCTCCTACCGGCAGGTGATCGCGGCCTTCCCGGACGGCGGCGGCTCCTACGCGGTGGCCAAGGAGCACCTGGGCCGTCGGACGGCGCTGACGGCGGCCGCCTCGCTGGTGATCGACTACATCCTGAACGTGGCGGTCTCGGTGACCGCCGGGGTGGCCGCCCTGACCTCGGCCGTGCCGGGCCTGTACGACGACCGGGTCTGGCTCTGCTTGGGCGTGCTGGCCCTGGTGACGGCCGTGAACATGCGCGGGATAGCCGAGTCGGCCCGCTGGTTCATGGCGCCGACCGCCGTCTTCGTCCTCTCCATCCTGGCCATCATCGTGGTCGGCCTGTTCCGGGACGCCCCCGCGAGCACCGAGGCCGCCGCGGGCCACGCCTCCGTGCTGGCCGAGAACGCGACGGCAGTCGGCGCGCTGCTGCTGCTCAAGGCCTTCGCCGCCGGATGCTCGGCGCTGACCGGTGTGGAGGCGGTGGCGAACGCCGTCCCGTCCTTCCGGACTCCGCGCGTGAAGCGGGCGCAGAACACCGAGGTCGCACTGGGCGTGCTGCTCGGCGTGATGCTGATCGGACTGGCCGTGCTGATCGGCCGCTTCCACCTCCAGCCGGTCGAGGGCGTCACCGTGCTCGCCCAGCTGGCCGACGCCTCGCTCGGCCACGGCGCCGCGTTCTACGTCGTCCAGTTCTCCACCGTGGTCCTGCTCGGCCTGGCCGCCAACACCTCCTTCGGCGGCCTGCCGGTCCTGCTCCACCTGCTCGCCCGGGACAACCACCTCCCGCACGTGTTCGCCCTGCGCGCCGACCGGCAGGTGCACCGGCACGGCGTGCTGTTCCTGGCGGTGGTCTCGGCGGCGCTGCTGGTCGGCTCCGGCGGCGACGTCAACAGCCTGGTGCCGCTGTTCTCGATCGGCGTGTTCGTCGGCTTCACCATCTGCCAGGTCGGCATGGTCCGGCACTGGTACCTGCGCCGGCCGGACGGCTGGCGGCGGAAGGCCGCGCTGAACGGTTTCGGCGCCCTGCTCACCGGCGTCGCGACCCTCGTCGTGACCGGCACCAAGTTCACCGAGGGCGCCTGGGGCATCGTCGTGGCGCTGCCGCTGATGGTGGTGCTCTTCGAGGCGATCCACCGCAGCTACGAGCGGATCGGCGAGCGCCTGGAGCTGGGCCGGGTGCCCGGCGCGGTGACCCGCCGGCGCAGCCTGGTCGTCGTCCCGGTCACCGCGATCACCCGGCTCACCCGGGACGGCCTGTCGGCGGCGCTGTCGCTCGGCGACGAGGTCATGGCGGTGACCGTGGTGCACGAGCAGGCCGAGGCGGAGGCGCTGCGCCGGGACTGGGAGCTGTGGCAGCCGGGCGTGCCGCTGGTGGAGATCCCGGAGGACCACCGCCGGCTGGGCCGGCCGATCGCGGCCTTCGTCAACAAGCTCGGCGAGGAGCACGCGTACGACCGGCTGACCGTGCTGATCCCCGAGGTGGAGCCGGCCCACTGGTGGCAGCGAGCCCTGCAGAACCGGCGCGGCGCCGTGATCGACCGCGCCCTGCGCCGGAGCACCGACGCAGTGGTCTGCCGCCTCCGGATGAGGATGTGATCAGGGGCAGCATTCGCCCCGGTTCGCCACCAAATGTCTGATGACAACCTCATATCTTGACGAGGTCTTAACGCGGGCCCTTAACGCCCTCGATATGCCCGGCACGTGCCCCCGCACCAGCCCTGAGCTGCGGGAAACCCCAGCGGGAGGCACGTGCCGGGCCGCTTTGCCGACGGATTCCGTCCGGTCCGATCGACCTATGCTCGCCGCTGTGTTCACCGTGCCCCAGCGCTCAAGCGCCTCGTGAGAGAAGCTGCCGGCACCCGAAAACGTCTGGTCCGCATACAAACGGGTCCCGGTACGGCTGCGCGCCGTGCCGGGACCCGGGTGCGTTCGGTCTCGGTCCGATCACGACGGTCTCGGCCCGGTGAAGCGGCCGTCAAGGTCGCGTCAACGTCCTCCGTTCACCCGTATGGAGGGCGTCAGGAACCCATAACGCGCCCATGACGGCTGGTTTGCTGCTTCAGCCGGTCGTCCGCCGGTGTCGCGAACGGCCCCCCGGCCGGTCGCGGCAGTCTCCCGAACCACTCTGGTGGAGCCCATGTCCGACCTCATCTACGTCGGTGTCACGGTCGCCGTGTTCGCCGTCATCGCCCTGATCGCGCGGGGGGTGGAGAAGCTGTGAGTGCCGAGAACCTCGCAGGTCTGATCGTGGCCGTCGCACTCGTCGGCTATCTCGTCGTGGCGCTGATCTTCCCGGAGAAGTTCTGACATGGGATCCACTCTCGCAGGCTGGCTGCAGGCCATCGCCCTCGTCGGTGCGCTGGCCCTGTGCTACCGCCCCCTTGGCGACTACATCGCCAAGCTCCTCACCTCGGCCAAGCACCTCAGAGTCGAGCGCGGCATCTACAAGGTGATCGGGGTCGACGGCGACGCCGACCAGCGCTGGCCGGTCTACCTCCGCTCGGTGCTGGCCTTCTCGGCCGTCTCCGTCCTCTTCCTGTACGCCCTGATCCGGCTGCAGACCTTCCTGCTGCTGAACCTCGGCGTTCCGCAGATGGAGGGCCACCAGGCCTGGAACACCGCGATCTCGTTCGTCACCAACACCAACTGGCAGTCCTACAGCGGTGAGTCCGCGATGGGCCACCTGGTGCAGATGATGGGCCTCGCGGTCCAGAACTTCGTCTCCGCGGCCGTCGGCATCGCCGTCGTCGCCGCGCTGATCCGGGGCTTCACCCGGAACCGGACGGACCGGGTCGGCAACTTCTGGGTGGACCTCACCCGGATCTCGCTGCGGCTGCTGCTGCCGCTGTCGATCATCTTTGCCCTGGTCCTGGCCGCCACCGGTGTGGTCCAGAACTTCCACGGCTTCACCGAGGTCACCTCGCTGACCAACGAGGTCCAGAAGATCCCCGGCGGCCCGGTGGCCTCCCAGGAGGTCATCAAGCTCCTCGGCACCAACGGCGGTGGCTTCTACAACGCCAACTCGGCGCACCCGTTCGAGAACCCGACCGGCTTCTCGAACCTGATCGAGATCTTCCTGCTGCTGGTGATCGCCTTCGCCCTGCCGCGCACCTTCGGCCGCATGGTCGGCGACAACCGCCAGGGCTACGCGATCGTCGCCGTGATGGGCCTGTTCTGGATCGCCTCGGCCGCCCTGCTCACCTTCGCCGAGTCGCAGCACCACGGCACCGCCCTGCAGGCCGCGGGCGCCGCGATGGAGGGCAAGGAGCAGCGGTTCGGTATCGCCGCCTCCGGCCTGTTCGCCGCCTCGACCACGCTGACCTCGACCGGTGCGGTGAACTCCTTCCACGATTCGTTCACGCCGTTCGGCGGCGGGCTGACGATCTTCAACATGATGCTCGGCGAGATCGCGCCCGGCGGCACCGGCTCCGGCCTCTACGGCATGCTCGTGCTGGCCATCGTCGCGGTGTTCGTCGCCGGCCTGATGGTCGGCCGCACCCCCGAGTACCTGGGCAAGAAGCTCGGTGGCCGCGAGATGAAGTTCGCCTCGCTGTACATCCTCACCACCCCGACCATCGTGCTGGTCGGCACCGGTGTGGCGATGGCCCTGCCGGGCGAGCGGGCCGGGATGCTCAACTCGGGCGCCCACGGCTTCTCCGAGGTGCTCTACGCGTTCACCTCCGCCGCCAACAACAACGGCTCGGCCTTCGGCGGTATCACCGTCAACACCGACTGGTACGACACCGCGCTCGGCCTGGCGATGGTCTTCGGCCGCTTCCTGCCGATCGTCTTCGTCATGGCGCTGGCCGGCTCGCTCGCCCAGCAGCAGCCGGTCCCCGCCACCCCGGGCACCCTGCCCACCCACAAGCCGCTGTTCGTGGGCCTGCTGTCGGGCGTCATCCTGATCGTCGTCGGCCTCACCTACTTCCCGGCCCTGGCTCTCGGGCCGATCGCGGAAGGTCTCTCCTGATGTCCACCCCTACGCTCACCCCCGTACCGGCCGACAAGGCTGAGTCCGCCGCCCCGCACAGAGTCTCCAGCGGTCTGCTCGACCCGAAGCTGCTGCTCACCTCGCTGCCGGACGCGGTGAAGAAGCTCGACCCCCGGGTCATGGTCAAGAACCCGGTCATGTTCGTGGTCGAGGTCGGCTCGGTGGTCACCACCGTCTCCGCGATGGCCAACCCGTCCGTGTTCGCGTGGTCGATCACCGTCTGGCTCTGGCTGACCACGATCTTCGCCAACCTGGCCGAGGCCGTGGCCGAGGGCCGCGGCAAGGCCCAGGCCGACACCCTGCGCAAGACCAAGACCGAGAGCGTCGCCCGCCGCCTCACCAACTGGCCGGCCACGCAGGACGAGGAGGAGGTCCCGGGCACCGCCCTCAAGCTGGGCGACCACGTCGTGGTCGAGGCCGGCCAGGTCATCCCCGGTGACGGCGACGTCGTCGAGGGCGTCGCGAGCGTCGACGAGTCGGCGATCACCGGCGAGTCCGCGCCGGTCATCCGCGAGTCCGGCGGTGACCGCAGCGCCGTCACCGGCGGCACCAAGGTGCTGTCCGACCGGATCGTGGTGAAGATCGCCTCGGAGCCCGGCAAGTCGTTCATCGACCGGATGATCGCCCTGGTCGAGGGCGCCGCCCGGCAGAAGACGCCGAACGAGATCGCGCTCAACATCCTGCTCGCCTCGCTGACCATCGTCTTTCTGGTCGCGGTCGTCACGCTCCAGCCGATGGCCACCTTCGCGGGCGCCCCGCAGTCGATGATCGTCCTGGTCGCCCTGATCGTGGCGCTCATCCCGACCACCATCGGCGCGCTGCTCTCCGCGATCGGCATCGCCGGCATGGACCGGCTGGTGCAGCGCAACGTGCTGGCGATGTCCGGCCGCGCCGTCGAGGCCGCCGGCGACGTCAACACCCTGCTGCTCGACAAGACCGGCACCATCACCCTGGGCAACCGTCAGGCCGCCGAGTTCCTGCCCGCCCCGGGCGTGAGCACCGACGAACTGGCCAGCGCCGCGCAGCTGTCCTCGCTCGCCGACGAGACCCCCGAGGGCCGCTCGATCGTGGTCCTCGCCAAGACCGAGTACGGCCTGCGGGCCCGCGCCCAGGGCGAGCTGACGCATGCCACGTGGGTCCCGTTCACCGCCCAGACCCGCATGTCGGGTGTGGACCTGGACGAGGCCGAGGGAGTCCACCAGGTCCGCAAGGGCGCGGCCGGTGCCGTCTCCAACTGGGTGAGCGAGAACGGCGGTTCGGTCGGCGGCGAGGTCGCCGCCCTGGTCGACGGCATCTCCGCGGCCGGCGGCACCCCGCTGGTCGTGGCGGCCAAGGTCGGCGCCGAGCCCGCCCGCGTCCTCGGGGTCATCCACCTCAAGGACGTCGTCAAGGAGGGCATGCGGGAGCGCTTCGACGAGCTCCGCCGGATGGGCATCAAGACCATCATGATCACGGGCGACAACCCGCTGACCGCCAAGGCGATCGCGGAGGAGGCCGGCGTGGACGACTTCCTCGCCGAGGCCACGCCCGAGGACAAGATGGCCCTGATCAAGAAGGAGCAGGAGGGCGGCAAGCTGGTCGCGATGACCGGCGACGGCACCAACGACGCCCCCGCGCTCGCCCAGGCCGACGTCGGCGTCGCGATGAACACCGGGACCATGGCGGCCAAGGAGGCCGGCAACATGGTCGACCTGGACTCCAACCCGACCAAGCTGATCGAGATCGTCGAGATCGGCAAGCAGCTGCTCATCACCCGCGGCGCGCTGACCACCTTCTCGATCTCCAACGACGTGGCCAAGTACTTCGCGATCATCCCCGCGATGTTCGCCGGGGTCTACCCGGGCCTGAAGCACCTCAACATCATGGGCCTGCACAGCCCGCAGTCCGCGATCACCTCGGCGATCATCTTCAACGCCCTGGTCATCGTCGGCCTGATCCCGCTCGCCCTGCGCGGGGTCCGCTACCGCCCGGCCGACGCCAGCAGCCTGCTGACCCGCAACATCGGGATCTACGGCATCGGCGGCCTGATCGTGCCGTTCGTCGGGATCAAGCTGATCGACCTCGTCGTCCAGTTCATCCCCGGCCTCAGCTGACGCAGGGAAAGGAGAAAAGCATCATGTCCAAGCCCCTGCCGACGACCGTCCGCACCCACTTCACCGCGCTGCGGATGCTGCTCGTCCTCACGGTGATCCTCGGGATCGCCTACCCGCTGCTGGTCACCGGCGTCAGCCAGGTCGCCTTCAGCGACAAGGCCAACGGCTCGATCGTGAAGTCCGACGGCAAGGCGATCGGTTCCAGCCTGCTCGGCCAGAACTACAACCTGCCGAAGAAGGCCCCTTCCGATTCAACTACGGGGGCCGACCCGAAGGAGGACCCGGTGCCGGACCCGAAGTGGTTCCAGCCCCGGCCGTCCGCCGCCGGGACCGGCTACGACGGATCCTCCTCGGGTGCCTCCAACCTCGGCCCGAACAGCGACGACCTGCTGAAGCTCGTCAACGACCGTCGCGCCGCCGCCGCCCAGCTCGACGGGGTCGACCCGGCGAGCGTCCCGGCGGACGCGCTGACCGCCTCCGGCTCCGGCCTCGACCCGCACATCTCGGTCGCCTACGCCAAGGAGCAGATCAACCGGGTCGCCAAGGAGCGCAACCTGCCGGTGGACACCGTCGCCAAGCTGGTCGACAAGTACACCGAAGGCCGCTCGCTCGGCTTCCTCGGCCAGGAGGGCGTCAACGTCGTCCTCCTCAACAAGGCACTTGCCCAGGAAAAGTGAGCGCAGGAGAAGTGACGGCCGAACGGCTGAAGCAGTGAAAGGGCCGACCCGGGCCGGGGCACCACCCCGCGCCCGGGTCGGCCGCCGTACATCCCGACCCCGGTGCGAGGGCGCCCTGGCAGGCCGCCTCGCAGGACACGAAAGAGCAGCGCCCATGGCCCGCGACCTCACCCCAGGCACCGGCACCCGCAGCGGCCGGCTGCGGGTGTACCTCGGTTCCGCCCCCGGGGTCGGCAAGACCTACCGGATGCTCGACGAGGCCCGGCGCAGACAGGAGCGCGGGGCCGACGTCGTCGTCGGGTACATCGAGTGCCACGGTCGCCGCTACACCGAGGGCATGCTGACCGGCCTGGAGGTCCTGCCGCGGGTCCGGCGCTCCTACCGGGACGCCGAGTTCGAGGAGATGGACCTCGACACCGTGCTCGCCCGCCGCCCCGCCGTCGTCCTGGTCGACGAACTCGCGCACACCAACATCCCCGGCGGCCGCAACGCCAAGCGCTGGCAGGACGTCGAGGACCTGCTCGCCGCCGGCATCGACGTCATCAGCACCGTCAACATCCAGCACCTGGAGTCGCTGAACGACGTCGTCCAGAAGATCACCGGGATCCCGCAGCGCGAGACCGTCCCGGACGAGGTGGTCCGCCGGGCCGACCAGATCGAACTCGTCGACATGGCCCCGCAGGCGCTGCGCCGCCGCATGGCCCACGGCAACGTCTACAAGGCGGAGAAGGTGGACGCGGCACTCTCCAACTACTTCCGGGTCGGCAACCTCACCGCCCTGCGCGAACTCGCCCTGCTCTGGGTCGCCGGGCGGGTCGACGAGGGCCTGCGCGACTACCGGGCCAACCACAACATCGACCGGGTCTGGGAGACCCGCGAACGCGTCGTGGTCGCCCTCACCGGCGGCCCCGAGGGCGAGACGATCATCCGCCGCGCCGCCCGGATCGCCGACCGCACCGCCGGCGGCGAGCTCCTGGCCGTCCACGTGACCAGGAGCGACGGCCTGGCCGGCGCCTCCTCCGGCGCGCTCGCCCAGCAGCGGCAGCTGGTCGAGACCCTCGGCGGCAGCTACCACGTGGTGGTCGGCGACGACATCCCCACCGCGCTGCTGGCCTTCGCCCGCGCCCACGACGCCACCCAGCTGGTGCTCGGCACCAGCCGCCGCGGCCGGATCAACCGCTTCCTCACCGGCCCCGGCATCGGCGAGACCACCGTGGACGCCTCCGAGGACATCGACGTCCACATGGTCACCCACGAGTTCACCGGCCGAGGCCGGCTGCCCTCGCTCGGCCGCCGCCACTCCAAGCGCCGCACCATCGCCGGCTACGTCGCCGGCTTCGTGCTGCCCTGGGTGCTGACCGGGATCCTCTCCCAGGCGCACCACTCGGTGAACCTCACCACCGACGCCCTGATTTTCCAGCTCGGCGTGGTCATCGTCGCCCTGCTCGGCGGCGCCACCTCCGCGCTGCTGGCCGCGGTCATCGCCTCGCTGCTGCTCAACTACTTCTTCATCCCGCCCGTCTACACCCTGACCATCACCGAGACCAACAACATCGTCGCCCTGGTGGTCTTCGCCGCCGTCGCGCTCGCCGTCTCCACCGTCGTCGACCACGCCAGCCGGCTCACCAGCCGGGCCGCCCGCGCCACCGCCGAGGCCGAGACGCTCTCCACCCTGGCCGGCAGCGTGCTGCGCGGCGCCGACGCGCTGCCCGCGCTGCTGGAGAAGTCCCGGACGGCCTTCGGCATGGACTCCGTCGCCCTGCTCTCCCGCACCGGCGGCGAGGTGCTGGCCCACTGCGAGGCGGAGCATCCCGGCGCCGGGCAGAACAGCGAGACCACCGAGGTGCCGGTCGGCCCCGACGCCGTCCTGGTGCTCACCGGCCGTCGCCTGCCCGCCGCCGACCAGCGCGTCCTCACCGCCTTCGCCGCCCACGTCGCCGCCGCGCTGGAGCGCGATCGGCTCGCCGTGGTCGCCGCCGAGGTCGAGCCGATCAAGGCCGCCGACCGGATGCGCACCGCCCTGCTCGCCGCCGTCAGCCACGACCTGCGCACCCCGCTCGCCGCTGCGCTCGCCTCGGTCGGCTCGCTGCGCAGCCCCGACGTCGAGTTCTCGTCCGAGGACCAGGCCGAACTCCTCGCCACCGCCGACGAGTCGCTGGTCAAGCTCACCCGCCTGGTCGACAACCTGCTCGACATGAGCCGCCTCCAGGCCGGCGCGCTCACCCTGCACCTCACCGAGACCCACCTCGACGAGATCCTGCCCCGGGCGCTCGACAGCCTCCCCGACCCGTACGCGCCGGTCCAGCCGCTCGACCTGGACACTGCCCCGCCGGTGCTCGCCGACCCGCCGCTGCTGGAGCGGGTCCTCGCCAACGTGATCACCAACGCGCTGCGCCACAACGCGCCCGGCGCGCCCGTCCTGGTCACCGCCAGCCACCACGCCGACCTGGTCGAGATCCGGGTGATCGACCGCGGCCCCGGCATCGCCCCCGAGGACCGCGACCGGGTCTTCCTGCCGTTCCAGCGCCTCGGCGACACCGACAACACCACCGGCGTCGGCCTGGGCCTCGCCCTCTCGCGCGGCCTCGCCGAGGCCATGGGCGGCAGCCTGGAGGTCGAGGACACCCCGGGCGGCGGCACCACGATGCTGCTCACCCTGCCCGCCGCCGCTCGGGAGGAGCCTGTGCATGAGTGAGCGATGGGGGTACCCCCGGCCGAAGGCTGGGGGAGAACGAATCGTCGGAAGGTGCGTGTCTCGCGAAGCGACCGCCGAGCGAAGCGAGGAGGACGCATGAGTGAGATTTTGATCGTCGACGACGAGCCGGCACTACTGCGCACCCTGCGGATCAACCTCAGCGCCCGCCACTACGCCGTCCGGACGGCCGCCAGCGGCGGCGAGGCGCTGGACCGTGCCGCCCACACCTCCCCGGACGCCGTCCTGCTCGACCTCGGCCTGCCGGACCTGGACGGCATGGACGTCCTGCGCGGCCTGCGCAGCCACAGCGCGATGCCGATCATCGTGCTCTCCGGCCGCTCCGGCGCCGCCGACAAGGTGGACGCCCTCGACGCGGGCGCGGACGACTACCTCACCAAGCCCTTCCAGATGGAGGAGCTGCTGGCCCGGCTGCGTGCCGTTCTGCGCCGGCCGTTAGGCGGGGTCCCGCTGCTCCAGCCGGTGATCGGCGACCACACCGTGGACCTCGCCGCCACCACCGTCACCGGCCCGGCAGGCCCGGTCCGGCTCACCCCGACGGAGTGGCGCATCCTCGCCCTGCTGCTCGCCAACCCGGGCCGGCTGGTGCCGGGCAAGCAGATCCTGCGCGAGGTGTGGGGGCCGGCCCAGGAGGGGCGCGGCAACTACCTGCGGGTCTACCTGGCGGGGCTGCGCCGCAAGCTGGAGCGCGACCCGGCCCGGCCGCGCCACCTGATCACCGAGCCGGGCATCGGGTACCGCTACGAGCCCTGATCGGCCGATCCGTTAACGACCCGTCAAGAGCCGGTCGTTCGCCGACAGGAGAGCGTCAAGGCCGGTCAGGGACGGTCATTCGCGGGCGTAGCGTCAGTGTTGTCCGAGCGGGCCCGGCTCCAATGTGGGGGAGGCCGGGGACCGCTCCCGCCGCCGCAAGGCGGCCAGCAGGTGGGGGAGGGGCGCGCGATTCACTCGCGCGCCCCTACGCCTTTCCGGCCGTTCCGCTGCGTCTTTGTCGGGCCGGCTCAGCCCCCGCCCGTACTCCCCGACTGCCGCGGCAGCGCCAGGACCACGGTGTCCGCGAACTCCCGTACCGCGCTGGTCCGGCTGACCACCCGCCCGCTGTGCACCACCAGCCGGCTGTGCCCGCCCGCGAGCGCCCCGGCCAGGCTGTCCCCGCGCACCGCCAGCAGCTCCGCCGGGAACCCGGCGTCCACCCGCACCGGCGGCAGCCCGAGCGCCAGCCGCGCCTGGTTCGCCACCGCGTCGTACGCCGCCTCCGGGTCCAGCGCCCCGCTCGCCGCCAGCAGGTACGCGGCCTCCAGCGGATCCGCCCGGCCGACCGGGTTGGCCTGGTCCCGCAGCGCGCCGCTGCCCGCCGACAGCGGCACCCGCGCCTCCGTCAACTCCCGCAGCAGGCCCGGCCGCAGGCCCGTCGAGCGCCCCTCCAGCCCGGAGCAGCCGCCGTTCTGCGGCAGGCACACCACCCGCACCCCGGCGGTGGCCAGCACCGTCGCCGCACCCCGGGCCAGCGACCCGCACGGGCCCAGCGTCACCCGCGGCCGCAGCGGCGCCAACGCGCCGACCAGCCGCGCGAGTTGGGCCGGGTCGCCGGCGGTGGTGTGCAGGTCCACCGGGCAGTCCGCCTCCCGGGCGGCCTCCAGCAGCACCTGCACGTACCCGGACGGATCCGGGTCCAGCTCCGGGCAGCCGCCGGCCGCGGTGGCGCCCAGCTTGAGCGCGTCGCGCAGCTGCGCCCGGCCGTCCGCCCCGGCCCGGCCGGTGAGCAGCCGGGGCATCGCCACCGCCTGGAGCTCGGCCAGCCCGCGCAGCGCCTGCCGGGCGGTGAGCACCGCCTCCAGCCGGCGCAGCCCGTGCACGTCGCCGATCCGGACGTGGGTGCGCTGGGCGGTGGCGCCGTAGCCGAGCGAGGTGAGCGCGGCCTCGGTGACCCGGCGGGTGAGGTCGGTGGACGTCTCCGGCGGCGGGGTGGGCAGCGCGGCGGAGAAGGCGACGTCGTAGTGGGCGTGCGCCTCGGCCGGGGCCGGCAGCAGCAGGTAGCCCTTGAGGTCGATCCGGGCGCCGGTGGTGACGGTGGGCGTGCCGGGCATCGCGGGCAGCGGGCCGAGGCTGCCGACGGTGCCGACGGCCTGGATCCGGTCGCCGCTGATCCGGACGTCCACCACCCGCCCGTCGGCCAGCCGGGCGCCGGTGAGCAGGAGGACCGGACCGTGCCCTAGCGGGTTGGCCGCCGGGTCGGGCCCCGGGCGCGGCCCGTCGGCGGCTGCGCTGTCCATCGCCGGCTCCTTCTCGCGCTGGCCCGTCGGGTGCCAGGCCGTCCCGATCAATGAGCGTCGAGCCTATGGCGCGCGGGGGCGGGGCGCAGGGAGGCGGGCAATAGTCGTATCGGGTCGGGCCGCGAGGCGCGTGGGCCGATCGAACGCGGGGCCTTGGATCGCTCGGACGTCCACCTCGCCGACCTGCGGTCTTCGCGCCGGGATACGGATTTCACCTCTGGGCGCGGAACGTGTAATCTCTTCCTCGTTCGCCCCTATAGCTCAGTCGGTAGAGCGTCTCCATGGTAAGGAGAAGGTCTGCGGTTCGATTCCGCATGGGGGCTCTGGTGAAAAGCAGTCAGCTTCGGCTGTGCTGCGGATCACTGTGGCGGTGTAGCTCAGTTGGTAGAGCAAGCGGCTCATAATCGCTGTGTCACCGGTTCAAGTCCGGTCACCGCTACCCCGCGTAGTCGGTCGGGAGATCGCACTCCCGGTCGGCTACTCTTGTTGTGTTCTTATTCGTTGTCCAAGGAAGGCACTCCCGTGGCTGCCACCGACGTCCGCCCGAAGATCACGCTGGCCTGCGTGGAGTGCAAGGAGCGGAACTACATCACCAAGAAGAACCGGCGCAACGACCCGGACCGTCTTGAGATGAAGAAGCACTGCCCCCGCTGCAACTCGCACACCGCGCACCGCGAGACCCGCTGACCCTGTCGCAGGGCATCGGGCCTGTGTGAACTCAGGTCTTCGACTCCGGGCCGCATCCCTCACTGGGTGCGGTCCGGAGTCTTTTTCGTATCCACCCGCGTATCCACCCGCGTATCCACCGCGTCTTCGAGGAGCTGCCATGGCGCTCGATCCCTCCTTCATCGGGCGGACCTATCCGCCGACCGAGCCGTACGAGGTCGGCCGGGAGAAGATCCGCGAGTTCGCCGTCGCCGTCGGTGACGGGAACCCCGCCTACACCGACCCGGAGGCGGCCAAGGCGCTCGGCCACCCGGACGTGATCGCCCCGCCGACCTTCCCGTTCGTGCTCACCTACCGGGCGGCGGCCCAGGTGGTCGAGGACCCGGAGCTGGGCCTGGACTTCAGCCGGGTCGTGCACGGCGACCAGAAGTTCGCGTACACCCGCCCGGTGCGGGCCGGCGACCGGCTGTCGGTCGTGGTGACCATCGACAACATCAAGTCGCTGGCGGGCAACGACGTGCTCACCGTCCGCGGCGAGGTGACGGACGCGACCGGCGAGCACGTGGTGACGTCGGTCATGACCCTGGTGGCCCGGGCCGCCGACGAGGCGGGGGAGTGAGCACGATGGCGATCAGCTACGACGAGGTCGAGGTCGGCACCGAGCTGCCGGCGCAGTCCTTCCCCGTGACCCGCGACACCCTGGTGCGCTACGCGGGCGCCTCCGGCGACTTCAACCCGATCCACTGGAACGAGAAGTTCGCCCTGGAGGTCGGCCTCCCCGACGTCATCGCCCATGGCATGTTCACCATGGCCGAGGCGATCCGCGTGGTCACCGACTGGGTCGGCGACCCGGCCGCCGTCGTCGAGTACGGAGTCCGCTTCACCCGCCCGGTCCCGGTCCCCAACGACGGCGTGGGTGCGGTGATCGAGGTCAGCGGCAAGGTCGCCAAGCTCCTCGACGACCGCAAGGTCCAGATCGACCTCCTCGCCACCACCGGCGGCCAGAAGGTCCTCGGCCTGTCCAGGGCCGTCGTCCGCCTGGCTTAGCCTGCCCTACCCTCCGTCCGCCCGCGGCGGGGCCTCCCCGCCGTGGGCGGCTCGGGCCTTGCGTAGGTAGTGATTGGCCACTAACTTTGATCTCATGGCGAGGACGAGCATGCGGATGAGCGCGGAGGAACGGCGCGAGAGCGTCATCCGTGCCGCGATGATCGAGTTCGCCAGGAGCGGGTACCGCGGCACCTCCACCGAGACGATCGCCCGCCGGGTGGGCGTCTCGCAGCCGTACCTGTTCCGGCTCTTCCCGAGCAAGCAGGCCATCTTCGCCGCCGCCGCCGAGCGCTGCATCGAGGAGACCTGGAAGGTCTTCGACGAGGCCTCGGCCGGGCTCACCGGCGAGGAGGCCAGGGTGGCGATGTCCCGTGCCTACGCGGGCCTGGTCGAGGACCGCGAGCGGCTGATGATGCAGATGCAGCTCTATGTCTCGGTGTTCGCCGCCGAGATGGCCGGCGAGGGGGACATCGGGGAGGCTGCCCGGAAGCTCTGGCGAGAGCTGTTCGAGCGGGTGCGGATCCGCGTCGGCGGCGACGTGAAGGACGCCACGCAGTTCATGGCGTACGGAATGCTGGTCAACACGCTGGTCGCCCTGGGCTATCCCCGGGAGGACCGGATGTGGGACGGCTTCGACCAGCACGACGGGTGCGAGTAGCGGGCCGCACGGTGGTGTCCGCGCGGCCCTTTTTCGGCCCATGAAAGTTATTGATCAATAACTACCTTGAGGAGTTGGGGGAGTCATGCCGGAGAAACCGGCCCTCGGCAGAGCCGCGACCTGGACTTTGGTGATCGTCAGCACGGCCGGCTTCATGGCCAGCCTGGACAACCTGGTCGTCACCACCGCACTGCCGTCGATCCGCGAGGAGCTCGGCGGCGGGCTGTCCGACCTCGAATGGACGGTCAGCGCCTACACCCTGAGCTTCGCCGTCCTCCTGATGTTCGGAGCCGCCCTCGGTGACCGGTTCGGTCGCCGCCGGCTCTTCCTCGCCAGTCTCACGGTCTTCACCGCCGGCTCCGCCGCGGCCGCGCTCTCCCCGGGCATCGGCGCGCTGATCGCGGCCCGGGCCGTCCAGGGCACCGGGGCAGCGGTGATGATGCCGCTCACCCTCACCCTGCTCACCACCGCCGTGCCCGAGGCCAAACGGGGGCTGGTCTTCGGCATCTGGTCCGGCGTCACCGGCCTCGCCGTCGCCACCGGACCGCTGATCGGCGGCTCCCTGACCGAGCACTTCTCCTGGCAGTGGATCTTCTGGCTGAACGTCCCGATCGGCCTCGCCCTGCTGCCGCTCGCCGCCCGCCGGCTCAGCGAGAGCCGCGGGACCAGCCCGGCCCTGGACGGGCCCGGCACCGTGCTGGTCAGCCTCGGGATGTTCGGGATCGTGCTCGGTCTGATCCGCGGCAACCCGGACGGCTGGACCAGCCCGCTGGTGCTCACCGCGCTGATCGGCGGCGGCGTGCTGCTGGCCGCCTTCGTCGGGTACGAGCTGTGGGTGGCCGCCCACCCGATGCTGCCGATGCGGCTGTTCCGCAGCCGGGCCTTCTCCGCCGTCAACGCGGCGAGCCTGCTGATGTTCCTCGGGATGTTCGGCTCGATCTTCCTGATCAGCCAGCACCTTCAGGGCGTCGGCGGCTACAGCCCGCAGGAGGCGGGGCTGCGGATGCTCCCGTGGACGGCGATGCCGCTGTTCGTCGCCCCGGTCGCGGGCATCCTCTCGGACCGGATCGGCGGCCGGCCGATCGTGGTCACCGGGCTGGTGCTCCAGGCCGCCGGACTGGCGCTCTACGCGGCGGTCACCGACGGCGCGACCGGGTTCGACTACCCGGCCCAGATCCCCGCGATCGTGATCTGCGGGATCGGCATGTCGCTGTACTTCGCGCCGACCGCCAACCTGGTGATGGCGAGCGTCCGGCCGCAGGAGCAGGGGATCGCCTCCGGCGCCAACAACGCGGTGCGCGAGGTCGGCGGGGCACTCGGGATCGCCGTCCTCTCGGCGGTGTTCTCGGCGCAGGGCGGCTACCAGTCGGCGCAGGCCTTCACGGACGGTCTGGTGCCCGCGCTGTACGTCGGTGCGGCGGCCGTCGGGGTCGGGGCGGTCTGTGCGGCGCTCATCCCGCGTCGGCGGAAGGCGGCCCCGGCGGCGGCCCCGGCGGTGGAGCCGGCGGTGGAGCCGGCGGGGAAGCCGGTTGCAGCCGCGCGGACCTGAGGACGACGTGGCCGGGAGGAAAGGGTTGCCGATGGGAAGCCCTTTCCTCTTCACCCGTACGCTGGTGGGCGTGCTGGTAGAAAACGACGCTCCGCTTGCTCCGCTGACCACGCTCCGGCTCGGTGGGCCGGCCCGGCGGCTGGTGACCGCGTACACCGATGACGAGGTGATCGCCGCCGTCCGGGAGGCCGATGCGGCGGGTGAGCCGCTGCTGGTTCTCGGTGGCGGCTCGAATCTGGTGATCGGGGACGCCGGGTTCCCCGGGACGGTGCTGCGGATCGCCACCTCCGGGTTCGCGCTGGACGGGACCGTGCTGGAGCTGGCGGCCGGGGAGGTGTGGTCGGAGGCGGTGACCCGGGCGGTCCGCGAGCACGGGCTGGCCGGTGTCGAGTTCCTGGCGGGGATTCCCGGCTCGGCCGGTGCCACCCCGGTGCAGAACGTCGGGGCGTACGGCCAGGAGGTCGCGCAGACGATCACCGAGGTGGTCGCGTACGACCGCACGGCGGGCGAGGTGGTCACGCTGGGCAACGCCGAGTGCGCGTTCTCCTACCGGCACAGCCGCTTCAAGGCCGAGCCGGACCGCTACGTGGTGCTGCGGGTGCGGTTCGCCCTCGCCCACAACGACGGGCTCTCCAGCCCGGTCAAGTACGTCGAGGTGGCGAAGCACTTCGGCGTCGAGCAGGGCGAGCGGGTGCCGCTGGAGAAGGCTCACGACGCGGTGCTCGGCCTGCGCTCCGGCAAGGGCATGGTGCTGGACCCGGCGGACCACGACACCTGGTCGGCGGGCTCGTTCTTCACCAACCCGGTGCTCACGGCCGCGCAGTACGAGTCCTTCCGCACCCGTCCCGGCACCGAGAACGCCCCCGCCTACCCGGCGCCGGAGGGCTGCACCAAGACCTCGGCCGCCTGGCTGATCGACCGGGCCGGCTTCGGCAAGGGCTACGGCAGCGGCCCGGCGACGCTCTCCACCAAGCACACGCTGGCGCTCACCAACCGCGGCTCCGCCACCGCCGAGGACCTGCTCGCACTCGCCCGGGAGATCCGGGACGGGGTGCGGGAGGCCTTCGGGGTGGAGCTGGTCAACGAGCCGGTCATGGTCGGGGTCGCGCTCTGAGCAGGACGTCCTCCGAGGCCTGAGGCTCGCTACGGGGTGACGCTCCGGTCGGCGCTGCCGTCGGCCAGCCAGGCGTCGATGTCCGCCAGCAGTTCCTTGCGGACGGTCTCCGGCGCGCACGAGCCGCGCACCGACTGCCGTGCCAGCTCGGCGAGTTCGGTGTCGCCGAAGCCCAGGACGTCGCGGGCGAGGTCGTACTGGGCGGCCAGCCGGCTGCCGAACAGCAGCGGGTCGTCCGCGCCGAGCGCCAGCGGCACGCCCGCGTCGAACAGCTTCCGCAGCGGGACGTCCTCGGGGCGCTCGTAGACGCCCAGGGAGACGTTGGACGACGGGCAGACCTCGCAGGTGACCTGGCGGTCGGCCAGCCGCTGCATCAGCCGCGGGTCCTCGGCGGCCCGGACGCCGTGGCCGATCCGGCCGGCGCCCAGGTCGTCCAGGCAGTCCCGGACCGACTCCGGCCCGGCCAGCTCGCCGCCGTGCGGGGCGGCCATGAGCCCGCCCTTGCGGGCGATCTCGAAGGCCCGGTCGAAGTCCCGGGCGAGGCCGCGGCGCTCGTCGTTGGAGAGGCCGAAGCCGACCACACCGCGGTCGGTGTAGCGGACGGCGAGCCGGGCCAGCGTCCGGGCGTCCATCGGGGACTTCATCCGGTTCGCCGCGACCAGCACCCGGATGCCCACCCCGGTGGCCTCGGCGGCCTGCTCGACGGCGTCCAGGATCAGCTCCAGCGCGGGGATCAGCCCGCCCAGCCGGGGCGCGTACGAGGTCGGGTCGACCTGGATCTCCAGCCAGCGGGAGCCGTCCCGCCGTTCGTCCTGCGCGGTCTCCAGGACCAGCCGGCGGATGTCGTCCTCGTCCCGGAGCACCGAGCGGGCGGTGTCGTAGAGGCGCTGGAAGCGGAACCAGCCGCGTTCGTCGGTCGCCCGCAGTTTGGGCGGCTCGCCGGAACTGAGTGCCTCCGGCAGCCGGACGCCGTGCTTGTCGGCCAGCTCCAGCAGGGTGGCGGGGCGCATCGAGCCGGTGAAGTGCAGGTGCAGATGGGCCTTCGGAAGGTCCCTGACGTCTCGCGGATTCAACAGGCGTTCCATTCGCCGATACTGCCGTATCGGGCCCCCAAACGGGAACCGCCCTCTTCTCGTCCCCCGATGGGGTGAAAAGAGGGCGGTACGCCGGTGAAACCGGCACGTCGGATTGACGTCAGTCGCGGGCCTCGCCGAGCAGCTTCTGGATCCGGCCGATGCCCTCGACCAGGTCGGCGTCGCCGAGCGCGTAGGAGAACCGCAGGTAGCCGGGGGTGCCGAAGGCCTCACCCGGGACGGCCGCGACCTCGGCCTCGTCCAGGATCAGCGACGCCAGCTCGCTGGAGTCCTGCGGGCGCTTGCCGCGGATCTCCTTGCCCAGCAGGCCCTTGACGGACGGGTAGACGTAGAACGCGCCCTCGGGCTCGGGGCAGATGACGCCCTCGATCTCGTTCAGCATCCGCACGATCGTCTTCCGGCGGCGGTCGAAGGCGGTGCGCATCTCGTGCACCGCGGAGAGGTCGCCGCTGACGGCGGCGATCGCGGCGCGCTGGGCGACGTTGGAGACGTTCGAGGTGGCGTGCGACTGCAGGTTGGTCGCGGCCTTGATGACGTCCTTGGGGCCGATCACCCAGCCCACCCGCCAGCCGGTCATCGCGTAGGTCTTGGCGACACCGTTGACCACGATGCACTTGTCGGCCAGCTCGGGCAGCAGGGCCGGCAGCGAGGTGAAGGCGGCGTCGCCGTAGACGAGGTGCTCGTAGATCTCGTCGGTGAGCACCCACAGGCCGTGCTCCAGCGCCCAGCGGCCGATCGCCTCGGCCTCGGCCTCGGTGTACACCGCGCCGGTCGGGTTGGACGGCGAGACGAAGAGCACCACCTTGGTGTTCTCGGTGCGGGCGGCCTCCAGCTGCTCGACCGAAACCTTGTAGCCGGTGGTCTCGTCGGACACGACCTCCACCGGGACACCGCCGGCCAGCCGGATCGACTCCGGGTAGGTGGTCCAGTACGGGGCCGGGACGATGACCTCGTCGCCCGGGTCCAGGATCGCCGCGAACGCCTCGTAGATCGCCTGCTTGCCACCGTTGGTCACGAGCACCTGGGCGGGGTCCACCCGGTAGCCGGAGTCGCGCAGCGTCTTGGCGGCGATCGCGGCCTTCAGCTCGGGCAGGCCGCCGGCCGGGGTGTAGCGGTGGTTCCTGGGGTCGCGGCAGGCCTCGACGGCCGCCTCGACGATGTAGTCCGGGGTGGGGAAGTCGGGCTCGCCGGCACCGAAGCCGATCACCGGCCGGCCGGCCGCCTTGAGGGCCTTGGCCTTGGCGTCCACGGCGAGGGTCGCGGACTCGGCGATCGCGCCGATCCGGGCGGAGACCCGGCGGTCGGCGGGGCGGAGGGAGGGGTCGGGCTGCGGGGTGGAAGCGCTCATGCCTGCATCGTCGCAGAACCGGGACGGACCGGGCAGCGCGGTTTCACCATCCGTACCGGGCCGTCCGGATCGCGGCCTCCGGTGATCCGGCGGTGATCATGCGGGCATGCCGGACATATGCCGGGCAACCAGCGCGTGAAGAAGAAGAGGTTCGACCAAACACCCCTCGACCACGTACACTCACTGCTCGACGGCCCACCGAAAAAGACCGGAGCTTTCACCGCATGTGCAGACAGCGGCGGGAGATGCGGTAGGTTGGTCGCTACCGGAGCCGCGAGGCACCGTAGGGCAATAGCTCAATTGGTAGAGCACCGGTCTCCAAAACCGGCGGTTGGGGGTTCAAGTCCCTCTTGCCCTGCTGCTTGATCCGTTTTCAGCCCGTTCGCTCCACGGAGCGAGCGGGCTTGATGCGGAGAGGGCACCGAACAGCACCGCTTTCGCCGGCTAGCTCGTGCCCCATCGGGTACGCAGGTGATGCTCGGCAGGACCCGGATTCAGGTGAGGACGAGTGACGGAGACCACGGGCTCCACCGCAACGCCTGAGAGCGGCAACCCCGAGGGGGCCGACGGCGCTGCCGAGACCACGCCTGCCGAGGGCGAGGCGCTCTCGCGCCGCGACCGCAAGCGTGCCAACCGCTCTGGCGACAAGAAGTCCGGCAAGCGGGCCAAGATGGGTCTGTTCGCCCGGATCGGCCTGTTCTACCGCCAGATCATCGCCGAGCTCCGCAAGGTCGTCTGGCCCACCCGCAGCGAGCTGACGAACTACACCGCGGTCGTGGTCTCCTTCGTCGTGGTTGTGATGGCCTTCGTGGCCGGTCTGGACTACGGCTTCTCCAAGCTCAGCCTGTTTATCTTCGGCTGACCGAGCCGTCCACCTTCGAAACGCTTCCCGACCCGGGCCGATTCTCGGTCCGGGTCGAGCTGTCTGCGCCGGACGTACACGGCCGCTACCGTTGACTCGGTACTGTTGAAGTCTCCGAGACGTCTCCTGGCGCCCGCGCGAGCGGGGCGCGCGGGGCCCGTTCCGGAGCGCGCCACCTTCACCATCTCCAGGAAAGAAGCAGCCACCGTGTCTGAGTCCCCCCTGTACGACGCCGACGAGACCGTCCGCGAGGCGGATGTCGCCGCCGAGCTGGACGCGGCCGAGCTGGCTGACGACGCCGAGTCCGCCGAGCAGATCGTGGACGCCGCGGACGGCGACGAGGACGAGGTCGAGGCGTACGACGAGGTCGAGGCGTACGACGAGGCCGAGGCCGGCGAGCCGGCCGAGGAGGCCGCGCTGCACGTGGAGGCCGACGAGGAGCCCGCCGCCGACGAGACCGTCGCCGAGGAGACCGTCGCCGAGGAGACCGTGGTCGAGGAGGCCGTCGAGGTCGACCCGGTCGCCAAGTTCCGCGAGGACCTGCGCTTCATGCCGGGCGAGTGGTACGTGATCCACACCTACGCCGGCTACGAGAACCGGGTGAAGCAGAACCTGGAGCAGCGCGCCGTCTCGCTGAACGTCGAGGAGTACATCTTCCAGGCCGAGGTGCCGCAGGAGGAGGTCGTCCAGATCAAGAACGGCGACCGCAAGACCATCCGCCAGAACAAGCTCCCCGGCTACGTCCTGGTGCGCATGGACCTCACCCCCGAGTCCTGGGGCGTCGTGCGCAACACCCCCGGTGTCACCGGCTTCGTCGGCAACGCCTACGACCCGTACCCGCTGACCCTGGACGAGGTCGTCAAGATGCTCGCCCCCGACGTGGAGCGCCAGGCGGCCAAGGAGGCCGGCAAGCCCTCGCCGATCAAGCCGAGCGAGATCCAGGTGCTCGACTTCGAGGTCGGCGACTCGGTCACTGTCACCGACGGCCCGTTCGCGACCCTGCAGGCGACCATCAACGAGATCAACCCCGACTCGAAGAAGGTCAAGGGCCTGGTCGAGATCTTCGGCCGGGAGACCCCGGTCGAGCTCTCCTTCGACCAGATCCAGAAGAACTAGTCATACGGTCTTTGGATCCGGGGCGGGGCCGAGGGCCCTGCCCCGGATTCGTTTTGGTCCAGCGGCGCGGACGCGTTAGCCTGGTCCGATGTGTGTGCTGGCGGCCGGGTGTCGCCCCGGTTCCGCACGCACCAGCAATCACCTCTCGGAAGGACCCGGAGAGACATGCCTCCCAAGAAGAAGAAGATCACGGGGCTTATCAAGCTCCAGATCAACGCCGGTGCGGCCAACCCGGCGCCGCCGGTCGGCCCCGCGCTGGGTCAGCACGGCGTCAACATCATGGAGTTCTGCAAGGCCTACAACGCTGCGACCGAGTCGCAGCGCGGCATGATCGTGCCGGTGGAGATCACGGTCTACGACGACCGTTCCTTCACCTTCATCACGAAGACGCCGCCGGCCGCGCGCCTCATCCTGAAGGCCGCCGGTATCGACAAGGGCTCCAGCGAGCCGCACAAGACCAAGGTCGCGAAGCTCACCAGCGCCCAGGTCCGCGAGATCGCCACCACCAAGATGCCCGACCTGAACGCCAACGACCTGGACGCCGCGGAGAAGATCATCGCCGGCACCGCCCGGTCGATGGGCATCACCGTCGAGGGCTGATCAGCCCTTCTCGTCCCTGTGGTAGGGCCTGCGCAGGCCCGTGACACCACAACTCCCATCACCATTCAGGAGCAGCAGTGAAGCGCAGCAAGGCTCTGAAGGCCGCGGACGCTCAGGTCGACCGCGAGCGCCTTTACGCCCCGCTCGAGGCCGTCCGCCTCGCGAAGGCGACCAGCACCACCAAGTTCGACGGCACCGTTGAGGTCGCCATGCGTCTGGGTGTCGACCCGCGCAAGGCCGACCAGATGGTCCGCAGCACCGTGATCCTCCCGCACGGCACCGGTAAGACCGCTCGGGTCCTGGTCTTCGCGACCGGCGAGCGTGCCGAGGCCGCGCGTGCTGCGGGCGCCGACATCGTCGGTGCCGACGAGCTCATCGACGAGGTCGCGAAGGGCAAGCTGGACTTCGACGCCGTCGTCGCCACCCCGGACCTCATGGGCAAGGTCGGCCGCCTCGGCCGCGTGCTCGGTCCCCGTGGTCTGATGCCGAACCCGAAGACCGGCACCGTGACCCCGGACGTCGCCAAGGCTGTCAACGACATCAAGGGCGGCAAGATCGAGTTCCGCGTCGACAAGCACTCGAACCTGCACTTCATCATCGGTAAGGCTTCCTTCACCGACGAGCAGCTGGTCGAGAACTACGCCGCCGCGCTGGACGAGGTGCTCCGCGCCAAGCCGTCCGCCGCCAAGGGCCGTTACATCAAGAAGACCGCGTTCTCGACCACCATGGGCCCCGGCATCCTGGTGGACCCGAACCGCACCCGCAACCTCCTCGTCGAGGAGGACCCGGCCGCGGTCTGACGCTGAGCGAGCGCAAGCGAGCGAAGCGGCGGATCCCGGCCAATGGTCGCAGCCGCGGTCTGAGCCATCCGGCTCTGAAGCAGTCCGTTACGGCGGGCCCGCACTCCCTTGTGGAGTGCGGGCCCGCCGTCGTTTCCGGATTGGGACGGGGCCGGATGGGAACCGTTGTGCGGCGCGTCGTACGCTCGGCCGGTCAGATCATGTGACCGAATCCGCCGGAGTGTGCCGTGCCTCCCGCCCTTCGCTCCACCACCCTGGCGGCGGTCCTGCTGCTGCTCGGCACCACCACCGGCTGCAGCCTGCTGGCCGCCCCGGGCGACCGCACGCCCGGGAGCGACGCGCCGATACCGCCCAAGCAGGTGGTGCTCACGGCCGGACAGGCGCTGGACGACGCCGGCGGCGCCCGGATCGACGTGGCCGAGGAGGGCCCGGCCGGCCGCCGCACCGCGAGCGGCACGCTGGCCTGGGGCTCCCGGGACGAGGGCGACCTGACCGTCACCGACGAACTGGGCACCGGGCGGCTGACCGTCCGGGACGGCGCGCTCGACCTCGCCTACCAGGGCGGCGCGACCAAGCACGCGGACCGGGCCACCGCCGAGTCGCTGGACCCCCGGGCGGGCGCCGAGCCGGGCGGCTACGCGGGCGGCTGGATGACCGGGCTGGTCACCAGCCCCGGCAGCACGGCGTACGCCATGGCCCAGTCCGGGACGCTCGGTTCGCTCGGCGGCGAGCAGCTCGCCGGAACGACGGTCGCGCACTACCGGGGATCGGCGCCGGTGGCCGACTACTTCGGCGCCTACCAGGAGTTGACGCCAGAGCGCCGTGCCGTGGTGCTCGCCTACTACCGTCAGCGCGGGGTCGCGGCGATCGGCTTCGACGTCTGGGTCGGGCCCGGGGGCCGGCTGCTGCGGCTGCGCGAGACGGCCCAGGGGAGCGGCGGAACCGTGGTGACCACGACCGACGTCTCCACCCCCGGGGAGGCGGACGGAACGCCCACCCCGACCGGCTGACGGGAGCGGGGATATCCCCTGCGTGCCGGTTCTGGCGATCCGTTAGAGTCCGCGTGAGAAGAAGCTGAAAATCGGCTCTTCCATGGATCATTCGGATCTTACGGGGGGACTCCCATGCGTGCTGTGCGCCTCGCCTCGGTCGCTGTCACGGCCGCTGTACTGCTCGGCGGTGCGACCGCCTGCGGCAACGACTCCAAGAGCAGTGACGCCAAGAGCGGTGACGCCAAGGCCGGGGACGCGGTGGCGGCGGCCCTGGGCGGGGACCCGCAGGCCGCGCTGGCCGCCTCCGCGCTGGTGATGCAGAAGGCCGGCAACGGCAAGGTCACCATGACCGCCCCGGACGGCTCCACCCACACCGCGGGCAACGGCGTCGCGGACTGGAAGGACCCGGGCAAGACGTCCGTCGACATGACCGGCGACATGGACACCAAGAAGATGCGCATCCGGGTGGTCGGGACCGACGTCTACCTCGGCGGCGGCGACGCCGAGGCCGCGGCGCTGGGCGGGAAGCACTGGATCAAGCTGTCCAGCCCGAACGAGATGGGCGCCAGCATCCTGCTGATGAGCCAGATGGTGAACCCGGTCGTCCAGCTGACCCTGGCCGCGGGGAGCAAGCCCGCCAAGGTCGGCCAGGAGACCCTCGACGGCGTGCAGACCACGCACGTCCGGGCGACGGAGGACGCCTCCGCCATGGTGGCGGGGCTGTCGGGGCTCACCCCGGAGCAGCGCCAGGCCGTCCAGAAGTCCCTGGAGGCGGAGGGCAAGAAGATCACCGTCGACCTCTGGCTCAACGCCAAGCAGGAGCTCGTCCAGTTCCAGGAGTACGGCGACAAGAACGGTGAGCACGACGCCGTCACCGTGAAGTACACGGGCCTCGGCACCGCGGCGAAGATCGAGGTACCCGCCGCGGGCGACCTCGGCGCCGAGACCGACATCCTGAAGCTGCTCGGCTGAGCCCGCCCGATCCACGAACCCGGAGCCCACGAGGGTCCGGGACACCACTGGCTGTCGCCCCGGGCGCGCTGTGCGCCCGGGGGTTCTCAAAGGGGGGAACCATGGCCGGAACCCGTAACACCGCCATAGCCGTCGTGCTCGCCGCGCTGGCGCTGACCGCGACCGCGTGCAACGACAACAACGACGACAAGACCGCCGCCGCGCCGCCGTCCTCCGCCGCGGCGGGCACCACGGCACCGACCGGCGCCGCGCCGACCACGTCGGCCGCCGCGCCCGCCAAGCTGACCCCGGCGGCCTTCCTGGAGCAGGTCACCCGGAAGACCGGCGCGGCGAAGTCCGCGAAGATCAGCGAGGACATCTCGGTCGCCGGGACGACCATGACCGGCCAGGGCGCGGTCTCCTGGGCCGACGGCCTCCAGGGCGACGTCACGATGGACATGTCCGGCTCCCCGCTCGGCAAGGTCCTGTCGGCCCTCACCGGCGGCGAGTCCGCCCCGTACCGCTACACCAAGGACGCGATGTACCTGCGCCTCGGTGGCAACGCGGTCCAGGCCGTCGGCGGGCGGCACTGGCTGCACTACGACAAGGCGACCATGGCCAAGGCCTCCGGCGGCGGGGCCGATCAGCTCAAGAACGCCGACCCGGTCCAGGGCGTGCGGAACCTGATCGCCTCCGGCAAGGTCACCGAGGTCGGCCAGGAGGCGGTGAACGGCAAGCCCGCCACCCACTACACCGGCCAGCTCACCCAGGCGGACATCGCGAACGCCGCGGGCAAGGGCCTGACCGACGACCAGCTGGAGCAGACCCGGAAGAACCTGGCCGCGGCCGGCATCGCCAGCGAGCAGATCGACGTCTGGGTGGACGCCGACCAGCTCGTCGTCAAGCGCGCGGAGCAGGGCGACACCAAGTCGGGCCCGTTCAAGGTCACCGTCACCTACTCGGACTACGGCACTCCGGTCACAACCGCCGCGCCGGACCCGGCCGACACGGTGGAACCGTCCGAGCTGGCGAAGCTGGACAAGGGGGGCGCCGCAAGCTGACCCGGAGCCGGGTGGCAAGGTGGCCGGAAAGCAGAGGCCGCCGAGGCGGCGACCGGGTGAAAGGGGAAGGCGATGGCGGGACGGCAGCGGCTGGCGGCCCTGGCGGCCGTCGTGCTGCTGGCGACCGGGCTGACCGGGTGCGGCGGGGGCGGCGACACGTCGCCCACCCCCTCGGGCAGCCCGACCCCGACCAGCGCCTCCCCGACCGGGCCGGCCAAGCCGACCGACCGGTCGCCGCACGGCGTCCTGCTCTCCGCCCAGCTGGCCATGCAGACCGCCCGCCGGGCCAAGGTCAGCTACCGGCTGGGCACCGACGCCGGCGCCGGGCCGCTGTTCTGGCAGCCCAAGACGGCGCTCCAGATCAAACGTTCCACCCCGGCCGACGCCGAGCAGCTGATCGTCGTGGACACCGTCGCCTACCAGGGCGGGGACGCCGCCACCGCGGTCCGGCAGGGCGGCCGGCACTGGGAGCGCTTCGCCGTCCCGCCGGACCCGGACGGCCACCGGGAGGTGCCGTACGCCGGCCTGATCGACCTGCTGAACCCGGTCGAGGCGCTGGCCGCCGCGACCGCCGACGGCGCGGACGCCAGGTTCGTCGGCGAGGAGAAGTTCGAGGACTCGACGGTCGAGCACTACCGGGTCACCACCACCGCCGAGAAGTACGCGACCGTCCAGACCCAGCTGACCCAGGCCCGCCGGGACGGGCTGCGCGCCGCGCTCGCCCCGGGCGGCTCGATCTCGCTCACCCTGGACCTCTGGCTGAACGACAAGGACCAGCTGGTGAAGCTCCAGCGCACCGGCAGCGGGGACACCGGCCGGGCGGACGACTCGGTGCTCTACACGGACCTCGCCGGGGCGCTGCTCTCGGTGCAGGCCCCCGCCGAGACGGACACCGTGGACACCGGCACCCGGACGGTCTCCCCGCTGGCCCGTTAGCCCTCAGCCGCCGGCCCCCACCTCAGGGGCTGATCAGGGGCGATTTGCCCCGGACGGCGGAGTCCGGCTACTGTGGCGGAAGCCAAAGACCGCTGGTTGTCACTGTGTGCCCGTGAGGGAGACAGTGGCCGAAGGATCTGCGATTCGTCGCAGGCAGCCCGCGCAGGTGTGTCTGGAGCTTCGACTTCCGGGTTCCGCGTTCGCGCGACAGCCCGTCGAGGTCGTGTCGAGCCCCGTGCGCCTGCGCACCGGGGCTCATCTGCTTTTCGCAGGAGCTTTCCTTCCGTCCGGCCGGTCCGCGGTGCGAATGGTCGACTTTCACGGTCGGCCCGACTTCGACATCACGGAAGGAGGCGTAAGCCTATGGCAAGGCCCGACAAGGCTGCTGCCGTCGCCGAGATCACGGACAAGTTCCGTGGCTCGTCCGCGGCGCTGCTGACCGAGTACCGCGGTCTCTCGGTGAAGCAGGTCAAGACCCTGCGTCGCTCCCTCGGCGAGAACGCCGAGTACGCCGTGGTGAAGAACACGCTGACCAAGATCGCGGCCAATGAGGCCGGGATCTCCGAGCTCGACGACCTGTTCAACGGTCCGACGGCTGTCGCCTTCGTCACCGGTGACCCGGTGGAGTCGGCGAAGGCTCTGCGTGACTTCGCCAAGGACAACCCCGCTCTCATCATCAAGGGCGGTGTCCTTGACGGTAAGGCGCTGTCCGCCGATGAGATCAAGAAGCTCGCGGACCTTGAGTCCCGCGAGGTGCTGCTCGCCAAGCTGGCGGGTGCCCTGAAGGCCAAGCAGTCCCAGGCTGCCGCGCTCTTCCAGGCCCTGCCGTCGAAGCTCGTCCGCACTGTGGACGCGCTGCGCGACAAGGTCGAGCAGGGCGGTGCCGGTACGCCGGCTCCCGCCGCCGAGGACGCCGCCGCCGAGTAATTCGGCAGGCTCACGCCTCGCTGCGGGCCCGTGCCCGCCCAACCCGTACATACGGCACCACCTGCCGATTTAGTGGAAGGACGCCATCATGGCGAAGCTGTCCCAGGACGAGCTGCTCGCGCAGTTCGAGGAGCTCACCCTCATCGAGCTCGCTGCCTTCGTGAAGGCCTTCGAGGAGAAGTTCGACGTCACCGCCGCCGCCCCGGTCGCCGTTGCCGCCGCCGGTGGCGCTGCTGCCGCCGTTGAGGCCGTTGAGGAGCAGGACGAGTTCGACGTCATCCTCGATGGCGCCGGCGACAAGAAGATCCAGGTCATCAAGGAGGTGCGCACCCTGACCTCCCTCGGCCTGAAGGAGGCCAAGGACCTCGTTGACACCGCTGGTGCCAAGGTCCTGGAGAAGGTTGCCAAGGACGTTGCCGAGAAGGCCAAGGCCGCCCTCGAGGGTGCCGGCGCCAAGGTCACCGTCAAGTGACTTCTCGCCCCCTCTGAGGGGGCCTGAGGCCGGGCCGATCACCCTTGCGGGTGGTCGGCCCGGCCTTTTCGCGTTCCCGGCGCAGGGCCGCCCGTAGGGCGGGGATACACCGGTGTGGCCGATTGCTCACTCGGCACTGTCGGTGCGGACGGGTATGGTGATCACCGTCATCGGGAGTAGCCCCCACCACGGCTTCTGTAACGCCGGGGGGTTCCCGGCCGATGAACGGGTCGAGGTCCGCACCGGAGGCGGGCCCTTGACGAACCAGGCGAGGCGCGCGATTCTCAAGGCGCGAGTCCGCCCGGTTGGTTTGCGGCTGGATGCATAACCAGCCCTCCGGCGGGAAATGACTCCACGTGAGTTATGGGGCCCGGGCAGTGCCCGGGCCGGTGCAGTACCAGAGCAGTACCGGTGGGCGTCCGCGTCCGCCGGCTACCGGGAGGAGTCTCCGATTCGGTTTCCGAATCAGAGCTGGACAGCAGTGTGCCCTTTGGCTACACTGTCCCTTTGCGCTGCCTGTTAGCTGCTCCGTGACTCGTCGCCCGGAGTTTGCGTTGCCCTGAAGGGGTCTGGCATCGCCTCCGCAAAGCGACTCTGACCTGGGTTTCGATCCCGGCAGAGGCCAGTGGCGAGGGAGGCGGGACCAAGCCCAAGCAGGCCCGGCTGGTACGCGCGTAGTGAGCTCCGAGCCCTCGGAAGGACCCCCCTCTTGGCCGCGCCGCGCAACGCCTCGAACAATTCCGCCGCATCCACCGCCCCGCTCCGCGTCTCGTTCGCGAAGATCAAGGAGCCCCTCGAGGTCCCGAACCTCCTGGCCCTGCAGACCGAGAGCTTTGACTGGCTGCTCGGCAACGCGGCCTGGAAGTCCCGGGTCGAGGAGGCGCTGGAGAACGGTCTCGACGTCCCCACCAAGTCCGGTCTGGAGGAGATCTTCGAGGAGATCTCCCCGATCGAGGACTTCAGTGGGTCGATGTCGCTGACCTTCCGCGACCACCGTTTCGAGCCGCCGAAGAACTCGATTGACGAGTGCAAGGACCGCGACTTCACGTACGCGGCTCCGCTCTTCGTCACGGCCGAGTTCACCAACAACGAGACCGGTGAGATCAAGTCTCAGACGGTCTTCATGGGCGACTTCCCGCTCATGACCCACAAGGGCACGTTCGTGATCAACGGCACCGAGCGTGTCGTCGTGTCGCAGCTGGTCCGCTCCCCGGGTGTGTACTTCGACTCCACCCTGGACAAGGTGTCCGACAAGGACATCTACTCCTGCAAGGTCATCCCCTCGCGTGGTGCCTGGCTGGAGATGGAGATCGACAAGCGCGACATGGTCGGCGTCCGCATCGACCGCAAGCGCAAGCAGTCCGTCACCGTGCTGCTCAAGGCGCTCGGCTGGACCAACGAGATGATTCTCGAAGAGTTCGGCGAGTACGAGTCCATGCGCAACACCCTGGAGAAGGACCACACCCAGGGCCAGGACGACGCGCTGCTGGACATCTACCGCAAGCTGCGCCCGGGCGAGCCGCCGACGCGCGAGGCCGCGCAGACGCTGCTGGAGAACCTGTACTTCAACCCGAAGCGCTACGACCTCGCCAAGGTCGGCCGCTACAAGGTCAACCGCAAGCTGGGCAACGCCGAGTCGCTGGACTCCGGCGTGCTCACCGAGCCCGACATCATCGGTGCGATCAAGTACCTGGTGAAGCTGCACGCCGGTGAGACCGAGTGGCAGGACGGCGCCGGCCGCGACATCGTGGTCGAGGTCGACGACATCGACCACTTCGGCAACCGCCGCCTGCGCAACGTCGGCGAGCTCATCCAGAACCAGGTCCGTACGGGTCTCGCCCGTATGGAGCGCGTCGTGCGCGAGCGCATGACCACCCAGGACGTCGAGGCGATCACGCCGCAGACCCTGATCAACATCCGGCCGGTCGTCGCCTCCATCAAGGAGTTCTTCGGCACCAGCCAGCTGTCGCAGTTCATGGACCAGACGAACCCGCTGTCGGGCCTGACCCACAAGCGCCGTCTGTCCGCCCTCGGCCCCGGTGGTCTCTCCCGTGAGCGCGCCGGCTTCGAGGTCCGTGACGTGCACCCCTCGCACTACGGCCGCATGTGTCCGATCGAGACCCCGGAAGGCCCGAACATCGGTCTGATCGGGTCGCTGGCCTCGTACGGCCGGGTCAACGCCTTCGGCTTCATCGAGACCCCGTACCGCAAGGTCATCGAGGGTGTCGTCACGGAGCAGGTGGACTACCTCACGGCCGACGAGGAGGACCGCTACGTCATCGCGCAGGCCAACGCCCCGCTGACGGCGGAGCTGACCTTCGCCGAGCCGCGTGTCCTGGTCCGCCGCCGTGGTGGCGAGATCGACTACATCCCGGGCACCGAGATCGACTACATGGACGTCTCGCCGCGCCAGATGGTGTCGGTCGCGACCGCCATGATCCCGTTCCTCGAGCACGACGACGCCAACCGCGCGCTCATGGGCTCGAACATGATGCGTCAGGCGGTGCCGCTGCTGAAGAGCGAGGCCCCGCTGGTCGGTACCGGCATGGAGTACCGCTGCGCCGTCGACGCCGCCGACGTCATCACCGCTGAGAAGGCCGGTGTCGTCCAGGAGGTCTCGGCCGACTACGTCACCGTGGCCAACGACGACGGCACGTACACCACGTACCGCGCCGCCAAGTTCACCCGCTCCAACCAGGGCACCGCCTTCAACCAGAAGGTGCTCGTGGACGAGGGCGCCCGGGTCGAGACCGGCCAGGTGCTGGCCGACGGGCCGTGCACCGACGAGGGCGAGATGGCCCTCGGCAAGAACCTGCTCGTGGCGTTCATGTCGTGGGAGGGTCACAACTACGAGGACGCGATCATCCTGTCGCAGCGCCTCGTCCAGGACGACGTCCTCTCCTCGATCCACATCGAGGAGCACGAGGTCGACGCCCGTGACACCAAGCTCGGCCCCGAGGAGATCACCCGGGACATCCCGAACGTCTCCGAGGAGGTCCTCGCCGACCTCGACGAGCGCGGCATCATCCGCATCGGCGCCGACGTCGTCACCGGCGACATCCTGGTCGGCAAGGTCACGCCCAAGGGTGAGACCGAGCTGACCCCGGAGGAGCGCCTGCTCCGCGCGATCTTCGGTGAGAAGGCCCGTGAGGTCCGCGACACCTCGCTGAAGGTCCCGCACGGTGAGTCCGGCAAGGTCATCGGCGTCCGCGTCTTCGACCGCGAAGAGGGCGACGAGCTGCCCCCGGGCGTGAACCAGCTGGTCCGCGTCTACGTGGCCCAGAAGCGCAAGATCACCAACGGTGACAAGCTCGCCGGCCGTCACGGCAACAAGGGCGTCATCTCGAAGATCCTGCCGGTCGAGGACATGCCGTTCCTGGAGGACGGCACCCCGGTCGACATCATCCTCAACCCGCTGGGTGTCCCGTCCCGAATGAACCCGGGACAGGTCCTGGAGATCCACCTCGGGTGGCTCGCCAAGCAGGGTTGGGACGTCTCCGGCCTCGCCGACGAGTGGGCCCAGCGTCTGCAGGCGATCGGCGCCGACACCGTCCAGGGCGGCACCAACCTCGCCACCCCGGTCTTCGACGGCGCCCGCGAGGACGAGATCACCGGCCTGCTGGACAACACCACCCTCACCCGTGACGGTGAGCGCCTGGTGAACTCCACCGGCAAGGCCCGGCTGTTCGACGGCCGCTCCGGCGAGCCGTTCCCGATGCCGGTCTCGGTCGGCTACATGTACATCCTCAAGCTGCACCACCTGGTCGACGACAAGCTGCACGCCCGCTCGACCGGCCCGTACTCGATGATCACCCAGCAGCCGCTCGGTGGTAAGGCGCAGTTCGGTGGTCAGCGCTTCGGTGAGATGGAGGTGTGGGCCCTTGAGGCGTACGGCGCGGCCTACGCGCTGCAGGAGCTGCTCACCATCAAGTCCGACGACGTGCTCGGCCGCGTGAAGGTCTACGAGGCCATCGTCAAGGGCGAGAACATCCCCGAGCCCGGCATTCCCGAGTCCTTCAAGGTCCTCATCAAGGAAATGCAGTCGCTCTGCCTCAACGTGGAGGTGCTGTCCTCGGACGGCCAGTCCATCGAGATGCGGGACTCCGACGAGGACGTGTTCCGCGCCGCCGAGGAGCTCGGCATCGACCTGTCCCGGCGCGAGCCGAGCAGCGTCGAAGAGGTCTGACGGAGGCTGGGCCGGCTGCCCCCACGAGCAGCCGGCCCGCCCCCAGGCCCCCCTCAGACCACATGAACGACTCTCGACTTACGAAAGAGGGCTTGACGACCAGTGCTTGACGTCAACTTCTTCGACGAGCTCCGCATCGGCCTGGCCACCGCCGACGACATCCGCCAGTGGTCGCACGGCGAGGTCAAGAAGCCGGAGACCATCAACTACCGCACCCTGAAGCCCGAAAAGGACGGCCTCTTCTGCGAGAAGATCTTCGGCCCCACCCGGGACTGGGAGTGCTACTGCGGTAAGTACAAGCGCGTCCGCTTCAAGGGCATCATCTGTGAGCGCTGCGGCGTCGAGGTGACCCGCGCCAAGGTGCGCCGTGAGCGGATGGGCCACATCGAGCTGGCCGCCCCGGTCACGCACATCTGGTACTTCAAGGGTGTGCCGTCCCGCCTCGGCTACCTGCTCGACCTGGCGCCGAAGGACCTCGAGAAGGTCATCTACTTCGCCGCCTACATGATCACCTGGGTCGACGACGAGCGCCGCCAGCGCGACCTGCCGTCCCTGGAGGCGCACGTCTCGGTCGAGCGTCAGCAGATCGAGAACCGCCGCGACTCCGACCTCGAAGCCCGTGCCAAGAAGGCCGAGACCGACCTGGCCGAGCTGGAGGCCGAGGGCGCCAAGGCCGACGTGCGCCGCAAGGTGCGCGAGGGCGCCGAGCGCGAGATGAAGCAGCTGCGCGACCGCGCGCAGCGCGAGCTCGACCGCCTCGACGAGGTGTGGGCCCGCTTCAAGAACCTCAAGGTCCAGGACCTCGAGGGCGACGAGCTGCTCTACCGCGAGCTGCGCGACCGCTTCGGCACCTACTTCTCCGGCTCGATGGGCGCGGCGGCCCTCAAGGACCGCCTGGAGACCTTCGACCTGGCGGAGGAGTCCGAGCGCCTGCGCGAGATCATCCGCACCGGCAAGGGCCAGAAGAAGACCCGTGCGCTCAAGCGCCTCAAGGTCGTCTCCGCGTTCCTGCAGACCACCAACAAGCCCAACGGCATGGTGCTGGACTGCGTCCCGGTCATCCCGCCGGACCTGCGTCCGATGGTGCAGCTGGACGGTGGCCGCTTCGCGACCTCCGACCTGAACGACCTGTACCGCCGCGTCATCAACCGCAACAACCGCCTGAAGCGCCTGCTCGACCTCGGTGCCCCCGAGATCATCGTGAACAACGAGAAGCGCATGCTCCAGGAGGCCGTCGACGCGCTGTTCGACAACGGCCGCCGCGGCCGTCCGGTCACCGGCCCGGGCAACCGCCCGCTGAAGTCCCTCAGCGACATGCTGAAGGGCAAGCAGGGTCGTTTCCGCCAGAACCTGCTCGGCAAGCGCGTCGACTACTCGGCCCGTTCGGTCATCGTCGTCGGCCCGCAGCTCAAGCTGCACCAGTGCGGTCTGCCCAAGGCCATGGCGCTGGAGCTCTTCAAGCCGTTCGTGATGAAGCGCCTGGTCGACCTGAACCACGCGCAGAACATCAAGTCGGCCAAGCGCATGGTCGAGCGTGCGCGCCCGGTCGTGTGGGACGTGCTCGAAGAGGTCATCGCCGAGCACCCGGTCCTGCTGAACCGTGCGCCCACCCTGCACCGCCTCGGCATCCAGGCCTTCGAGCCGCAGCTGGTCGAGGGCAAGGCCATCCAGATCCACCCGCTCGTCTGCACCGCGTTCAACGCGGACTTCGACGGTGACCAGATGGCCGTCCACCTGCCGCTCTCCGCGGAGGCGCAGGCCGAGGCCCGCATCCTGATGCTGTCCTCGAACAACATCCTGAAGCCGGCCGACGGTCGCCCCGTCACCATGCCGACCCAGGACATGGTGCTCGGTCTGTTCTTCCTGACCTCGGACCGCGACAACGTGAAGGGCGCCGGCCGCTCCTTCTCGTCGACCGCCGAGGCGATCATGGCCTTCGACGCCCGCGAGCTGGACGTCCAGGCCCCGATCGAGCTGCGCCTCGGCGCCGGCACCGTCCCGCCCCGTGGCTGGACCCCGCCGGTCGACGAGGACGGCCAGACCAACTGGTTCGAGGGCGAGCCCTTCCGCCTGACCACCACCCTGGGCCGCGCGCTCTTCAACGAGCTGCTGCCCGAGGACTACCCGTTCGTCGACTACGAGGTGGGCAAGAAGCAGCTCTCCGCGATCGTCAACGACCTGGCGGAGCGCTACCCCAAGGTCGTCGTCGCGGCGACCCTGGACAACCTGAAGGCGTCCGGCTTCCACTGGTCGACCCGCTCGGGTGTCACCGTCTCGATCTCGGACGTCATCGTCCCGCCGAGCAAGCCCCAGATCCTGGAGGGCTTCGAGGCGAAGGCGGAGAAGGTCCAGAAGCAGTACGAGCGCGGTCTGATCACCAACGACGAGCGCAAGCAGGAGCTCGTCGGCATCTGGACCCAGGCGACCAACGAGGTCGCGGACGCCATGGCCGCGAACTTCCCGAAGACGAACCCCATCTTCATGATGGTCGACTCGGGTGCTCGTGGAAACATGATGCAGATGCGCCAGATCGCCGGTATGCGTGGTCTGGTGTCGAACGCCAAGAACGAGACCATCCCGCGACCCATCAAGGCGTCGTTCCGTGAGGGTCTCACCGTGCTGGAGTACTTCATCTCCACCCACGGTGCCCGTAAGGGTCTGGCCGACACCGCCCTCCGTACCGCCGACTCCGGTTACCTCACCCGTCGTCTGGTCGACGTCTCCCAGGACGTCATCATTCGCGAGGAGGACTGCGGTACCGAGCGCGGCCTGAAGCTGGCGATCGGCTCCGTGGGCGCCGACGGCGTGCTGCGCAAGGCCGACGACGTCGAGACCAGCGTGTACGCCCGCATGCTCGCCGAGGACATCACCGTCGACGGCAAGCTGCTGGCCACCGCCAACACCGACCTCGGTGACGTGCTGATCGACGAGCTGATCCGCCACGGCATCAGCGAGGTCAAGACCCGCTCGATCCTGACCTGTGAGTCGGCCGTCGGCACCTGTGCCTTCTGCTACGGCCGCTCGCTGGCCACCGGCAAGCTGGTCGACATCGGTGAGGCGGTCGGCATCATCGCCGCCCAGTCCATCGGTGAGCCCGGCACCCAGCTGACGATGCGTACCTTCCACACCGGTGGTGTGGCCGGTGACGACATCACCCAGGGTCTGCCGCGTGTCGTCGAGCTCTTCGAGGCCCGTACCCCCAAGGGTGTGGCCCCGATCTCGGAGGCCACCGGCCGGGCGCGGATCGAGGACACCGAGAAGACCCGCAAGATCGTCATCACCCCGGACGACGGCACCGACGAGATCGCCTACCCGGTCTCCAAGCGTGTGAAGCTGCTGGTCAGCGAGGGCGAGGCGGTCGAGGTCGGCCAGAAGCTGACCATGGGTGCCACCAACCCGCACGACGTCCTGCGCATCATGGGCCAGCGTGCCGTCCAGGTCCACCTGGTCGCCGAGGTCCAGAAGGTCTACAACTCGCAGGGTGTGTCGATCCACGACAAGCACATCGAGATCATCATCCGGCAGATGCTCCGCCGTGTGACGATCATCGAGTCGGGCGACGCCGAGCTGCTCCCGGGCGAGCTCGTCGAGCGCGGCCGCTTCGAGACCGAGAACCGTCGTGTGGTCGCCGAGGGCGGTCACCCCGCCTCCGGCCGTCCGCAGCTGATGGGTATCACCAAGGCCTCGCTGGCCACCGAGTCCTGGCTGTCGGCCGCCTCCTTCCAGGAGACGACCCGGGTCCTCACCGACGCGGCGATCCACGCCAAGTCGGACCCGCTGCTGGGCCTCAAGGAGAACGTCATCCTCGGTAAGCTCATCCCGGCCGGTACGGGTCTGCCCCGCTACCGCAACATCCGGGTCGAGCCGACCGAGGAGGCCAAGGCCGCCATGTACTCGGCCGTCGGCTACGACGACTACGACCTGTCGCCCTTCGGCGCCGGCTCCGGCCAGGCGGTCCCGCTGGACGACTACGACTACGGCCCGTACACCGGCTGAGTCACCTCCTTGCCCGACAACGGGCCCGGACCGCATGGGCGGTCACCCCATCCGGGGTGGCCGCCCTGCGGCGTTCCGGGGGCCCGGAGGAAACCGATTAGGTTTCTTGGACGAACTCGCGTAAGGTCGTGTTTACCGACGCGGGGTGGAGCAGCTCGGTAGCTCGCTGGGCTCATAACCCAGAGGTCGCAGGTTCAAATCCTGTCCCCGCTACAAATCGAAGGGCCCGGAGGCTTTTGCCTCCGGGCCCTTCGGCTTTCCCCGGGGGCGTTTCTCCCTCGTGTCTCCCTCGTGCGGGGGAGGGGCGGGAACCGCTCCAGGGAGGGAGGTGGGGGAAGGGGTCGGTCCGTGAGAGTTCTCGGTGTCGGGATGACAGGGCTTGTGAAAGGGGCCGGGAATGAAGCGGGTGCTGGGTGCAATGGCGATCACGGGGGCCGTGCTGTTCGGGATGTCGGCGTGTCTGCCGGGGGGCGACGAGCCGGAGCACAGGACGGTCGGCTACGGGGTGACGGACTCCGTCCAGGAGCTGGTGATCGAGGGGCACACGGGCGGGGTCGTCGTCACGGGCGGCGGGACGGCGGTGCACGTGACCGAGGACCAGAAGTACAAGGGGGGCGCGCCGCGCACCACGCACGAGGTGAAGGACGGCGTGCTGCGGCTGACGTACGACTGCGGCTCCTGCGGGGTCGGGTACAGCGTGGAGGTGCCGGCCGGGACGAAGGTACGGGTGAGCGAGGAGACCGGCGGGGTGCGGCTGGTCGGGCTGGCCGGTGAGGTGGACGCGACGGTGCAGACCGGCGGGGTCGAGGCGACCGGGCTGACCTCGCCGCAGGCGCGGCTGAACGCCGGGAACGGCGGGGTGGAGGCCACCTTCGCGGCGGCGCCGACGAAGGTGGAGGCGAAGGCCTCGACCGGCGGGGTGCGGCTGAAGGTGCCGGCCGGGGAGGCGTACGCGGTGGATGCGCACGCGAAGGTCGGCGGGGTGGACGTCGGTGTCCCGTCCCGGGCGGGGGCGCCGCACAGCATCACCGCGCAGGCCGACACCGGCGGTGTGACGGTCAGCGGTGTCTGACCGGGCCGTACCGGAGGTCCTGCCGGTAGGGCATGATCTTCTCCGCGGGGGCGGCGTCCCCGGTTACGGGGAGGGATCGACGGTGGTGGGAGCGGTGCGCCGGCGGACGTGGTCAGCGGGGCCGAGTCCGTATGTGCTGGACTCGCTGCTGGCGGTGGCGTCGGCCGGGATCTCGATCTGGGCGGTGTACAACGACGACACCGCGTGGCCCTGGTGGGTCTACCTGGTGGCGGTCTCGACGGCGCTGCCGCTGCCCTGGCGGCGGCGGGCGCCGCTGACCGTGCTGGCAGCGAGCAGTGCGGCCTTCGTCACGCTGTCGGTGGTGGCGCACTCGGCGAACGCGCAGGTGCCGCTGGCCGGCGTGATCGGCATCTACACGGTCGCGGAGCGGTGCTCGGACCGGGCGCGCTGGTCGGTGCTGACGGTGGTGGTGGTCGGCAACGTGATCGGCACCCACTCGCCGAACGGCACGCTCTTCAGCCTGCTGACCTCCGTCGGCTCGTTCGTCTTCGGCTCGCTGGTGCGCGCCCAGCGGCAGCTGGCCCGGGTGGAGGCGGAGCGGGCCCGGGAGGCCGGTGAACGGGCGGCCAGCGAGGCCGCGCGGGCGGTCGCGGAGGAACGGGCCCGGATCGCGCGGGAGATGCACGACATCCTGGCGCACGCCGTCTCGTTGATGGTGATTCAGGCCGAGGCCGGCCCGTTGGTGGTGCACAGCAAGCCGGACCGGGCGATCAGCACGTTCGACACCATCGCCGACGCGGGGCGCGACGCGATGGTCCAACTCCGGCGCGTGCTCGGGGTGTTGAAGGAGGACGGGGCAGGCCCGGAGCTGGCGCCGCAGCCCCGGCTGGCCGAACTCGCCGACGTGGCCGAGCGGGTGCGCCGGGCCGGCCTGCGGGTGGAGCTCGAACTCGCCGACGGGCTGGGCGCCGTGCCCGCCGACGTGGAGGCGGCGGCGTACCGGATCGTGCAGGAGGCGCTGACCAACACCGTCAAGCACTCCGGTGCCGACCGGGCCGCGATCCGGGTGCGGCGGGCCGAGGAGGTGCTGGAGGTCGTCGTCTCCGACAACGGGCGCGGGGTGCCGCTGGCCGCCGACCGTGCGGTGAGCGGCTGGTCCGGCGGGCGCGGGCTGGTCGGCATCCGGGAACGGGCCGCGGCCTGCGGCGGGCGTGCCGAGGCCGGTCCCGGGCCGGCCGGCGAGGGCTTCCTGGTGAGTGCCCGGCTGCCGCTGGGGGCGGCCGGCGTGGCGGAGAGGGTGGGCGGATGACGCCGATTCGGGTGGTCGTCGCGGACGACCAGGAACTGGTGCGGGCCGGGTTCGGGATGATCCTGGACGCCCAGCCGGACATCGAGGTGGTGGCCGAGGCGTGCGACGGCGCCGAGGCGGTCGAGGCCGTGCGCGAGCACGGCCCCGACGTGCTGCTGCTGGACGTCCGCATGCCGGTGATGGACGGGCTGGAGGCGGCCCGCCGGGTGTGCGCCGAGTTCCCGTCCACCAAGGTGATCATGCTGACCACCTTCGACATCGACGACTACGTCTTCGACGCGCTGTACGCGGGCGCGAGCGGCTTCCTGCTGAAGGACGTCCGGCGGGACGACCTGGCGCACGGGGTGCGGATGGTCGCCTCGGGGGAGGCGCTGCTCGCGCCGTCGGTGACGAAGCGGCTGATCGGCGAGTTCGCCGCGCGCCGGCCGGGCGCGCCGGACCGGGCGGTGCGGCCGCCGTCCAAGCTGCTGGAGCAGCTGACCCTGCGCGAGCAGGAGACGCTGCGGCTGCTGGCGCGCGGGCTGTCGAACGCGGAGATCGCGGCGGAGCTGGTGGTCAGCGAGCACACGGTGAAGACGCACGTCAGCAATGTGCTGAGCAAGCTGGGGCTGCGCGACCGGGTGCACGCGGTGGTGTTCGCGTACGAGGCCGGGGCGGTGGTGGCGGGGGAGGCCTGAGCGGGCAGGACTGCGGGGCTTGAGTGGGCGGCGCTGGGCCGTCGGGGCTGAGCGGTCGGGGCTGAGCGGTCGCGGCCGGGCAGGCTCCTTCGTACGGGGGAGGCGGGGAGTTCGCCGACGCGGGCGATCCGTGATGAGGGACCCGGCGGACAGCATCTGTGGTGTCGGAACGCAGCAAGCACGGACACCACAGGAGACCGCAGATGAACGCCTCGCAGAACCCGGCACGGACCGCCCGCCGCACCGCCTACGCCGTCGTCGGCGCCCCCGCCCTGATGGCGCTGTACGGCGGCATCCGCCTGGTGCCGGGCTCCCGCGAGCCGGGCCTCGGCTGGACGGCCGGCCACACCGCGATGTTCGCCGGGCTGCTGCTGTTCGCCCCGGTCTTCCTCGCCCTGCGCCGGCTGATCGCCCCTCGCGGCACGATGGCCGGGCGGCTGGCAGCGGGCGCCGCGCTGGGGACGGCGTTCGCCGGCCTGGCGGCCTCGCTGGCGCAGATCGGGATCGACCTGGTCGTCGGCCTGGCGGCGGCGGACAAGGCCGACCAGTCGCGGATGTTCGATCGCGTCCAGGCCGTCCCCGGGGTGCTCGCGGCGGTTTACAAGGTCGGCCCGCTGCTGTTCTACGTCGGCCTGCTGGCGCTGCTGATCGCCGCCTCGGTGGGCGCGGCCCGGACGCTGCGCTGGTGGAGCCCGGTGCTGATGGTGGTCGGGACCGTCGCGTCGGCGGCCGACCTGGCGCTGATCCCGCTGGCCGCCGGCTGCTACCTGGTGGCGCTGGCGCCGCTCGTCCGGCTCGGCGGTGCGCCCCGCGTGGCGCTGGCCTGACGCACCCCGGCACGTCCGGGACCGGAAGCCCCTCAGGTCATCCGGAAGACCGGCCCGCGCGGGGTGAAGGGCAGCCCGGCGCCCCGCGGGACGAGGTAGGCGTGCTCGCGGCGCACCCGCAGCACGTCGCACTCGCCGTCCGTGATGACCAGGACGGGCGCCCCGGGCGGGAAGTCCTCGGCCCGTTCGAGCAGGTCGATCCCCGGCTGCAGGACGGTGCCGCCGCGCCCGCGGATCCGGACCCGGCCGGCGATCTCGGTGACCGCGACGTACCCGGCGTCGTGCGGGGCGGCGTCGCAGTGCACCACCCGGGCCGCGGGAACGTCCCGGGCGGTGGCGTACGAGGCGATCGCGCCGAGCGCCTTGCCGAGCAGCACCGTGCTCATCGAGCCGGAGGTGTCCAGCACCACCCCGAAGGTGCAGCGCGGCACCTCCTCCTCCGGGTGGTAGCGCCCGGCCCGGGGGATGTCCGGGGTGGCGGACTGCCGGCGGGCCGGGCGGGAGTAGCTCCGGACGGGCTCCGGGCTCGGCACGAACTCGTCGAACCAGCGCGCCAGTTGGGCGTCCCAGGGGAGCGGCGGGTGGGCGAGTGCGCGGATCTCCTCGACCAACCCGGCCGGGAGCAGCCCGCGTTCGCGCTGGTGCAGTTCGAAGCCCTGCTGGAGGCCGCGCCGGTAGAAGTCGTCGAGGTCGACGTAGTCGCGCGGGCCGCGGTCGAGGGGTGTGCCGAGGACGTCCGGGCGGTTCTTGCCCGCCAGGGTGGCGAGCCGGCGGATCCGGCGCTGGTCGCGGACGATCCGGTCGTACACCTCCTCGGCCGACAGGCCCTTCAGCTGCGGGTCGTGCAGCAGGCCGTCGGGCATGTCGCCGACGCCCATCTCCAGCAGCCAGGCGTTGATGACGTAGTCGGCGGCGACGTTGTACAGGAACGGGTCGCGCCCGCCGCGGCGTTCGCCGTGCCGCAGGGCGGCGTGCAGCAGTTCGTGGCCGAGGATGAACCGCCACTCCTCGTCGGTGAAGTGGCGCAGCGGGTTGACGTAGATCTCCCCGGCGTCGGCGTTCACGGCGGCGATGGAGATGTCGTGCGCGCGGGCGAGTTCGGCGTCGGCGACGACGGTGAGGCCGGCCGCGATGCCGCCCAGCAGCGGGTAGGACGAGACGAACCAGTTGAGCGCCCTGGTCCACGGCCGCTCGGGCAGGCGGGCGCCGGTCTGCTCGTCGATCCGGCCGCCGGCCCGGTCCATCGCGGCGGACATGGTGCGGGTGAGCGCGGCGGCGAAGGCGGCGGACCAGTCCTCCGGGTGCTGCCCGTGGCCCGTCCACTCGACCAGCAGCTGGTCGGCGACGGCACCCGCGGTGCCGTCCGCCCCGGCGGTGCCGGCCGGCGGCAGGCCGTCGCGGCGCCAGCGGCCGGCCAGCTCCTCCTCGTCCCCGCCGGGGTACTCGTGCGGGAGAACGACCGGGGCGCGGCCGATCGGGAACGTGGCGAGGAAGCGGTTGACCACCGCGCAGCGGGCGGCCGTCTCGTACGCGTCGGGCTGGACGCGGGTGCCCCGGGCGGCCGGGACGTGGCCGAAGCCGAGGTGCAGCAGGCAGTGCGCCAGCACCCAGGCCCACTCCTCGGGCTCGGCGCGGCGGCGCGGGTTGACGTGGACGGTGCCGTCGGAGTCGACCACCGCCCAGCCGCCGACGGGGGCGTGCCCGCAGTCGTCGCGGCGGCAGAACCCGGCCTTCAGGGCGGCGAAGGCCGGGTTGCGGCGCAGCAGTTGGACGCCCTCGGCGAAGATCTCCGCGCCCGGATCCGGCTTCTTCCGGCCGGCCGCGGTGCGCTTCACCGGCGGGCCTCGACCAGCCGGGGCATGTCCCGGGCAGCCTCGATCAGGAACCAGGACGGCAGCACCGGATTGCCGTCCGCGCCGTCGGCGATCACCGTCTGGGCGACCTCGACCGAGATCTCGGCGAGCTGCACCAGCAGCGACTTGGCCCGGAAGGCGGTCTGCCGCTGCGCCCCGGAGGCGTGCTCCTTGCCGGCGGGCAGCTCCTTGACGAGCCGGCCGCGGAAGGCGTCGGCGAGGTAGTAGAGCAGGTCGCGGTCCTCCACGCGGTGCGGCCAGCGGGCGTCGCCCTTGAGGATCGCCTCCAGGCCGTAGGAGTTGCGGACGATCTTGGCGTAGCCGCAGAAGGCCACCGCGTGCTGCGGGGTGAGCAGGCCGTACGCGAGGATCTTGAGGGTGCCCTCGTCGAGGGTGGGCCCGAAGGAGTGCAGCGCGTCGGAGAGCATGTGCCAGGCGCGCGGGGTGGAGAACGGCTCCTCGGACTTCGGCGGGGCGGACCACAGGTGGTCGGGCCGGTCGGTGAGGTAGTCGACGACCCAGGGGTGGATGCCGGCGCCGGCCGCCCAGTGCAGCCAGTCCTCGGCGCTGGCCCGCAGGTGGACGTGGATCATGCGGTTGACCAGTGCGGACGCCATCGGGCGGGCGAGCGCGCCGTCGGTGGCGCGGTTCCCGGCGCCGATCACGATCGAGCCGGGCGGCAGCTCGTACGAGCCGATCCGGCGGTCCAGGATGAGCGAGTAGAAGGCCTTCTGGACGTCCGGGCCGGCCGCGTTGAGCTCGTCCAGGAACAGGCAGTACGGCTCGTCGCGGGCGATCTGCTCGGGCGGGCAGAACCGGGAGCGGCCCTCCGGGGTGAGCTGCGGGACGCCGATCAGGTCTTCCGGGGCGAGCTGGGTGCCGACCAGGCTCACGCACTCCAGGCCGAGCGACTCGGCGAACGCCCGGACCAGGGAGGACTTGCCGATGCCGGGAGCGCCCCAGAGGAACACCGGGCGGACGGTCGCCAGGCCGAGCAGCAGCTCGGGGATCTGGGCGGGTGAGACGCTGACTGCTCCCTGCACGGGGCTCCTTTGGCGAGTGTCGGGGTGACCGGCCCAGTGTGCGGGGACAGTTGACGCGGCGCACGCGGATTTTCGGCGGCCGTTTTTCGGTGGCCGCGGCGGGCCCGCCGCCGTACCGTCCGGGGTATGAACGCGAAGCGCCCGCTGATCGCCGTGCTCACCGGCGCCGGCATCTCGACCGACTCCGGCATCCCCGACTACCGCGGCCCGAACGGCCTCTGGCAGCGCGACCCGGCCGCCCAGCAGCTGGTCACGATCGGTCCGTACCTGGCCGACCCGGAGGTGCGCCGCCGGGCCTGGCTGATGCGCCGGGACGCCGGGGCCATGGCCGCCGAGCCGAACGCCGGCCACCTGGCGCTGGTCGGGCTGGAGCGCTCCGGGCTGCCGGTGCGGGTGCTCACCCAGAACGTGGACGGCCTGCACCAGCGGGCCGGTCTGCCCGCCCGCAAGGTGCTCGAACTGCACGGCACTGCGCGGGAGGTGCAGTGCATGCGCTGCCGGGTGGTCGGCGACATGGCCGAGGCGCTGGCGAGGGTGGCGGCGGGGGAGCCGGATCCGGCCTGCCGGGAGTGCGGGGGCGTGCTGCGGCCGCGCACGGTGATGTTCGGGGAGGCGCTGGATCCGGTGGTGCTCCAGCAGGCCGACGCCGTCGCCAAGGCCTGCGACCTGTTCGTCGCGGTGGGCACCAGCCTTCAGGTCTACCCGGTGGCCTCGCTCCCGCAGATCGCGCTGGAGGCCGGCGCTCGTCTGGTCGTCATGAACGGCGAGCCGACGCCCTTCGACGAGGCCGCGGCCGAGGTGATCCGGGAGCCGATCTCCACGGCTCTCCCGGCGCTGGTACGGAAGTTGCTCGCCGAGCTCTCTTAAATCGGACGAACCGGATGCGTACGATGATCGTCCCGGCTCCCCCTCACGGCCTGGAGTGATCGACCGATGACTGACCGATCGACGACGACGGCGAAGTTCGACCCCTGGTCGGCGGCGTTCGTGGCCCACCCGTACGACGCGTACGCCGAGCTGCGCGAGCACGCGCCGGTGACGTACTACGAGCCGACCGGGCAGTGGCTGGTCTCGCGCCACGAGGACGTCAGCGCGCTGCTGCGCGACCGGCGACTCGGGCGCACCTACACCCACCGCTTCAGCCACGAGGAGTTCGGGCGGCCCGAGCCCGATCCGGCGCACGAGCCGTTCCACACCCTGAACGACAACGGGCTGCTCGACCTGGAGGCGCCCGACCACACCCGGATCCGCCGGCTGGTGTCCAAGGCATTCACCCCGCGCATGGTCGAGGGCCTGCGGCCGACCGTGCAGCGGCTCGCCGGGGAACTCGTGGACGGGCTGCTCGCGGCCGGCGGCGGCGACCTGATCTCCGCCGTCGCCGAGCCGCTGCCGGTCGCCGTGATCGCCGAGATGCTGGGCGTCCCGGAGGCCGACCGGCACCTGCTGCGGCCCTGGTCCGCCGACATCACCGGCATGTTCGAGCTCAACCCCACCGAGGAGGCGGCCCGCCGGGCGGTCACCGCGAGCATCGAGTTCTCCGACTACCTGCGCGCCCTGATCCGCGAGCGCCGCGCCACCCCCGGCACCGACCTGATCAGCGCGCTCATCCAGGCCCAGGAGGGCTCGGACGCGCTCAGCGAGCAGGAGATGATCTCCACCTGCGTGCTGCTGCTCAATGCCGGCCACGAGGCCACCGTCAACACCACCGGCAACGGCTGGTGGGCGCTGTTCCGCAACCCCGGCGAACTCGCCCGGCTGCGCGGCGCGGTGGACGAGCTGCTGCCCACCGCCGTCGAGGAACTGATGCGCTGGGACACCCCGCTGCAGATGTTCGAGCGCTGGGTGCTGGAGGACATCGAGGTCCGCGGCGTCACCGTCCCGCGCGGCTCCGAGATCGCCCTGCTCTTCGGCTCCGCCAACCGCGATCCGGAGCGCTTCGCCGACCCGGACCGGTTCGACCTCGGCCGCGCCGACAACCCGCACATCACCTTCGGCGCCGGAATTCACTTCTGTCTCGGCGCTCCGCTCGCCAGACTGGAGCTCACCGAGTCGTACGGCGCACTGCTGCGCCGGGCGCCGGGCCTGCGGCTGGTCCGCGAGCCCGAGTGGCGCCCGGGCTACGTGATCCGGGGGCTTGAGGAACTGTTCGTCGAGGTGTAGCGGAGAAGGGGGAGCGGCCGTGGGCAAGGCGACGGGGGCACTGCTGGGGCTGGCGATCGGGGACGCGATCGGCCGGGTGACGGAGTTCAGGACGGTCGAGATGATCGCGAACGACTGCCCCGACTGGCGGCAACTCCCGCTGCCTGCCAAGGCGTTGGTCACCGACGACACGCAGATGACGCTCGCCCTCGCCCGCGGCCTGCGCACCGGCCTGGCGCGCGGGCCGCTGACGCCCCTGCGGCTTGAGCGGCCGGTACGCGAGGAGTTCGTCGACTGGTGGCGCTCGCCGCAGAACAACCGCGCCCCCGGCATGACCTGCCTCCGCGCCTGCGAGCGGCTCAGCCACGACACGTACCGCTGGCAGCAGGCGAGCGACGTCGGCTCCAAGGGCTGCGGCGCCAACATGCGGGTCGCCCCGATCGGGCTGATCCGCGAGCTCGACGCCCGGCAGCTCTCCGGCGCCGCGCAGCTGCAGTCCGCGCTCACCCACGGCCACCCCACCGCGCTGGCCGCCAGCGACCTCACCGCGTACGCCGTCCGAAAGCTCGCCGAGGGCCTGCCGCCGGCCGGCCTGCCCGCCGTGCTGCGGGCGTACGCGCTGGCGAGTCGCAACCGGTACGACGAGTTCTGGCTCGGCGACCTCGCCGACCGTTGGTACGGCCGCTCGCCGCAGGACGTCATCGCCCGCGGCTGGGACGACTGTCTCGGCGTGCTCGACCAGCTGGAGGCCGCGCTCGCCGCGCCCGACCTGGAGGCCGACCCGTGCCTGGCCACCGGCGAGGGCTGGATCGCCGAGGAGGCGTTCGCCACCGGCCTGCTCTGCTTCCTGCTGCTGCCGGACGAGCCGGTGGCCGCCGTCCGCCGGGCCGCCTGCTCCAGCGGGGACTCCGACTCCATCGCCTGCCTCACCGGCGCCTTCGCCGGCGCCCACCACGGGGAGGCGGTCTGGCCGGCCGAGTGGGTCGAGCGGATCGAGTACCGGGACGAGCTGCTGGAGTTCGGCGCGCTCTGGGACTGACCCGTCAGGCCTCGCCGCGCAGGCGGCGCGCCACGGTCTCGACCAGCGCGCGGAACGCCGGCACCGGCGCCATCGCCGAGCCGCCGAGCCCGAGCGCGCCCTCGGGCAGGAAGGCGACATGGCAGCGCCGGCACAGGTAGGTGGCGCTCCAGGCCGTGGCCAGCGACGGCTGGACCACCGAGTACTCCTGGAACTCCCGGCGGAGGCGACGCCGCTCCTTGGCACGCTTGAGGGTCAGGGCCACCGCCGCGATGAGGAACGGGCCGCCCAGGAGGCCGAAGACCAGCAGCGAGCTGCGGAGGGCCTCGGGCTTGTCGGACGTCAGCAGCGCCGGCAGCACGATCACCGCGGCCCCCAGTACGAACGCGACCAGAATGGCGAGCCCGCACCCTCCGCCGGGCCTCGCCAGCCGCGGCACCGGCGGTGGGGCGATCTGGTCCGCCAGCCGGCTGCTGGTGGAGCCGGAGGTGTAGACGGTCGACCTGCCGAAGGTCGAGACGGGACCGACCCCGCGCGCGTACCCGACCCCGGAGCTGAAGCCGGTGCTCTGCCCCGAGTAGGTGCTGGTCTGCGACTCGTAGACGCTCGGAACGCTGCTCACCTGATCGAGCGTCCCGCACTGCGGGCAGTCGATTCTGCTCATGATTTCTCCCCCGGGGCCGGTCCTGCGGCAGCTGATCATGGCACAGCCCGGCGCGGGCGGAACCTCCCGGGCATCCGTCGCGTCGAAGGGCCATGACGAACCGCAGCACCACCGGTGCCTACAGCCGTCGCCGCCCGGCGGCGCTGCTCCTCGCGGCCGCGCTCGCCGCACCGCTGCTCACTGGCTGCGGCAGCACTCCCGCGGCTCCCACGGAGCTCCGGGTCTCCGCGCCCGCCACCCGGCCCCCGGTCGACCCGGCCCAGGTGGCCGCGACCGCGACCGCCACCAACGCCTTCGGCCTCGACCTCCTGCACGCCCTCACCGCGGCGCCGGACAGCGCCGGCCGCAACCTCGTGCTCTCCCCGTCCGGCCTGGCCGCCGTGCTCGCCATGCTGCTGCCCGGCGCCCGCGGCGCCACCGCCGACGAGCTCGCCAAGGCCCTGCACACCGACCTCACCCCGCAGCAGTACGCCCTCGCCACCGGCGCGCTCGACCGCCCGGTCCCGGCCACCGACCGGCTCACCCTGCGGCAGACCGACGACCTGTGGACGCAGCAGGGGCTGGCCGTCTCGCCCGACTACCTGGCCACCCTCGCCGCCGCCTTCGACACCGGCGTGCACCCCGCGGACTTCACCAAGGACCCGGAGGGCGCCCGGAAGGCCATCAACGCGGCCGTGGAGAAGGCCACCGAGGGGCGCATCAAGGACCTCTTCGCCTCGCACCAGATCACCGGGGACACCCGGCTGGTCCTCACCGACGCGCTCTACCTCAAGGCCAAGTGGGCCTCCGCGTTCAAGCCCGCGCACACCGCCGACCGCCCGTTCCACAAGCTCGACGGCTCCACCCCTTCCGTCAGCACGATGGGCCAGACCGGCACCTTCCGGTACGCCGAGGGCTCCGGCGGTATCGTCGGCGAGCCCTGGCAGGCCGTCGAACTCCCTTACGCGGACGGCGGGTTGGCGATGGATCTGATCGTCCCGGCGCAGGGCGGGTTCGCCGCCTTCACCAAGGGGCTGGACCAGCCGCAGCTCGACCGGATCCTCGGCGGGCTCGGCGAGCGGCCCGTCGACCTGGAGCTCCCGCGCTTCCACTTCGACACGTCCAACGAGCTCACCCCCGCGCTGCGCTCGCTCGGCGTCCGGTCGGCCTTCGACAAGGCCGACCTCGGCGGCATCGCCAAGGAGCCGCTCGCCGTCAGCACGGTGGTGCAGAAGGCCACCATCGAGGTGGACGAGGACGGCACGGTTGCGGCGGCCGGCAGCGGCGTCGGGATCGCCGGGGCGGCGGCACCGGCCGCGCACCAGCCCGTCCAACTGCACATCGACCGGCCGTTCCTGTTCCTGATCCGGGACACCGCCGGCGGGCGGCCGCTGTTCCTCGGCCAGGTCACCGACCCGCAGGCCCGGTAGCCACCGGGCCCGCCAGGGCGGCTACCAGGCCGGGTAGCGCCCGCCGAGCGCCGGGTGCGAAGGGTCCCGGCTGCCGAACAGCACCAGCAGGTCGTCCGCCACCCGCAGCAGCTCCGCCCGGCCCTCGACCGCCTCGGCCCACTCCGCGGGCAGGGCCGAGGCGCCGTACGCGGCACCGACCAGGTTGCCGCAGACCGCCCCGGCGGAGTCGCTGTCCCCGGAGTGGTTCACCGACAGCAGCAGCGCGGTGCGCACCGGGTCAGGTTCGAGGGTCGCGGCCAGCAGCGCGTACACCGCGATGGCCAGGCACTCCTCGGCGATCCAGCCGAGCCCGACCCGCTCCACGGCCTCCGCCGACGGCTCCGACTCCTGGGCCACCCGGACCGCCCGGGCCAGCGCCTGCACGGTCTCCTTCGAGCCCGGCAGCTCGCGGATCTGCTCGACGGTCTCGCCGACCGCCGCCCACGGCTCGGTGCCCGCCGCCAGCCGCTCGACCAGCGCCGCGAAGGCGCCCGCCGCGAGGTAGCCGGTCACGTGCCCGTGGGTGAGCTGGGCGCATTGCACGGCCAGTCCGAAGGACTGCTCGACGCCCAGCCGGGCCAGCCCGAACGGCGCCGAGCGCATCACCGTGCCGCAGCCCTTGGAACCCGGGTTGATCGGCCCCGGCCGTCCGATCGGGGCCGGCGGCTCGAAGACCTGGTGCTCGGCGATCCCGCTCAGGCAGGCGTTGCCCGGCGCCCGGCTCGCGTACAGGAACGGCTGCCGCAGCAGCCAGCCGTCGTACGGGCGGAGCATCGGGTCGGTGGTCGGCCCGCCCTGGCGCTGGGTCAGCAGCCAGCGCCGGTACGCGCCGTGGACGGCCTCCGGCACCGAGCCGCCGCCGCCCGACCAGCCGCGGACGAAGCCGCGGATCAGGCCCTCGGCGGTGAACAGCGTCATCTGGGTGTCGTCGGTGACCTCCACCGGCCGGGCGCCGTCCGGCAGCCCGGTCACGCCGTCCGGCCCGTGCTTGTCCCGGAGCTGCTGCAGCTGCAGGAACTCCACCGGCCAGCCCAGCGCGTCGCCGATCGCCCCGCCGAGCAGTGCCCCGCGCACGCGGTCCCGGTATCCCGAATCGGCCGCCATCTCCGTCACGTTGATCCCCCTTTGTTCGTGGCGGAGTACGTTCTATCAGGTCGCCCCCGGTCGGTCGTCTACCGGCGGATCTCCCCGGCGCGCCCGTGCAGGGCGGCCCGGTCGGCGGCGGCCCGGCCGGCCGCCCAGCCCTCGCCGTCGCTCACCCGCACCCGCTGCGAGACCAGCTTCGGGAACAGCCGGCCGACCTCCTCGTCCACCGCCTCGGAGCGGGCGGCCAGCGCGGGCAGCAGCCGCTCGTCGGGGAGCAGCTGCTCCTCGGTGCCGTCCTCGCGCAGATGCCGCCCGGCCGCGGCGGCGCTGGTGGCCTGCTCGGTGGCGGCGGTCAGCCGCTCGCGGATCCGCGCCGCGTACGCGACCAGGAAGGACTGCCGGAACGCCTTGGTGCGCGAATCCCGGCCCGAACCGGCCTTGTTGAGCGTGTGGGTGGCCTGCACCAGCAGCGAGGTGTAGAGCAGCTCGACGCCGTCCAGGTCCCCGTCGAAGCCGACCACGGTGCAGAAACCGAACTCCTTCGCCCACACCACCCGGCACCGGTTCGCCGCCGCGACCGCGTCAAGCAGCATCGTCTTCGGGCCCTCGTACGGGTTGTCCACGCCGATCCGCAGCGCCGCCGGGGCGTTGCGGTCCGCGCCGGCGGCGGCCAGCAGCGCCTCGTCGATGCTGTGCTGGGCCATCAGCTGCTGGGCCTTGGCGGTCAGCGCCTCGGCCTCCTCCGGGTACTCGGTGGACTCGGCCTTCGCCAGCAGCGCCCGGATCCGCGCCAGCATCCGCGGCTCGCCCGGCACCGGCCCGGCGGACCGCTCGGCCCGCGGCGCGGCCTGCCCGGGGGCAGGACCGACCGGGGCGATCGGCGGCAGCCGGCCCCAGGTCCGCAGCAGCTCCAGGGCGGCGGTGGCGAGCGCGAAGCGGTCCAGCCGGTGCCGGTGCGCGAACGCGGCCAGGTAGCCGTCGTCGCCCGGCCACCACACCTCGGCCTCCAACTCGCCCAGCTGCTCCTGCCAGCGCCGGTCCAGTGCGGCCGCCGGGTGGCGGCGGCCCTCGGCGGCGATCAGGTCCACGGCGAGCGCCAGGTGGACGGGCTTCAGCTCGCGCCGGACCACCCGTACCAGGTCGGCCGGCCGCCAGCCCGCCGACCAGCACCGCCCGACGGCGGTGTCCGCGTACCCGAGCACGGCCCGGCTCACCGCCGGCCACTGCGCGGCCGACGCGGCCAGCAGCGACGCGCCCGTGTCCAGCGCGAGGTCCAGCGACTGGTCCGGGGCCGTCAGCACCGACCGCACCGCCTGCTCCAGCAGCGGCCCGGCGTTCCCGCCCTGCTGCGTCCGCTCGCCCACGGTGTGTCCCTGCTCTCCTCGACGGCCCGTTCCCTCCCGCCCATGATGCCGGAGCGCCCGGCCGGACCCCCGCCGTCGCCCGGCCGGACCCCCGCCGCCGACCGTCGGACCCCCGCCGTCGCCCGGCCGGGCTCAGCGCTCGATGGCCTTGGCCAGGATCTCCGGGGTGCGCTCCAGCAGCCGCACGGCGGCCAGTCGGATGCCGGCGTACGCGACCAGGGCACCGTAGAGCGGGCCGAGCAGCAGGAGCGGCCAGGTCGGGCCGTCGCCGGTGAGGGCCCAGAGCAGGTAGCCACCGATCGGCAGGGCGAGCAGCGCGACGCCGAACATCGAGCCGAACTGGTTGAGCAGCACCAGCCCGCTCTGGCCGGGGGCGGCGTTGCGCATCGGGTTGCTGTCGGCCGGCATCGTGTACGGCGCGAGCACGCTGAGCATCGCGCCGACCGCGACGCCGCAGCCGAGCAGCCCCAGCGCGAGGCCGAACGCGGACGGCAGGTGCGCCCAGTCGCCGGTGACGACGGTCAGCACCAGGCCGAGCACCAGCGTCACCGGCACGGCGTACGAGAGCACCGCGTACGCCCGCCCGCGCAGCTCGTCCCGGGCGTCGGCCGGGGTGAGCAGGGTGGCCGCGACCATCCAGAACGCCGAGCCGTCCATGCCGAACAGGTTGAGCATCTGCAGCCCGAGGAACATGCCGGTCATCGCCAGCAGGTAGACGCTCGACCAGCCCTGCACCACCGACAGCACGCAGATCACCAGCGTCATGCCGATGCTGGTGAACACCGCGGCCTTGGCCCGCGGCTCCCGCCAGGCGTACCGCAGGTGGCGCTGCATCACCGCGCCGGCCCGGCCGGCCGGCAGGAAGCCCCAGCCGCGCGAGCTCTGCACCCCGCGGGCCACCTCCAGGGTGGAGGAGTCCGCGGTGACCATCAGCTCCTGGAGGCTGCGCCGCCACCAGCGCAGCAGCACGGCGAGCAGGGCACCGGCGGTAGCCAGCTGGAGCAGCGCGAGCCCGTAGTGGCCCTCGCCGGCCGTCCGGGCCGCGTCCACCGCGCCGACCGGCGGGATCCAGCGCACCACCGAGGCGATCGGCTTGATCGGCCCGAGGTCCGGCTGGCCCCCGTGGTGGCGGCCGAAGATGCTCTGCGAGCCGACGTTGGCGGCCTGGATCAGCAGGGCGAAGAGCAGCCCGCCGAAGATCGCGAAGTCCTTGCCGCGCCGGCTGGAGAGCATCCGCGCGTTGCCGGCCGCGACCGCGCGGGAGAGCGCGACCAGGCAGACCACGGCGAGCGGCACGCCGATCACGGCGAACGCCGCCGAGGCGCCGCCCGCCGCGCCGGACAGCGCGGCGCCGGTGGCCAGCACCAGGCTGACCAGCGGCCCGGGCCCGACCAGCGAGGCCAGCAGCGAGCCGCGCAGCAGCGGTCCGGGCCGCAGCGGCAGCATGGTGAGCCGGGTCGGATCGGCGCTCTCGTCGCTGGAGAACAGGAACAGCGGGATCGCGGCCCAGCCGAGGGTGAGCACGCCGAGCAGCATCACACCGGCGTCGCCGGAGCCGGCGAAGCGCCCGTTGAGCATCGCCAGGCCGAACGCGATCCCGCCGGCGAACAGCAGGCCGAGGACGGCGCCGATGACGAACACCGCGGCCCGGCCGGGGCTGCGCTTCAGCCCGTTGCGCAGCAGCCGCAGCTTGAGCGCCACGAGCGCGCGGACGACCGTCCGGCCGTCGGGGACGGCCGCCGTCACTGTCCCCCTCCGAGGTGTCCGCCGCCGAGCCAGCCGAGCGCCTGCCCGTCGTCCTCGCGGACGCCGATCAGGTCGAGGAACGCCTCGTGCAGGCTGCGCCCGCCGCGGACGGCGTCCAGCGGGCCGTGGGCGATCACCCGGCCGGCGTTGACCACGGCGACCCAGTCGCAGAGCTGCTCGACGAGTTCCATGACGTGGCTGGAGAAGACCACCGTGGAACCGGCCGCCGCGTACCGCTTGAGCACGCCGCGGATCGTCTGGGCGGAGACCGGGTCGACGCCCTCGAAGGGCTCGTCCAGGAACAGCACGTCGGGGTTGTGCAGCAGCGCGGCGGCCAGGCCGATCTTCTTGCGCATGCCGGTGGAGTAGTCGGCGACCAGCTTGTCGGCGTCGCGGGCGAGGTCCAGGACGGCCAGCAGCTCCTCGGCGCGGCGGTCCACCTCGGCGCCGGGCAGGCCGCGCAGCCGCCCGTTGTACTGCAGCAGTTCACGCCCGCTGAGCCGCTCGAACATCCGCAGGCCCTCGGGCAGGATGCCGATCCGCGCCTTGATGGCGACCGGGTCGGCCCAGACGTCGCCGCCGTGGACCAGGACGGTGCCCTGGTCGGGCCGGAGCAGGCCGGTGACCATGGAGAGCGTGGTGGTCTTGCCCGCGCCGTTCGGGCCGACCAGGCCGATGAACGCGCCGGTCGGCAGCTCCAGGCTCAGCCCGGCGACGGCGGCCTGGGTGCCGAAGTGCTTCCACAGCCCCTGGATGCTGACGGCGGAGGGGGTGACGGGTCCGGGGGCGCCGGACGGCGGAGGCGCTGACACCTGCATGGCGGCCTTCTCTGCTGAGTGGGTCTGGGTGGGGCTCGGGGTCGTTCGGGTTCAGCCTGTCACTCGGCGAACGGGCTGTCGTCCGAGTTGAGGATCCCCTGAGCGTGTCCGCCGAACGGGTGAGGCGCGCCGCTTCCCGGAAGAGCGTGCGTCCGACTGGCAACTACTCAGGCGCCCCGTTCGTCCGGCAGTATGAGGACCAGTGAGCGCGCGGGTCGCGCAGGGGTGTCGGGAGGTGGCGGATGGCCGTGCAGCCATGGGGTGAGGCCGGGTCGCAGTCCGCGATGCGGGCGGCGCACGCGGACCGCGACCGCACCGTCGACGTGCTGAAGGCGGCGTACGCCGAGGGCCGGCTGTCGATGCAGGAGTACGAGCAGCGCCACGAGGCGGTGAGCGTCGCGCAGACCTACGGCCAGCTGGCCGCGCTGGTCGCGGACCTGCCGTCCGGTCCGGCGCCGGCTCCGGCGGCGTACGGCGGGCAGCCCGTCCCGGCGACCTTCCAGCCGTACCAGCCGATGCCGTACCAGCCGATGCCCTACCCGACGCGGTCCACCAACGGCCTCGCGATCACCTCGATGGTGCTCGGGGTGGTCGGGCTCTCGCTGCCCGCGGTGGTCACCGGCCACATCGCCCGGTCGCAGATCCGGCAGCGGAACGAGGACGGGGAGTGGGCGGCCGTCGTCGGGCTGGTGGTCGGCTACCTGGGCTCCGCGCTCTGGACCCTGGCGTTCCTGCTGCCCGCCCTGGTCGCCGTGAGCCGCGGCTGACCGACGCCCATGCCGGCCGGGCGCGCACCCGCCGGTGCTCCGGTGGCGCCACGCCACCGGCTGTGGTAGAGCGGCAGGAGGACGGCCCGACACCGGGCGGCCGTTCGCGGGACACCCGCGCGACACCCGGCCGACGGCCGCGACCTGCGGCGTTGCATTTGTTTTGACCGCGCCCGATGCGCTAGGTACGCTCTGACCTTGTGCCTGGGGTGTCCCCGGGTCCTTGTGCGTGCATGCACACCGGTCGCCGCGCCGAGCCGGAGCGCCCTCCAGCGCCCCGCGCGTAGAGCGCCGTCGCTGTACATCAGCTCATGGGATTCCGTGTCGGAATAAGCCCAACACACCCGACCGCGTGGGTCGACCACGGGGCCGTGTGCGAGGGAGACACCGCAGGTTAGTTTCACCCAGCCTTGGCACACAGAAAACGGAGAAACGGTGCCTACGATCCAGCAGCTGGTCCGAAAGGGCCGGCAGGACAAGGTCGAGAAGAACAAGACTCCCGCGCTGAAGGGCTCCCCGCAGCGTCGTGGGGTCTGCACGCGTGTGTACACGACCACCCCGAAGAAGCCGAACTCGGCGCTTCGTAAGGTCGCCCGTGTGCGCCTCACCAGCGGGATCGAGGTCACCGCTTACATCCCGGGCGAGGGCCACAACCTGCAGGAGCACTCCATCGTGCTGGTGCGCGGTGGCCGTGTGAAGGACCTTCCTGGTGTCCGCTACAAGATCATCCGCGGCTCGCTCGACACCCAGGGTGTCAAGAACCGCAAGCAGGCCCGCAGCCGCTACGGCGCCAAGAAGGAGAAGTAAGAATGCCTCGTAAGGGCCCCGCCCCGAAGCGCCCGGTCATCATCGACCCGGTTTACGGCTCCCCGGTCGTCACCCAGCTGGTCAACAAGATCCTGCTGCACGGCAAGCGCTCCACCGCCGAGCGGATCGTCTACGGCGCCCTCGAGGGCGTCCGTGAGAAGACCGGCTCGGACCCGGTCGTCGCGCTGAAGCGCGCGCTGGAGAACGTCAAGCCGGCTCTTGAGGTCAAGTCCCGCCGTGTCGGTGGCGCGACCTACCAGGTTCCGGTCGAGGTCCGTCCGGGCCGCGCCAGCACCCTGGCGCTGCGCTGGATGGTCGGTTACTCCCGCGCCCGTCGCGAGAAGACCATGACCGAGCGTCTGATGAACGAGATCCTCGACGCCAGCAACGGCCTGGGCGCTTCCGTGAAGCGTCGCGAGGACACCCACAAGATGGCCGAGTCCAACAAGGCCTTCGCGCACTACCGCTGGTAGTCCCTACCCCGTCACTAGACAGAGAGAGAACGAGCCACCATGGCTGCAACCTCCCTTGACCTCGCCAGGGTCCGCAACATCGGGATCATGGCGCACATCGACGCGGGCAAGACCACCACCACCGAGCGGATCCTGTTCTACACCGGTGTCTCGTACAAGATCGGTGAGGTCCACGATGGCGCTGCCACCATGGACTGGATGGAGCAGGAGCAGGAGCGCGGCATCACGATCACGTCGGCCGCGACGACCTGTCACTGGACCGTCGACGGCGTCGACAACACCATCAACATCATCGACACCCCGGGGCACGTCGACTTCACCGTCGAGGTGGAGCGTTCGCTGCGCGTCCTCGACGGTGCCGTGACGGTGTTCGACGGTGTCGCCGGTGTCGAGCCCCAGTCCGAGACCGTGTGGCGGCAGGCTGACCGCTACGGCGTCCCGCGCATCTGCTTCATCAACAAGCTGGACCGCACGGGCGCGAACTTCTTCTTCTGCGTCCAGACCATCGTGGACCGCCTCGGCGCCACCCCGCTGGTCATGCAGCTCCCGATCGGTGCCGAGTCGGACTTCCAGGGCGTTGTCGACCTGGTCCGCATGAAGGCGCTGGTCTGGTCCGCCGAGGCCGCCAAGGGCGAGATGTACGACGTCGTCGACATCCCGGCCGAGCTGCAGGAGCAGGCCGACGAGTACCGCGAGCAGCTGATCGACACGGTCTCGAACGTCAGCGACGAGATCATGGAGCTCGCCCTCGAGGGCGAGGAGATCCCGGTCGAGCTGCTGCAGGACGCGATCCGCAAGGGCACCCTGAACTCGGACTTCACCCCGATCTTCTGCGGTACCGCCTTCAAGAACAAGGGCGTTCAGCCCCTGCTCGACGCGGTCGTCAAGTACCTGCCGTCGCCGCTGGACATCGAGTCGATCGAGGGCACCAAGCCCAACGACCCGGAGACCAAGATCTCCCGCAAGGCGTCGGACGAAGAGCCGCTGTCCGCGCTGGCGTTCAAGATCATGTCCGACCCGCACCTGGGCAAGCTCACCTTCGTCCGGATCTACTCCGGCCGCCTGGAGTCCGGCACCTCGGTGCTGAACGCCGTGAAGGGCAAGAAGGAGCGCATCGGCAAGATCTACCGCATGCACGCCAACAAGCGTGAGGAGATCGAGTCGGTGGGCGCCGGCGACATCGTCGCCGTCATGGGCCTGAAGCAGACCACCACCGGTGAGACGCTGGCCGACGAGAAGAACCCGGTCATCCTGGAGTCCATGGACTTCCCGGCCCCGGTCATCCGCGTCGCCATCGAGCCCAAGTCCAAGGGTGACCAGGAGAAGCTGGGTGTCGCCATCCAGCGTCTCGCCGAGGAGGACCCGTCCTTCCAGGTCAACACGGACGAGGAGACCGGCCAGACCATCATCGCGGGTATGGGCGAGCTGCACCTCGAGGTGCTGGTCGACCGTATGAAGCGTGAGTTCAAGGTCGAGGCCAACGTCGGCAAGCCGCAGGTCGCGTACCGCGAGACGATCCGTCAGGCCGTCGAGCGCATCGACTACACCCACAAGAAGCAGACCGGTGGTTCCGGTCAGTTCGCCAAGGTGCAGATCGCGATCGAGCCGCTCGAGCAGGCCGAGGGCTACGAGTTCGTCAACATGGTCACCGGTGGCCGCGTGCCGAGGGAGTACATCCCCTCGGTCGACGCCGGCTGCCAGGAGGCCATGGAGTTCGGTGTGCTCGCCGGCTACCCGCTCCAGGGTGTCCGCGTGAAGCTGCTCGACGGTCAGTCGCACGACGTCGACTCCTCCGAGCTCGCGTTCAAGATCGCCGGCTCGATGGCCTTCAAGGAAGGCGCCAGGAAGGCCAAGCCGGTCCTTCTTGAGCCGATGATGGCCGTCGAGGTCACCACGCCCGAGGACTACATGGGCGACGTGATCGGCGACATCAACTCTCGCCGTGGCCAGATCCGGTCCATGGACGAGCGTCACGGTGCCCGCGTCGTCACGGCGCTGGTGCCCCTCTCCGAGATGTTCGGCTACGTCGGTGATCTGCGCAGCAAGACCTCTGGTCGCGCGAGCTACTCGATGCAGTTCGACTCGTACGCCGAGGTTCCGAAGAACGTGGCGGACGACATCATCGCCAAGGCCAAGGGCGAGTAAGGACCGGCACCAGCCGCGTTCTTACCCGAGGCCGCAGGATGTCCCGACAATCGGGACGATTGCGAACCCTTAGGCTATTAGGAGGCATCCCGGGAGGATCCGCTCGGATTCTCCCGGGGGCCTCCGGCCCCCACCCGCGGGACGGTACGAGGTGCTTTCGGGCATCCCGCACCAAGCCCGACCAAGACCAACTGACGTCAGCACGGCGTACAGAACTGTCCTCAGGAGGACTGCAGTGGCGAAGGCGAAGTTCGAGCGGACGAAGCCCCACGTCAACATCGGCACCATCGGTCACATCGACCACGGTAAGACGACCCTTACCGCGGCCATCACCAAGGTGCTGCACGACGCGTACCCGGAGATCAACCCCTTCACGCCGTTCGACCAGATCGACAAGGCGCCGGAGGAGCGGCAGCGCGGTATCACCATCTCGATCGCGCACGTCGAGTACCAGACCGAGGCGCGTCACTACGCCCACGTTGACTGCCCGGGTCACGCGGACTACATCAAGAACATGATCACCGGTGCGGCCCAGATGGACGGTGCGATCCTCGTCGTCGCCGCCACCGACGGCCCGATGCCGCAGACCAAGGAGCACGTCCTCCTGGCCCGCCAGGTCGGCGTCCCCTACATCGTCGTCGCCCTGAACAAGGCCGACATGGTGGACGACGAGGAGATCCTGGAGCTCGTCGAGCTCGAGGTCCGTGAGCTCCTCTCCGAGTACGAGTTCCCGGGCGACGACCTGCCGGTCGTCCGCGTCTCCGCGCTGAAGGCGCTGGAGGGCGACAAGGAGTGGGGCGAGAAGCTCCTCGGCCTGATGCACGCCGTCGACGAGAGCATCCCGACCCCGGCCCGCGCCGTGGACCAGCCGTTCCTGATGCCGATCGAGGACGTCTTCACGATCACCGGTCGTGGCACCGTCGTCACCGGTCGTATCGAGCGTGGCATCCTCAAGGTCAACGAGACTGTCGACATCATCGGCATCAAGGAGACCAAGACCACCACCACGGTCACCGGCATCGAGATGTTCCGCAAGCTGCTCGACGAGGGCCAGGCCGGTGAGAACGTCGGTCTGCTGCTCCGTGGCATCAAGCGCGAGGACGTCGAGCGCGGCCAGGTCATCATCAAGCCGGGTTCGGTTACCCCGCACACCGACTTCGAGGCCCAGTCCTACATCCTGTCGAAGGACGAGGGTGGCCGCCACACCCCGTTCTTCAACAACTACCGCCCGCAGTTCTACTTCCGTACCACGGACGTGACCGGCGTCGTGACCCTCCCCGAGGGCACCGAGATGGTCATGCCGGGCGACAACACCGCCATGACGGTCGCGCTGATCCAGCCGATCGCCATGGAGGAGGGCCTGAAGTTCGCCATCCGTGAGGGTGGCCGCACCGTCGGCGCCGGCCAGGTCACCAAGATCATCAAGTAATTGATGATCTGACCTGCCTGCTTCGCACAGGCGAGTCCGAAGGGCCCCGCACACCGCTCCGGTGTGCGGGGCCCTTCGGCTTCCGTCCGACGTTCAGGTATTCGGCCGCTGATCGGGCGAATTCGCATTGAGAAAGCCCTCATGGAGCGCTGCTATTCTGGCCGCTCGGCCGATAGGTGGGACACAACCGACGGCCAGCTTCGGATACTTGGGGACAGGCGGGCACCAATGCTCAACGCGTCAGCACCCGGCGAGCCGACCGCCCGGACGACTCCGCTGCTGTCGGTGGTCATCCCCATCTACAACGAGCAGGAGGCCCTGCCCCTCACCGTCGAGCGGCTGCGGCCGATCCTCGACGGGCTCGACGTCACCTACGAGGTGGTCGGGATCGACGACGGCAGCACCGACGCGACCCCGGTGCTGATGCAGAAGATCCGTCAGGACTGGCCCGAGTTCCGCATCGTCCGCTTCGCCCGCAACTCCGGGCACCAGGCGGCGCTGACCGCCGGCATCCACCGCGCCTTCGGCGACTACGTGGTCTCCATCGACGCGGACCTGCAGGACCCGCCGGAGAAGATCCCCGAGATGCTGGGGCTCGCCCGTGAGCAGAGCCTCGACATCGTCTACGGCGTCCGCGGCGACCGCGGCACCGACACCTCCTTCAAGCGGCACACCGCCGGCGCGTACTACTGGCTGATGCGCAAGCTCGTCGGCAAGCGGATGCCCAACCAGGCCGGCGACTACCGGCTGCTCAGCCGGGCCGCGGTGAACGCGCTCAAGGCGATGCCCGAGCACCAGCCGGTCTACCGGCTGCTCGTGCCGTGGCTGGGCTTCCCCAGCGGCGAGGTGGTCTACGTCCGCGAGGAGCGGGTGGCGGGCAGCACCCACTACCCGCTGTCCAAGATGCTCCGCCTCGCCCTCGACAGCGTCACCAACTTCTCCGCCGCCCCGCTGCGACTGGCCACCTGGCTCGGCCTGTTCAGCTTCGCCGTCTGCCTCGTCCTCGGCGTCTACACCGCGATCGAATACGCGCTCGGCAACACCGTTCCCGGGTGGTCGTCGTTGTTCATCGGAATGCTGTTCATCGGCGCCGTCCAACTGATCTGCGTGGGCCTGCTCGGCGAGTACGTCGGCCGGATCTACTCGGCGGTACAGGCCAGGCCCGCCTACTTCATCGGCTACGACTCGGCCGAGGAGCAGGCCGGGCCCGGGGCGGAGAAGCTCTCCGACTGCGTCGGCTAGCACGCGCCGGCGACGGCCCGGCATGTGCGAGGAGGCAGTACGGTGGACGGCTCCGAGACGGCTGCTCCGGCCGGCGGCACCGAGGCGGCGGCCGACGGCGGAGCCGGGGCCTCGGCGCCGACCCGGGGCCCGCATCCGGCGCTGCGTCTGCTGCCCCCGGCAACCGCCCTCCTCGCGGTGGCCGCCGTGCTGCTCGCCTCCGACACGCCCCCTGCGGACGTCGGCCGCTACGCGCTCTACGCGCTGTGGGCCGTCCTGCTCCCCGGCACCCTGGTCTTCCGCGTCCTGCGCCGCCGCCCGCACACCCTGGTCGAGGACCTCGTGCTGGGGGCCGTCACCGGGTTGGTGCTCGAACTCGCCGCCTGGGCCGTGCTCGTCCGCCTCGGCCTGCAGGCGGTCGCCGCGCTCTGGCCGCTCGTCGTGGTGGTTCCGTTCGCCGCGGTGCCCGTGCTGCGTCGGCACTGGCGCCCGCGCGGGTACGTCCGGTTGCCGGTGAGCTGGTCGTGGACGGTCGCCGGGCTGGTCGTGCTGACCGCCGGCTACTACTACGAGGTCTGCCTGGCCCGCTTCCCGATCCTGCCGACAGGGGAGCAGAGCAGGATCTACGGCGACTTGCCGTACCTGATCTCGCTCGCCGGGAACGCCAAGTACCACATGCCGCCGACCTTTCCGCAGGCGGCCGGCGAGCCGCTGCACTACCACTGGTTCGCCTTCGCACACATGGCGATGTCCAGCCTGGTCGGCGGCATCGACCTGCCGGTGGTCGCGATGCGCCTGATGGTCCCCGCGCTGAGCGCGCTCACGCTGCTGGCCGTCGTGGTGGCCGCGCACCGCCTGACCGGTCGGCGCTGGGCCGGGCCCGTCGCGGCCGTCCTGCTCACGGCGGTGGGCGAGTTCACCGCGGCGTACCCCAACAACATCGGCTCCTGGGCCTTCGGCGCCCCGTCGGTGCGGCTGATGTCCTGGGCCAGCCTCTCGTTCACCTACAGCCAGCCGCTGCTGATCGCCCTGGCCGCCGTGGTCGGGGACGTGCTGCGCGGCCGCGGCGACGGGACCGCCCGGGGCGGGGTGCCGCCGCTCGGGCACGGGGCCTTCGCGCTGGCGGCGCTGTTCGCGCTGGCCTCCAGCGCCGCCAAGGCCAGCATCCTGCCGGTCACCGTGGCCGGGCTGGCCGTCGCGGGGCTGGCGCTGCTGCTCACCACCCGTCGGATCCCCTGGCCGGTGGTGGCGCTGGGCGCGATCCTGCTGGGGGCCCAGCTCTTCGCCACCGCGCTGGTCTTCGGCTTCGATAGCTACGGGCTGCAGATCGACCCGTTCGGCAATGTGCGCAAGTACTGGGCCGACCCGCAGGGGCTGCGTCCGGCCCCGGTCGAGGCGGTGGCCGTGCCGGCGACCCTGGCCGCGTTCCTGCTCAACCACCAGCTGAGGCTACTCGGCGCGGTGCCGCTGCTGTGGCGGCGGCGGATGCGGCTGGAACCGGTGCAGTGGTTCCTGCTCGGGGCGGCGCTGGCCGGACCGGCGGCGTACCTGCTGGTCGGCGGCTTCAACGCGAGCTACTTCACCGTCGCCGCGGCGCCCTTCGCCGCGCTGCTCTCCGCCTGGGGCTGGTGCGAGCTGGCCGAGCGGGCGGTGCTGCCGCGCCGGGTCGGGGCCGCGCTGGCGGTCGGTGTGCTCGCGGTGGCCGCCGCGCTCACCTGGCTGACCTACCGCTACTCCGGGCGCTGGGCCGACCTCGCGGTGCGGCTGCTGGGCCGGGGCACCGAGAGCCGCTCGTACCAGCCGCTGCTGCCGATGCTGACTGCCGGGCTCGGCGTCGCGGCCCTCGCCGTCCTCGGTGCGCTGCTCTGGCGGGGCGCCGGCCGGGCCGTGCCGCCGCTGCGCGGCCGGGGCGGGATCGTGCTGCTCACCGCGCTGTTCGCGGTGGCGCTGCCGAGCCTGCCGCTGGACGTCCTGCAGGCCCGGCAGTACGCCTGGGACGGCACCTGGGCGCTGTCCGGCCGGCAGGTCGAGGCGGCCCGCTGGATCCGGGCGCACAGCCGGCCCTCGGACGTGATCGCCACCAACAGCCACTGCTGGCAGTACGACGACTACGCGGACGGTCCGGGCTGCGACAACTACCGCTCGCAGTGGCTCAGCGCGTACTCCGAGCGGTCCGTCCTGGTCGAGGGCTGGGCGTACGCGCCGCGGATGGTCGCCCGGGCGAAGGGCGACGTGGCGGCCCGGGAACCCTTCTGGGACCAGGAGCTGTTCAGGCTCAACGAGGACGCGGTGTACCGTCCTACCGCAGAGCTGATCGAGCGGTTGCGGCGTGAGCACCGGGTGCGATTCCTGGTGGCCGACCGGAAGGCGGGCGCCGAATCGCCCCGGCTGCGGGAGTTCGCCGAGCCGGTCTTCGACAATGGACGGGTTGCCGGGTACCGGCTGCCCTGACCGGACGAACGGACGACGGGTACTCCGCGATGCTTTCCACGGACGACAAGAGCGGGCAGCCGCAGACCGACGGGCGGCCGGTGCGCCGCCAGCTGCCCTCCTTCCTGGTGATCGGTGTCCTCAGCACCCTCTTCTACCTGGGGCTGTTCGTGGTCGCGCGCGGGTTCACCGACTCGCAGGCGGCCAACCTGATCGCGCTGGCGGTCAGCGCGGTCGCCAACACCGCGGCCAACCGCCGCTTCACCTTCGGGATCACCGGCTCCGAGGGCGCGGTGCGCCACCAGCTCCAGGGCGCGGTGGCGTTCCTGATCGGCCTGGGGCTGAGTGCCGGCGTGCTGGCCCTGCTCGACATCGCGGTGCCGGACGCCTCGCGGGTGGTGGAGGTGGGCGGGCTGATCGTGGCGAATGGCCTGGCCACCGTGGTCCGGTTCCTGCTGATGAAGGTGTGGGTCTTCCGCGGCCGCTGAGCTCCGACAGCGGAAAGCGCCCGCCCGGTCCGTCCGGGCGGGCGCTTCGCTGTGCGGGCTGTCAGGCGGACACCTTGGGCGGCTCCTCGGCCGCCGGCGCCGGCTGGGGCGCGGTGAGTGGATCGGCCGCGGCCGCGACCCGGGCGGCGCTGCGCTCCTTGAGCTTGCGCACCGGCCACGGCGTCCAGTTCTTGGCCTTCATCAGCGGCGACTCCAGCAGGTGCCAGGAGAGCGCGGCCAGTACCACCGTGCCGGCCATGGCGAGGGCCAGGAAGACCGGCTTGCCGTGCTTGGCGTAGCCCAGCATGGCCAGCGCCTGCTCGACGGTGAACCCGTAGATGTAGATGCCGTACGAGTAGTCGCGCTTGCGGCCGATCTTCTGGCACGGGCCGGGCAGCCGGATGGCCAGCCAGAGCAGCAGGTAGGCGAAGGCCGGGTAGCCGAAGACGAACAGGCCGCCGGTCCACAGGGTGACGCCGAGCACGGCCGCGCAGATCAGCGCCAGACCGTCGTGGATGACCAGGCGCTCGCCGTAGAGCTGGAAGGTCGCGCCGATCATGAAGACGAAGACCAGGTGGATGACGAAGTGCACCGACATCGCACCGAGGAACGGCACGTAGACGACGGAGTTCATGTCACCCGGAATGCCGCGCAGGATCGGGTTGTCGACCCAGTCCCGCAGGATGAGTACGCTCAGGCCCAGCGCCAGCAGCGGTACGAACTTGCGGGCGCGCTGCAGCACGCCGGCGGCACCCATCAGGCCGACCAGGATGTAGCAGAGGATCTCGTACTTCAGCGACCAGAGTGCGCCGTTGACGCCCGGGTCGAAGTTGGTGCCCCGATTGCGGCCCTCGGCGATCACGCCGGAGATGTCCCAGCCGGTGCTGATCGAGCTGTTCCAGGTGCCGGTGATGTAGTTCCAGGGGCCCTGAGGGTGGTGCCAGTAGCCGCTGAACGTGCCGTGCTGCCAGTGGTAGAGCAGTGGGAGGATCACCAGCGCCGACACCAGGATCGAGCCCCACAGGCCGGGCAGAATGCGCAGCGCGCGGTGCCAGGCGTACCGGCCGATCGTGCTCCGGGCGCCGCTGGCGCTGATCATGAATCCGGAGAGCACGAAGAAGCCGACCACCGCCATCTTGCCGATGTCGGTCTGTCGGCCGCTCAGGTTCCACAGGGGGTCCAGGTGCCCCCAGGCGATCGGATACAGGTGCGACAGGACGACCGAGGAGGCCAGGAGGAACCGCAGGAAGCCGAAGCTGTTGCTCCGTGAGGAGTACAGCTCGGCCAACTTCCCACGGGTGCAGGACAGGCGAAGCCTGGGGGGCATCGGGTGACAGCCTTCCGGGAGGCACTACGACGTAGAGCCCCCCGGCAGCGCTGCCCGCCGAGTTTATCGGGGCGATTGCCCGATTTCACCCGAGATGTCAACCTGCAGGGTTCAGTTAAGCCTTGGTGAGTACGGTCTCGGTCTCCGGGTTGACGGTGGTCGCCGCCTCCGCGTGGCTCCGGGCCAGTCGCCTCTCCAGGAGCTTGCGGACCGGCTTCGGCGTCCAGTTCTTGGCCTTCATCACCGGGGACTCCAGCAGGTGCCAGGAGAGTGCGGCGAGCACCACGGTGCCGGCCATGGTCAGGGCGAAGTAGGCCGGCTTGCCGTACTTGGCATAGCCGAGGATGGCCAGCGCCTGCTGGACGGTGAAGCCGTAGATGTAGATGCCGTACGAGTAGTCGCGCTTGCGGCCGATCTTCTGGAACGGCCCGGGCAGCCGGATGGCGAGCCAGAGCAGCAGGTAGGCGAAGGCTGGGTAGCCGAAGACGAACAGGCCGCCGGTGAACATGCTGACACCCAGGGCGATCGCGCAGAGCGCCGCCAGGCCGTCGTGGATGACGATCCGCTCGCGGTAGAGCTGGAAGGTCGCACCGATCATGAAGGCGTAGACCAGGTAGATCAGGGCGTAGGTCTGCATCTCGGCGAAGATCGGCACCTGCACGACCTCGTAGATGTTCCGGGGGATGCCGCGGCCGAAGCCCGCGAGGACCCAGTCGCGCAGGATCACCAGGCCGAGCACGAGGACGATCAGCGGTACGAACTTGCGGGCGCGCTGCAGCACGCCGGCGGCACCCATCAGGCCGACCAGGATGTAGCAGAGGATCTCGTACTTCAGCGACCAGAGTGCGCCGTTGATGCCCGGGTTGAAGTTGGTGCCGCGGTGCATGCCGTCCGCGATGACGCCGGAGATGTCCCAGCCGGTGCTGATCGAGGTGTTCCAGGTGCCGGTGATGTAGTTCCAGGGGCCCTGAGGGTGGTGCCAGTAGCCGCTGAACGTGCCGTGCTGCCAGTGGTAGAGCAGTGGGAGGATCACCAGCGCCGACACCAGGATCGAGCCCCACAGGCCGGGCAGAATGCGCAGCGCGCGGTGCCAGGCGTACCGGCCGGGCGTGATGCGCGCTCCACTGCCGGTGATCATGAATCCGGAGAGCACGAAGAAACCGACGACGGCGAACTTGCCGACATCGGTCTGCTCGCCGCTCCAGCTCCACAGTGGATCCGGCTTCCCCCAGGCAAGTGGGATCGTGTGCGAGACGACGACCGAAGACGCCAGCAGCAGTCGCAGGAGGCCGAAGCTGTTGGCGCGAGAGGAGTACAGCTCGGCCAACGTGCCGCGGCGGCCGGGCAGATGGAGCCTAGGAGACATGAGAGCGGATCATGCTTTCCCTGGAAGGAGGTACACGGAGAAGGGTTCCGGCGCACAGGCCCCGACTGGACCTTCATACGATCCTATCGGGGCCTGCCGGAACCCTTCACCGGCTGTGATCGAATCCTTATCCCGCAGTCGAAGTCCTGCTGCCCGACGCTGCGTTCCACAGCTCGGCGACGGCCGAGCGCAGGCTGCGCTCCGGCTGCCAGCCGAGGGCCTTGCCGGCGGCGGTGATGTCAAGCTGCTGCCACTCGGTCTCCGGTCCGCTGCCGTCGGGCGCCGGGACCTCGGTGATCTCGACCGGGACGCCGCTGACCTCGATCAGCAGCTCGACCAGCTCGCGCGCCGAACTCGCCTTGCCCAGGCCGACGTTGAGTACTGAGGGGGAGGCGGGGTTGCTCGGGATCGCGGCGATGATGGCGTCCACGGTGTCCTGCAGGTCGACGAAGTCGCGCTGGGCGGTGAGCGGCTGGAGCGCCAGCTCGGCGGTGGCGCCGGCGGCCTGCGCGGTGGCGAGCTTGCCGGCCATCACGCCGAGCAGGCTGTGCCCGGGCTGCCCGGCGCCGACCACGTTGCCCAGGCGCAGCACCACGGCGTCCAGGCCCTCGGTGCGGACGGCGTCCTTGATCAGCTCGGTCGCCTGCAGCTTGAGCTGCCCGTACACCATGGACGGCTTCGGCTCGGAGTCCTCGGTCAGGCTGACGCCGATCGGGCAGAGGCCGTACTCGTGCACGGTGCCGAGGTGGACCAGGCGGGGGGCGGCGGGCATGCTCCGCAGCGCGTCCAGCAGCCGGCTGACCATGCCGACGTTGGCGCCGACCATCTGCTCGTCGGTCAGGCCCCACATCCCGCCGGCCGCGTTGATCACCACGTCGATCCGGTGCTCGGTCAGCAGCGCGGCCAGGTCGGCGGGCGGGTCGAGGGTGAGGTCCAGCCGGGCGAACTCGCCGGGCAGCGGCTCGGCCGGCGCCTTGCGGGCGATGGTGAGCAGGTGGTGGCCCCGCTCGTCCAGGGCGCCGAGGATCGTGCGCCCGATGAAGCCGGTGCCGCCGAGGACGGCGATGCGGGGAAGGGCTGAGCTGCTCACGGCCATGGCCTCTGGTTCCGGTTCGGTCGGATGGTCGTACGGGGGAGGGGTGCTGCCTCAGTACCGGTCGCTGCCGGCGACGTGCCGGAGCAGGGTCTTGGTGCCGTCGCCGTTCCGGTTCTTGACCGCGCCGGGGACCATGGTCAGTGCGTGGATCCGGGACGACAGGTGAAGCCGGGATGCCTTGGCGGCCTTCGGCCAGCCGTGCGCGTCCAGCCGGTCGGCGACGTCCCGGAAGAAGCGGTTGGCCTCCTCGAAGCGGACGCCGGTGAAGGCCTGCGCCGAGGAGATGCTCACCGCGTGCCGGCGGTACTGGAAGCAGGTCTTGTCGGTGATCATCATCTGCTCGCCGGCCTGCAGCAGGTCGATGACCAGCGCGAGGTCCTGGGTGACCTCCAGGTTGTCCCGGAAGCCGGCGGCCCGGACGGCCTCGGTGCGCCAGCAGATGGAGGGGAAGAACAGCCAGTTGCCGCGCAGCAGGCTGGTGGCCAGCTCCTCCCCGCCCATCAGCTTGCGGCCGTTGACCTTGGGCGAGTAGATGCGCTTCTTGGCCTGGTCGGCCAGACCCTCGGTGGGCTTGCCGTCGCCGTCGATGACCTGGACGCCCGGCTGGATCATGCCGATGTCCGGGTTGTCCTTCAGGACGGCCCGGACGGTGGCGACGTAGTCCGGCAGCATGATGTCGTCGGTGCCCATCATGACGAAGTTCTTTTCGCGCACCAGGCCGAGGCACTTGCGGTAGTTGCCGGTCACGCCGAGGTTCTGCTCGTTGCGCTGGTAGGAGACCCGGTCGTCCCCGAGCTCGGCGAACCAGCCGGGGACGTCCGGCTCCTTGCCGTCGTCCACCACGGTGAGCCGCCAGTTGGGGTCGCTCTGGGCCAGGATGCTGCGCACGGCGGCCTGCATCAGCGCGACGTTGCCGTAGTAGGGCAGCATGATGTCAAGAGTTGTCATGGGCGGCGCACCAGGTTTTCCGGGTAAGTGGGGACGGCGAGAAGGCTACTGGCCGCTGAGAGACCGGCGGAACCGCAGGCACTCCTCGTAGTCCGGCAGCAGGCCGGTCTCCAGGGCCTGCGCCAGGGTCGGAGCGGCCGCGTCACGGGCGGACAGCTGCGGGACCTCGGCCGGCCAGTCGATCGCGAGGTCCGGGTCCAGCGGGTGCACGGCGTGCTCGCCGGTCGGGTTGTACGTCTCCGAGCAGACGTAGGACAGCGTGGCGTCGTCGCTCAGCGCGCAGAAGCCGTGGCCCAGGCCCTCGGAGATGTAGACCGAGCGGCGGTCCACGTCGTCGAGCCGGACGAACTCCCAGCGGCCGAAGGTGGGGGAGCCCACCCGGAGGTCGACGATCACGTCGAGCACCGCGCCGCGCACGCAGCTGACGTACTTGGCCTGCCCCGGCGGGACGTCGGCGAAGTGGATGCCGCGCACGACGTCCTTGGCGGACACCGAGAGGTTGCCCTGGGCCATCCGCAGCGGGTGACCGACGACCTCGGAGAGCCTGTCGAAGCGGTACCACTCCATGAACAGGCCGCGCGGGTCGCCGTGTTGCTGGGGGGTGACCTCCCAGGCGCCCTCGATGGACAGCTCGCGGAACTTCATCGCGCGGCCTCCTCGTCGAGCAGGTTCACCAGGTACTGGCCGTAGCCGCTCTTCAGCAGCGGCTCGGCGAGCTCGCGCAGCTGCTCGGAGGTGAGGAACCCGGCCCGCCAGGCGGCCTCCTCGACGCAGCCGATCTTGAAGCCCTGGCGCTCCTCGATGACCCGGACGAACTCCGAGGCCTGCACCATGGAGACGAACGTCCCGGTGTCCAGCCAGGCGGTACCGCGGTCCAGCACGGTGACCTGGAGCTCGCCGCTCTTCAGGTAGGCGTCGTTGACGGCGGTGATCTCCAGCTCGCCGCGGGCGCTGGGGGTGATGGTGCGGGCGATCTCCACCACGCGGTTGTCGTAGAAGTACAGGCCCGGCACCGCGTAGCGGGACTTCGGCTTCTGCGGCTTCTCCTCGATGGAGATGACCTGGCCGTCCTCGTCGAACTCGACCACGCCGTATGCGGTCGGGTCGGCCACCGGGTACGCGAACACCATGCCGCCCCGCGGGTCGGTGCGCTGGGCGAGCCGGGTGCCGAGGCCGCTGCCGTGGAAGATGTTGTCGCCCAGGATCAGCGCGACCGGCTCGTCGCCGATGAAGTCCGCGCCGAGCACGAAGGCCTGGGCGATGCCCTCGGGCCGCTCCTGCACGGCGTACTGCAGGTCGAGGCCGAACTGCGAGCCGTCGCCGAGGAGGCGTTCGAACTGGTCGCGGTCCTGCGGAGTGGTGATGATCAGAATCTCGCGGATCCCCGCCATGATCAGCGTGGAGAGCGGGTAGTAGATCATCGGCTTGTCGAAGACCGGAAGGAGCTGCTTGGAAACGGCCCGGGTCAGGGGCCAGAGGCGGGAACCGGTGCCACCTGCAAGAAGAATGCCGCGCATGGCGGACACCTTACGTGGCCCGGGGAACCGGGCGACAACCAGGCGTCGGGGCCCGAACGGGCCCCGGGTACCTGGGGCGATGACCCCTGCGCGCGCGCACTATACTCAGCCGCACTATGCGCATCCTCGTCACCGGCGGCGCCGGATTCATCGGTTCCCAGTTCGTGCGCGCGCTGCTGTCGGGGGACCCCGCGGCCCGCGTCACCGTTTTCGACAAGCTGACCTACTCGGGCGTTGAGGAGAACCTCGCGCCGGTGGCCGACCACCCCGGCTACACCTTCGTCCGCGGCGACATCTGCGATGTCGACGCCGTCGACCAGGCCATGCCCGGCCACGACGCGGTGGTGCACTTCGCCGCCGAGTCGCACGTCGACCGCTCCATCGCCGGCGCCGGCCCGTTCGTGATGACGAACGTGGTGGGCACCCAGGTGCTGCTCGACGCCGCCCGTAAGCACGGCGTCGGCCGCTTCGTCCACGTCTCCACCGACGAGGTCTACGGCTCGATCACCGAGGGCTCCTGGACCGAGGACTGGCCGCTCGTGCCGAACTCCCCGTACTCCGCCTCCAAGGCCGGCTCGGACCTGCTGGCGCTGGCCTACCACCGCACCCACGGCATGGACGTCGTGGTCACCCGGTGCTCCAACAACTACGGGCCGTACCAGTTCCCCGAGAAGGTCATCCCGCTCTTCACCACCAACCTGATCGACGGCAAGCGCGTCGGCCTGTACGGCGACGGCGGCAACATCCGCGACTGGCTGCACGTCTCGGACCACTGCCGCGGCATCGACCTCGCGCTGCGCAAGGGCCGGGCCGGCCAGGTCTACAACATCGGCGGCGGCGTCGAGCTCACCAACAAGGAGCTCACTGGCCTGCTGCTGGAGGCCAGCGGCCAGGGCTGGGACATGGTCGACCGGGTCGAGGACCGCAAGGGCCACGACCTGCGCTACTCGCTGGACATCACCAAGATCCGCGAGGAGCTCGGCTACGAGCCGCAGGTCACCTTCGAGGAGGGCCTCGCCTCGACCATCGCCTGGTACCGCGACAACCGCGCCTGGTGGGAGCCGCTCAAGGTGAGGGCCGCGCAGCAGTCGTGAACGACGAGGGCAGCACGGCGACCGGACGCCGTTCACCGCTGGCCAAGGTGCTCAGCGCGCTCCCCCCGGGCACCCAGCTGGTGATCGGGGGGACCGTGCTGCTCGGGGCGGCCTCCTACGCGCACCTGATGGCCGCGGGCTACAGCCTCAGCAAGCCGAACATGGCATCGGTCTCGCTGCTCTGGACCATCCTGATGTCGGTCGGCCTGGGCCTGTTCTTCCCGGTCGAGCAGGAGCTCACCCGCATCGTGGCGGCCCGGGTGGTCGGCGGGCAGGGCGTGGCCCCGGTGCTGCGCCGCACGCTGGTGATCACCGCCACGATGCTCGTGGTGCTGACCGGCGGGATGGCGGTCGCCGTCCGCCCGCTGGCGGACACCTTCTTCGACGGCCGCACCGACATGGTCCTGGCCTTGGCCGCGGCCTTCGTTGCCATGGCGGCCGGCAACGTCACCCGCGGCGTCCTGGCCGGCCTCGGCCGCTTCGGCGCGTACGGCACCCAGCTGGCCGTCGACGGCGCGCTGCGGATCGCGATCGCGCTCGGCTGCGCGCTCGGCCATGTCCGCTCGCCGCTGGTCTTCGCGCTGATCCTGACCGTTGCCCCGCTGGTGGCCGTCCTGGTCACCCTCCGGCCGCTGCTCTCGAGCGTGCGCCCCGGTCCGCAGGTCGCCTGGTCGGCGCTCACCTCCGGGCTGGCCCCGCTGGTCGCCTCCACGCTGCTGTCGCAGGTCGTGGTCAACGCGGCGGTGGTGAGCACCCAACTGCTCGCGCCCGACAACGCCGCCCTGGTGGCCGGCCTGCTGAACGCCGTGGTGCTGGCCCGCGTCCCACTGTTCGTCTTCGGCTCGCTGCAGGCCTCGCTCCTGGCCGGGCTGTCGAGCACCGCGGCCGCCGGCGACCGCGCCGGCTTCTCCAAGCTGCTCGGCAGGACCTGCGTGGTGGTGACCGTCCTCGGCCTGGCCGGCGGCATCCCGGCGACCATCCTCGGCCCCTGGCTGATCCAGGTGCTGTTCAAGGCCGACGACGTGCTCGGCTCGCTGGACTTCCTGTGGATGTCCGCCGGCACGCTCTGTTACATGCTCGCCATGGTGCTCGGACAGGCCCTGCTGGTGCTGCACCGGCACCGGCTCCAGCTGCTCGGCTGGGCGTTGGGAACTGTTGCACTGATCGTAACCACCCTGGTACCTGGGCCCATCGCTACCCGGGTCTGCCTCGCGTACACTTTGGGTTCGCTGACTGCTGTCGTATGCATGTTCGCCGCGGTTCGGCTGACCTTCCTGCGCGAGCCTCCGGCCGCCCAGTCCGCGCGCCCCTCACTCGTGGACACGGTATGACGACGCCGACATTGCCGACGTCCGCGCAGCTTCTTCTCCTCGCAACCCGAAACTCGCGGCCCACGGCTGCGGCATGGAGTCATGATGTCCGACTATGACGATGTGTGGCTGGTCATCCCGGCCTACAACGAGGGAACCGTCATCGCCGACGTGATCGAGGGTGCCCGCAAGACCTTCCCGAACATCGTGGTGGTCGACGACGGCAGCACCGACAACTCGGTTGAACACATCATGACAACCGGTGCGCACCTGGTCCAGCACCCGGTCAACCTCGGCCAGGGAGCGGCCCTCCAGACCGGTCTGGCGTACGCGCTGAAGCAGCCGGGCTCGAAGTACTTCGCGACCTTCGACGCCGACGGCCAGCACCAGACGCCAGACGTCGAGAGGATGGTCGCCCTGCTGCGCGCGGACGAGGCCGACGTGGTCCTCGGCTCGCGCTTCATCGAGCAGACCGGCGAGGTGCCGTGGATCAAGCGGGTGGTCCTGCGGACCGCCGCGACGATCAGCCCGACCGCGCGCAAGCTCAACCTCACCGACTCGCACAACGGCCTCCGGGTGATCAACCGGACGGCGGCCGAGAAGCTCCGCATCACCATGAACGGCATGGCTCACGCGTCGGAGATCGTCGCCTTCCTGGCCTCCTCCGACCTGCGGGTCACCGAGGTACCGGTCGACATCCTGTACACCGAGTACTCCCGCTCCAAGGGCCAGTCGCTGATCAACGGCGTCAACATCCTCTTCGACATCTCGCTCCGGGAGCGTGGCCGCAAGTGAAGTACATCTGGATTCAGCTGCTGCTGCTGATCGGCACCGGCACGCTCTCGCTGGCCTTCGTGCGCAACTGGGACCGCGCGCACACCCGCGCCTGGAAGCGCATGGCGTTCTTCGCCTTCGTGATCGCCAACGTCTACGCCGTGTTCCGGCCGCAGGACGTGACCTGGATCGCCAACCAGCTCGGCGTCGGCCGCGGCACCGACCTGGTGCTCTACCTGCTCGTCGTCGGCATGGCCTTCATGACGCTCAACACCTTCATGCGCTTCCGCTCGCTGGAGAAGAAGCTCACGGACCTCGCTCGTACCGTCGCCGTGAACGACGGCCAGCGGGTCAACAACGAGCGCTTCGCGGACGAGCAGCCGGCCGGGGAGCGCCCGGCGTCCGAGAAGATAGCTCAGGGCTGAGATCCGGCCCGCCGTGCGGCGGGCCGGCACGTTGTCGCTTCGGAGAAACAAGAATCATGTCTGCGCGGGCCGCCGGGCCTCGAATACGTTTTTCGCACGTGATCGGTCTGGCAGCCCTGGAGGCGGCCGCCGGCGCATTGGTGGCCGTCGGCTTTACCCGCCTGTGTATGTCGATCGACGTGAACCCGGTGCAGCGGATCGGCCAGGTGAGCGGCCTGGCCGCGATGCAGCTTCGCTTCATCCTGGTCTTCATCGTCATCGCGCTGGTCTGGTGGGCGCTGAGCCGGTCTATCTCCAGGCCGGTGGCACTGCGGGTCGCCTGCGGCTCGCTGGCGGGCTTGGCCAGCGGCCTTGTCGCCGGCGGCGTGGCGGTCATCCTGCGTGGTACCGAGTGGCCGCTGAACGGGACATCGGGGGACTCCGGGCAGCTCCAGCAGTGGGTCTTCGACATCCAGCACGGCCGCTCGATCTCCGACGTCTATCCGCCGCTCTTTCCTCGGGCCCTCACGTGGTGGACCGAGGTGTTCAATCCCGATCACCCGGGCGCCGGGCTCAAGATGTTCGGCATGGTGCTGCTCGCGTTCTCGGGCCCGGCGGTCTACCTGGCCTGGCGGTTGCTCCTTCCCCCGCTCTGGGCGCTCGGGCTCGGCGTGGTCGCGGTCTTCCCGCTCGTCAGCCCGGCCAAGCCCTACGCGGACATCCCCCTGCTCGTCCTGATCCCGCTGCTCGCCAAGTTCGTCGAGACGATCCTGCGAGCCGCGAGGTTCAGCGCGAAGGCCTCGCTGCTGTCGGGTGCGGTGTTCGGTGCAGCTTTCGGCCTGCTGTTCCTCTGGTACTCGGGCTGGTTCGTCTGGTCCGCGCCCGGGGTGCTGGCGCTGGTCATCGTCATGATCGCCAGGGTCGCCCGAGAAGGGGGACGCCCCGCTCTGCTGCGTGCGGCGACGGTGATGGGTGCGAGCGCGGTGACCTTCCTGCTGATCGCCGGGTCCTACGCGATCCGGCTGATCAGCAACTCCGGCGAGCCGGACACCTACATGTACTTCGACACCAACAGCGATCCGGCGTACTTCGTCATGTGGCAGGGCGACCAGCCCGGTGCGGCAGCGAACGGCCTCTGGCCGCCGCCGGGCGAACTGGGGGGCGTCGGCGTCTTCGTGCTGCTGCTGGTGGTGGGCATCGGCGTCGCACTCTGGCTCGGCTCGAGCCTGCCGGTCGTCCAGGTGGCCGCGTTCTGCATGCTCGGGGCGTTCCTGCTGAGGTACTGGTTCGCCTCGCACATGGAGCGCGACCAGCTCGTCCAGCTCTACCCGAGGACCTCGGCAGAACTGCTCTACTGCAGCATCGTGTTGTGCGCGATGGCCGGCTACCTGATCAGCCAGAAGTTCGCAGGCCGCGGCGCGGTCGAGCCCGAGACGCCGAGACACCGCCTGCCGATCTCGGCACCCGCGCTGCGGACCAGCGGCGCCGTGTTGTGCGCGCTGGCCTTCTTCGCGGCGATGGCCGGATCGTCCACGGTGGACCGGTTCATGCCGTCCGGCGACCAGAACTCCCACGGTGCGCAGGGCTGGACCGCACAGACCACCCGGCTGCCGAACGGCCACTGCCCGAAGTTCGCGCCCGAGGGGAAGTGCCACGAGCCGAAGCCGCTGGTCCGCTGAGGACGGTCACGACTTGTGAGAGTGGCGTGAAAGTTGCGCGCCGTGACAGAATTCCGACGCCGATTCCGGCAGGTAGTTTGGTTGCGGAAAGAGCGTGTCGGCCAACCGCATTCCGCCGAGCCACTCGGTACACCACCCGGTCACACAGGCTGACCCGGTCAACCACGTTGATGTCCCAGGGGAGATAGCCCGTGGATCTGAGCACAGCCGTCGACGACCAGCCGGAGTCGGCCAGCAGTGAACGATCGGCCCGCGTGTCCGCCACTGCGACGCCGCCTTCGGCGACGTGGATCCGCCTGCGGGCCCTGACGACCCGCCGCTGGTTCTGGCCGGTGGCCCTACTGGTCGGCTACGTCGGACAGACCCTGTTCCGACTCTCCCTGTCGATCAACAACTACTACCCGTCGGTCCACGCGGACGAGGACTCCTACCTCGTCATCGCCCGGGTGCTGGCCGGCCGGCCGACCACCGAGATGCCCGTCGGCGTGGTCATCCCGGGCGGGTACCCGCTGCTGCTGTCGCCGGCGCTGCGGATCGCCGACAACCCCGCGACCGCGTACCACCTGATCATGGGCATCAACGCGGTGCTCAACGCGCTGGTCTTCCCGCTGGTCTTCGTCGCCGCCCGCCGCCTGGGCCTCGCCCGGCCGCACGCGTACCTGACGGCGACGGCCGCGGCCCTGGCGCCGCCGGTGGTCTTCTACTCCCAGTTCGTGATGTCGGACACCGTGCTCCCGGTGCTCCTGTTGGCCTGGCTCATCACCATGCACGGCTGGCTCTCGCCCGGCTCCCTGCGCCGCCGCTCGCTCTACGCGGTGGGGATGGGCGTGGCGGCCGGCTACACGATGGCCACCCACGACCGCGGCGGCGTGGTGGTGGCGCTGACCGGGCTGGTCCTGGTCGTGGTGCTGGCCTTCGGCTGGGCGCCTCGGCTCGCCTCGCTGGCCGGGATCGGCGGCCTCGGGGTGACGTACCTGGGGGCCAAGCTGCTGGCCGGCTTCATCGAGAACCAGTTCAAGGACGTGCCGCCGAGCACGGTCGGCAACAAGGTCTTCGAGAACCTCGGCGACAGCAAGTACATCGGAACGATCATCGCCCGGACCTTCGGCCAGCTCTGGTACTTCATGACCTCCACGTACGGCTTCGGGGCGGTCGCCTTCGTGCTGTGCGTGGTGGTCGTCTTCCGCCGCGCCTTCACGGTCGCCGACCGGGTGGTGGCCTTCTGCATGGCCGCGATGCTGTTCGGCGTCGCGCTGGCCGCCGCGGCCGGCCTGGCGGACACCAACCGGACGGACAACTGGGTGTATGCCCGGTACTGCGCGGTGCTGGTGCCGCTGTTCCTGGTGGTCGGCCTGGTTGCGCTGTTCCGGGCCGGGGTCGGCCAGCTGCTGAAGCTCGCGCTGGCCGGTGCGCTGGTGATCGGGGTCATCCAGCTGTCGGTGGGCGCGTACGCGGGCTCCGAGCTGCGGCAATGGGTCCTGCCGTGGACCGTCCCGGACGCGCAGTTCCTGGCCTCGACCTGGGACGGCGTGCACATGAGCCGGACCACGGCGGGCGCGCTCGCGGTGCTGGGCGCCTGCCTGCTGCTGCGGGCTGCGGGCGGCCGCCGGGTGGTCGCGGCCGTGGTCGGCTGCCTCACCGTGTTCACCGCCTACGCGACGGTCGTCATCACCGACAACGTCGCCGAGCCGCACACCAAGACCCGCAAGTACGAGGCCGTCGGCCTGGCCAAGGAGGCCGGCCTGACCAAGGGCGACAACCTGATCATGGACTGGGACCTCGACTGGGGCACCAGGATGGCGCTGTCCTTCGAGGTCTACTGGGGCCGGGTCTGGACCAACAACGTGAAGGGCGGCAACGCCCCGCAGGAGCAGGCCAACACGGTGCTGCTGACGCTGCCGAAGGACGCCAGCCCGGAGTCCAGCTGGCCGAAGCCGCCGGCCGGCTGGCACGTCGCGAAGTACAGCAAGGACCGCGGCTGGGTGCTCTGGCGCAAGGGCTGATCAGCGCGATCACCCGATCGGGGCCGATGAGGGAGACCTCACCGGCCCCGATTGGCATCCGGGCTGCTCCATGTGGCAGTATGTCCAAGTTGCTCGGTTGAGTGCCGATGCTGCGCGCCTCCCGCCGGGAGGACCGGAAGCGAGTCCCATGTACTCGTCGTTCCCGTGATGGCCGTTAAGCGTGAAGTCGACGCCACGGCAGCTGCGGGGCGAAAGTACGGGAATCTTCCGGGAAGCGTGTGCGGGGCCTCGACCCGGCCCCCCCAACCCCGAAAGTTCGAAACCGACGAGTTCTTCGCCGGTTTTTTGCAAGCGCGAGTGCGACACGCCCGAGCGCGGGGGTCGGAGGGAAGTCGTGTGGCAACTATCGACAGAAGGACTACTGAGTAGCCATGGCGGGACAGAAGATCCGCATCCGGCTCAAGGCCTACGACCACGAGGTCATCGACTCCTCGGCGAAGAAGATCGTCGAGACGGTGATCCGTACTGGTGCGCAGGTCGCAGGCCCGGTGCCGCTGCCCACTGAGAAGAACGTGTACTGCGTCATCCGCTCGCCGCACAAGTACAAGGACTCGCGCGAGCACTTCGAGATGCGTACTCACAAGCGTCTGATCGACATCCTCGACCCCACGCCGAAGACGGTTGACTCGCTCATGCGTCTCGACCTGCCGGCTGGCGTCGACATCGAGATCAAGCTCTGAGAGGCGCACCGAAGATGGCTAAGCAGATTAAGGGCATCCTGGGCGAGAAGCTCGGCATGACCCAGGTCTGGGACGAGAACAACCGGGTCGTTCCGGTGACCGTCGTCAAGGCTGGGCCCAATGTCGTGACCCAGGTCCACACCGCCGACAGCCCGGCCGGCTACGACGCCGTCCAGATCGGCTTCGGCGAGATCGACCCCCGCAAGGTGAACAAGCCCCTCGCGGGTCACTTCGCCAAGGCCGGTGTCACCCCGCGCCGCCACCTGGTCGAGCTCCGCACCGCGGATGCTTCCGAGTACACCCTCGGCCAGGAGATCACCGCGGAGCTGTTCGAGGCGGGTGTCAAGGTCGACGTGACCGGCACCTCCAAGGGCAAGGGCTTCGCCGGTGTCATGAAGCGCCACAACTTCCGGGGCCTCGGCGCCGGTCACGGTGTGCAGCGCAAGCACCGCTCGCCCGGCTCGATCGGTGGCTGCGCCACCCCGGGTCGCGTGTTCAAGGGCGTGAGGATGGCCGGCCGGATGGGCCACGAGCGTGTGACCACCCAGAACCTGACCATCCATGCCGTTGACGCGGAGAAGGGGCTGCTCCTGATCAAGGGTGCAATCCCGGGCCCGAACGGCGGCCTCGTCCTCGTCCGCACCGCGGCGAAGGGGCTGTGAGGATATGAGCACCATTGACATCCTGTCGCCCTCGGGCGACAAGACCGGCAGCCTTGAGCTGCCGGCCGAGATCTTCGACGCGAAGGTCAGCGTTCCGCTGATGCACCAGGTCGTCGTGGCGCAGCTCGCTGCGGCCCGTCAGGGCACCCACAAGACCAAGACTCGTGCCGAGGTCCGCGGTGGCGGCAAGAAGCCGTACCGCCAGAAGGGCACCGGCCGCGCCCGTCAGGGCTCGACCCGTGCGCCGCAGTTCGCCGGCGGTGGCGTTGTGCACGGTCCCGTGCCGCGCGACTACTCGCAGCGGACCCCGAAGAAGATGATCGCCGCCGCCCTGCGCGGTGCGCTCACCGACCGGGCCCGCCACAACCGCATCCACGTCATCACCGACGTGACCGCGACCGAGGCGCCGTCGACCAAGGCCGCCAAGGGTCTGTTCGGCAAGATCACCGAGCGCAAGAACATCCTCCTCGTCGTCGAGCGTGCCGACGAGCTGGGTCTGAAGAGCGCCCGCAACCTGCCGCACGTGCACATCCTGGACGCCGGTCAGCTGAACACCTACGACGTGCTCGTCTCCGACGATGTGGTCTTCACCCAGGCCGCCTTCGAGCGTTTCGTGGCGGGTCCCGCCGCGTCCGCCAAGGCCGTGGCTGCTGAGGGCGAGCTCGAAGGGAGCGCCGCCTGATGGCTGCAGAGATCACGAGCAAGACGTTCACGGACCCCCGTGACGTCCTGGTGAAGCCGGTCATCTCCGAGAAGAGCTACAGCCTTCTCGACGAGAACAAGTACACGTTCATCGTGTCGCCGGGCGCCAACAAGACCCAGATCAAGCAGGCCGTCGAGGCGGTCTTCTCGGTCAAGGTCGAGGCTGTCAACACGATCAACCGTCAGGGCAAGCGCAAGCGCTCCAAGACGGGCTTTGGCAAGCGCAAGGACACCAAGCGCGCCATCGTGAAGCTGGCTGAGGGCAACCGCATCGACATCTTCGGTGGTCCGGTCTCCTAACGGAGATCGTGATCGTCGATAAGGACGAGGACGAGAGAGCCAAATGGGCATCCGCAAGTACAAGCCGACTACGCCGGGCCGTCGTGGCTCCAGCGTGGCCGACTTCGTAGAGATCACGCGGTCCACGCCGGAGAAGTCGCTGGTTCGCCCCCTGCACAGCAAGGGCGGCCGTAACAACGCCGGTCGGATCACCGTTCGCCACCAGGGTGGCGGTCACAAGCGCGCCTACCGCGTGATCGACTTCCGTCGTCACGACAAGGACGGCGTGCCGGCCAAGGTCGCGCACATCGAGTACGACCCGAACCGCACCGCGCGCATCGCGCTCCTGCACTACGCGGACGGCGAGAAGCGCTACATCATCGCGCCGCGCGGCATCGCGCAGGGTGACCGGATCGAGAACGGCGCTGGCGCCGACATCAAGCCGGGCAACAACCTGCCGCTTCGCAACATCCCGGTCGGTACGACCATCCACGCTGTGGAGCTGCGTCCCGGTGGCGGTGCCAAGATGGCCCGCTCCGCCGGTGCCGGCATCCAGCTGCTGGCGCGTGAGGGCAAGATGGCGCACCTGCGCATGCCCTCCGGCGAGATCCGCCTGGTCGACGCGCGCTGCCGCGCCACCGTCGGCGAGGTCGGCAACGCCGAGCAGTCGAACATCAACTGGGGCAAGGCCGGCCGCATGCGCTGGAAGGGCGTCCGCCCGACCGTGCGTGGTGTCGCCATGAACCCGATCGACCACCCGCACGGTGGTGGTGAGGGTAAGACCTCTGGTGGTCGCCACCCGGTCTCGCCGTGGGGCCAGAAGGAGGGTCGCACCCGTCGCCCGAAGAAGGCGTCGGACGCTCTCATCGTGCGCCGCCGCAAGACCAACAAGAAGCGCTAGGAGCAGGTCAGATGCCGCGCAGTCTCAAGAAGGGCCCCTTCATCGACGGCCACCTTCTCAAGAAGGTGGACGCGCAGAACGAGGCGGGTACCCAGAACGTCATCAAGACCTGGTCCCGTCGCTCCGTGATCTTCCCGGCCATGCTCGGCCACACGATCGCGGTGCACGATGGCCGTAAGCACGTCCCGGTGTTCGTCACCGAGTCGATGGTCGGCCACAAGCTCGGCGAGTTCGCGCCGACGCGTACGTTCCGCGGTCACGTCAAGGACGACCGCAAGTCGAAGCGTCGCTAGTCGCCAGCGAGATTACCGACTCAATGACTTACACCAGCAAGGGGACAACCATGGAAGCCAGGGCCCAGGCGCGGTACATCCGCGTCACGCCCATGAAGGCCCGCCGCGTGGTGGACCTCATCCGTGGCCTGAATGCCACGGAGGCCCAGGCGGTCCTGCGTTTCGCTCCGCAGGCCGCCACCGTGCCGGTCGGCAAGGTGCTCGACAGCGCCATTGCCAACGCCGTGCACAACTACAACCACAACAACGTGGACGACCTCGTCATCAGCGAGGCGTACGTTGACGAGGGCCCGACCCTGAAGCGGTTCCGTCCGCGTGCCCAGGGTCGTGCCTACCGGATCCGCAAGCGGACCAGCCACATCACCGTGGTCGTCAGCAGCAAGGAAGGGACCCGGTAATGGGCCAGAAGGTTAACCCGCACGGGTTCCGCCTCGGCATCAGCACGGACTTCAAGTCCCGCTGGTACGCCGACAAGCTGTACAAGGACTACGTCAAGGAAGACGTCGCCATTCGTCGCATGATGACGAAGGGCATGGAGCGCGCCGGCATCTCCAAGGTCGAGATCGAGCGCACCCGCGACCGCGTCCGCGTTGACATCCACACCGCTCGCCCCGGCATCGTCATCGGCCGCCGTGGCACCGAGGCCGACCGCATCCGCGGCGACCTCGAGAAGCTGACCGGCAAGCAGGTCCAGCTGAACATCCTCGAGGTCAAGAACCCCGAGCTGGACGCCCAGCTCGTGGCTCAGGGCGTCGCGGAGCAGCTGTCCTCGCGCGTCTCCTTCCGCCGTGCCATGCGCAAGTCGATGCAGGGCACCATGAAGTCCGGCGCCAAGGGCATCAAGGTGCAGTGCTCCGGTCGTCTCGGCGGCGCCGAGATGAGCCGTTCGGAGTTCTACCGCGAGGGCCGTGTGCCGCTGCACACCCTGCGCGCGAACGTCGACTACGGCTTCTTCGAGGCCAAGACGACCTTCGGCCGTATCGGTGTGAAGGTCTGGATCTACAAGGGCGACGTCAAGAACATCGCCGAGGTCCGCGCTGAGAACGCCGCTGCCCGCTCGGGCAACCGCCCGGCCCGTCCCGAGGGTGGTCGTCCCGCCCGCGGTGGCGAGCGCCGTGGTGGCGAGCGCGGTGGCCGTGGCCGTCGCCCCGCCGCTGCCGAGGCCCCCGCGGCCGCGGCGGCCGAGGCTCCGGCTGCCGAGAACACCGGAACGGAGGCCTGACTCAAATGCTGATCCCCCGTCGGGTCAAGCACCGCAAGCAGCACCACCCGAAGCGCCGTGGCGCTGCCAAGGGTGGCACCGAGCTCGCCTTCGGCGAGTACGGCATCCAGGCCGTCACCCCGGCCTACGTGACGAACCGGCAGATCGAGTCCGCTCGTATCGCCGTCACCCGTCACATCAAGCGTGGCGGCAAGGTCTGGATCAACATCTACCCGGACCGTCCGCTCACCAAGAAGCCGGCCGAGACCCGCATGGGTTCCGGTAAGGGTTCGCCCGAGTGGTGGATCGCGAACGTGCACCCGGGTCGGGTCATGTTCGAGCTGTCGTACCCCAACGAGAAGGTGGCTCGTGAGGCGCTGACCCGCGCAGCTCACAAGCTCCCGATGAAGTGCCGGATCATCCGGCGCGAGGCAGGTGAGAGCTGATGTCGGCCGGCACCAAGGCTGCTGACCTCCGCGAGCTGGACAACGAGGGTCTCGTTGCCAAGCTCCGTGAGGCCAAGGAGGAGCTGTTCAACCTCCGCTTCCAGGCGGCGACCGGGCAGCTCGACAACCACGGACGGCTCAAGCTCGTCCGTAAGGACATCGCGCGGATCTACACCCTGATGCGCGAGCGCGAGCTGGGCATCGAGACGGTGGAGAACGCCTGATGACTGAGAACACCAACGAGACGCGCGGTTTCCGCAAGACCCGTGAGGGTCTCGTCGTCAGCGACAAGATGGACAAGACCGTCGTCGTCGCCGTCGAGGACCGCGTCAAGCACGCTCTGTACGGCAAGGTCATCCGCCGTACGAACAAGCTGAAGGCGCACGACGAGGCGAACGCCTGTGGCATCGGCGACCGGGTCCTCCTCGCGGAGACCCGCCCGCTGTCCGCGACGAAGCGCTGGCGCGTCGTCGAGATCCTCGAGAAGGCCAAGTAACGAAGTTGATGCGGTACGGCCGTATGTGCATCAGGCCCCTTGCGGGCGCTGGTGTGAGCAGCGGCCGGCCCGTCAGCTCTCGTTGACGATCAGGAGAAAGCTGTGATCCAGCAGGAGTCGCGACTGCGTGTCGCCGACAACACGGGCGCGAAGGAAATCCTTTGCATCCGCGTTCTCGGTGGCTCCGGTCGCCGCTACGCCGGTATCGGGGACGTCATCGTCGCCACCGTCAAGGACGCGATCCCCGGCGGTTCGGTGAAGAAGGGTGACGTCGTCAAGTGCGTCGTCGTCCGTACCGTGAAGTCGCGCCGTCGTCCCGACGGTTCGTACATCCGGTTCGACGAGAACGCCGCCGTCGTCCTCAAGAACACCGAGGGTGACCCCCGCGGTACCCGCATCTTCGGCCCGGTGGGCCGCGAGCTGCGCGACAAGAAGTTCATGAAGATCATCTCGCTTGCGCCGGAGGTGCTCTAACCCATGGCGAACAGCATGAAGATCAAGAAGGGTGACCTGGTTCAGGTCATCACCGGCAAGGACCGCGGCAAGCAGGGCAAGGTCATCCAGGCCATGCCCGCCGAGAACAAGGTCCTGGTCGAGGGTGTGAACCGGGTCAAGAAGCACACCAAGCCGGGCCCGGGCACTCAGGGTGGCATCGTCACCGTCGAGGCCCCGGTGCACGTCTCCAACGTCCAGCTGGTCGTGGAGAAGGACGGCAAGAAGGTCGTCACCCGCGTTGGCTACCGCTTCGATGACGAGGGCAACAAGATCCGCGTTGCCAAGCGAACCGGTGAGGACATCTGATGTCTGAGACGACTGTTGAGAAGGTGACCCCCCGTCTCAAGGAGCGTTACAACTCCGAGATCAAGGGTCAGCTGCAGGAGCAGTTCTCGTACGAGAACGTCATGCTGACGCCCGGCCTGGTCAAGGTCGTCGTCAACATGGGTGTCGGCGAGGCCGCCCGTGACAGCAAGCTGATCGAGGGCGCGATCCGCGATCTGACCGCGATCACCGGTCAGAAGCCGGCCGTGACCAAGGCTCGCAAGTCCATCGCGCAGTTCAAGCTGCGCGAGGGCCAGCCGATCGGCACCCACGTCACCCTCCGTGGTGACCGCATGTGGGAGTTCCTGGACCGTCTGGTTTCGCTGGCCCTGCCGCGAATCCGTGACTTCCGTGGCCTCTCCCCGAAGCAGTTCGACGGCCGTGGCAACTACACCTTCGGTCTGACCGAGCAGGTTATGTTCCACGAGATCGACCAGGACAAGGTCGACCGTCAGCGCGGTATGGACATCACCGTCGTGACCACCGCTCAGACCGACGACGAGGGCCGGGCGCTCCTGCGTGCTCTGGGCTTCCCGTTCAAGGAGGCGTGAGCCAATGGCGAAGAAGTCCCTCATCGCGAAGTCCGAGCGCAAGCCGAAGTTCGGCGTCCGGGCCTACACCCGGTGCCAGCGCTGCGGCCGTCCGCACTCGGTGTACCGCAAGTTCGGCCTCTGCCGTGTGTGTCTTCGTGAGATGGCGCACCGTGGCGAGCTGCCGGGTGTGACCAAGAGCTCCTGGTAATCCAGGACCTCGCGGTAACGCCATAGCGAAGCAGGTGTGCCCGACCCCACAGAGCCCCTTTTTGGGGCTACGTACGGAATCCCGTAGGGTAGTGAGGTCGGGCCCCCTGTCGCGGGAGCTCCATAGCTGCCGTCGACCCTCTTCGGAGGGCTCGCACCCAGTCTTACGACGCCGCAGGTCCCCTGCGTCTGTGCCCCCGCCGCACTCCTCGGAGTGCGGCGGGGGGACCTGGCGCGGAGAAACCACGGCGAGAGAGGCCTGAGGCCATCATGACCATGACCGACCCCATCGCAGACATGCTCACGCGTCTGCGTAACGCTAACTCGGCGTACCACGACTCCGTGGCGATGCCGGCCAGCAAGATCAAGGCGCACGTCGCCGAGATCCTGCAGCAGGAGGGGTACATCTCCTCCTACAAGGTTGAGGAGCCCGTTGAGGGCGAGGTCGGCAAGAAGCTGACCATCGAGCTCAAGTTCGGCCCCAACCGTGAGCGCTCGATCGCTGGCATCAAGCGGATCAGCAAGCCGGGCCTGCGGGTCTACGCAAAGTCCACCAACCTGCCGAAGGTGCTCGGCGGCCTGGGCGTGGCGATCATCTCCACGTCCTCCGGTCTCCTCACCGACAAGCAGGCCGCCAAGAAGGGCGTAGGCGGAGAAGTTCTCGCCTACGTCTGGTAATTCGGGAAACGGAGGTACAGCAATGTCGCGCATTGGACGGCTGCCCATCCCGGTTCCCGCCGGCGTGGACGTCACCATCGATGGCCAGGCGGTCTCGGTGAAGGGCCCCAAGGGCTCCCTCACCCACCTCGTCGCCGCGCCGATCGAGATCGGTAAGGGCGAGGACGGCACGCTGCTCGTCACCCGCCCCAACGACGAGCGTATGTCGAAGGCCCTGCACGGCCTTTCCCGCACGCTGGTGGCGAACATGATCACCGGCGTGACCGCGGGCTACCGCAAGTCGCTGGAGATCAGCGGTGTCGGCTACCGAGTTCTGGCGAAGGGCTCCGACATGGAGTTCCAGCTCGGCTACAGCCACCCGATCCTGGTCGAGGCCCCGGAGGGCATCACCTTCGTCGTCGAGTCGGCCACCAAGTTCCACGTGGACGGCATCGACAAGCAGAAGGTCGGCGAGGTCGCCGCGAAGATCCGCAAGCTGCGCAAGCCCGACCCGTACAAGGCCAAGGGTGTCAAGTACGCGGGCGAGGTCATCCGCCGCAAGGTCGGAAAGAGTGGTAAGTAAGCGATGAGCGTCTCTGTCAAGATCGGCAAGGGCAACGCCTACAAGGCCGCCGCTCGCAAGCGCCGCGCGATTCGCGTTCGCAAGCGCGTCGTCGGCACCGAGGTGCGTCCGCGCCTCGTCGTGACGCGCTCGAACCGTCACATGGTCGCCCAGGTCATCGACGACGCCAAGGGTCACACCCTGGCGTCGGCGTCCACCCTCGACGTGTCCATCAAGGGCGCCGAGGGCGACAAGACCGAGCTGGCCAAGAAGGTCGGGAGCCTGGTCGCCGAGCGCGCCAAGGCCGCCGGCATCGAGTCGGTCGTCTTCGACCGCGCGGGCAACCGGTACGCCGGCCGCATCGCCGCCCTGGCGGACGCGGCTCGCGAGGCCGGGCTCGACTTCTAAGCCGCTCGTCGGCTCAGTCGACGGACGTAATCGAGAGAGGTAATTCCAATGGCTGGACCCCAGCGCCGCGGTAGCGGCGCCGGCGGCGGCACCGGTGGCGAGCGGCGCGACCGTAAGCGTGACGACCGGGGTAACGCCCCCGCCGTCGAGAAGACCGCTTACGTCGAGCGCGTGGTTGCCATCAACCGTGTCGCCAAGGTTGTCAAGGGTGGTCGTCGCTTCTCCTTCACCGCGCTGGTCGTGGTGGGCGATGGCGAGGGCACCGTGGGTGTTGGTTACGGGAAGGCGAAGGAGGTTCCGGCCGCCATCGCCAAGGGTGTTGAGGAGGCCAAGAAGAACTTCTTCAAGGTTCCCCGTATCCAGGGCACCATCCCGCACCCGATCCAGGGCGAGAAGGCTGCCGGCGTCGTGCTCCTGAAGCCGGCTGCCCCCGGTACCGGTGTTATCGCCGGTGGCCCGGTGCGTGCCGTGCTGGAGTGCGCGGGCATCCACGACATCCTGTCGAAGTCGCTCGGCTCGGACAACGCGATCAACATCGTGCACGCCACCGTGGTGGCTCTGAAGGGCCTCGTTCGCCCCGAGGAGATCGCCGCCCGTCGTGGCCTGCCGCTGGAGGACGTGGCTCCCGCCGCTCTGCTGCGGGCGCGTGCTGCTGGGGTGAGCGCCTGATGGCTCGCCTGAAGATCACGCAGACCAAGTCGTACATCGGCAGCAAGCAGAACCACCGTGACACCCTGCGTTCGCTTGGTCTCAAGCGCATGCACGACGTCGTGGTGAAGGAGGACCGTCCCGAGATCCGCGGGATGGCCCACACGGTCCGTCACCTGGTGACGGTTGAGGAGGTGGACTGATCATGGGCGACAACCCGATCAAGATCCACAACCTGCGTCCCGCCCCGGGTGCCAAGACCGACAAGATCCGCGTGGGTCGTGGTGAGGGCTCCAAGGGTAAGACCGCCGGTCGTGGTACCAAGGGCACCAAGGCCCGCTACCAGGTTCCGCAGCGCTTCGAGGGTGGCCAGATGCCGCTCCACATGCGCCTGCCGAAGCTGAAGGGCTTCAAGAACCCGTTCAAGATCACGTTCCAGGTTGTCAACCTCGACAAGCTGGCCGAGCTCTACCCGCAGGGTGGCGAGGTCACGGTCGAGGACCTGGTCGCGAAGGGCGCGGTTCGCAAGAACTCCCTCGTCAAGGTGCTCGGCACCGGCGAGATCTCGGTCGCGCTGCAGGTGACGGTCGACGCCGTCTCCGGTTCCGCCGCCGAGAAGATCACCGCCGCCGGCGGTACGGTCACCGAGCTCGTCTGAGCCCGCTGACACAGCTTCGAGCCCCGCACCTCCTCCGGGAGGTGCGGGGCTCGTGCTTTTCCGGCCTTTTACCTGCGGGACCGGCCCGGCCGGCGGACCGAAATCAGGCCGGACCGGCCCTCGTTCTTTTGTGTGGCAAACCCGGGCATCCCGTACCCCGTGAGTGGGGGAGGGGCCGTACGCGCTTCTTCCGAGTGGCTGCGCACTGTTAGAGTCCGTGGAGTTCCCTTGTAGGCTGCGCGTAGGCTCGCCTATGCCGTCTGTACGGGAGCCCGAACCGCAAACTCCCCATTCAGGACCGACCCTCCCGCCGACGACGTGCGGGAGGCGCAGGAGGCACCGTGCTCAGTGCGTTCGCGCGGGCGTTCCAGACGCCCGACCTGCGCAAGAAGCTGCTGTTCACGCTGGGCATCATGGTGCTGTTCCGGCTGGGCTCGCACATCCCGATCCCTGGCGTGAGTTTCACCGCGGTGAACGAGTGTGTGAAGGAGACCAAGAACAACGGTCTCTTCGGGCTCGTCAACCTGTTCAGTGGTGGTGCGCTGCTCCAGCTGACGATCTTCGCCCTCGGCATCATGCCGTACATCACGGCGAGCATCATCCTCCAGCTCCTCACCGTCGTGATCCCGCGACTTGAGGCGCTGAAGAAGGAGGGGCAGGCCGGCCAGGCGAAGATCACCCAGTACACCCGCTACCTGACCATCGCGCTCGCGGTGCTGCAGGGCACCGGCATCGTCGCGACGGCCTCCAGCGGTGCGCTGTTCTCCGGCTGCCCGCTGGCCAACCAGATCGTGCCCGACACCGGCGTGTTCCGGATCGCCGTCATGGTGCTGACCATGACCGCCGGCACCAGCGTGATCATGTGGCTGGGCGAGCTGATCACCGACCGCGGTATCGGCAACGGCATGTCGCTGCTGATCTTCACCTCGATCGCCGCGCAGTTCCCGTCCTCGATGTGGAACATCAAGTCGACCGGCACCATCGGCGGTGGCTGGGTCGAGTTCCTGTCCGTGATCGCGGTCGGCATCATCGTTGTGATGCTGGTCATCTTCGTCGAGCAGGCCCAGCGCCGGATCCCGGTGCAGTACGCGAAGCGGATGATCGGCCGCCGGGCGTTCGGCGGCACGTCGACGTACATCCCGCTCAAGGTGAACCAGGCCGGTGTCATCCCGGTCATCTTCGCCTCGTCGCTGCTGTACATCCCCGCCCTGGTGGTCCAGCTGACCAACAGCCAGGCCGGCTGGGCGACTTGGATCCGGACGAACTTCGTCAAGGGTGACCACCCGATCTACATGGCCACCTACTTCCTGCTGATCGTCTTCTTTGCCTTCTTCTACGTCGCCATCTCCTTCAACCCCGAAGAAGTTGCCGACAATATGAAGAAGTATGGTGGGTTCATCCCGGGCATCCGGGCCGGCCGGCCGACGGCCGAGTACCTGAACTACGTGCTCACCCGTATCACGTGGCCGGGTTCGCTCTACCTGGGCCTGATCGCGTTGATCCCGATGATCGCCCTGGTCGCCTTCGGACAGCAGACCAGCTTCCCGTTCGGTGGCACCAGTGTGCTCATCGTCGTCGGCGTCGGACTCGAAACTGTCAAGCAGATCGAGAGCCAGCTCCAGCAGCGCAATTACGAAGGGTTCCTCCGCTGATGCGTATCGTCCTCGTCGGTCCTCCCGGGGCCGGGAAGGGTACTCAGGCGCACCTGCTCGCCAAGACCCTGTCCATTCCCCACATCTCCACCGGCGACCTGTTCCGCGCCAACATCGGCCAGGGCACCCCACTGGGGCTCGAGGCCAAGAGCTACATGGACGCGGGTCGCCTGGTGCCGGATGAGGTCACCATCGGGATGGCCAAGGACCGCATGCTCCAGCCGGACGCCGCCAACGGCTTCCTGCTCGACGGCTTCCCCCGCAACCTTGGCCAGGCCAAGGCGCTCGATGAGTTCCTCGCCGAGCAGGGCATCAAGCTGGACGGCGTGCTGGACCTGGAGGTCCCCGAGGACGAGGTGGTCCGCCGGATCGCCGGCCGTCGCCTGTGCCGCAACGACGGTGGCCACGTGTTCCACGTGGACTACAACGCGCCGAAGGCCGAGGGCGTCTGCGACGAGTGCGGCGGCGAGCTGTACCAGCGCTCGGACGACACCGAGGAGAAGGTGCGCACCCGCCTGGAGGTCTACCACACGGAGACCGAGCCGATCATCGACTACTACGTCCAGCAGGGCCTGGTGGCGACCATCTCGGCCCTCGGCAAGGTGGACGAGGTCACCCAGCGCGCGATCGAGGCGCTGAAGCAGGACAGCTGAGTTTCTCGGCGACGTCTCCCAGGGACGTTTCTTGGCGACGTACGTACGGTGGTAGGCAGTGGCAAACAGAGCGTGGAAGGCGTGACCAGATGGTGGAGATCAAGACCCCCGAGCAGATCGCGAAGATGCGAGCGGCCGGGCTGGTCGTCGCCGAGGCGTTGAAGGCCTGCCGGGAGGCGGTCGCTCCGGGGGTGACCACCCAGGAGCTGAACGACATCGCGGACAAGGTGATCACGGACCACGGTGCCACCTCCAACTTCCGCGCCCACCACGGCGGCCTCTGGTTCCCGGGCGTGATCTGCGCCTCGGTGAACAACGAGGTCGTGCACGGCATCCCCGGCGAGCGGGTGCTCCAGGAGGGCGACATCATCTCGATCGACTGCGGCGCCATCCTGGACGGCTGGCACGGCGACTCGGCGATCACCGTCGCGGTCGGCGAGGTCCGCCCGGAGGTCGAGATGCTGAGCCGGGTGACCGAGGGCTCGATGTGGGCCGGCATCGCCCAGATGAAGAAGAACAACCGCCTGGTCGACGTCTCCAAGGCGATCGAGGGCTTCATCCGCCGCCAGCCGCTGCCCCCGAAGGGCAAGTGGGGCATCACCGAGGGCTACGGCGGCCACGGCATCGGCACCGCGATGCACATGGAGCCGCACGTGCTGAACTACGTCGAGCGCGGCCGCGGCAAGGGCCCGAAGCTGGTGCCCGGCACCGTGCTGGCGATCGAGCCGATGGTCTCGCTGGGCACCCCGCACACCACCGTGCTGGACGACGAGTGGACGGTCGTCACCAACGACGGCACCTGGGCCTCGCACTGGGAGCACTCGGTGGCCGTGACCGAGCAGGGCCCGCTGGTCCTGACCGCCTTCGACGGCGGCAAGGCGGAGCTCGCGAAGCTCGGCATCACCGCGGCGCCGGACCCGCTCGGCTAGTCGCCGGCGGCGTGTCGGGGCGGCCGACTGCCGTTGCTGACAAGGGATCAGAGCCCTGGAGGTTTGAACCTCCAGGGCTTTTGTCCTATTTTTAACGGCTGGCAGTGGCGTCGGTGGCTTCAGTGGCCTCTGGCGCTTCGGGCGCTTTCGAGCGAGCAGGGAGAGAGCAAGTGCTCAAGGGATTCCGCGACTTCATGATGCGCGGCAACGTCGTCGACATGGCGGTCGGTGTCGTCATCGGTGCCGCGTTCACCGCGGTGGTGACCGGCTTCGTGTCCGCCTTCCTCACCCCGCTGGTGGGTGTGGTGGTCGGCGCCGCCGGCGACTTCAGCTCGTACAAGGCGACGGTCGCGGGGGTCACCTTCCCGTACGGCCAGTTCCTCAACGTCCTGATCGCGTTCGTCATGACCGCCGCGGTGCTCTACTTCTGCGTCGTCCTGCCGATCACCAAGGCCACCGCGAAGTACCTGCCGAAGAAGCCGGCGACCCCGAAGCGCCCCTGCCCCGAATGCCTGACCGAGATCCCCGAGGCCGCCCGCCGCTGCTCGGCCTGCACCGCCCACGTCGAGCCGGTGGCGACCCCCATCGGAGTGTGACGGTGACCGCCTTCCGGGGCCCCGGTTTTGGCCCATCGGACGGGCTGGCGTAGGATGGACCGTCGGCTCACTCGTAGCGTGCCCCAGCACGCCCTCTTCCCTTCGGGGGCGGGGTGAACCCAGGTTCGCACGAGCGTTCCGCATACGGTAGCCGGTCCCGGAAGGTGGATCTCGCAGTTCATGGCTAAGAAGCAAGGCGCCATTGAGATCGAGGGCACCGTGATCGAGTCTCTTCCGAACGCGATGTTCAAGGTCGAGCTGCAGAACGGTCACAAGGTCCTCGCGCACATCAGTGGCAAGATGCGCATGCACTACATCCGCATCCTGCCGGACGACCGGGTCGTCGTGGAGCTCAGCCCCTACGACCTCACGCGCGGCCGGATCGTCTACCGCTACAAGTAAGCAAGGCCAGATCTAGACCCGGAGAACCTGAAACATGAAGGTCAAGCCGAGCGTCAAGAAGATCTGCGACAAGTGCAAGGTGATCCGCCGTCACGGCCGGGTCATGGTGATCTGCGACAACCTGCGCCACAAGCAGCGCCAGGGCTGATCTCTCCCCCGCATTTCTCGTAGTACTTCGCGCGACGCGAAAACGTCATAAGCGGGCTACCCGATCCGTCCTTGCGACAAGGCGGACTGCCGCCCCCGGTCAGAGGCCGGGGCTCCATCGTCGAGAGGCGAAGGAGTAGGTAGCACGCAAGACCTCTGAAGAAACACAGGAGCCTTGAATGGCACGCCTCGCTGGCGTTGATCTCCCCCGTGAGAAGCGGATCGAGATCGCCCTCACCTACGTGTACGGCATCGGCCGTACCCGCGCTCAGCAGACCCTGGCCGAGACCGGCGTCAACCCGGATGTCCGCGTTCGCGACATCTCCGAGGATGACCTCGTCAAGCTGAGCCAGTACATCGACGCCAACTACACGGTCGAGGGTGACCTCCGCCGTGAGGTGGCCGCCGACATCCGCCGCAAGGTCGAGATCGGCTGCTACGAGGGTCTGCGTCACCGCCGTGGCCTGCCGGTCCGCGGCCAGCGCACCCACACCAACGCGCGTACCCGCAAGGGCCCGCGTCGCGCGATCGCCGGCAAGAAGAAGCCGGGCAAGAAGTAGTCCGTCCCGTCACCGGACATCCCTCCGGCCCGCGGGTCAGCGGACCGACCACCTCAGTAGGAGAACAGACTTATGCCCCCCAAGGGTCGTCAGGCTGCCGGCGCGAAGAAGATCCGCCGCAAGGAAAAGAAGAACGTCGCTCACGGCCACGCGCACATCAAGAGCACGTTCAACAACACCATCGTTTCGATCACCGACCCCGCGGGCAACGTGATCTCCTGGGCCTCCGCCGGCCACGTCGGCTTCAAGGGCTCGCGCAAGTCCACCCCGTTCGCCGCGCAGATGGCCGCCGAGGCCGCTGCCCGTCGCGCGCAGGAGCACGGCATGCGCAAGGTTGACGTCTTCGTGAAGGGTCCGGGCTCCGGCCGCGAGACCGCGATCCGTTCGCTCCAGGCCACCGGCCTGGAGGTCGGCTCGATCCAGGACGTCACCCCCACCCCGCACAACGGCTGCCGTCCGCCGAAGCGCCGCCGCGTCTGACGCAGCGCCTTCGGGCACGCGGTAGTACTGCTTTAAACCTCGTACGGGGTCCCCTGTGGTGAGTGTCACTGCGTGCGGGACCCCGTACGCTTGGTCCTGTCGGCATCAAATAGTGGGTGCCGAAGACAACTGGAGGAACATCCCCCATGCTTATCGCTCAGCGTCCGTCGCTGACCGAAGAGGTCGTCGACGAGTTCCGCTCGCGGTTCGTGATCGAGCCGCTGGAGCCGGGCTTCGGCTACACCCTCGGCAACTCCCTGCGCCGCACGCTCCTGTCGTCGATCCCGGGTGCCGCTGTCACCAGCATCCGCATCGACGGCGTCCTGCACGAGTTCACCACCGTGCCGGGCGTCAAGGAGGACGTGACCGACCTCATCCTCAACATCAAGCAGCTGGTCGTCTCCTCGGAGCACGACGAGCCGGTCGTGATGTACCTGCGCAAGCAGGGCCCGGGTGTCGTCACCGCCGCCGACATCGCGCCGCCGGCCGGTGTCGAGGTGCACAACCCGGAGCTGGTCCTCGCCACCCTGAACGGCAAGGGCAAGCTGGAGATGGAGCTGACCGTCGAGCGCGGTCGCGGCTACGTCTCCGCCGTCCAGAACAAGGCCTCCGGCCAGGAGATCGGCCGCATCCCGGTCGACTCGATCTACAGCCCGGTGCTGAAGGTCACCTACAAGGTCGAGGCCACCCGTGTCGAGCAGCGGACCGACTTCGACAAGCTGATCGTCGACGTCGAGACCAAGCCCGCCATGCGTCCGCGCGACGCCATGGCCTCGGCCGGCAAGACCCTGGTGGAGCTGTTCGGCCTCGCCCGCGAGCTGAACATCGACGCCGAGGGCATCGACATGGGCCCGTCCCCGACGGACGCCGCCCTGGCCGCCGACCTGGCGCTGCCGATCGAGGAGCTGGAGCTCACCGTCCGCTCCTACAACTGCCTCAAGCGCGAGGGCATCCACACCGTGGGTGAGCTCGTCGCCCGCTCCGAGGCCGACCTGCTCGACATTCGCAACTTTGGTGCGAAGTCGATCGACGAGGTCAAGGCGAAGCTGGCCGGCATGGGCCTGGCCCTCAAGGACAGCCCGCCCGGGTTCGACCCGACCGCGGCCGCCGACGCCTTCGGCGCCGACGACCTGGACGACGCGGGTTACGCCGAGACCGAGCAGTACTGAGAGATTTGGCCGCGGGGGCGGTTCTGAGGAACCGCCCCCGTCGTCGTGAAAGTCGTGCGGGCACAGTGCCCGTACGCCCGCTGCGGTACCTGGTACGGCCGCAGTCGGAGATTCGAGGAGTAATTCCATGCCGCGTCCCACCAAGGGTGCCCGCCTCGGCGGCGGCCCGCACCACGAGCCGCTGCTGCTCGCCGGTCTGTGCCGGGAGCTGTTCCAGTACGGCCGCATCACCACGACCGAGGCCAAGGCCCGTCGGATGCGCCCGCTGGCGGAGAAGCTGATCACCAAGGCGAAGAAGGGCGACATCCACAACCGTCGCCTGGTGCGCAAGACGATCACCGACATCGCCGTGCTGCACACCCTCTTCACCGAGATCGCGCCGCGCTACGAGAACCGCCCGGGTGGCTACACCCGTATCACCAAGATCGGTCCCCGTCGTGGCGACAACGCCCCGATGGCCGTGATCGAGCTGGTCGAGGCGCTGACCGTCGCGCAGACCGCCGTCGGCGAGGCCGAGGCCGCCACCAAGCGTGCCGTCAAGGAGTCCGACGCCAAGGCCGAGGAGACCAAGGTGGAGGACGCCCCCGTGGCCGACGCCGCCGAGGCCGCCGAGCAGGCCTGACACCGCCAGGTGTAGTGCGGGCCCGCTTCCCCAGCGATGGGGGAGCGGGCCCGTTCCTTGTCTTTGGGGTCCCTGGGAGAAGAGAAGCAGTGGTCAACGATTGCGCCGAGCAGCCGCCGGTGAAGGACGGCCCGGCCGACGGGCATGTCCGGGTCCGGCTCGACCTCGCCTACCACGGCGCCGAGTTCTCCGGCTGGGCCCGCCAGCGCGGCGGCCGCCGGACGGTCCAGGAGGAGATCGAGACCGCGCTGCAGATCGTCACCCGCAGCGCCGAGCTGTTCCCGCTGACCGTGGCCGGCCGCACCGACGCCGGGGTGCACGCCCGCGGCCAGGTCGCGCACGTCGACCTGCCGGCCGAGCTGTGGGAGGCGCACCGCGAGAAGCTGCTGCGCCGGCTGGCCGGGCGGCTGCCCGGGGACGTCCGGATCTACCGGCTCGGCGAGGCGCCGGCCGGGTTCGACGCGCGCTTCTCGGCGATCTGGCGCCGGTACGCCTACCGGGTCGCCGACCACCCGGGCGGGGTCGACCCGCTGCTGCGCGGGCACGTGCTGTGGCACGACCGGCCGCTCGACCTGGACCGGATGAACGCGGCCGCGAAGCTGCTGCTCGGCGAGCACGACTTCGCCGCGTACTGCAAGAAGCGCGAGGGTGCCACGACCATCCGTACCCTGCTGGAGCTGCACTGGGACCGCGTCCCGGTGGACACCTACGCCGCTCAGGAGGGCACGCTCGCGGTCGCCACCGTCCGCGCCGACGCGTTCTGCCACAACATGGTGCGGGCGCTGGTCGGCGCGATGCTGCTGGTCGGCGACGGGCACCGGCCGGTGGAGTTCCCCGGCGAGGTGCTGGCCGGCGGGGTCCGCAACTCGGCCGTCAACGTGATCCGGCCGTACGGGCTCACCCTTGAGGAGGTCGGGTACCCGCCGGACGACCAGCTCGCCGAGCGCAACCGCCAGGCCAGGCGTCTGCGTACGCTGCCCGGGCAGCCGGCCGTCGGTTAATCCGTTTTGGCCCTGCGCGTCCGCTTGGGACAATCGCTGCCATGGGACACGTCGAGATTTCGCACCTGGAGTACTACCTGCCGGACGGGCGGGTGCTGTTCGACGACGCGTCCTTCCGGGTCGGCGAGGGCGCCGCGGTCGCCCTGGTCGGCGCGAACGGGGCCGGCAAGACCACCCTGCTGCGCATGATCGCGGGCGACCTCCAGCCGCACGGCGGCTCGGTGACGATCAGCGGCGGGCTCGGCGTGATGCGCCAGTTCGTCGGCACCACCGGCCGCGAGGACCAGCAGACCACCCCGGGCGCGCTGCCGCCGGACGCCTCGGTCCGCGACCTGCTGGTGTCCGTCGCCCCCGAGCGGATCGCCGTGGCCGCCCGCGCGGTGGACGCCGCCGAGCTGGCGATGATCGCCCAGGACGACGAGAAGACGCAGATGGCCTACGCCCAGTCGCTCTCCGACTGGGCCGACGTCGGCGGCTACGACTACGAGACCGACTGGGACGTCTGCACCATGGCGGCCCTCGGCGTCTCCTTCGACAAGGCCCAGTGGCGCGGCCTGAACACCCTCTCCGGCGGCGAGCAGAAGCGGCTCGTCCTGGAGGCGCTGCTGCGCGGCCCGGAGGAGGTGCTGCTGCTCGACGAGCCGGACAACTACCTGGACGTCCCGGGCAAGCGCTGGCTGGAGGAGGCCATCAAGGCCACCCCGAAGACCGTCCTGTTCATCTCGCACGACCGCGAGCTGCTCTCCCGTACCGCCGACAAGATCATCAGCGTCGAGACCGGCGCGGCCGGCAGCAGCGTCTGGGTGCACGGCGGCGGCTTCGACACCTTCCACGAGGCCCGCAAGGCCCGCTTCGAGCGCTTCGAGGAGCTGCGCCGCCGCTGGGACGAGGAGCACGCCAAGCTCAAGAAGCTGGTCGTCAACCTGCGCCAGGCCGCGTCGATCAGCCACGACATGGCCTCCCGCTACTCCGCCGCGCAGACCAGGCTGAAGAAGTTCGAGGAGGCCGGCCCGCCGGAGGCGCCGCCGCGCGAGCAGAGCATCACCATGCGGCTCAAGGGCGGCCGCACCGGCGTGCGCGCGTTCACCATGCAGCGGCTGGAGCTCACCGGCCTGATGCGGCCGTTCGACCTGGAGGTCTTCTACGGCGAGCGGGTCGCGGTGCTGGGCTCCAACGGCTCCGGCAAGTCGCACTTCCTGCGCCTGCTGGCCGGCGACGGGACGGTCGGACACGCGGGGGAGTGGAAGCTCGGCGCGCGGGTCGTCCCCGGCCACTTCCGGCAGACCCACGCCCACCCGGAGCTGTTCGGGCGGACGGTGCGCTCGATCGTCGAGGAGGAGCACGCGCTCAGCCGCGGCGCGGCGATGGGCGCGCTGCGCCGGTACGAGCTGGACCGGCAGGAGGAGCAGAAGTTCGAGTCGCTGTCCGGCGGGCAGCAGGCCCGGCTGATGATCCTCAAGCTCGAACTCTCCGGTGTGACGGCCCTGTTGCTCGACGAGCCGACCGACAACCTGGACCTGGAGAGCGCCGAGGCGCTGCAGGCCGGGCTGGAGGCATTCGACGGTACGGTGCTGTGCGTCACCCACGACCGTTGGTTCGCCAAGACCTTCGACCGCTTCCTGGTGTTCGGGGCGGACGGCCGGGTGTACGAGTCGCCCGAGCCGGTCTGGGATGTCACGCGCGTGGAGCGCGAACGCTGAGTGACGGGAGAGGAGGGTCAGGGGTTTTTTGACCCCTCCCCTCCCGCCCGGTAATCTGGACGCTTGATGTGCGTATTGGCTCGCTCTATCTCACGTGAGAGGTCGGTACGCCGGAGACATCAGGTCGACGACCAGCGGTCCCCCTTGAATTGCGTCCAAGGTTGGCCAGGCTGCTCTTCCGTCCGGGTGCTCCTGTCAGGACTCACTCACTGAAAAGCGAAGGCTACGACCGTGCGTACGTACAGCCCCAAGCCCGGCGACGTCCAGCGTCAGTGGCACGTCATCGACGCGACCGACGTCGTGCTCGGCCGCCTGGCTTCCCAGGCCGCCAACCTCCTCCGGGGCAAGCACAAGGCGATCTACGCGCCGCACGTTGACACTGGTGACTTCGTCATCATCATCAACGCCGACAAGGTGCACCTGTCCGGTAACAAGAAGACCCAGAAGCTGGCCTACCGCCACTCGGGCTTCCCGGGCGGTCTGCGCTCGGTGCGCTACGACGACCTGCTGGCGAACAACCCGGAGAAGGCCGTCGAGAAGGCCATCAAGGGCATGATCCCCAAGAACAGCCTGGGCCGTCAGATGCTCTCGAAGCTGAAGGTCTACTCGGGCGACCAGCACCCGCACGCTGCCCAGCAGCCGGTGCCGTTCGAGATCACCCAGGTCGCGCAGTAATTCGGCCACCAAGCCCCCCAACACTGAAAAGAGCTGAGGAACATCGTGGCCGAGACCACTGAAACCCTTGAGGTCGACTTCGACGAGACCGTCGTCGAGGGCGAGTACACCTCCGAGGAGAGCTACACCTCCGAGTCGCTGGCCGGCCGCTTCGGCGAGGCCGTCCCGGGCGCCGGCCTCGGCCGTCGCAAGGAGGCGATCGCCCGCGTGCGCATCGTCCCCGGCACCGGCCAGTGGAAGATCAACGGTCGCACCCTGGAGAACTACTTCCCCAACAAGGTGCACCAGCAGACCGTGAACGAGCCCTTCAAGCTCCTGGAGCTTGACGGCCGTTACGACGTCGTCGCCCGCATCACCGGCGGTGGCGTCTCCGGCCAGGCCTACGCGCTGCGCCTCGGCGTGGCCCGTGCCCTGAACGAGGCCGACGTGGACAACAACCGCGGCGCGCTGAAGAAGGCCGGCTTCCTGACCCGTGACGCCCGCGCCGTCGAGCGCAAGAAGGCCGGTCTGAAGAAGGCCCGCAAGGCGCCGCAGTACAGCAAGCGCTAATCGCGTCCCTGGGGGGTGCACCGCCCCGGCGGCGCACGCCCCCTGGTTGCGCAACCGTCGCCCCGGAGTACCACGTGTACTCCGGGGCGACGTGTTCCCCGGCTACTGTGCGGCGGCCGGGAATCGATCGGATGGGTTCCGACAGGTGATGGAGGACGGGACAGTGGGACGACTCTTCGGTACGGACGGCGTACGCGGGGTGGCCAACGAGGGCCTGACGGCGGAGCTCGCGCTCGGCCTGTCGGTCGCGGCGGCCCATGTGCTCGGAGAGGCCGGCGCCTTCGACGGCCACCGGCCGGTCGCGGTCGTCGGCCGGGACCCGCGCGCCTCGGGCGAGTTCCTGGAGGCCGCGGTCATCGCCGGTCTGGCCAGCGCCGGCGTCGACGTGCTCCGCGTCGGGGTGCTGCCCACCCCGGCCGTGGCCTACCTCACCGGGGCGCTCGGTGCCGACTTCGGCGTGATGCTCTCCGCCAGCCACAACGCGATGCCCGACAACGGCATCAAGTTCCTCGCCCGCGGCGGCCACAAGCTGGACGACACGATCGAGGACGCGATCGAGGCCCACTACCGCACCCACACCCTCGGCGACGAGGACTGGAACCGTCCGACCGGCGCGGCCGTCGGCCGGGTGCGCGAGTACACCGAGGGCTTCGACAAGTACGTCGCCCACCTGATCGGCGTACTGCCCAACCGCCTGGACGGCATCAAGGTGGTCATCGACGGCGCCCACGGCGCCGCCGCCTACGTCGCCCCCGAGGCCTTCGCCCGGGCCGGCGCCGAGGTCGTCCACACCCTGGGGGCGGAGCCCACCGGCCTCAACATCAACGACGGCGTCGGCTCCACCCACCTGGACCGGCTGCGCGCCGCGATGAAGGAGTACAAGGCCGACTTCGGCATCGCCCTCGACGGCGACGCCGACCGCTGCCTGGCAGCCGACGCCGACGGCAACGAGGTGGACGGCGACCAGATCATCGCCATCCTCGCCGTCGCCATGAAGGAGGCCGGCACCCTTCGCCGCAACACCGCGGTCGCCACCGTGATGTCCAACCTCGGCTTCAAGCTGGCGATGGAGCGCGAGGGCATCGACCTGGTGGAGACCGCCGTCGGCGACCGCTACGTGCTGGAGGCGATGAAGGAGCATGGCTTCGCGCTGGGCGGCGAGCAGTCCGGCCACGTCATCCTGCTCGACCACGCCACCACCGGCGACGGCACCCTGACCGGCCTGATGCTGGGCGCCCGGCTGGCCGCCACCAAGCAGCCGCTGGCCGACCTGGCCACCGTGATGACCCGGCTGCCGCAGCTGCTGATCAACGTCAAGGGCGTCGACAAGAGCCGGGTGAACAGCAGCGCCGAGCTGGCCGCCGCGGTCGCCGAGGCCGAGGCCGAGCTGGGCTCCACCGGCCGCGTGCTGCTGCGCCCGTCGGGCACCGAGCCGCTGGTCCGGGTCATGGTCGAGGCCGCCGACCCGGTGCAGGCCGAGGCCGTCGCCGGGCGGCTGGCCGAGGCCGTGCGGACGCACCTGGGCTGAGCCGCGCTGGGCTGGGCCGTTCTGGGCTGAGCCCGTACGACGCCTGAGCCACATGACGAAGGGCCCCCGCCGGGCGGGGGCCCTTCGTGGGTTTCAGAGCTTGCGCAGCAGCGCCCGCCGGACCTTGTGGTCCGAGCCCTTCTGCAGGATCAGGGTGGCCCGGCCCCGGGTCGGCAGCACGTTCTCCAGCAGGTTCGGCTTGTTGATGGTGCGCCAGACCTGCCGGCCGTACTCCATCGCCTCCTCCTCCGGCACCTCGGTGAAGCGGCGGAAGTAGGAGTTCGGGTCCTGGAAGGCGGTCTGCCGCAGCTTGCGGAAGCGGTCCAGGTACCAGTGCTCGATGTCGTGGGTGCGGGCGTCGACGTAGATCGAGAAGTCGAAGTAGTCGGCCACCGCCAGGCGGGTCCGGCCGTCGGTGCCGGGCAGCGCCGGCTGGAGCACGTTCAGGCCCTCGACGATCAGGATGTCCGGGCGCTCCACGGTGAGCCGCTCGCCGGGCACGATGTCGTACACCAGGTGCGAGTACACCGGGGCGCTGACGCTCTCCTTGCCCGCCTTCACGTCCGCGACGAAGCGCATCAGCGCCCGGCGGTCGTACGACTCGGGGAAGCCCTTGCGGGCCATCAGGCCGCGCCGGCGCAGCTCGGCGTTGGGGAGCAGGAAGCCGTCCGTGGTGACCAGCTCCACCCGCGGGTGCTCGGGCCACCGGGCCAGCAGGGCCTGGAGCAGACGGGCGGTGGTGGACTTGCCGACCGCCACCGAGCCGGCCACGCCGATGATGAACGGGGTGCGGGTGCGCTCGGTGTCCGGCGTGTCCAGGAAGGTGCCCAGCGCGCCGCGCAGCTCGTGCGTGGCATGGATGTAGAGATTCAGCAGCCGGGACAGCGGCAGGTAGACGTCGCAGACCTCGTCCAGGTCGAGCGCGGTGCCGAGGCCGCGCAGCCGTTCCACCTCCTCCGCGGTCAGCGGCAGCGGCGTACGCTCGCGCAGTGCGCTCCACTCGGCCCGGCTGAGGTCCACGTAGGGGGACGGCGACGGGCCGGGCGTGGCGGCGCCCCGCGTACAGAGTTCGGTCAGCACATGCTCCATTGTGAGCCGTAGCGGCGTTCACGGTGGTTGTGGTGTCGGTCACGCAGTGTTGGCGAAAGACGGGAAAACGGGCTCAGACCCGCCCTTATGCTGGCACGCATGTGCGGAATTGTTGGATACGTGGGCGCGCAGACCGCCCTCGACGTAGTAATCGCAGGCCTGCAGCGACTGGAGTACCGGGGTTACGACTCGGCCGGCGTCGCGGTGCAGGTCCAGGGCTCCGACGGGCAGTGGAGCCTGTCCACCGACAAGCGGGCCGGCAAGCTCGCCAACCTCCAGAAGTCGCTCGCCGAGACCCCTCTGCCCGGCGGCACCACCGGCATCGGCCACACCCGCTGGGCCACCCACGGCGGCCCGACGGACGCCAACGCCCATCCCCACCTGGACGACGACCGCCGGGTGGCCGTCGTGCACAACGGGATCATCGAGAACTTCGCCCAGCTGCGCGCCGAGATCGCCGAGCGCGGCCACACCCTGCGCTCCGAGACCGACACCGAGGTCGTCGCGCACCTGCTCGGCGAGGCGTACGAGGGCGACCTCGCGGAGGCCATGCGGGTGGTCTGCGGCCGGCTGGACGGCGCCTTCACCCTCGTCGCCGTGCACGCCGACGCGCCGGACGTCGTCGTCGGCGCCCGCCGCAACTCGCCGCTGGTCGTCGGGCGCGGCCAGGGCGAGAACTTCCTCGCCTCCGACGTCGCCGCGTTCATCGCGCACACCCGCGAGGCCATCGAGCTCGGCCAGGACCAGGTCGTCGAGCTGCGCCCGGACGCCGTCACCGTCACCAACTTCGACGGCACCCCGGCCGACGTGCGCGAGTACCACGTCGACTGGGACGCCTCCGCCGCCGAGAAGGGCGGCTACGACTACTTCATGCTCAAGGAGATCGCCGAGCAGCCGAAGGCCGTCGCCGACACCCTGCTCGGCCGGATCGGCACCGACGGCCGGCTCACCCTCGACGAGCTGCGCATCTCCGACGCCGACCTGCGCTCCGTCGACAAGGTCGTCATCGTCGCCTGCGGCACCGCCTTCCACGCCGGCATGATCGCCAAGTACGCGATCGAGCACTGGACCCGCATCCCCTGCGAGGTCGAGGTCGCCTCCGAGTTCCGCTACCGCGACCCGATCATGGGCCCGGGCACGCTGGTCATCGCCATCTCGCAGTCCGGCGAGACCATGGACACCCTGATGGCCCTGCGGCACGCCCGCGAGCAGGGCGCCAAGGTGCTCGCGATCTGCAACACCAACGGCTCGACCATTCCGCGCGAGTCCGACGCGGTGCTGTACACCCACGCCGGTCCCGAGGTCGCCGTCGCGTCCACCAAGGCGTTCCTGACGCAGCTGGTGGCCTGCTACCTGGTCGCGCTGTACCTGGGCCAGGTCCGCGGCACCAAGTGGGGCGACGAGATCTTCACCATCATCCGCGAGCTCGGCGACGCGCCCAAGCAGGTCGAGCAGGTGCTGGAGACCATGGAGCCGGTCCGCGAGCTGGCCCGCTCCCTCGCCGACGCCCGCTCGGTGCTCTTCCTCGGCCGCCACGTCGGCTTCCCGGTGGCTCTCGAAGGCGCGCTCAAGCTCAAGGAGCTCGCCTACATGCACGCCGAGGGCTTCGCGGCCGGCGAGCTGAAGCACGGCCCGATCGCGCTCATCGAGGAGGGGCTGCCGGTCGTCGTGGTCGTGCCCTCGCCGCGCGGGCGGTCGATCCTGCACGACAAGATCGTGTCCAACATCCAGGAGATCCGCGCCCGCGGCGCCCGGACCATCGTGATCGCCGAGGAGGGCGACGAGGCCGTCGTCCCGTACGCCGACCACCTGATCCGCATCCCGGTCACCCCGACCCTGCTCCAGCCGCTGGTCTCCACCGTCCCGCTCCAGGTCTTCGCCTGCGAGCTGGCCACGGCCAAGGGCCACGAGGTCGACCAGCCGCGCAACCTGGCGAAGTCGGTCACCGTCGAGTAGCCGCCACGGCGCCCCTGCGGTGGCTGTGCCCTCCCGCAGGGGCGCCGTGTCGAGCGCGAAGGAGAAGGGGGCGGGCAGGTCGATCGACTTGCCGAAGTCGACCCGGGTGTGTGTCACCCGAAAGCGTGCCGCAGGTGTGGCTTCCGCGGGCTAGCGTCGGCGGTAGCCGACTGCTGGAGGAGCTTTCGTATGCGTCACGCGCACCGGGTTGAAGTGGTTCGGGCCGCCGAGGGCGAGCTGATGGCGCGGCTGCCGGAGGGGACGCTGATGCAGCGGGCCGCTGCCGGGCTCGCGGCGACGTGTGCGCGGCTGCTGACGGGGCGTCGTGGGCGGGTGTACGGCAGTCGGGTGGTGGTGCTGGCGGGCAGTGGGGACAACGGGGGTGACGCCCTGTACGCCGGGGCCGCGCTGGCGCGGCGCGGGGCGCGGGTGACGGCGGTGCTGCTCGCGCCCGAGCGGGTGCACGTGGGTGGACTGGCCGCGGTGCGGGCGGCGCGGGGGCGGGTGGTGGTGGAGCAGGAAGTCGGCCTGGCCGACTTCTCTCGTGCGGACCTGGTGCTGGACGGGATCGTCGGCATCGGCGGCCGGGGCGGGTTGCGGGCCGAGGCCCGGCCGTACGCGGAGGCTGCGCGGCGCGGGGTCGTCGTGGCCGTGGACCTGCCCAGCGGGGTGGACGCCGACACCGGCGAGGTGCCGGGCGAGGCGCTGCGCGCGGACGTCACGGTCTGCTTCGGCACGTACAAGCCGGGCCTGCTGATCGACCCCGGGGCCTCGTACGCGGGAACCGTCCAGCTCGTCGGGATCGGGCTGGAGCTGCCGGTGCCGGACGTGACGGCCCTGCAGCATGCGGACGTGGCGGCGCTGCTGCCCGTACCGGGCGTCGAGAGCGACAAGTACCGGCGGGGCGTCGTCGGGGTGGCGGCCGGCTCGGCGACGTACCCGGGTGCGGCGGTGCTGGCCGTCGCCGGGGCGCTGCGGGGCGGCGCGGGGGCCGTCCGGTACGTCGGCGCGGCGGCCGAGGAGGTGGTGCGGCGCTTCCCGGAGGCGCTGGTCACCGAGGGCGGGCCGCACGGGGCCGGACGGGTGCAGGCCTGGGTGGTCGGCCCGGGCGGCGGCGAGGGCGCCCGGCAGGCGCTGGCCGAGGCGCTCGCGAGCGACGTCCCGGTGCTGGTGGACGCGGACGGGCTCACCGAGCTGGCCCGCCTCGGCCCGGACGCCCTGGCCGGGCGGACGGCACCCACCCTGCTCACCCCGCACACCGGCGAGGCCGCCCGCCTGCTCGCGGGCGCGGACGGCACCCCGCCCCCGGCGGCCGGCGACCTGGCCGCCGCCCGCCTGACCACGGCCCGCCGACTGGCGGCCGCCTACCGGGCGACGGTCCTGCTCAAGGGTTCCACCACGGTGATCGCCGACCCGGGCGGCGCGGTCCGCGTCAACCCGACCGGCACCTCCTGGCTGGCCACCGCCGGCAGCGGCGACGTGCTGGCCGGCCTCGCCGGCTCGCTGCTCGCCGCGGGCCTCTCCCCGCTGGACGCCGCCTCGGTCGCCGCCTACCTGCACGGCCTGGCCGGCCGCCACGCAGCGGGCGACCCGGGCGCCCCGGTGACGGCCCTGGGCGTGGCGGAGGCCCTGCCGGCGGTGTGGCGGGGCGTGAAGGAGAAGTAGGCCGGTGGGGCCCGGTTGGCTCGCTATTTCGGGGCCGGTGGGCCGCGAACGGTTGGGGAGAGGTGAGTCAACTCTCGGAACCGGGGGCGGAGTGGGGGCGTCCGGAAGGGGTGGCGGACGGTTCGGGGCAGGTCAGTGGGATCGCCGCGCCGAAGGGCCGTTCGGCGAGGACTCCGGGACGTCTGGGAGACTGACCCTGATGACAACTGCGAAGACGGCCGGCTCGGCCACCCTCACCGACGGCGTACGGGCCGAGGCGACCATCGATCTGGGCGCCCTGCGCGGCAATCTCGCCGCGCTGCGCGAACGTGTCGGCAGTACGGCGGTGATGTTCGCGGTCAAGGCGGACGCCTATGGCCACGGCGCGGTCGCGTGTGCCCGCGAGGCGGTCGCGAACGGGGTCGGCTGGCTGGGCTGCGCGACGCCCGAGGAGGCGCTGGCGCTGCGCGTCGGCGGCATCCGCCCGGACCAGGCCCGCATCCTGTGCTGGCTGTGGACGCCCGGCGGCCCGTGGCGGGAGGCGCTGCTCGCGGACCTGGACATCTCGGTCAGCGGCCAGTGGGCGCTGGACGAGCTGCTGCCGGTGGTCCGTGAGACCGGCATCCCGGCCCGGGTGCACCTGAAGGCGGACACCGGCCTGGGCCGCAACGGCTGCCAGCCGCACGACTGGCCGGAGCTGGTCGCCGCCGCCCGCCGCGCCGAGGCCGAGGGCCTGCTCCGGGTGGTCGGCGTCTGGTCGCACTTCGCCGCCGCGGACGAGCCCGGGCACCCGTCGATCCAGGCCCAGCTGGAATCCTTCCGCGTCGCACTGGCGCACGCCGAGGCCGCCGGGCTGCGCCCGGAGGTCCGGCACCTCGCGAACTCGCCGGCCACGCTGCTGCTGCCGGAATCGCACTTCGACATGGTCCGCACCGGCCTGGCCGCGTACGGGCTGTCGCCGGTGCCGGAGGTGGGCTCGCCGGCCGACTTCGGGCTGCGCCCGGTGATGGCGCTGTCGGCCCGGCTGGCGCTGGTGAAGCAGGTGCCGGGCGGGCACGGGGTCAGTTACGGCCACCACTACGTCACCCCCGGGCCGACCACGCTGGGGCTCGTCCCGGTCGGCTACGGCGACGGCGTTCCGCGGCACGCGAGCGGCGCCGGCCCGGTGCAGATCGGCGGCAAGTGGCGCACGGTGGCCGGCCGGGTGGCGATGGACCAGTTCGTCGTGGATCTGGGCGGGGACACCCCGGCGATCGGCGACGAGGTGCTGCTGTTCGGCAACGGCGAGCGCGGCGAGCCGACCGCGGAGGACTGGGGCCGGGCCTGCGGCACCATCGCGTACGAGATCGTGACCCGGATCGGCGCCCGGGTCCCGCGCCGCTACGTGGGCGGTACGGAACCGGGTACGGCCGCATGAGCGGGCGGAGCGAGGCGGGCGCATGAGGGAGCGTAGCGAGCTCATCATCGAGAGGCGCGTGTGGGCGAATGCCCCTGCCGAGCGGAGCGAGGCGGGCGCATGAGTGAGGCGGCCGACGGCCCGGTCGAGGCGGTCGCGAAGGCGGCGTCCGGGGTGAGCCGGGCGGGCGTGATCGGGATCTCGGTCGGCGTGCTGGCCGCCGGTGCGGCGGCCGGGGTGGCGATCGACCGACTGACGGTCGGCCGGGCGACCCGCCGCCGGGCCCGGGCCGAGCTGGACGCCGGTGCCCCGTACGGTTCGCTGCGCGGGCGCCCGCTGACGGTGGCCGCGCCGGACGGCTCCGAGCTGTACGTCGAGCTGGACGGCACCGGCTGGGCCGAGCCTGACGGGGATGGAGCCGGGCCCGAGCCGCTGACCGTCGTGTTCTGCCACGGCTACTGCCTCAACCAGGACAGCTGGCACTTCCAGCGGGCCGCGCTGCGCGAGGGCCTGCGGCTGGTCTTCTGGGACCAGCGCAGCCACGGCCGCTCGGAGCGCTCCCGCTCGTACGTCGCCGGCGAGCCCGCCAGCATCGACCAGCTGGGCGGGGACCTCAGGGCGGTGATCGACGCCGTCGCCCCGACCGGGCCGCTGGTGCTGGTCGGCCATTCGATGGGCGGCATGACGGTGATGGCGCTGGCGGACCAGCACCCGGAGCTGTTCCGGGAGCGGGTGGCCGGGGTGGCGCTGGTCGGCACGCTGGCCGGGAACTGGGACCAGGTCAGCCTGGGCCTGCCGTCGGCGGGCGCCAAGCTGTTCAAGAAGGTCGCGCCCGGGGTGATGAAGCTGCTGGGCCGTCAGGTCGAGCTGGTGGAGGCGACCAGGCGGTTCGGCTCGGACGTCACGGCCGTCTTCTACCGGAAGTTCTCCTTCGGCGGGAAGGACGTCGACCCGGGCGTGGTGCGGTTCGCCGAGCAGCTGCTGGACGCGACCCCGATCGACGTGGTCGCCGAGTTCTACCCGGTGTTCGGCGCGCACGAGAAGACCGCCGCACTGGCGGCCCTGCGCGGCCTTCCGGCGCTGGTGCTGGCCGGCACCAAGGACCTGCTGACCCCGGCCGCGCACAGCGAGGCGATGGCCGAGCAGCTGCCCGGGGCGGAGCTGGTCCTGGTCGAGGGCGCCGGCCACCTGGTGATGCTGGAGCGCCCGGAACTGGTCGACCGTCACCTCGTCGACCTGCTGCGCCGGGCCGCCGCCTTCCGCGGCGCCTCGCCGCTGCCTTCGGCGGTCCTCGACGAGGCCTGAGGCCCGCCCGACCGCCGGTGGCCCGGCCCCCTCGCGCAGAGGGGGCCGGGCCACCGTTCGTCCGGAGGGGCGGATCAGGCGCTCGCGCCGCCCTTGCGGCGGCGCAGGAACACGAGGGTGCCGGCGCCGGCGGCGAGCACGACGCCACCGGTCAGGGCGATCACGGTGGTGAAAGCCGTCCGTATCCGGACAGAGCGGAGCCCGGAGCACGCGCGGGCGGGGATGTGGCACGGTAGCGGGGGCGGCCGGCGGTCGGCGCGCCCGGTACGGACCGAAGGGCAAGACACGCGCATGGGCTCGCACGCCACTCTCACCGTCCCCACCCCGGAGCGGATGGGCCGGCTCGGCCGCGAGCTGGCCGCGCTGCTGCGGCCCGGGGACCTGGTGCTTCTCTCCGGCGAGTTGGGGGCGGGGAAGACGACGCTGACCCGGGGCCTCGGGGAGGGGCTGCAGGTGCGCGGCGCGGTGACCTCGCCGACCTTCGTGATCGCCCGGGTGCACCCGTCGCTGGTGGGTGGCCCGGCGCTGGTGCACGTGGACGCGTACCGGCTGGGCGGCGACCTGGACGAGATGGAGGACCTCGACCTGGACGTCTCGCTGCCGGAGTCGGTGATCGTCGTCGAGTGGGGCGAGGGCAAGGTCGAGCGGCTGTCCGAGGATCGGCTGGAGGTACGGATCGAGCGGGCGATCGGGGACACCGCGGGGGAGGACCACGACCCGCGCCGGGTGGTGCTGACCGGCATCGGAGCGCGCTGGGAGGGCGTCGAGCTGGCGAAGCTCGCGTAGCGGCTTTGCCGACAGGCTGTCGGGAAGGTGTTGCGGGCGGGGTACCGGGCGTGATGGGATGGGTGTTGCGGTTAGGTCTGCCTAACTAGGGAGGCGCCATGTCGAGCCCCACCCCCGCCCCGGAGCGCGCCGTGCGCGGCACCGGAGCCGGAGAGTCCGCCCGCTGCGCTCCGGGTGAGCCGATGCGGGCCCTGCTGGCCGCGTGTGCCGCCGCCGAGGCGGTGTCCACCCCGCCCGAACCGGAGCCCCGGCCGGCCGACGACGCGGAGACCGGCACGCCCCGCGCCGCGTGACGCGCCCGCTCAGGCGACCACGATCACCCTGGTGCCGTTCGGCGCGAAGTCCCAGAGCAGCTGCCCGTCCTGGCGGGAGCTGCGGATGCCGCCGGTCTTGGCCTTCGGGTCGGTGGTCGGGGTCGCGCCGTCCAGAGCCGCGCTGAAGCCGAACACCACGCCGTTCTGCTGCGCGAAGCGCACCACGTGCTCGATCTGCCGGCCGTCCGTCCCCGTGGTGCTCGGCGTCCGGCTGTACACGGGGTAGCTGCCCGGGGTCGGCTCCACCGAGCCCGGCGTGACCGGGTAGGCGGCCACCACCTGCGGGTTCTTCTTCGGGTCGACCAGCCAGACGTAGTGGCTGCCGACGGAGTAGACGACCCGCGTGCCGCTGCCCGAGGTGGTGGGCAGCGCCGGGACGGTCGGGGTCGCGGACGCGCTCGGCGCCGCGGAGGCGGCCGGCCCGCTCGACGTCGCCGAGGGGGTCGGACGGGCTCCGCCCGCGCGGTCCTGCGCGCCGTTCGCCTGGAAGGCCAGCAGGCTCACCACCGCCAGGGCCCCCAGGGTCAGCCCCGTGACCACCACTCCAGGACCCATCTTCGACACGTGCCCGCTCCCGCCGCCGTCCACAACCGTACGGCCCTTATCGTGCCAGGTCCGCCCGGCCGGTCCGCAGCGCGTCGGACGTGTGTTCCGGACCAGGACGTCTTCTCGATCGGCTCGATCGGCCGGTCGGCCCAACGTCGGTCTAACCTTGACCCCGTGCTGCTGCTCGCGTTCGACACCGCTACCCCCGCCGTCACCGCCGCCGTCCACGACGGCACGGCCGTCCTCGCCGAGACCGACCAGGTCGACGCCCGGCGCCACGGCGAACTGCTCCTGCCCGCCATCGACCGGGTGCTGCGGACGGCCGGGGTCGACAAGCACCAGCTCACCGGCATCGCGGTCGGCGTTGGCCCGGGCCCGTACACCGGCCTGCGGGTCGGCCTGGTGACCGCCGCCGCGCTCGGGCACGCGCTCGGCCTGCCGGTGCACGGCGTCTGCACCCTGGACGCGATCGCCTTCCAGGCCCGCGCCGAGGGCCTGGCCGGGCAGCCGTTCACGGTCGCCACCGACGCGCGCCGCAAGGAGGTCTACTGGGCCTCGTACGACGCCGAGGGCCGCCGCACCGAGGGCCCCGCCGTGGACCGCCCGGCCGAGCTGACGCCGCAGCCCCGCGCGGTCGGCGCCGGCGCGCTGCTCTACCCCGACGCCTTCCCGGGCGCGCACGGCCCCGAGCACGTCTCGGCCGGCGCCCTGGCCGGCTTCGCCGCCGCCGAGCTGGCCGCCGGCCGCGAGCTGCTGCGGAACGTGCCGCTCTACCTGCGCCGCCCCGACGCCCAGGTTCCCGCCGCCTATAAGACCGTTCTAGGCGGCAAGGCGGTGCTCCCGGCGTGAACCACGGCACCACCCTGCGCCCGATGCGCTGGTGGGACATCGCGCCGGTGATGGAACTGGAGCTGCGGCTCTTTCCCGAGGACGCCTGGTCCACCGGGATGTACTGGTCCGAGCTGGCCGAGACCCACCCCGGCGGCACCCGCCACTACAGCGTCGCCACCACCGCGGACGGCACGATCGTCGGCTACGCCGGACTGATGTCGATCGCCGGCGAGGGCGACGTCCAGACCATCGCCGTCGACGAGCGCCACCAGGGCGCCGGCCTCGGCGCGGCGCTGCTCACCGACCTGATCCGGGAGGCCGCCCGGCGCGGCTGCGCCGAACTGCTGCTGGAGGTCCGGGTGGACAACCCGCGCGCCCAGCGGCTGTACGAGCGCTTCGGCTTCGAGCCGGTGGGCATCCGGCGCGGCTACTACCAGCCCGCCAACGTCGACGCGCTGGTGATGCGCCTCGACCACCCGAGCACTGACCCGAAGGACCTTAAGGACACCCGCCATGGCTGACGAACCGCTCGTCCTCGGCATCGAGACCTCCTGCGACGAGACCGGCGTCGGCATCGTGCGCGGCACCACGCTGCTGGCCGACGCGGTCGCCTCCAGCGTCAACGACCACGCCCGCTTCGGCGGCGTCGTCCCGGAGATCGCCAGCCGCGCCCACCTGGAGGCGATGGTCCCGACCATCCAGCGGGCCCTGGACACCGCCGGGGTCAAGGCGAGCGACCTGGACGGCATCGCGGTCACCGCCGGCCCCGGCCTGGCCGGCGCGCTGCTGGTCGGCGTCAGCGCCGCGAAGGCGTACGCCTGGGCGCTCGACAAGCCGCTGTACGGGGTCAACCACCTCGCCTCGCACATCTGCGTCGACCAGCTGGAGCACGGCCGGCTGCCGTCGCCCATGATGGCGCTGCTGGTCTCCGGCGGGCACTCCTCGCTGCTGCTCAGCGAGGACATCACCAGCGACGTCCGCCCGCTCGGCGCCACCATCGACGACGCGGCCGGCGAGGCCTTCGACAAGGTCGCCCGGGTGCTCGGCCTGGGCTTCCCGGGCGGCCCGGTGGTCGACCGGACGGCCCGCGAGGGCGACCGCAAGGCGATCGCCTTCCCGCGCGGCCTGAGCGGCAGGAACGACCCGGCGTACGACTTCTCCTTCTCCGGCCTGAAGACCGCCGTCGCCCGCTGGGTGGAGGCCAAGCGCCGGGCCGGCGAGGAGGTGCCGATCGCCGACGTGGCGGCGTCCTTCCAGGAGGCGGTCACCGACGTGCTCACCCGCAAGGCCGTCAAGGCGTGCCGGGACAACGGCGTCGACCACCTGATGATCGGCGGCGGGGTCGCGGCCAACTCGCGGCTGCGCGAGATGGCCCAGCAGCGCTGCGAGCGGGCCGGCATCCGGCTGCGGGTGCCCCGGCCGGGCCTGTGCACCGACAACGGCGCGATGGTGGCCGCGCTGGGCGCCGAGATGGTGTGGCGGGGCCGCACGCCGTCCGCCTTCGACCTGTCCGCCGACTCCTCGCTGCCCGTCACCGACGTGCACGTGCCTCACACGGATTTCCACGGCCAGGCGTACGACGCGCTCGGCGGCGGTGCCGCATGACCGTCGCCGCGATGTGGGAGGCCCGCGCCGCCGACGGCCGCGGGGCCGAACTCGCCGTCTGGGTGCGGGAAGTGGCGCTGCCCGCGCTGCGCGGCTCGGCCGGGCTGGAGCGCACCGAGCTGTTCGGCGCCTCCGGCGACCGGGTGCTGCTGATCACCTGGTGGAGCGGTGAGCCGGTGCCCGTCGCCGACCCGCCGGCCGAGCTGATCGGCCGTCCGGTGCACTGCTGGTCCTTCACCAGCGAGCACGTCGAGTAGGAGCTGTCCGGGAACCGCTCGCCCGGCCGCTACCGTGCATAGCTGAGAGAAGGCTGGACGGGACCGGGAGCGCGGTGCGGTGAAGCAGGACGGACGGAACAGGACCAAGGCGTACGCGGCGGGGGCGCTGGCCCTGCTGGCCTTCGCCACCGCGTGCGGCGACAACGGGGACGGCGCCGCCGCCGCCCCGGCTGCCAGGACGACGGCCCCGGCCGCGCCCCAGCCGACCGGCGGCGGCGCGGCGTCGACCGCGGCCGGCACGCCCACCGCGGCGCCGGCCGCCGGGGACGCCGCGTGGGCGAAGTGGAACCTCAAGCCGCTGGCGCCGGCCCCCGCGCCGCCCGCCGACAAGCCCATCAAGCTCGAACGGACCGGCACCGTACCGGTGTTCAGCGACGTGAAGACGAACGACAAGGTCGTCTTCATCACCATCGACGACGGCGCCGAGAAGGACCCGAAGTTCGTCGAGATGCTGACCGACCTCAAGGTGCCGATCTCGATGTTCCTGACCCGGGACATCGTCAAGAACGACTACGGCTACTTCAAGCCGCTCCAGGCGCTCGGCAACCACATCCAGAACCACACCGTGGACCACCCGGTGATGAGCAAGATCCCGCCTGAGAAGCAGAAGTCCGAGGTCTGCGACGACCAGTCCGCGCTCACCCAGCAGTACGGCACCGCGCCGCTGCTGTTCCGCCCGCCGTTCGGCGACGGCGCCAACACCCCGACCCTCAACAACGCGGTGCAGCAGTGCGGGCCGCGCGCGATCGTGCTCTGGCGCGAGTCGATGCAGATCCACGACATGCAGTACCAGGGGGAGAAGAAGCTGAAGCCCGGCGACATCATCCTCGCCCACTTCCGCGGCCCGAAGGAGCTCAAGGGCGCGGCGATGACCGAGATGTTCGGCGAGCTGCTGGCCCGGATCCAGGAGCAGGGCTTCTCGGTGGCCCGGCTGGAGGACTACATCCAGGCGCCCGCGTCGTAGTCGTGGCAGTCGTAGTCGTGGCAGTCGTCGCAGTCGCTCAGACCGGCTGACCGAGCATCATGAGCGGGCCGTTGTCGGTGCGGCTGAGGATCACCGTGACGGTGTTCGGCCCGGAGGGCTTGAGCTGACGGCGCAGCTCCTCCGGGGTGATCGCCATCCCGCGCTTCTTGATCACCACCGTGCCGACGCCGCGCTCGCGCAGCAGGGCCTTCAGCTTCTTGATGTGGAACGGCAGCACGTCGGTCAGCTCGAAGGCGTGCGCGTACGGGGTGGGGACCAGCGCGTCCGAGGTCAGGTAGGCGATCTTCGGGTCGATCAGCCGGCCGCCCACCTGCTCGGCCACCTCGGCCACCAGGTGGGCCCGGATCACCGCGCCGTCCGGCTCGTACAGGTAGCGGCCGACCGGCCCGGCCGCCGGGTCGGGCAGGTCGCCGCCGGTGAGGCTCGCGCCCTGCGGCAGCAGGGTGGCGCGGTGCGGGCGGGCGGCCTTCGTGCCGAACCAGAGCACCGCCTCCTTGACGTCCCCGTGGTCGGAGACCCACTCGGCCTCGGCGTCCGCCGGGACGGCCTCGTGCGGGATGCCCGGCGCCACCTTGAGCGCGCCGATCGGGGTGCGGCGGCCGGCCTCGATCGCCCAGGAGAGCGGCGGGGCGTACGCCTCCGGGTCGAACACCCGGCCGCGCGAGGTGCGGCGGGCCGGGTCGGTGAACACCGCGTCGTAGCCGGTGACGTCCACCTCGGCGACGTCCGCGCAGCGCACCTCGACCAGGTCGGCCAGGCCCAGCGCGGCAGCGTTGGCGGCGGTGGCCGCGCAGGCGGCGGGGTCCTTGTCGACGGCCAGCACCTCGATCCCGGCCCGGGCCAGCGCCAGCACGTCCCCGCCGATCCCGCAGCACAGATCCGCCAGCCGGCGCACGCCCAGCTCGGCGAACCGCCCGGCCCGCCACTCGGCCACGCTGCGCCGCGTGGACTGCTCGACGCCGTTGGGCGTGAAGTACATCAGGTCGGCGTCCGCCCCGAACTTCGCCCGCGCCCGCTGCCGCAGCCGCGCCTGCCCGAACGCCGCCGACACCAGCTCCGCCGGGTGTTCCCGCCGCAGCCGGGTGGCCAGCGCCAACTCCTCCTCGGGCGTGAACTCGCGCAGTTCGGCGAGCAGGGCCTGCCCCTCGGAGGTCAGCAGCGGCTGGAGGTTCTCGGTGTCCACGGCCCCATTCTCGCCGGTCGGGGCGTGCGGCGATCGGCGGACCGGTCGTACGGGCCCGGTCGTACATGCGTGCGGGTGACCATCCGCCGTGCGAGACCTCGGGGCGCGTCGTTGGCACTCTGGTTGACTGAGTGCTAACACGGGCCTATGGTCGTCCTTGGCACTCCCCACCAGGGGAGTGCTAACGCGAAGACGCGTGTCTGACCCCCGCGACGGCAGGCCCGCAGGTTCGCCACTTACCCGTTAGAAAACCCCGTAATCTCCGAAGGGGAGCTCGGACGTGACCACCAGCAGCAAGGTTGCCATCAAGCCGCTTGAGGACCGCATCGTGGTCCAGCCGCTCGACGCCGAGACCACCACGGCCTCCGGCCTGGTTATCCCGGACACCGCCAAGGAGAAGCCCCAGGAGGGCGTCGTCCTGGCCGTCGGCCCGGGCCGCTTTGAGGACGGCCAGCGACTTCCGCTCGACCTCGCCGTCGGCGACATCGTCCTGTACTCGAAGTACGGCGGCACCGAGGTGAAGTACAAGGGCGAGGAGTACCTCGTCCTCTCGGCCCGCGACGTGCTCGCGGTCATCGAGAAGTAAGGCGTCCCGACCCGCCCCGGATCCGTGTCCCAAGTGACAGGGGCCCGGGGCGTGGTCGTTGGTTCACGTAGTTCGGCGGCCGGTGGGCCGGCCGCAGCCCCGAGGGAATAGGGAACATGGCGAAGATCCTGCAGTTCGACGAGGACGCCCGCCGCTCGCTGGAGCGCGGTGTCAACAAGCTGGCCGACACCGTCAAGGTGACCATCGGCCCCAAGGGCCGCAACGTCGTCATCGACAAGAAGTTCGGCGCCCCGACCATCACCAACGACGGTGTCACCATCGCCCGCGAGGTCGAGCTGGACGACCCGTACGAGAACCTTGGCGCGCAGCTCGTCAAGGAGGTCGCCACCAAGACCAACGACGTCGCGGGTGACGGCACCACCACCGCCACCGTGCTGGCCCAGGCCCTGGTCAACGAGGGTCTGCGCAACGTCGCCGCCGGCGCCGGCCCGGCCGCCCTGAAGAAGGGCATCGACAAGGCCGTCGCCGCCGTCTCCGAGCACCTGCTGTCGGTGGCCCGCGAGATCGAGGGCAAGGACGACGTCGCCGCCGTCGCGTCCCTCTCCGCCCAGGACACCCAGGTCGGCGAGCTGATCGCCGAGGCGATCGACAAGGTCGGCAAGGACGGTGTCATCACCGTCGAGGAGTCGAACACCTTCGGCGTGGAGCTGGACTTCACCGAGGGCATGCAGTTCGACAAGGGCTACCTGTCGCCGTACTTCGTCACCGACGCGGAGCGGCAGGAGGCGGTCCTGGATGAGCCGTACATCCTGATCCACCAGGGCAAGATCTCCTCGATCCAGGAGCTGCTCCCGCTGCTGGAGAAGATCCTGCAGGGCGGTGGCTCCAGGCCGCTGCTGATCATCGCCGAGGACGTCGACGGCGAGGCGCTGTCCACCCTGGTGCTGAACAAGATCCGCGGCATCTTCAACGCCGTCGCCGTCAAGGCCCCGGGCTTCGGCGACCGCCGCAAGGCGATCCTCGGCGACCTGGCCACCCTGACCGGCGGCACCGTGATCTCCGAGGAGGTCGGCCTCAAGCTCGACCAGGCCGGTCTGGACGTGCTGGGCACCGCCCGCCGCGTGACCATCACCAAGGACGAGACCACGATCGTCGAGGGTGCCGGCGACGCCGAGGCCGTGGCCGGCCGCGTCGCCCAGATCAAGGGCGAGATCGCCAACACCGACTCCGACTGGGACCGCGAGAAGCTGCAGGAGCGCCTGGCCAAGCTGGCCGGCGGCGTCTGCGTCATCAAGGTCGGCGCCGCCACCGAGGTGGAGCTGAAGGAGCGCAAGCACCGCCTGGAGGACGCCATCTCGGCGACCCGTGCCGCGGTCGAGGAGGGCATCGTCGCCGGTGGTGGCGCCTCCCTGGTGCACGCCGCCAAGGTGCTGAACGACGGCCTGGGCCTGTCGGGCGACGAGGCCACCGGTGTCGCCGTGGTCCGAAAGGCGCTGCACGAGCCGCTGCGCTGGATCGCCCAGAACGCCGGCCTGGAGGGCTACGTCATCACCTCCAAGGTCGCCGAGCTGGAGTCCGGCCAGGGCTTCAACGCGGCCACCGGCGAGTACGGCGACCTGGTGAAGGCCGGCGTCATCGACCCGGTCAAGGTCACCCGCTCCGCCCTGGAGAACGCCGCCTCGATCGCCTCCCTGCTGCTCACCACCGAGACCCTCGTGGTGGAGAAGAAGGAGGAGGCCGCCGACAACGGTCACGGCCACTCGCACGGCCACGGCCACTCGCACTGACGCCTGCCGTCGACCGGAGGCCCGGTCCGCTCCCTCGGGACGCGGGCCGGGCCTCCGGCAGTTACTCGCGCGCTCGCCTCCGGTCCGCTCTGGTCCGGTGCCGACGGTCATCGCTCCAAGGCCCTCGTTCCTCGGTCCTCCTCGCTCTCTCCCTTTCGGCACCGGCGCTCCCCTTTGGCTCGGCGCGGGGGGCGTGCTTAATCGTTCAACTATCAGCAGAATTTTGCATACGGCAAAGATTGCCTTATAACTGAGGCATGATCGAGGCCCGCCATCTGCGCGTCCTGCGTGCCGTCGCCCGCACCGGCTCCTTCTCCGCGGCCGCCCGCGAGCTGGGCTGTACGCAGCCCGCCATCAGCCAGCAGATGAAGGCGCTGGAGAAGTCCGTGGACACCCCGCTGGTGGTCCGCTCGGGCCGGGGCATGCAGCTGAGCGAGGCCGGGCGGGTGCTGCTCAAGCATGCCACGGGGATCCTGGCCGGGCTCTCCGCCGCCGAGGAGGAGGTCGCGGCGATCGCCGGGCTGCGGGCCGGACGGGTGCGGCTGGTGTCCTTCCCGACCGCGAGTTCCACCCTGGTGCCGCCCGCCGTCGCCCGGCTGCGGGACAGCCATCCGGGGGTGCGCGTGTCGCTGGTCGAGGCGGAGCCGCCGGAGTCGCTGGCGATGCTGCGCGGCGGGGAGTGCGAGATCGCACTGGCCTTCCGCTACCCGCAGTCCGACGGGCCCGCCGTGCTGTCGGCACCCGCGCACGGCACGCCGCGCGAGGCGCGGGCCGAGGCCAATCTGGAGGCGCAGCAGCTGAGCGCCGGCACCGACTGGTCCGATCTGGTGGTCACACCGCTGCTGGACGACCCGCTGGTGGGCGTGCTGCCCGCCGCACACCCGCTGGCGGGGCGCGGCGGGCCGGTGGAGCTGGCCGGGCTGGCGGGGGAGCAGTGGATCGCCGGCTGCCCGCAGTGCCGGGGGCATCTGGTGGAGCTGTGCGCGGGGGCGGGGTTCGAGCCCCGGATCGACTTCGCGACGGACGACTACCCGGCGGTGGTCGGCCTGGTGGCGGCCGGGCTGGGAGTGGCGGTGCTGCCCCGGCTGGCGCTGGAGTCGGTGCGCCCTGACGGCGTGTCGACGGTCCCGGTGCGGACGGCCTCGGGGGCGCCGGCGGTGCGCCAGGTGGTCGCGCTGACGCTGCCGGATCTGGCCGAGGTGCCGGCCGTGGCGCTGATGCTGGAGCGGTTGGCGGGCGCCGCTGAAGGTCGCTGAGGCCCGCTGACGCCGGGTTACCCCGGACGGGTAAGGCTTGAGGCGCCAAGGAGAAACGTTTCTTCACGGCGCGTCGCGTGTACGGGTCTAACGCTGCGCGACCGACGGGGCGGCCAGTGGGACCTCCACCAGGCGGTGCCGCGAGCGCCCGAGCATCTCCTCGCGTTCGTCCTCCGTCATCCCGCCCCAGACGCCGTACGGTTCGCGGACCGCCAGCGCATGCGCCGCGCACTCGGCGATCACCGGACAGCGCATGCAGACCTCCTTGGCGCTGGCCTCGCGCGAACTGCGCGCGGCCCCGCGCTCGCCCTCGGGGTGGAAGAAGAGCGAGCTGTCCACGCCACGGCATGCTGCGGAGAGCTGCCAGTCCCAGAGGTCCGCGTTGGGACCGGGGAGGCGGGAGAAATCTGCCATGGCTCATTCCCTTCAGAGGCTCGTCGGCCCGCGGGCCGGCCCCAGCGGGCTGTGGCTGCGGGCACGGCGGGGCGTCGATGCATTGGTATGGACACCTGGAAATATGACTTAAGGCAACTCCATGGACAAGTCACCCACAGAGTGGCACAACAGTCAATGACCATACGAAAGCTATAAAAACGGGCAAAGTGGGCATGGACTTCGCCGGGCGCGGGCGTGGCAATCGGGTGGCCGACGGGCGCACGACGCTCCGCACCGATGTGCGGGTCGTACGCCGACCGCGCGCGAGCTGCACAAAAGTGCGGCGTGTGCACCGCGATGCGGCTGATCGGTAACGGGTTGGCCACGTACAGTGGTGGAGATGGCCCTGAAGGCCGTAACTCATTCGAGTGACGGTCGTTGGAAGTGCGGAGGCGGTTAGCGGGCGCCGGACGTCGGGAACGATCGCGGGGAAGTTGAGGCGATCAGCACGGACTCTGTCGCCGATCGGCCGTGTCGGAGAGGTTCGTACCAGCCAGGAGGCTCAACGTGACGCGGATCAGCTGCGGAGGACGACGGTCATGACTTCCGTTCTCGTTTGCGACGATTCCCCGCTCGCCCGCGAGGCGCTTCGCCGCGCCGTCGCGACTGTACCCGGGGTCGACCGGGTCACCACCGCGACGAACGGGGAGGAGGTCCTCCGCCGCTGGGTGGCCGACCGCTCCGATCTCGTACTGATGGATGTCCGGATGCCCGGCCTCGGCGGGGTCGAGACGGTCCGGCGGCTGCTGTCCGCCGACCCGGGCGCGCGGATCATCATGCTCACCGTCGCCGAGGACCTCGACGGTGTCGCGCTCGCCGTGGCCGCCGGCGCCCGCGGGTACCTGCACAAGGACGCCTCGCGCGCCGAGCTGCGGGCCACCGTCACCCAGGCCCTCGCCGACCCGACGTGGCGGCTCGCCCCGCGCCGGCTGCGCAGCCCCGACATGGGCGCGGCGCCGACCCTGACGGCGCGTGAGATCCAGGTGCTGGAGGGCATGAGCCACGGCCGCAGCAACGCCGAGATCGGCCGCGAGCTCTTCCTCTCCGAGGACACCGTCAAGACCCACGCCCGGCGCCTGTTCAAGAAGCTCGGGGCCTCGGACCGCGCGCACGCGGTGGCGCTCGGCTTCCGCTGGGGCCTGGTCCGCTGACCACCGGCGGCGGCGCCGGCTGCGGCGCGCCGCCGGCGTTTCCTTGGACGGGCGCCGCACGGGCGTGTGACGTTACGGTCCCGAGGTTGCACCATGGAGTAGTGGAGCACCTCGGGGACCAGCGGACAGGCACTGCGGCGAACCACGCAGCCGCAGGACACTCGGCGGACGGCGCGACGGACGGGACCACCGACGGCGGCGGGGCGGGAGGCGGCACGGTGCAGGAGGGGCCGGTGGTGCGCGGCGGCACGCCGTTCGGTGCCGCACCGCATAACGTTCCGGTGCACAACTCCGGACGCGGTGCCGCGTTTTCCCGTTCGACCAGGCACCATGGACCGATGCGTGACGACGTCGCCGGTGCGGCCGGCCAGGCGGACCCGGTGGAGGCCGAGCCCTCCGATCCGGGTCGCGATCCGTCGTACGCCGATTTTGGCGAGACCGGCGCGGTTCCCGGCGAGACCGGTGCAGCTCCCGGTGGTGGCGCAGGCCCCGGTCGCCCGCCGGTGCTCGGCGCGGGCGGTTCGCCGCTGGTGGGCGAACTGGTCGCGGCCGCCGTCCGCGGTGAGGGCCCGGCCATCGACGCGCTGCTCGCGTACGTCCACCCGCTGGCGCTGCGGTACTGCCGCGGCCGGCTGATCCGGCTGCCCGGCGGTGCCCGGCACCACGTGGACGACATCGCGCAGGAGGTGTGCGTCGCCGTGCTGTGCGCGCTGCCCCGGTACAAGGACCAGGGGCGGCCCTTCGAGGCCTTCGTCTACGGCATCGCCGCGCACAAGATCGCCGATCTGCAGCGGGCCGCGATGCGCGGGCCCGGCTCGACGGTGATCCCGCAGGACGACCTGCCGGAGGTGCCGGACGAGGCGCTCGGCCCGGAGGAGCAGGCGCTGCTCAGCAGCGACGCGGCCTGGGCCAAGGAACTGCTCTCCAACCTGCCGGCCCGTCAGCGCGAGCTGGTGCTGCTGCGGGTGGCCGCCGGGCTGTCGGCGGAGGAGACCGGCGAGGTGCTGGGGATGTCGCCCGGCGCCGTCCGGGTGGCCCAGCACCGGGCGCTCAGCCGGCTGCGGGCGCTCGCGGAGGAGTCGTCCTGACGCCTGCCGTGGAATGGCTCATGGGGTGCGGGTGTTGTCAAGGGCACACGAGGACACATTCGCGGTGCCAGTACCATGGGGTATCGGCGCCTGGGCGGGTTGCCAAAGTTTCGTGGGTGCGAACGGGGTTCCCCTGGAGGATCCTCCAAGAACACCGGGCTTTCGGCGGTCTGCGCGAGTGAGCGATGAACGCGCCCGCACCCTCAGGGCGTGAGCGGATTAGGCCGGCCACGGAAGGTACCCCCGAAATGTCTTACAACGCCGCAGGCGTACCCGAGAAGTTCGCCATGCTCGGGCTCACGTTCGATGACGTCCTGCTGCTGCCCGGGGCCTCCGAGGTGCTGCCGAACCAGGTCGACACCTCCTCGCGGGTCTCCCGGAACGTGCGCGTCAACATCCCGCTGCTCTCCGCGGCGATGGACAAGGTCACCGAGGCGCGGATGGCCATCGCCATGGCCCGCCAGGGCGGCGTCGGCGTCCTGCACCGCAACCTGTCGGTCGAGGACCAGGCCAACCAGGTCGACCTGGTGAAGCGCTCCGAGTCCGGCATGGTCACCGACCCGATCACGGTCGGCCCGGAGACCATCCTGGCCGAGGCCGACGCGCTGTGCGCCAAGTTCCGCATCTCCGGCGTCCCGGTCGCCGACGAGGCGGGCAAGCTGCTCGGCATCGTCACCAACCGCGACATGGCCTTCGAGTCGGACCGCAGCCGCCAGGTCCGCGAGATCATGACCCCGATGCCGCTGATCACCGGCAAGGTCGGCATCTCCGGCGAGGACGCGATTGCGCTGCTGCGCCGTCACAAGATCGAGAAGCTGCCGCTGGTCGACGACGAGGGCCGGATCAAGGGCCTGATCACCGTCAAGGACTTCGTCAAGGCCGAGAAGTACCCGAACGCCGCCAAGGACGCCGAGGGCCGGCTGCTGGTCGGTGCCGCCGTCGGCGCCTCCCCGGAGGCCTTCGACCGCGCCCAGGCGCTGGTCGAGGCCGGGGTGGACTTCCTGGTCGTCGACACCTCGCACGGCCACAACAGCAACGCGCTGAGCTGGATGTCCAAGATCAAGTCGGCGGTCGGCATCGACGTCATCGGCGGCAACGTCGCCACCCGCGACGGCGCTCAGGCGCTGATCGACGCCGGCGTGGACGGCGTCAAGGTCGGTGTCGGCCCGGGCTCCATCTGCACCACCCGCGTGGTCGCCGGCATCGGCGTCCCCCAGGTCACCGCGATCTACGAGGCCGCGCTGGCCTGCCGGGCGGCCGGCGTGCCGGTCATCGGCGATGGCGGCCTGCAGTACTCGGGCGACATCGGCAAGGCGCTGGCCGCCGGTGCCGACACCGTGATGCTGGGCTCGCTGCTGGCCGGCTGCGAGGAGTCCCCGGGCGAGCTGCTGTTCATCAACGGCAAGCAGTACAAGTCCTACCGCGGCATGGGCTCGCTGGGCGCCATGCAGTCCCGTGGCCAGGCGAGGTCCTTCTCCAAGGACCGCTACTTCCAGGGCGAGGTCACCTCCGACGAGAAGCTCATCGCCGAGGGCATCGAGGGCCAGGTGCAGTACCGCGGCCCGCTGTCCGCGGTGCTGTACCAGCTGGTCGGCGGTCTGCGCCAGACCATGGGCTACGTCGGCGCCGCCACCATCGCCGAGATGGAGAGCAAGGGCCGCTTCGTCCGGATCACCTCGGCGGGCCTCAAGGAGAGCCACCCGCACGACATCCAGATGACCGTCGAGGCGCCGAACTACTCCGCCCGCTGATCACCTGAGACTCCCGAGGGGCCCGTCGCTGCCGAGCAGCGGCGGGCCCCTCGCGTGCGTCCGTGGGCTGGGCCGTCAGGGCACCCGCAGCTACCTTGCGGGATACTGGGGGCGGCCGGGGTGACCCGGCGGGCATGAGCAACAAACCAGAAGGGCTCGAAGTGACTGAGATCGAGATCGGGCGAGGCAAGCGCGGCCGCCGGGCGTACTCCTTCGACGACATCGCCGTCGTCCCCAGCCGCCGTACCCGGGACCCGAAGGAGGTCTCGATCGCCTGGCAGATCGACGCCTACCGCTTCGAGCTGCCGTTCCTGGCCGCCCCGATGGACAGCGTGGTCTCGCCGCAGCAGGCGATCGCCATCGGCCGCCTCGGCGGCCTGGGCGTGCTGAACCTGGAAGGCCTCTGGACCCGCTACGACGACCCGCAGCCGCTGCTCGACGAGATCGCCACGATCACGGACGAGGCCGCCGCCACCCGCCGCCTGCAGGAGATCTACTCGGCGCCGATCCGCGCCGAGCTGATCAAGCAGCGGATCCAGGAGGTCCGCGACTCGGGTGTGGTCACCGCCGCCGCGCTCTCGCCGCAGCGCACCGCCGAGTTCTCCAAGGCCGTCGTGGACGCCGGCGTCGACGTCTTCGTGATCCGCGGCACCACCGTCTCGGCCGAGCACGTCTCCAGCGCCGCCGAGCCGCTCAACCTGAAGCAGTTCATCTACGAGCTGGACGTTCCGGTCATCGTCGGCGGCTGCGCCACCTACACCGCCGCGCTGCACCTGATGCGCACCGGCGCGGCCGGCGTGCTGGTCGGGTTCGGCGGCGGCGCCGCCCACACCACCCGCAACGTGCTCGGCATCCAGGTGCCGATGGCCACCGCCGTCGCGGACGTGGCCGCCGCCCGCCGCGACTACATGGACGAGTCCGGCGGCCGCTACGTGCACGTGATCGCGGACGGCGGCGTCGGCTACAGCGGTGACATCCCGAAGGCCGTCGCCTGCGGCGCCGACGCGGTGATGATCGGCGCCGCGCTGGCCCGGGCCACCGACGCGCCCGGCAAGGGCTTCCACTGGGGCATGGAGGCCGTCCACGAGGAGCTGCCGCGCGGCAAGCGGGTGGACCTCGGCACGGTCGGCACCACCGAGGAGATCCTCACCGGCCCGTCGCACACCCCCGACGGCACCATGAACCTGTTCGGCGCGCTGCGCCGCGCGATGGCCACCACCGGCTACACGGAGCTCAAGGAGTTCCAGCGGGTCGAGGTGACCGTCAACCCGGCGCTCAACCACCGCTGACGCCCGCGTGACCGAGGCCCCCGCCGGAATGCCGGCGGGGGCCTCGTCCTGCCCGGGGCTCAGCTCCGGGTGGCGGTGCGGCGGGTCAGGATGAAGCCGCCGACCAGGGCGATGCCGTAGAAGGCGAGGTCCAGCGGGCGGAGGTCGGCGCGCCACTGCACCAGCGCGTCGTGCAGCAGGACCCGGATCGGGGCGCCGGCCCGCTCGGGCAGCTCCTGGGACCGGATCTCGCGGGACTGGAGGAGTAACTGGCCGAGGAAGAGCGCGCCGGCCGCGAGCAGCGCGCCCAGCAGCGGCAGCACCCGGCTGCGGCCGCCGAGCCGGCCGAGCGGCCAGGCGACGGCGGCGGCCGGGGCGATGGCCAGCCAGCCGATGCTGTCCTCGGCCCGCAGCGGCGCGAGGCCGTAGGCGAGGGCGCCGAGCAGCATCGCACCGACCGCCGTCGCGGTGGCGAGACCGGTGCGGCGTCGCGGGCCCGGACGGCCGGCGGCGGTGGGTTCGTATCCGGCCACCGGGGCACCGGGCATACCGGGAGCGACGTAGCCCTCCGGGGCGCCCAGGGCGGGCGCCACCGAGTAGTGCTGGGCGGTCTGCGGTCGGCCCGACTGTTCGTCAGTGCCCCAGGTGGGTGCGGTCATGGGTGTCGAATCCCCCCGGAAAGACGGTGAGCTGCCGAACCGTAACAGTGTTCGAGATTAATCTTGGCGAGTTTTCGATCACAGATCGGGCACGGAGAGCCCGGCCCGTTGCGGTCCGTCGGAGCCCGGGGCGGGGGCCGGGTGGTCGCGGGCCCCCGGGACAGGGGATGATGGAGGCTTGGGCGTTCGGGCCCGACCCCGGGCCGACGCGCCGTCACCTCGACCGCCAGCAGCACATGGGGGAACGTTCCGAATGACCCAGGCGCAGGGTTCCACCGGCCGACTTCTGGCCGGACGCTACCGGCTCGACACGGTGCTCGGGCGCGGCGGTATGGGCACCGTCTGGCGCGCCGAGGACGAGATGCTGGGCCGTGTGGTCGCGGTCAAGGAACTTCGGATGAACGGCAGCGTCGAGGAGGAGGAGAAGCACCGGCTGATCGTCCGGACGCTGCGCGAGGCCAAGGCCACCGCGCGGATCCGGCACAACTCGGCGGTCACCGTCTTCGACGTGGTCGACGAGGACGACCGGCCGTGGATCGTCATGGAGCTGGTGGAGTCCCGCTCGCTGGCGGACGTCATCAAGGAGGACGGGCCGCTGACGCCCGCTCGGGCGGCCGAGATCGCGCTCGACGTGCTGGGCGTGCTGATCGCCGCGCACGCGCTCGGCATCCTGCACCGGGACGTGAAGCCGTCGAACGTGCTGATCGGGGACGACGGCCGGGTGGTGCTCACCGACTTCGGCATCGCCAGCGTCGAGGGCGACGCCTCGGTCACCTCCACCGGCATGCTGGTCGGCGCGCCCTCGTACATATCCCCGGAGCGGGCGCGCGGGCAGAAGCCCGGCCCGCCGGCCGACCTGTGGTCGCTGGGCGGCACGCTGTACGCGATGGTGGAGTGCCGGCCGCCCTACGACCGGGGGTCGGCGCTGGCCACCCTGACGGCCGTGATGACCGAGGAGCTGGCCACGCCGCTGAACGCGGGGCCGCTGCTGCCGGTGATCGAGGGGCTGCTGGAGAAGGACCCGGCCGAGCGGCTGGACGCCTCGCAGACCCGGTCGATGCTGAAGCGGGTGGTTGCGGAGGCCACGGCGAAGGCCGAGTCGACGACCGAGCACGCGGTGCCGCTGAAGCCCGCCGCCCCTGCGGCTCCGGCCGCGAAGGGGGAGCCGGAGGCCGTGAAGGGGGAGCCGGAGGCCGCGAAGAAAGTCGACACGGAGGCCGCGGCGTCCGAGGGCGCCCCGAAGCGGACCATCGCCGGGCTGCTGGGGACCGTCCGGGTCGGCAGCAAGGCGAAGGACGCGGAGTCCCCGGCCGTCGTGGAGACCGCCCCCGAGCCGGCTCCCGAGCCGACGTCGACGTCGACGCCGGCCGCGTCCGCCGAGCCGCTCCGGCCGGTGACCAGCGAGTGGACGATGGGCGCGACCCAGGCGGCCGGCGCCGACCCGCGCAAGGGCCGGCGGCGGCTGGCCGTGGTGACGGTGGTGCTGGTGCTGCTGCTGATCGCCGGGGTGGTCGCGGTGGTGAAGGCCGTCGGCGGCTCGGACAGCGGCTCCGCGCACGGCGCGGGCGCCACCTCGCCGGTGGCGGCCAGCACGGACGCCACGCCGAGCGCTGCGCCGCCTGCCGCGACCTCGCCGACCGCGACGGCCTCGGCCCCGGCCTCGACGGCGGCCGAGCCGGCTCCGGCCGTCTCGTCGGCCGCGCCGCCGCCGGCCCCGGCCACCACGGTGGCCGGCCCCGTGGCGACCCCGACGCCCACGCCGACCCCGTCCGCCACGCCGAGCGCGGCCCCTACCGCCGCCGGTGCCGCGGTGCCGCCCGGGTACCACCTGTACAAGGACCCGACCGGCTTCTCGGTCGTGCTGCCGGACTGGCTCCAGCAGACCGGCTCGGAGAGCATCCGTCGGACCTTCCAGGGCAACGGCAGCACCCTGAAGATCGAGTGGCGCACCAGCCCCCACGCCAGCGCCGTCGCGGACTGGCAGGATGCCGAGCCCGATCTGCGCGCACAGGTCACCAACTACCAGCGGGTCAACCTGGCGGCGACCAACTACCGGCAGTGGAGCAACGCGGCGGACTGGGAGTGGACCAACGGCACGCCGAAGATGCACTCGCTCAACCGCGGCTTCGTGACCGGGAATCCGGCCAAGTACGGATACGCGATCTACTGGATCACGCCTGACGCCGACTGGAACGCCCCGGCCAACTCCCAGGCCAGGGACCAGGCCTTCGCCAGCTTCCAGCCCGCGCCGTAACAGCGGCGGTCAGCCGATCAGGCGCTCCTCGGCCCGGGCGACCACGTCGGCCTTGACCACGTCCTCGAAGCGGTGCGAGCCGGTCAGGGCGATGACCGTCAGGACGTCGCCGTTGAGCTTGGTCCTGGTCACGGTCGTGTCGGTGACCGCGGAAAGCGGAACCGGCACCGGCGGTTTGCCGTCCTGAGGAAGAGCGGCCGGTGGATGGTGAGGATGAGCGCGCCCTTGCGGAAGTGGTCGGGGTGCCGCCCGGCGGTGGAGGCGACCGGCTTCTCGCCGTCGATCACGGTCGCCTCGACCGTGCGAGCGCCTCGGCCTGCGCCGTCCGATTGCCGGTGCCGGCCACCCGGAAGGCGGTGTCGATCAGATCGGTCCAGTCCATGGGACCGAGCGTGAAGGAGCCGCTCAGTAGGCTGCTCGGTGAGCGAGAGGAACAGGCATGCGAGCGGGCCCGGGGCAGGTGCTGGCGGGGCGTTACCGGCTGACGGACCGTCCCGGGCCGCTGTGCGCGGTCGCGGTGGACGAGGTGACCGGTGAGCCGGTGCTGTTGCGCGCCCTGGAACTTCCCTCGCTGCTGACGAGTGGTTACGAGCCGGAAGACGAAGTCCCGGCGCAGGCCGACCGGCTGGTCCGCCGGGTCGCGGCGGTCGGCTCGGCCGCGCCGGCCTGGCACCCGCGGCTGCTGCGCGGGGTCGGGGCGTTCGTCGAGGGCGAGCTGCTGTGGACCGTCGAGGAGCGGCCCGCCGGGGTGTCGCTGGCCGAACTGGCCGCGGCCGGGCCGGTGCCGCCGTACCGCGCGGCCGAGCTGGCGGCGGACCTGGCGGGCGCGCTGCGGGCGCTGCACGAGGCCGGGCTCAGCCACGGCAACCTGACCGCCGAGTCGGTGCTGGTCTGCGAGGACGGCGCGGCGATGCTCGGCGGGCTGCTGTCCGGGGCGGCCGAGGAGGCGCTGGCCGAGGACCTCGGTGGGCCGGGCGGGCGCCGCCGGTACGACGTCCGGGCCACCCTGGTCGGCCCGGTGGCGGAGCGCTGGCCGCTGGACGGCGGTCCGGCGGGCGACTGCTGGGCGCTCGGGGTGCTGCTCCAGCGGCTGCTGACCGGGCGCTCGCCGTTCCCGGGCGGGAGCGTGCCGGAGCTGGTGACGGCCGTCCGGGACGGGCGGCGGGAGCCGTCGGCGGTCTGCGGGCCGCTGGCGCCGCTGGTCGAGCGGCTGCTCCAGCCTGATCCGGTGCAGCGGCCGACCGCGGAGGCGATCCGCCGGGAGCTCGCGGAGTTGCTGGCAGGCGCGCCGGAGCCGGCCGACGAGGAGCGGGCCGCGCGGGAGTTGGTGGTGCGGCCGGAGGGGCCGCTGGTGCTGTTCCGGCCGCGGCGGCGCGGCCGGGGTGCGGCTGGGCCGCCGACCGACGGGCCGGCGCGGACGGGTGGGGGCAGGCCGCCCTTGATACCCCCGGCCCTGCTGGGGCCGCTGCTGGTCGGAGGCATCTTCCTGCTGCTGGCGCTGGGGGTGGCCGCCGTGGTGCTGTTCGCGGGCTGACGGCCCCGGCCGTACCCCGTTCGCCGGTGCGGCGGGCCGGGGAGATTACCGGCGTTGGCAAGGTGCGCCTAATGTGTGCCTGGGATTTGTTCGAACAGTGGTCTGCACCAGGCCCTCCGTCGCACTGACGGCAGGTGGGAGCGAGGGGGAGCGGTCGCCGATGGGCGTGCAGGACCGGCCGGAGACGGCCGAGGCGGAGCGGCTGCTGGCCGGGCGGTACGAGCTGGGCGAGCGGCTCGGCCGGGGCGGGATGGGCACCGTCTGGCGGGCCTGGGACCGGATGCTGGACCGCGAGGTCGCGGTCAAGGAGCTGACCGTCAACCACCTCCCCGAGGACGAGCTGCAGATCCTGCACGCCCGGATGAAGCGCGAGGCCAGTGCGGCGGCCCGGATCAAGCACCCCGGCGTGATCACCGTGCACGACGTGCTGGAGCAGGACGGCCGGCCGTGGATCGTCATGGAGCTGGTGGACGGCCGCTCGCTGGCCGACGTGATCAGCCAGGACGGCACCCTCCAGCCGCGCGCCGCCGCCGAGGTCGGCAGCCAGGTGCTGGCCGCGCTGCACCGCGGCCACCAGCTGGGAGTGCTGCACCGGGACGTGAAGCCGGCCAACGTGCTGCTGGAGCGCGGCACCGGCCGCGTGGTGCTGCTGGACTTCGGCATCGCGACGTACGAGGGCTCGGCCGAGCTGACCCGGCCCGGCGACCTGGTCGGCTCGCCGGACTACCTGGCGCCGGAGCGCGCCCAGGGGGAGCGGCCCGGGCCGGCCTCCGACCTGTGGGGCCTCGGGGCGACGCTGTACGCGGCGGTCGAGGGCCAGTCGCCGTTCCGCCGGACCTCGCCGATCACCACGCTGGCCGCGGTGGTGGGCGACCCGCTGCCGGAGCCGCGCCGGGCCGGGCCGCTGGGGCCGGTGCTGGCCGCGCTGATGGCCAAGGACCCGGCGGACCGGCCGACCGCGGACGAGGCGGCCCGGATGCTGGCCGAGGTGCAGGCCGGGCACACGATCGGTCTGAAGTCGGTCGCGTCGGTCCGGACGCCGACCCTGTCGGTGCCGGTGGTGGACCGCAGCGAGGTGCCGGCGGAGGCGGACGACGAGGCTGCCTCCGAGGTGGCTGCGGAGGACGCCGAGGGGACCACCGACGGGACCACCGAGGCGCGTGGGGCCGCGACGGCCGTCACGGCACCGGACGCCCCGGCCGGGGGCGTGCAGGCCCTGGGAACGACACCCACGGGACCGGTCGCGCCCGTCGCGCACCCCGTCGCGCCCGCGCGCGGACCGGCCAGACGCCGCAACACGCTGAAGATCGTCGCGATCGCGCTGGCCGTCGGCCTGGTGGCGGCCGGGGCGACCTTCTTCGCCACCCGGCACGTCGTCGGCACCCAGGCCGACGACCCGGCAACGCCCGCCCCGACCGCCTCGGCCGGCCCGGAGCCGAGCGGCTCCGCCAGCTCCACGCCGGCGCCCGCCGGCTACCACTGGGTGGACGACCCGGCCGGCTTCCGCTTCCCGCTGCCGAGCTCGACCCCGGTCTGGCAGCGCATCACCTCGTCCGACAACCAGATCTACTACAGCCCCGACGGCAAGGTGCACTACCTGCAGTTCGCGGTCACCGTCGGCCAGTCCGTCAAGCCGCTGGAGCACATGCGGGAGATGGAGACCTCCGTCTCCAAGTCGCTGAAGGACTACAAGCAGCACCAGATGACCAGCGTCGCGGTGAACGGCCACGAGGCGGCCGTCTGGGAGTTCAGCTACGCGGCCAAGGAGGGCGGCCGGCGGCGGGCGATCGAGGCCGAGTTCCTCGATGACGACGGCACCGGCTACGCGATCTACTCGTCCAGCCCGGAGCGGGGCACCGAGTGGAACGAGGCCGAGCAGCGCTTCCGCACGGTGCTCAACCACTTCACGCCGACCCGCTGACGGCTTCGGCAGATTCTTGTTACCGCCGGGTACCGAACCGACCTCCGAGCGCCTAGGCTGCGCCGTATGTCGGACCTCACAGCAGATGCAGTGGCCACCGAACACCCCGGAGCTCGCGCGGGCGGCAACCCCGCCGCCCCCGGCGGCGGCCGGACCGTCGCCTCGGCCGTCCCGCCGTCCCTGATCACCCGGCTGGCCGCCGGCGTCACCGCGACCGACGAGCCCAGCGTGGTGGAGACCGTCGCCCCACTGACCGGCGAGCGGCTGGCGAGCCTGCCGCAGTCCACCCCGGCCGACGTCGAGGTCGCCTTCCAGCTGGCCCGCCGCGCCCAGGCGGCCTGGGCCGCGCTGCCGGTCCGCCGCCGCGCCGCCGTCCTGCTGCGCTTCCACGACCTGCTGCTCAAGCGGCAGGACGAGGTCCTGGACCTGATCCAGGCCGAGACCGGCAAGGCCCGGCTGCACGCCTTCGAGGAGGTGCTCGCCGTCGCGATGGCCGCCCGGCACTACGGGCGGGCCGCGCACGGCTACCTGCGCGACAAGCGGCACGGCGGTGCACTGCCGGTGCTCACCCAGGCGATCGAGGCCCGCCGCCCCAAGGGCGTGATCGGCCACGTCTCGCCGTGGAACTACCCGCTGGAGCTGTCCGTCGGCGACGCGCTGCCCGCCTTCGTGGCCGGCAACGCGGTGGTCAACAAGCCCGACACGCAGACCGCGCTGACCGCGCTGTGGGCCCGCGAGCTGCTGGTCGAGGCCGGGCTGCCGGCCGACCTGTGGCAGGTCGTGATCGGCGACGGGCCGGTGATCGGCCCGGCCGTGGTCGAGCACGCCGACTACGTCTCCTTCACCGGCTCCACCCGCACCGGCCGCGACGTCGCCCAGCGCGCCGCCGCCCGGCTGGTCGGCGCCTCGCTCGAACTCGGCGGCAAGAACGCCATGCTGGTGCTCGCCGACGCCGACCTCGACCGGGCCGCCGCGGGCGCCGTCCGGGCCTGCTTCTCCTCCGCCGGGCAGCTCTGCATCTCGATCGAGCGCCTGATGGTCCACCGCTCGGTGGCCGACGCCTTCCTGGAGAAGTTCGCCGAGCGCACCCGCAACCTGCGCCTCGGCGGCGGTCTCGCGTACGGCGCCGACATGGGCTCGCTGGTCTCGGTCCGCCAGCTGGACACCACCACCCGGCACGTCGAGGAGGCGGTCAAGGCGGGCGCCACCGTCCTGGCCGGCGGCCGGCCCCGGCCGGACCTCGGCCCGTTCTTCTACGAGCCGACCATCCTCGACGGCGTCACCCCGGAGATGGCGGTCTGCGGCGAGGAGACCTTCGGGCCGGTCGTCTCGATCTACCGCTTCGACACCGAGGACGAGGCGGTGGCCGCCGCCAACGCCACCCCGTACGGCCTCAACTCCAGCGTCTGGACCCGGGACCTGAGGCGCGGCCGGTCGGTCGCGGCCCGGCTGCGCACCGGCACGGTCAACGTCAACGAGGCCTACGCCGCCGCGTACGGCTCGGTCGGCTCGCCGATGGGCGGGATGGGCGACTCCGGGCTCGGCCGGCGGCACGGCGCCGAGGGCATCCTGCGGTTCACCGAGGCGCAGACGATCGCGACCCAGCGGCTGATGCCGATCGCGCCCTCGTTCGGCCTGGACGACAAGCAGTTCGCCGCGGTGATGACCAGCGGACTGCGGGTGCTGAAGGCGCTGCGTCTCAAGTAGCTGCGCCTCAAGTAGCTGCGCCTCAAGTAGCTGCGCCTCAAGCAGGCGCGCTGCAGGCTGCGTTCAGGGAGTGGCCCGACTCGCGGGCACCACAGGCAGGTTCACACGGCGAAGGAGCAGTGGCAGATGGCGGAGTCCCGGGAGCAGGGCGGGTTCGACTACGACGTGGTCGTGGTCGGCTCCGGCTTCGGCGGTTCGGTGGCCGCACTGCGGCTGACCGAGAAGGGCTACCGGGTCGCCGTCCTGGAGGCCGGGCGGCGCTTCGACCGCGACGAACTGCCCAGGAACTCCTGGGACCTACCGAACTACCTGTGGGCGCCCAGGCTCGGGCTGTACGGCATCCAGCGGATCCACCTGCTGGCCAATGTGCTGATCCTGGCCGGTGCGGGGGTCGGCGGCGGCTCGCTGAACTACGCCAACACCCTGTACGTGCCGCCGAAGGCGTTCTTCGAGGACCGCCAGTGGCGCCACATCACCGACTGGCAGGAGGAGTTGGCGCCGTTCTACGACCAGGCGCAGCGGATGCTGGGCGTCCGGCTCAACCCGACCGTCACCCCGTCCGACGTCCACCTCAAGGCGGCGGCCGAGCGGATGGGCGTCGCGGACACCTTCCACATGGCGCCGGTCGGGGTCTTCTTCGGGGACGGCAAGGACACCGACGGCACCGCCAAGGCGGCCCCCGGGGACGAGGTCGCCGACCCGTACTTCGGTGGCGCCGGCCCGGCCCGCAAGGCCTGCGTGGAGTGCGGCGAGTGCATGACCGGGTGCCGGCACGGCGCCAAGAACATGCTCACCGAGAACTACCTGTACCTGGCCGAGAAGGGCGGCGCGGAGATCCACCCGCTCACCACGGTGGCCCGGATCCGCGAGTGCGCCGACGCCGAGGGGAACAGCGGCTTCGCGGTCGACGTGCGCCGCACCGACGCGCGCTCCCGGACGGACCGGGTGAAGGCGGGTGCGCGGACCATCACGGCCGCCCGGGTGGTGGTCGCGGCCGGCACGTACGGCACGCAGTCGCTGCTGCACCGGATGCGCGCGGACGGTCACCTGCCCCGCCTCTCGGCCCGGCTCGGCGAGCTGACCCGGACCAACTCCGAGGCGCTGGTGGGTGCGCAGACCACCGACCGGCGGTACGGCGCCCGGGCGGACTTCACCAAGGGCGTCGCGATCACCTCGTCGATCCACCCGGACGCGAACACCCACATCGAGCCGGTCCGCTACGGCAAGGGCTCGAACGCGATGGGCGCGCTGTCGATCGCCCAGGTCAAGGGCGCCGGGCGGACCCCGCGCTGGCTGCGCTACCTGGGCGGCTCGGTGCGTCACCCGGTGACCTTCGCCCGCTCGATGAACCAGCACCGCTGGTCGGAGAAGACGATCATCGGCCTGGTGATGCAGTCGCTGGACAACTCGATCACCGTCTCGCTGAAGAAGGACCTGCTCGGCAAGAGCCGGCTGACCTCCAGCCAGGGCCACGGCGCGCCCAACCCGACCTGGATCCCGGCCGCCGAGGAGGGCGCCCGGGCGCTGGCCGTGGAGATCAACGGCTTCGCCGGCAGTACCGTCGGCGAGATCTTCGACATCCCGATGACCGCCCACTTCCTCGGCGGCTGCCCGATCGGCGACGCCCCCGAGACCGGCGTGGTCGACCCGTACCACCGGCTGTACGGGCACCCGGGGATCAGCGTGGTGGACGGCGCGGCCGTCTCCGCCAACCTCGGCGTCAACCCCTCGCTGACCATCACCGCGCAGGCCGAGCGCGCCCTGTCGATGTGGCCCAACAAGGGGGAGGCGGACCGGCGGCCGGAGCAGGGCGAGGCGTACCGCCGGGTCGCCGCGGTGGCGCCGGTGCGGCCGGCGGTGCCGGAGGGCGCGTTCGGGGCGCTGCGGCTGCCGCTGCTGCCCGTCCCGGAGGTGCCGAAGAAGCGCGACTGAGCGCAGGCGCCTGGTCAACACGCCCGGCCGGTATGCCGGTTGACAGCCGTTCGGGTCCGATGGGATAAACGGGCTCCCTGGGGACCAGGGGACTCGTCGAGCGGGGGGAATGCGGTTTCATGGCCATCTGCGCATCGTGCGGCGCGGCTTCGATGGAGGGGGCGCTCGCCTGCGCCGGGTGCGGACGGCCGTCGGCACCGCCGCCACCGCCGGTCGCCCCGCCCGCCGTGCCGCCGCCGCCCGTGCCGCCCTCGTACGGGCCGACCGTCCCTCCCGGGTACGCGCCCACGCCCCCGCCCGGCTACGCGCCTCCGCCTGGGTACGCACCCACGCCCCCGCCCGGACGCCCCGCGCCGTACCCGCCGGGCGCCGGGGCACCCGCGCTGGGCACCTGGGGCGCCGGCCGGCTGTACGACCCAGCGGTCGGGCAGTCGCCCGTACTGCGCCGGCTGACCGGCGCGGACTGGCGCCCGGCGCTCACCGTGCTGCTCGCGCCGACCGCCGTGCTGCTGATCGCCGCGCTGATCGCGGCGTCCCCGAGCGGCTACGACACCGGCCCCCTGATCGAGGTCCCCGGGTTCGGCGAGCGCTTCGGCGCCACCCTCGCGATGGCGCTCGGCGCGCTCGGCGCCCCGTTCCAGCTGGGCTTGACGTCCCACTGGCGGAGCACCGGCAACGGCATCGACGCGATGGTGCGGCTGGTCCCGCTGACCGTCACCGCGCTCTGGCTGCTCACACTCTGGCTCGGCCTGCGGTTCTTCTCCCGTCGCCGCCAGGCCCGGACGGCCCAGCACCCGACCCGCGGACAGGCGGCCGGGGAGGCCCTGCGCACCGCGGTGGTCGCGGCGGCCGTGACGCTGCTGCTCGGTCTGTTCGCCGGCACCAGCTGGAGCCCGTACATCGACGGCCCGTCGGGCCTGTACGGGAGGGCGGCTGCGGTGACGTACACCGCCGACTCCGGCTGGCCGCAGGCGGTCGGCTGGAGCGCGCTGCTCGCCGGGCTGGTCGCGTTCGCCGTCCACGGCACCGACGCGCTGCGCTGGGCGGCCTGGCGCAGCCGGGCGATCCGCGGCTGGGCGGTGGCCTCGCTGGCGGCCGGCCAGGTGCTCGCGCTGCTGGTCGGGGTCTCCGTGGTGGCGGTCTTCATCCTGGTCGCGGCCAACGGCGACGGCTCGCAGGTCGCCCTGTCGCTCGCCTTCCTGCCCAATCTCGGGCTGATGCTGATCGGCATCGGCTCGGGGGCGACCGCCCGGGCCGAGGACGCCGTCGCCGGCCGGACCGGTTCGTCGGGCTGGGGCCCTTACGACAGCGGGTCCCCCGGGGCCCAGGACTTCTCCTTCTTCGACCTGCACGACGAGACCGCCGACTGGCGCTGGGCCGGGCTGCTGGCGCTCTTCGCGGTGGCCCTGCTGGCCTGGACGGCCCACCGGCGCCGGCTCGACGCGGCCGACCGGATCCGGCTGGCGGTGGTGTACGCGGTCGGGCTGACCCTGCTGATGGTGGTGGCCGGTGGCGCGTACTCGACGGCCACCGCGGCGTACTCGCACGGCGAGCCTCTCCGCCAGCACTACGCGGTGAGCCTGGTCTTCGTGTCGCTGCTCGCGGCCAACGTGATCTGGGCGGTGATCGGCGCGGTGGTGCTGCCGCCGGTGCTGGCCGCCTTCACGAGCGGCCGGGGCGCGGTGGCCGTCCCGTACGGCAGGGTGCCGCAGCAGGGTGTGCCGTACGGGTACGGGCCGGCCGCCGAGCCCGAGCAGCACCCGGTGGACGCCCGGGTGAGCGACGTGGTCGGCTCGCACGAGGGGCCGCGCGTGCCGGGGGCCGGGCCGGTGGAACTGCTCAAGGGCCCGCGGGACGGCGACGAGCCGGTCGACCCGAGCGTCTGGCGCGAGCACCCCTGAGCGGCCCCCTGAGCGAAGTGGACAGGGCAAAGGGCCCCGCGGGGGAACGGGGCCCTTTGTCGCTCAGCACGCGGCGTCAGGGCTGCGCCGGTGCTGGAGTGACGGCGCCGGGGGAGGAGCGCCGTCGTGTCGGTTGGTCGGGGGTCGCGCCGGGTGCGGCTCCGGCGTGGGTGGCCGGCGGCGCGGGGCGCGCACGCTCGCGGTGCGGCGGGTCGGCGCGCATGCCTGCGCCGGGCCTTCGCTCACGGAGCGTGAGGTGATCGCCGTTGCCGCCCCGGGTCGCGGCGGCAGCGGTCCCGGTCCCCACGGTGAGCCGTCGGCCGCCGGGAGAACCGCTTCCACGGAGCATCGTGCTGGACGAGGGGCTCGCTCTGCAACCGGTTCGGCACACTTCGGCACAGTCCATTTTGGGGCGGCGAGCCCCCGTTCGCCCCGTCGATGATCACGGTGTGTAGTGGTTTGGCCGATTGCGGCGCACGAGGACGCGCGTAGCGGCGCGGGACGGTGAAGGGTGTGCGCCCGGTCGCATCTCGGGCGCACACCGGGGTCGTGCCGGGGTGCGGCGGCCGTCCCGGGCGTCCCCGGGGCCGGCCGCCCCACCTCGTGGTCCAGTCGCGGCCGGGGTCGCTGTCCCCTGCTGGCCGGCCGCGGCACCCGCGCACGGTCCCACGGCGCGCCGCGCCCGGCGGGGCCGGAACGGCGGCGGCGCCACGTGCGCCGGTGGACTGGGATGAAGCTCCACGCGTGGTCCTGCATGCCGTGCGGCGGCGCCCCGCGCCCGGGGCGGAGGCGGCGCGTCTGGCAGGCGCGGCGCGGTCGCACGTCGTCAGAAGCAACGAAGAACTGGCCCGCCCGGTCACGGTCGCTTGGATGGGCAGACGAGTGAAACCGGGCAGCCCGGTAGAATCGGTACTCAGACACCCCCACCCGTCGCCGCCGCGGCCCTGTCAGGGACGCGTTCCGTGCGACACCCTCGATACCGCTGCCGGAAGGCCGTCTGTGTCCGCTGCAATTCCCGTCCAGTCCGTGCCTGAGACCGACACCGTCCTGGTGGTCGACTTCGGTGCCCAGTACGCCCAGCTCATCGCCCGTCGGGTGCGTGAGGCCCGGGTCTACAGCGAGATCGTGCCGAGCACCATGCCGGTCGCCGAGATGCTCGCCAAGAACCCGAAGGCGATCATCCTGTCCGGCGGCCCGTCCTCGGTCTACGAGGAGGGCGCGCCGCAGCTCGACCGCGCGATCTTCGAGGCCGGTGTCCCGGTCTTCGGCATGTGCTACGGCTTCCAGCTGATGGCCAAGGTGCTCGGCGGCACGGTCGACAACACCGGTGCCCGCGAGTACGGCCGCACCCCGCTGGCCGTCAGCCGCACCGGCTCCACCCTGTTCGAGGGCGTCCCGGCGCAGCACTCGGTGTGGATGTCGCACGGCGACGCCTGCTCCGCCGCCCCGGCGGGCTTCACCGTCACCGCCTCCACCGACGTGGTGCCGGTCGCGGCCTTCGAGAACGACGAGGCCCGGCTCTACGGCGTCCAGTACCACCCCGAGGTGCTGCACTCCGACCACGGCCAGCTGATCCTGGAGCACTTCCTCTACCGCGGCGCCGGCATCGCCCCGACCTGGACCACCGGCAACGTGGTCGACGAGCAGGTCGCGCTGATCCGCGCCCAGGTCGGCAGCAAGCGCGCGATCTGCGGCCTCTCCGGCGGCGTGGACTCCGCGGTCGCGGCGGCCCTGGTCAACAAGGCCATCGGCGACCAGCTGACCTGCGTCTACGTCGACCACGGCCTGATGCGCAAGGGCGAGACCGAGCAGGTCGAGAAGGACTTCGTCGCGGCCACCGGCGTGCAGCTCAAGGTGGTCGACGCGGCGGACCGCTTCCTGAACGCGCTCAAGGGTGTCTCCGACCCCGAGGAGAAGCGCAAGATCATCGGCCGCGAGTTCATCCGGGTCTTCGAGCAGGCCCAGGCCGAGATCATCGCCGAGGCCGGCGAGCACGGCGAGTCGGTCGACTTCCTGGTCCAGGGCACCCTGTACCCGGACGTGGTGGAGTCCGGCGGCGGCACCGGCACCGCCAACATCAAGTCCCACCACAACGTCGGCGGCCTGCCCGAGGACCTGCAGTTCCAGCTGGTCGAGCCGCTGCGCAAGCTGTTCAAGGACGAGGTCCGGATGGTCGGCCAGGAGCTTGGCCTGCCGGAGGAGATCGTCCAGCGCCAGCCGTTCCCGGGCCCGGGCCTGGGCATCCGGATCGTCGGCGAGGTCACCAAGGAGCGGCTGGACCTGCTCCGCGAGGCCGACGCGATCGCCCGCGAGGAGCTGACCGCGGCCGGCCTGGACCGTGAGATCTGGCAGTGCCCGGTCGTGCTGCTCGCCGATGTGCGCAGCGTGGGTGTGCAGGGCGACGGCCGCACCTACGGTCACCCGATCGTGCTGCGCCCGGTCTCGTCCGAGGACGCCATGACCGCCGACTGGTCGCGCCTGCCGTACGACGTCCTGGCCCGGATCTCCACCCGGATCACCAACGAGGTCCCCGACGTGAACCGCGTCGTCGTCGACGTCACCAGCAAGCCGCCGGGCACCATCGAGTGGGAGTGAGCACTCCCGCCGGACGCTGAGCCGGAGCCGAACGGCCGCGCCGTCGTTCCCGTGTACAAGGGAACGGCGGCGCGGCCGTTTCGCGGTCCGGCAGGTGGCGGGCGGGTGGGACCTCCCACCGAAAGCGTTCAGGAGCGGGCAGAATCGGACCGGACCTGTCAGCAGTGGCGGGCCGTGAGGGAAGGTGTGAGGCATGTCGGAGGCCAGCAACTCCGTGGCGGTCGACGGGGGAGCGGCCGGCCTGGCGGACCGGGCGGCCCAGCGGCGGGCGTTCGCGACCCGGTACGCGATGCTGCCGCTGCGGTTCTTCCTCGGCATCACCTTCGTGTACGCCGCCCTGGACAAGCTGTCCGACGCGCACTACCTGGCCGGGGCGGGCGATCCGGCGTCGTTCGTCTCGCAGACCCAGGCGGTCAAGGGCAGCAGCCCGATCTCCTTCCTGCTCGGTGCCGCCCTGGACACGCCGACGCTGTTCGCGCTGGCCATCGCCTTCGGTGAACTGGCCGTCGGCCTCGGCACCCTGCTCGGCCTCTGGGGCCGGGTCGCCGCGCTCGGCGGCGCGCTGATCAACCTCAGCCTCTGGCTGACCGTCAGCTGGAACGTCTCGCCGTACTACCTCGGCAACGACCTGGGCTACCTGCTGGCCTGGACGCCGCTGCTGCTGGCCGGCACCCCGGAGCTGTCGGTGGACGGCTACCTCGCCCGGCGCGCCGGCCGCGACCGCGAGCGCGGGCTGACCGAGGACCACGTCAAGCGCCGGGCCCTGGTGGACGGCGGGATCGCCGCCGTCGCGCTCGGCGGCGCCGGGCTGCTCACCGGCTCGCTGACCCGCACCTTCGGCCGGGACAAGCAGGCCGCCCCGAAGCAGGCCGCAGGCCCGGGCAGCACCGCCCCGGGCCGCACCGCCTCGGGCAGCACCGCCCCGGGCACCGGCGCGACGGCACGGCCGGCCCCGGCGGTGGCCGCCGCGAGCGTGCCGGTCGGCGGCTCGGCCCAGGTCAAGGACCCGGCGACCGGCGACGCCGTCTACATCGTCCAGCCCAAGGCCGGTCAGTACTGCGGCCTCTCGGCGGTCTGCACGCACTCCGGCTGCGCGGTGGACGCCCCGAAGAACGGTCATCTGTACTGCCCGTGCCACGGCTCCCGGTTCGACGCGGCCACCGGCGCGGTGGTCAACGGGCCGGCCACCAAGCCGCTGCCGAAGTACACCGTCACCAAGGACGGCGACAAGCTGAACCTCGGCCCGCTGCAGAGCTGAGCTGCGCAGGGCCGAGGTTTCCCGGGGCGTCCCGGCGTCACTCCTCCCGGTCGGTGCGCCCGCGGCGGGCCACCGCGGCGACCGCCCCGGCCAGGCCGCCGGCGCCCAGCACGAGGAAGGCGACAGGGACGACGATCCGTCCGTTCACCGACTGGTCGTTGAGTGCCGCGACCAGGTAGACCACCGCGATCACGGTGAACAGTGCGCCCGCGGTCAGCGAGAACAGGTCGAGCCGGTGCTTCCTCACTGCTGGACCACCTTGATGTTGCCGAGCCCGACCGAGAGTTGGAGGTCGAGCGTGCCCTTGGACGGCCGGTCGCTGCCGGGGTTGATCTGGTAGGTGTGGGTGCCGGTGCCGTCGCTCTGGTCGGTGCCGGGGACGCTGACGTTGCCGAGGCCCATCCGGGCGATCACCGTCACCGTCACGTCGGCGGGCACCACCACGGTCAGGTCGCCGGCGCCGAGCTCCGCCCGGCTGGCGAGGGCCGCCCCGGCGGGGTCGAGCCTGCTCAGGTCGAGCCGGAGCTGGCCGGCGCCGAGGGCGTACCTGGGCTCCAGCTGGGCCGCCGAGGTGACGGTCCAGTCGCGGTCGCCGACCGCGTTCTGCAGCGAGGTCGGCGACCGGCCGACGAAGACCAGGGCCATGGTGAGCAGCAGGCCGATCGCCGCGAGCTTGCGCGCCCGGCCGAACTTCGCGCCGACCAGCAGCGTCAGACCGACCACCAGCAGGGCGGTCGCCAGGACGGTCGCGCTCAGCACGGTGACGCTGGTGTGGCCGGCCGAGGCGGACCAGACCGTGGCGCCCGCGCCGATCGCCAGCAGGAAGCCGAAGAAGCCGAGCGCCGACCGCTCCTTCGGGCGCCGGACCACGACCGGCTTCGGCGGCGCCGCCGGGCGCTCCTTGCGCAGCGGGTCGCCCTCCGGCAGGTCGGTGCGCTGCCACCAGGGCTGCGCCGGGCTGCCGGGCGGCGGCACCGGGGTGCCGTACGGGGGAGTGGTGCTCTTCGGCGGCGCGGTCGCGGCGCCGTACGGGTTGCGCTCGGGGTGGCGCGGGTCCCACAGGTAGCCGGTCGGGCCGGGGGCCGGGCTGTCGGCGGGCACCGTCCCGGCGGCCCTCTCGGCGGCGTGCCCGGCGCGGGCCGCCTCGTCGTCCGCCGCCTCCGGGCGGGGCCAGACGTACGGGGTGCCGGCGGTCTCGGCGCCGGGGAAGTAGCGGTCGTACGGGCCGCCCCGGCGGCGTCCGCGGCCGCGGCGGCGCTCCGGGTCGTAGCGGACCGCCAGGAAGACCAGCCCGGCGAGCAGCAGCAGCGGGAACAGCTGGCCGCCGTCGCCCATCGAGGAGAAGAACACCCCGGTGCCGATCACGGTCAGCAGCACCGCGCCGACCGACTGGCCGTCCACCCGGCCGGTGAGCACCCGCTGGAGCTCGGTGCGGCCGTGCCTGCTGCCGCCCTTGCCGTCCGGCACCGCCTCGGTCGGCACGATCAGCCAGGCCAGGCCGTACAGGAACAGACCGAGCCCGCCGGAGAGGCAGAGCACCACCGTGACGACCCGGAAGACCACCGGGTCGATGTCCAGGTGCCGCCCCAGGCCGCCGCAGACGCCGGCCACCACGCGGTGGTGCTCGGCCCTGGTCAGCGGGGGGCGGTCCGGTTCCGGCGGGGCGGCGGGCCCGGCGTCCTGGATGCGGTGGTCCTCGGTCATGGCCACCATCCTCCCGGGCCGCGCGGCCCCGCCCAACCGGTGCGAGCCCTGCCCGCACCCTGACTTGTCCCTGATAAGGGGTAGGGACCCACCCTGATGCGCCCGCGGGCGCGCGCGTGGAACCATCGGTGGCGTGGCAGCACCCGGTACCGATCCCCGTCCCCTCACCCCCGATCCCGCGCCGTCGGCGGGCGCCGACCCGAGCGCGCCCGACGCCGGCCGTCCGCCGTACCGCCGGCTCTACCGGAGCCCGCAGGGGCGGATGCTCGGCGGTGTCGCGCACGGCCTCGCGGTGCACCTCGGGCTGCCGGTGCGGTGGGTCCGGCTGGCGTTCGTGCTGCTGTTCTTCGCGCAGGGGATCGGTGGGCTGCTGTACGCGGCGTTCTGGTTCGTGGTGCCGATCGGCATCGGCGAGCCCGCGCACCGCGGCGGCGCGCACTGGGTGTACGTCAACGGCGCTTTCGTCCCGGCGAGCCAGTGGCAGGCGCCCGGCACACCGCTGACCAAGGGGAGCAGCGGCTGGGTCGGCCGGCTGCGCGAACTGCTCCAGCACGCGCTCCAGGGCGAGCCGGTCGCCGCGACCGCCGCCGCCGAGGGCGAGGCCGCCGCCCGGCCCGCCGCCAAGGACGGGCAGGGCGGCCTCGGCCAGCTGGCCGCCCTGGTGATGGTCGTGATCGGCCTGATCGCCCTGCTCAACGTGCTCGGCTGGCAGAGCGCCAAGCCGTACACCTGGCCGCTGCTGGCGATCGGCGTCGGCGTCGCGCTGGTCTGGCGGCAGGCCGACGACTCGCGCTGGCAGCGCTGGTTCGGCCTGGAGGAGGGCGAGAAGCGGCGCGGAGCCTACACCCGGGTCGGCGCCGGCGTGCTGCTCGCGGTGGCCGGCACCATCGCGCTGCTCGCCATGCAGGGCAGCGGCTCGACGCTCGGCTCGGTGATCGAGGCGTCGATCGCGGTGCTGGCCGGCGTGCTGGTGCTGCTCGGCCCGTACGGGCTGCGGCTGTGGCAGGACCTCGGGGCCGAGCGCACCGCCCGCATCCGTGCCCAGGAGCGCGCCGAGATCGCCGCGCACGTCCACGACTCGGTGCTGCACACCCTGACCCTGATCCAGCGCCGGGCCGAGGACCCGAAGGAGGTGCTGCGTCTGGCCCGCGCCCAGGAGCGCGAGCTGCGGCTCTGGCTGTACCGCCCGGAGGCCGCCGCCGAGGCCGCGCCGGACACCATGGCGGAGAGCCTGCGGGCCGTCGTCGCCGAGGTCGAGGACCGGCACGGCGTCCCGGTCGAGCTGGTGATCGTCGGCGACTGCCCGATGGACGAGAAGATCGCGGCACAGATGCAGGCCGCGAGGGAGGCGACCGTCAACGCGGCCAAGTACGGTGGCGGGGGACCGGTCCAGGTCTACGCCGAGGTGGAGGGGAGGACGGTGTCGGTGTTCGTCCGCGACCACGGCCCCGGCTTCGACCCCGACACGGTGCCCGAGGACCGGATGGGCGTACGGGAGTCGATCATCGGCCGGATGAAGCGCAACGGCGGCACCGCACGGGTGCGGCCCGCGCCGGACGGCGGCACCGAGGTCGAGCTGGAGATGGGGAGAACGAATGACTGAGGCAGCGCCGGACCGTATCGCGCGGGTCGTGCTGGTGGACGACCACCGGATGTTCCGGACGGGCGTCCGGGCCGAGATCGGGCGCACCGAGGCCACCGGCATCGACGTGGTCGGCGAGGCCGACGACGTGGAGTCGGCGGTCCGCGTCGTCGCCGAGACCAGGCCGGACGTGGTGCTGCTCGACGTCCACCTGCCCGGCGGCGGTGGTGTCGAGGTGCTGCGGCGCTCGGCGGGGCTGATGGGCGAGCAGGGAGGGGTCAAGTTCCTGGCACTGTCGGTGTCGGACGCGGCCGAGGACGTCATCGGCGTCATCCGCGGCGGCGCGCGCGGCTACGTCACCAAGACGATCACCGGGACCGACCTGGTCAACGCGATCTTCCGGATCGCCGACGGCGACGCGGTGTTCTCGCCCCGGCTGGCCGGCTTCGTGCTGGACGCCTTCGCCGCCACCGACACCCCGCCGGTCGACGAGGACCTGGACCGCCTGACCCAGCGCGAGCGCGAGGTGCTGCGGCTGATCGCGCGCGGGTACGCGTACAAGGAGATCGCCAAGCAGCTGTTCATCTCGGTGAAGACCGTCGAGAGCCACGTCTCCGCCGTCCTGCGCAAGCTCCAGCTGAGCAACCGGCACGAGCTCACCCGCTGGGCCACCGCCCGCCGGCTGGTCTGAGCCCGGCCTCCGCTCGGGGACCGCTGTCAAGCCCGCCCGCCGGTCTCGTACCGGCGGGCGGGCTTGTCGGTGCGGGGCCATAGACTCGGAGTGCCATGAGTAGCCTCTTTGACGACCTCCCGCTCCCCGGTTTCGAGGCCCCCGCCGCCGGGTCGAAGCAGCCCGCCGCACCCCTCGACGAGGAGCCCCCGCCGTACGAGGACGACGTCCCGTACGACGCCTTCGAGGAGGCCATCCCGGAGGGGCTGTTCCGGACCGACCATGCGGCCGAGGCCCAGCGGGACGCCTGGTACCGCAACGGCGCCGCCCGTACGGTGATCGACCCGGCGCAGCTGCTGGAGGGCATGAACGACCCCCAGCGCGAGGCCGTGCTGCACGCCGGCTCGCCGCTGCTGATCGTGGCCGGCGCCGGCTCCGGCAAGACCCGGGTGCTGACCCACCGGATCGCCCACCTGCTCGGCGCCCGCGGCGTGCAGCCGGGCGAGATCCTGGCGATCACCTTCACCAACAAGGCGGCCGGCGAGATGCGCGAGCGCGTCGAGCAGCTGGTCGGCCCGCGCGCCCGGGCGATGTGGGTCTCCACCTTCCACAGCGCGTGCGTGCGGATCCTGCGCCGCGAGTCCAAGGTGCTGGGCTTCACCTCCAGCTTCTCGATCTACGACTCGGCCGACTCGCAGCGGCTGATGTCGCTGGTCTGCCGTGACCTCGACCTGGACCCGAAGCAGTTCCCGCCGAAGTCCTTCACGGCGAAGGTCAGCAACCTCAAGAACGAGCTGATCGACGAGGAGACCTTCGCCGACCAGGCCGCCAACCCGATGGAGAAGAAGCTCGCCGAGGCCTACGCCCTCTACCAGCGGCGGCTGCGCGAGGCCAACGCGCTCGACTTCGACGACATCATCATGACGACGGTGAACCTGCTCCAGGCCTTCCCCGACGTCGCGGAGCACTACCGGCGGCGGTTCCGGCACATCCTGGTCGACGAGTACCAGGACACCAACCACGCCCAGTACACCCTGGTCCGGGAGCTGACCGGCGGCTCGGTGGCGGCCGCCCCCAGGCGCACCGTCGACGGCGACCTGGTCAACCCGGCCGCCGGCCGCCTCGCCGAGGTGCCCCCGGCCGAGCTGTGCGTCGTCGGTGACGCGGACCAGTCGATCTACGCCTTCCGCGGCGCGACCATCCGCAACATCCTCCAGTTCGAGGAGGACTACCCGAACGCCATCACGATCCTGCTGGAGCAGAACTACCGCTCCACGCAGACGATCCTGAGCGCGGCCAACGCCGTCATCGAGCGCAACGCCAACCGGCGCGAGAAGAAGCTCTGGACGGCCGGCGAGCACGGCGAGAAGGTCGTCGGCTACGTCGCGGACGACGAGCACGGCGAGGCCCAGTTCATCGCCGACGAGATCGACCGGCTCACCGACGCGGGCGACGCCAAGCCCGGCGACGTCGCGATCTTCTACCGCACCAACGCCCAGTCCCGCGTCTTCGAGGAGGTGTTCATCCGGGTCGGCCTGCCCTACAAGGTGGTCGGCGGGGTGCGCTTCTACGAGCGCAAGGAGGTCCGGGACGTCCTGGCGTACCTGCGGGTGCTCTCCAACCCGGAGGACACCGTGCCGCTGCGCCGGATCCTCAACGTGCCCAAGCGCGGCATCGGGGAGCGGGCCGAGGCGATGGTCGACGCGCTGGCCGCGCGGGAGCGGATCTCCTTCGCCCAGGCGCTGCTGCGGGTCGACGAGGCGTACGGGATGGCCGCGCGCTCGGCCAACGCCGTCAAGAAGTTCAACACGCTGATGGCCGGGCTGCGGCAGGTCGTCGAGTCGGGCGCGGGCCCGGCGGCGGTGCTGGAGGCCGTCCTGGAGGAGACCGGCTACCTGGCCGAACTCCAGGCCTCCACCGACCCGCAGGACGAGACCCGGGTGGAGAACCTGCAGGAGCTCGCCTCGGTGGCCCTGGAGTACGAGCAGGACCCGGGCGAGCGGCCCGACGCCGGCGAGGAGGGCACGCCCCCGGTCGGCTCGCTGGCCGACTTCCTGGAGCGGGTCGCGCTGGTCGCCGACTCGGACCAGCTCCCGGATGCGAAGCAGTACGGGACCGAAGGAGGAAGCCCCGACGAGGATGCGGAGGGCCAGGGCGTCATCACGATGATGACCCTGCACACCGCCAAGGGCCTGGAGTTCCCGGTGGTCTTCCTCACCGGCATGGAGGACGGGATCTTCCCGCACATGCGGGCGCTCAACCAGGTCAAGGAGCTGGAGGAGGAGCGCCGGCTCGCCTACGTCGGGCTGACCCGGGCGCGCGAGCGGCTCTACCTGACCCGCTCGGTGCTGCGCAGCGCGTGGGGGCAGCCCGCGTACAACCCGGCCTCGCGGTTCCTGGAGGAGATCCCGGAGAACCTGGTGGAGTGGAAGCGGAGGGGGGCGGCGCAGGCGCCGGCCGCGCGCGGCTTCTCCTCCGGGTCGTCCTGGGGCAAGTCCTCGTCCGGGGGCGGGAGTTCGCGTTCCGCCGGGTCTTCGGCGGCCGCGTCGTCCAAGCCGAAGGCGGGTTGGGGGCAGTCGGCGCGGCGCTCCGGCAAGGTCGTGGAGCGCGAGGTCGTCTCGCTCGCGGTCGGCGACCGGGTCACCCACGACACCTTCGGGCTGGGCACGGTGGTGAACGTCACCGGCGTCGGCGACCGGGCGCAGGCCACCGTGGACTTCGGCTCGGAGGGCCGCAAGCAGCTGCTGCTGCGGTACGCGCCGGTGGAGAAGCTCTGAGGCCCGGGCTCTAGCGGGGGTCAAGCCCGTTCGAAAGGAACCACGGCAGCGGGTCGACCGGCCCGCTGCCGGGCGGCCGGATCTCGAAGTGCAGGTGCGGTCCTGTGCTGTTGCCGCTGCTGCCGACGAAGGCGATGACGTCGCCCTGCTTCACCGGGCCCTTGCGGATTTTGTAACCGCGCAGGTGGCAGTACCAGGCCTCGGTGCCGTCGGGCATCTTGAGTATCGACATGTAGCCGTAGAACGGGTTCCACTGCGTCCGGATCGTGCCGTCGGTGACGGCCATGACCTCGGAGCCGCCGTCCACCGGGAAGTCGATGCCGGTGTGGCGGTTGGCCCAGTGGGTGCCGGCCGCGCCGAACAGCTCGCCGAGGCCGTGCTGGGCGACCGGCATGACCACCTTCGGCTGCGGGGCCGCCTGCGGCGTCGGCTGGGCGGTCGGGGTGTCCGTGGGCTGGGCGCCGGCCAGCGGTTGCCGGGCGTCGCTGCGCGAGGCCTGCGCCGGGTCGCCGGCCGCGACGGCCTGCTGGGCGGCGGCCTTGGCGGCGGTGTTGTCCGGGGCGTCGGCCGCGGACGCCTGCGCGGGCACCCGTCCGGCCTCGTCCTGTATCACCGTGACCGCCGCGGCGCCGGCGACCCCGAGTGCGGCCACCGACGGGATGGCGACCCGGAACAGCGCGGCCCGGGTGGCCGCCTTGGCGGCACCGCGACGCTGGACGCGGGACTGCTCGCGGGCGGCCAGGCGCAGCTCCGCACGGGTCGGACGGGCGGCTGCGTCGGGAGCCATCGGGGGCTGCCTCCTCGGTGGGCCTCGGTCACGTCGTCGGGCGAGGGAAAACAGCCGTGACTGTAGCCCCACGTCCGGCCCCTCGGAAAAACCTCCGGTTGTCAAGAGGGCGGCCGGGGGGCTGTGCGGCGGGCCCGCGAGCGGGTATACCCACTGGTAGCAAGGGGTGGAGCTGTGATTTTGCCCTCCTCTTGAGGGGTGGGACGGTCAACCGGGCCGGGTGGCGCTAACCTCCCCTCAGGTTGGTTATTGACCGTTAACGCGCCCGGGGCCCACGAGGTCGGGTGGGTTGGTGGACGACGAGGTCCAGGAGGCAGTGATGGGTGTGTCAGGGCCGATCCGTGTGGTGGTCGCCAAGCCGGGGCTCGACGGTCACGACCGTGGCGCCAAGGTCATCGCGCGCGCCCTGCGCGACGCCGGCATGGAGGTCATCTACACCGGGCTGCACCAGACGCCCGAGCAGGTCGTGGACACCGCGATCCAGGAGGACGCGGACGGGATCGGGCTGTCGATCCTCTCCGGCGCCCACATGACCCTGTGCGCGCGGGTGCTGGAGCTGCTCAAGGAGCGCGACGCGGCGGACATCAAGGTCTTCTGCGGCGGGATCATCCCGGACGAGGACATCGCCGAGCTCAAGGCGATGGGCGTCGCGGACATCTTCACCCCGGGCACGCCGACCCGGGACGTCGTCGCCTGGGTGGAGGCCAACCTGCGGGCGGCGGGCTGAACTTCGGGCAGCCGTCTGAACTTCGGCCGAGCGGGCCGGTCCGTCGGGGGCCGGCCCGCTCAGGCTTTTCAGACGCCGGGTCTTTCGGGCACTGAGTTTCAGGCGCCGAGTTCGGCGAGCATCGCCTCCCGGAAGCGCAGCGTCCCGGCGAGGCGGGCGAAGGTCTCGGACCACGCGGACTCGGGCGCGGCCTCGGCGGCCAGCGCCTCGACGGCGGCGGCCGTCTCCGGGGCCAGCGCGCGTTCCGTCATGCCGAGCACCCCGCTGTGGCTCCACGGGTACGCGCCGGAGGCGGCGGCCCGGGCCAGCGCGGTGACCACCGCCGTGGACAGCGGCGGCGTCCACGGCGTGACGCAGGCACCGAGCAGCTGGAACGCCTCGCCCAGGCCGTGCACCTCGATGAACGCGGCCGTCCAGACGGCCCGTTCGGCGGGCGGCAGGACGGCGAGCAGCTTGCTCGGGGCACCGGTGGCGCGGGGCGCCCGGGACCGGCCGGCGCCGCGGGCGGGCGGGACGGGCGCCGGGCCGAGCAGCGCGCGGGCCCAGTCGGCGTCGTGCTGGCGGACGGCGGCGCGGGCCCAGGCCTCCCGGAGGTCGTCGGCCCAGCTGCTGCTGGTCTCGTCGATGCTGTCGCCGACCCGCAGGGTGAGCAGCTGCTCCGGTGTCAGCCCGGTGGTCTCCGGCCAGACGGCGAGCGGCGCGGCGGCGATCACCTCGCCGAACCACCAGGCCCGTTCGCCGCGCCCGGTGGGGGACTTGAGGGGTATGCCGTCGCGCTGCATGCCGGCGTCGCACTCGGCGGGCGGGGTGACCAGCAGGTGCGTCCCCGGCTCGGCGAGGCGGACGGCGGCGGTGGCCCGGACGGCCATCCGGTGGGCGAGGTCCGAGCCGGGGAGGGTGGACAGCAGCTCGGCGGCGGTGGCCCGGACGTTCTTGCTGCGGTCGCCGAGGGCGGCCTCCAGGAACGGTTCGTCGGCGGGGGAGAGACCGTCCTGGAGGGCGTCCAGGAAGAGCAGCCGGTCCTCGGCGCGCTCGGTCGGCCAGGTGCTCCGCAGGAGGGCGAGGCCGGCGGCCGGGTCGCGCCGGCGCAGCAGGGTGAGGTGGGTGACGCGCTCGGCGAACAGGCCCTCGTGCCACAGGTGATCGTCGGTGGGCTGCTCGGGAGCGTCGGGCGCGGTGGTGCGCAGGACGTAGCGCCAGTCCGGGTTCTGCCCGGCCAGCCAGCGGCCGAGCGGGCCGGCCAGGGCGACCCCGTCCGTCCGCAGTTCGCTGCGGGCGCGGGCGGCGTCGAGCAGGGCGGGCACCAGGGCGGCGGGCGGGCGGAAGCCGCGGGCGCGGGCGGTGGCGAGCCACTGCGGCAGCAGCTCGGTGAGGTTGGCGAGGGTGCCGCCGCCGTTCGACCGCCCGGCGAGGAGGACGGCCAGCCGGCGGGCCGCCGCCGGGGGCAGCTCGGGGCGCGGGTCCTCGGGAGCGGGCGGGCCGGGCGGCCCGGCGGCGGGGACGGGCAGGGCGCCCGCGCGGCGGCGGACGGTGGCGAGGGCGGCGAGCTCCAGCAGGGCGGTGGCCGGGTCGTCCTGGTCCACGGACTCGGCGAGGGGCAGGGCGGTGGCCGGGAGCGGGCGGCGGTCGGTGCCGAGCAGGGCGGTGGTCCGCAGGCTCTCCCACGGGTCCTGGGTGATCGTCATTCTCGGTGCTCCTGTGGTGGGTTAGGCAGTGGTCAGACCGATCGGGCGGTGATCGCCGGCCCACGCCGTGACCGGGGCGAAGCCCTGGTGGCCGTACTCGCCGAAGACCGTCAGCGGGCGGCCGGTGGAGACCGCGGCCAGCCGCCAGAGGGCCGGCTCCGGGACGGCCGAGGGGCGGACGGGGACGGTGTGGTGGCCGTCCGTCAGCTGCCAGCCCTCGGGGGTGCGGACCGGGACGACCCCGGCGAGGACGGTGGGCCAGGCGTCCAGCCACGGGTCGTCGGCGACGGCGGTGCCGTAGCCGGCCACCGCCTCGGCGACGGTGAGTCCGGTGGGCGGGGCGGCCGGGCCGGGCTCGGGGGCCCCGTAGCGGGTGCCGAGGGCGGCCCGCAGCGGGCGGGCGGCGGGGTGGAAGGCGAGCTCGGCCTCCAGCAGGTGGCCGGTGGGGACGGCGAGGTCGGGGGCCTGGTCGGGGCGGCCGAAGGCGAGCAGCAGGGCCGGGCGGCCGGTCTTGGCGCCGCGCAGCCAGACCCGGCGGGTGGTGAGCCGGTCGTCCCCTCCATCACCCATGGGTGCCGTCCGGCTGCCGAGGACCTGCCAGCGGTCCCGGACCGTCGGCCCGGCGAGGATCTCGGCCGCGTCGGTGGTGTAGCCGACCCGGGTGCGCACGGTCGCGGCGAGCCCGGCCGGCAGCTCGTCGATCCGGGTGGCGGCGGTGGCCAGCAGGTGGAGCATCGCGTACTCCTCCAGGAGCCGCTCCTGCGGCAGGCCGTCGAGCTCGCGGACCCGGGCGGCGAGGCCCGGCGCCTGGGCGTCGACCATGCGGGCGGCCACCTCCTCCCACGGCCCGGCGGTGGAGCGGTCGGCCAGGCCGTGCCGGATCCGGTCGGCGAGGCGCAGCCGCAGCTCGGCCGCGCCGGCGGCGACCCGGGCGCCGCGCTTCTCAGCCCGGCGGCGGGCGGCGGCCGGATCGGCCGTGGCCTGGGCGGAGGGGATCGCGGCGCGCTCCCGGCGGGCCGCGAGCCAGTCGGCCGCCCAGTCGGCGGGCTCGGCGGCGGCGACGGCCTCCGGGGTGCCGCTCCACAGCAGGAGGAGCCCGAGCGCGTGCTTGCACGGGAACTTCCGGCTCGGGCAACTGCACCGGTAGGCGGGCGTGGCGAGTTCGATCACGGTGCGGTACGGCGTACTGCCGCTGCCCCGGCACTCGCCCCAGAGCGCGGTGCCGTCGGTGCCCGCGGCCGACCAGGGGGCGGGCGTGGAGAGCTTGCCGGCCGCCTTCTGCGACGCGGCGTCAGGTGCCAGGGACAGGACGTGTTCGGTGCTCCAGCGTTCCTCCATGGCACCGACGGTAGGCGGCGGCACTGACACTCCCTCACCGTCCGTCCCGCCGTCCGCCCGGGAATGTCAGTGGCCCGGTGCAGGGTGGTTCCCGCAGGCCGGAATTGCCCTCCCGTCGTCCGCCACCACCCTTGTCCGAGGCGCTGCGCGCCGCCCCTCCTGTTCGCTCCCCCGATCACCCCGCCGCCCGTGTTCCCGGCGGCCGACCCGAAGGAGCCCCCCATGACCGACGTTCTGCGGCAGCATGCCGAGGACGCCTTCGCCGGTGAACTGGCCGCCCTGGCCGCGCAGGACGACCGTCCGCGCCCCGCCCGCTGGAAGCTGTCCCCATGGGCCGTGGCCACGTACCTGCTCGGCGGCGAGCTGCCCGACGGCACCCTGATCACGCCCAAGTACATCGGCCCGCGCCGGGTGGTGGAGGTCGCCGTCACGACCCTGGCGACGGACCGCGCGCTGCTCCTGCTCGGCGTGCCCGGCACCGCCAAGACCTGGGTGTCGGAGCACCTGGCCGCGGCCGTCAGCGGCGACTCCACCCTGCTCGTGCAGGGCACCGCCGGCACCCCCGAGGAGGCCGTCCGGTACGGCTGGAACTACGCCCAGCTGCTCACCCGCGGCCCCAGCCGGGACGCGCTGGTGCCCTCGCCGCTGATGCGGGCGATGGCGGACGGCAAGCTCGCCCGGATCGAGGAGCTGACCCGGATCCCGGCCGACGTGCAGGACGGCCTGATCACCATACTGTCCGAGAAGACGCTGCCGGTACCGGAGTTGGGCACCGAGACGCAGGCCGTCCGGGGCTTCAACGTGATCGCCACCGCCAACGACCGCGACCGCGGCGTCAACGAGCTGTCCAGTGCGCTGCGCCGGCGGTTCAACACCGTGGTGCTGCCGCTGCCGGCCTCGCTGGAGGAGGAGGTCGACATCGTCACCCGCCGGGTGAACCAGCTCGGCCGGTCCCTGGAGCTGCCCGAACTGCCCGGCGGCGCCGAGGAGATCAGGCGGGTCGTGACGGTCTTCCGCGAGCTGCGGGCCGGGATCACGGCGGACGGCCGGACGAAGGTGAAGACGCCGAGCGGCACGCTGTCCACCGCGGAGGCGATCTCGGTGGTGACCAACGGCCTCGCCCTGGCCGCCCACTTCGGCGACGGCGTGCTGCGCGCCGGGGACGTGACGGCGGGCGTCCTCGGCGCCGTCGTCCGCGACCCGGTGGCGGACCGGGCGGTGTGGCGCGAGTACGTCGAAGGGGTGGTGCGCGAGCGCGACGGCTGGAAGGACTTCTACCGGGCCGCCCGCGAGGAGGAGCGATGACCTCGGACGTCACTCTCCTCGGCATCCGCCACCACGGCCCCGGCTCGGCCCGGGCCGTGGCCGCCGCGCTGGCGCAGCTGCGGCCGGACGCGGTGCTGATCGAGGGCCCGCCCGAGGCCGACGGCATCGTCGGGCTGGCCGCGGAGAAGGACCTCGTGCCGCCGGTCGCGCTGCTGGCCCACGCGGTGGACGACCCGTCGCGGGCCGCGTTCTGGCCGTACGCCGAGTTCTCCCCCGAGTGGGTGGCGATCCGGTACGCGGTGGAGCGGGAGCTGCCGGTCCGGTTCATCGACCTGCCTGCCGCATACGGCTTCGGCGACGCCCTGGACACCGGCGACGGTAGGGCCGCCGGCGACGCCCCGGACACCGACGAGCCGGCCGCCGACCCGGTGGCGCTGCTCGCCGAGGCGGCCGGGCACGACGACCCGGAGCGCTGGTGGGAGGACGTGATCGAGCACCGCGCGCCCGGCGCGGACGCCCTCGTGCCGTTCGCGGCCGTCGCCGAGGCGATGGCGGCGCTGCGCGAGGAGGGCCTCGGCGAGTCCCGCCGGGACCTGCTCCGCGAGGCCCACATGCGGCAGCGGATCCGCGCCGCCCGGCGGGCCGGGTACGCGCGGATCGCCGTGGTCTGCGGGGCGTTCCACGTGCCCGCGCTGGCCGCCATGCCGACCGTCGCCCACGACCGGGCGCTGCTCGCGGAGCTGCCGAAGAAGGCCAGGACCGACATCACCTGGGTGCCCTGGACGCACCGCCGGCTCTCCCAAGCCGCCGGCTACGGCGCGGGCGTGGCGTCGCCCGGCTGGTACCACCACCTGTTCACCGTCGAGGGCGACCCGGTCCCGCACTGGCTCGCCCGGGCCGCCGACCTGCTGCGGGCCGAGGATCACCCGGTCTCCTCGGCGCACGTGATCGAGGCGGTCCGGCTCGCCCACACCCTGGCGGTGCTGCGCGGCCGCCCGCTGGCCGGGCTCACCGAGACGCTGGACGCCGTCCGCGCCGTGCTGTGCGACGGCTCCGACGTCGCGCTCGAACTCGTCCGCGACCGCCTGGTCGTCGGCGACGCCCTCGGCGAAGTCCCCGACACCGCACCGGCGGTGCCCCTCCAGCGGGACATCACCCGGCTCCAGCGCACCCTGCGCCTCAAGCCCGCCGCCACGCCCCGGGACCTCGACCTCGACCTGCGCAAGGACACCGACGCCGCCCGCTCCCGCCTGCTGCACCGGCTGCGCCTGCTCGGCGTCGACTGGGGCGTGCCCGCTCGCTCCGCCGTCGCCTCGACCGGGACCTTCCGGGAGACCTGGCGCCTGTGCTGGCAGCCCGAGTACGCGGTCCGGATCGCCGAGGCCGCCCAGTGGGGCACCACCGTCGAGGAGGCGGCCGTCGCAAAGGCCATTGCCAAGGCCACCAGTACCGCCCGTGCCACCGAACTCGCCGAGCTCACCGCCCTGGTGGAGACCTGCCTGCTGGCCGGCCTGCCCGCCGCGCTGCCCGCCGTGATGCGGGTGCTCGCCGACCTGGCCGCCCTGGCCACCGACGTCGCCCACCTGGCCGGCGCCCTGCCCGCCCTCGTCCGCGCGCTGCGCTACGGCGACGTGCGCGGCACCGACCACGGCGCGCTCGGCGCGGCTGCCACCGGCCTGGCCGACCGCATCTGCGTCGGACTGCCGCCCGCCTGCGTCGGGCTGGACGCCGAGAGCTCGGCGGCGATGCGCGGCCGGCTCGACGAGGTGCACGGCGCGATCGGCCTGCTCGCCGCCGGCGGGGCCGAAGCGAACGCGGCCGAAGCCGACGCGGCCGAAGCCGACGCGGCCGAAGCCGACGCGGAAGACGCCGCCGGCCTCGCCGGCCGCTGGGCCGCCGCCCTGCGCTCGCTGGCCCGCCGCGAACCCGCCGGCGGACCGGCCACCGGAGCCCCCGGGCTGCTCCGCGGGCGCGCCGTCCGGCTGCTGCTGGACGACGGGCGGCTCGACTCCGACGAGGCCGGCCGACGCCTGCGCCTGGTCCTGTCCGCCGCCAACGCCCCGGCGGACGCGGCCGGTTGGATTGAGGGCTTCCTCGCCGGCGGCGGCGCCCTGCTGCTGCACGACCCCCGGCTGCTCGCGCTGCTCGACGAGTGGCTGACCGGCGTGTCCGGCGAGGCCTTCACCGACGTCCTGCCGCTGCTGCGCCGCACCTTCGCCGGCCTGGAGGCGGGCGTCCGCACCACGATCGGCGCCCGGGTCGCGTCCGGCCCCCTCGACGCCGAACCCCTCGCCGAGCCCGCTGCCGGTGAACTCGACCGTGCCCGGGCCGACGCCGCCGTGCCGGTGATGGCCCTGCTGCTCGGCGTCCGGCCGTTCATCCCCCGGCAGGCCGCCGGCCGCGACACCTGACGACACCCGTCGTGACGACACCCCGTCGTGACGACACCCGTCGTGACGACACCCCGTCGAGACAACACCCCGTTGAGACCGTGAAGGAGGACCCCATGGCGACGACGACCGACGAACGCCTCCGCCGGTGGCGACTGGTGCTCGGTGGCGAGGCCGACGGCACCGGCTGCACCCTGCGCGGCCGGGACGCCGCGATGGACGGCGCGCTCGCCGCGCTCTACCGGGGCGCCCCCGAGGAGACCGGCCGCCCGGGCCGCGGCGCCCGGCGCTCCGCCGGGCTCGGCGGCTCGGCCCCGCAGGTGGCCCGCTGGCTCGGCGACATTCGCAGCTACTTCCCGTCCACCGTCGTGCAGTTGATGCAGCAGGACGCGATCACCCGGCTCGGCCTGGACCGGCTGCTGCTGGAACCCGAGATGCTCGCCGCCGTCGAACCGGACGTCCACCTCGTCGGCACCCTGCTCTCCCTCAAGCACGCGCTGCCCGAGACCACCCGGGAGACCGCCCGCGCCGTCGTCGGCCGGGTCGTCGCCGACCTGGAGCGCCGGCTCGCCGACCGGACCAGGGCCACCCTGGGCGGCGCCCTCGACCGCAGCGCCAAGGTGAACCGCCCGCGCCACCGCGACATCGACTGGGACCGCACCATCCGGGCCAACCTGAAGAACTACCTGCCCGAGCACGGCACCGTCGTCCCCGAACGGCTGGTCGGCCACGCCCGCGCCCAGCGGGCGGTCCGGAAGGACGTCATCCTCTGCATCGACCAGTCCGGCTCGATGGCGCCGTCCGTCGTCCACTCGGCGGTCTTCGGGGCGGTGCTCGCCTCGATGCGGACGCTCGACACCCGGCTGGTCGTCTTCGACACCTCGGTGGTCGACCTCACCGAACAGCTCAGCGACCCGGTCGACGTGCTCTTCGCCACCCGGCTCGGCGGCGGCACCGACATCAACCGCGCCCTCGCCTACTGCCAGTCGAGGATCACCCGCCCGTCCGAGACGATCGTGGTCCTGATCAGCGACCTCTACGAAGGCGGCATCCGGGACGAGATGCTCCGGCGGGTCGCCGCGATGAAGGCGGCCGGCGTCCAGTTCGTCGCCCTGCTCGCCCTCTCCGACGAAGGCGCGCCGGCCTACGACCACGCCCACGCCGCCGCGCTGGCAGCCCTCGGCGCGCCCGCCTTCGCCTGCACCCCGGACGCCTTCCCGGAGATCATGGCGGCGGCGATCGAGAAGCGGCCGATCCCAGTACCCAACTAGAGGGGCCCGACCAGGGGGCCTGACCGGGTGGTCCGACCAGGGAGTGGGGACGGATTCACCCGGACGTGCGAATCCACCCGACCGGTGGACCGGGCGTTTGTCACGCCCATTTAGGCTGTCTGTGACGGTTCTCACCAAAGACGGGCCGGTCCCGGGCGAAAGAGTCCCGTCCTGCGGGGATAACCTGCCAGACGGACGTGACGCGCGTGTTGATTGACGTGTGCGCCCGTGGCTGTGTGGGCCGCAAGGCCGTACCTCTGCGTACCCGCACCGCCCCGACGACCCGCAGCGAAGATCCTGCCGTGGCACGCTCGTAGAGACACAATCCGCGACCACGAACAAGGACAAACACGTGGACCTGTTCGAGTACCAGGCGAGGGACCTCTTCGCCAAGCACGGTGTTCCCGTGCTTGACGGTGATGTCATCGAGACCGCCGCAGACGCTGCCGCCATCGCGGAGCGCTTCGGCGGCCGCGCCGTCGTCAAGGCTCAGGTGAAGGTGGGTGGCCGAGGCAAGGCCGGCGGCGTGAAGCTCGCCTCCGACCCGGCCGACGCCGTCGTCAAGGCCGAGGCGATCCTCGGCATGGACATCAAGGGCCACACCGTTCACAAGGTGATGCTCGCCCAGACCGCCGACATCAAGGACGAGTACTACGTCTCGTTCCTGCTGGACCGCACCAACCGCACCTTCCTGGCCATGGCCAGCGTCGAGGGCGGTGTGGAGATCGAGGTCGTCGCCGAGGAGAACCCCGAGGCGCTCGCCAAGATCCCGGTCGACGCCAACGAGGGCTGCACCCCGGAGAAGGCCGCCGAGATCGTCGCCGCGGCGAAGTTCCCGGCCGAGGTCGCCGACCAGGTCGCCGACGTCCTGCAGAAGCTGTGGAAGGTCTTCATCGCGGAGGACGCCCTCCTCGTCGAGGTCAACCCGCTGATCAAGTCCGGCGACGGCAAGATCATCGCGCTCGACGGCAAGGTCTCGCTGGACGAGAACGCCGAGTTCCGCCAGCCCGAGCACGAGGCCCTGGAGGACAAGGCCGCGGCCAACCCGCTGGAGGCCGCCGCCAAGGCCAAGGGCCTGAACTACGTCAAGCTCGACGGCCAGGTCGGCATCATCGGCAACGGCGCGGGCCTCGTCATGAGCACCCTCGACGTGGTCGCCTACGCCGGTGAGAGCCACGGCGGCGTCAAGCCCGCCAACTTCCTCGACATCGGCGGCGGCGCCTCCGCCGAGGTCATGGCCAACGGCCTGGAGATCATCCTGGGCGACGCGGACGTCAAGTCCGTCTTCGTCAACGTCTTCGGCGGCATCACCGCCTGCGACGCGGTCGCCAACGGCATCGTGCAGGCCCTCGCGCTCCTGGAGAGCAAGGGCGAGAACGTCACCAAGCCGCTCGTCGTCCGCCTGGACGGCAACAACGCCGAGCTGGGTCGCAAGATCCTGACCGACGCCAACCACCCGCTGGTCCAGCAGGTGGACACCATGGACGGCGCCGCGGACCGCGCCGCCGAGCTGGCCAACAAGTAAGGAAGGGGACTTTCACACCATGGCTATCTTCCTTACCAAGGACAGCAAGGTCATCGTTCAGGGCATGACCGGCTCCGAGGGCATGAAGCACACCCGCCGCATGCTCGCCTCCGGCACCCAGATCGTCGGCGGTGTCAACCCGCGCAAGGCCGGCACCACGGTCGACGTCGACGGCACCGAGGTGCCCGTCTTCGGCTCCGTCGCCGAGGCCATCGAGAAGACCGGTGCCGATGTCACCGTCATCTTCGTGCCGCCGAAGTTCACCAAGGACGCCGTCGTCGAGGCCATCGACGCCGAGATCGGCCTGGCCGTCGTCATCACCGAGGGCGTCCCGGTGCACGACACCGCCGCCTTCTGGGCCTACGCCGGCTCCAAGGCCAACAAGACCCGGATCATCGGCCCGAACTGCCCCGGCCTGATCAGCCCCGGGCAGTCGAACGCCGGCATCATCCCGGCCGACATCACCAGCTCCGGCAAGATCGGTCTGGTCTCGAAGTCCGGCACCCTGACCTACCAGCTCATGTACGAGCTGCGCGACATCGGCTTCTCCTCGGCCGTGGGCATCGGCGGTGACCCGGTCATCGGCACCACCCACATCGACGCCCTCAAGGCGTTCCAGGAGGACCCGGAGACCGAGCTCATCGTCATGATCGGTGAGATCGGCGGCGACGCCGAGGAGCGTGCCGCGGCCTACATCGCCGAGCACGTCACCAAGCCGGTCGTCGGCTACGTCGCGGGCTTCACCGCCCCCGAGGGCAAGACCATGGGCCACGCCGGCGCCATCGTCTCCGGCTCCTCGGGCACCGCCCAGGCCAAGAAGGAGGCCCTGGAGGCCGCCGGTGTCAAGGTCGGCAAGACGCCGTCCGAGACCGCCCGCCTGGCGCGCGAGATCATCGCCGGCTGACCCCAGCCCGGCTCACGCGAGTGCCCCTGCCCGGTTCGCCGGGCAGGGGCACTCGCTTTTGGCGCGCCGGGTTTCAGCGTGCCGGGGTGCAGGGTGGCAGCGCCCAACGGGCACACGTCGGCGGTCCCTGCGGCGGCGGGGCCTCCGTCCCCCGGCCCGCCGCCGGCGGCAGCTCCCACAGCCCGACCGCCCGAGGCGGCGGATCCACCACGACCGCCTCCACCCCCGGCGTCAGGCTGCACCACAGACTGCTGATCCCGCCCGGCGGCCCGCCCGGCACCACCGGCACCCCCGCTTCGGGCGCGGCCGCACACACCGGCGGTTCCGGCGGCTCCGACGGCTGGAACAACGCCGCCGGCCGCCCACCTGCCAGCGTCAGCGCCACCGCCCCGCCCACCGCCGCCGTCAACAGCGCCGCCGCCCCCGTCCGCGCCGCACTCACCAACCCGTGCCGGGCCCGCAACACCGGCACCGCCGGCCGATGCGGCTCCGGACACCCCCGCACCGCCGCCCGGTGCAGCAAGCCGCTCAACCGGTCCGCGAACCCCGGCGCCGCCGGATCCGATCCCACCAGGTCCGGCACCCACCGCGCCAACGCCGTCCGCGCCGCCCACACCCGCCGCTCCGCGGCCGCCAGCGTCGACTCCACCTCCACCGCCACGGCGGCGGCCGGCAGCCCCAGCCCGTCATGCAGCACCAGCGCCCGCCGCTGTGGCCGGGACAGCCGCTTCAGCGCCTTCAGCAGCGCCCGGTCCCGGTCCGTCAGCCGGTCGTGATCCGGCAGCACCGCCTGCGACTCGTCCGCCGGCTGCACCTTGATCCGCCGATGCGGCAACCGCCACGCATGCGCCCGCTGCGGCCCACCCCGATGCCACGGCGACAACGCCAACTCACACGCCCGCCCCCGCACCCACCCCTCCGGATCCCCCGTCCCGACCACCTTCTTCCACCCCCGCCGCGCCTCCCCGAACGCCCGCCGCACGCAGTGCAGCGCCCGATGCCTGCACGCCGTCAGCAGGAACACCTGCTGCACCAACCGCGCATGCGCCCCTTCGTACACCTCTTCGAACGTCCCCGGGGCCGGTTCGCCGTCACGCTTGCTGCGCCGGCCGGCCGCCTCGGCGTGCCTGTCGGCGGTCTTCCCGCGCCCGCTCACCGGCCCGTCGTGCCTGCCGTCCGACGCCCGGCGTTGCCCGGGCGCCGTGCCGGCAGGCCGGCGGGTCGGCTCACGGAACCGGACGGCCGCCTCGCCGGGCCCGCCGCTCGACGCGCTGCGCTCGTCGAGCGGCGGCTCCGCAGGGCGCTGGTCGCCTCGCCGGGCGGCGGGGGCTGTGGCGGGCTTCGCAGCCGGGCCGGGTGAGGCGGCCGGGTGTTCGCTGCCGGCGCGGGCCGTGTCGGCGAGTCGGTCGTGTCGAGCGGCAGCCTCGTCGCGCCCGCCCGATACGTCGCTGCGCCGGCCGGTTGTCGTGCTGTGCTCGCGGTGTTGGTCAAGCGGCGGTTCCGCTGTGGGCTGGTCGCCCTGTCGGGCGGTGGTACGGGGGTTGGCCGCGCCGGGTGGGGTTGGCAGGTGGTTGTCGCTGGGGGTGGTCTTGCCGCCTTCCCCAGGGTGGGGGTTCGCCTGGGGGGCGGCGGGGTCGTCGGCTGCGGGGGTGTGCTTCTTGGTGCCGACCACCGGGGGCCGCTCTTGGGCCCGCGGTGGTTGCGCTGCCTCGGCTTCCGGGGCTGCCGTCCCCCGGAGGTGGGCGGCGAGGGCCACGGCGTCGGCCTCCGTTGCTGCGCCGAGTTTGCGCATGGCGCGGTGGAGGTGGTTGCGGGCTGTGGCGGGGGTGATGTCGAGGGCGGCGGCGGTCCGGTGGACGTCGTGGCCGGCGGCGAGGTGGGCGAGCGCCTGGACCTCACGGGGGGTCAGTGTCCGGAGGAGGCCGGTCGCGTCCTGGCCGGTGCGGGTGGGCGGCGTGGTCATCAGACGCTCCGTGCCGGGGCGTCGGCGGCTTGGGGGCAGGGTCTGAAGATGCGCATAAGCCAATAATCTGGGACACGACGGCAGTTTGCCGCTTCACGGAGCATGGCGAGTCGCCTTGGCACCATGAGGCACATGACGCAGCTGATGGGCCGTCCGATCCTGGAGGTGCCGGGCGAACTGGGCGTTCGTCCCGTGCCGGCCGACCTGCTGGCCGGGGTGCGGATGGCGCTGGTCGGCCTGGCGGTGGTCGGGGTGCCGGTGCTCGGGCTGTGGGTGGCGACGCCGAACGCGGACAACGGAGCGGCGGGTGCCACCCGGCTGGCGGGGGCGCTGTGGCTGCTGGGGCACGGTGCGCCGGTGCTGCGCGGGGGTGCGGAGGCTCCGCTGACGGTCACGCCGTTGCTGCTGGGGGTGCTGGCGGTGGTTCAGCTCTTCCGGGCGGGCGCCCGGGTGGCGGCGCGGCGGGGGCTGCGGTCGCGGTGGGGCGGCCCGGTGGCGGTGTGGGCGGGGTACTGCGGGGTGGCGGTCGCTGTGGTGGTGCACTGCGCTGGTGGGGGCCTGTTCCGCTCGCGGGTGCTGCCGGACGTCGTGGCGGTGGGGCTGCTGGCCGCGCTGGCGGTCGGCGCGGGTGTCCGTTCGGCTGCGACGTCCCAGGCCCCGACACCCCGGGCCGAGACCGATGCCCGGCCGGTGCTGGACCGACTGCCGGTGTGGGCCCGTCCGACGGGCTGTGCGGGGGTGGTGCGCCGGTCGGCGCTGGCGGCCGGGGCGGGGCTGGTGGCGGCGGGCGGGGTGCTGGTCGCGGTCGCGGCGGTGTCGGACGCGGTGGTCGGGGGCGGCCGGGGGATGGCGGTGCTGGGCCGGGGGTCGACGGCGGTGGTGGCGCTGGTGCTGATGGCGGTGGTGCTGCTGCCGAACGCCGTGGTGTGGGGCGCGGCGTACGCGCTGGGGCCAGGGTTCGCGGTGGGGGAGGGGACGGTGGTGGCGCCGGGCGGTACGGCGCTCGGCCCGGTGCCCGAGTTCCCGTTGTTCGCGCTGCTACCGGAGTCGGGCCCGGGGGGCTGGCGGCTGGCGGTGGTGGTGCTGCCCGTACTGGCCGGGGTGGTCCCGGCACTGCTGCTGGGCCGCGCCGCAGCGACGGGTGCAACGGACGAGGAGCCGTGGCATCCCGCGGCGACGGCGCTGGCGGCCGCGGCGGCGGCCCTGCTGACCGGGGCCGGGGCGGCTGCCCTGGCCGGGCTGTCCGGTGGCGCGCTGGCCGGTGGCCGGATGGCCTGGCTGGGGCCGGTGCCCTGCTGGACGGGCCTGGCGGCGGCGGGCTGGTTCGCCGTCGTGGCGGTGCCGGGTGCGCTGCTGGTGCGGTACCGGGCGCTGAGCCCGGGCAGTCCGGAACCGGCGGCCCTCACCGGGCGGGCCGGCCGCGTGCGCCGGTCCGCCTGGCTGCTGCGCGCCCGCGTGCACGCCGCGGTGGTGCGGCTGAGCGGGCGCGCGTCCTAGGGAGCTAGTTGCCGTTCCCGACCAGGTCCACGTACCACTGCGGCGCCAGCCGGCTGCAGTTGTCGGCGCCGACCGAGGTCAGGGAGTCCTGAACGCAGGTGACGTAGTCCTGGTAGTACAGCCCGAGGCCGATCACCGAGGACGCGACCATGACGGTCATCGCCCCGGTGAGGATCCCGGAGAGGGCGGCCGGAGTGAGCGGGTTCGACGCCGAGGGGGCGATGCCGACCGGGTCGGTCGCGGACGGCTTCGGCGCGCGCATCGCGGTGATGCCCCACAGGATCCCGAGCGCGCCGACGAACAGTGCGACCCAGTGGAAGCCGGCGAGCACGCAGATCAGCGCGAACAGCCCGGCGAGCGCCGCGTTGCGGGCCTTGCGCTGGGCCGGGTCGGTGGGGTCGAGCCGGGGCGGCTGCGGGGCCGGCGGGCGGGGCTGCCAGCCGTCGCCGCCCTGGGGGCCGGGGCCCCACGGGTGCGGCGGCGGCACCTGGGGGTGTTCGCCGGCGCCTTCGCCGTCGGGGCGTTCGGGGCCTTCGCCGGGCCGGGGGGTGCGCGGCTGCCACGGCTGGTCCGGGGCATCCGCCGGCGGCGGCGCGAAGGGGTTGCGCTCGCCGGTGTTGTCACCGCTGCTCATGGTTCAGCCATTCCTTCTCGGTCGGTGGTGCGGTCGCCCGCGCCCCCTATGATCCCGCAGCCGTCCGGCGGGCCCCCGGCGGCCTGCCGCTCGGCCGCGGGGAGATCCCCGTCTCAACTACGCGCGTAGCGCCGGGAGGAGGGTTCGGAGGCCCTCCGACCAGCCGTTATCGTGGTGACGGTCAGCAGCTCAGATCGGTTCCCGGGGCCCGCGTCGCGGCGGGTTCTCCTTGTGTTCCCCCTCGCTCGACCTGCCGTTCGTAGTGGCCCCACCGCCGGTGGACGTACCAGCGGGCGGCGCCCGACCTACGGAGAATCGCGTAGTGGCCGCCGCCCCCGCCCAGCTCTTCCCGCCCCGTACGCCCGGACCGGCCCGCCTGGTGGTGCTGGTCTCCGGCTCGGGCACCAATCTGCAGGCGCTGATCGACGCCGCCGCCGACCCGGCCTACGGGGCCGGGATCGTGGCGGTGGGCGCGGACCGGGACGGCATCGCGGGTCTGGAGCGCGCCGAGAAGGCGGGGCTGCCGACCTTCGTCCACCGCGTGAAGGACTACCCGGACCGGGCCGACTGGGACCGCGCGCTGACCGCGTCCGTCGCCGGGTACGAGCCGGACCTGGTGGTCTCGGCCGGCTTCATGAAGATCCTCGGCCCCGAGTTCATCGCGGCCTTCGCGGGACGGATCGTCAACACCCACCCCGCGCTGTTGCCGTCCTTCCCCGGCGCCCACGGCGTCACCGACGCGCTCGCGTACGGGGTCAAGGTCACCGGCTGCACCGTCCACCTGGTCGACGCCGGGGTGGACACCGGGCCGATCATCGCGCAGGGCGTCGTCGAGGTCGCCGACGCCGATCACGCCGATGGCGGCGAAGCGCTGCACGAGCGCATCAAGACTGTCGAGCGCAAGCTGCTCGTCGACGTCGTGGGCCGGCTGGCCCGCGAGGGTCACCGTATCGAGGACCGAAAGGTATGGATTCCGGCATGAGTGCCAGCTCCACCACGCCCCCCGTTTCGGAGAACGTTCGTCCGATCCGTCGCGCGCTGATCAGCGTGTACGACAAGACCGGTCTGGAGGAGCTGGCCCAGGGCCTGCACGCCGCCGGGGTCGCCATCGTCTCCACCGGCTCCACCGCCGGCCGGATCGCCGCCGCCGGCGTCCCGGTGACCGAGGTCTCCGAGCTGACAGGCTTCCCGGAGTGCCTGGACGGGCGCGTGAAGACGCTGCACCCCCGCGTGCACGCCGGCGTGCTCGCCGACCTGCGCCTGGAGTCGCACCGCGCACAGCTGGCCGAGCTGGGCGTCGAGCCCTTCGACCTGGTCGTGGTGAACCTCTACCCGTTCAAGGCCACCGTCGCCTCGGGCGCCACCCCGGACGAGTGCGTCGAGCAGATCGACATCGGCGGCCCGAGCATGGTCCGCGCCGCCGCCAAGAACCACCCGTCGGTGGCCGTCGTGGTCGACCCGGCCCGCTACGGCGACGTGCTCAGGGCCGTCCAGGAGGGCGGCTTCGACCTGGCCACCCGCAAGCGCCTGGCCGGTGCCGCGTTCGCCCACACCGCCGCGTACGACGTGGCCGTCGCCTCCTGGTTCGAGGCCGGCTACGCGCCCAGCGACGCTGCGAACATCAGCGGCTCCGCCGCGGGGTTCCCGGAGTTCCTGGGCGCCACCTGGGAGCGGCAGAACGTGCTGCGCTACGGCGAGAACCCGCACCAGGGCGCCGCGCTGTACAGCGACGGCAGCGGCGGTCTGGCCGGCGCGCAGCAGCTGCACGGCAAGGAGATGTCGTACAACAACTACGTCGACACCGACGCCGCCCGCCGCGCCGCGTACGACCACGCCGAGCCGGCCGTCGCGATCATCAAGCACGCCAACCCGTGCGGCATCGCGACCGGCGCCGACGTCGCCGAGGCGCACCGCAAGGCGCACGAGTGCGACCCGGTCTCCGCGTACGGCGGTGTGATCGCGGTGAACCGCCCGGTCACCGTCGAGCTGGCCGAGCAGATCGCCCCGATCTTCACCGAGGTCGTCGTGGCCCCCGGCTACGAGGACGGCGCGGTCGAGGTGCTGGCCCGCAAGAAGAACCTGCGGGTGCTGGTCGCCCCAGAGGCGCCGGCCAACCGCCAGGAGGTGCGCCCGATCTCCGGTGGCGTGCTGCTCCAGGACACCGACCGGGTGCACGCCGAGGGCGACGACCCGTCGACCTGGACGCTGGCCACCGGTGAGGCGCTGTCCGAGGCGGAGCTGGCCGAGCTGGCCTTCGCCTGGCGGGCCTGCCGGGCCGTCAAGTCCAACGCGATCCTGCTGGCCAAGGACGGCGCCTCGGTCGGCGTCGGCATGGGCCAGGTCAACCGGGTCGACTCCTGCAAGCTCGCGGTCGAGCGGGCCGGCGAGCGGGCCAAGGGATCGTACGCGGCCTCGGACGCCTTCTTCCCGTTCCCGGACGGCCCGGGGATCCTGATCGCCGCGGGCGTGAAGGCGATCGTCCAGCCGGGCGGTTCGATCCGGGACGAGGAGGTCATCGCGGCCGCCGCCGAGGCGGGCGTGACGATGTACTTCACCGGCGCGCGGCACTTCTTCCACTGATCGCGTGACGCACTGATCGTGTGACGGTACGACAGAGCGGCCTGGTCCCCTCCACGGAGGGAGCCAGGCCGCTCTTCGCGATCAGCCGGTGGCTCAGTAGCGCGGCCGGGCGAACCAGGCGACGCCGTCCCTGGTGGACATCCCGACGATCATGAGGATCGAGACCGCCAGCCACATCACCGCGAAGACGAAGCCGGGCGCCGGGTTCACCTTGTTGGCGAACGAGCCGAGGAACATCACCAGGCCCCACAGCGCGCCCAGCGAGCCGTACACCAGAGTGGTGATGCGAACGGCCGGACCGCCCTGGCCGAACTTCACGCCCAGCGTGATGGAGAACACCGCGAAGAGCAGGGCCACGATGCCGACGACCACCAGCACGCCGGTCGCCGCGCCGCCGAACCCGCCGAACGGGTCGCTCTCGTAGCTGTCGCGGGCCCGGTCGGTGACCGTCTTCGTCACCGCGGCACCGGTCAGGATGATGCCCGCACCGATGATCTGCACCGCGCCGATGATGAACAGCAGCACCCGGCTGGTGACCACCATGCCCGGCATGGACTGCGGCACGGCCGGCGGGTACCCGTACATCGGGGCCTGCATCGGGGCCGCCTGCGGGTAGCCGTACCCGGCGGCCGGCGGGGCCTGCTGCGGGTAGCCGTACCCGGGCTGCGGCGGCTGGCTGTACGGGTTGTTCGGATCGGGCGGGTAACTCATCGATGCCTCCGGGCAGATACGGGACGTGGGGACGGGACGGCGGAGGCCCCGGAACCGGCCGGTGGGTCGGGACACCGGACGAGCGGGACACCGGACGAACGGGACGCCGGCCGGGCGCGCTGACGCTGCGGCGGTGGGGCCGTGGCGCCCGGCATCGGCGGCTCAGGAACGTGCTGGGTGCGGAGCGAGCGGAATCGTCGACGGCAGGGCGGCGGTCACGGCGCCGCGGCGGTGATCGGGCGGCGCGGTCTCGTGTGGTCGGCTCACTGGCTCTTTCCCCCGGGTACGCCCCGCCGTGGTGTCCGTCGGCCCGTCACCGGGCCGGTCGCGGCAGGGTATGCCCGCATATCGTCAAACAGACGGCAGGGCCGTGTCCAGCTGCCTTGACGCCGGTACCGAGACTGTGGCGCAACCGCAACGCGGCCCGGACCTTCCGTGCCCGTCCGGTCCGGCGACAGGCCCAGGGGCGGGCTGTGGTACGGCGCCTTGCCGCGATCCGGGAGAATGGGGTCATGACTGCCCAGATTCTCGATGGCAAGGCCACCGCCGCCGCGATCAAGTCCGAACTCGCCGCCCGCGTGGCGGCCCTCAAGGCGAAGGGCATCACGCCCGGCCTCGGCACCGTCCTGGTCGGCGACGACCCGGGCAGCCGGTGGTACGTCAACGGGAAGCACAAGGACTGCGCCGAGGTCGGCATCGCCTCGATCCAGCGCGAACTGCCCGCCACCGCCAGCCAGGAGGACGTCGAGAACGTCGTCCGCGAGCTCAACGCCGACCCGGCGTGCACCGGCTACATCGTCCAGCTGCCGCTGCCCAAGGGCCTGGACCAGAACCCGGTCCTGGAGCTGATGGACCCGGACAAGGACGCGGACGGCCTGCACCCGACCTCGCTCGGCCGGCTCGCGCTGGGCATCGAGGGCCCGCTGCCCTGCACCCCGCTCGGCATCGTCGAGCTGCTGCGTCGGCACGACGTCGAGATCAACGGCGCCGAGGTGGTCGTGATCGGCCGCGGCATCACCGTCGGCCGCTCGATCGGCCTGCTGCTGACCCGCCGCAGCGAGAACGCCACCGTGACCCTGTGCCACACCGGCACCCGGGACCTCGGCTACCACCTGCGCAAGGCCGACATCATCGTGGCCGCCGCGGGTGTGCCGCACCTGGTCAAGCCGGAGGACATCAAGCCGGGCGCGGCGGTGCTGGACGTGGGCGTCAGCCGCAGCGAGGGCAAGATCGTCGGCGACGTGCACCCGGGCGTGGCCGAGGTGGCCGGCTGGATCTCCCCGAACCCGGGCGGCGTGGGCCCGATGACCCGCGCGATGCTGCTGAACAACATCGTCGAGGCGGCCGAGCGCCGCGCCGGCGTCTGACACCACACGAGGGACGGCGAGCATGTCTGAGCCACGACCGGCACGGTCCCGGCGCAGGCCGGTCAAGACCACTGGCACCCTGCCGCCCGAGGGCTCGGCCGCGGCCTTCGGGCGCGAGCACGCCCTGCCGGTCCGGCAGTGGCCGATAACGCTGGTCCTGCTGGTGGTCGGCGCCGGGCTCGCGGTCACCTACTTCGCCGACTTCAAGGACGGCTTCAAGTACGGGCTGCTGATCCTCGGTGGCGGCGTGCTGCTCGGCGCCGTGCTGCGGCTGGTGCTGCCCGAGGTCGGGATGCTCGCGGTGCGCAGCCGCTTCACCGACGTGATCGTGCTGGCCTTCCTCGGCTCGTCGATCGTGCTGCTGACCCTGGTGGCCCAGCCGAATCCGTGGCTGGAGTTCCCGCTGCTCGACAACATCGGCCAGCTGATCGGCCGCCCCAAGCACTGATCACAGGCACCGATCCGCCATGACGGCCCCCGCCCGGTTTCTGCCCGGCGGGGGCCGTCGTCCTCTGTGACGCATCAGCCAGGCCCGCACACGCGGCGTACGCTTCCCTTTGCGATAACCTGACGCCGGTCTCTCGACGTCGAGAGACCATCCTCGGCTCCAGTGCGCCGGTGTGCCTGGGGCACCTGGCGATTTGCTGGAGAAGGTAGAAATGACCCGCACCCCCGTCAACGTCACCATCACCGGAGCGGCCGGCCAGATCGGCTACGCGCTGCTCTTCCGCATCGCCTCGGGCCACCTGCTCGGTGCCGACGTGCCGGTGAACCTGCGCCTCCTGGAGATCCCGCAGGGCCTGAAGGCCGCCGAGGGCACCGCCATGGAGCTCGTCGACTGCGCCTTCCCGCTGCTGCGCGACATCACGATCACCGACAACCCGAACGAGGCCTTCGACGGCGCCAACGTCGCCCTGCTGGTCGGCGCCCGTCCGCGCACCGCGGGCATGGAGCGCGGCGACCTGCTGCAGGCCAACGGCGGCATCTTCGGCCCGCAGGGCAAGGCCATCAACGACCACGCCGCGGACGACATCAAGGTCCTCGTGGTCGGCAACCCGGCCAACACCAACGCCCTGATCGCCCAGCGCAACGCCCCGGACGTCCCGGCCGAGCGCTTCACCGCGATGACCCGTCTGGACCACAACCGCGCGGTCGGCCAGCTCTCCGCCAAGACCGGCGCCCTGGTCTCCGACATCAAGCGCGTCACCATCTGGGGCAACCACTCCGCCACCCAGTACCCGGACATCTTCCACGCCGAGGTCGCTGGCAAGCCGGCCTTCGAGGCCGTCGGCAGCGACCAGGCCTGGCTGGAGAAGGACTTCATCCCGACCGTCGCCAAGCGCGGCGCCGCCATCATCGAGGCCCGCGGCGCCTCCTCGGCCGCCTCGGCCGCCAACGCCGCCATCGACCACGTGTACACCTGGGTCAACGGCACCGCCGAGGGCAACTGGACCTCCATGGGTGTCGTCTCCGACGGCTCCTACAGCGTCCCGGCCGGCCTGATCTCGTCCTTCCCGGTCACCACCAAGGACGGCAGGTTCGAGATCGTCCAGGGCCTGGAGATCTCCGACTTCTCGCGCGCCCGCATCGACGCCTCGGTCAAGGAGCTGACCGAGGAGCGCGACGCGGTCCAGGAGCTCGGCCTCATCTGAGCCCTCTGAGCAGTCCGGCGGCCCGCCGTCCCCTCCCCGGGGGCGGCGGGCCGCCGCTGTCCACCGACCCGCCTACACTGGCGCGCTGTGAACGAAACCTTCGGGGACGCCGCGCTCGTCCTCGTCTTCATCCTGCTGGGCGGCCTGTTCAACGTCGCCGAGATCTCGCTGATCTCGCTGCGCGAAGGCCAGATCCGGACGCTGGAGGCGCGCGGCACCCGGCGGTCGGCCCGGGCCGCGCACCTGGCAGCCGACCCCAACCGCTTCCTCGCCGCCGTCCAGGTCGGCGTGACCTGCATGGGCTTCCTGTCCGCCGCCTTCGGCGCGGACACCCTGGCCGGCAAGGTCGCCCCGTTCTTCGTGAAGGCCGGGCTCACCGAGGGCGTCGCCGACGCGATCGCCCTGGTCGGCCTCACCCTGGTGATCAGCTACGTCTCCCTGGTGCTCGGCGAGCTCACCCCCAAGCGGATCGGCCTCCAGCGCGCCGAGTCCATCGCGGTGACCGCCGCGCCGGTGGTGGACGTCATGTCCGTCGTGCTGCGCCCGGTGATCTGGCTGCTCGGGCACTCCACCAACCTGATGGTCCGGCTGCTCGGCAGCGACCCGGCCGCCGGCCGCGGCTCGATGAGCTCCGAGGAGCTCCGCGGCCTGGTCGCCGCCAACACCGAACTCGGCAGCGACGAACGGGCCATGATCGCGGACGTGTTCTCCGCCGGGGAGCGACAGCTGCGCGAGGTGATGGTCCCGCGCACCGAGGTGACCTTCCTCGACGCCGAACGCCCGCTGCCCGCCGTCCGCCACCAGGCCGACACCTCGCCGCACTCGCGCTACCCGGTGGTCGAGGGCAGCGCCGACGCGGTGGTCGGCTTCGTCCACGTCCGCGACCTGTACGGCGCGCGCGGCGAACAGGCGGCCAAGGTCCGCGACCTGGCCCGCCCGGTCAAGCTGCTGCCCAGCACCAAGCTGGTGCTGGAGGCGATGGGCGAGATGCGCCGCGAGGGCCACCACCTGGCCATCGTGGTGGACGAGTACGGCGGCACCGCCGGCATCGTCACCCTGGAGGACCTGGTCGAGGAGGTCATCGGCGAGATCCGGGACGAGTACGACCGCCCGGAGACCGCCACCACCCGCCGGCTGGCCGGCGGCGGCATAGAGCTGGACGGTCTGCTGAACCTCGGTGACTTCACCGAGGAGACCGGCGTCACCCTGCCCGAGGGCCCGTACGAGACGGTGGCCGGCTGCCTGGTCGCCTCGCTCGGCCGGCTGCCCAGGGACGGCGACCAGGTGCGCGTGCCGGTCGGGGGCGGTGCCGGGGTGCTGCTGGCGGTGGCCAAGCTGGAGGGCCGGCGGGTCGCCCGGGTCAGGGTGAGTGCCGTCACACTGTCGGAACCTCCAGGGGCAGAGGTTTCCTGACCGGGCGGTGGAACTGGAACAATGGCCCGCATGGTCAACGCAGCGGTCACTGGTCCGGTCAAGGACCGTCCCCGGGTGCTCTCCGGGATCCAGCCCACCTCCGGCTCGTTCCACCTCGGCAACTACCTGGGCGCGGTGCGCCAGTGGGTCGACCTGCAGAAGGACAACGACGCCTTCTACATGGTGGTCGACCTGCACGCGATCACCGTGCCGCAGGACCCGAAGGTGCTGCGCGAGAACACCCGGATCTCGGCCGCCCAGCTGCTCGGCGCCGGCCTGGACCCGGACCACTGCACGCTGTTCATCCAGTCGCACGTGCCCGAACACGCGCAGCTCGCCTGGGTGATGAACTGCCTCACCGGCTTCGGCGAGGCCTCCCGGATGACCCAGTTCAAGGACAAGTCCGCCCGGCACGGCGCCGAGAGCGCCACGGTCGGCCTGTTCACCTATCCGGTCCTCATGGTCGCGGACGTCCTGCTCTACCAGGCGGACGCCGTCCCGGTCGGCGAGGACCAGCGCCAGCACCTGGAGCTCACCCGGGACCTCGCCGAGCGCTTCAACACCCGGTACAGCCCCACCTTCACGGTGCCGAAGCCGTACATCCTCCGGGAGACGGCGAAGATCCAGGACCTCCAGGACCCGGGCGCCAAGATGAGCAAGTCCGCTGCCTCGGACAAGGGTCTGGTCAACCTGCTGGACGCGCCGAAGGTCAGCGCCAAGAAGTTCAAGAGCGCCGTCACCGACACCGGCACCGTCGTCTCCTACGACGAGGACGAGAAGCCCGGCGTCTCCAACCTGCTGCGCATCCACTCCGCGCTCAGCGGCCAGTCGATCGACCAGCTGGTCGCGCACTTCGAGGGCAAGATGTACGGCGCCCTGAAGACCGAGCTGGCCGAGCTGTTCACCGAGTGGGTCACCCCCTTCCAGGAGCGCACCCGGATGTACCTGGACGACCCGGCCGAGCTGGACCGGGTGCTGGAGATCGGTGCGGAGAAGGCCCGCGCGGTGGCGTCGCAGACGCTGGAGTCGGTGTACGACCGGATGGGCTTCCTTCCGGCTGCCAAGCGGTGACTCCCTTCACAGCCCTGCCCGATGGTGAGGACCTCCCGGAGGTCCTCACCATCGGCGTGTCCGTGAGCGTTCCGGACCCGTACGGCACGGCGATCCAGGACGCCCGGGCCGGGCACGGCGATCCGCTGGCCCGGTCTATACCGACGCACGTCACGCTGCTGCCGCCGACCGAGGTGCCGGCCGACATGCTGCCGAAGATCGAGGAGCACTTGGCGGCCGTGGCGGCGGCGCGCCGGCCGTTCCGGATGCTGCTGCGCGGCAGCGGCACCTTCCGCCCGGTCTCCCCGGTGGTCTTCGTCCGGGTCGAGGAGGGCGCCCAGGAGTGCCGGCTGCTGGAGGCGGACATCCGCTCCGGCCCGCTGGCCCGCGAGCTGGCCTTCCCGTACCACCCGCACGTGACGGTGGCGCACGGCCTGCCGGACGACGTGCTGGACCAGGCGTACGAGCAGATGCGCGGCTTCCGGGCGTCGTTCCCGGTGCCGGGCTTCGGCCTCTCCCGGTTCGACGCGGACGAGGTGTGGCGGCCCTGGCGGAGCTACCACTTTTCCTGAACTACCTTTCCGCTCCGCCGAGTTCGAGCATCCGGTCGACCACCCGGCGGGCCGCGCCGCCGTCGTCCAGCGCGCAGTGGGCGGCCCGGAAGCGGCGGTAGCGCTCGGCGTACCCGGCGGGCAGCGCGGCGCCGCCGTCGGCGAGTTCGCGCAGCGCGCCGAGCAGCCCGGCCGAGCTGGGGACGAGCGGCCCGGGGGCCTCCGGCTCGAAGTCGAAGTAGAAGCCGCGCAGGGTGTCGCGGTAGTGCTCCAGGTCGTAGGTGAAGAAGTACACCGGGCGGCCGGTGATCGCGAAGTCGAACATGATCGACGAGTAGTCGGTCACCAGCACGTCCGCGACCAGCAGCAGCTCCTGCACGTCGGGGTAGTCGGCGCAGTCGTACAGGAAGCCGTCCCCGGCGCCCGGCAGCGGCTCGCGGACGTGCGCGTGCGGGCGGACCAGCAGGACGTGGTCCCGGCCGAGGGTGCGGCGGGCGTGGTCGAGGTCCAGCCGCAGGTCGAGCCGGAAGCCCTCGCCGTCGCCGCGCTGCTGGTCCTCCCGCCAGGTCGGCGCGTACAGCACGATCCGCTTGCCGTCGGGGATGCCGAGCCGGCGGCGGACGGCCGCGGCGGTGCGCTCGTCGGCCCTGGCCAGCAGGTCGTTGCGCGGGTAGCCGGTCTCCAGGATCTCGCCGTCGTAGCGGAACGCCCGCCGCAGGATCGGGGTGGCGAACGGGCTGGGGGAGACCAGCAGGCTCCAGTGCGGGGTCTCGCGGTCGAGCGCGTCCAGGTAGCCGTGGTCGGCCAGCCAGGGGTTGTCGACGTCGTGGGCGATGCGCTTCAGCAGCGAGCCGTGCCAGGTCTGCACGACCACCTGGCCGGGGCGGCGTTCCAGGAAGTCCGGGAAGTGGGTGTTGCCGACCAGGTAGCGGCAGGTGGCCAGCGCCCGGTACCACTCGGGGCTCCAGATGCGCACCGGGGTGACCCCGGGCGGCAGGTCGGCCTGGGCGTCGTCGACCACCCAGAGGTGCTCCAACGGCAGGTTGCGGCGGACGAGTTCGGCGTGCACCGCGCGCGGGGAGTCGGCGTAGCCGCGGCCGCCGAACACGTCGTACAGGACGGCCTCGCGCAGCGGCTCGCGCCGGGCGGCCGGGTAGGCGGCGGCGCGCTGGCGGGCCTGGGTCCAGGCGCTGCGCTCGGTGGCGGTGAGCACCGGCGTGGAGTCCACCAGTAGGGTGTCGTGCCAGCGGCGCTGGAGCAGGATCCGCTTGCCGCCGGTCTCGGTGGCGGCGGGCAACGTGGACAGCGTGCCGGGTGCGGCGAGCAACGGGCGGGCCGGGCCGGACCGGTCGGCCGGTTCCAGCACGGCCTCCCAGATGCCCTTGCGCAACGGCAGCGCGGTGCCGTCCGAGCCGGTGCGGGTGGCGGGCACCTGCACCCGGAACCGGCCGTCCGCGCCGGCCTCGACCGGGCGGCGGACCTCGCCGGCCGTACCGGTGTGCCGCAGGACCAGTTCCAGCCGTTCGGCGGCCGGATCCGGGCAGTGCCCCCCGAGCTCGAAGCCGCCGGCCCGGACGGCGATCCGGTCGATCAGGCCGGCCGCTGGCTGGACGCAGAGCTGGAGCCGGCCGTCGGCGAGGTGCTTGAGGTAGAGCGCCCGGTCCAGGGCGTCCGGCAGCGGGTGCTGGGCGGCCACCGGGCCGCTGCGCTCGTCCAGGACGAGCCGGTCGGTGCCGCCGTCGGGGCGCAGCAGCTCGGCGTCCCAGTGTTCGAGGTCGCCGGCGCCGTGCCCGTCCGCGGTGAACGGCCGGTACGGCAGGTGGACGGCGAAGGTGTTGCCCGTACGGGTGACGGGCCGCTCGATGACGGCGTCACTCTGCCGGTGGCGCAGTCGCAGCTGGGTGCCGGCGGGGCAGTGGTCGGCGGTGCCGCGCAGGTCGAGGCCGTCGCCGGCGGGGGAGGCGTCGGTGAGCCGGACGGCGGGGCGTTCGAGCAGCAGGCACAGCCGGCCGTCGCCGAAGTGCGGCTGGAGCCGGACGTCGCGGTCGACCCAGCGGGCCGGCGGGTACTCGCCCGAGCCGCACCAGTGCGGGGCGAGCGTGCCGTACTGGCGGCGCAGCCGGGTGGGGCGGGGGCGGGTGAAGAGGGTGGCCTCGATCTGCCAGTCGCCGAGCAGCCACTCGGTGCCGCGGCGCAGCCGGCCGGGCTCGATCAGGGCGGTGAAGCCGGACCAGTCGTGGTTGTACTCGGGCTGGGCGCTGTCGTCGGTGACCTCGGGCAGGCGCCGGGGTCTGGAGCGCACGTGGACGGGCGGCTGCGCGTCGTCGGGGTGGCGCAGGGTCAGCCAGGTCCAGGCGGAGCCGGGGCGGCCGGTGTCGAGGCCGTGCGGACGGGCGAAGCCGGTGAGTTCGAGGCCGCGGCCGGTCCAGCGGGCGCGGAGCAGGCCGAAGGCGGCGTCCTCGGTCACGGGGGTGGGCAGCTCGGTGGTCACACGGGGGTCGGCGTGCGGCAGGACGAGCCGTGTGAGCACTGGCATGCGGGTGGAGCCCTTCGGGGAACGGGGTTCCCGGTCCTTGGCGGTGGGCCGGGGAGGCCGCCGCACCGGTGGGGGCCGGAGCGCGGGCAGCCGAATTGACATCCCATACCGGGACGACACCCGGGGTCAACTGTACGGTTCGTCGAATTTCCTGAGAAATTCGCCGACGAAACGCCAGTTCGACTGCAATATGGGCGTAAAGGGACGGCCGCTCTCAGGTAACTCCCAGAAAAGCCGAGACGCCCGACGCGGATATGTGTCGGGCGTCTCGGACCGGTCGCGGGAGTTACTCCTTGCGGAGCATGGCGTCCACCACGCGGGCGGCGGCCTTGCCGTCGTCCAGGTCGCAGTACGTCTCACGGAACGCGGCGGCCTTGTCGGAGTACTCGGCCGCGAGCTCGTCCACCCGGCCCAGCGCGGCGACCAACTCGTCGGAGGTGGCCAGCAGCGGGCCGGGGGCCTCCGACTCGAAGTTCAGGCTGAATCCGCGCAGGTTGTCGCGGTAGTGCTCCAGGTCGTGGGTGAAGAACAGCATCGGCTTGCCGGTCGCGGCGAAGTCGAAGACCGTCGCCGCGTAGTCGGTGACCAGCACATCGGCGATCAGCAGCAGCTCCGCCATGTCGGGGTAGCTGCCGACGTCCCAGATGTAGCCGTTGCCGGCGCCCGGGATCTGACCGCACATCATGCTGTGCCGGCGCACCAGCAGCACCTGGTCGTCGCCGAGCGCGGCCTGAGCCGCCGCCAGGTCGAGCCGCAGGTCGATCTGGTAGCCGCCGTTGGGGCGGCGCCGGTCCTCGCGCCAGGTCGGCGCGTAGAGCACGACCTTCTTGCCCTCGGGCAGGCCGAGCCGTTCCCGGACCTGCTCGGCGGTCTTCTCCCGGTCCGCGGCGAACAGCAGGTCGTTGCGGGGCGAACCGCTCTCCAGGATCTCGCCCTTGTAGTCGAACGCGCGCTTGAGCACCGGGGCCGACCAGCTGTTGCCGGCGACCAGCAGGTTCCAGTTCGGGACCTCCTGGGCGAGGCCCTTCAGGTAGTTGGAGTCGGTGAACCAGACCTTCTCGAAGTCCAGGCCGATCTGCTTCAGCGGGGTGCCCTGCCAGGTCTGCACGACCACTTGGCCGGGGCGGCGGACGAAGAAGTCGGGCAGGTGCGTGCTGGTGACGATGTACTTGGCGGTCGCCAGCGCCTCGAACCACTCCGGGCTCCACAGCCGGACCGCCTGCGCGGTCTGCGGCAGGTCGGCCTGCAGGTCGTCGCTGCCCCACAGGTGCTCCAGCGGCAGGCCGCGGCGGACCAGCTCCTCGTGGATCGCCCGCGGCGAGTCCGCGTACAGGCCGCCGAGGCCGACGTTGTACAGCACGGTGTCGCGCACCGGGTGCCGGCGCGCGGCCGGGTAGTCGACGGTCCGCAGCTGGCGCTGGCGGTAGCCGCTGCGCTCCTCCGGCAGCAGGGCCGAGTGCGACTCCAGCGACAGGCCGTCGTGGTGGCGGCGCTCCAGCACCATCCGCTTCCCGCGGGACTCCACCTCCAGCGGCAGCGCGCCGAAGCAGTCCGGCGAGATCAGCGCGTACGAGGTCGCGACCTCGTCGACCGGCGCGCCGACCGGGCGGAAGAAGACGTTCCAGGTGCCCTGGGCGAGCGGCACCCGACCGGCGAAGGAGGCGGTCGGCACGGCCGGCATCGCGGTGCGGAACCGGCCGTCGGCGATCTCCACCGGGTAGACGTGCTCCTCCTCGCGCCAGTTGTGCCGGACCACCAGCTCCCAGCGGTGGGAGCCGGACAGCGGGAAGGAACCGCTCAGCAGGAAGCCGTCGGCGCCGCGCGAGGCGACCTCGTCCACCACCGGCTGGAGCAGCTGGTCGGAGAACTGCAGGTAGCCGCCGGGGGAGGGCTTGGAGTAGAGCGCGCGGCGGCGGTCGGCCGTGGGGTCCTCGCCCAGCGCGACGTGCAGCTGCTCGGGGGCGTTGCGGTCGTCCCAGGCCACCGGCACGGTGCTGCCGTCGGCGAGCACCAGGACGGTGTCCCAGCGGTCGCGGGCGCGCTCGGTGGCCACCGGGTCGAGCTCGGCCCAGGCCTCGCGGACGGCGGTCAGCTCCGCCGCCGGGAAGGAGACGCTGAACGGCTGGAGCGTGCCGACCGGCGCGCCCAGCTCCAGCGGGTAGTGCAGCTCGCGGTCGGACTCGACGTGGGTGAGCCGCAGGCGGGCCCCGGCGAAGCTGGCGCCGGAGCGGGCCGCACCCGAGACCTCCACCTGGCCGGCGTGCGCGGCCAGGCCGGTCACCCGGGCCCGGACCGTCTCCACCCGCAGGTAGACGAAGTTGTCCCGGACCCAGGGCACGATCCGCACGTCCGGCTCGACCCAGTGCGCCGGGAGGTACTGCGCGGTGTCGCTCCAGCCGGCCGAGATCCGGCCCTTGTAGACGCCGCCCTTGCCCGCGCCGGCCACCAGGACGCGCCAGTTGCCGTCCTTCCACTGGCCGCGGTGCTTGAGCTTCTGCGGGTCGAGGGCGACGGTGAAGCCCGCCCAGTCGCAGTTGTACAGGTCGTGGTTGCAGCTGGCGGTGGCCTCGGGGCTGTACTGGGTCTTCATCGGCACGGCGATGACCCGGCGGCCCTTGGCCTCGCGGAGCACCAGCGTGCGGACCATGTCGTGCTTGCCGGCCGCGCCCAGCTGCTCCGGGTACGCGTGCCCGGTCAGCTGGAGCCGGCCGCCCACCCAGGCCGTCTCGTACAGCCGGCTGCGCATGACCAGCGAGTTGTCCAGCTTGAGCACCCCGGCCGGCACGCTCTTGCGGCCGCCGCGCAGGAACGGGTAGTCGGCGTACGGGCGCAGCACGCCGCGGGCCTGGACGCCGCCGTTGCTCTCGCCCTCGTACTTGATCTGCTCGACGAACTCGTCGATGCGGCCCGCCAGGGTCAGGTGGTACTTCAGCCGCAGCGGCGCGCGCAGCTTGCGGACCTGCTCGGGGCCGATCGACCGGAGCAGCCGGCTGACGTGCTTGACGTAGGCGTCCCGGTACTCCTTGTCGCCGTCCACGACGGACCAGAAGAACATCGGGATCTCCTCGACGAGGGTGTTCTCGTCGTAGGAGCGCAGGTACTGGGCGAAGCGCGGGTCGGTCTGCTTCTTCAGCCAGCCGCGGACCAGCTCGACCGAGGCGACGCGGTCGATCAGGCCCTTCGGGTTGGTGCGCATCTGCGTGATCGACATCTCGCCGACCTCGCGCTCGCGCCAGTGGTAGATCGGCTCGGAGAGCACGTCCACGCTCTTCGCGAGGTAGTGGTGCGGCACGCTGACCGGCGCGTCCTCGTACAGGATGCCCTCGGGGTAGAGGATGTCGGCCGCGTCGAAGAAGGAGCGGCGGTACACCTTGTTCCACGCCGTGCGGTCGGTGACCAGCGCGGGGATCTCGGTGATGTGGGTCTTGAGCCGGGTCTCCTTGAACGGCTTCACGTGCCCGCCGGACTGGTAGTAGCCCACCGCACGGAAGCGCAGCACGTTGCCGGTGCAGAAGTCCGAGCCGGTCTCGTCCAGCGTGTTGATCATCAACTCGTACGCGCTCGGCGGCATCGAGTCGTCGCTGTCGACGAAGCACAGGAACTCGGCGTCCGGGTCGATGTGCCGGATGCCGGTGTTGCGGGCGGCGCCGAGGCCCTTGTTGACCTGGCGGACCAGCCGGAACCGGGCGTCCTTGGCGGCGTACGCCTCGGCGAGCGCCGCGCTGCCGTCCTTCGAACCGTCGTCGACCATGACGCACTCGAAGTCCGTGAAGGTCTGGGCGGCGATCGAGTCGAGGCACTCGACGAGGTAGCGCTCGACGTTGTAGATCGGAACGACGATGGAGAGGCGGGGAGCCATCGGCTACGCAGGCCTTTCTCGGGAATCAGCGTGGCAGCCCGGTTGGGGTCTGGCCGCACTTTGAATCGGTGCGTACGTGCGCCCCGATCCTACCGGCCCGGCCCTCGGCCTCCCCCGGGCCCACTACGCTGGGCCCCGTGCCCCGCTTCAGCGTGATCGTCCCCGTGTACCTGGTCCAGGACTACCTCGCCGAGTGCCTCGACTCGGTGCTCGGCCAGGGTGGCCCCGACCTCGAACTGATCGCGGTGGACGACCGCTCCCCGGACGGCTGCGGCGCGCTGCTCGACCAGGCGGCCGCTGCCGACCCCCGCGTCCGGGTGTTGCATCTCACGGAGAACGTCGGCCTCGGCCGCGCCCGCAACGCCGGTCTGGAGGTCGCCACCGGCGAGTACGTGATCTTCCTCGACAGTGACGACACGCTCACGCCGGGCCTGCTGAAGGCCGTCGACGACCGGCTCACCGTCACCGGCGACCCGGACATCCTGGTCTACGACTACGCCCGCACCTACGTCGACGGCCGGATCACCCGGGCCGCCTCCGCCCACGTCTTCGGCGCCGCCTCCCCGGACGCCTTCGACCTCGCCGCCCGCCCCGACCTGCTCGACCTGCTCCAGGTCGTCTGGAACAAGGCCTACCGCCGCGGCTTCATCGCCGAGCAGAAGCTGGTCTTCCCGGCCGGCTACTACGAGGACACCCCCTGGACGTACCCGGCGCTGCTGGCCGCCACGAGCATCACCCTGCTCGACCGGGTCGGCGTGCACTACCGCCAGCGCCAGGAGGGCGGCAACATCCTGGCCACCGCCAGCCGCAAGCACTTCGACGTCTTCGCCCAGTACGACCTCGTCTTCGCCTTCCTCGACCGCCGCCCCGGCCTCGACCACTGGCGCCCGGTGGTCTACGACCGGATGCTGCACCACCTCAACACCGTGGTCTCCAAGCCCGGCCGGGTCCCGCCCGGCGACCGCCGCGAGTACTTCCGCCGCGCCGCCGAGCACTGCGCCCGGCTGCGCCCGGCCGGCTACCGCCCGCCCGCCGGGGTCGACGGGGTACGCACCGAACTGCTCAGCCACGGCCGCTACGGCGCCTACCAGGCCGTCCGCGCCCTCGCCCGGGCCCGCCGGCTGGTGAAGCGCTGAGCACCGGCGCTCGTCCGGACGGCGTACGTCGAGCCTGACGGCCATTCAGGGGAATGACCGGTATAACCGGTCGGGTGGACTTCCTGACCCGCCTTCCGGTCGTCGGCCCGCTGGTCGCCCGGGTGCTGCGCAGCCGCCCGTACCGGGTGTACGAGTACTTCACCGCCGCCCGCGGCAACCGGCTGGCCGGCGCGGTCACCTTCTTCGGCTTCCTCGCGCTGTTCCCGCTGCTCACCGTGGCCCTGGCGATCGCCGCCGCCACCCTCAGCGACAGCCGCGTGGCCGACCTGCAGAAGCGCATCTCCCACCAGCTGCCGGGCATCTCCGATGCGCTCAACCTGCCCTCCCTGGTGGCCAACGCGGGCGCCGTCGGGCTGGTCAGCGGGGCGCTGCTGCTGGTCTCCGGCCTCGGCTGGGTGGACACCATGCGCACCTCGATCCGGGACGTCTGGCAGGTGCCCGACGGCGACGGAAACCTGGTCCTGCGCAAGGTCCGGGACTGCGTGGTGCTCGGCGGCCTCGGCCTGGTCTCGATGATCTCCCTGGGCGCCTCCGCCGTCGGGACGACCCTGGCCGGGCGGATCGCCGACGCGATCGGCCTCACCAACGGCTACCTGCTCACCGGGGTCGGCCTGCTCATAGCGGTGGCCTGCGACACCCTGCTCTTCGCCTACCTGCTGGCGCCGTTCCCCGGGATCGGCGGCCAGCGCCGGCGCGACGTGCTGCAGGGCGCGCTGATCGGCGCGGTCGGCTTCGAGCTGCTGAAGATCCTGCTCGCCTCCTACCTCGGCTCGGTCGCCGGGAAGAGCGTGTACGGCGCCTTCGGCGTGCCGGTGGCCCTGCTGCTGTGGATCAACTTCGTCTGCCGGCTGCTGATGTACTGCGTCGCCTGGACGGCCCTGGCCGACCCGGCCGCCGCCCGCGAGCGGACCCGCGAGCACGGGCGGGCGCTGCTGGCGGCGGCGGACGAGATGGAAGAGGCCCGACCTCACACGTGAGGCCGGGCCGGGTAGGGCGATCCTCAGCCGTTCGAGGGCTAGGCCGGTCGGCGCCGCAGCACCACCAGGGCCCACGCGCCCACCACGGCCCCGACCGCGACGACCGCGAGCCAGCCGGCGACGCCGATCCCGTCGTCCCCGTCACCCGATGCAGTCGATGCGGCCGATGCCGCCGGGGCGGACGGCGACGCGTGCGGTGGCGCGGGCAGTCCGGAGGCCTCGCCCGCCTGGCCGGTCGGCTCGGCGGCTCCGGCCGGCAGCTCGTCCACCAGCCGGCCCACCGGCTGGACCTTGCCGGCCGCCGAGAAGCCCCAGTCCAGCAGTTCGGCCGTCTCGTCGTAGACCCTCTGGTACGACGCGGGGTGCATCACCGTCACCAGCAGCGTGCGGCCGTTCCGCTCGGCGGCGCCCACGAAGGTCGAGCCGGCGTTGGTGGTGGTGCCGTTCTTCACGCCGATCAGGCCGGGGTACTTGCCCAGCAGCCGGTCGGTGTTGGCGATCCCGAAGCTGCCGCGCTGGCCGGTGTTCCGGTCCACCGCGCCCGGGAACATCGCGGACCGGGTCGCGCAGTACATCCGGAAGTCGGGGTTGCGCAGCCCGGCCCGGGCGAACAGCGTCAGGTCGTAGGCCGAGGAGACCTGGCCGTCCATGTCGTAGCCGTCCGGGGAGACCACCTTGGTGTCCCGCGCCTGGAGGGCGTCCGCGCGCGCCTGCATCTCGGTGACGGTCTGCCGGATGCCGCCGTTCATGTGCGCGAGGACGTGCACGGCGTCGTTGCCCGAGCTGAGGAACACCCCGCGCCACAGGTCCTCGACCCGGTACTCCAGGTTCTCCTTGATCCCCACCAGGCTGCTGCCGGCGCCGATCCCGAGGATCTCCTCGTCCGCCACCTTGTGCACCGCGTTGCGGTCGAACTTGGGCAGCACGGTGTCCGCGAAGAGGATCTTCAGCGTGCTGGCCGGAGCCAGCCGCAGATGCGGGTTGTTGGCCGCCAGCACCTCCCCCGACGCGGCGTCGGAGACTATCCAGGACTGTCCGGTCAGATCCCTCGGCAGCGCCGGCGCCCCGGCCAGCGGCGAGACCTGGACCCCGGACCGGCCGAGCCGGTCGCCGCCGATCGCGGTCGGCGGAGCCGGCTCACCCGGGGCCGCGACCGCCCCCGGGGCGGCGAGCAGCACCGGAAGGACCGCGGTGGCGGCGGCGAACAGGTGCGCGAGCTTTCGACAGCGTGAAGTCACCCGCAGACCGTACCCACTCCGGGCCCCCGCCGTCCGCCACGCCGGGCCGGTCCTCCGAAGGAGGGGCCCGCCGTACGCCGATCGGCGGCCACCGCATACTGGGGGAGCAGCACACCGCCTTCACACCGCCGCCGAGGACCCCCATGAAGCTCAGCCGCCGCACGTCCTGGTTCCTGACCGCCTTTGGCGTCTGGTCGGTCATCATCTGGACCACCTTCGTCAAGAACCTGTGGAAGGACTCCGGCGGCCAGGCCTTCACCAACGGCGACCACTCCCAGCCCACCGCGTTCTTCTGGATCCACCTGCTGCTCGCCATCACCTCCTTCCTCCTCGGCATCGCCGTCGGCACCATCGGCATCCGCGGCCTCCGCGCCACCCGCCGGGCCCCGGCCGCCGACTGAAGATCCCCGTTGCCCGTATCTCGGCGTGCTGCGCTGACGGCATGACGAAGGCCCCCGTCCGGTCGGACGGGGGCCTTCGCCGTGTCAGGCGGGGATCAGAAGCGGCGGGTGACCAGCGCCCGCTTCACTTCCTGGATCGCCTTGGTGACCTCGATGCCACGCGGGCAGGCCTCGGAGCAGTTGAAGGTGGTGCGGCAACGCCACACGCCCTCACGGTCGTTGAGGATCTCCAGGCGCTGCTCGGCACCCTCGTCGCGCGAGTCGAAGATGAAGCGGTGCGCGTTGACGATGGCGGCCGGGCCGAAGTACTGGCCGTCGTTCCAGAACACCGGGCAGGACGACGTGCACGCGGCGCACAGGATGCACTTGGTGGTGTCGTCGAAGCGCTCGCGGTCCTCGGCGGACTGCAGGCGCTCGCGGGTCGGGTCGTTCCCCTTGGTGATGAGGAACGGCATGACGTCCTTGTACGCCTGGAAGAACGGGTCCATGTCCACGACCAGGTCCTTGAGGACCGTGAGGCCCTTGATGGCCTCGATCGTGATCGGCTTCTCCGGGTTGACGTCCTTGATCAGGGTCTTGCACGCCAGCCGGTTGCGGCCGTTGATCCGCATGGCGTCGGAGCCGCAGATGCCGTGCGCGCAGGAACGGCGGTAGGTGAGGGTGCCGTCCTGCTCCCACTTGATCTTGTTGAGCGCGTCGAGGACGCGCTCCTTCGGGTCCATCGTCAGCTGGTAGTCGACCCACACCGGGTCCGGGTGCTCCTCCGGGTTGAACCGGCGGATCCGGAAGGTGACGGTGATCAGCTGGACGCCACCGCTCTCAGCCGCGTCCAGAGCGGCCGAGTGCTTCTCCACGGTCGGAGTGCTCATCAGTACTTACGCTCCATCGGCTGGTAGCGGGTCGTGACGACCGGCTTGTAGTCGAGGCGGATGGAGGTGGTGCCGTCCTCGGCAACCTCCTGGTACGCCATGGTGTGCTGCATGAACTTCACGTCGTCACGGGTCGGGAAGTCCTCGCGGTAGTGGCCGCCGCGCGACTCCTCGCGGGCGAGCGCGGAGACGGCCAGCACCTCGGCCAGGTCGAGCAGGTTGCCCAGCTCGACGGCCTCCAGCAGGTCCGTGTTGTACCGGAAGCCCTTGTCCTGGATGGAGACGTTCTTGTAGCGCTCCTTCAGCGCGGCGATGTCCTCGACCGCCTGCTTCAGGGTGGCGCCGGTGCGGTAGACCATGGCGTTGGCGTCCATGGTCTCCTGCAGCTCCTTGCGGATCTGCGCCACGGACTCCTCGCCGGTGGCCTCGCGCAGGCCGTCGACCAGGGCCTGGACCTTCTCGGCCGGGTTCTCGGGCAGCTCGGTGTAGTCCACCGTCTGCGCGTAGTCGGCGGCGGCGATACCGGCCCGCTTGCCGAACACGTTGATGTCCAGCAGCGAGTTGGTGCCGAGGCGGTTGGCGCCGTGCACGGACACGCAGGCGACCTCGCCGGCCGCGTACAGGCCCGGGACGATGTCGGTGTTGTTGCGCAGCACCTCACCCTCGACGTTGGTCGGGATGCCGCCCATGGCGTAGTGCGCGGTGGGCTGGATCGGGATCGGGTCCGTGTAGGGCTCGATGCCGAGGTAGGTGCGCGCGAACTCGGTGATGTCCGGGAGCTTGGCGTCCAGCTGCTCCGGCGGCAGGTGGGTGAGGTCCAGGTAGACGTGGTCGCCGTCCGGACCGCAGCCGCGGCCTTCGCGGATCTCGGTGTAGATCGCGCGGGAGCAGACGTCACGGGACGCGAGGTCCTTCATGACGGGGGCGTAGCGCTCCATGAAGCGCTCGCCGTCCTTGTTGCGCAGGATGCCGCCCTCGCCGCGGGCGCCCTCGGTGAGCAGGATGCCCATGCGCCAGATGCCGGTCGGGTGGAACTGGAAGAACTCCATGTCCTCCAGCGGCAGGCCGCGGCGGTAGACCAGGGCCTGGCCGTCACCGGTGAGGGTGTGGGCGTTGGAGGAGACCTTGAAGAACTTGCCGGTGCCGCCGGAGGCGAACACGACCGACTTGGCCTGGAAGACGTGGATCTCGCCGGTGGCCAGCTCGTAGGCGACGACGCCGGCCGTCTTGCCCTCGTTGATCAGCAGGTCGAGGACGTAGAACTCGTTGAAGAACTCGACGCCGTGCTTGACGCAGTTCTGGAACAGCGTCTGGAGGATCATGTGGCCGGTGCGGTCGGCCGCGTAGCAGCTGCGGCGGACCGGGGCCTCGCCGTGGTTGCGGGAGTGGCCGCCGAAGCGGCGCTGGTCGATCCGGCCCTGCTCGGTGCGGGAGAAGGGCAGGCCCATCTTCTCCAGGTCGAGGACGGCGTCGATGGCCTCCTTGCACATGATCTCGGCGGCGTCCTGGTCGACCAGGTAGTCACCACCCTTGACCGTGTCGAAGGTGTGCCACTCCCAGTTGTCCTCCTCGACGTTGGCGAGGGCGGCGCACATGCCGCCCTGGGCCGCGCCGGTGTGGGACCGGGTGGGGTAGAGCTTGGTCAGGACGGCGGTGCGGCTGCGCTGCGTCGACTCGATGGCCGCGCGCATGCCGGCGCCGCCGGCGCCGACGATGACGGTGTCGTACTGGTGAATCTGCATGGGGGGTTAACTCGCCTCTGGCCTCTGCCGATGTCCGATGATGCTCGCGGCTCAGATGTTGGGGTCGAAGGTGAAGATCACCAGGGTGCCGAGCAGCACGGTGAAGACCGTGGCGGTACCCATGAGCCCCTTGAGCCAGAGCCGGGTCGAGTCCTTGTCGGCGTAGTCGTTGATGACCTGCCGCATGCCGTTGGCGCCGTGCAGCATGGCGAGCCAGAGCATCAGGAGGTCCCAGCCCTGCCAGAACGGGGAGGCCCAGCGGCCGGCCACGAAGGCGAAGCCGATCTTGGAGACGCCGCCGTCGAGCACCAGCATGATCAGCAGGTGACCGAGGATCAGCACGACCAGGACGATGCCGGACAGGCGCATGAAGAGCCAGGCCAGCATCTCGAAGTTGGTGCGGGTACGGCGCGGGGTCTTCGCGGTCCGCTGGCGCGGCGGTTCGATGACGAACTCGTCGGCCGGGTTGCCGGTGCCGAGACCCTTGCCGGTGTGCGCCTGGGCGGAGGGGACCACCAGGGCGTCGGAGATTTCCGTGGACATCAGTCAGCTCACTTCCCGAACCAGTCGACCAGCGTGTGCTGCAGGATCGGGTAGAAGGCGCCGGCCATCAGGACGACCCAGACTCCGACCACCGTCCAGAGCATCTGCTTCTGGTACTTCGGGCCCTTGGACCAGAAGTCCACGGCGACGACCCGCAGGCCGTTGAGGGCGTGGAACAGGATGGCGGCCACCAGGCCGTACTCCATCAGGTTCACGAGGGGAGTCTTGTACGTCTGGATGACGGTGTCGTAGGACTCCGGCGACACTCGCACCAGGGCGGTGTCCAGGACGTGGGCGAACAGGAAGAAGAAGATGAGGACGCCGGTGACTCGATGAGCCACCCAGCTCCACATACCTTCCCGGCCGCGGTACAGCGTTCCAGCCGGCACGGAAAAACCCTCCGGAAGCGATTGGGGGCTCGGCCGGCTTCGGTGTCGGTCAGCCCGGCCGGGTACGGTCCACCGGCCGCGAGCATCCTATCGACGCCTCCTCGGTAACCGCCTCCGGGGGTCTCAGGTGTGATCAATCAGGCACGACTGGCCTAGTCGGGCGGGAACCAAGCCCGGCTTGCTCGCTCTGGGTGACCGACTTGCTGCGCTACGGTGACGGCCCCTTCGTCGCCGACACCCTCCCGAGGCAGCTGTGCCACTTCGCCCAGCCCGACCGTCCGCCGCCCTCCTCTGGGCGCTGCTGCTCGCCACGGGCTGTACCACGGTCGGCGGGCCGTCCGTCGACCGGGCCGCGCCGGGGCGCGAACTGTCCGCGGCCGAACTGCGGGCGGCGGCGGTGGCCGACGCCGACCTCGGGTCCGGCTACACGGTGACGGTGATGACGCCCGGTCACGGCGACACCGGGGCGGGCGCCGGGCGGGAGCTCGCGGACGCCCCGGCCTGCCAGCCGTTGCTGGACGCGGTGGCCCCGGGCGGCGGGGCGGGCCCCGGCTCGGCCACACCCGGCCCGGGGCTCCCGTATGCGGAGACCGATCTGAGTGTGGCCCGGGCCGCCGACCCCAAGGGCGCGGCGTACGGAGCCCTGGTGGGCTACCGGGCCGGGCGGGCGGCGCAGGTGCAGGCGGAGCTGGAGAAGCTGTTCGGCCCGTGCGCCACTTTCAGCTCGACGGCGCCGCCACCACCCGCGGAGAAGGGGAAGAGGGGCGCGCAGGCGACGCACACCCGGCACCGGCTGGCCCAGGTCGACACGCCCACGCCCGAGGGAGCCGACGCGGCGACCGGATTCACCCTGACGAATGAATCGGGTACGGCGGTGCTCTCGCAGCGTGCGGTGCTGACGCGGGTCGGACCGGCGCTCGCGGTCTTCACCACCTTCGGTGTCGCCACCGAGCCGGCCGGCGCGCCGGACGAGCGGATCGTCCGGCAGCAGGTGGCGAAGCTGCGGGCCGCCCAGCTGAAGAAGTAGCGGCTGAAGAAGTAGCGGCTGAAGAAGTAGCGCGACTCAAGAAGTAGCCCGCTGAAGAAGGAGCGCAGCCGAAGAAGGAGGCAGCGGTAGGCGGCTCAGCGCGCCCCGGCCTCCGAATGGGTGGCGACCAGGTGCTCCAACCGGGTGAGGGCGATCCGGCGCAGCTCGTCCGCCGCGATCAGCCGCTCCTCGTCCGGGTCGTTGGCCAGCCGGGTGCGGATCGAGGAGAGCACGGTGGAGAGCATCTCCTCGGGCGCCACGCCGTCCAGGCAGACCACGAAGACGTGGCCGAATCTGGCCTCGTACGCGGCGTGGGCCGCCCGCAGCGCGGTGTGCGCCGCCTGGCTGCCCGGGGCCCGCATGCCGAGCAGCGGCTGCGGCATCCAGCTCTCGTCCGCCAGCGCCTCGGCGAGGTCGGCCGGGCGGAGGTCGTAGGAGGCCTCGCTGGCAGCGGCCAGCAGGGACTCTATGTCGGGGTACGGCCGGTGGGCGGTGAGCCGGAGGGCCCAGCGGTGGCTGCCGCAGCAGGCCAGTAAGGCCTCCTCGGCGGCGCCGGCGTCGGCCTCGTTGAAGCGGTGCAACCCGAGGAGGGTCGGCTCGGAGCTGGGATCGAGCCGCTGTGACGGGATGTCGCTGGCCAGCGGGTCCTCCTCGTGAGGGCGGGAAGGTGGCCGGTGATGTGGGTGGGTGAAGCAGCTGAAGTATGGGGGCTACGGGGTGGCGTCCAGCGCCTGCCGGGCAGCGGCTCCACGGTAGTTGAGCCGTCATCGGTTGGGGAGGGCGCATGCGGATTTCATCCGAACGAGCTATCAAGTTGTGACGTTGACACCTTCGTGTCAGCGCCCTCCCCGCGTTCATCTGCTAGTACACCGGGTCTGCCCGGTGCGCGGGCTCAGCTGCAGCGCGTCCCGGGGGCCGGCAGCGTGCCCGCGGTCAGGTAGGCCTCGTAGGCCTGGTCGATGCAGGCGTTGCCCTTGCCGAACGCGCCGTGGCCCTCGCCCACCCGGGTGAGCAGGGTGGCGTTGGCGAAGCCCTTGGCGAGCGACTCGGCGGCCGCGTACGGGGTGGCCGGGTCACCGGTGGAGCCGACCACCAGGATCGGGTCGGCGCCCTCGGCCCGGATGGTGTGCGGCTTCTCGGTGGTCTTGAAGGGCCAGTAGGCGCAGCCGGCCTCGGTGTAGTCGTCGACCGACACGCCCTTGGACATCAGCGGTGCCTCGGCCTGGAGCTTGGCCACGACCTGCTGGGCCTTCTCCGGCGTCGGCGCGGGGGAGGCGATGTCGGCGCAGCGGATCGCGCCCAGCGCCTCCTGCGAGGCGTTGTAGTGGCCGTTCTGGTCGCGGCCGTTGTACTCGTCGGCGAAGGCCAGCAGACCGTCGCCCACGCCGCGCTTCATCGCCCAGCCGAGCGAATTGCGCAGGTATTGCCAGGAGGTCTTCTCGTCGCCGTAGAGCAACTGCGTCGTGCCGGTCCAGGCGAGGTCGCTGCCGATCTTGCGGCCGTCCTTGGCGGTCAGCGGGTGGTCGCGCAGGCCGTCCAGGAAGTCGGCGGCCTTCTTGGCGGCCTGGTCCGGGTCGCTGCCGAGCGGGCACTCGGCGGCGTGGTTGTTGACGCAGTCGGCGGCGAAGCGGTCGAAGGACTTCTCGAAGCCGATCCGCTGGTTCACGCCCTCGTCGAGGCTGTCGGCGGCCGGGTCGACGGCGCCGTCCAGGATGAGCCGGCCGACGTACTTCGGGAACTCCTCGGCGTAGAGCGAGCCGAGGTAGGTGCCGTAGGAGACGCCGAGGTAGTTGAGCTTCTTGTCGCCGACGGCGGCGCGCAGCACGTCCATGTCCCGGGCGGTGTTGCGGGTGCCGACGAAGGGCAGCAGCTTGCCGGCCTTGGCCTCGCAGGCGGCGGCGTGGTCGGTGGCCATCTTGACGTGCTGCGTCTTGCGGGCGGCCGGGTCGAGCGGCTCGTCGGTCTGGTCGAGGGCGTCCCGCTGCTTGTCGTCGTAGCAGACGATCGGCGAACTGTCGCCGGTGCCGCGGGGGTCGAACCCGATGACGTCGAAGCGGTTGTGCAGGGCGCCGGTGAAGTCCTTGGCGCCGTACTTGACCATGTCGACGCCGGACTCGCCCGGGCCGCCCGGGTTGACCATCAGCGAGCCGACCTTCTGGTCCGGCTTGGCGGCCGGGAGCTTGATCAGCGCGACGTCGAGCGCGTCCTTGGTGGCGTTGGCGTAGTCGAGCGGGACGTGCAGCTTGCCGCACTGCATGCCGGATATGTCGATCTTGGCCTTCTCGGCCTGGGGGTCGGCCGGGCAGGCGGCCCAGGCGATCTGCTGGCCGTAGAACGGCTTGAGGGCGGGGTCGTCCGCCCCGGTGGGCTTCGGCGTCGGGGTGGGGGTGGCGGTCGGGGTGGCCGCTGCGGGGGCGCCGGCGGCCTTGTCCTGGGCGGGCGCGGCGTTGTCGTTGCAGGCGGAGCTGAGCAGGAGGGTGCCTGCCGCCAGGGCGGTCAGCAGGACCCGTGGGCGGGCGGCCCGGTTGATGTTCATCGCACGTATGTATCACTGCCGGGTGGCACGTCCGATCGAGGGGTACCGGGCTGCCCGCCTGCCGCCTGATCAGGCGCGATGGACCTTGTGGTTGGCGGCCTGGGCGCGCGGCCGGACCACCAGGAGGTCGATGTTCACGTGCGACGGCCGGGTGACCGTCCAGGCGACGGTGTCGGCGATGTCCTCCGAAGTCAGCGGCTCGGCCACGCCCGCGTACACGGCCGCCGCCTTCTCCTCGTCGCCGCCGAAGCGGGTGAGCGCGAAGCCCTCGGACTTCACCATGCCGGGGGCGATCTCGATCACCCGGATCGGCTCCCCGCACAGCTCCAGCCGCAGCGTCGCCGCGATGGTGTGTGCGGCGTGCTTGGCCGCGACGTACCCGCCGCCGCCCTCGTACGCGGCCAGCGCGGCCGTCGAGGAGAGCACCAGCACGGTGCCGTCGCCGGTGGCGCGCAGGGCGGGCAGCAGCGCCTGCGTCATGTGCAGGACGCCGAGCACGTTCACCTCGTACATGGCGCGCCAGTCGGCCGGGTCGCCGTGCTCGATCGATTCGGCGCCGAGCGCCCCGCCCGCGTTGTTCACCAGGACGTCCACCCGGCCGACCTCGGCGGCGAAGGCGTCCACGGCCGCCCGGTCGGTGACGTCCAGCGTGACCGCTCTTGCTGAACCGCCCCGGCCGCCGATCTCCTTGGCCAGTGCCTCGATGCGCTCGGTCCGCCGGGCGGTCAGCACCACGTCGAAACCCTCCGCGGCCAGCCGGCGGGCGGTCGCCGCGCCGATCCCGCTGCTGGCACCGGTGACCACGGCCACCTTCTGCTCGGTCATTGCCACTCCCTGGGCTTGTCGTATCGGTCTGCACGTCGGTCGTTGGTCCGATCATCTCAACCGCGTCGGCTCCGCCGTCTTCCGGCCGGGCGCCACTACATTGCGAGGAGGAGCACCAGCCCGCCGATCCCGTGGAGACACCCATGGCAGCCGAGCCGCGCCGCGCCGAGTCCGCCCGTCGTTCGGAGTCGGGCTTCCCGATCGAGCCGCTGTACGGCCCGGAGGCGCTGGCCGGCTGGGACCCGGCGACCCGGCTGGGGCGGCCGGGGGAGTACCCGTACACCCGGGGCGTCTACCCGTCGATGTACACCGGCCGGCCGTGGACGATGCGCCAGTACGCGGGCTTCGGCACCGCCGCCGAGTCCAACGCCCGCTACCGGCAGCTGATCGCCGGCGGCAGCACCGGCCTCTCGGTGGCCTTCGACCTGCCCACCCAGATGGGCTACGACTCGGACGCGCCGCTCGCCGCAGGGGAGGTCGGAAAGGTCGGGGTCGCGGTCGACAGCGTCGAGGACATGGCGGTGCTGTTCGACGGCATCCCGCTGGGCGGGGTGTCCACCTCGATGACCATCAACGCGCCGGCCGCTCTGCTGCTGCTCCTCTACCAACTCGTCGGCGAGGCCCAGGGGGTGGCGCCGGCCGAGCTCACCGGGACGATCCAGAACGACGTGCTGAAGGAGTACATCGCCCGCGGCACCTACATCTTCCCGCCGGCGCCCTCGCTGCGGCTGGTCGCGGACGTGTTCCGGTACTGCCGGGCGGAGATCCCGCGCTGGAACACCATCTCCATCTCCGGCTACCACATGGCCGAGGCCGGGGCGGGCCCCGCGCAGGAGATCGCCTTCACGCTCGCCAACGGCATCGCCTACGTCCGCACCGCGCTCGCCGCCGGGATGGCCGTGGACGAGTTCGCGCCCCGGCTGTCGTTCTTCTTCGTGGCGCGCACCACGCTGCTGGAGGAAGTGGCCAAGTTCCGTGCCGCACGCCGGATCTGGGCCCGGGTGATGCGCGAGGAGTTCGGCGCGCGGGACCCGCGCTCGCAGATGCTGCGCTTCCACACCCAGACCGCCGGGGTGCAGCTGACCGCCCAGCAGCCCGAGGTGAACCTGGTCCGGGTCTCGGTGCAGGCGCTCGCCGCCGTGCTCGGCGGCACCCAGTCGCTGCACACCAACAGCTTCGACGAGGCGATCGCGCTGCCCACCGAGAAGGCCGCCCGGCTCGCCCTGCGCACCCAGCAGGTGCTCGCGTACGAGACCGACGTGACCGCCACCGTCGACCCGTTCGCCGGCTCGTACGTGGTCGAGTCGCTGACCGACGAGGTGGAGGCCACCGCCCTCGCCCTGATGGCCCGGGTCGAGGAGCTGGGCGGCGCGGTGGCCGCGATCGAACACGGCTACCAGAAGGCGGAGATCGAGCGCACCGCCTACCGCGTCCAGCAGGAGACCGACGCCGGCGAGCGCACGGTGGTCGGCGTCAACCGCTTCCGGCTGGACGCCGAGGAGCCGTACCAGCCGCTGCGGGTGGACCCGGCGATCGAGCGCCGGCAGGCCGAGCGGCTGGCCCGGCTGCGCGCGGAGCGCGACGCCCCGGCGGTCGGCCGGGCGCTGAACGGGCTGCGTCGAGCTGCCGAAGGCGACGCGAACGTCCTGTACCCCATGAAGGAGGCGCTGGCCGCCCGCGCTACCGTCGGGGAGGTGTGCGACGCGCTGCGCGAGGTGTGGGGCACATACGCGCCGGTGGAGCGGTTCTGACCCCATGTCAAGGAAGCGGGGCCGTGACCACCGGCCCGGGTGATCGTTGCACAGGGCAAGCAACCCGGGGAAGGCGGCTGAAACGAGATGTCATACCCACCTGTCCGGCCGGTATGCGCCCATCCGGGGACTAGTTTTCCGGAAGTCGGGCCAAATCCCCCCAACAGCCCTACTCTTAATGAGATGAACCGTCCTGAGCCCGCTCAGCCGGGCACCACTCTCGCCGCTGCCCGCCCCGCCGCCGAACTGCGTGCCCGGGTCAGCGGGCTGGAGTCCGAGCTGATCGCCTTCCGCCGCGATCTGCACCGGCACCCGGAGCTGGGCCGCCAGGAGTTCCGCACCACCGGCCTGCTCCGCGACCGCCTGGTGGCGGCCGGCCTGAAGCCCCGGGTGCTGCCCGGCGGCACCGGCCTGATCGTCGACATCGTCCCGCCCGGGACGGCCCCCGGCACCGAGTTCCTGGCCTTCCGCGCCGACATCGACGCGCTGCCGATCGACGACGCCAAGACCGATGCGCCGTACCGCTCGACCGTCCCCGGCCGGGCCCACGCCTGCGGCCACGACGTGCACACCTCGGTGGTGCTCGGCACCGGCCTGGTGCTGGCCGAGGCGGTCCGCACCGGCGAACTGCGCCGCCCGGTCCGGCTGGTCTTCCAGCCGGCCGAGGAGGTCATGCCCGGCGGCGCGCTGGACGTCATCAAGGCCCGCGGGATGGACGGCGTCGGCCGGATCTTCGCGGTGCACTGCGACCCGAAGGTCGAGGTGGGCCGGATCGCGCTGCGCACCGGGGCGATCACCTCGGCCTGCGACCGCCTGGTGCTCCACCTGGACGGCCCCGGCGGACACACCGCCCGCCCGCACCTGACCACCGACCTGGTCACCGCGATCGCCAGGATGGCCGCCGACCTGCCGGCCGCCCTGGCCCGCCGGATGGACCCGCGCTGGGGCGTCAGCCTGGTCTGGGGCCGGATCGCCTCCGGCTCCGCGCCCAACGTCATCCCGCAGCACGCCGAACTGGAGGGCACCGTCCGCTGCCTGGAGCTGGACGGCTGGCGCGAGGCGCCGGACCTGCTGCACGAGCTGATCGCCAAGCTCGCCGAGACCTACCGGGCGAAGTGGACGCTCGACTACCACCGGGGGGTCCCGCCGGTGGTGAACGAGGCGGTCTCGGTCGCCCTGCTGGAGGAGGCCATGACGGCCCGGTTCGGGCGCGACGGCGGCCAGGTGGTGGAGAGCACCGAGCAGAGCCTGGGCGGGGAGGACTTCTCCTGGTACCTGGAGCACGCCCCGGGCGCGCTGGCCCGGCTCGGTGTCCGCGCCCCCGGTGACACGACGGTCCGCGACCTGCACCAGGGCCGCTTCGACGTGGACGAGCGGGCGATCGGCATCGGTGTGGAGCTGTTCGCGGCGCTGGCCCTGGAGGTGCCCGGGAGCTGAGCCCCGCACCCGGGAGCAGGTGTCGGACGGGTGGCGGGTTTGTCGGGATCCGGGGTTCTGGCGGGGTTCCGTAAACTGGGGCCACCAGTTCCGGATCGCCGTCCGCGCACGGGAACAGGACATCGGGACGACTGTCAGACCACGGTTTGATAACAACCCGAATGCTCCGGCAGCCCGTAATACAACCGTGTTCTACGCGCGTTACGGTGGCGTCCGACCACGCTAAACGGGTGCGTGTGAGAAGGAGATACTCCCTTGCGCCGTTCAATGAAGCTCGCCGCGGTTGTGCTCTCGGGTTCCCTGGGCATGGCCTCGCTCGCCGCTTGCGGCGCAAAGAGCACTGACAACACCTCCTCCGCCGGTGCCTCCGACGGCTCGCTGAAGGTCGGTATGGCCTACGACATCGGCGGCCGTGGCGACCAGTCCTTCAACGACTCCGCCGCCCGCGGTCTCGACAAGGCCAAGTCCGACCTCGGCGTCTCGGTCACCGAGGCCGAGGCAAAGGCCGGCGAGGCCGAGGCCGACAAGGAGACCCGCCTCAAGAACCTGATCGACGGCGGCTACAAGACCGTCATCGCGGTCGGCTTCGTGTACCAGCAGGCGGTCGACAAGGTCGCCAAGGACAACCCGGACGTCAAGTTCGCGATCATCGACTCGCACGACGACGCCCAGCCGACCAACGTCACCTCGCTGGTCTTCGCCGAGCAGGAGGGTTCCTACCTCGCCGGCGTGGCCGCCGCCCTCAAGTCGCACAACAAGCACGTCGGCTTCATCGGCGGTGTGCAGACCGAGCTGATCAAGAAGTTCGAGGCCGGTTACCGCGCGGGCGTCAAGTCCATCGACCCGCAGATGCCGGTCGAGGTCACCTACCTCACCACGCCCCCGGACTTCTCCGGCTTTGCCTCGCCCGACAAGGGCAAGGAGGCCGCCCAGGGCCAGCTCGACAAGGGCGCGGACGTCATCTACTCCGCGGCCGGTTCCTCCGGCAACGGCTCCATCGAGGCCGTCGCCAACAACAAGCAGGGCGCCCTGGCCATCGGTGTCGACTCCGACCAGGCCACCCAGCCGGCCCTGGCGAAGTACAAGGCCAGCATCCTCACCTCGATGGTGAAGAACGTCGACAACGCGGTGTTCTCCTACATCGACTCGGTCAAGAAGGGCGCGCCGTTCACCGGCACCAAGCTCTTCGACCTGAAGGCCGAAGGTGTCGCGCTCGCCACCACGGGCGGCAAGATCGACGACATCAAGACCCAGCTGGACCAGGCCGCCAACGCGATCAAGACCGGCGCCACCACCGTCCCGACCGCGCCGGCCCAGTAAGGCCCGCGTCCAGGACGTCGTAGCGACTGCCGCCTGCCCGGCAGCGCGATGATGGGCACAGCATCACGGGAGGGGCCCGGCAGGGTGCGCTGAAGGCGTACCCCCGGGCCCCGTCCCGTCCCCCCGTTTCCCCCCTTTGGCCCTCCCAGCGCAACGACGCGCCTCCAGACCACCAGGAGACCGCCATCACCGCATCCGACCCCGTCCCGCTGCGCAAGGACGGTACCCCCAGCGCGGGGACGGCGACCCAGGCCGTCGAACTGCGCGGCATCACCAAGCGCTTCCCCGGCGTCGTGGCCAACCACGACATCAACCTCACCGTCCGCAGCGGCACCGTGCACGCCCTCATGGGCGAGAACGGCGCCGGCAAGTCGACGCTGATGAAGATCCTCTACGGCATGCAGAAGCCGGACGAGGGCACCATCGCGATCAACGGCGAGCTGTGCGAGTTCCACACCCCGGGCGACGCCATCGCCCGCGGCATCGGCATGGTGCACCAGCACTTCATGCTCGCCGACAACCTCACGGTGTGGGAGAACGTCGTCCTCGGCGGCGAGCACCTGTACGGCATCGGCGGCAAGGCCAAGGCGAAGATCAAGGAGATCTCCGACCAGTACGGCCTGGGCGTGCGCCCGGACGCCCTGGTCGAGGATCTCGGCGTCGCCGACCGCCAGCGCGTCGAGATCCTCAAGGTGCTCTACCGAGGCGCCAAGATCCTGATCCTCGACGAGCCGACGGCCGTGCTCGTCCCGCAGGAGGTCGACGCGCTGTTCGACAACCTGCGCGAGCTCAAGTCCGAGGGCGTCACCGTCATCTTCATCTCGCACAAGCTGCACGAGGTGCTGGCGGTCGCCGACGCGATCAGCGTCATCCGGCGCGGCACCACGGTCGGCGACGCCGACCCGAAGACGGTCACCGCCCGCCAGCTCGCCGAGATGATGGTCGGCGCCGAGCTGCCCTCCCCGGAGAGCCGCGAGTCGACCGTCACCACGACCGAGATGCTCGACGTCCAGGGCCTGCGGATCGCCAAGACCGACGCCGAGGGCATCGAGCGCGTCGTGCTCGACGACATCTCGCTGCGCATCCACAAGGGCGAGATCCTCGGCATCGCCGGTGTCGAGGGCAACGGCCAGGCCGAACTGGTCGAGGCCATCATGGGCATGCTCCCGCTGGACGCCGGCACCGTCACCCTCGACGGCAAGGACCTCTCCGGCAGCCTCACCCGGGCCCGCCGCGAGGCCGGCATCGGCTACATCCCCGAGGACCGCCACCGGCACGGCCTGCTGCTGGAGGCCCCGCTCTGGGAGAACCGGATCCTCGGCCACGTCACCGAGAAGCCGAACTCCAGCGGCCCGCTGCTCGACCCGACCGCGGCCCGTCTGGACACCCGGCGGATCGTCGAGGAGTACGACGTCCGTACCCCCGGCATCGAGGTCACCGCGGCGTCCCTCTCCGGCGGCAACCAGCAGAAGCTGATCATCGGCCGCGAGATGAGCCACCAGCCCAAGCTGCTGATCGCCGCCCACCCCACCCGCGGTGTGGACGTCGGCGCGCAGGCGCAGATCTGGGAGCACATCCGGGTCGCGCAGCGCAACGGCCTGGCCGTGCTGCTGATCTCCGCCGACCTGGACGAGCTGATCGGCCTCTCCGACACCATCCGGGTCATCTACCGCGGCCGCCTGGTCGCCGACGCCGACCCGGCCACCGTCACCGCCGAGGACCTGGGCACCGCGATGACCGGTGCGGCCCGCGGCCACATCGAGTCCGAGCCGGAGGCCGTCGAGCACTTCCACGAGATCCTCGTGGAGGGCACCGAGGCCGAGTCCGACGCCGGCCCCACCGACACCGCCGACGACCCGCAGGCGGGGGAGTAACCCACATGACCAGTCCCAACCCTCCCGCCGCCAAGCGCAGCCTGGCGCAGCGGATCAGCGGTGAGCGGATCGTGCTCGCACTGGCGGCGCCGGTGCTCGCGGTCGTGCTCTCGGTGACGATCTGCTCGATCCTGCTGGCGACCTCGGGCAAGAACCCGTTCGACGCGTGGAACGTGATGATCACGTACGCCACGAAGTCGGACGGCCAGGTGGCGATCCTCAACCGGTCCACCACCTACTACCTGGCCGCCGCGGCCGCCGCGTTCGGGTTCCGGATGAACCTGTTCAACATCGGCGTCGAGGGCCAGTACAAGGTCGCGGCGCTGTTCACGGCCTACGTGGGCGCCCAGATCAACCTGCCGTCGATCATCCAGATCCCGCTGCTGCTGATCACCGCCATGCTGGTCGGTGGTCTGTACGCGAGCATCGCCGGTGCGCTGAAGGTCTACCGCGGCGTCAGCGAGGTCATCTCGACCATCATGCTGAACGCCATCTCGATCGCGATCATCGGTCTGCTCCTCGTCCCGGGCATCTTCGCGCCGAAGCAGGGCACCACCAGCAACTCGATCCAGACCGACCCGGTCTCGCAGTCCAGCCACTTCTTCTCGTTCAACACGGCCGGCGGCAACCTCTGGGGCTTCATCTTCATCGCCCTCCTGGTCGGCGTGGCCTTCCAGTTCGTGCTGACCCGCACCCGCTTCGGCTTCGACCTGCGCGCCACCGGCCGCTCGGAGAGCGCCGCCACCGCGTCCGGCGTGAACGTCAAGCGGATGGTCATGATCTCGATGGCGGTCTCCGGCGCGCTGGCCGGCCTGATCGGCCTGCCCGAGCTGCTGCAGAACTCGTACAACTTCGGTCAGGGCTTCCAGCAGAACCTCGGCTTCCTGGGCATCTCCGTCGCCCTGCTCGGCCGGAACAGCCCGATCGGCATGGCCTTCGCGGCGCTGCTGTTCGCGTTCCTGGACTCCACCGGTTCCCAGCTGCCGCTGCCGAAGAACGGCGGCTTCCCGTTCGAGATCGTCGCCGTCATGCAGGGCACCATCGTCATCTGCGTCGTCGTCGCGTACGAGCTGGTGCGCCGGTACGGCCTGAAGCGCCAGCAGCAGAAGGTCGGCGCCCAGCTCGCCGCCCAGCTCGCGGCCACTGAGAAGAAGGAGGCGGCCGCGTGAACGAGCGAAGCGAGCGAGCCATGAAGTACAGCGCGTTGTGCGAAGCACGCGCCGAGCGAAGCGAGGTGTGGGCATGAGCACCGCCACTGCTGCTCGTCCGAAGGCGCCCGGTGCGCCCGCCCAGAAGCGCAAGCTGTCCTGGCCCGTGGTGCTCCTGCTGATCGCGGGCGCCCTGGCCCTGTTCTCCGCCGTGGGCATGGCCACCGGCAACCACTCGCTGACCTCCTCCGGGCAGATCACCGCCGCGCTCAGCGCCGCCGTGCCGATCGGCATGGCCGGTCTGGGCGGTCTCTGGTCCGAGCGGGCCGGCGTGGTCAACATCGGCCTCGAAGGCATGATGGTCGCCGGCACCTTCTGCGGCGCCTGGGCCGGATACCTCGTCAACCCGTGGTTCGGCCTGGTGGCCGGCATGCTCGGCGGTGCGCTCGGTGGCCTGCTGCACGCGGTCATCACCGTCACCTTCGGCGTCGACCACATCGTGTCCGGTGTCGGTATCAACCTGCTGATCCCCGGCATCTGCGCGTACGTCAACCGGATCTACTACAAGGACTACATCTCCGCCGGGGCCGGCGCGAACCAGTCCCCGCCGGCGGATCCGCTGCCGTACATCACGATCCCGGGACTGTCGCCCTGGCTCGACGGCATCGAGAAGCACCACTGGTTCTTCGTGTCGGACCTCGCCGGCGTGCTCGGCGGTCTGATCACCAACATCTCGGTGGTCGTGCTGCTGGCCGGCGCGCTGATCGTGGTCAGCTACTTCGCGCTCTGGCGCACGGTGTTCGGCCTGCGGCTGCGCTCCTGCGGTGAGAACCCGACCGCGGCCGAGTCGCTGGGCGTCAACGTCTACAAGTACAAGTACCTCGCGGTCATCGCCTCCGGCGCCTTCGCCGGCCTCGGCGGGGCGTACCTCTCGCTGGTCGCGGCGCACTTCTACAAGGACGGCCAGACCCTCGGCCGAGGCTTCATCGGCCTCGCGGCGATGATCTTCGGCAACTGGATGCCGGGCGGGCTCGCCATGGGCGCCGGGCTGTTCGGCTTCACCGACAGCCTCCAGCTGCGCGACCCGGAGTCGGTGCACGTGCTGATCCTGATCGTCTCGATCGCGATGGCGCTGCTCGCGCTCTGGCAGCTGTACCGCCGGAAGTTCACCGGCGCGGCGATCTCGATCGTGATCTCCGGCGGCCTCGGCGCCTGGTACGCGCTCACCGACCAGGTGCAGCGCCCGCTGATCGTCGCCACGCCGTACCTGATCACCCTGGTGGTCCTGTCGCTGGCCTCGCAGCGTCTGCGGATGCCGAAGGCGGACGGCCAGATCTACCGCAAGGGCCAGGGCAAGTGATGGCCCCCGTGATCGACTGGGAGCGGCTGCGCACGGCTGCGCGCGAGGCGATGAGCCACGCGTACGCCCCGTACAGCAAGTTCCCGGTCGGCGCGGCGGCGCTGGTGGACGACGGGCGGCTGGTCACCGGCTGCAATGTCGAGAATGCCTCGTACGGGCTCGGGCTGTGCGCCGAGTGCGGGCTGGTGTCCGCGCTGCACGCCGGTGGCGGCGGCCGGCTGGTCGCGTTCACCTGTGTGGACGGGGCCGGCGAGCTGCTGATGCCGTGCGGGCGCTGCCGCCAGCTGCTGTACGAGCACGGCGGTCCCGAGCTGCTGATCGACCTGCCCTCGGGCATACGGCCGATGAGCAAGGTTCTGCCCGACGCGTTCGGGCCGGAGCGGCTCTAGCATCTGCAATTGTTACGCGCGTAGAGTGTCGCGAGTGGGCCGGAACCCGGTCATCTTGCGACACTCTTCGCTTTTGAACCCCTCTTGGAGCACGCATGGACGCCCCCTCCGTCATCAGGACCAAGCGCGACCGCGGAGAGCTGAGCGACGCTCAGATCGACTGGGTCATCGACGCCTACACCCGTGGCGAGGTCGCCGACGAGCAGATGTCCGCCCTGGCCATGGCGATCCTGCTGAACGGCATGAACCTGCGCGAGATCAGCCGCTGGACCGACGCCATGATCCGGTCCGGCGTCCGGATGGACTTCTCCTCCCTCCCGCTGCCCACCAGCGACAAGCACTCCACCGGCGGCGTCGGCGACAAGATCACCCTCCCGCTCGCCCCGCTCGTCGCCGCCTGCGGCGCCGCCGTCCCGCAGCTCTCCGGCCGCGGCCTCGGCCACACCGGCGGCACCCTCGACAAGCTGGAGTCCATCCCCGGCTGGCGCGCCCTGCTCTCCAACGACGAGATGATGGACGTGCTGCGCGACGCCGGCGCGGTCATCTGCGCCGCCGGCGACGGCCTCGCCCCCGCCGACAAGAAGCTGTACGCGCTGCGCGACGTCACCGGCACCGTCGAGGCCATCCCGCTGATCGCCTCCTCGATCATGTCCAAGAAGATCGCCGAGGGCACCGGCGCGCTCGTCCTGGACGTCAAGGTCGGCTCCGGCGCGTTCATGAAGAACCTCGACGACGCCCGCGAACTCGCCCGCACCATGGTCGGCCTGGGCACCACCGCCAGGGTCAACACCGTCGCCCTGCTCACCGACATGTCCACCCCGCTCGGCCTCACCGCGGGCAACGCGCTGGAGGTCCGCGAGTCCGTCGAGGTGCTGGCCGGCGGCGGCCCCGCCGACGTCGTCGAGCTCACCCTCGCCCTCGCCCGCGAGATGCTCGCCGCGGCCGGCGTGCACGGCAAGGACCCGGCCGACGCGCTGCGCGACGGCTCCGCGATGGACCACTGGCGCCGCATGATCGCCGCCCAGGGCGGGGACGTCGACGCCCCGCTCCCGGTCGCCCGCGAGCAGCACATCATCCCGGCCCCGGCCTCCGGCGTGCTCACCACGCTCGACGCCTACGCCGTCGGCGTCTGCGCCTGGCGCCTCGGCGCCGGCCGCGCCCGCAAGGAGGACCCGGTCCAGGCCGGCGCCGGCGTCGAGATGCACGCCAAGCCCGGCGACACCGTCGTGGCCGGCCAGCCCCTGCTGACCCTGCACACCGACACCCCCGAGCGCTACGACTACGCCATCGAGGCCCTGACCGGCGGCATCGAGGTCTCCCCGGCGGGCACGGCGTTCACCCCGAACCCGATCGTCCTCGACCGCATCGCCTGATGCGTCCGGCGTCCTGCGGGCGTGTGCTCAGGCGTACGTCCGCAGGACGCCGGTGTCGAGGGTCCACGGGCCGACCGTGATCGTGTCGCCGAAGACGAACGTCTCGCGGGACGCGTAGCCGGGCTCGGAGTGCACGATGCCGGTGCCCGTGCGGGGATCGATGATCAGGTAGAGCGGGATGCCCATCGCCGTGTAGTCGCGGACCTTGTCGCGGTAATCGTTCTCCGGATCGGACTTGGAGACGATCTCCACGACAAGCACCACCTCGTGGGGGAGGAGTGCCGGTTCTTCGCCCTCAAGGCTCGCTTCGGCGAACACCATCAGATCCGGATTCCGCAACCTGCCCAGGCCGGCATCTTCCAGGTCCGCGCCGCCGTGAGCGATGTAGCCGGGGTGGGTCTGCGGGAGCTGGGCGTTCAGCTGCTCAGCCGTGCGGGCAACGGCGAGCTCGTGCCGCAGGACCGGTGACAGCATCATGAGGATCTTGCCGTCGGCGATCTCGACCTTCCCTGCCCCCGGCACCTGTGGCAGTTGATCCGCGATCTCCCGCAACCGGGCATACACAGCAGGATCGGTGCTCATCTTCCGGAGTCTATCGGCGGCGGTCGGCAGCCGAAGCTATCGTCAGTCGGCCATGGCGAGGGTGATCTTGAGGAAGTCCTCGGGGGCGTCGCGGATGAGGTCGTGGCCGCTCGGGAGGGCGTGGACGGTCCAGGTGGGGTCGTCCAGCAGGCGCTCGTAGGTGGGGAGGAACGGGGTTTCCCCGAAGCGCTCGGCGTGGATGTAGACGCGTCGCGTGACGGTGTCGACGGCGCCGGTGAGGTGCACCGGCTGGAACAGCGTGGCCAGCGGGTGGACGGTGGCGCGCGGGTCCAGGAAGGGGCTCAGGCCGGCCACGGTGCGGCCGTCGCCGGCGGCGGCGCCGGCCAGATAGCGCTGCTTCCAGACGTCGTTGACGATCTGGAAGGCCGACTCACCGTCGCGTGGGACGAAGGCGTCCGCGTAGACCAGCCCTGCGATCCGCTCGGGCGCCCGGTCGGCCACGCCGGAGACGACCAGACCGCCGTAGCTGTGCCCGACCAGGACCGCGTCGGTGATCCGCTCCGCCTCCAGCAGCCCGAGCACGTCCTGGATGTGGGTGTCCAGGTTGACCGCCGCGGTGTTCAGGTGCCCGCGTTCGGCAACCCCGGTCAGCGTCAGCGGGTGGACCTCGTGCCCGGCGGCGCGCAGCCCGTCGGTGAGCGGCCGGTACCACCAGGCGCCGTGCAGCATGCCGGGGATCAGAACGAAGGTCGCCATGTCGTGTTCCTCTGGTCGTTCGTGCGGTTCGGGAGGAACCTACGGCGAATACCTGACACTTGCCGTCAGGTATTCGCCGCAAGATCAACGAATGACCGGCACCGCCTGCCGGGCGGCCGCGTGGGCGCGGTGGGTGGCGTAGAGGGTGACGGCGGCGGCGAGGGTCATGGCGGTGAGGCCCACAGTGGCGGCGCCGGGCCAGCCGGTGGTGTGGTAGGCGTCGGCGCCGAGGGTGCCGCCGAGGCTGTTGCCCAGGTAGTAGGCGATCAGGTAGAGGGCGGAGGCCTGGGCGCGACCCTCGGTGGCGGTGCGGCCGACGGCGGAGGACGCGGTGGCGTGGCCGGCGAAGAAGCCGGCGGTGATGAGGACCAGGCCGAGCAGGGCGCAGGCCAGTGAGTCGGTGAGGGAGAGCAGGAGCCCGGCGGCCGTCACGCCGATGGAGACGTAGAGGGCGCCGCGCCGGCCGAGGCGGGCGGAGAGGCGGCCGGCCGCGGCGGAGGTGCCGGTGCCGACCAGGTAGACCACGAAGATCGAGGCGGCGACCGACTCCGGCAGGCGGAAGGGCGCGGCGATCAGCCGGTAGCCGACGGTGTTGTAGACCGCGCCGAACACGGCCATGAACAGCAGCCCGAGCGCGTACAGCCGGACCAGCAGCGGGTTGCGCAGGTGCCGTCCGACCGTGCGGGCGAGGGCGCGGGCGTCCACCGGGGCCGGGGTGAAGTGCCGGGCGGCGGGGATCAGCAGCCGGAAGGCGAGCGCGGCCAGCAGGGCGAGCGCGGCCGCGGCGGCGAGGCCCCAGCGCCAGCCGAGGGCGGCGGCGGTCCAGCCGGAGAGCAGCCGGCCGCCCATGCCGCCGATGCTGTTGCCGGCCACGTACAGGCCCATCGCGGAGGCCAGGGCGCTCGGGTGGACCTCCTCGGCGAGGTAGGCCATCGCGGTGGCGGGGAGCCCGGCGAGGGCGGCGCCCTGGAGGACGCGCAGCACGACGAGGGTGGTGAGGTCGGGCGCGAACGGCAGGGCGAGGGCGAGCGCGGAGGCGGCGAGGACGGAGGCCGTCATCACGGCGGTGCGGCCGTACCGGTCGGAGAGCGCGCTGGCGGGGAGCAGGGCGAGGGCGAGTCCGAGGGTGGCGGCGGAGGCGGTCCAGCTGGCCTGGCCCGGGGTGAGGTCGAGGTCGGCGGAGAGGATCGGCAGCAGGCCCTGGGTGGAGTAGAGCAGGACGAAGGTGGCGACACCGGCGGCGAACAGGGCGAGGTTGGCGCGGCGGAAGGCGCGCTGGCCGGGGCGGTGGCGGTCGTCGTGGGGAGGGTTGGCGGCGGAGGCATCCGGGGCGGGCACGGATGCCCTGGTATCGGCGGGCTGCATGTCGTCGACGTTAAGCGTGCCGTGTTGATGCGTCCAATGCATGAAGCAGGGATGATCGATGCACTGACGTATGAGTCGAGGTGGTGGCGGGATGACCGCGGAGGAAGTGGCGGACGGAACGGAGTCGCGGTACCGGCAGGCCGAGCTGGGGCCGGACCTGCCGGCCGTCCAACTGGCGCCCCGGCTGGCCCAGTTCGCCGCCGTGGCCCGGCTGGAGCACGTGACGCAGGCGGCGGCCCTGCTCGGGATGCCGCAGCCGACGCTGTCCCGGGCGGTGGCCCGGCTGGAGGAGGAGCTGGGGGTGGATCTGCTGGCCCGTCAGGGCCGGACGGTCCGGCTGACCAGGGCCGGCCGGCTGTTGCTGGCGTCGGTGGAGCGGGCGCTGGCGGAGGTCGAGCGTGGCGCCGAGGCGGCCCGGGCGGAGGCGGATCCGGCGGTCGGGCGGGTGGCGTTCGGCTTCCTGCACACGATGGGGACGGACGCGGTGCCGGCGCTGCTGCGCGGGTTCCGGGCGGCGCATCCGCAGGTCCGGTTCCAGCTGGTGCAGGACTACGTCGCCGCGATGCTGGAGCGCACGCAGGACGGCGAGCTGGACCTCTGTCTGGTGGCGCCGCTGCCGGACGATCCGGCCTTCGTCGCCCGCCCGCTGGACGAGCAGCGGCTGCACCTGGTCGTCCCGGCGGACCACCGGCTGGCCGGGCGGCGGCGGATCCGGCTGGGGGAGGTGGCGGAGGAGCCGTTCGTCGGGCTGGAGCAGGGGTACGGGCTGCGGGCGATCACGGACGGGTTCTGCGCGGAGGCCGGGTTCGTGCCGCGGCTGGCCTTCGAGGGGGAGGAGGCGGAGACGCTGCGCGGACTGGTCGCGGCCGGGCTGGGAGTGGCGCTGCTGCCGCCCGCCCTGGTGCCGCGGCCGGGGGTGGTGGAGCTGGAGGTGACGGCGCCGCGTACCCGGCGGGCGATCGGGCTGGCCTGGGCGGCGGGTCGGCCGCTCACCCCGCCGGTGCGGGCGTTCCGGGATTTCGTGCTGTCGCGGAGGGGGCGGCTGCTGCAGCACGACTGAGGCGCGCGGAATCGCGACCGAGGCGTTCGGAAACACGGCCGAGGCGTCCGGAAAGCGCGACGGAGGCGTTCGGAAATGTGACGCCGCTGGCCCGGGCGGTGGAATTCCGGGTGGACTTTCGACGAACCGGCCGTGTTGGCGGTGGTGGGTCTACGCGCGTAGGGGCTATATTTCCGCAATGGAGAAGCAGATCCCTGTCACCGCCGCGGGCACCGGCCCGCGCATCCCCACCCCCGACCAGATCCGCCGCGCGCCGAAGGTGCTCCTGCACGACCACCTCGACGGCGGGCTGCGCCCGGAGACCGTCGTCGAGCTGGCCGCCGCGACCGGCTACGAGGGCCTCCCCACCACCGACCCCAAGGAACTCGGCGAGTGGTTCCGCGAGGCCGCCGACTCCGGCTCGCTGGTCCGCTACCTGGAGACCTTCGCGCACACCTGCGCGGTCATGCAGACCCGCGACGCCCTGATCAAGGTCGCCGCCGACTGCGCCGAGGACCTGGCCGCCGACGGCGTCGTCTACGCCGAGGTCCGGTACGCCCCCGAGCAGCACCTGGAGGCCGGCCTGACCCTGGACGAGGTCGTCCAGGCCGTCAACGAGGGCTTCCGCCTCGGCGAGGCCAACGCCCGCGCGGCCGGCCACCGGATCCGCGTCGGCACCCTGCTCACCGCGATGCGGCACGCCGCCCGCTCCACCGAGATCGCCGAACTGGCCAACCGCTACCGGGACCAGGGCGTCGTCGGCTTCGACATCGCCGGCGCCGAGGCCGGCCACCCGCCGACCCGCCACCAGGCCGCCTTCGACTACCTCAAGGGCGAGAACAACCACTTCACCATCCACGCGGGCGAGGCCTTCGGCCTGCCGTCGATCTGGGAGGCCCTGCAGTGCTGCGGCGCCGACCGGCTCGGCCACGGCGTGCGGATCGTCGACGACATCACGGTGAACGAGGACGGCAGCGTCGAGCTCGGCCGGCTGGCCGCGTACGTGCGCGACAAGCGCATCCCGCTGGAGATGTGCCCCACCTCCAACCTGCAGACGGCGGCGGCGGCCTCGTACGCCGAGCACCCGATCGGGCTGCTCAGCCGGCTGAAGTTCCGGGTCACCGTGAACACCGACAACCGGCTGATGAGCGGCACCAGCATGAGCCAGGAGTTCGCGCACCTGGTGGAGGCCTTCGGCTACACGCTGGGGGACATGGAGTGGTTCACGGTGAACGCGATGAAGTCGGCGTTCCTGCCGTTCGACGAGCGGCTGGCGATGATCAACGACGTGATCAAGCCGGGCTACGCCGAGCTCAAGGCGGAGTGGCTGTTCAGCGCGGGTGCCGGCGAGCACTGAGCCCGTCCGGGGTTGGTCGGACGAACTGGGTCGGATGAACGCCGGTTTCTGGGAAGGAAATTGGCGTTCATCTGACTAGTCACTCGGGTGAGTGAACGCTCTTTGATCCCCGCGTGGCCCACTCACTACGGTGTGCCAGTCATCGCCGACAGGCCGTGGCGACGGTCGGTCGTCCGTCCCCGCGAGTTGCGTCGGCCACCGACGAGGACTCAAGGGGACGAATTCATGAAGCAGGCTCTCAAGGCCGCCGGCACCGCGGCGCTCGGCATCGCCATCGCGGCGGTGGGCGCCGGCACCGCGTCCGCCGACGCGCCCGCTCCCGGCGGCGTCGGGCTGCCCACCACCGCGCTGTCGAACCCCGCGGTCACCGGTGCGGTCACCGACACCGCCACCAAGCTGCCCGGCGGCGACAAGGTCACGGGCACCCTCGGCACCCTGGCCCCCAGCGCCGGCCAGGCCGCGCCGGCCGCCCCCGAGGGGCCGATCGCCGGGGTCACCCAGCAGCGCGCCGCCGTGCCGAGCATCCCGGGTGTCGACAAGACCCCGCTCGGCGGGCTGACCAACACCCTGCCGCTGCCGGGCCTGGGCGGCTGAGCAAGCCGCCGGCACGGCGACGGGCCGCTCGCCCCGGTGACCCCGGGGCGGGCGGCCCGTCGCCGTGTTCACGGCTCCTGGTTCACGGTTCCTGAGGGAGGAGTAGCCAGAGGGCCAGGTAGATCAGGAACTGCGGGCCGGGCAGCAGGCACGAGGCCAGGAAGATCAGCCGGACCGTCCAGGCCGACAGGCCGAAGCGCTCGGCGATCCCGGCGCAGACGCCGGCGATGACGCGGTTGTGACGGGGGCGGGCGAGGCGCGGGCTCATGGCGGTCTCCGTGTCGTAGCGCCCGGTCCGGCCTCTCCGGCGGGCGTACTTCCATGCTCCGCCGCCGCCCCGCCGGATCCGTCCGCCCACGAGCCGATCCCCGCGACGGCCGCCTCACCGGCGAGGCGTAGCCCCGTCTCGGGGTCCGGCTCAGGGACCACCCGGAGGCCGGCGCCGCGCCCGGGCGGATCCGCTCACCGGAAATAGCCGTTGCGCAGGGCGGACGGCCCGGTCTAGCCTCTCCGGCAACACGTCGAGGGAGACGAGTACTTCCGGGCCCCGCGAGCCGAGAGAGCCGCCGGCAGCTGTGAAGGCGGCCTTGCGCCCCGGAGGGAAGACACTCCTGAGTGCGGGGAGGAAATGCCCCGCCGGCCGGCCCCCGTCACCGGGCCGCAACGAGGCCGAAGCCCGTCACGGCGGCGGCGAAAGTGCGGTGGCACCGCGAGTTGCCCTTCTCGCCCGCACTCCGAAGGGATCACCACGACGCCCCCGGAGGGCCGCGATGATCCACCCGACGACCCGCGTTCTGGCCGCCGAACTACCCGGCCACGTCGGCGAATCCGTCGAACTCAGCGGCTGGCTGCACCGCCGCCGCGCACTCAAGTCCGTCACCTTCCTGGTGATCCGGGACCGCTCCGGCCTCGCCCAGGTGGTCACCACCGGCACCGGGCCCAACCTGCCGGAGGAGACCGTCCTGCGGATCCGCGGCACGGTCACCGCCAACCCGCAGGCGCCGAACGGCGTCGAGCTGACCTCGCCGAGCGTCGAGGTGCTGTCCAGCCTCGCCGAGGCGCCGCCGTTCAGCCTCTTCCGGCCCACCGTCGAGGCCGCGCTGCCGGTCGTCCTCGACGGCGCGCCCGTCACGCTGCGCCACCCCCGGCTGTCCGCGCTGCACCGTATCTCCGCGGCCTCGGTCGCCGGGTTCCGCGGGACGCTGGACGGGCTCGGCTTCACCGAGATCCAGACCCCGAAGGTGGTCTCCTCGGCCACCGAGTCCGGGGCGAACGTCTTCGCGCTGGACTGGTTCGGCCGCCCGGCGTACCTGGCGCAGTCGCCGCAGTTCTTCAAGCAGGCGATGGTCGGGGTGTTCGAGCGGGTCTACGAGACCGGGCCGGTGTTCCGGGCCGAACCCCACGACACCGCACGGCACTTGGCGCAGTACACCAGCCTCGACGCGGAACTCGGCTTCATCGCCGACCACCGCGAGGTGATGGCCGTCCTGCGCGAGGTCGTCGCCGGGATGGTCGAGTCGGTCGCCGCCCGGGCCGGCGCCGCGGCCGACCTGCTGGAGGTGAAGCTGCCCGCCGTCCCCGCCGAGATCCCGCAGATCCACTTCGCCGACGCGATGCGGCTGCTCGGCGCCGACGAGCCGGACCTCGCCCCGGCCCACGAGCGGTGGCTCAGCGAGTGGGCGCTGCGCGAGCACGGCAGCGAGTTCCTGTTCGTGGTCGGTTACCCGATGCGCAAACGGCCCTTCTACACCCACCCGGAGCCGGGCAGGCCGGAGTACTCCAACAGCTTCGACCTGCTCTTCCGCGGGCTCGAACTGGTCACCGGCGGCCAGCGGTTGCACCGCCACGAGGACTACCTCGCAGCGCTGGCGGAACGCGGCGAGCCGGTCGAACCGTACGCGGGCTACCTGCAGTCCTTCGCGCACGGCATGCCCCCGCACGGCGGCTTCGCGCTCGGGCTGGAGCGTTGGACGGCCCGGCTCACGGGCACGGACAACATCCGCCGGACAACGCTCTTCCCGCGCGACCTGCACAGGCTGACGCCCTGACGGCCGAGCCGATCGCAACGGAAGGCCCGCCCGCCCCCGCCGGACAGCGGGGGCGGCCGGGCCTTCGGGCGTGTGGGGTCAGCCGGCCTGCGGGGGCTGCGGCTGCGCCCCGGGCTGCGCGGGCGGGACGGGCTGGGCGTACGGGTTGCCCGGCGCGGCCTGCCCGTTCGGCTGGTACGGCGCCGCCTGGCCGTTCGGGCTGTACGCCGCCGCCGGCGGGACCGGCTGCTGGGTCCGGGTCTTGGTGTTGCCGCGCTCGACGATGGCCTTCACCGAATAGGCGATCAGCGCCACCGGCAGGAAGAACGCCTTGAAGAACAGCACGTACGTGCCGCCCTCGAAGACGAAGGCCAGGTAGTAGGCGTAGCCCAGGAACCCGATACCCGCGAGGACGTTGACGATGCGCCAGCCGGCCTTCAGGCCGCCGGCGACCGCTCCGAGGCCCAGCATGAGGACGCCGCTGAGGGCCAGCAGGACGACGTACCAGGAGAAAAGGGGCTCGGCACTGAAGTCGAGATTGTTCAAAGTGGGTTCCTGTGGGATGGAAAGAAACGTGAACCGCTTGGGGACGAGAGCGCACAGTACTAAAGGCCGCCGACATCCGTCGCCGCCTTTTCATCACGGACTTGTTGCGCTCTGCCGCATGCACTCTGAAAGGGTGGGGAAATGACTGACTATGAGGTGCTGCGGGTCTTTTGCGGGCCCGGTGGCGAATACGGGAACGAACTCGGCGTCGTCCGGGACGGATCGGCCCTGCCGGAGCGGGCGGAGCGTCAGGCGTTCGCGCGGGAACTCGGTTACAGCGAGACGGTGTTCGTCGACGATGCCGAGCGCGGCGAGATCGACATCTACACCCCGACGCTCCGCCTGCCCTTCGCCGGGCACCCCTGTGTGGGCGTGGCATGGCTGCTCGGGGCGGACCGGCTGGTCACGGCCGCCGGGGTCGTGGGCGTGCGGCGGGAGGGCGAGCTGACGCTGATCGAGGCGCGCCCCGAGTGGGCGCCGACGCGCACGCTGCGGCAGTACGGGTCGGTGGCCGAGGTGGATGCGCTGGAGGTGCCGCCGCCGGGGGAGTGGATCTACGCGTGGGCGTGGCAGGACGAGGCGGCCGGGACGGTCCGGGCGCGGGGATTCCCGGGGCGCGGTGACGGGATCGACGAGGACGAGGCGACGGGCGCGGCGGCGCTGCTGCTGACGGCGCGGCTCGGGCGGGCGCTGACCGTCACCCAGGGGCGGGGTTCGCGGATCCTGACCGGGCCGCGCCCGGGCGGGCTGATCGAGGTCGGCGGCCGGGTGGTCCGGGCGTCGGCCCAGCAGGAGTCGGCCCAGCGGGTGGCGGCGCAGGGGGTGTCGGCTCAGCGGGCGGGCGGCGTCGGCTCGGCGTAGGCGCGGGCGGCCCGGGCCGGGGCGACGGCGGCGACCGGCGGGCTCACCAGGGTGGCCACCTCGGGCGCCCGAACCCGGGCCCGCCGGTCCCGCAGCAGCCGTCGCAGGGCCGGGACGAGGGCGGCGTGGGTGACGGCGACGCCGATCACGGCGAGCAGTATGTGGTCGACGTTGAGGACGTGCCCGGGCGTCCAGGAGGAGAGGAACTCCAGGCCGGTGGCCAGCAGGGCGGAGACACCGGTGGTCTGGAGGAAGGACGGCAGCCAGCGGGCCCGCGGCCGGCCGCCGGCCAGCGGGAGCAGGACGCCGAGCGGGGCCAGCAGGAGCAGTTCGCCGACCACCTGCCAGCCGGTCGAGGAGCGGAGGGAGGCCAGCGGTGTCAGGTTGGCGTCGTAGACCCAGGCCACCGGCAGGGGTCTCAGCACCACCAGCCAGAGGACCAGCGACAGGTGGAAGGCGAGGCCCGCCACCCCGACCCGCCGGAGGGGACGGTGGACGGCCGCCGCCGGCCGGGTGTCGGTCCGTACGCCGGAACGCTCGTCGCCTGTCCTGGTGCCATCTCGCTGCACGGGGGGAAGGACGTGAGCCGGTGGCGTGGCGGTTCCACGCCGGGCGTGAACATTCCGACGCGCGCCCTTCCCCGCCTACCTGCAGGCGTTGGCGGTGGCCGTCGGCAGGGCGCTGAACACGTTGTCCGCCGGCGGCGGCGTGACCGTGGTCGAAGGTGCGGGGGACGGGCTCGGGCCGGGCTTGGCGGTGCTCCGGGCCGGGGGCAGGCTCGGGCCGGGCGGGGTGGGTGTGGCCAGGGCGGTCGGTACGTGCGGGGCGGTCGGGCAGGCCGTCCGGCTGGCCGGGGCGCCCGCGTCCACCGGGACGGCGGTCGGGCGGATCCCGCAGCCGGAGGCCAGCGCGAGCAGGATCAGCACGCCGGCGGTGCGGCGCAGCGTGGTGGGGCTGGGGGATCTCACTGGGCGTCCTTGTCCTCGGCGGCGTCGCCGACGGGGCCGTCCCCGGTCCCGCCCGCGGACGGCGGAGGCGGCGGGGCCAGCGGCAGCGTCAGTGTGAACACTGCCCCGACCTCCCCGTTCGCCGCCGTGATCGTCCCCCCGTGGATCTGTGCGTTGGCCATCGCGATGGACAGCCCCAGGCCGCTGCCCTCCGAGCGGGCCCGCCCCCGGTCGGCCTTGTAGAAGCGGTCGAAGACGTGCGGCAGCACGTCCTCGGGGATGCCGGGGCCGCTGTCCGAGACCTCGACCACGACCGAGCCGTCGGTCTCCCGGACCCTGACCCGCACCGGCGAGCCGCCGTGCTTGAGCGCGTTGCCGATCAGGTTGGCGAAGACGACGTCGAGGCGGCGCGGGTCGACCACGGCCAGGACGCCGCGCGGGGCGTCCAGTTCGACCGCGTCGTACCAGGCCCGGCCGTCGATGCAGGACATGATCAGGTCGGCGATGTCCACCTCGTCGGCGACCAGTTTGGCGGTGCCGGCGTCGAAGCGGGTCACCTCCATCAGGTTCTCCACCAGGTCGGACAGCCGCCGGGTCTCGCTGACGACGAGCCGGACGGCCGGCTCGATCATCGGGTCCAGCGACTCGGCCTCGTCCTCCAGGATGTCGGTGACGGCGGTCATCGCGGTCAGCGGCGTGCGCAGCTCGTGCGACATGTCGGCGACGAATCGCCGGCTCTGCGCCTCGCGCGCGCTCAGCTCCTCGACCTGCTCGTGCAGCGACTCCGCGGCCCGGTTGAACGTTCTTGCCAGGTCCGCGAGTTCGTCCGAGCCGTCGACTTCGAGCCGGGTGTCCAGGTGCCCCTCGCCGAGCCGCCGGGCGGCGTCACCGAGCCGCTTGACCGGCCGCAGCACGGTCGCCGACGCGGCCTGGGCGAGCAGGGCCGAGCCGATCAGTGCGAGCAGGGTTGCGATGGCCAGCGACCAGCCCAGCGTGTTGAGGTCGGCCCGCTCGTTCTCCAGCGACTTGAACATGTACGCCGTCGGGCCGCTCGGCACCACCTTGGTGCCGCCGATCACGAACGGGCGGCCCTCCAGGTTCTGCCGCTGCCAGTACAGGTGGTACGGGTACGCGTTGCTCTCGGTGATGTCGCGCGGCCGGGCGACGGTGGACCGCAGCGCGGTCGGCACGTCGGCGAGCGTGAAGTGCGTCGGGTCGGAGGAGGCCGGGCACTCGGGGTGCGCCGGGTCGACCACCACGACGTCGTAACTCAGCCCGGAGCTGGCGACGGTCGAGGCGAGCGCGGCCAGGTCCGGGCAGCTCGCGTTCAGCGGCAGGTCGGAGACGTTGCGGCTGAGCGAGACCCGGAAGTCGTTGAGCGCCGTGTCCTGGGCGCGCTTGAGCACCGCGTCGCGGTTCAGCCAGTAGGCGATGCCGGAGGCCGAGACGGCGGCGAGCAGCGCGACCGCCGCGAACACCGCGATCAGCCGCACCCGCAGCGAGCGCAGCTTCCGCCACGGGCCCGTGGCGAACCGTCGGGTCGTCGTCTGATGGTCAGTCACAAGAGCCTGTCGTCGTACGGGAGTTCAGGGATTTTGCGAACAAGGAAGAGGCCGGTTCAGGCCGGCGGGTCCAGCCGGTAGCCGACGCCGCGCACCGTCCGGATCAGGGTCGGCGCGGACGGCACGTCCTCGACCTTCGCCCGCAGCCGTTGCACGCAGGCGTCCACCAGACGCGAGTCGCCCAGGTAGTCGTGCTCCCAGACCAGTCGCAGCAACTGCTGCCGGGAGAGCGCCTGCCCGGGCCGGCGGCTGAGCTCCAGCAGCAGCCGCAGCTCGGTCGGGGTGAGCTGGAGGTCCTGCCCGTCCTTGGTGACGGTCATCGCCGCCCGGTCGATCACCACGCTGCCGTACGCGGAGGAGTCCGAGCTCTCCCGCTCACCGCGACGCAGCACGGCCCGGATCCGGGCGTCCAGGACGCGCGGCTGCACCGGCTTGACGACGTAGTCGTCCGCGCCGGATTCCAGGCCGACCACCACGTCGATGTCGTCGGACCGGGCGGTCAGCAGGATGATCGGCAGCTGGTCGGTGCGCCGGATCCGGCGGCACACCTCGAAGCCGTCGATTCCGGGCAGCATGACGTCCAGGACGATCAGATCGGGCCGCTGCTCCTTGAAGAGCCTCAGTCCGTCCTCGCCGGAGGCGGCGGTGGCCACACGGTGGCCCTGGCGGGTGAGGGCGAGTTCGAGGCCGGTCCGGATGGCGTCGTCGTCCTCGATCAGTAGGAGGAAAGGCACGGCCCCATTTTGTCCCACCGGAAGCGCCGAATCACCCCCCGGACCGGTCACCGCCCGTATGGGAACCGGAAGGAGCGCCCCCGGCGTCCGGAACGGAGGGAGGCGGACCGGGACGAAAGGCCCGCCCCTGTGACACCCCTGTGACAGTCGGCGGACAGCGCCATCACAACCACCGGGCAGGATTTTCCATGTCGCCGCAGGACAGCGGGCCAACCGGCCCGCTGGAGGGCGGCAACCGGAACCGCTCGTACCGAACCAAGGGGGCGCACGATGAACGCCATGCTTCAGACCCGGACCAACCCGGCTGTCCGCACCGCGCGTTCGTCAGCGACCACCCACCGGACCCGGTACGAGATCAGGACCGACGAGAACTCCGGTGCCGTGACCGTACGGGGGTGCGCACACAGCACCGGTGGAAACCCTGTCGCCCGTCGGGTGAGCGGCGGCGGCAGGACGGGGGAGCTGTACGGGATCGGCCGGATGGGGAGTGCGGCCGACTCCGCCAACACCCTCACGCTGCGGGGGATCCTCCCCGTCCGCGTCGAGGGCAAGGACACCCTGGGGGGGAACCGGGGGACCGGGGGGAACGGTCTGCGGGCGGTCGATTCGGGGGAGTCGGCCGGCCGTGAGGCCGCCGGTGCGACGCTGCTGCGGCTGAACCCCGCAGCGGCCCGCACCACCGAGGCGGGACAGGGAGGCGCGCAGGGGGAGCACCCGGCCGTCGCGGAGGACCACATCACGGAGTTCACCGCGTACGTGCGCGAGCGCCGCGCCTCCCTGTACGCCACGGCGTACCACCTCACCGGTGACCGCTACGAGGCCGAGGACCTGCTGCAGAGCGCGCTCTTCAGCACCTACCGGGCCTGGGGCCGGATCACCGACAAGGCCGCGGTCGGGGGCTACCTCCGCCGCACCATGACCAACCTGCACATCTCCGCCTGGCGGCGCCGCAAGGTCAACGAGTACCCGACCGAGGAGCTGCCGGAGACGGCCGGCGACACCGACGCGATGGGCGGCACCGAGCTGCGCACCGTGCTCTGGCAGGCGCTGGCGAAGCTGCCGGAGAACCAGCGGACCATGTTGGTGCTGCGGTACTACGAGGGCAAGACCGACCCGGAGATCGCCGACGTGCTGGGGATCAGCGTCGGCACGGTCAAGAGCAGCATCTGGCGCGCGCTGCGCCGGCTGCGCGACGACGAGCACCTGAACAAGTCGGGCGACACCATCCGGGCGTTCGGTGAGCTGGTCGCGTAACGCGGAGGGGCACTCGACGCGTTAGAAGAAGGGGACTCCCGTCGGGGGACGGGTAGGACGGTCACGGACTGCGGACGCCGGCTCGGGGGAGCGGTGACCACGGGGGAGCCCGACGACCGTCCGGGAAGGCGGCGGGCCCGGTGCGGGGGAGACGCACCGGGCCCGCCGTTTCTCGTTTCGGGGGATCGGATCGGATCGGATCGGGTCGATCGGATCGGGTGGATCGGATCGAGGGAATCGGATCGAGGGAATCGGATCCGGGGGACCGGGAGCCTCAGACGGACGAGAGCTGCCGCTGCCCGGCCGCCGCGGTGATCCGGCGGACGGCCTCCGGGCCGGCGCACGGGTGGGCGCCGAGGGCGACCTGGCGGCCGACGATGGACCGCTCGGCGCGCATCAGCCGCCAGCCGCGGCGCAGCAGCACCGGCAGTGACTTGCGGCCCTCGCGGACGTCCCGGCGCAGTCGGCGCCAGGCCGTGGTGAGCGCGCCGTTGCGCAGGCACAGGGCGTCGCCGAGGAGGCCCTCGGCGGCGCACTCGGCGGTGATCTCGGCGGCGAAGATGCCCTCGGCGATGAACGCGGGGGCGCCGTCCAGGTCGAGGACCCGGGTGTCGACCCGGCCGTTGTCCGGGATCGAGTAGACCGGGACGTCGGTGCGGCCGGTCTCGTACAGGCCGCGGATGGCGGCGACGGCCTGGTCGCGGTGCCAGGCGAGCGGCGAGTCCCAGTCGACCGCGCCGTCGGGCAGTCGCGGCAGGGTGGGGTCGTCCCCGTCCTTGTAGAAGTCGTCGAGCTGGAGCACCGGCAGGCCGCTGCGCTCGGCGAGCGAGGACTTCCCGGATCCGGAGGGGCCGGACAGCAGGACCACCCGGGCGCGGGTCGTCGGCACAGGATTCAGCGGGTCGTCACTCACGGGACACCAGTCTGACGCATCGCGGCCCGATGCCGAAACCGGTGCGACCAAAGTCGCTGCGCGGGGGAGAAAGCCGACGGACCCGCACCAGGGGGGAGAGGTGCGGGTCCGTCCAATGACCGTCCGGGCCCTGGGGGGGAGAGGGCACTGGGGACGGCCAGTCTGTGGAGTTGTTACTCAGCGTTGCCGCTCGGAGTGGCGAACGGTCAGATCCCCATCGGGTGCCAGACCGTCTTCGTCTCCAGGAACGAGAGTAGCCGGTCCGTACCGGGCGCATTGGTCCAGTCCTGGGCGAACGGGTCCAGCTCCGGACGGACCACCCTCTTCAGGGTATCCGCGGCGGCGGCCTCCAGGGCGGGCGCCGCGCCGGGACCGTCGGAGGCGATGGCCCCGGTGAGGTCCAGCGCGTTGACGTCCTGGTGCGAGGCCAGGGTGGGCGCGATGTCCGCGGTCCGGCCCGAGATGATGTTGACCACGCCGCCCGGGACGTCCGAGGTGGCCAGCACCTCGCCCAGGGACAGCGCGGGCAGCGGAGCGTCCGCGGCTGCGGCGACCACGACCGTGTTGCCGGTGGCGATCGCCGGGGCGATCACCGACACCAGGCCGAGCAGCGAGTGCCCGTACCCGGCCTGCGGGGCGACGATCCCGACCACGCCGGTCGGCTCCGGGGTGGAGAGGTTGAAGTACGGCCCGGCGACCGGGTTGGCGCCGCCCGCGATCTGGGCGACCTTGTCCGTCCAGCCCGCGTACCAGACCCAGCGGTCGATCGCGGCGTCCACCAGCGCGGCGGCCTTCTTCGGGCCGATGCCCTCCGAGACGGCGACCTCGGCGGCGAACTGCTCGCGCCGGCCCTGCAGCATCTCGGCGACCCGGTACAGCACCTGGCCGCGGTTGTACGCGGTGGTGCCGGCCCAGCCCTTGACCGCCGCGCGGGCGGCCAGGACGGCGTCACGGGTGTCCTTGCGGGTGCCCAGCGGGGCGTTGGCGAGCCACTCGCCCTTTGCGTCCGTCACCTCGTACACCCGCCCGCTCTCGGAGCGCGGGAACTTCCCGCCGACGTACAGCTTGTAGGTCTTGAGGACGTCAAGACGCGTCGCGACATCAGACATCGAGGTAGGCCTCCAGACCGTGGCGGCCACCCTCGCGGCCGTAGCCCGACTCCTTGTAGCCGCCGAACGGCGAGGTCGGGTCGAACTTGTTGAAGGTGTTGGCCCAGACCACGCCGGCCTTGAGCTTGTTCGCCATCCAGAGGATGCGCGAGCCCTTCTCCGTCCAGATGCCGGCGGAGAGGCCGTACGGGGTGTTGTTGGCCTTCTCCACCGCCTCGGCGGGGGTGCGGAAGGTCAGCACCGACAGCACCGGGCCGAAGATCTCCTCCTGGGCGATCCGGTGGGCCTGGCTGACGCCGGTGAACAGGGTCGGCTTGAACCAGAAGCCGGTGCCCGGGAGTTCGCAGGCCGGCGACCAGCGCTCGGCGCCCTCGGCCTCGCCGGCGTCGGTCAGCGCGGTGATCCGGGCCAGCTGCTCGGCCGAGTTGATGGCGCCGATGTCGGTGTTCTTGTCCAGCGGGTCGCCGACCCGCAGGGTGGCCATCCGGCGCTTCAGGGCGTCCAGCAGCTCGTCCTGGATCGACTCCTGGACCAGCAGGCGCGAGCCCGCGCAGCAGACGTGGCCCTGGTTGAAGAAGATGCCGTTGACGATGCCCTCGACCGCCTGGTCGATCGGCGCGTCGTCGAAGACGATGTTGGCGGCCTTGCCGCCCAGCTCCAGCGACAGCTTCTTGCGGGTGCCGGCCAGCTGCTTGGCGATCGCCCGGCCGACCGGGGTGGAGCCGGTGAAGGCGACCTTGTTGACGTCCGGGTGCGCGGTGAGCGCGGCGCCGGTGCGGCCGTCGCCGGTGACGATGTTGACGACGCCCTTCGGCAGACCGGCCTGGCGGCAGATCTCGGCGAAGCGCAGCGCGGTCAGCGGGGTGGTCTCGGCCGGCTTCAGGACGACCGTGTTGCCGGTCGCCAGGGCGGGCGCGATCTTCCACGCCAGCATCAGCAGCGGGAAGTTCCACGGGATGACCTGGCCGGCCACGCCGAGCGGCTTCGGGCTCGCGCCGAAGCCGGCGTAGTCCAGCTTGTCGGCCCAGCCCGCGTAGTAGAAGAAGTGCGCGGCGACCAGCGGCAGGTCGACGTCGCGGGTCTCGCGGATCGGCTTGCCGTTGTCGATCGACTCCAGGACGGCCAGCTCGCGGCTGCGCTCCTGGATGATCCGGGCGATCCGGAACAGGTACTTGGCGCGCTCGCTGCCCGGCAGCGCCGACCAGTCGGCGAAGGCCTTGCGGGCGGCGGCGACCGCGCGGTCCACGTCCTCGTCGGTGCCCTGGGCGAACTCGGCGAGCACCTGCTCGGTGGCCGGGTTGACCGTCTTCAGGGCCTCGCTGCCGGAGGAGTCGACGAACTCGCCGCCGATGAAGTGGCCGTAGGAGGTGGCGATGTCACCCGCGGCGGCGGGGGACTCCGGGGCCGGGGCGTAGGCGAAGAGGCCGCCGGTCGGCTGGGCCGCGGGCTCCTCGGTGTTCTTCTTCTTGGCCATGGTGATCAGTCCACCGTCACGTAGTCGGGGCCGGAGTAGCGTCCGGTGGTGAGCTTCTGGCGCTGCATCAGCAGGTCGTTGAGCAGGCTGGAGGCGCCGAAGCGGAACCAGTGCGGGGTCAGCCAGTCGTCGCCGAGGGTCTCGTTGACCATCACCAGGTACTTCATGGCGTCCTTGGTGGTCTTGATCCCGCCGGCGGGCTTCACGCCGACCTGGACGCCGGTCTGCGCGCGGAAGTCGCGGACCGCCTCCAGCATCAGCAGGGTGACCGGCGGGGTCGCGTTGACGGCGACCTTGCCGGTGGAGGTCTTGATGAAGTCGGCGCCGGCCAGCATCGCCAGCCAGGAGACGCGGCGCACGTTGTCGTACGTCTGCAGCTCGCCGGTCTCGAAGATCACCTTGAGGTGGGCGGAGGTGCCGTCGGGGCGCTTGCACGCCTCCTTGACGGCCACGATCTCGTTGAAGACGTCGAGGTAGCGGCCGGAGAGGAAGGCACCGCGGTCGATCACCATGTCGATCTCGTCGGCGCCCGCGGCGACCGCGTCGGCGGTGTCGGCGAGCTTCACCGGGAGGGCGGCGCGGCCGGCCGGGAAGGCGGTGGCGACGGAGGCGACCTGGATGTCGGTCCCCCGCAGGGCGTCCTTCGCGGTGGCGACCATGTCCGGGTAGACACAGATGGCGGCGACGCGGGGGGTGGTCGGGTCGGTCGGATCGGGGGTCCTGCCCTTGGCGCACAGTGCGCGCACCTTGCCGACCGTGTCCGCGCCCTCCAGCGTGGTCAGGTCGATCATCGAGATCGCCAGGTCGATGGCGTACGCCTTCGCCGTGGTCTTGATCGAGCGGGTACCGAGGGTGGCGGCACGCGCCTCCAGGCCGACCTGGTCGACGCCGGGCAGGCCGTGCAGAAAGCGGCGGAGCGAGGCCTCGGACGCCGCAACGTCCTGAAGGCCGCTGCCCGCAACGCCGGGGGCATTGGCTGCAACAGTGGACATAGTCACCAGACCAGCATATCTACGCGCGTAGTCGACCGCTAGAGGGGCGGCCTTTCGTGGCCGGACCGAGACCTCATCCGGGGAGGCATGGGGCAGAATCGTCGGCATGACCGATTCCGACGGCAAGCCCCACCAGGGCCCCGCCGCCCCCGACGGGGAACCCGCGTACGCGGACCGCGTGTACCGCTCCGTTCCCGGTGTGATCTCCGGAGTGCTGCTGCTGGCCGTGGCCGGGTGGCTGATCGGCGACGCGGCGCTGAACGGGACCGGGAAGACGCCGTACGTCTCTCTCGCGGCGGTGCCGGTGTTCGCCTTCCCGGTGATCGCCTACACGCTGCGCCCGGCCGTGCTGGCCAACGACCGGCGGCTGATGGTGCGCAACCCGTGGCGGACGATCACCGCGCCGTGGGCGTCGGTGGACGCGCTGCGCGCCGGGTACTCGGTCGAACTGCTCGCCGAGGGCAAGAAGTACCAGGTGTGGGCCGTCCCGGTGTCGCTGCGCCAGCGCAAGCGGGCCGGCCGGGTTCGCCGGCGCGGCGAGGTCGAGCACACCTCCCGGATGGGCATGGTCTTCGGCAAGCCGTCCGGCCCGGACGGGGTGGGCTCCTCCGACCCGACCCGGGCCTGGTCCGACCAGGTGACCGCGGTGCTCCAGGAGATGGCCGAGCGCAACGCCGCCCGTCCGGACGCGGCCGGGCCGGTCGTGGTCCGCTGGTGCTGGTGGGTGATCGTGCCGACGCTGGCGGGCCTGGCCGCGCTGATCACGGTGATCATGGTCTGAGCCGCAACGAACGCATGAAACGCAGGAAGGGCCCGCCGGTACGCGTACCGGCGGGCCCTTCCGTGTCGGGGTGGCGGTCAGATGCCCGCGGCCACCGCCAGGTCGCGCTTGATCGCATTGAGCAGCTCGGCGGCCCGCTCGCGGGTGGTGGCCAGGTCGGCGGCGGAGCCGACCGGGAGGACGACCTCCAGGTAGCACTTGAGCTTCGGCTCGGTGCCGGACGGCCGAACCACGATCCGGGCCGAGCGGACGGTCTCGCCGGCCAGGTAGTAGCGCAGGCCGTCGGTGGGCGGCAGGTCGGCGGAGCCGGCGGTCAGGTCGTCGGCCCGGGTGACGGTCAGGCCGGCCAGGACGGTCGGCGGCTGCTCGCGCAGCCGGCGCATGGCGGCGCCGATCAGGGACAGGTCCTGCACCCGGACGGACAGCTGGTCGGTGGCGTGCAGGCCGTGCTCCAGCGCCAGGTCGTCCAGCAGGTCGCTCAGCGTGCGGCCGGACTTCTTGAGGGTGGCGGCCAGCTCGGCGACCAGGAGGGCGGCGGTGATGCCGTCCTTGTCCCGGACGCCCTCCGGGTCGACGCAGTAGCCGAGCGCCTCCTCGTAGCCGTAGCGCAGGCCCTCGGCGCGGGCGATCCACTTGAAGCCGGTCAGCGTCTCGGCGTAGCCCAGGCCGGCGGCCTCGGCGATCCTGCCCAGCAGGGTGGCGGAGACGATGGTGGTGGCAAAGGTGCCTTCGGCCTTCTTGGCGACCAGGGCCGAGCCGAGCAGCGCGCCGACCTCGTCGCCGCGCAGCATCCGCCAGCCGGAGGTGCCGTTGCCGCTGCCGACCGCGTTGCCGTTGGCGGGGACGGCCACCGCGCAGCGGTCGGCGTCCGGGTCGTTGGCGATGACGATGTCCGGGCCGACCGAGGCGGCGGTGCGGAAGGCGAGGTCCATCGCCCCCGGCTCCTCCGGGTTCGGGAAGGCCACGGTCGGGAAGTCCGGGTCGGGCTCGGCCTGCTCGGCGACCACGGTGGGTGCCGGGAAGCCGGCCTGCCGGAAGGCGGCGACCAGGACGTCCCGGCCGACGCCGTGCATCGGGGTGTAGACGACGTCGAGCTCGCGCGGGGTGTGCTGGTCGACGATCGAGACGGCCCGGGCCAGGTAGGCCTCGATGACGTCCTCGCCGAGCACCTCCCAGCCGTCCTCGGCCCGCGGGACCTCGGCGAGCGAGCCGATCGCGTCGATCTCGGCGGCGATCCCGGCGTCGGCCGGCGGGACGATCTGCGAGCCGTCGCCCAGGTAGACCTTGTAGCCGTTGTCCTGCGGCGGGTTGTGGCTGGCGGTGACGGTGACGCCGGCGGCGGCGCCCAGGTGGCGGATCGCGAAGGCGAGCACCGGGGTGGGCAGCGGGCGGGGCAGCAGGGCGGCGCGCAGGCCGGCGCCGACCACCACGGCGGCGGTGTCCCGGGCGAAGTCGTACGACTTGTGGCGGGCGTCGTAGCCGATGACGACGAGGTCGCCCAGGCCCTGCTTCTTGACGTACGCGACCAGGCCGGCGGCGGCCCGGATCACCACGGCGCGGTTCATCCGCATGGGGCCGGCGCCGAGTTCGCCGCGCAGCCCGGCGGTGCCGAACTGGAGCCGGTCGGAGAAGCGCTCGGTGAGCTCCGACCAGGCGATCTTGCTGTCCTCCTCCTCCGGGTCCTCGGCCCGGGCCAGGAGCGCGGTCAGCTCCTCGCGGGTCTGCGGGTCGGGGTCCTCGGCCAGCCAGGCCCGGGACCGGGCGAGGAGGTCGGTGGTGGGTGCCTGCGTCATGGCGGCTGCTCCATCGGGAAGTGCGTCGGTTGTCGGCCGGAGGGTTCCGCAAAGAAGGGTGTGCACATGCGGACGGGGCCCGCGGGCGGGTGTGATCAGCGGATCACTGCCGCCCGTGGGCCCCGTCGCTCACGATTGTGCGCCGGATCGGGGTCAGATCCGCTCAAGGACCTTCGCCAGGAGCTCACCCATGCGCTCGGCGGAGGCCTTGCCGGCCTCCAGGACCTCTTCGTGGTTGAGCGGCTCGCCGGTGATGCCGGCGGCCAGGTTGGTGACCAGCGAGATGCCGAGCACCTCGGCGCCGGCCTCGCGGGCGGCGATGGCCTCCAGGGTGGTGGACATGCCGACCAGCTCGCCGCCGATCACCCGGGCCATGTTGACCTCGGCCGGGGTCTCGTAGTGCGGGCCGCGGAACTGCACGTAGACGGCCTCGTCGAGGGACGGGTCCACCTCGAGGCAGAGGGTGCGCAGGCGCTTGGAGTAGAGGTCGGTGAGGTCGACGAAGTTGGCGCCGACGATCGGGGAGTCCGCGGTGAGGTTGATGTGGTCGCGGATCAGGACCGGCTGGCCGGGGACCCAGCCCTCGCGCAGACCGCCGCAGCCGTTGGTGAGCACGATGATGCCGCAGCCGGCCGCGGCGGCGGTGCGCACGCCGTGGACGACGGTGGCCACGCCGTGGCCCTCGTAGTAGTGGTTGCGGCCGAGGAAGATCAGGGCGCGCTTGTCGCCGATCTTCACCGAGCGGATCTTGCCGGCGTGGCCGGCGACGGCGGGGGCGGGGAAGCCCGGGAGCTCCGTGACCGGGAACTCGGCCACGGTCTCGCCGAGGGCGTCGGCGGCCGGCACCCAGCCGGAGCCCATCACCAGGGCGACGTCGTGGCGCTCGGCGCCGGTCAGCTCGCGCAGGCGCTCGGCGGCGGCCTGGGCGGCGGCGTAGGGGTCGGCGGAGACGACCGACAGAGGAGTTGCGTTCACGGATCCGAGGATAGACGGGAATCGGCTACGCGCGTAGAAGAAACCGCCGCGGCATGCCGGATCGTTACCCGGTTGACCGGAAAACACAGCTCGGAGGCGCTTTTCGGGTGACGGGTCTCGTCGGTATCCACAGTTCCGGACTCTCCGGATTCCCGGCCGCGAACGGGTACGGAACGGGCCTCAGCAGGGCCGGCGGCGCAGGTCCATCACGTAGTCGTGCGGGGCGCCGGCGCTCTCCGCCGCGTCGGCGATCAGGCCGAGGTAGCGGGCCGCGGGCAGGCCGCCCTCGTAGTCGTTGAGCACGTACGTCCAGACCGGGATGTCGCCGTCCAGGGTCTGGGCGCGCAGCTTGATCTTGCGGTAGATGCCGAGCTGGACGCCCTCCCAGCGGTCCAGGCCCTCCTCGTCCATCGGCGCGATGTCGTAGAGCGAGACGAACACCTGGTCCTTCTCGTCCTCGACGACGGTGGCCAGCGAGCCCTCCCAGCCGAGCTGTTCGCCGCCGAAGGTGAGCCGCCAGCCGTCCAGCCACCCGGTTCCGCGCAGCGGGGAGTACGGGGCGCGGCGGGTCATCTGCCGGGCATCGAGGTTGGTGGCATACGCGGCGTAAAGGGGCATGGGGGCCAGACTACGGCGACTGGGCGATTGCACAGAAGCCCGTACCCCGGCGTGGCAGCACTCTCGGCGTGCGGGACAATGGTGGACGTGACTCGGATCGTGATCATCGGTGGCGGACCCGGCGGCTACGAGGCGGCGCTGGTGGCCGCTCAGCTCGGCGCGGAGGTGACCGTCGTCGACCGCGACGGTCTGGGCGGATCGGCGGTGCTCACGGACTGCGTGCCGTCGAAGACCCTGATCGCGACCGCGGAGGTGATGACCACCTTCGACAGCTCGTACGAGGAGCTGGGCATCACCGTCGCCGACGACGAGACGGCGCGCGAGCAGGACGCCAAGGTGATCGGCGTGGACCTGGGCAAGGTCAACCGCCGTGTGAAGCGCCTGGCGATCGCGCAGTCCCACGACATCACCCAGTCGGTGACCCGGGCCGGCGTCACCGTGCTGCGCGGCCGGGGCCGGATCGGCGCCGGCGGGCAGGCCGTGGACGGCTCCCGCGAGGTGCTGGTGGACGCGCCCGACGGCACCGTGCAGTCGCTGCGCGCCGACGCGGTGCTGATCGCGACCGGCGCCCACCCGCGCGTGGTGCCGGACGCACAGCCGGACGGCGAGCGGATCCTCACCTGGACCCAGGTGTACGACCTGGAGGAACTGCCGCGCGAGCTGATCGTGGTCGGCTCCGGCGTCACCGGTGCCGAGTTCGCGGGTGCCTACCAGGCGCTCGGCTCGAAGGTCACCCTGGTCTCCTCGCGCGACCGGGTGCTGCCCGGCGAGGACCCGGACGCGGCCGAGGTGCTGGAGGACGTCTTCCGCCGCCGCGGCATGAACGTCATGAGCCGCACCCGCGCCGAGGGCGCCAAGCGCGTCGGCGACCGGGTCGAGGTGACGCTCTCCGGCGGCCAGGTGATCACCGGCACGCACTGTCTGATGGCGGTCGGCTCGATCCCCAACACCGCGGACATGGGCCTGGAGGAGGCCGGGGTCAAGCTCAACGACTGGGGCCAGATCCAGGTCGACCGGGTCTCCCGCACCGGCGCCCCCGGCGTGTACGCGGCCGGCGACTGCACCGGCGTCTTCATGCTCGCCTCGGTGGCCGCCATGCAGGGCCGGATCGCGATGTACCACGCGCTCGGCGACGCGGTGCAGCCGCTGAGCCTGAAGACCGTCGCCTCCAACGTCTTCACCGACCCGGAGATCGCCACCGTGGGCTACACCGCGGCCGACGTGGAGTGCGGGAAGATGGACGCGGTCGAGGTCAAGCTGCCGCTGCGCGGCAACCCGCGGGCCAAGATGCAGGGCATCCGGGACGGCTTCGTGAAGCTGTTCTGCCGCCCCGGCACCGGCATCGTGGTCGGCGGCGTCGTGGTCGCCCCGCGGGCCAGCGAGCTGATCCACTCGATCTCGCTCGCGGTGGACGCCAATCTGACGGTCGAACAGGTGGCCAGCGCCTTCACCGTCTACCCGTCCGTCTCCGGCTCGACCGCCGAGGCTGCCCGGCAGCTGCACATCCGCAAGCGGGCCGAGGGCGAATCCTGAGCATCCGGTGCACAGTTGAGGGCGGTCACCGATCGGTGGCCGCCCTTTGCGCAGGGCTGATCGTCACCCGGACGGCGGGCGCAGTGCCGGGTTGCCGACGGCGCGTATTGTACGGTCACGCGCCGCTCTTGCGTGAGCATTTCCCGCTACCAGCTGCAAACGCCTGAAAGCAGACGGTCACGCAGGTTACCGTCGGTTCTGTGTTTGCAGCAGAACGTCGCCAGTTGATCCTCGAAATGGTGCGCGCCAACGGAGCCGTGTCGCTCCGCGAGTTGGCCCGCGTCGTCCAGACCTCCGAAGTGACCGTGCGCCGGGACGTACGGGCCCTGGAGGCAGAAGGGCTCCTCGACCGCCGGCACGGCGGCGCGGTGCTCCCCGGCGGCTTCAGCCGCGAACCCGGCTACCCGCAGAAGACCCACCTCTCCGCGGCCGAGAAGAGCGCCATCGCGGACCTCGCCGCGAGCCTGGTGGAGGAGGGCGACGCCGTGGTCGTCGGCGCCGGCACCACCACCCAGGAGCTGGCCCGCCGGCTCGCCCGGGTGCCCGGCCTCACCGTCGTCACCAACTCGCTGCTGGTCGCCCAGGCGCTGGCGCACGCCAACCGGGTGGAGGTGGTGATGACCGGCGGCACCCTGCGGGGCTCCAACTACGCGCTGGTCGGCAGCGGAGCCGAGCAGTCGCTGCACGGGCTGCGGGTCTCCAAGGCCTTCATCTCCGGCAGCGGGCTCACCGCCGAGCGGGGGCTGTCCACCACCAACATGCTGTCCGCGAGCGTGGACCGGGCACTGGTGCAGTCGGCCAACGAGGTCATCGTCCTCGCCGACCACACCAAGCTCGGCGCGGACACCATGTTCCAGACCGTCCCCACCGAGACGATCACCCGGCTGGTCACCGACGAGCACGCGACCGCCGACGACGCCACCGCCCGCCAGCTGGACGCGCTCGCCGACTGCGGGGTGCACATCGACCTGGCGCCGCTCGGCGCCGCCCCCACCGGGGACGCCCCGGTGCACGGCACCGGCAGCGGCCCCGTCCACCAGACCCAGCCCGGCCCGCTGCCGCGCCGGGCCGCCCCGCCCCCCGGCGGAGCCCCGCTGCCCGGCCAGCGCCGCCCCGGGGCGCACGTCGGCCCGGCGGGCCCGGGCGGCATGCCGGTCCGGCTGGCCGAGCTGGGCGTCCCGCGCGGGCGGTGAGCCCGGCCGGGCCGGAAACGCGGCCGGTCCGCACACCCGAGGGTGTACGGACCGGCCGGTGACTCGCGGGACTGCGTCAGTCCTTGATCCCGCTCAGTCCTTGATCTCGCACAGCGCGGCGCCGCTGCTGACGCTCGCGCCCACCTCGGCCTTGAGGCCGACCACGGTGCCCGCCTTGTGCGCGTTCAGCGGCTGCTCCATCTTCATCGCCTCCAGGACCACGATCAGCTCGCCCTCGGCGACGACCTGGCCCTCCTCGACGGCGACCTTGACGATGGTGCCCTGCATCGGCGAGGCCAGCGTGTCACCGCTGACCGCCGAACCGGCCTTCTTGGCACCGACCCGGCGCTTGGCCTTCGCGGCACCCGCCGCGCCCACCGCCGGGGCCGCCGAGACGCCCAGCGAGGACGGCAGCGAGACCTCGATCCGCTTGCCGCCGACCTCGACCACGACGGTCTCCCGGCCCTCGGCCTCCTCGCCCTCGCCGGCCGCGCCCGCGAACGCCGGGATGGTGTTGTCGAACTCGGTCTCGATCCACCGGGTGAAGACCTTGAACGGCCCGTCGCCGCCGTGCACCTCGGGCGCGAACGCCGGGTCGGTGACGACCGCCTGGTGGAACGGGATGGCGGTGGCCATGCCCTCCACCTTGAACTCGTTCAGCGCGCGCCGGGCCCGCTCCAGGGCCTGCTTGCGGTCCCGGCCGGAGACGATCAGCTTGGCCAGCAGCGAGTCCCAGGCGGGGCCGATGACCGAGCCGGTCTCGACGCCCGAGTCCAGCCGGACGCCCGGGCCGGACGGCGGGGCGAACAGCGTGACGGTGCCGGGCGCGGGCAGGAAGTTGCGGCCCGGGTCCTCGCCGTTGATGCGGAACTCGAAGGAGTGGCCGCGCACCTCGGGGTCGCCGTAGCCCAGCTCCTCGCCGTCGGCGATCCGGAACATCTCGCGGACCAGGTCGATCCCGGTGACCTCCTCGGTGACCGGGTGCTCCACCTGCAGACGGGTGTTGACCTCCAGGAAGGAGATCGTGCCGTCCAGCGCCACCAGGAACTCGCAGGTCCCGGCACCGACGTAGCCGGCCTCCTTCAGGATGGCCTTGGACGCGCGGTACAGCTCGGCGTTCTGCTCCGGGGTCAGGAACGGCGCGGGCGCCTCCTCGACCAGCTTCTGGTGCCGGCGCTGCAGCGAGCAGTCACGGGTGGAGACGACCACCACGTTGCCGTGCCGGTCCGCGAGGCACTGGGTCTCCACGTGCCTCGGGTTGTCCAGGTAGCGCTCGACGAAGCACTCGCCGCGACCGAAGGCGGCGACTGCCTCGCGCACCGCGGACTCGAACAGCTCCGGGATCTCCTCCAGCGTGCGGGCGACCTTCAGGCCGCGGCCGCCGCCGCCGAACGCCGCCTTGATGGCGACCGGCAGGCCGTGCTCCTGCGCGAAGGCGACCACCTCGTCGGCACCCGCGACCGGGTCCGGGGTGCCGGCCACGAGCGGGGCACCGGCGCGCTGCGCCACGTGCCGGGCGGTGACCTTGTCACCGAGGTCGCGGATCGCCTGCGGCGGCGGGCCGATCCAGGTCAGGCCCGCGTCGATGACGGCCTGGGCGAAGTCGGCGTTCTCCGACAGGAAGCCGTAGCCGGGGTGGACGGCGTCCGCCCCCGAGTCCTCGGCGGCCTTCAGGACCTTGGAGATGTCCAGGTAACTGGTGCCGGGGGTGTCACCGCCCAGCGCGTAAGCCTCGTCGGCCGCGCGGACGTGCAGCGCATCCCGGTCCGGCTCGGCGTAGACGGCGACGCTGGCAATACCGGCGTCCGAGCAGGCCCGGGCGACGCGGACGGCGATTTCCCCGCGGTTGGCGATGAGCACCTTGCGCACTGTGGCTCCCTTCTTGAACCTCGTTGAGTTTATGGATTCCTGGGCAGTACCGGCGAGTAGCCCCAGGTTGTGAACTATCCCACACGGACCGTGATGGATTCGGCGGCCCTGTGGACGGCCCTGCGGGCGACCCCGCAGGTCGGCACGGGTGCCGCCGGAGCGGGCCGGCGGCGGTGGCGCGGTCACGCTGCGGCGTGGCGGCGCGGTGGCCTTGGCCACACTCAGGCGGTGGTCGGCGCCGGGGTGCGCTGTACGGCCTCGGCGGTGACGTCGGCGGCGAGTTCGACCATGTCCGGGCCGTACGCCTCGGGATTGACGACGCGCAGGACCAGGGCGAAGGTGCCGTTCTGCCCGTAACGCCGGGCCAGCTTGCGGTGGTTGGCGACCAGGTAGCGGACGCCGGCCTGGTTGGCGACACCGGTCTGGCCGGAGACGAGGAACACCGGGCGCCCGCCGTCCGGGGTGGCGACCCGGGCCAGCAGGGTGTGCGACTGGTCGCGGTCGGCGGCAAAGTCGCGGTCGCCCACCACTATGACGTTACTGCCCGGGCCGGGGCCGCTGGTCACCAGGGCTCCCGGCAGACCCCAGGCGAGGTGGGCGGCCATCCGCTCGTTGCTGGCCGGGCCGCCGAGGCAGAACTCGGTCTTGGCGCCGAGCCCGCGGCTCACCTCGTCGTGCGCGACCAGTTCGGCCTTCGCCCCGCACTCCTCGACCAGACCCGCCAGCCACATCAGGGCGTAGGCGTCCCGGCGGGTCACGGTGTGGGCGTGCGAGCCGGTGCCGACGCTGCGGTTCACCACGATCAGGCACTCGCCGCCGGCGGGCAGCCCGAAGAACGTCCGGACCCGCTCCACCCGGCGGCGGCGCCGCAGGGCCTGGGCGAGCCAGCCGAGCCCGGCGCTGATGGCGCTGGCCACCAGTCCCAGGACCACGTTGAGCACGCTGTCGGTCATTGCCGCGTCCCCTCCCCGTTCGAAACGGCGGACAGCCTAGCCGGGGGTGCCTGCCGCGACCATTGACGGCGTCCCGGCGGCTGCCTGGCGTGCGTCAAATGATGCTCAAAGCGGGCAAGTTGGCGGTGGCGGCGCCGCACACCGGAGTGAGCTACTCGGCCGTCCAGAGGTCGGTGATGCGCACGCCGAGGTCGGCGAGCAGGGTGCGCAGCAGGGGCAGCGAGAGGCCGATGACGTTGCCCGGGTCGCCGTCGATGCCCTCGATGAACGGCGCCGAGCGTCCGTCCAGGGTGAACGCCCCGGCCACGTGCAGCGGTTCGCCGGTGGCGATGTAGGCGGCGATCTCGGCGTCGTCCGGGGTGCCGAAGCGGACGGTGGTGGAGGCGGTGGCCGAGGCCTGCTTGCCGGTCACGGTGTCGATCACGCAGTGGCCGGTGCGCAGCACGCCGGAGCGGCCGCGCATGGACTGCCAGCGGGCGAGCGCGTCGGCGGCGTCGGCGGGCTTGCCGAGGGCGAGGCCGTCCAGCTCCAGGACGGAGTCGCAGCCGATCACCAGCTCGTCGCCGGTGAGTTCGGCGGTGAGTTCGGCGGCGACGGCCTTGGCCTTGGCCTCGGCGAGGACGAGGGCGAGTTCGGCGGGGGTGGCGGCGCTGATCGCGTCCTCGTCGACGCCGCTGACCACCACGCGCGGGTCGAGGCCCGCCTGGCGCAGCAGCCCGAGGCGGGCGGGGGAGGCGGAGGCGAGGACGAGGGCGCGCTGGTCGGTCATGCCCACCAGGGTAGGGGGTGCCGGTGTCCTCCGTTCGGGTGAACGCGGCGCTCCCCTCGGTGATCGTCAAGAGGGTGATCGCCGTGCAAGGTGATCACAGTAAAAGCAGGATGGCGATCACCAGGGCGAAGGCGGCGAGCACCCGGCCGGCGCGGTGCAGCTTCTCCTGCGCCCGGCGGGCCTCGGGGGAGGGCTCGTCGCGGGGGTCTGACCAGAGCACCTGTCCAGGGTGCGCCGCGCGCCGGGCGGGGCGCCTGAGTATCCGTACTCAGGTTTCGGGCAATCCGGGCGGACGGCCCGGAACGGGTGTGGAACGGGAGGCAGCTGAGCGGGACGCACCGGAGTGGGCCGTTCGGAGTGGAACACAGCGGAGTGGGAAGTCGGACGGGCCGACTCCCCACTCCGTGGGTGCTGCGGGTACGCGCTCAGCTCGCCCAGCCGGACGTCCGCCAGGCGTTGACGCCGGTGCGGATCGCCGGCCGGAGCAGGCGGGAGCGGTCGTTCCACGGGGAGGCCGGGCCGACACCGGCCAGGCGCGCCGCCTCGGCGGCGGCCTGCGCGGCGGCGGCCCGGGCCTGGACCACCGCCAGGACGGTGGCGAGCTCCTCGGGGGTCGGCTGCCCATGCAGCACGTGGATCGGGGCCATGGCTCAATCCTCTCGCGACGGCCGTGTTCTGGGGAGGGGGCCTACAGGGGGATGTTCCCGTGCTTCTTCGGCGGCAGCACCTCACGCTTGCCGCGCAGCGCCCGCAGGCCGCGGACGATGTGCCGGCGGGTCTCGCTCGGCGGGATCACCGCGTCGACGTAGCCGCGCTCGGCCGCCAGGTACGGGTTGAGCAGGGTGTCCTCGTACGAGGCGAGCAGTTCGGCCCGCTTCTCCTCGACGGTGCCCGCCGCCTCCGCCTCGGCGATCTCGCGCCGGTGCAGGATGTTGACCGCGCCCTGCGCGCCCATCACGGCGATCTGCGCGGTCGGCCAGGCCAGGTTGAGGTCGGCGCCCAGGTGCTTGGAGCCCATGACGTCGTAGGCGCCGCCGAAGGCCTTGCGGGTGATCACGGTGATCAGCGGGACGGTGGCCTCGGCGTAGGCGTAGATCAGCTTGGCGCCGCGGCGGATGATGCCGTCCCACTCCTGGCCGGTGCCGGGCAGGAAGCCGGGCACGTCGACGAAGGTGAGGACCGGGATGTTGAAGCTGTCGCAGGTCCGCACGAAGCGGGCCGCCTTCTCGCTGGCGGCGATGTCCAGGCAGCCGGCCAGGTCCATCGGCTGGTTGCCGACGATGCCGACCGGGTGGCCCTCGACCCGGCCGAAGCCGGTGATGATGTTGCCGGCGTACAGCGGCTGGGTCTCCAGGAACTCGCCGTCGTCGACGATGTGCTCGATCACCTTGCGCATGTCGTACGGCTGGTTCGCCGAGTCCGGCACGATCGTGTCGAGTTCGAGGTCCTCGGCTGTGACCGAGAGGTCTGCTTCCTCGGGGTAGGACGGCGGGTCCGAGAGGTTGTTGGACGGCAGGTACGAGAGCAGGCTCTTGACGTACTCGATCGCCTCCTTCTCGTCCGCGGCCAGGTAGTGCGCGTTGCCGGACTTGGTGTTGTGGGTGCGCGCGCCGCCCAGCTCCTCCATGCCGACGTCCTCGCCGGTGACGGTCTTGATCACGTCCGGGCCGGTGATGAACATGTGCGAGGTCTGGTCGGCCATCACCACGAAGTCGGTGATCGCGGGGGAGTACACCGCGCCGCCCGCGCAGGGGCCCATGATCAGCGAGATCTGCGGGATCACCCCGGAGGCGTGGACGTTGCGGCGGAAGATCTCGCCGTACAGGCCGAGCGAGACCACGCCCTCCTGGATCCGGGCGCCGCCGGAGTCGTTGATGCCGATGACCGGGCAGCCGGTCTTCAGCGCGAAGTCCATCACCTTGACGATCTTCTCGCCGAAGACCTCGCCGAGGGAGCCGCCGAACACCGTGAAGTCCTGGGCGAACACGGCGACCTGGCGGCCGTCCACGGTGCCGTAGCCGGTGACCACGCCGTCGCCGTACGGGCGCGTCCTCTCCAGCCCGAAGTTGGTCGAGCGGTGCCGGGCGAACTCGTCGAACTCGACGAAGGAGTCCTCGTCCAGAAGCTCCACGACCCGCTCCCGGGCCGTCAGCTTGCCCTTGGCGTGCTGCTTCTCCACCGCCTTGGCGGAGCCGGAGTGCACCGCCTCGTCGAGCTTGCGCCGCAGGTCGGCGAGCTTGCCCGCGGTGGTGTGGGGGTCGTACGGCGCCTCGGTCATCCGGTGGCTCTCCCTGGTCATGGGCCGCGACCTGTTCGCGTGCGCGCGGACCGGAACGGGGGGCTGGCGCAGGAGGGCAGGGCGGCGCTGCGAACTACCGTTGAGTAGCGTAGCCAGCGCGGAGGGCCGGACGTAATGTCCAGCCGTTATGGCCAGCGACACAGTGTTGTTAACGCCCGTTCTGCGGGACGATGGGGCGGCCTACACCCCCTGGGGCCGTCCCGCCACGCCCGCCCTTCCGGCGGACGGCGGGAGTCCGGGGACGGGCCCCTAGGGTGGCCCCCATGACCGCACCCGAATCCCCCCGCCGCAGTGGACTGCGCGGCTTCGGCCATGCCGGGCCGTCGCCGTGGACCGACCTGGACCGGCCGCCGCTGGACGAGGAGGCGCTGCGCCGCGACCTGCTGCTCCCGGGTGGCCTCTGGACCTCGCTCGACGTCGTCGCCGAGACCGGCTCCACCAACAACGACCTCGCCGCCCGGGCCCGCGCGGGCGCGCCGCAGGGCGCCGTGCTGGTGGCCGAGGCCCAGAGCGCCGGGCGCGGGCGGCTCGAACGGCAGTGGACGGCCCCGGCGCGCTCCGGGCTGTTCCTCTCCGTCCTGCTGCGCCCCGAGGAGGTGCCGGTCGAGCGGTACGGCTGGCTGCCGATCCTGGTCGGCGTGGCCGCCGCGAGCACGCTGAGCCGGGTCGCCGGGGTGGAGGTCGGGCTGAAGTGGCCCAACGACCTCCAGGTCGAGATCGACGGCGCGGAGCGCAAGCTCGGCGGCATCCTGACCGAGCTGAGCGGCGGCGGCGCCGTCGTCGCCGGCCTCGGCGTCAACGTCTCGCTGCGCGACGGCGAACTGCCCGTCCCCGCCGCCGCCTCCCTCGCGCTGGCCGGCGCCACCGTCACCGACCGGTCCACCCTGCTGCGCGCCCTGCTGCGCGAGTTCGCCGACCTGTACCGCGACTGGACGGCCGCCGCCGGCGACCCGCACGCCAGCGACCTGCTCCGCGCCTACGTCGACCGCTGCACCACGCTCGGCCGCCAGGTCAAGGTGCACCTGCCGGGCGACCGCGAGCTGACCGGCGAGGCCGTGGCCATCGACGGCGACGGGCGCCTGGTGGTTCGTACGCCCGACGGCGCACGCCGCCCGGTGGGCGCGGGGGACGTCGTCCACGTGCGCCCCGAGCCCCGCTGAACGGCATCTTCACCTCCCCTTGACTCGGGCGGATGCCCCGGATCACGCGATTCCGTGCGAACATTCCACCTGGCAGCGGTGTGAGGCGCGCCACTGCCCGCCCGGGTGGCGGGCGGCGCGCCCGGACAGGTAGGACACGAGGCAAGTGCGGCAACCGCACGGGGACGGACCGGTGGCAGAGGACGGCAGCAGCGGCGGGACGGCGGGCACCCACGACCAGACGGTCGCGCTCGAACTCGAACGCCTGATCCTGGACGCACCACGCCGCTACACCCCGTACCAGGCCGCGCGGGCCGCCGACGTCCCGATGGAGCTGGCCACCCGCTTCTGGCGGGCCATGGGCTTCCCCGACATCGGGCAGTCCCGGGCGCTCACCGACGGCGACGTGATCGCGCTGCGCCGCCTGGCCGGCCTGGTCGAGTCCGGCCTGCTCAGCGAGTCGATGGCGATCCAGGTGGCCCGCTCCACCGGGCAGACCACCGCGCGGCTGGCCGGCTGGCAGATGGACACCTTCCTGGAGAACCTCACCCAGTCCGTCGAACCCGGCCTCACCCGCGCCGACGTCGCCTACCCGCTGGTCGAACTGCTGCTGCCCGAGCTGGAGCAGTTCCTCGTCTACGTCTGGCGGCGCCAGCTCGCCGCCGTCACCGGCCGGGTCGTCCAGGCCGCCGAGGACCACGAGATCACCAGCGGTCGGCTCGCTGTCGGCTTCGCCGACCTGGTCGGCTTCACCCGGCTGTCCCGCCGGCTGGAGGAGGAGGAACTCGGCGAACTCGTCGAGACCTTCGAGAACACCTGCTCCGACCTGATCGTCGGCCAGGGCGGCCGGGTCATCAAGACCCTCGGCGACGAGATCCTCTACGTCTCCGAGGACCCGGTCACCGCCGCCGAGATCGCGCTCAGCCTGATCGAGGCGCTGGCCGAGGACGACACCATCCCCGCGCTGCGGGTCGGCATGGCCTTCGGCACCGTCACCTCGCGGATGGGCGACGTCTTCGGCACCACCGTCAACCTGGCAAGTCGGCTCACCTCGATCGCGCCAAAGGACGCGGTGCTGATTGACGGCGAGTTCGCCGCGGCGCTGGAGCAGAACGGCAGCGTCGCCCCCGCCGACGCGGAGGGGCCCGGCCTCGCCGAGGCGCTCTCGGCCGCCGCCGGGATGCCGGCCTCCGGCCTGCCCCTGCCGGGCCCGGAGGCCGGGGCCCGCTTCCACCTCCAGCCGATGTGGCGCCGGCCGGTGCGCGGGCTGGGGCTGGTCGAGCCGTGGCTGCTGTCGCGGCGGCTGAAGGCGGAGTAGCGGTTCCCGGGGCTTGGGCCGGGGCCATTGGTCGCATCCTTGCGCGGGTCCTTGTGGGTGCCGAATGGTTGAAACCCGTACGGCCTGGAGCGGGTCCGTCCCGGCAAACGGGGCATAACCGAACGAAATCGCCATAGTCTTGGTGCAAGCGGCCGGACGGGTGCGGCTGCTTTCGGGGGTCTGGCAGGACCGAGCACAGGGAGCGAGGCGAGCCGGTGAGCAGTGAGGCGATCATGACGGACCGCGGCTGCGACTGCGGCCGCCCGCAGCAGTCGGCCGACCCGCTGCCGGACCTGCGGCTGCAGTCCGTGGTCGAACTCGCCCAGGACATGGCCGGGGCGCTCACCCCGCTGGAGGTCGTCCGGGCCGCCGCCGCCCGGGCCACCGAGGCGCTCGGCGCCACCATGGCCGCCGTCTCCGTCTGGGACCGCGAATCCGGCCGCCTCCGGGTGCTCGTCAACCACGGCGAGCTCGCGCCGGGCGAGGAGGAACTGCCGGAGGACGAGTCCTACCCGGTGGCCGACTTCCCCGAGATCGTCACCTACCTGGAAGAGCGCTGGACCACCGGCCGGCTGCCCCGTGCCTGGCTGCAGACCGCCGAGAACACCGCAGCGCACGCCGGGCACGCACACCCCACCGCCGGCGCGTACTGCCAGGAACGCGCCGCGACGCTGCGCCGGCGCGGGCGGGCCTGCTGCGTGGTCGCGCCGATCGTCCTGCACGGGCAGGCCTGGGGCGAGCTGTACCTCGCCCGGTCGATCGGCATGCGCGAGTTCACCGAGGCCGACGCCGACTACGCCACCCTCCTCGCCGCCCAGATCTCGGCCGGCCTCGCCCAGACCGAACGCCTCGCCGACCTGCGCAAACTCGCCTTCTCCGACCCCCTCACCGGCCTCGCCAACCGGCGTGCCGTGGACGCCCGGCTGGAGAGCGCCCTGGAGGCGCACAACGGCGACAACACCGTGGTGTCGCTGGTCGTCTGCGACGTCAACGGGCTCAAGCGGGTCAACGACCAGCTCGGGCACGAGATGGGCGACCGGCTGCTGGAACGATTCGCCCACCAGCTGTCGCTGGCCGCCGCCAAACTGCCCGGCAGCCTTGCGGCGCGGCTCGGCGGCGACGAGTTCTGCCTGCTGGCGGAGGGGCAGAAGGCCGACGAGGTCGTCGCCGTTGCCGAGGAACTGTGCGCGCGGGCGCTGGCACTGTCCGAGGGGGAGGGGGTCGCGTGCGGGGTCGCTTCCACCGGGGACTCCATCGGCCCGGTCACCACACCCGACCGGCTCTTCCGGCTCGCCGACGCCGCCCAGTACCGCGCCAAAGCCGGCCGCGCCGCCCACCCCGTCGTCGCCGGCCGCAGCCACGGCCCCGGCTTCTCGCCCGACCCCACCGTCCTGCTCGCCGACGCCGCAGACCCCCGACACCGCGCCGACGGCCGCACCCGCCCGGGCGGACGGGCCGGTGCCGGCGACCGTCGCCGCTTCCGCGGCGCCGCCCACAGCGCCGACCCCGGGCAACTGCTCACCGCCGTCCTCGCCTCCCTCGACCAGCACGGCGCCGCCCGTGCCGTCCACGCCGCCGACACCCTCGGCAAGCTCGTCGTCGTCGCCGAGACGTCCGCCCGGCTGCTGGACGCCGTCGGCTGGTGGGTCTCGTACGTGCCGCCCGGCTCCCACCTGATGCGCACCGCCCAGCACGCCGTCTACCGCATGACCAGCGGCCCCAGCAGCACCCGTGCCGAAACCCAGCGCGCCCAGATCGAGGCCCCCGACGCCGTCTTCGACCTCCGCCACTACCCCATGACCCGCCGCGCCGTCCGCGGCGGCGCCTTCGCCCTCCGCGCGGGCGCGGCCGGCAACGACCCCGCCGAGGAAGCCATGCTCGTCGTCTCCGGCTACCGCGGCATGGTCGCTGCCGGCGGCCAGAACGCCGCCGGCGGCTGGCTCGTGGAACTCTTCGCCGACGACGCCACCCTCCCCCTGGGCCAAGCCGCCTTCGCCATGCGGGCCCTGGTGGCCGTGGCCCTGTCCGGCCCGGCCTCGCCGCCCCCGGTGTGAGGCGAGCGGGCCCGCTCATCCGCGCGCTGGGTGATGTGCCGGTTCGGTGACCGGGGGGTCGCGGGTGGGTCGCGGTTGTGGGGCGGGGGGTGCCGGGGGGTTGGGGGCGGTGGGATGGTGGCGGTGAGTGGCTGGGGCTTGCCGAGGACGGGGGAATGGGGCCGTGGGTAGACGGTTGGTGAGTGCGGCGGTGGCGGGGGTGTTGGCCTTCGGTGGTGCCGTGGCGGTGGCGGGGCCGGCGGAGGCGGTGCCGGTGGTGCGGACGGTCGGCGCGGTGCCCGGGGAGCGGGCGCCGGTGCACGTTGCCGTCGGGTCGCATCACGTCACCGAGGTGGCGGTGTCCCGCTACAAGCGGAAGAAGCGGAGCTTCGTCTCCCGGGCGTTCGGCCGGGCCTTCGGGTTCGTCGGGGTGCTGCTGCTGGTCGCGGTGCTGATCGTCGTGCTGGTCGTGATCAGCCGGCGGAACCGGCGTTGAGGGCGCGCAGGACGGCCTCGACCAGACGGTCGGCCTGGGCGTGGTCGAGGGGGCCGAGGCGGTACAGCCAGCGGTAGTGGAGTGGGCCGTAGAGGAGTTCGACGGCGAGGTCGAGGTCGGCGTCGGGGGCGATCTGGCCGGCCTCGCGGGCGCTCCGGAAGCGTTCGCGGGTGACTTCCAACAGCGGGTCCAGCAGGCGCGCGCGGTACTCGTCGTGCAGGGCCGGGTCGGTGACGATCTCGGCGGTGAGGGCGCGGGCGGTGCGGTCGAAGGCAGGGTCGGCGAGGTTGTCGACGGCGGGGCGCAGGGCGGTCCGCAGGTCGGCGGCGAGGTCGCCGGTGTCGGGGAGGGCGAGGCTGCCGTCGTGTTCGCTCGCGGCGAGGAAGGCGTCGAAGACGACCGCGCCCTTGGACGGCCACCAGCGGTAGATGGTCTGCTTGCCGACTCCGGCCCGGGCGGCGATCGCCTCGATCGTGAGCTTGCCGAAGCCGACTTCGGCGACGAGTTCGGAGGCGGCAGCGAGCACGGCGGCGCGGGAGCGTTCGCTGCGGCGTGCGGGGTCGGGGGCGGTTCTGGGGACCATGGCGAAAATTCTAAGCGGGGAGGTGAGGCGAGACGTATCGTCTTGTCGAGAGCGGACGAGACGGTACGTCTCGTCTCACCCGACAGGCGTAGGAGGCCCGTATGACCCGTCCCGCCCACATCCTCATGGTCTCGATCCCGGCCCATGGCCACGTCAACCCCAGCCTCGCCGTGATCGCCGAGCTGGTCGCCCGCGGCCACCAGGTCAGCTACGTCAACGACCCCTCCTTCGCCGAGATCGTCGAGTCGACCGGCGCCCGCTTCGTCCCGTATCCGACGAAACTGCCGCTCGCCGACGACCCGGCCGGGTGGGTGGACGACCCCGTGGCGATCCAGGAGGTGTTCCTGGACGACGCGCTGGCCATGTACCCCGTCCTGCTGGAGGCCTTCGCCGACGACCGTCCCGACCTCGTCCTCTGCGACATCGCGGGCTTCGCCGGGCGGGCGCTCGGCGAGCGGCTGGGTGTGCCGGTGGTGCAGCTGTCGCCCGCCTATGTGGGCTGGGAGGGTTTCGAGCAGGACCTGTCCGAGTGGTTCGAGGCGATCCGCACCGGCCCAGGCGGCGCCGAGCACTACCGGCGGTTCGCCGCCTGGCTCGCCGAGGCCGGGACGGTCGAGCGCGACGTGGACGCCTTCAAGGGCCGCCCGGACCGCGTCATCGCGCTCGTCCCGCGCGCGATGCAGCCCAACGCCGACCGCGTCGACGAGCGACGCGCCACCTTCGTCGGGCCCTGCTTCGGGGACCGCGCCCACCAGGGCGAGTGGCACCGGCCGGCCGGCGCCGAAAAGGTGCTGCTGGTCTCGCTCGGCTCGGCGTTCACCCGCCAACCCGCGTTCTACCGGGCGTGCGTCGAGGCCTTCGGCGACCTGCCCGGCTGGCACGTGGTGCTGCAGATCGGCCGGCACACCGACCTGGCGGAGCTGGGCGAGGTGCCGGACACCGTCGAGGTGCACCGGTGGGTGCCGCAGCTGTCGGTGCTCGCCCAGGCGGACGCCTTCGTCACCCATGCGGGCATGGGCGGCTCCAGCGAGGGGCTGTTCCACGGCGTGCCGATGATCGCGGTGCCGCAGGCCGCCGACCAGTTCGCGAACGCGGACGCCCTGGTGGGGCTGGGCGTGGCCCGCCGCCTGGACACCGAGCAGGCCACCCCGGAGGCGCTGCGCGGTGCCCTGCTGGACCTGGTCGGCGACCCGGCGGTGGCCGAACGGCTGACGGCGCTCGCCGCCGCCGGACGGGCCGAGGGCGGCACCGCCCGCGCGGCGGACCTGATCGAGGCCGAGCTCAGGGGGTGAGGGCCGCCGCGACTGGGCCTGGCTCGGCAGCCGGGGCGGGTTCGGCGATCCGGTCCGGCCGGGTGTAGACGTTCGCGCTCTCCCCGCGCAGGAAGCCGACCAGGGTCAGGCCCAGCTCCTCGGCGAGGTCCACGGCGAGCGAGGACGGCGCCGAGACGGCCGCGAGCAGCGGGACGCCCGCCAGCGCGGCCTTCTGGGTGAGCTCGAACGAGGCCCGGCCGCTGACCAGCAGGACGTGCCCGGTCAGCGGCAGCCGGCCCTCGCGCAGCGCCCAGCCGATCACCTTGTCCACGGCGTTGTGCCGCCCGACGTCCTCGCGGGCGCACAACAGCTCGCCGGTCGCCGCGTCGAACAGGCCGGCGGCGTGCAGGCCGCCGGTGGACTCGAAGGTCCGCTGGGCGGCGCGGAGGCGGTCCGGCAGGGCGTACAGGAGGGACGGTTCGACGCTGAGCGGGTCCTCGGCGACCGGGTGCCGGACGTGGGTGCGGACCGCGTCGACGGTGTCCCGGCCGCAGAGGCCGCAGGCGCTGGTGGTGAGCAGGTTGCGGTGCGCGGAGAGCGGCAGCGCGCCGGCGGCGCCGCGCAGGGTGGCGTCGACGACGTTGTAGGTGTTGGCGCCCGCCTCGTCCGTCCCGGCGCAGTACCGCAGGGCGGCCAGCTCCTCGGCGGAGTGGACGAGGCCCTCGCCGACCAGGAAGCCGGCCACCAGGTCGAAGTCCTGCCCGGGGGTGCGCATGGTGACGGTCAGCGGCTCGCCACCGACCCGGATCTCCAGCGGTTCCTCCGCCGCCAGTGCGTCCGGCCGCACCCCGCGCCCGTCACCCCGCAGCCGTACCACCCGCCGCCGCGCCGTCGCCCGCGTCATCGTCCCGCCACCTCCGTACGTAGTCCGTGCCCCACCAGCCTGCGGCATGCGGGGAGTCGATGGCCATCGGCCCCCGGACCTGGGCCGTCATGCCCCGGACCTGGGCGGTCATGCCCCGGACCTGGGCCGCGACACCCCGGGCCGCCACGCCCCCGGCCCGGGACCCGGAGTGCGGGAGGGGAGGGGGTGGCGGAGAATCCGAATGGTGAGCACCTGTTGTCATATCTTCATTCACCTGATGTGATGGTGTATATGGATATGCACAGTGCTGCGGCCCCCCACGCGCCGCTCGTCCAGGTCGGCAAGGCCGACGTCAGCGCAGAGGATGTGCTGGCCGTTGCCCGGGGGAACGCCCGGGTCGAGATCGGTCCCGACGCGCTCGCCGAGATGGCGGCGGCCCGCGCGCGGATCGATGCTCTCGCGGCCGAGCCGCGTCCCGTCTACGGCGTGTCCACCGGGTTCGGTGCGCTCGCCGTCCGGCACATCAGCCCCGAACTGCGGGCGCAGCTGCAGCGTTCGCTGGTGCGCTCGCACGCGGCCGGGATGGGCCCGGCCGTGGAACGCGAGGTCGTCCGGGCGCTGATGTTCCTGCGGATGAAGACGCTGGCCTCCGGCCGGACCGGGGTGCGCCCGCTGGTCGCCCAGACCATGGCCGCCCTGCTCAACGCGGGCATCACCCCGGTGGTCCGGGAGTTCGGCTCGCTCGGCTGTTCCGGTGACCTCGCGCCGCTCTCGCACTGCGCGCTGGTCCTGATGGGCGAGGGCGTGGCGACCGGCCCGGACGGGGTGGAGAAGCCCGTCGCCGAGCTGCTCGCCGCGGCCGGCATCGAGCCGGTGGAGCTGCTGGAGAAGGAGGGCCTGGCCCTCATCAACGGCACCGACGGCATGCTCGGCATGCTGGTGATGGCCATCGCCGACCTCCAGCGGCTCTTCACCACCGCCGACATCACCGCCGCGATGACCCTGGAGGCGCTGCTCGGCACCGACAAGGTGCTCGCCCCCGAGCTGCACGCCCCGATCCGCCCGCACCCGGGCCAGGCGCTCAGCGCGGCCAACATGCTGGCCGTCCTCAAGGGCTCCGGCCTCACCGGCCACCACCAGGACGACGCGCCGCGGGTCCAGGACGCCTACTCGGTCCGCTGCGCCCCACAGGTGGCCGGCGCGGGCCGGGACACCGTCGCGCACGCCCAGCTGGTGGCCTCGCGCGAGCTGGCCGCCTCGGTGGACAACCCGGTGGTGCTGCCGGACGGCCGGGTGGAGTCGAACGGCAACTTCCACGGCGCGCCGGTCGCGTACGTGCTGGACTTCCTCGCCATCGCCGCCGCCGACCTCGGCTCGATCTCGGAGCGGCGCACCGACCGGCTGCTGGACAAGAGTCGCTCGCACGGCCTGCCGGCCTTCCTGGCCGACGACCCGGGCGTGGACTCCGGTCTGATGATCGCGCAGTACACCCAGGCGGCGCTGGTCAGCGAGAACAAGCGGCTCGCCGTCCCGGCCTCGGTCGACTCGATCCCGTCCTCCGCGATGCAGGAGGACCACGTGTCGATGGGCTGGTCCGCGGCCCGCAAGCTGCGCCAGGCGGTCGAGAACCTGGGCCGGATCCTGGCCGTCGAACTCACCGCCGCCGCCCGCGCGCTGGAGATCCGTCAGCAGGCCGACGGGGGCGTCCGGCTCGCCCCGGCCACCGCCGCGGCGCTGGCCGTCGCCCGGGAGGCGGGGGTCGGCGGCGCCGGCCGCGACCGCTTCCTCTCGCCGGACCTGGAGGCCGCCGCCGTGCTGGTCGCCTCCGGGGAGCTGGTGCGGGCGGTCGAGAAGGTCACCGGCCCGCTGGCCTGACGGTGCCTGACGTGTCGCACGGGGTGGCTGGGACGGTCAGTCCCAGTCGCCCCGCGACCGGCGGTCCGCACGGTCCCGGCGGTCGCTGAGGGCGGCGGCGAAGTTGACCCCGACGATGCCCGCCCAGCAGGCGAACAGGCCGACCAGGCCGCCGCTCTCGGGGCTGCTCGCGATCGCGGTGAGCGGGATGCCGAGCGCCAGCGAGATCACGGCCAGCCGCGAACCCGGGCGGCCGGGCAACCCGGGGCGGCGGGGGCGGTGGGCCGGCTCGTAGTCGTCGAGGTGCTCGGCCACCCGGCGGGCGACCCGGGTGTCCAGCCGGGCGTCCAGGCGGGATTCGAGCCGGGTCAGGAACGAGTCGACCAGCTCCGACTCGTACTCCTTGCCGAGTTCCTTGCGGGCCTGCAGGGTGGCGTCGAGGTCGCGCCGCAGTTCGTCCTGGCGAGTGTCCATGGGCACCAGCGTGGGCCCGCGCCGGGGCCGGGTCCATCCGTTCGCGGGGGGAATCCGGGCGGGGTCAGGGTGAAATCAGGGTTACCCCGAGCACCGTCCGCGCGGGAGGGAGCCGTACAGTCCGCCCCTCGGGACGTCTCACCGGGCGTCCCGCCGTACGAGACGTCTTTGCCAGGCGCGGCGCGCTGCTGCACAGTCGTCGTCCGAACCGCTCGCATCCGGAGGTACCGCTGATGACCGCCACCGACGAGACCGGCACGGTCGGTCCCTCCGCGCGGCTGCTCCAGCTCTTCGAGGGGCACCGGCTGACCCCGACCCAGCGGCGGATCGCGCACTCGCTGGTCCGGCACGCCACCGAGGCGCCGTTCCTGTCCAGCGTGGAGGTCGCCGAACTCGCGGGCGTGAGCCAGCCGTCCGTCACCCGCTTCGCGGTGGCCCTCGGCTACGACGGCTACCCGGCGCTGCGCAAGCAGCTGCGCGAACTCGGCGCGGGCGAGCCGGGCGCCCCGGAGACGCCGGACGACGCCGTGCGCAACGAGCACCAGCAGGCCGTGCTCGCCGAGATCGAGCACCTGCGCCACCTCGCCGACCTGCTCGCCGACCCCGAGCCGATCATCCGGGCCGCCCGGCTGCTCGCCGCCTCCCGCCCGCTGCCGGTGCTCGGCCTGCGGGCCGCCTCGGCGCAGGCGCGCGGCTTCGCGTACTTCGCCGCCAAGGTGCACCCGGACATCCGGCTGCTCGACGAGGGCGGCAGCATGCTCGCCGACCGGTTGGAGCAGGCCTCCGCGGCCGGCGCCACCGCGCTGCTCTGCTTCGCGCTGCCGCGCTACCCGCGGGAGCTGATGGACGCTCTGGCAGTGGCCCGGGAGTGCGGGTTGACGGTGCTGACGGTCGCCGACAGCGCGTTCGCGCCGGTCGCCAAGCTGTCCGACCTGATGCTGCCCGCGGCGGTCGGCACCGGCCTGGTCTTCGACACCGCGTGTGCGCCGATGATGCTCGGCCGGGTGCTGCTGCAGAGCATGTGCGACGAACTCCCGGGCGCCGAAGCGAAGTTGGAGGCGATCGAGCACTCGGCGGCGGCGCGCGGCCTCTTCTTGGAATAAGCACAGCTGGAATAAGCACAGCTGGAATAGACGCGGCTTGGAGCAGTGACGGGAGTACACGTCACAAACCCGGGCATCCCCTACTGCAGGGGGTGCCGCCCATGCGCGTGATCCACGAGATGAAGTTCGTCGCCCGCCTTGCCTCGGGTGTCGACGAATGGTCCTGCCCCACCTGCGGACGCCGCGTCACCCTGCGGCGTCTGCCCGATCCCGAACTGACCGTCCTCGACCCGGGCGACGAGTCCGCCGTCCACGTCGGCGTCATCGAACCGGACGCCCGCGCCGCCGCCGCGGCCGCCGAGAAGTACGGCCTCGGCCCGATTCAGGAGATCCCCCGCCCCCCGTCCCCGCCCGCCCCCGACGCCGACGACCGCCGCTGGCTGGCCGAGATCGGCATCGACTGGGACGGCGACGCCGCGGCGTGAGGGGTGGGTTCAGCGCTTCGGTGTGTAGAGCGGCAGGTCGGCGGTGCTCAGCTCGGCGGGCAGCGGCGCGGGCAGGGGGACTGGCTCGCCGTACTTGCCGTGCAGTACGCCCTGGTACTCGCCGTCGCGGGGGTGGGTGCGGAGCGTCCAGACGCCCTTGCGGGGGTCGACCGCAAGGAGGACCGGCACGCCTGCGACCGCGTACCAGCTGGTCTTGGTCGCGATGTGGCTGACCCGCTCGGAGGTGGAGATGACCTCCACGGCCAGCTCGACATCGTGCGGGTCTGCCAGCCAGTCATCGTCGTCCTCCCAGTCGGACGGCAGGACGACCAGGTCGGGTGTCGCGTAGTCCTCCGCGTTGTCGGGCATGGTGATCGACGAGACCTCGTAGGCGCCGAGGCCGGCCGGGAGATTGCCGTCGAGCCGGCGGGACAGGCGCTTGACAGTCCCCGCGTGCTTGCCGCGAGGAGTCGGGGACATCACCAGGGTTCCTCCGATGATCTGGACGCGGAGGCCGGTGCTCCGCTCGATCTCCTCCGCCACATCCCGGAGTTTGCCGGGCCGCACGGTGATCGCAGTCATCGTGTCCTCCGCTCTCGTCGCTGGGCCGAGTGGCTGGTGTTCGCCGGGTTCAGGCTAGCGCGCCGGTGCGGTCGGCGGCGTGGCTGATCGGATTGGTTCGGGGTCTGGTCGGGAGCTGATTGATTGGATATATTCAGCCGAACCAAGCCTGAATGAATCCATCCGCAGGGAGGCCGGGACATGGTGCAGCAGACGAGCGGGCCGCGCGAGGTGCGTGCGGCGCGCGGGACGGGGCTCACGACGCAGGGGTGGCAGCAGGAGGCTGCCCTGCGGATGCTCATGAACAACCTCGACCCGGAGGTCGCCGAGCACCCGTCGAAGCTGGTGGTCTACGGCGGCACCGGCAAGGCCGCGCGCGACTGGCGCTCCTTCGACGCCATGGTGAAGACCCTCCAGGGCCTGAAGCAGGACGAGACCATGCTGGTCCAGTCCGGCCGCCCGGTCGGCGTCATGCAGACGCACGAGTGGGCGCCGCGGGTCCTGATCGCCAACTCCAACCTGGTCGGCGACTGGGCCAACTGGGAGGAGTTCCGCCGGCTGGAGAGCCTCGGGCTCACCATGTACGGCCAGATGACCGCCGGCTCGTGGATCTACATCGGTACCCAGGGCATCCTCCAGGGCACCTACGAGACCTTCGCCGCCGTCGCCAACAAGCGCTTCGACGGGTCGCTGGAGGGCACCATCACCCTCACCGCCGGCCTCGGCGGGATGGGCGGCGCCCAGCCGCTCGCCGTCACGATGAACGGCGGCGTGGCGATCTGTATCGACTGCGACCCCTCCCGGATCGCCCGCCGGATCGAGCACCGCTACCTGGACGTCGAGGCCAAGGACCTCGCCCACGCGCTGGAGCTCGCCACCGCGGCCCGGGACAAGAAGCAGCCGCTCTCCATCGGCGTGCTGGGCAACGCCGCCGAGCTGGTCCCGCAGCTGCTCGCGATGGACGCGCCGATCGACATCGTCACCGACCAGACCAGCGCCCACGACCCGCTCGCCTACCTGCCGGTCGGCGTCTCCTTCGACGACATGGCCACCTACGCGGCCGAGAAGCCCGCCGAGTTCACCCAGCGGGCCCGCGAGTCGATGGCCCGGCACGTCGAGGCGATGGTCGGCTTCCAGGACCGCGGCGCCGAGGTCTTCGACTACGGCAACTCCATCCGCGGCGAGGCCCAGCTGGCCGGCTACGACCGGGCGTTCGCCTTCCCCGGCTTCGTCCCCGCGTACATCCGCCCGCTGTTCTGCGAGGGCAAGGGCCCGTTCCGCTGGGCGGCCCTGTCCGGCGACCCGCAGGACATCCACAAGACCGACAAGGCCGTCCTCGACCTGTTCCCGGAGAACGAGTCGCTGGCCCGCTGGATCAAGATGGCCCAGGAGAAGGTGCACTTCCAGGGCCTGCCCGCGCGCATCTGCTGGCTCGGCTACGGCGAGCGCGACAAGGCCGGCGAGCGGTTCAACGACATGGTCGCCTCCGGCGAGCTGTCCGCGCCGATCGTGATCGGCCGCGACCACCTGGACTGCGGCTCGGTCGCCTCCCCGTACCGGGAGACCGAGGCGATGCTGGACGGCTCCGACGCGATCGCCGACTGGCCGCTGCTCAACGCCATGGTCAACGTCGCCTCCGGCGCGTCCTGGGTCTCCATCCACCACGGCGGTGGCGTCGGCATCGGCCGCTCGATCCACGCCGGCCAGGTCACCGTCGCCGACGGCACCGCGCTGGCCGGGGAGAAGATCCGCCGGGTGCTCACCAACGACCCGGGCATGGGCGTCATCCGGCACGTGGACGCCGGCTACGACCGGGCCACCGAGGTCGCCGCCGAGCGCGCGGTTCGCGTCCCGATGGGTGAGCTGTGAGTTTTCACGAGATGTGGGCGGAGCTGCTCCCCGTGGGCCGCTCCGCCTCCTCCGGCGGCTACCGCCGCTTCGCCTGGAACTCCGCCGACGCCGAGTGCCGGGCCTGGTTCGAGCAGCAGGCCCGCCACCGCGGCCTGACCTACGAGCTGGACCGCAACGGCAACCAGTGGGCCTGGCTGGGCGACCCGGCCGGGGACGGCGCCGTCGTCACCGGCTCGCACCTGGACTCCGTCCCGGACGGCGGCGCCTTCGACGGCCCGCTCGGCGTGGTCTCCTCCTTCGCCGCCCTGGACGAACTCCGCGAGCGGGGGGCCGAGTTCACCCGCCCCCTGGCGATCGTCAACTTCGGCGACGAGGAGGGCGCCCGGTTCGGCGTGGCCTGCATCGGCTCCCGGCTCACCGCCGGGGTGCTCGGCCGCGAGGCCGCGTACGAGCTGCGCGACGCCGACGGCGTCCGGCTGCCCGACGCGATGGAGCGGGCCGGCTACGACCCGACCGCGATCGGCGCCGACGGCGACCGGCTGGCCCGGATCGGCGCCTTCGTCGAACTCCACGTCGAGCAGGGCCGCCACCTCGCCGAGGACCAGCCGGTCGGCGTGGCGAGCGCGATCTGGCCGCACGGCCGCTGGCGGTTCGACTTCCACGGCGAGGCCAACCACGCCGGCACCACCCGGATCGAGGACCGCCGCGACCCGATGCTCACCTACGCCAACACCGTGCTCGCCGCCCGGAAGAAGGCCAGGCAGGCGGGCGCGCTGGCCACCTTCGGCAAGGTCGCGGTCGAGCCCAACGGCACCAACGCGATCGCCTCCCTGGTCCGCGGCTGGCTCGACTCCCGGGCCGCCGACGAGCGCACCCTCACCGAGCTGGTCGCCGAGATCGAGCAGGCCGCCGCCGAGCGCGGCGAGCGCGACGGCGTCCGGGTCGAGCTCACCCGCGAGTCCTACACCCCCGTGGTGGACTTCGACGGCCCGCTGCGCGACCGCCTCGCCAAGCTGCTGAACGCCCCGGTGCTGCCCACCGGCGCGGGACACGACGCCGGGATCCTGGCGTCCGCGATCCCGACCGCCATGCTGTTCGTACGAAACCCGAGCGGCGTCTCGCACTCCCCGGCCGAACACGCCGAGGAGGCCGACTGCCTCGCCGGGGTCGCCGCCCTGGCCGACGTACTGGAGGACCTGGCGTGTCAGTAGGCCGTGCCGCAGGCGCGCAAACGACAACGTACTGGGCGCAGTACGCCTGGCTGCCGCACACCAGCGGGCCGGTGGTCGAGCAGGACGTGCTCATCACCACCGGCCCCGGCGGCACGATCGTCCGGGTCGCGCCGGACAGCGGCCCCTGCCCCGCCGGCGCCGTCCGCCTCGACGGGCTGCTGCTGCCCGGCCAGGCGAACGCCCACTCGCACGCCTTCCACCGGGCGCTGCGCGGCCACGTCCAGGTCGGCTCCGGCACCTTCTGGACCTGGCGCGACACCATGTACCGGTTCGCCGGCGCCCTCGACCCGGACGGCTACCTGGAGCTCGCCACCGCCGTCTACGCCGAGATGGCGCTCGCCGGGATCACCGCCGTCGGCGAGTTCCACTACCTGCACCACGCGCCCGGCGGCGCCCGCTACGACGACCCCAACGCGATGGGCGAGGCGCTGATCGAGGCCGCCGCCCGGGCCGGCATCCGGATCACCCTGCTCGACACCTGCTACCTGTCCTCCGGCTTCGGCGTCGAACCGACCCGGCCGCAGCTGCGGTTCAGCGACGGCGACGCCGACGCCTGGGCGGAGCGGGCCGACGCGCTCAAGCCGCGCGAACACGCCCGGATCGGCGCCGCCATCCACTCGGTGCGTGCCGTTCCCGCCGAGCAGCTCGGCACCGTCGCGCACTGGGCCGCCATGCGCAAGGCCCCGCTGCACGTCCACCTGTCCGAGCAGACCGCCGAGAACGACGCCTGCCTCACCGCCCACGGCGTCACCCCGACCCGGCTGCTCGCCGACCACGGCGCGCTCGGGCCACGCACCTCGGCCGTCCACGCCACCCACCTCACCGACGAGGACGTCAAGCTCCTCACCGACTCCTCCACCACCATCTGCATGTGCCCCACCACCGAGCGGGACCTCGCGGACGGCATCGGCCCGGCCCACCGGCTCGCCTCGGCCGGCTGCCCGGTCACCCTCGGCAGCGACAGCCACGCCGTCATCGACCCGTTCGAGGAGGCGCGCGCCCTGGAGCTGGACGAGCGGCTGCGCACCCGCACCCGCGGGCACTGGACGGCGAACGCGCTGCTGCGGGCCGGCACCGAGGACGGGCACGCCTCGCTCGGCTGGCCCGAGGCCGGACGGATCGAGGCCGGGGCGCTCGCCGACTTCACCGTGATCGGCCTCGACTCGGTGCGCACCGCCGGGCCGCCGCCCCGACTGGGCGCCGAGATCGCGGTCTTCGCGGCCTCGGCGGCGGACGTCCGGCACGTCGTGGTCGGCGGCCGGCACGTCGTCCAGGACGGTGTGCACCGGCTCGTCCCGGACGTGCCGGGCGCGCTGCGGGACTCGATCGCTGCGCTGAGCTGCTGATCCGTTTCGTCAACTCCTTCGTCAACTCCGTTCGGAAGGCGGCGTCTTGAGCACCCCGACCACCCCGACCACCCTGATCACCGGCATCGGCAGCCTGGTCAGCAACGACCCCGGGCACGGCACCGGGCCGCTCGGCCTGCTGACCGACGCGGCCGTGGTGCTGGAGGGCGCCACCGTGGCCTGGGTCGGTCCGGCCGCCGAGGCGCCCGCCGCCGACGAGCGGTTCGACGCCGAGGGCCGGGCGCTGCTGCCCGGCTTCGTCGACTCGCACGCCCACCTGGTGTTCGCGGGCGACCGCACCGCCGAGTTCAACGCCCGGATGTCCGGCCAGTCGTACACCGCGGGCGGGATCCGGACCACGGTGGCCGCCACCCGGGCCGCGAGCGACGCCGAACTCGACGCCAACCTGGCCCGGTTCGTCCGGGAGGCGCTGCGGCAGGGCACCACGACGATCGAGTGCAAGTCCGGCTACGGGCTGACCGTCGCCGACGAGGCCCGCGCCCTGCGGATCGCCGCCAAGTACACCCCGGAGACCACCTACCTGGGCGCGCACGTCGTCGCGCCCGAGTACGCCGAGGACCCGGCCGGGTACGTCGACCTCGTCACCGGGGAGATGCTGGACGCCTGCGCGCCGCACGCCCGTTGGGTGGACGTGTTCTGCGAGAAGGGCGCCTTCGACGGGGACCAGGCGCGGGCCGTCCTGAACGCCGGCATCGAGCGCGGGCTCACGCCCCGGGTGCACGCCAACCAGCTCTCGTACGGGCCCGGCGTGCAGCTCGCCGTCGAGCTGGGCGCGGCCTCGGCGGACCACTGCACCCACCTGACGGACGAGGACGTGGCAGCGCTGGCCGGTTCGGCGACGGTCGCGACGCTGCTGCCCGGGGCGGAGTTCTCCACCCGCGCCGCGTACCCGGACGCGCGGCGGCTGCTCGACGCCGGGGTGGTGGTGGCGCTGTCCACGGACTGCAACCCGGGCTCCAGCTTCACCAGTTCGATGGCGTTCTGCATCGCGGTCGCGGTGCGGGAGATGGGGATGACGCCCGACGAGGCGGTCTGGGCGGCGACGGCGGGCGGTGCGCACGCCCTGCGGCGCAGCGACGTCGGGACGATCGCGGTGGGCTCGCGCGCGGACCTGCTGCTACTTGACGCGCCCTCGCACGTGCACCTGGCCTACCGCCCGGGCGTGCCGCTGACGGCGGCGGTCTGGCGGGCGGGCGTCCGGGAGGTCTGAGGGCCACGGACGGCGGGGAGCCCCCGCGCCCCCGGGGTGGCGGGCGCGGGGGCTTTTCGTTCAGGCGTTGGTGATCAGGTGGTCGAACTCGCCGGACTTCGCACTCTGGAGGAAGTCGGAGAACTTGAGGCGGGTGGTCCGGACGATGACATCACCTTCGTCGGACTCGCGAAGTTCGATAACCCCGTCGACGGTCCGCACCTCAAGGCAGTCGGAGTTTGCGCCTGAGTGACTAGACTTCTTCCAGTGAGAGTTAGGCATACTTGCTTTCCATGTCCTTCTTGATGGATCGAATGAACTCTCGGGAGTCATCTTCCGAGATGGCCGCCGATTCGAGCCGGGCGAGCATAGATCGGAACCTGGCGAGGTGGGCTGGTGCATCGAAGAGCACGTTGCCGACGCTGGAGTCCGTCTGCACTGTGTCCAGTTCCGGGATCGGTCCTTCGACATAGGTGAAGTTCTCGTAGTTGAGCGGAAGCGCATCGACGTCGAAGAGTACGACTCGGATCGAGATGGTAGGCCGCTCGGAGTCTTCGATGAGGCTACGAAGCTGTTCGGCTTGAATCGCGGGCCCACTGAACTGCATGCGTAGAGCCGCTTCATGGATGTAGGCGGAATATGGCGTTGCGCCGGAGCGAACGACATCTTGTCGTCGCATTCGGAAGGCCGTTCTCTGGTCGACCTCGTGGTGTGGGAGCGGTGTCAGGGAGCGATCAAAGACAGCACCGGTATATGCGTTGGTCTGGAGAAGTCCAGGGATGAAGGCCATCGTGTAAGTCGAGAGCCTGCGTGCATGGCCTTCCACCTCGGCGACCTCAAGGAAGTCGTCTGAGAGGGTCCCGCGATACTCCTCCCACCAAGCGCCCTTGCCCCGGTCCGTGATGATCTCCGTCAGCGCCTCGATCAGAGGCTCGTTGGCGCACATGCACAACGCGGCGATCGTGCGCAGGCGTTCGACGCTGATGCCGGTCTTGCCACTCTCCATCTGCGTCACGTGGGCGGGATTGATGCCCAGTGCACGGGCAAGTTGACTGCCGCCAAGCCCCGCCTGCTCCCGCATCCTACGCAGCTCGGCACCCAGCCGCAGTTGACGGAGAGTTGGGTTCGGTCGAAGCGCCATGAGGTCCTCTCTGCTGGTCGTGGGACCAGTCTGCCCCAGAGGCGCTGCCACGTTGGAGGGAACTTCTCGCAGTCCGCCACAAATCTGTGGCGGACCGCGCTATCGTCGTTCTCAGCTCGATCCGACGGATCGTCAGTAACGCCTGCAATCAAGGGCAGTAGGCGCCTGCTGCCCGCGCACCGAAGAGCACCCAGCCCCACCTGGCCTGGCTCACGGCGACGACCGTCATCACCTCTCCCACACCACAGCCTCACGGAGGTTCCCGTGTGCATCCGTAACACCCCCTCGATCGCCCTCTCCCGGCAGGCCCTGCGGGACGCCCTGACCCGCAGCGGCTGGGACACCGAGACCATCTTCAACGCCGAACTCGCCCTGATGGAGCTCATCGTCAACGCCTGGCGGCACGGCGACACCGCCTCGCCCGTCGTCTGGTTCTCCATCCTCGGCCACACCCTCCGGGTCACCGTCTCCGACGAGAGCGACGCCCTTCCCCAACCGCGAACGCCCTCCGACCTCGCCGAGACCGGCCGAGGCCTCCAGCTCGTCGAGGGCCTCACCCACCGCTGGGGCGTCGACCCCCAGAAGCGCGGCAAGACCACCTGGTACGAGCTGGACTCCGTCGCGTGACCCGCGACCCCATCGCGCCGGACGACCTCCGGATGCGCGACTACACCAGACCCCAGATCACCGCCCTCCTGGGCGAGTTGCACCGACGGGGCATCCCGCACGGACTCCTCTGGGGCTCCGCCGCCACCCCCGAAACCACCCTCGACGGCCGCATCCTGGTCGACTTCGGCAACGCGCCCGTGAGTACTCTGCTCAACCTCCTCCACCTGCTCCGCGACCTGGACCGGAACGAGGCGTGGACCCCGTGAAGTTCTTCGTCGGCGCCATCCTCGTCGCCCTCCTCGCCCTCGCGATCGCCACCGTGGCCCTCGGCGTCGTCGCGACCCTCAAGATGCCCCGCCCCGAGGAGCACGACGAACAGCACTGAACGCGCGAAGGCCCTCGCCCACCCAGGGCGAGGGCCTCGCGGGCGCCCGCGCGCTGGCGACTGGCTGCCCGGGATGCTTATCGCGTTCGCACTGATGCCCTCGACTGGAGGAGGACGGAACCGGTGAAGTACCCCGTACGTGAGGGCTTGGCTGGGGCGAAGCGCTCTGCCGTGCATCTGGAGATGCGAGACAGCTACACGCCGGATGATCCGGAGTTCGCCCGCTGGCGTGCCGGTCATCGGTACGACAATGATCCGGCCAAACTTCCTGATTGGTGGGGATCTTGGGCTGATCTGGTAGCCGAGACAACCAGGCGTGGCGTGGTCATGCGGCGGGCCCGGGTCATCTCGGAGCCGGTGACGGACTACATCCGGTATGAGCACGACCTCACGTTTGCCAACGTCGCGGCGGGTGAGCTGGTCCGCTGGTTGCCCCGGCGGAGGGCTGCCGACATCGCGCTGCCGGGAACGGATCTGTGGATGTTCGACGGGTCGGCCGTGCTGTTCACGTACTTCTCCGGAATCGGGGAGGTCGTGGACAGGGAGTGGCGGACGGATCAAGCCGCCGTGGCCCTGGTCAGCTCTGCCTTTGAGGTTGTCTGGGCACGGGCAACTCCGCACGAGCAGTACTCCGTCTGACCGCCGGCCGCGTCGGACAGCCAGAACATGCCAGCCCTTCCCGCCAGCGTCCGGATGCCGATCGCACGCGTCAGCGAACCCAGCCGTGGATTGGCGTTGTGTCAGCCGAGATACGGGATTGCTCTGCGCTCCAGGAAGTGCTGGAGCCGGAGGCGCTGAGTGTGGTGCATCGCAGAGCGGCCCGCTCCCTGCGCGCAGGGAGCGGGCCGCTTCGGTGTGCCGGTCAGCCGAAGGGCAGGACCTGGGTGCTGCCACCGGCCAGGATGTGCTGGTACTCGCTCCCACCGTTGAGTGAGCGGTAGTTGATCACCGGATCGCCGGCTCGTACGAGGGTGGTCGCACATCCGAGGCACCAGGGCTGTGGCGGCTGCACGTCGAGATCCTCGATCACCGCAGGAGCGGAGCACTGCGTGCAGTCCGCCATCGCGTCCTCCCCGGGGTCAGGCCCAGGTGGAGCCGCACGTGGTGCAGCCCCATCGGCCGTCCATGGTCTGGTAGGTGGCGCCCGATCCGCAGACCGGGCAGGTGCGGGCGCTCGGCTCGTCGACCCGCTCCAGAAGGGTACTGGGCGTCGAGGTGGTGGTGGGCTCGATCTCGGTGACGGGCTTGTTGAGCAGGATGGTACTCATGGCGTCTCCCCTCGGGATGGAGTGGCAGAGGTGCGCCGGCCGGGCATCACCCAGGGAACTCGGCTGCGGTCCAGATGTGGATGCCGTCGGGGGGCTCCCGCACGCCGTGTGCGTGCCCCGCACACCCTGTGCACGCCCTGCCTGGGGATGTCGTCCTGTCGATACGGTTGCCACTCCACGCAGTCGAAGGGCGACACCGTGTCACGTCAACGTCAGCTTGGGGTGGTCATCAGGGCCGCTCGGTGTGCACGGCGGATGACTCAGGCCCAGCTGGGCCGCGCGTGTGGCTACTCGGCGTCGGCGATCAGCCGGGTTGAGGCGGGCGTGCTCCGGCCAACCGAGCAGGCGCTGCTGCGGATTGCCCAGGCGTTAGACCTGCCGCTTGACGCCATTGGCCTGGGCCGACCGGCTACGCTGGCGCAGGATGTGACCCCGGATCAGGAGGACGCCATGCTCCGCAGGCAGCTGCTCGTGGCTGGCATGGCGGCAGCTGGGGCGTCAATGCTTTCATCCGCCTCCGCTGCTGCCGCGCGCCCGGATGCATCAGCCCGGATCGTTGGGGCCCTGTACGAGCCCGAACCCTCTGAACCCACGTCGTTGCAGCAGCTCAAGGCATCGCTGATCTCGGCGCGCGCGCAGTTCACGGCGGCCCGCTACCGACACCTCGGCGACTTCCTGCCCGGCTTGTTGGGCTCGGCGCAGGCGACCCGCGAGGCCCTGTCCGGCCGGTCCCGCGAGGAGGCCCATGGGTGTGTGGCCCGTGCCTGGGTGCTGGCGACGGAGCTCGCGTTGAAGGCTCACTCCGACGTCGCGTGGCCGGCAGCGGACCGGGCTCTGGCTGCGGCCCAGGCCAGCGGCGACCCGGTGGCGCACGGGGAGGCAGCTCGGGTTCTGGCGATCACGATGCGACGTTCAGGACGCCCGGCCGCCGCCGTCGATCTCCTGCGTCGCACCGCTGACTCGCTCTCCCAGGACCGAAACGACGTGTCCTGGGCTGTGGCGGCGACCCTGCTGATGACGTCCGCCTACACGGCTGCGTGCGGGCAGCGCCGAGGCGATGCCCTCGACCTCATGTCGGGCGCGGCGGACGCGGTCGGCCGGGTGACCAGCGCCAGGTTCCGGCCGAGCACCCCGCTGTTTACCGTCGACGCCACCAGCGCGCAGGTGGACCTGTACTGGATTGGCGTACACACGGCGCTGGGCACCCCCGACGAGGGGGTGCCGTACGCGGCGCGGATCGCGCCGGGACAGCTGCCGACCGCCGAGCGCCGGGCCCGGTACGGCACAGACTGCGCGCGCATGTGGCACCACCTCGGCGACCACCGCAAGACGTTCGCGTCGCTGCGGTTCACCGAGCAGGTCGCCCCGGAGGAGGTGCGTCGGCCGGCTCTGCGGGCGCTCACAGCGGACCTGCTGTACGCGCCGGTCACCGTGGCCGGCGTGCGGGAGCTTGCCGCGCGCACAGGCGTCTCATAGGGGCGGCAGACCCCTGCGAGGAAGACGATGCTGGCGAATGAATGACCAACAGCGTCCGGTCGACGACCCCGGGCGGGCCTTCGGTCAGGAGAGGCCCAACGACCTCCGCAGGAAGGCGAGTTCGTGCAGCAGCAGGTTCTCCGCCACCGTCTCGTCGGTGGGGGAGTGGCTGGTGTTGCTCAGCGGGAGGACCTCGTGGGGGCGGCCGGCGGCCAGCAGGGCGCTGGAGAGCCGCAGGGCGTGGACGGGGAGGACGTTGTCGTCGGCGAGGCCGTGGACCAGGAGGAGCGGGCGGCGCAGGTTGGGGGCGTCGGCGATCAGCGAGCAGGTGTCGTAGCGCTCGGGGTGCTCGTCGGGGTGGCCGAGGAAGCGCTCCTGCCAGTGGGTGTCGTAGAGCCGCTGGTCGGTGGGGGCGGCCCCGGCGGCCGCGGCGTGGAAGACGTCCGGGCGCCGCAGGACGGCGAGGGCGGCGAGGTAGCCGCCGTAGGACCAGCCGCGGATGCCGACCCGGCCGAGGTCGAGGAGTCCGGGCCGCAGCCGGGCCGTCTCGTGCAGGCCCTCGACCTGGTCCTCCAGGGCCGGGGTGGCCTTGTCGCCGTGGATCGTCTTGTCCCAGCGCGGCCCGCGTCCGGGGGTGCCGCGGCCGTCCACGACCAGCACCGCGAAGCCCTGGTCGGCGAACCACTGCGAGACCAGGTCCCCCCACCGGCCGCCGGTGGTGACCTTCTGCATCGCCGGCCCGCCGTACGGGTCGACGAGGACGGGCAGCGGGCCGTCCTCGGGGCGGTGGCCGGTGGGGAGGAACAGCGCGGCGCGCAGCTCGCGCGGGCCCAGGCGGAGCAGTTCGGGCCGGGCGGCGAGGACCGGTTGTTCCGCGTACGAGGTGAGCCGGAGCGCCGGCCGCCCGTCCCGGCGGACGGTGGTCCGGCCGCCCGGGAAGCCCTCGGAGCGCGTGGTGAGGACCAGCGTGCCGCTGTGCCGGGTGCCGGTGTGGACGCCGGTGCCGTCGCTCAACTTCCTTACACCGTCGACCGGTTCGTAGACCCAGAGGTGGGTCTCGGTGGGGTCGTCGAGGGCGGTGAACAGCACCTGCTCGCCCTCCGTCCCGAGCACCTCCCACAGCTGCAGCCCGGCCGGGGTGACGGGCTTGCCGTCCACCGTCAGGTGCCGGGTGTCGCCGTGGTCGGCGGAGTCGACGAGCGCGCCGGAGGCGGTGCGCAGCGGCAGGCCGGGGACCAGCTCGACCCAGTGCTCGTCGCGCTTCTCGGCCAGCACCCGGACGCTGCCGTCGGGCTCGATCGCCAGGGTCCGGACGGTGCGCTGGTCGCGGGTCTGGACGGCGGCGTACGGGCCGTGGCCGTCCCAGCCGGCGGCGGTCACGTACTCGAAGGCGGCGCGGTCCCAGCGGACCTCGGTACGGCCGCCGTCGAGGCCGAGCAGCCAGAGCGAGACGTCGGCGTTGGCGGTGCCGGCGAGCGGGTAGCGGATGACGCGCGGAGGCCGCTGGGGGTTGGCCGGGTCGGCCAGGTACAGACGGCGGACCGGGCGGTTGTCGACGCGGGCGACGAGCAGCGCGGTGCCGTCGGGGGACCACCAGTGGGCGCGGGTGCGGGACATCGACTCGGCGGCGACGTGGTCGGCGACGCCGTAGGTGACGTCCTCGGCCTCGGGTTCGGCGAGCGCCCGGTCGCCGCTGCCGTCGGCCTCGGCCACCCGCAGGGCGCCGCCGCCGACGTAGGCGATCCGGCGGCCGGCGGGGTCGAGGCGCGGGTCGTACACCTCGGTGGCGGTGGGGACGGCGCGGACCGTGCCGTCGGTGGTGTCGGCGAGCCAGAGCGCGCCACCGAGGGCGAAGGCGGCGAGCCGGCCGGTGGCGTCGGTGCTGTACGCGGTGATGCCGGTGGCGGCGACCCGGGCCCGTTCGCGGCGGATCCGTTCGGCCTCGGGCAGTTCGCCGTCGGGGTCGGCGAGGGTGGCCGGGTCGACGATCAGCCGTTCCTCGCCGGTGTCGGTGTCGAGCGCCCAGAGGCAGGTGAGCGGGTCGGCGCCGCCGTGGCTGCGCAGGAACAGCACGGTGGTGCCGTCCGCGGTGACGGCCGGGTGGGTGGGGGTGCCCAGGGCGAAGCGCCGGGTGCGGGCGAGCTGGCGGGGCAGGGTGTCGGTCGGCATGTCGGCACCATAGGCACAGCCGGCGCGGTGGAGTCGAGCGGTTAACGCGCAACCGACATACGGCCGGAAACGCGGCCGGGGCCGCCATGGATCTCAGGAATCCATGGCGACCCCGGCCGGGTCGATCAGTCAATCAGTGGAGCGTCAGTGCACGTCGCCCATGAGCGCGACGACCTTCTTGCGGTACATCGCCAGAGCCACACCGGCGATCACCGCCATCACACCCTGGACCGCGAAGTACCAGGTGCTGCCGACCACGTTGTCGCCCAGCACGAGCTGGAAGATGGCGGCGACGCAGTCGCCCGCGGTGACGGCGAGGAACCAGACGCCCATCATCTGGCTGGCGTACTTGGTGGGTGCCAGCTTGGTGGTGACGGACAGGCCGACGGGGGAGAGCGTGAGCTCACCGACGGTCTGGACCAGGTAGACCATGGCCAGCCACAGCGGGGTGACCTTGGTGTCGCCGGAGGCGCTGGCCATCGCCAGCATCATGACGATGAAGGAGGCGCCGATCATCAGCAGACCGAAGGCGAACTTCATGGTGGTGCTGGGGTTCTTCGACCGGCGGGCCAGGGCGACCCAGAACCAGGCGAAGACCGGGGCCAGCGCCATGATGTACAGCGGGTTGAGCGACTGGAACCAGCTGGACGGGAAGTTGAACCCGAACAGCGTGGACGCGGTGTGCTCGTCGGCGAAGACGTTCAGCGTCGAGCCGGACTGGTCGTAGATCATCCAGAACACGGCGGCGGCGACGAAGAACCAGATGTAGCCGCTCATCTTGGACTGCTCGGTGGCGTCGAGGTCCTTGTCGCGCTTCACCTTGGCGAAGACGAGGACCGGGATCGCGAGGCCCGCGATGGACAGCGGCCAGATCGCCCAGTTGATGGTGAAGCTGCCGGTGGCACCGACGATCGCGTAGAAGACCGCGGCGATGGCGAGCCAGATGCCGGCCTTGGCGAAGATCTTCCGCTTCTCGGCCTGGCCGATCGGCGAGGTGACGATGTCGCTCTTCGGGCTCAGGTGGCGGGTGCCCAGCAGGAACTGGGCCAGGCCCAGCGCCATGCCGATACCGGCCAGGGCGAAGCCCAGGTGCCAGTCGACCTTCTGGCCGACGGTGCCGATGACCAGCGGGGCCGCGAAGGCGCCGAGGTTGATGCCCATGTAGAAGACGGTGAAGCCACCGTCGCGACGCGGGTCGTTGGGGCCGTCGTAGAGGTGGCCGACCATCGTGGAGATGTTGGCCTTCAGCAGACCCGAGCCGATCGCGATGAACGCGAGGCCGGTGAAGAACGAGCCGCTGAACGGGACGGCCAGCAGGAAGTGGCCGATCATGATGATCGTGCCGCCGACCGCGACGGTCTTGCGAGCGCCGAGGAATCGGTCCGCGATCCAGCCGCCCGGGAGGGCCAGCAGGTAGACCATCGCCGTGTACACGCTGTACACGGCCGCGGCGACGGCCGTCTTCATACCGAGGCCGCCGTCCGCGATGGAGGCGGTCATGTAGAGCACCAGCAGGGCACGCATGCCGTAGTAGCTGAAGCGCTCCCACATCTCGCTCATGAAGAGAGTGGCGAGCCCTCGCGGGTGGCCGAGGAAGGTCTTGCCACTGGGAGAGGCCGACTTGACGTCGGCGTCCAGGGTCGTAGACGCCATGAGTAGGGGTTCCTTGCCTGACAGCGTCCGCCTAGGGGGGTGGCGGCGGACGTGGACGGAACCACTCTACGTGGCCATATTTGGCGTTATCAGATGACAAAACGCACGAATCAGGTATGGGAATGGTAAAGCCCACCATGGATCCGCCCGCTTGATCCATGGTAGACGGGGATGTCTTCCTTCGGTTACAAGATCCAAAAGCAGAATCTTCGCCGAACGGGCGGTCGGCCACGCTCTGTTGGGCACCCAAATGCCCTTGTATAACGATCACGCTCTGTGAACTAGCTCACAGGGCGATCGGGCATAGCGCGGCGGACTACCATCACCACATGACCTGTGTGCTGCTCGCCGAGGACGATCCGGCGATCTCCGAACCGCTGGCCCGAGCCCTGCGCCGCGAGGGCTATGAGGTGCTCGTCCGCGAGGACGGCCCCACCGCACTGGCCGCCGGCCTGACCGAGGAGGTCGACCTCGTCGTCCTCGACCTCGGCCTGCCCGAGATGGACGGCCTGGAGGTCTGCCGCCGCCTGCGCGCGGACGGCAAGAGCTGCCCCGTCCTGGTGCTCACCGCCCGCGCGGACGAGGTGGACACCGTCGTCGGTCTCGACGCCGGCGCCGACGACTACGTCACCAAGCCCTTCCGGCTGGCCGAACTGCTCGCCCGCGTCCGGGCCCTGCTCCGGCGCGGCAACGTCGACCAGCTCACCACTGGTGCGCACGGCGTGAAGATCGACATCGAGTCCCACCGCGCCTGGCTCGGCGAGGAGGAGCTCACCCTCTCCGCCAAGGAGTTCGAGCTGCTGCGCGTGCTCGTCCGGGACGCCGGCCGGGTGGTCACCCGCGAGGAGATCATGCGGCAGGTCTGGGACACCACGTGGTGGACCTCGACCAAGACCCTGGACATGCACATCTCCTGGCTGCGCAAGAAGCTCGGCGACGACGCGGCCAACCCCCGCTACATCGCCACCGTGCGCGGAGTGGGGTTCAGGTTCGAGAAGAATTAGTCCCCGTACGGAGATCGTGGCCGGGGAACGGCCGATGAAGCGGAACACCACGGGGAGCGGCAGCGTGAAACGCCGGATGATCAACTCGCTGCTGGGCGTCGTCCTGGTGGTGGTCGTGGTGTTCTGCGTGCCGCTCGCCCTGGTCGAGAAGCGCACCATCGTCAACTCGGCCCAGGACCGGACGGACGCCACCGCCGTCCGGGTGCTGGCGCTCGTGGAGAACCGGCTCGCGAACCAGGAGCCGGTCAACAACGGACGGTCCTTCGACAACCAGGTCGCCGAGGGCAGCTACGTCGAGGTGCAGATCCCCGGCCAGGCGGTGGTCTCGGCCGGCGTTCGCCCGGCCGGGGACCACCTGCTGAAGGCCGTCGAGCACGGCAACAACGGCGAGACCGTCACCGTCGAGCAGTCCCGCGAGGACGTCGACCACGAGGTCGCCAACATGCTGCTGCTCCTCGGCGTGGTCGCGCTGCTCGCCGTCCAGGCCGCCGTCGCACTCGCCGTCTGGCAGGCCAAGCGGCTCGCCCGGCCGCTCACCGACCTCGCCGAGACCGCCGAACGGCTCGGCTCCGGCGACCCGCGCCCGCGCGACCGCCGCTACGGCGTGCCCGAACTCGACCGGGTCGCCGAGGTGCTGGACGTCAGCGCCGAGCGGATCGCCCGGATGCTCACCGCCGAACGCCGGCTCGCCGCCGACGCCTCGCACCAGCTGCGCACCCCGCTCACCGCGCTCTCCATGCGGCTGGAGGAGATCACCGCCCTCGCCGAGGAGCCGGAGACCGTCAAGGAGGAGGCGACCATCGCCCTCCAGCAGGTCGAGCGGCTCACCGACGTCGTCCAGCGGCTGCTCACCACCCAGCGCGACCCGCGCAGCCCCACCGCGGTCGCCTTCGACCTCGACGAGGTCATCAAGCAGCAGGTGGAGGAGTGGGGCCCGTCCCTGCGCGAGACCGGCCGGGTGCTCTCCCTGGAGGGCCTGCACGGGGTCATCGCGGTCGGCACCCCGGGCACGGTCGCCCAGGTGCTCGCCACACTGATCGAGAACTCGCTGATGCACGGCGCCGGGACGATCACCCTGCGGGTGCGGCCCTCCGGCACCTCGGTCGTCGTCGAGGTGCAGGACCAGGGCAGCGGGGTGCCGCCGGAGCTGGGCAACCGGGTCTTCGAGCGCGCGGTCAGCGGCCGCAACTCGACCGGGATCGGGCTGGCCGTCGCCCGTGACCTCGCGGAGGCGGACGGCGGCCGGCTCGAACTGCTCTCGCTGAAGCCGCCGGTGTTCGCGCTCTTCCTCGGCCGCAGCCACGACGACTAGGGCCACGGCGAGGACTGGAGCCACGGCGAGGTCGGCCTTCTGCGTGGCGTGCCAGGTCCACCGGGTGGCGACCTCGTCGCCGGGCGTTCGTCCGGATCATCGTCGGCATCCCGGCGTTCAAGGACCGGTGCGGCGGCTACGTCGGCGCCTTCGACTTCACCTTCGCGATCGAGAGTCAGATCGCCGAGGCACCAAGCACGTCGTCGAGATCGTCGAGTTCGCCTCCTGTCGAGGAGGCGATGCAGAACTCCAGCCTGCCCGAGACGGACCGGATCTTCCGCGAGATGGTGGCGCTCTGCGACGCCCCGCCCGGTCGTGCTCGCCCTCGGTAGCCACTGTCCTCTCGGGGAGGCGGGCCCGGCAAGAGGGGGGCGGGGCACGGGAAATGCGTCGGGCCCGCGAGAGCGAACTCGCGGGCCCGACGGCAGTGGCTGGTGGGGCGGGTGGCCTACTCGGCCTTGGCGTACCGGATTTCTTCGGCGGCCAGCATCAGCTCGGCCTGGGCGGCCAGTTCGACGCCCGTGCCCGCGGCCGGTTCCTTCTCCGTTTCGGGCAGGGCCGTGAACACCCAGGTCCGGTACGAGACGAAGCGGAACACCGTGGCCACCGCGAGGCCGGCCACCTTGGCGCCGAGCTGCTCGAAGTGCGAGTCGAGCCCGAGCACGTACACCGAGAAGCCGAGCACCCCGGTCTCGATCAGCATGCCGATGCCGCTGAACACCAGGAACAGCGTGATCTCCCGCTTGCGGGAGGCGGCGTCGCGGTCCCGGTACAGCCAGTAGCGGTAGCCGAGGTAGTTGGTGGCGATGGCGATCAGCGTCGCGGCGATGTTCGAGCGCAGCGAGGCCAGGTGCAGGCCGTTGATGCAGACCCAGAACACGACGAAGTTGACCACCACGCCGCTCAGGCCGACGATGCCGAACTTCACGACTTCACCCGAGAGCCCGCGCAGTTTCTGCGTCAGCGAGGGCCTCGAAGCTGCGGATGTCGCCATACCGGGCTGCCTCCATGTGCCTGCGGTCGAAAGGGCGGTGCGCCAGGACGTTGCCCGCCCCTTGTGCCCTGCGTGCACGCACATGATCGGACTGCGTAAACCAGGACCTGGCCGACCAGGCTACCCGCTTCCGCCGAACGGCTCAGCCCCCAGGGCCTCGGGTCGACCGCGCCGCCCGGCCGCCCCAGCGGTTCCACCGGCCCCGACCGGCCCGGATATCCTGGCGGGGTGACTTCCCCGGGCAATGTGAATTTTCCAGTGGTGGGCATGATCGGCGGCGGGCAGCTGGCCCGCATGGCACACCAGGCGGGTATCCCGCTCGGGGTCAGGTTCAAGCTCCTCGCCGACACGCCTCAGGACTCCGCGGCGCAGGTGGTCTCCGAGGTGGTGCTCGGTGACTACCGCGACCTCGACACACTTCGCCGCTTCGCGGCCGGCTGCGACGTGATCACCTTCGACCACGAGCACGTCCCGACCGACCACCTGCGGGCCCTGGAGGCCGCCGGCATCGCCGTCCGGCCCGGCCCGGACGCGCTGGTCAACGCCCATGACAAGGGTGTGATGCGGGCCAGGCTCGACTCCATCGGCGTGCCCTGCCCCCGGCACCGGATCGTCGCCGACCCGGCCGACGTCACCGCCTTCGCCGAGGAGGGCTCCGGCTACCCCGTCGTGCTGAAGACCGTCCGCGGCGGCTACGACGGCAAGGGCGTCTGGGTCGTGGACGACGAGCAGGAGGCCCAGGCGCCGTTCCTGGCGGGCGTCCCGGTGCTGGCCGAGGAGAAGGTCGACTTCGTCCGCGAGCTGGCGGCCAACGTGGTCCGCTCGCCCAGCGGCCAGGCCGTCGCCTACCCGGTCGTGGAGAGCGTCCAGGAGAACGGCGTCTGCGTCGAGGTCATCGCCCCCGCGCCGGACCTCGACCCCGCCCTCTCCGACGAGGCCCAGCAGCTGGCCCTGCGGATCGCCGGCGAGCTCGGCATCACCGGCCACCTCGCCGTCGAGCTGTTCCAGACCCGGGACGGCCGGATCCTCGTCAACGAGCTGGCCATGCGCCCGCACAACTCCGGGCACTGGACCCAGGACGGCGCGGTCACCTCGCAGTTCGAGAACCACCTGCGGGCCGTGCTGGACCTCCCGCTCGGCGACCCCCGGCCGCGCGCCAAGTGGACCGTGATGGTCAACGTCCTCGGCGGCGACTACCCGGACATGTACCACGCCTTCCTGCACTGCATGGCCCGCGACCCGGGCCTGCGCATCCACATGTACGGGAAGGACGTGAAGCCCGGCCGCAAGGTCGGCCACGTCAACGTCTTCGGGGACGACCTCGACGACGTCCGCGAGCGCGCCCGCCACGCGGCCGCCTACCTGCGAGGAACGATCACCGAATGAGCAACCCCACGGCTCCCGTCGTCGGCATCGTCATGGGCTCGGACTCCGACTGGCCCGTCATGGAGGCCGCCGCGCAGGCCCTCGACGAGTTCGAGATCCCCTACGAGGTCGATGTCGTCTCGGCCCACCGGATGCCGCGCGAGATGGTCGCGTACGGCGAGAGCGCCCACCAGCGCGGGCTGAAGGCGATCATCGCGGGCGCCGGCGGCGCCGCCCACCTGCCGGGCATGCTCGCCTCCGTCACCCCGCTGCCGGTCATCGGCGTCCCGGTGCCGCTGCGCTACCTGGACGGCATGGACAGCCTGCTGTCGATCGTCCAGATGCCGGCCGGCGTGCCGGTCGCGACCGTCTCGGTGGCCGGCGCGCGCAACGCGGGCCTGCTCGCGGTGCGCATGCTGGCCGCGTTCGACCCCGAACTCACCGAGCGAATGACCGACTTCCAGACGGAGCTGAACAACCAGGCCACCGAGAAGGGCAAGAAGCTCCGCGCCAAGGTCGCCGGTTCGACCTCCTTCGGCTTCGGCAAGTAAGGAAAGTAACCGGTCGGCGGGGTTGGGGTAGAACAGTTCGCATGACCTCTGAGCTGGACTCCCTCACCCCGCTGGACCGCGCCCGGGCCCTCCTGCGCAGCGCCCCCGTGGTGGACGGCCACAACGACCTGCCGTGGGCGATGCGCGAGCAGGTCGGCTACGACCTCGGCACGCTCGACCTCGCCGCCGACCAGAGCGACCGCCTGCACACCGACCTCGCCCGCCTCGCGGAGGGCGGGGTCGGCGCGCAGTTCTGGTCCGTCTACGTGCCCACCCGGCTGGCCGGCGACCACGCGGTCAGCGCCACCCTGGAGCAGATCGACTTCGTCCACGCCCTCGTCGAGCGCTACCCCGACCGGCTCCGGCTCGCCCGCACCGCGGACGACATGGAGGCCGCCCGCGCCGAGGGCCGGATCGCCTCCCTGATGGGCGCCGAGGGCGGCCACTCCATCGACTGCTCGCTCGCCACCCTGCGCGCTCTGTACGAGCTCGGCGTCCGCTACCTGACGCTCACCCACAACGACAACGTGCCGTGGGCCGACTCCGCGACCGACAAGCCGGTGGCCGGCGGGCTCACCCGGTTCGGCGAGGAGGTCGTCCGGGAGATGAACCGGCTCGGCATGCTGGTCGACCTCTCGCACGTCTCCGCCGACACCATGCGCGACGCCCTGCGGGTCACCGAGGCGCCGGTCGTCTTCTCGCACTCCTCCGCCCGCTCGGTGTGCGACCACCCGCGCAACATCCCGGACGACGTGCTCGCCCAGCTGCCCGCCAACGGCGGCGTGGCGATGGCCACCTTCGTGCCCAAGTTCATCCTGCCCGCCGCCATCGAGTGGACCGCCCGGGCCGACGAGAACATGCGCGCCCACGGCCTCCACCCGCTGGACACCACCCCCGCCGGGATGGCGCGCCAGCACGCCTTCGAGGCGGAGCACCCGCGCCCGATCGCCACCCCGGCCACCGTCGCCGACCACCTCGACCACATGCGCGAGGTCGCCGGGATCGACCACATCGGCATCGGCGGCGACTTCGACGGCACCGCGTTCCTTCCCGACGGCCTCGGCTCGGTGGCCGGCTACCCCAACCTGATCGCCGAACTCCTGCGCCGCCACTGGTCCGAGGCCGACCTGGCCAAGCTCACCTGGCACAACGCCGTCCGCGTCCTGCGCGACGCCGAGTCCGTCGCCGCCTCGCTGCGGACGAGCCGTCGGCCGTCCATCGCGACCATCGCCCAGCTGGACGGCGCGGCGGCCTGACCCTCAGCCCAGCCGAGGGATCTCGATGGCGGGGCACCGGTCCATGACCATCGAGACCCCGGCGGCCCGGGTGCGTTCGTACGCGGCCTCGTCGACGACGCCGAGCTGGAACCAGACCGCCTTCGCCCCGGCGGCCACCGCCTGGTCGGCCACCTCGCCCGCCAGCGAGCTGTTCACGAACACGTCGACGACGTCGATGGGGAACGGAATTTCGGCGAGCGAGGCGTAGCCGGGCTCGCCGAGGACCGTCTCGGCCTTCGGGTGCACGGGGACGATCCGCTTGCCGTAGCGCTGGAGGACCCGCGCCACGCCGTACGCGGCACGGGTGGTGTTGGTCGAGAGGCCGACCACCGCCCAGGTGTCGCCCGTGCCGGTGAGGATCTCGCGGACCGTCGCGTCGTCGCCGTAGCTCGTCATGCCGGTCCCAACGACGCCCGGGGGCGCGGGATTCCCCCGGCTACTGGCTGGGGCGGCCCAGGGCGCGGTAGGTCCAGCCGGCGGCCCGCCAGGCGTCCGCGTCGAGGACGTTGCGGCCGTCGAGCAGGCGGCGCTCGGCGACCACCGCGCCCAGCTCGGCCGGGTCGAGCGTGCGGAACTCCTGCCACTCGGTGAGGTGGAGCACCACGTGGGCGCCCTCGGCGGCCTCCAGGGCGGAGTCGGCGTAGGTAAGGCCGGGGAACATCTTGCGGGCGTTGTCCATCGCCTTCGGGTCGTAGACGGTGACCTGGGCGCCCTGGAGCTGGATCTGGGCGGCGACGTTGAGCGCGGGGGAGTCCCGGATGTCGTCCGAGTTGGGCTTGAAGGCGGCGCCGAGCACGGCGACCCGGCGGCCCAGGAAGCCGCCGCCGCACTGCTCGCGGGCCAGCTCGACCATCCGGGAGCGGCGCCGCATGTTGATCGAGTCGACCTCGCGCAGGAAGGTCAGCGCCTGGTCGGCGCCGAGTTCGCCGGCCCGGGCCATGAACGCCCGGATGTCCTTGGGCAGGCAGCCGCCGCCGAAGCCGAGGCCGGAGTTGAGGAACTTGCCGCCGATCCGCTCGTCGTGGGCGAGCGCGGTGGAGAGCTGGGTGACGTCGGCGCCGGCCGCCTCGCACACCTCGGCCATCGCGTTGATGAAGGAGATCTTGGTGGCCAGGAAGGAGTTGGCGGCGGTCTTCACCAGCTCGGCGGTCGCGTAGTCGGTGACCAGGAACGGCACCCCGGCCGCGATCGGCTCCGCGTACACCTCGCGCAGCAGCGCCTCGGCGCGCTCGCTGTGCGCGCCGACCACGATCCGGTCCGGCCGCAGGGTGTCCTGGACGGCGAAGCCCTCGCGCAGGAACTCCGGGTTCCAGGCGAGTTCGGCCGCCGCGCCGACCGGCGCCAGCGCGGCCAGCCGCTCGGCCAGCCGGGCCGCCGAGCCCACCGGCACGGTGGACTTGCCGACCACCAGCGCCGGGCGGGTCAGGTACGGCGCGAGCCCGTCGATCGCGGCATCAACGTACGACATGTCGGCGGCGAACTCGCCCTTGCGCTGTGGGGTGTTGACGCAGACGAAGTGCACGTCGCCGAACTCCGCGGCCTCCTGGACGGAGGTGGTGAAGCGCAGCCGCCCGGTGGAACCCTCGTGCCCGGCCACGTGCTTGAGCAGCAGCTCGGACAGCCCCGGCTCGTACATCGGGACCCGGCCGGCGGTGAGCGTGGCGATCTTCTCGGGGTCGATGTCCAGACCCAGCACCTCGAAGCCGAACTCGGCCATGGCGGCCGCATGGGTGGCGCCGAGGTAGCCGGTGCCGATCACGGAGATGCGGAGGGTCACGGGTTCCCCTTTGTGCGGGCTCGACCAAGTACTGGGTGCCCTGATGCTATCCGCCCCGTCGACTCCCGGCCGAGGCCGCCCGGACGCCCGGAAAAGCTAGGCAGCCGCAGGTCGGAGCCCTAGGATCTCTACTTAACGGTAACTAACCCGGACCCATCCGATTCACTCCGATCACTCTGATCGCACCGATCACTCCGATCGCTCTGGTCACACCGATCGCACCGATCACTCCGAGCACAGGACGAGGCAGGCATCATGGCGGGCAGCGCAGGCGCGGCTGACTTCGATCTCTTCCGTATCTCCGAGGAGCACGAGATGCTCCGTGAGGCGGTGCGTGGGCTGGCCGAGGCGAAGATCGCTCCGTTCGCGGCGGAGGTGGACGAGCAGGGGCGGTTCCCGCAGGAGG
>NZ_JAHTKP010000040.1 GCF_019192735.1 Kitasatospora aureofaciens
CATAGCGTGAGGGAAACGCCCGGTTACATTCCGAACCCGGAAGCTAAGCCTCACAGCGCCGATGGTACTGCAGGGGGGACCCTGTGGGAGAGTAGGACGCCGCCGAACAATCATTCCGAAGAACCCCTGATCCATCACGGATCAGGGGTTCTTTGCATTTCCGGTGACGTATCGTCAAGGCATGGACGATCAGACAGCGGTCATTGCGAACAGCGCGCTCCGGCCCGAGCAGCGCGACGGCGTCCTGCGCGTTCTGGCGGACGCGCAGGACGTCGACGGTCGGGCCGCCGTGTCCGAGCAGGGGCGGCTCCGGCTGCGTTCGGAAACGCCCCGCCCAGGTGTGATCCACTTCGTCGAGGTCGAGCAGGCCGGGCAGACCGCCACCTCCGTCGTCGGCTACGGCCAGCTCGAAGTCCCGCAGAGCGCGCCCACTGAGCCCACCGCCAACCCCGCCGCCGAACTCGTCGTCGCCCCTGCCGCCCGTGGCCGCGGCCTGGCCCGTCCCCTCGTTGACGCGGTGCTCGCGGAGGCCCACCGGGCAGGCCGCGACGCCGTCGACTTCTGGGTGCACGGGGGCCACCCGGCCGCCCGGCACCTGGCCGAGCAGTACGGCGCCGAGCTGGTCCGCGAGCTGCGGCAGATGCGCCGTACCGGGCCGCAGACCGAGGTGGTCCCGTTCCCCGAGGGCGTCGAGCTGCGGACCTTCCGTCCGGGCGAGGACGACGCGGAGTGGCTGCGGCTGAACGCCCTCGCCTTCGCCCACCACCCCGAGCAGGGCGCCTGGACCGAGCAGGACCTGGCCGACCGGCTGGCCGAGCCCTGGTTCGACCCGGCGGGCTTCTTCCTGGCCACGCGCGACGGCAAGGCAGTCGGCTTCCACTGGACCAAGGTGCACCCGGCCACCGCCACCGAGCCGGCGCTCGGCGAGGTGTACGTCGTCGGGGTGGATCCGGCGGAGCAGGGTAGCGGCCTCGGCCGGGCGCTGACCGCGGCGGGCCTGCGTCACCTGACCGGCTCAGGCGCCGGCGAGCGTGGACTGGAGACCGTACTTCTCTACGTCGACGCCGACAATCCGGCCGCCGTGCGGGTATATGAACGACTGGGATTCACCGTTCACGAGGTGGACCTCATGTACCGCGTTCATCACCGGTACCGCGTTCATCACCGGGTGGACCGGACGGATCAGTCGGGCCAGTCGGCCTAGCCGCAGCGGCCGGTCCGGGGCAAGGGGCGGGACGGCAGCGCCCCGGCCCCGACCGACTCAGCTTTCCTCCTGGCCATGCGGTGTTTACCGTGGATTCAATTGCTGCCGCGAAGATCACAGGATGAAGTCCGTAGTGTCTCGCTCCTGCAGCGTCGGCCGACACGCACCGGCCGGTCCTGTACGGACCGCGCCGGGTGGGTGGGCGTTGGCGTTGGGCGAGGACGACGGCCCGCAGAGTCATTCGCGTCCGGACGCCGTCCTGCTGCTGGAGGAGCTGGAGCCCATGAGCATCCCTCGCCCCGTCTCTGCCCCGCTGTCCCCGCCGGCCCGGTTGTCGAGCGCGCTCGGGATACCGCCGGAGCCCCCGGCGGTGGACGAGCAGGACTTCGAGGAGCTTCCGCAGGGCCGGTTCCTGGACCGCGAGCGCAGCTGGCTCGCCTTCAACGAGCGGGTCCTGGCGCTCTCCGAGGACCCGGAGATCCCGCTGCTGGAGCGCGCCAAGTTCCTCGCCATCTTCGCGAGCAACCTGGACGAGTTCTTCATGGTCCGGGTGGCCGGCCTCAAGCGCCGGATCGCGACCGGCGTCGCCCAGCGCAGCGCGTCCGGCCTCCAGCCGCGCGAGGTGCTGGACCTGATCTGGACCCGCTCGCGCGAGCTGATGGCCCGGCACGCCGCCGCCTTCCAGCAGGAGGTCCTGCCGGACCTCGCCGCCGAGGGCGTCGAGGTGGTCCGCTGGCCGGAGCTGGCCGAGAAGGAGCAGGCCCGGCTGCACACCCTGTTCCGGCAGAAGATCTTCCCCGTGCTGACCCCGCTGGCGGTCGACCCGGCGCACCCCTTCCCGTACATATCGGGACTCTCGCTCAACCTGGCCGTGGTGGTGCGCAACCCGGTGTCCGGGCACAAGCACTTCGCCCGTGTGAAGGTCCCGCAGTCGCTCGCCCGCTTCCTGGAGGCCTCGCCGCAGCGCTACGTCCCCCTGGAGGACGTGATGGGCGCGCACCTGGAGGAGCTCTTCCCGGGGATGGAGGTGCTGGCACACCACGCCTTCCGGGTCACCCGCAACGAGGACCTCGAAGTCGAGGAGGACGACACCGAGAACATCCTCAAGGCCCTGGAGAAGGAGCTGATGCGGCGGCGCTTCGGCCCGCCGGTCAGGCTGGAGGTCGAGGAGTCGATCGACCCCTACATCCTGGACCTGCTGGTGCGGGAGCTGAACATCACCGAGGCGGAGGTCTTCCCGCTGCCCGGGCCGCTGGACCTGACCGGCCTGTTCGGGATCGCCGAGCTGGACCGTCCGGAGCTGAAGTACCCGAAGTTCGTCGCCGGTACGGCCCGCGGGCTGACCGACGTCGAGTCGGCCTCCCAGCCGGACATCTTCGCCGCGATGCGCGAGCGGGACGTCCTGCTGCACCACCCGTACGACAGCTTCTCCACCTCGGTGCAGGCCTTCCTGGAGCAGGCCGCGGGCGACCCGGACGTGCTGGCGATCAAGCAGACGCTGTACCGCACCTCGGGCGACTCGCCGATCGTGGACGCGCTGATCGACGCGGCGGAGTCGGGCAAGCAGGTGCTGGTCCTGGTCGAGATCAAGGCGCGCTTCGACGAGCAGGCCAACATCAAGTGGGCCCGCAAGCTGGAGGAGGCCGGCTGCCACGTGGTCTACGGCCTGATCGGTCTGAAGACGCACTGCAAGCTGTCGCTGGTGGTCCGGCAGGAGGGCGACACGCTGCGCCGGTACTCGCACGTCGGCACCGGCAACTACCACCCGAAGACCGCCCGGCTCTACGAGGACCTGGGGCTGCTGACCTCGGACCCGCAGGTCGGCGCGGACCTGTCGGACCTGTTCAACCGGCTGTCCGGCTACTCGCGCCGCGAGTCCTACCGCCGCCTGCTGACCGCCCCGCGCGGCCTGCGCGACGGACTGGTCTCGCGGATCCACAACGAGATCGCCAACCACCGCGCGGGCCGCCCGGCCTACGTGAAGATCAAGGTCAACTCGATCGTCGACGAGGCCGTGATCGACGCGCTGTACCGGGCCTCGCAGGCCGGCGTGCCGGTGGACATCTGGGTCCGCGGGATCTGCGCGATCCGCCCGGGCGTGCCGGGGCTGAGCGAGAACATCCGGGTGCGCAGCATCCTCGGCCGCTTCCTGGAGCACTCCCGGGTCTTCGTGTTCGGCAACAGCGGCGATCCGGAGGTCTGGATCGGCAGCGCCGACATGATGCACCGCAACCTGGACCGCCGGATCGAGGCGCTGATGCGGATCACCGACCCGACGCACCGCGCCGAGCTGTCCGGGCTGATCGACCTCGGGGTGTCCGACGAGACCGAGTCCTGGCGCCTGGGGCAGGACGGCGCGTGGACCCGCCACGCGCAGGACGCCGAGGGCCGCCCGCTGCGGCACCTCCAGGACCTGCTCATCGACTCGCGCCAGCGCCGCCGGGCCGCCACCTCGCGCTGACGCGACCACTGATGCGAGCCGCTGGAGTGCTCGGCCCCCGAGGCTGGTGGGCGGGCGCTCCGGCGGTCGGCCACCAGCCCCGGGGGACGGCCCCGGGGGAACGGGGATCTACCACGCCATGACCGATGCGCCGATGACGGCCCAGGCGGCCTCCACCGCGACCGCCGGGGACATCCTCTCCAGCCATCTCACCGCCCAGGCCGGTGCGTTCCTGCGTGCCCTGCCGCTGGCGGTGGGCGAGGTCGGCGCCAGACCGGGGACGACCGCCGTCCCGGCGGCCGGCACCGCGGACCTGTTGCGGGCCGTCCGGCGGATCGGCGGGCTGCTGCACACCTTCGGCGCCGTCTTCGACCAGGCCTGGGCGCAGGAGTCGCGCACCGAACTGCGCTGGCTGCTCAACCTGCTGGCGCTGGAGCCCGGGTACGTCCGCCGCTCCGCCCGGCTGCTGGGCGCGCTGGACTCGCTGAGCGGCAGCGATCCGGAGGGGACGGGCATGCTGGCCGGGCACGCCGGGGCGCCGAAGGCGCGGGCGCTGCTGGACCGGCAGCTGACTCTGGCCCGGACCAGGGCGCACTCGACGGTGCTCCAGGAGCTGCGGTCGGCCCGGCTGCACGCGCTGGCGGACCGGATGACGCTGCTGGTCGGCGAGGCGCCGCTGCTGGAGTCGGCGGGCGGCCGGGCCGGGGCGGTGCTGGTGCCGCAGGCGGCCGCCGCGTTCACCGCGCTGAGCGCGAGCGCCGCCCAGCTGCCGCTCCAACGCGCCGCCACGCCGTACGGCGGGGACGGCCTGCGCCGGCTGGGCGCCGTGCCGCAGGCCCGCGGTGCGGTGGACGCGGACGCGGCGCTGGCGGCCGACGACGCGCCGTGGGCGCGGATGCGGATCCTGGTGAAGCGGGCCCGCTACGCGCTGGAGGTGTGCGGCCGGCCGTCCGGCGAGCTGGACGAGCTGGACGCGGTGCTGGGCCGGCACCAGGAGGCGGCGGACGCGGCGGTCACCGCGGCCACCGCGGCGCGCACGCCGCGGATCACCCCCGCCACCGCCTACGTGCTGGGCGTGGTGCATGCTGATCAACGACTGGAGGTGGAGGCGGCGCGGTACGCCTTCGGCCGCCGGTGGCCCGACCTCCCGCCAGGCCCGGACGGCTGGCTGGAGATCCCCCCTGCCGAGGGCTGGGGGCATTCCCCCGCACCACGGACGGCATGAGTTGCGCGATCGCCTGAGCACCGGGCAGGCAGAAGCTGGGACCACGCACCGGGCGGAGCATGCCCCGGTGATCCTGGCCGCGGGTGCGGTGCTGTGGCTGCCCGGTCGGCTGAAGAAGAGCGGCCGGCTGGGGCGGCCCAGGATCGCGGTGATCCACCGGCCCAAGTACGACGACTGGAGCCTGCCGAAGGGCAAGCTCGACCCGGGGGAGGGCCTGGCGGAGGCGGCGGTGCGCGAGGTGCGCGAGGAGACCGGCTTCACCTGCGTGCTCGGCCCGGAGCTGCCCGCGCAGCACTATCCCGTCCAGGGCCGTCCGAAGGAGGTCCGCTACTGGGCGGCGGTGCCGACCGCCGGGGCGTTCCGGCCGAACCGGGAGGTGGACCGGCTGGAGTGGCTGCCGGCCGGAAAGGCCCGCGCCCGGCTCACCCATGAGCGCGACCGCTTGCTGGTCGACGCGCTGCTGGCGATTCTGGGGGCGAAGCCGGTGCGGCCAGACGGCGTACCCGCAGTGCAGGAAGGGTGGAAGTGATCTCGCCGCGCCCGTGCCGTGACGCAACCGTTACTACCTGACGTAGTTTCCTGTCATCCGTTCGAGGTTCACTCTCCGTTCACTTACGACCGGCTGTCGTGTCACCTACCCGGCCTAACTTCGGGGGTACCGGAGGGCCGAACGGGCCCCGGACCACAGCAAAACCCGCGCTCCGCCGTGTCCGCACGGCCCGCGCGACGGGCAATGCCACAGAAAGGGACACCCAGTGAAGCTCCAGCGGAACGGCCGCTCCAAGGCCCTCGCCATCGGTGCCATGGCGCTCGTCAGCTCGCTGTCGCTCGCCGCGTGCGGCTCGGACAACAACAACACCACCAGCGCGTCCGGTGGTTCCAGTGGTTCCTCCTCCGCCGCCGCGATCAACTGTGGCAAGCCCGGTGCCCTGATTGCCGCGGGCTCGACCGCCCAGGGCAACGCGATCGACCTGTGGAAGACCACCTTCGGCGCCGCCTGCTCGGGCACCACCGTCAACTACGGTGGCGTGGGCTCCGGCGCGGGTATCCAGCAGTTCACCCAGGGCAAGGTCCAGTTCGCCGGCTCCGACTCGGCCCTGAAGCCGGCCGAGGTCGACGCCACCAAGGCGGTCTGCACCGGCGGCCAGGGCATCGACCTGCCGATGGTCGGCGGCCTGATCTCGCTGGTCTACAACATCGAAGGTGTCGACAACCTGGTCCTGGACGGCCCGACCGCCGCCAAGATCTTCGACTCGCAGATCACCAAGTGGAACGACCCGGCGATCGCCGCCCTGAACCCGGGCGCCAAGCTGCCGGACGCGGACATCCAGTCGTTCCACCGCTCGGACGACTCCGGCACCACCGACAACCTGACCCACTACTTCGCCAAGGCCAGCAGCGGCGCCTGGTCCTACCCGGCCAGCAAGACCTGGGCCGGCAAGGGCGGCCAGTCGGCCAACGGCAGCGCCGGTGTCTCGGCCCAGGTCAAGCAGGTCAAGAACTCGATCGGTTACGTCGAGCTCTCCTACGCCCAGACCAACAGCCTGAAGAGCGCCGCGATCAACACCGGCGCCTCCAAGCCGGTCGCCGCGACCACCGAGAACGCCGCCAACACCTTCGCCAAGGCGAAGATCGCCGGCACCGGCAGCGACCTGGCGCTGAGCCTCGACTACGCGACCAAGGACGAGGGCTCCTACCCGCTGGTCCTGGTCACCTACGAGATCGTCTGCGACAAGGGCAACAAGGCCGACACCCTCGACACCCTGAAGGCCTTCCTGACCTACACTGCCAGCGACTCGGGCCAGAAGGCGATCGGCGAGAAGGGCTACGTCCCGCTCCCCAAGGAGTTGACCGACAAGGTCAACGCCGTCATCCCGACCCTGGCCTGACCCAGCAGGACCACCGGTGGGGCGGCCCCGTGAGCGAGGGGGGCCGGGGCCGTCCCACCGGAACGCATTGACCCAGCAACACGTCCGGGGCACCGCCGCCATGGTGCCGCCCCCTCCGGGGCAGCGCCACCAGACCGGAGTACACCAATGACTTCATCGCCCCCTGCCGCCCCGCGAGGCAGGGTCGGCCGACAGCGTGACAGCCGCGTCGGCGACAAGATCTTCATGAACCTCGCCCGGGGTTCGGGCATCCTGCTGCTGGTCGTGATGGCCGCCATCGCAGGGTTCCTGGCCTGGCGCTCGGGTCTCGCCCTGAGCAAGAACGACGGCCACTTCCTCACCACCTTCGAGTGGGCGCCGGACGCCCCGAAGCCGGTCTTCGGCATCGCCGTCCTCGCGTTCGGCACCATCGTCAGCGCGATCATCGCGATGGCGATCGCCGTCCCGGTGGCCATCGGGATCGCCCTGTTCATCTCGCACTACGCGCCGCGGAAGATCGCCCAGCCGTTCGCCTACCTGGTGGACCTGCTCGCGGCCGTCCCCAGCATCGTCTACGGCCTCTGGGGCGCACTGTTCCTGGTGCCGCACATGGACGGGCTGACCAGCTGGCTCAACCAGTACCTGGGCTGGACGTACATCTTCGACCAGACCAAGACCGGCACCGTCCCGCGCAACCTGTTCACCGTCGGCATCCTGCTGGCGATCATGATCCTGCCGATCATCACCGCGGTCTCCCGCGAGGTGTTCCGCCAGGTGCCGCGGATGCACGAGGAGGCGGCGCTCGCGCTCGGCGCGACCCGCTGGGAGATGATCCGCACCGCGGTGCTGCCGTTCGGCCGGCCCGGCATCATCTCGGCCTCGATGCTCGGCCTCGGCCGCGCGCTCGGCGAGACCATCGCCGTCGCGGTGGTGCTGTCCTCGAACAGCGTCCTCTCGCTGCACATCCTCGACCCGGGAGGCGGCACCTTCGCGCAGAACATCGCGCTGAAGTTCGCCGAGGCCGGGAACAACGGCCGCAACGCCCTGATGGCCTCCGGTCTCGTCCTGTTCGTGATCACCCTGCTGGTGAACGGTGCCGCGCGGCTGATCGTCGCCCGCCGCAAGGAGTACTCGGGGGCTGCCGCATGAGTGCCGCGACCACTACGGTTTCGGCGGACGCCCGTCCGCTGGGCCGCGCGCTGACCGCGAACCGGCTGCCCAAGTGGGCCCCGGCGGCCGTCGCCGCCGGTTCGATCGCCCTCGGCTGCGGCATCGGCGCCGTCGGCGGCCTCGCCAGCCACCTGCAGTGGGGCCTGATCTCGGCCATCCTGTTCGTGGCGATCGGCTACGCGCTCTCGGCCAGGGTCGAGGGCCGCCGTCAGGCCAAGGACCGGCTCGCCACCTCGGTGGTCTGGGTCGCCTTCATCCTCGCCGTCGTGCCGCTGGTCGCGCTGACCTTCTACACGATCCAGCAGGGCGCCGACGTGGTGAACGGGTACTTCCTGAGCCACTCGATGAAGGGTGTCCTCGCCTCCGGCCCCGGCGGCGGTATCTACCACGCGCTGATCGGCACCCTGGAGCAGGTCGGCCTGGCCACCGCGACGGCCGCCCCGGTGGGTCTGCTGACCGCCGTCTACCTGGTCGAGTACGGCCGCGGCCGGCTCGCCAAGACCGTCACCTTCTTCGTCGACGTCATGACGGGTGTCCCGTCGATCGTCGCGGGTCTGTTCATCCTGTCGCTCTGGAACCTCGCCCTCGGCTTCAACTACTCCGGCTTCTCCGGCAGCCTCGCGCTGGCGATCCTGATGATGCCGGTCGTGGTCCGCTCCACCGAGGAGATGCTCAAGCTCGTCCCGAACGAGCTGCGCGAGGCCTCGTACGCGCTCGGCGTGCCGAAGTGGAAGACCATCCTGCGGATCGTCCTCCCCACCGCGATCGGCGGCATCACCACCGGTGTGATGCTCTCCGTCGCCCGCATCACGGGCGAGACCGCCCCGGTCATGATGCTGGTGTTCGGCGCCGACTACATCAACAGCAACCCGTTCGACGGACCGCAGCAGTCCCTGCCGATGTACATCTGGCAGCAGTACTCGGTGGTCAACAACGACTACGGCTACGCCCGCGCCTGGGGTGCCGCGCTGGTGCTGATCGCCTTCGTGATGGGGCTCAACCTCATCGCCCGGGGCATCGCACGCTGGCGCTCGCCCAAGGGCGGACACTGAGCGACCGACTGACGTACTGAGAAGACGAGAGAAGCAACGATCATGGCCAAGCGCATCGACGTCAGCGGACTGTCGGCCTACTACGGCTCCACCAAGGCCATCGAGGACATCTCGATGAGCATCGAACCCCGCTCGGTGACCGCCTTCATCGGCCCCTCCGGCTGCGGCAAGTCCACCTTCCTGCGCACCCTCAACCGGATGCACGAGGTGATCCCGGGCGCCCGCGTCGAGGGCAAGGTGCTCCTGGACGACGAGAACCTGTACGCCTCCAGCGTCGACCCGGTCGCCGTGCGCCGCTCGGTCGGCATGGTCTTCCAGCGCCCGAACCCGTTCCCGACCATGTCGATCTACGACAACGTGGTCGCCGGTCTCAAGCTGGCGGGCGTGCGCAAGAAGGTCGTCCTGGACGAGGTCGTGGAGCGCTCGCTCAAGGGCGCCAACCTCTGGAAGGAGGTCCACAACCGGCTGAACAAGCCCGGGGCCGGCCTCTCCGGCGGTCAGCAGCAGCGCCTGTGCATCGCCCGCGCCATCGCGGTCGAGCCGCAGGTCCTGCTGATGGACGAGCCCTGTTCGGCGCTCGACCCGATCTCCACCCTCGCCATCGAGGACCTGATCGGCGAGCTGAAGTCCCAGTTCACGATCGTCATCGTGACCCACAACATGCAGCAGGCGGCCCGCGTCAGCGACCGCACCGCCTTCTTCAACCTGGCCGGCGTCGGCCAGCCCGGCAGGCTGATCGAGCTGGACGACACCCAGCGGATCTTCTCCAACCCGTCGGTGCAGGCGACCGAGGACTACATCTCCGGCCGCTTCGGCTAGGCCGGCCGCCAGCTGCTCCACGGTGCTGCATGGCGGTGCCGCCGTGGAGCGTGAAAAGGGCCCGCCCCCGAGATGTGGGGGCGGGCCCTGTCACGTCCGGGGGTCTCAGCCCCGGAACAGGTGGACGAACCAGTACACCAGCGCTGCGACGATGGCGGCCGCCGGCATCGTGATGAACCAGCCGAGCACGATGTTCTTCGCGACGCCCCAGCGCACCGCGCGGATCCGCTTGGTGGCCCCCGCGCCCATGATCGCCGCGGTGATCACGTGCGTGGTGGAGATCGGCGCCTTGAAGACGAACGACGTGATGTACATGACCGTCGAGGCGGTGGCCTCGGCCGCGAAGCCCTGCGGCGGGTCCAGCTCGATGATCTTGCGGCCCAGCGTCCGCATGATCCGCCAGCCACCCGCGTAGGTGCCCAGCGAGAGCATGGTGGCGCAGGAGATCTTCACCCACACCGGGATGGCGCCGGTGGTCTGGTGACCCGAGATGGTGAGCGCCATCACGACGATGCCCATGGTCTTCTGCGCGTCCTGCAGACCGTGCGCCAGCGCCATCGCGGCGGCCGAGGCGGTCTGCGCGACCCGGAAGTTCCGCTTGGCGCGGTGCGGGTTGGCCCGGCGGAAGATCCACAGGATCGCCAGCATCACCAGGAAGCCGCCGATCAGGCCGACCACCGGCGAGACGATCATCGGAATGACGATCTTGTCGAGGACGCCGCTCCAGATCACGTCGATGCCGCCGGCCAGCGCCGCGCCCACCATGCCGCCGAACAGCGCGTGCGAGGACGAGGACGGCAGACCGAAGTACCAGGTGACCAGGTTCCACGCGATCGCGCCGATCAGGGCGGCGAACAGGATCGCCATCCCCTGGTTGCCGGTGGGGGTCTCGATGATGCCCTTGGAGACGGTGTTCGCCACGCCGCTGCCGAGGAAGGCACCGGCCAGGTTCATCACCGCGGCCATCGCCAGCGCGGCCCTGGGGGTCAGCGCCCGGGTGGAGACCGAGGTGGCGATCGCGTTCGCCGAGTCGTGGAAGCCGTTGGTGTAGGTGAAGAAGAACGCAACGCCGATGACGGCGATGAGTGCTGCCATGTCCACGAGGGTCAGGACTCCTTGACGGCGATGGTCTCCACCGTGTTGGCGACGTGCTCGAACGCGTCCGCCGCCTCCTCAAGGACGTCCACGATCTGCTTGAGCTTGAGCACCTCGATGGCGTCGTACTGGCCGGAGAACAGGTGGGCGAGCAGCTTGCGGTGGATCTGGTCGGCCTGGTTCTCCAGCCGGTTGACCTCGATCCAGTACTCGGTGAGGTTCGACATGCTGCGCAGGTTCGGCATCGCCGCGGCGGTCAGCTCGGCGGCCCGGGCCAGCACCTCGATCTGCTGCTCGATCCCCTTCGGCAGGGTCTGGATGTCATAGAGGACGACCAGGTCGACGGCCTCCTCCATGAAGTCCATGATGTCGTCCAGCGACGAGGCGAGGCTGTAGATGTCCTCGCGGTCGAAGGGCGTGATGAAGGAGGAGTTCAGCTGGTGGAACACGGCATGGGTGGTGTCGTCCCCGGCGTGCTCGGCGGCGCGCATGCGCTCGACGATCTCCGCGCGGGCCGACACGTCTGATCCCAGCAGTTCCAGCAGGAGCTTCGATCCGACGACGAGGTTCTCCGCGGCCGCGGCGAACATGTCGTAGAAGCTCGTCTCCTTCGGGGTCAGGCTAAAACGCACGGAAATCTCCGATGTGCGGGGTAGGGACTGAACGATGCTAGGTGCAACCAAGCGCAATCGCGCAAACGGGGTGGTGTAGGGGGAGGCGGAACCTCCTCTTCCATTCGGCTGCCGCACCGGCGGACCAGGACCGCACTCCCATGTGCGGACGTGAGCCCCAGTCTGACGGAACCTCGCCCGGATTGTCCCCGTCGTGCGTACACAGGAACGGGGGCGCCGCTCAGACGGGTGAACCCGCCCGGCGGGCCGCCCGGGGCGGGCCCTCGACCGCCGGTCCGGCCGTCGGAACACCACGAAAGGCCCCGGTGTTGGACACTGGTGGCCGACGCAGCCACCAGGCACTCAGACGAAGGCGGGCCGATGACCACGACGCAAGCGCGCACCGAGCCGGGCGACGCGCACGACACCGAGGCGCACGCCGGCCACACCCCCGAGGCCGGCGCAGGTCATCAGGGCGGGCACGGCCCGCACGGGTACAGCGCGCAGAAGGACGCCCACCTCAAGCGGCTGCGCCGGATCGAGGGCCAGATCCGCGGCCTCCAGCGCATGGTCGACGAGGACGTCTACTGCATCGACGTGCTCACCCAGGTGTCGGCCGGCACCAAGGCCCTGCAGTCCTTCGCGCTCTCTTTGCTGGAGGAGCACCTGCGGCACTGCGTCGCGGCGGCGGCAGAGGAGGGCGGCGCCGAGCTCGACGCCAAGGTGGCGGAGGCCACGGCCGCGATCGGCCGACTGCTGCGGAGCTGAGACCGAGGCGCAGCTGAGAGAGCGGCCCGGTGGCCTTACGGCTCCCGTTCGCCGGACCGGTCCGGGTCCGCTCTGCCGGGCTCGGGCCGGTCGAGCAGCACCTCGTCGATCCGTTCGGTCGGCAGCCGGTCGCCGGTGCTGGCCGTCGCGGCGATCATCAGTTCGCCGGCCAGCTCGATCTCGTCGAGGGCCGCGTCGTCGTGGCCGCCGCTGCGGCCGCCTGTGGACGACACCACCTGCACCACCCCTTCAGTGCCTCGCCAGCCCGGGCGGCAGCCACCCGACGTCCAGCCTAGGCACTTCGGAGCCCGTCCACATGGCACGGACGGGCCATCTCGGCGCCGCCGAAACGGGTGACCGCCGCTCCCCGGACGGCCACCCGCTCCGGCCGCGCCCCCACACGCCCCACGCCGGAGCGCTGCCCAGGCCGCCCTACTTCGGGCTCTCCGTGGGCTTCAACGCGAAGATGTCCGAGGCCGGCGGCTCGGCCGCCTCCACCGGCTTGCCGAAGTCCGTCAGCGCGGTGGTCGAGGTCACCTTCACCTGGTCCTTGGCCTCCTTCGAACCGGCCACCCCGGCGAAGGTGAAGATCTCGACCACCTTGTGCAGCCGGCCCTGGTCGTCAAGCCAGGCGTCGTACGGGACCTCCTTGACGGTGAAGGTCTGGGACCCCGTCCGCAGGCCGTCGCCGCCCCGGCCGCCAGTCGCGTCGGCGGCCTTGGCCAGGTCCAGGGTGCCGCGGTAGTGGTGCAGTGCGACGCCGTCGACCGTCTCGGTGCCGACCGCGTCCGCCTTCTGCACCCCGCGCAGCGCGCCCGCGGCGGTGGCCGGGTCGGTGGCGCCGCTGCTGACCAGGTTGCCGTCCGGCAACTGGCGCACGTCCAGCTTGACCCACTTGCCCTCGGGCACCTTGGCGCCGCTGTTCTGCAGGTAGACCGTGCCCGGCAGGACCACCTCGACGATCTTCCCGGTGGTCGCCGCGCCCGGCGGCACGGCGATCTCCAGCCGGCCGATCCGCTTCACGTAGTCGTAGCCGCCGGTGCCGGTGAAGGAGGCCTTCTTCTCGGAGGACTCGGTGACCAGCTCGGTGGCGGTGTGCGCGGAGCCGGTCCGGCCGGTGATGTCGGCGGCGTTGCGCACCGCCGTCAGCGGGTCCGCGGCGAGCTGGTCGTGGACGCTCTGGTCGGACGAGCCGGCCCCGGACCCGCCCGAGCAGCCGGCCAGCCCGGCCAGGGTGGCGGCGAGCAGGGCGGCCCCGGCCGCCGAGCGCAGGTTCGACACCGGCCGGCGTCGTGGCCGGCCGGTGCGCTGCTGGTCGGTCATCTTCATCCTCGCGACAACCCCCTCGGGCCCGACTGCCCTGCCGGACACCACCGGGTGGGCAGAGCTCTTTCCGGGCAAACGAGTTGAGGCGCGAGGGGTTACGGGTGGCGGGGCGCGCGAAGGGCGTCGCGCGCCGCGCGTCCGGCGCGTTACGGTGAACGACGTGCACAGTGAGCTGCCGGCCGCGCCCGGCACCCGGATGCCCGAGCACCGCGTCGCGATCAGCGAGCGCGGTTCCTTCGCCTACGCGACCTGCAGCTGCGGCTGGTACTCCCCGGCCCGCCGCTCGCGCGACCTGGCCCGCCGCGAGGGGGCCGACCACCTCGCCGACAGCGGCGGCGCGCCGGGGTAGGCCTACGGCGTCTTACGCCGCCAGATCGGACTCCGGCGGCTGCTCGTCCGCCCGGACGGCCCGCTCCCGGCCGCGCCGACGGCCGCGCGGCGCGCCACCGCGCTCCGGCGCCCGGATCAGCGGGGCGACGGCGGTGCGGGTCAGCGCATGGCAGAGCGGGACCAGGACGGCCATCGCGATCGGCGCCAGCAGCAGGACCACCGCGGTGGCGAGCGCGAACCCGCCGATCACGTCGGTCGGGTAGTGGACGCCCATGAACATCCGGCAGAAGCCCTGCAGCAGGGCCAGGCCTCCGGCTATCCAGCCCAGCCGCCGGTTCACCAGGAACAGCGCCACCGCGACGCCCATCGTCATGGTCGAGTGGTCGCTGACGAAGGAGTGCGTGCCGGCCTTGCCGTCCACCAGCACCAGCAGCCCGCTGTGGTCGACGAAGGGGCGCGGGCGGTCCACGATCGCGGCGATCGGCAGGTTGGCCAGCTCGGCGATGGCGACCGAGAGCGGCACCCAGAGCAGCCCGGCGATCGCCACCGGCGCGTCCGGGCGGCGCCTGGCCTGCAGCCAGCCGACCAGGCAGAGCATCGCCAGGCCGATCAGGATGCCGTACTCGCCGATCCAGGAGACCAGATGGTCCAGCCACTGCGGGGAGCGCTTGGCCAGACCGTTGACGGCGTAGAGCAGGCCGAGGTCGGGGTTGGTCGTGTCGGCAAGCGGCGTCGACACGCCGCACCTCCTTCTGGTCCGCTGCACCTGTACGTTCCGGCCGGGCCCGCCCGGCGCGAAGAGCTGACGAGGGACCAACGGACCCAACGTCATCGCCGGGGCACAGCGTTCCACGGAAACGCGCGGTTATGGAAACTTGACTCAGCGTCCACAGCGCACTCACACGCCGGGGCGCCGGGGCCTCAGGGTTTTGCGGTCGGTTGACCCGTACCCGACGGGCTCGGGCCGGTGGGTACGGGCGGCGCGGTCGCCGCCGGCCGGGAGGGCGGGGGCAGGGTCGGAGCGGCGTTCGCGGGCGACGCCGCGTGGGTGGCCGCTGTGGGGGCCGCGGTGGGCGACGCGGGCGCGTCCGGGGTGGCTCCGCTGCTGACGCCGCCCCGGCCCGTGATGCTGCCGTCCGCGTTGCGCACCGGCAGCGCCTCGGCGCCGTCCGAGGTGACCCGGGTCGCGCCGATGTACTCCTTGGTGTCGATCTTGTCGTAGCGGATCACCGCGCCGGTGTGCGGCGCGTTGATCATGTAGCCGCCGCCGACGTAGATCCCGACGTGGTGGATGCTGCGCGGATCGTTCAGGTCCGTCGCCCAGAACACCAGGTCGCCCGGCCGCAACTGGTCCCGCGAGGGGTGCGGACCGGCGTACCACTGGTCGTTCGCCACCCGGGGCAGCGTGATCCCCACACTCGCGTACGCGGCCTGGGTGAGGCCCGAGCAGTCGAACCGCCCGTTCTGCGACGGCAACCCCTCGCCGCCCCACAGGTACTGCATGCCCAGCTTCGTCTGCGCGAAGTAGATCGCGGCGGCCGACTGCTGCGACACCTCCACCGGCGCCGTGGGCGCCGTGAAGCTGCGCGCCAGCGCCTTGATGTTCTTCACGTACCCCTGTGTCTCCTTGTACGGGGGCACGCCGCTGTACTTCTCCACCGCGTACGGGCCGGAGTTGTACGCCGCCAGCAGGTTGTCCTGCCGGTCCCCCGGCACCTTGGCCACGTCCCGGGCCAGCGCGCAGTCGTACGTCGCCGCCGAGGCGATCGCGTCCGCCGGGTCCCAGATGTCCTTCTTGCCGTCACCATTGCCGTCCGTGCCGTAGATCGCCCAGGTGTCCGGCAGAAACTGGGCCATTCCCAAGGCCCCTACCGAGGACCGGGCCGACGGGTCGAAACCGCTTTCCTGGTACAGCTGCGCGGCGAGCATCGGCGGGGAGATCTCCGGGCAGAGCGCTCCCCACTTCTGGATCAGCCCCTGGTAGGCGGCCGGCACCGAACCGGCCGACAGTGCCGAGCGATTGGCCGACTGCTGCGGTGTCCCACTCGCGGCATACGTCCCGAACGTCACCAGCCCGATGAACCCGAACGCGACAACTCCCGTCGCAGCGGCGGCCGTACCGGCCTTCCGGAGTACCATCAGCACCATCCCGACGAATCGTCAGTCGAAGTGTCCCGGAAGGCGTTGCTCACCGCAATCATCAGAGATACAAAGAGTGAGCGCTATCCTTCGTACGGTGGACATCCTCGCGTACGTGTCCGATGCCTCACGACCAATCCGCGAGAAGTAGCCAAGTCGACATCAGATCTGGCCAAGAATAGGTACCGACCCTTCGCGCGGGCGGGGTCCGGGCCCTTGAATTTGCCTGATCGGGCGGTGAGATGGAAATGAACCTGAGCAGCGTGCAGAGCATCGCGATCGGCCACCTGGCCGAGGACCCACCAAAGAAGCCGAATATCGACACCATCATCGGCGGGATCGCCCCGGACTGGGGCCCGTTCGCGAGTCTCGGCTCGGAGGCCCGGGTGATGGTCGAGGTCATCATGGCCGTCGCCATCCTCCTCTGCCTCGGCATCGCCGTCTGGGGCGCGGCCAAGCAGCGGATCGGTGCGACCGCCATGCGGGACAGCTTCGGCGCCGAACAGGGCAAGGGGCTGATCATCGCCGGGCTGACCGGCGTGTTCATCATTGGATCACTCGGCACTCTGTTCACCATTGTCTACGGCATGGCGATCTGACGATCGGACAGCAGTAGTCCCGCCCACCTGAGATCAGGTCCCCGTCCGGACCGCCGGAGTCCGCCCGCCAGGAGTCCACCCCCCGTTCCCACCCTCCGTCCGCGCCCGCCCACGGCCGGAGGGCCCCCGGAGCCGCCCCGGCTCCCCGCACCAGGAGGGCCGCCGTGCCGTTGTCCGACGACCAGCCGCACACCCGTACGCGGCTACCGGTCGGCGAACAGCCCTCCTCGCAGCCGAACGGCCGTCAGGCCAGGCCGCTCCGCACCCTCCTGACCGTCCTCGTCGTCGTCACTCTGCTCGTCGTCGCGATCTCCATCGCCAACCACGGCAAACCCGACCCGGGGAACACCGCCCGCTCCTCCGACAACGCCACCCCCACCGCCCCCTCCGGCGCCGGCCCCGCCCTCAGCGGCGACCAGCCCGTCGGCACCACCACCAACGGCATCGCGAGCGGCTTCCCGCACACCGACCAGGGCGCCCAGTCCGCCGCCGCCAACTACGCGGTGGCCATCGGCTCCGCGGACATGTTCCGCACCGACACCCGCCACACCATCGTGGCCACCATCGCCGACCCGACCGCCGTCGCGATCCTCCAGAGCCGCCTGGACCAGGGCTTCGGCGGCGACACCGCCGCCCGCTACGGCCTCGACGCCCAAGGCCGCGCGCCCAAGGGCCTCACCTTCGTCAGCCGCACCGTCCCGGTCGGCACCAAGCAGGTCGGCTACAGCGACGCCGATGCCAAGGTCGAGGTCTGGTGCACCGGCCTCACCGGCCTCGCCGGCGAACGCTCCGTCCAGCCCGTGACCACCAACTGGTTCACCCTGGCGCTCTCGCTCCGCTGGACGGGCAGCGACTGGAAGCTCACCGACTACACCAGCCGGCAGGGCCCCGCGCCGATGCCCGGAGACCAGCAGGCCGCCACCGCCGACGAGATCACCGGCGCCGTCCAGCAGTTCGGGGGGTTCCGCTATGCCCGTTGACCAGACCTCACACCGCTCCACCGTGCGCCGCGCGGGCACGCTGGCGGGTGCCATGGCAGGCCTGCAGCTGGCGGCGCTGTTGGCGGCCCAGCGGGTGTTCGCAGAGCCGTCGCCGACACCCTCGGCCACACCCACCTGTCAGAAGGTCGATCTGCCGATCCCCGGCAGTGACGCGGGGTGTGCCCCGAACGGTGCGGTGGTCATTCCCGGCAGTGGCAGCGTCGGTACCGTCACCGATCCGCTCGGGTCGTTGGCCAAGGGGTGTGCGCAGGCGGCGGCTTGGGTGGTGCGGAAGTTGTCGGGGGCGATTGACGGGACGACGCAGGTGGACTTCACCAATGCGTCGTTCCTGCAGCAGTACGCGGTGGTGTTCGCGGCGTCGACGATCATCACGTTGGTGCTGTGGCTGCTGGCGGTGACGAAGCGGGCGGTGCGGGGGGCGCCGTTGACGACGGCGATCTCGGAGGCGATCGGGTTCCTGTGGCTGACGGTCGTGGCGTCCGCGTTCACGCCGTTGATCCTGTACACCGTGGTGAGTGCGACGGACGGGCTGACCAAGGCGATCGCGGTGGGGACGAAGTCGGACACCGGGACGTATCTGGGCGGGTTCGCGGACACCCTGGAGAAGGGTGACATGGGGGGCGGGCCGCTGATCCTGATCATCGTGTCGCTGGTGGCGGTGCTGGCGGCGGCGGTGCTCTGGATCGAGCTGCTGATCCGGGCGGCGATGCTGTACGTGGGCGCGCTGCTGGGTACGGCGGTGTACGCGGGGCTGGTGGACAAGCAGCTGTGGAAGCACGTGCGCCGGTGGGCGGGGGTGATGGTGGCGGTGGACCTGGCGAAGCCGATCATCGTGATCATCCTGGGCCTGGCGGGTGCGGTGGCGACCGGGGCCGGGGCCAACGACGACTTCGCCCGGGTCCTGTCCGGGCTGGCGATCCTCTTCCTGTCGATCTTCGCGAGCGCGGCCGTGTACCGCTTCGTGCCGGGCTTCGGCGACGAGATCATGAACATGCGGCATGCCCGGGCCAGCGCGGTGTCGGCCGGCTCGGCGATGATCAACGGCACTGCGAACCTGATGAAGCAGGGCATCACCACCCACGGCGACCGCGGTCAGGCGGCCGGTACGGGTGGCGGCGGGGGTGCGGGGGGCGGTTCGGTGGCCCCGGGCATCGCCGCGCACGCGGGCCGTACGCCGGCTCCGCCGCCGCAGGCCGGGCCGCCGCAGGCTCCGGTTCCGATCCGCGACAGCAATCCAGCGAAGGGGGGGTGACGGGTAAGTGAGCAGCGAACCGCTCGGTCAGTACGGTGCCCAGTACGCCCAGCCGTATGTGCACCAGCGCCGTACCTACCTGATCGGCAAGGCCCGCCCGAATGCGCCGATCGGCCGGAACCGGGAGTCCGGCGAGATCGTTCTGATCATCTTCGGGGCGTTCCTCGGGATGCTCTGGGGCCTGCTGATGCCGGTCCTGCCGCTGCGCATCGCGGGCCTGGTCGGCCTGCCCGTGCTGGCCATCGCGGCGGTCTACGTGCCGTACCGCAAGCGGACGTTCTACAAGTGGGTGGAGATCAACCGCACCTACCGGCGGACGGTCCGCAGCGGCCGGGCGTGGCGGTCGGACGTGATGGACGCCGGCACCCGGATGGACGGCCGGGAGGTGGAGGTCGGTCCGCCGCCGGGGGTGGGGCGGCTGCGTTGGCTGACGGCGCCGTTCGGGCCGGACGAGGTCGGGGTGCTGATGCACCTTGAGCGGCGGACGGTGACGGCCGCGATCGAGATCGAGGGCCCAGGCGTGGGCCTGCGCGACTCGGAGGACCAGGAGGCGCTGGTCGACCGGTTCGGCACGCTGCTGAAGCACGTTGCCAACGGGGACGGCTTCGTGACGCGGCTGCAGATCCTGGCCCGGACACTGCCGGCCGATCCGGACGCGCACGCCAAGGACGTCGAGCGGCGCGGTGACCACGACTCGCCGCGCTGGCTGCAGGACTCGTACGACCAGTTGCAGTCGATGGTGTCGACCTCCTCGGAGCAGCACCGGGCGTACCTGGTGGCCTGCATGCACTACACCCGCGACCTGGCAGCCGAGGCGCACGCGATGGGCCACAGCGCCTATGAACAGCGTGCGACCGGCGGGCGGGCCCGGGACGACGAGGGGCTGGCGGCCGTGATGGCGCGCGAGCTGACCGACATCTGTGCCCGGCTGGCGGAGGCGGACATCCGGGTGCGCCAGCCGCTCGGCCAGGCCCGGCTCTCCTCGCTGCTGCACTCGATGTACGACCCGGACCACCCGATCGACCACATCCAGGCGATGTCCCGGCGCAACGCCTGGCCGGCCGAGCTGGACGCGACCCACCCGCAGTACCTGACCGCGAAGACCCGCGAGTCGACGACCCGGGAGCCGTGGTGCCACGCCACCGCGTGGATCAAGGAGTGGCCGCTGACCCCGGTGGGCGTCAACTTCCTGGCGCCGCTGCTGGTGCACACCCCGGACGTGATCCGGACGGTCGCGGTGACGATGGACCTGGAGCCCACCGACGTCGCGATCGAGCGGATGCTGACCGAGAAGACCAACGACGAGGCGGAGGCCAGCCGCGCGGCCAAGATGAACCGCACGGTCGACCCGCGCGACCTGGCCCACACCGGCCGGGTGGACCAGCGCGGTGACGACCTGGCGTCCGGCGCGGCCGGGGTCAACCTGGTCGGCTACATCACGGTCTCCTCGCGCAACCCCGAGGCGCTGGCCCGCGACAAGCGGACCATCCGGGCCTCGGCCGGCAAGAGCTACCTCAAGCTGGAGTGGTGCGACCGCGAGCACCACCGGGCCTTCGTCAACACCCTGCCGTTCGCCACCGGCATCCGCCGCTGACCCGCTGTTTCACGTTCACCGCCCAGCTGACACACCAGGAGGCCGCTCATGGGGCTCGGCAACCTCACCGACGCGTTCACCAGCCTGATGTTCGGCAAGGTGGAGACCACCCGGCTGCCGGTGCGCACCTCGACCGGCCAGGCGCAGGCGGTCTACCTGCCCACCGCCGCACCGGGGTTGGGCGACTCCGGTGTGATCATCGGCCGCGAGGTGTACAGCGGCAAAGGGTACGTCTACGACCCCTTCCAGCTGTACGGGCAGCAGCTGCCGGCCCCGCACTGGCTGGTGCTGGGCGAGTCCGGCAACGGCAAGTCGGCTCTGGAGAAGACGTACGTCCTGCGGCAGTTGAGGTTCCGCGACCGGCAGGTGGTGGTGCTCGACGCGCAGGGCGAGGACGGCGTCGGCGAGTGGAACCTGATCGCCAACGCGCTGGGTATAAAGTCCATCCGCCTGGACCCGATGGCGGCCCGGGACGGCGGAGTGAAGCTCAACCCGCTGGACCCGGCGATCACGCAGACCGGTCAGCTGTCGCTGCTGCGCACCATCGTCGAGGTGGCGATGGGGCGCGGCCTGGAGGAGCGGGCCGGCTTCGCGCTGAAGGCCGCGCACGCGCACGTGGTGGCCTCGGTGAAGGACCGTCAGCCGGTGCTGGACGACATCATCGACACCCTGCGCAGCCCAGAGCTATCCTCGGTGGAGTCGCTGGGCGTGGCGGTGGACGAGGTGCAGTCCTGGGGCCTGGACGTGGCGCTGGTGCTGGACCGGCTGGTCGACGGCGACCTGCGCGGCATGTTCGACGGGCCGACCACCGACGGCATCGACCTGGACGCGCCGCTGATCGTCTTCGACCTCTCGCACATCGACCGCAACTCGATCGCGATGCCGATCCTGATGGCGATCGTCGGCGTGTGGCTGGAGCACACCTGGATCAGGCCGGACCGGAAGAAGCGCATCTTCCTGGTCGAGGAGGCCTGGCACATCATCAACAGCCCGTTCGTGGCCCAGCTGTTCCAGCGTCTGCTGAAGTTCGGTCGCCGGCTCGGACTCTCCTTCGTCGCGGTGGTGCACCACCTGTCGGACGTGGTGGACGGCGCGGCGGCCAAGGAGGCCTCGGCGATCCTGAAGATGGCCTCCACCCGGACGATCTACATGCAGAAGGCCGAGGAGGCGCGGGCCACCGGCCGGGTGCTGGGCCTGCCGCGGTGGGCGGTGGAGATCATCCCGACGCTGTCGCCGGGTATCGCGGTCTGGGACGTCAACGGGAACGTCCAGGTGGTCAAGCACATCATCACCGAGGCGGAACGGCCGCTGGTCTACACCGACCGCGCCATGACGGAGGACGCGGTCGCCGAACGGACGCGTGCCGAGCGGCAGTTGGCGGCCGAGCCGGGGGTGTGAGCGGGCGCTCCCGCCGGGGCGGTCCACGGGGCGGTCCCGTGAAGGCCGTGCGCTGATTCGTCCACGACGGTTCGTCAGCGGGTCACCCACTCGTTACGGTTGAGGCCCTGACAGCTACGCGCGTTGACCCTAGGCTGCACTCGCGCACACCCATATTCATCGCGCGCCTGCGCCTGTCCACGGCCGGGCGCTCCTAGGTGCAGGGGGCCCTCATGCTCACCGTCAGATCCCGACGCGCGGCGCTCGCCATGGTCGCCGCGGCCGGACTGTTCGGCACGGTGGCCGTGCCGGCGGCCGCCCAGGCCGCCGACGCCGGCGCCCGGCATCACAGGACCGTCGACCTCCAGCTGCTGGCGATCAACGACTTCCACGGCAACCTGGAGCCCCCGGCCGGCTCCTCCGGCACCGTCCGGGAGATCGACCCGGCGACCGGCCGGCCGGTCAACACCCCGGCCGGCGGCGTCGAGTACCTGGCCACCGCGCTGCGCCAGGCGCGCGAGGCCGCCGACGACTCGATCACCGTCGCGGCCGGCGACATCGTCGGGGCCAGCCCGCTCACCTCGGCCCTGTTCCACGACGAGCCGACCATCGAGGCGATGGACAAGCTCGGCCTGGACGTCACCTCGGTCGGCAACCACGAGTTCGACCACGGCGCGCAGGAGCTGCTGCGGCTGCAGAACGGCGGCTGCCACCCGGTCGACGGCTGCTACGAGAAGGGCCGCAAGTTCCGCGGCGCCAACTTCAACTACCTGTCCGCCAACGTCACCGACGAGAACACCGGCGAGCCGCTGCTGCCCCCGTACTGGGTGACCAAGTCGCAGGGCGTGAAGATCGGCTTCATCGGCGTCACCCTGGAAGGCACGCCGAACATCGTGACGGCGGAGGGCGTCAAGGGCCTGAAGTTCGCCAACGAGGTCACCACGATCAACAAGTACGCCGCAGAGCTCAAGGAGCAGGGCGTCAACTCGATCGTCGCGCTGATCCACGAGGGCGGCTACCCGGCCAGCAGCGTCTACAACTATGACTGCGGCCCGGCCGGCCAGGGCATCTCCGGCCCGATCGTCGACATCGCGAAGAAGATCGACCCGGCGGTCGGCGCCATCGTCACCGGCCACACCCACAACGCGTACGCCTGCACCATCCCCGACCCGAACGGCGTGCCGCGCTCGGTGACCAGCGCCGCCTCCTTCGGCCGGCTCTTCACCCAGATCGACCTGAAGCTCGACAAGAGCACCGGCACCATCGTGCGCCCCTCGGTCAAGGCGGAGAACCACATCGTGCGCCGCACGCTGCCGAAGGCCGAGGACATGAGCGAGCTGATCGCCCGCTACTCCAAGCTGGCCGCCCCGATCGCCAACCGCCCGGTCGGCTACATCGCCTCGGACATCAACGGTCGCGGCAGCAGCGACCTGGAGAAGCCGCTCGGCGACCTGATCGCCGACGCGCAGCTGGAGGGGCTGGCCCCGGCGGACAAGGGCGGGGCGCAGGTCGCCTTCATGAACCCCGGCGGCATCCGGTCCGACCTGGTCTACAAGGCGGCCGGCAGTGAGGGCGACGGGGTGGTGACCTACGGCAAGGCGTTCACCGTCCAGCCGTTCACCAACATGATGCAGGTCAAGACGCTGACCGGCGCCCAGCTGATCCAGCTGCTCCAGCAGCAGGTCAGCGGGGGCAACACCGGGGCGCCGAAGATCCTGCAGGTGTCCAAGAACCTGAGCTACACCCTGGACATGCGCAAGACCGGTGCCGACCGGGTCCTCGTCGACTCGGTCCGGCTCAACGGCGCGCCGATCGACCCGGCCGCCAAGTACCGGGTCGCGGCCAACGAGTTCCTGGCCACCGGCGGCGACGGCTTCCCGGCCCTCGCGGCCGGCACCGACAAGCTCGTCGGCGTCTCCGACCTGGAGGTGCTCGTCGCCTACCTGGGTGCCCACAGCTCGGCGGCCGCGCCGCTGAAGGCCCCGGCGCAGGACCGGATCAAGGTCATCGGCCCGGGCAGCGACATCGACTGACCGTGAGCCGGCACAGGACGGGCGGGGCGCTGTCGGGGCGCCCCGCCCGTCCTGCTTATTCGGGCGTGGGCCCGCCCGGCAGCCGGACGGTGGCCAGGGCGCCCGGACCGCCGTCCCCGGCCGGGCCCAGCGACACCGAGCCGCCGGCCTCCCGGACGCTCTGCGCGACGATCGACAACCCGAGGCCGGAGCCCGGCAGTTGGCGCGAGGAGGGGGAGCGCCAGAACCGGTCGAACACGTACTGCAGCTCGTCCGGCGGGATGCCGGGGCCGTGGTCGCGGACGGTCAGCACGCCCTGCCGGAGGCGGACGTCGATGGTGCCGCCGGGCGGGCTGTACTTGACCGCGTTGTCCAGCAGGTTGATCACCGCCCGTTCGAGCCCGGCGGCGTCGCCGTGGACGAACCAGGGCTCGGCGGCCGTCTCGAAGACCAGTCCCGGGCCGCGCAACTTCGCGCGCTCGACGGCGCGTTGGGCGATCTCGTGCAGGGCCACCACGGTGAGGTTGGGGCCGGCCTTCGGGGTGTCGGGGCGGGAGAGCTGGAGGAGATCGCCGATGAGGACGGTGAGTTCCTGCATCTGGGCCTTCAGGTTGCCCAGCAGCTTGGTCTTGGTGGCCGGGGGGAGCGGGCGGCCCGTGTCGTTGCTGCGGATCAGCAGGTCGACGTTGGTGCGGAGGGACGTGAGGGGCGTGCGGAGCTCGTGCCCGGCGTCGGCGATCAGACGGGTCTGCCGCTCGCGGGAGTTGGCGAGGGCGGTGCTCATGGAGTTGAAGGAGGTGGAGAGGCGGGCGATCTCGTCGTCCCCGTGGACGGGGATCGTGCTGCCGACCTCCTCGGTGCGGGCGATGTGTTCGACGGCGTCGGTGAGTTGGTCAACGGGCTTGAGGGAGGAGTGGGCGACCAGGCGGCCGGCGATGGCGGCGAGGAGGATGCCGCCGACGGAGACGGCGCCTAGGAGGATGGCGAGGCCTTGGAGGGAGTCCTCGACGGATTGTGTGGGGGTGGCCACCATCACCAGCACGGGCGGGGCCGCCGGGCCGTTCCGGACCATGGAGAGCCGGACCATCGCCGGATCACCGTTGGTGTAGCGGCCGTCACGGATGATCGCCTGGCCGCCCTTGAGCCGGAACGCCTGGGTGTCGTCCTTTTGGAGCACAATCGCCCTGGTCGCGTTCGGAGGCAGACACACCATGGCTTGATCCGCCACGATGTACTGAGTGTCCCGAGGCACGGGGCCGCCCCCGGTTGCCTCGGGGGTGGCTTGCACCTGCTGGAGAGCAGCCTCCGGGGTGGCGGGGCAAGGAACGTGAAGGGTCACTCCCCGGGGTTGCGGCGCGCTCAGCAGCTCCGTCCGCACCTGGTTGTAGAGCTGCCTCTCCACGATGAACCAGCACGCCAGCGCCGACAGCGCGATGGCCACCGCCACCGCCGCCGCGCTCAGGAAGGTGAGGCGGCTGCGCAGCGAGCGGGAGCGGAACCAGTGGGCGAGCCGCCGGGGCCGGGAGGTGCGGGGCGGAGCCAGTGGTGGGGGTGGGATGTTGCTCACGCGCTGGTGCCGGTGGCCGGGCGCAGGGCGTAGCCGACGCCGCGAACGGTCTGGATGATCCGGGGCATGCCGCCCTGCTCGGTCTTGCGGCGCAGGTACATCACGTAGACGTCCAGGGAGTTGGAGGAGGGCTCGAAGTCGAACCCCCAGACAGCCTTGAGGATCTGCTCGCGGGTGAGCACCTGGCGCGGGTGGGAGAGGAACATCTCCAGCAGCATGAACTCGGTGCGGGTCAGTTCGACGGACTTGCCGGCGCGGGTGACCTCGCGGGTGGCGGTGTTCATCCGGAGGTCGCCGAAGGCCAGCACCTCGCTCTCGTCCTCGGCGGCGGCGCGGGCGGCGGCCTCGGTGGCGAGGGCGTTGCGGCGGAGCAGGGCGCGGACCCGTGCGAGGAGTTCGTCGAGTTCGAAGGGCTTGGCGAGGTAGTCGTCGGCGCCGACGTCGAGGCCGGTGACACGGTCGCCGACGGCGTCCCGGGCGGTGAGCATGAGCACCGGGACGGTGTCGCCGCGGGAGCGCATCCGGCGGACGGCGGTGAGGCCGTCCATCCGGGGCATCATGATGTCCAGCAGGACGAGGTCGGGCTTGTCGCGTTCGACGGATTCGAGGGCCTCGTAGCCGTCGGTGGCGGTGGCGACCTCGTACCCCTCGAAGGCGAGGCTGCTCTCCAGGGCGTCCCGGAGGGCGGGTTCGTCGTCGACCACGAGAAGTCGGGCCGCGGTGTGGCCGGACTCGGCGGGGGTGCGGTCGTCGGCGGACGGGGTCATGGGCGGTTGCCCTTTCTCGTCGTGTGGGGTCCTTGCTCGGAGTAATTGTCCGTCTTACAGGTTCTGGCCGGCCTGCAGTTTCGGCAGGACCTGCTTGATGTCGTTGATCGGGATGGCGAAGCCGAGGCCGACGCTGCCGGCGTTGCTGCTGCCGCCCGCGGTGGAGCCGGCCCCGCTGGGCGAGTACATGGCCGAGTTGATGCCGATGACCTGGCCGTTGGCGTTGATCAGCGGGCCGCCGGAGTTGCCGGGGTTGAGGGCGGCGTCGGTCTGGAAGGCCTTGTAGGTCGTGGTGCCGCTGCCGTTCTGCTGCGGCTGCGAGCCCCGCAGGCCGGGCAGGTAGGGGAAGCCGTAGCCGCCGTTGCCGCCGGTGGAGCCCTCGTCGACCTGGACGGTGACCTCGCGGTTCTCGGCGCTGATGATGCCGGAGGTGACGGTGCCGGTGAGGCCGTCGGGGTTGCCGATGGCGACGACGGGGTCGCCGATGGCGACGCCGGAGGAGTCGCCGAGGGTGGCCGGGGTGACGTTCTTCGCGCCGCTCGCGGTGATCACCGCGACGTCCAGGGACTTGTCGGTGCCGGTGACGGTGGCGTGGGCGGTGGAGCCGTCCTTGAAGGTGACGGTGGTCTGGCCGCCGTTCACCGCGCCGGAGATCACGTGGTAGTTGGTGAGGATCTGCCCGCTCCTGTCGAGGATCACGCCCGTGCCGGTGGCGGTGCCGTTGCCGCTCTTCACGGTGATCTGGACGACGCTGGGAGAGACGGCGGCGGCGATGGCGGCCACGTCGGCGCTGCCGTCGGTGCGGGCGGAGACGGGGCTGGCGATGGTGGTGGTGTGGCCGCCGGAGGAGTGCTCCTGGGCGGCGACGACCCCGCCGGTCACCCCGCCGAGGACGGCGGCGACCGCGGCGACGGCGGTGACCAGGACGAGCCGCCCGCGCAGCAGGCCGCGCCGGGCCCGGTTGCCGTGCCCACCGTGCCCGTCGGGGCCGTCGGGGAAGCCGGTGGTGGGCGGGTTCGGGGGCATGGGCGGGGGAGGGGTCGGGCCGTCGAAGCCGCTGCCGGAGTGGTCCTCGCGGTAGCTGTACCCGGTCGGGTCGGGGACGGCGCCGGTGTTCGCGCTGCTGTCGAGGACGGTGCCCTCGATGACGCGGTGCTCGGACGGAGCGGACGGCTGCACGCCGTGCTGCTCGCCGTACTGTCCGGTCCACCCGTACTGCTCGCTGCGGTGCTGCTGCTCATCGCTCATGCCGACCAACGTCCGCCCGGGGGATGAGGATCGGATGAAAGTGGGCTCAGAAGGGTCCGAGAAGCCCGTTGACTTCTCATAAAGCCTGGTCAGACCGGCTGCGGCGGTAGCCGGAGCGGAGTCGGTTACTCCGCTTCGGCGGACGTCCCGGACGTGCCGGACTGGCCGGACGCACCGGGAGCAGCCCCGTTGCAGCCGCAGGAGCGGCGGACCACCAGGCGGGACGGGAACTTCCGGACCCGCTCGGTGTCCGAGCCGGGCACCATCAGCGAGTCGTCGAGGACCAGGTCCACGGCGGCCCGGGCCATTGCGTCCCGGTCGGAGGCGACGGTGGTCAGCGGCGGGTCGGCGAGCGCGGCCTCGGGCACGTCGTCGAAGCCGGCCACCGCGAGGTCCTCCGGGACCCGCAGGCCGACCTCGCGGGCGGCCCGGAGCACACCGATCGCCTGGTCGTCGGTGGAGCAGAAGATCGCCGGCGGCCGGTCCGCCGAGCGCAGCACGCCGAGCGCGACCTCGTACGCGCCGTAGCGGTGGAAGGGCGCGTCGATCAGGTGCGGCTCGGTGGGCAGGCCGTGCGCGTCCATGGCCCGCTGCCAGCCCTCGACGTGGTCGATGACCGGGTCGCCGGGCGCGGGGGAGTCGACCGGGCCGCCGAAGCAGGCCACGTACGGGTGCCCGTGCACCTCCAGCAGGTGGCGGACGACGGCCTCGGCACCGCCCACGTCGTCGGTGACCACCGCGACGTCGTCGATCGCCTCGGGACGGCGGTGCAGCAGCACCACCTTGGCGCCCTCCATCGCCGCGAACTCCTCCGCGGCGCGCTGCGAGGGGCCCTGGCTGACCAGGATCAGGCCGGAGACGCGCATGCCGAGGAAGGCGCGGACGTAGTGCACCTCGCGGTCGTCCACGTAGTCGGAGTTGCCGATCAGCACGAGCTTGCCGCGCTCGGAGGCGGCCCGTTCCACGGCGTGCGCCATCTCGGCGAAGAACGGCTGGCGGGCGTCCGGGACGACCATGCCGATCAGGTTGGTGCGGCGGGAGGCCATCGCCTGGGCGACGCTGTTCGGCCGGTAGCCGAGCTGCTCGATCGCCGCGAGGACCTTCTCCTTGGTGGCGGGCGCGACGGGGCGCGGCCCGTTGTTGATCACGTAGCTGACGACCGCGGTCGAGGTACCAGCGAGTCGGGCTACATCGTCGCGCGTCACTTTGGCCACGGGGGGAGTCTACGCGTGTGGCGTCCGCGTCGGCAGTGGGACCTGGGGCTGCCGACGGGTGGACGGCGGGTGTCGAGGGGGCGAACCGGACAAGCCGGGCGGGATCGGTCCCGCCCGGCCCGCCGGTCAGGCCTCCAACGGAGCGGAGGGGCGCTGGGCGAGCTCCGGGCGCTCGCCCTTCTCCTGCTTCTCCGGGACGACGAACCGGTAGCCGACGTTGCGTACGGTGCCGATCAGCTGCTCGTGCTCGACGCCGAGCTTGGCGCGCAGCCGCCGGACGTGCACGTCCACCGTCCGTGTGCCGCCGAAGTAGTCGTAGCCCCAGACCTCCTGCAGCAGCTGCGCCCGGGTGAAGACCCGGCCGGGATGCTGGGCGAGGTACTTGAGCAGCTCGAACTCCTTGAAGGTGAGGTCGAGCGCCCGGCCCTTGAGCTTGGCGGAGTAGGTGGCCTCGTCGACCGAGAGGTCGCCGTTGCGGATCTCCATCGGGCTGTCGTCGGTGGTGACCTGGAGCCGGCCGAGCGCGAGCCGCAGCCGGGCCTCGACCTCGGCCGGGCCCGCGGTGTCCAGCAGGACGTCGTCGATGCCCCACTCGGCGGTGACGGCGGCCAGGCCGCCCTCGGTGACCACCAGGATCAGCGGGCAGCCGATGCCGGTGGAGCGCAGCAGCTGGCAGAGGCTGCGGATCTGCGGCAGGTCACGGCGGCCGTCGACCAGGATGACGTCGGCGCTGGGGGTGTCCACCAGGGCGGATCCCTCGGCGGGGGCCACCCGGACGTTGTGCAGCAGCAGGCCGAGGGCCGGCAGTACCTCTGCGGAGGGTTGCAGCGCGTTGGTGAGGAGGAGGAGAGAACTCATACCCGGTAGTCCCCTTTCCGGGTCGTCGCGGTCGCTTTTCGGCTGCCGCCACAGCCGTATGGCGCACGTTGAGGGAGGTGCCGCGCGCAGCGCGCCCTGAGAAGGGTGGCGGTGGGCGACGGGAGGGTGAGCGTGAGGAGGAGGACGGGCGCCGGGGGCGTATCGGAGGATCGACCGGCGCGCACGGCGGAGCGGCGCACGTGCCGGGGGTCCCGCAACCCCTGGCGCACCGTTTCTGCCCTGCTCATCCCGTGAACCCTCCGGTCCTGTCCCACGCCGGGCGGCGGCCCGACGCAGGGGTGGCGACGCCCCGGCCGGCCGGGGCACGTCGTTGTGCCGCGAGAGGCGGGGCGGTTCCTGCTTTGCGTCGGGGGTGGGCCGACGAATCGCACGAACGTCCGTACTGGCGTCCTGAAAGCACAAAAGGACCCGGGGGCGACTCTGCCCGGATCCCTCTTGGAGCACGAGGATAGCCGACCTCCCCCCGCACCGGGAGGGCTCGAATCCGGCGGTTGGGGTATTCCGGACGCGCGCCGGGTGAGCCTGGACACAGCTTCGAGCAGCCCTCCGGGCCCGCCCGGCCAGGGCGATTGCCGGTCGCGGCGGCGGACACGCCATCATGGGACGCACATCGGCGGCACCGTGCGGGTCCATCTTTCGAGTGGTCGGACGGCCGCCCCGGTGGTGACCCGGACCGGGGTACCGGGCCGGGCGAGGACGACGAGAAGGGGTTGCCATGGGCGCGACCACCGAGCCCGCGAGCGGCGCCCGGGTGCGCGGGACGATCCGCTACTGGGCCGCGGCGAAGTCCGAGGCCGGGCTGGCCGAGGAGCCGTACGAGGCGGCGACCCTGGCCGAGGCGCTGGCGGCGGCCAAGGCGCGGCACGCCGACCGGCCGAAGCTCGTCCAGCTGCTGGGGCACTGCTCCTACCTGGTCGACGGCGCCCAGGTCGGCGGCCGGGACCGCGCGACCGTCGCCCTCAGCGAGGGCGGGACGGTCGAGGTGCTGCCGCCGTTCGCGGGAGGGTGAGCGGCGTGACGGACATGAACGACGCGAACAACGGCGGCTACGGCGGCTGGCAGCAGCCTCAGCAGCCTCAGCAGCCTCAGCAGCCGCAGGGGCCGCAGCAGGGGTACCCGCCGTACGGCCATCCGGGGTACGGGCAGGCTCAGCCGCCGATGGACGACGCGGCGACGACGCTGCTCCCGCCCGTCCCGGCGATGGATGACGCGGCGGCCACCACGCTGCTGCCGCCGGTGGTCGTCTCCGGCGCGATGCCGGTTGCCCCGCCCCAGCCCCAGCCCCAGCCCCAGCCCCAGGCTCGGCATGCGGCGCCGGCTCCGCCACAGCACGCTGCTCCGGCTCCCGCGCAGTACACGGCCCCGGCCCCGCCCCGGCATGCGGCGCCGCCGCAGCACGCGGCGCCGGTCGCGCCCCCGGCCCCCGCGCCCGGTTTCGACCAGCCGACCATGACGCTCAAGCGCCCGGCCGCCCCCGCGGCCCCCGGCGTTCCCGCGGCGCCGTACGCGGCCGTCCCGGCGCAGCCCGTGCCGCAGCCCGCGCCGCCCGCCGCCCCGCCCGCCCGTACCGGCTCGCCGATCATCGACCCGGGCCTCCAGCCCGCGCTGATCACCGCGGGCGTCGCGGCCCTGCTGGCCGGCGGTGCCGCGCTCGGCCAGGTCGCGCTGGCCCTGGTGGTCGCGCTGCTCCAGGTGCTGACGGCGGCCGGCTGGTTCCGGCTGAACGGCATGTGGCCGGCCCGCCAGGGCATCGCCCTCGCCGCGCTGGCCGGCTTCACGGCGGACGCGGCGGTGCTGCTGGCGGACTCCCGCGGCGGCATCGCGGCCGTGGTGGGCACCCTCGGCGGCTTCTTCCTGCTGGTCCTGGTGCTGCAGACGTTCCGTCCGTCGGACCCGAAGGAGCGGTTCTACGCCCTGACGGTGCTCGGCTCGGCCACGGTGGTGACGGCGCTCTGCACGACGCTGCTGCTGGCCGACTGGGTCCCGGCCGGGGTCGGCGCGGTCGCGCTGGCCACCGTGCTGGCCGCGGCGCCGCTGCCGGGCCCGAAGCAGCTGGGCCCGGTGCTGGGCCTGGTGGCGGCGGTGCTGCTGGGCCTGCTGGTGGGTGCGCCGCTGTGGCTGGGGGCGCTGGCGGGCGTGGGCGCGCTGGTCGGCCGCCGCGTGGCGGCGTACGACTTCCCGTCCCGGTTCGTGCACATGACGGCGGGCGTCGCCCTGCCGCTCGCGGTGGCCGCGCCGCTGATCTGGATCGCGACCGCCCTGCCGGCCTGATCGCCCGCCCCTCGACGTCCCGCCCCGGAACCATGTTCCGGGGCGGGACGTCGTACGGTCGTGCGGGAGCGGCCTCGTTGGGGGCCGCCGCCGCGAGGCGGCGAACGACGACGACCGGCGACGACGGGGGAGAGCGATGCGCGGCTGGCTGAAGGCGACGATCGGCCTGGTGGTGCTCTCCGGGCTGCTGGTGGGCGCCGACCGGATCGCGGTCGGGGTGGCCGAGGACCAGGCCGCCGACCGGATGGTGAGCAGCGGCCGGATGAGCCAGCGGCCGGAAGTGTCGATCGGGGGCTTCCCGTTCCTCACCCAGGTGCTGTCGAAGAAGCTGGACGACGTCCGGATCTCGGCCGACGGCCTGACCGTCGGGGACGGCGGCCACCAGGTGGCGCTGCACTCGTTCAAGGCCCGGCTGTCGGGCGTCAAGGTGAGCGACAGCATGAACAGCGCCACGGTGGACAGCGGCACCGGCAGTGGCCTGATCTCGTACGCGGACCTCGCCCAGCTGCTGCCGCCGGCGGCGCAGCTGATGCCGGGCGCGGGCAAGCTGCCGGTGGGCTCCAACACCCGGCTGAGCCTGTCGTACGGCGGGCCGGGGAAGATCAAGGCCTCGCTGGGCCCGTTGCCGGTGGGTGAGGGTTCGGTGCACAGCGAGGGGAACACCGTGACGGCGGACGGTTTCCAGCTCAGCGGGCTGGCCGGGATGTTGGCGGGGGTCACCAACCAGAAGATCGAGCCGGTGAGTTTCACCCTGGACTCGCTGCCGGCCGGGCTGAAGCTGGCCGACAAGGACGGGGTGACGCCGCTGGAGGAGGGCCTGCAGCTGAACTTCGACGGCAAGGGCGTCAAGCTCCTCGGCTGACTGTTCACACTCCCGGGTGAGTTCCGCTCCGCGAGACGCGCTGTCCAGCGCGGACCGCGGAGCGGTGTCGTTTCCGGCCCCGGGGCGCCGTCGGGTGGCCCCCGGCCGCCGACCGTAGGCCACGGAAAGGCCAAATCCCAGTATTCGATCGTTCTGGTCTCGCTATTCGATACGCTGATGACAGCGGGCCTCCGGTGTCCCTAGCATCGTCGGCATGAAGCGACAGACGGATCTCACGAAGCGGCGGGCGGTCGACCTGTGCCGCGTGGCCGCCTGTCTGTGTCGAATGCGCTAACTCGGCATCCTGGCTGGGCAGTTGCCGCCCGCCGCCGATTCCCCGGCGATCCCGTCCGGCCGCTGTGGCCGGCCGTCGCCGCCGGACACCGCAATCCATCGCCCGGCCGCTCCGGACACCCATCTTCGTCCCACTATTCGGACGGACTTTCGGACCGGTGTCGTCCGGGCACCGCACAGCACCCGCTTGAGCAGCACCTTCCGCCAACCGCCCTCGGATGGAGAACATCACCATGAGCCGCAGCGACGTCCTGGTCGACGCCGACTGGGTCCAGGCCCACCTGGACGACCCGAAGGTCGTCATCGTCGAGGTCGACGAGGACACCTCCGCGTACGACAAGAACCACATCCGCAACGCCGTCCGGATCGACTGGAAGAAGGACCTCCAGGACCCGGTCCGCCGCGACTTCATCGACCAGGCCGGCTTCGAGGCGCTGCTGAGCGCCAAGGGCATCGCCAACGACGACACCGTCGTCCTCTACGGCGGCAACAACAACTGGTTCGCCTCGTACGCCTACTGGTACTTCAAGCTGTACGGCCACGGTGACGTCCGCCTGCTGGACGGCGGCCGCAAGAAGTGGGAGCTGGACTCCCGCGACCTCGTCTCCGAGGTGCCGGCCCGCGCGGCCACCGCGTACAAGGCGCAGGCCGTCGACTCCTCGATCCGCGCCTTCCGCGACGACGTGATCGCGGCCATCGGCACCCTGAACCTGGTCGACGTCCGCTCGCCCGACGAGTTCTCCGGCAAGCTGCTCGCCCCGGCCCACCTCCCGCAGGAGCAGTCGCAGCGCCCCGGCCACGTGCCGAGCGCCCGCAACATCCCGTGGGCCAAGAACGCCAACGACGACGGCACCTTCAAGAGCGACGACGAGCTCAAGGCCCTGTACGAGGCCGAGGGCATCGACCTGGCGAAGGACACCATCGCCTACTGCCGCATCGGCGAGCGCTCCGCGCTCACCTGGTTCGTCCTGCACGAGCTGCTCGGCCAGGAGAACGTGAAGAACTACGACGGTTCGTGGACCGAGTACGGCAGCCTCGTCGGCGTGCCGATCGAGCTCGGCAGCAACTGAGCCACGGCTCGACCGTAAGTCAGAAGGGAAGACAGGACATGTGCGGTGCGAAGGCCGGCGGGCCGGACCTGGCAGGAGTTGACGTGGCGAACGAGACGATCATCCAGGGTTCGGTGACCCGCGACGGAGAGCCGGTCAACGGCTACGTCCGGCTGCTCGACGAGGGCGGTGAGTTCACGGCCGAGGTGCCCACCTCGGCGACCGGCCAGTTCCGGTTCTTCGCCCGCCCGGGCAAGTGGACCCTGCGCGCGCTGGTGCCGGGCCAGACCGTGGACCGTCAGGTGGTGGCCTCCCAGGGCACCGCCGTCGAGGTCGCGATCGCGGTCTGATCCACAAAGGCGCGGTCCGATCCACGAAAGACCGACACACCGAGGGCCCTGCCGCGGCAGGGCCCTCGGTCGTACCGTGGAGGCGTGCAGGCAAGGCGGCGGCGACGCTACTACTTCGCCATGATGGGTGTGTGCCTGGGCATGTTCGTCCTGGCCTGGGGCGTGGTGCGGTTCTTCTCCGTGCCCGTGGCGATCGGCATGTGCGTGGTCGCGATGGTCATCCCGCCGGCCGCGGCGGTGTTCGCCAACAAGCGCGACCCGGACGACGACTGGTGGAACGACCCGCGCTGGGACGACCCGAAGTGGGACGAGCCCGGCCACGACCGGGACCGCCCCGACCACGAGTCGCGCCCCTAGCTGGTAGTTGCGTTCCCAGTAGTCACGTTTCTAGTAGACGAGCGCCTGGACGCCGTCGCCCATGATCTCGCTGACGAAGACCTGCGCGCCCGCGATCCGGACACCATCGACGGTGTCCTTCTGCTCGATCCCGCGCCGCACCGCGCACTGGGTGCACAGCGTGACCGTGCCGCCCGCCACGATCGACTCCAGCAGGTCGGGCAGCGGCGCCGAGTGCGGCAGCTCGAACTCCGCCGCCCGTCCCGGCAGGGCGAACCAGGAGGACTCCCCGGTCAGCCAGAGCGAGACCTCGATCCCGCTGGCGACGGCCACGGCCGCCACCGTGAACGCCTGCGAGCACCGCTCCGGCGCGTCCGCCCCGGCGGTGACCTTGATGACGAGTTTCTTCGGCATGGCGCCACCTTAGAGTGCCCGGAACGTCCGAATGCGGGAATCCCCGGATCGCGGGGGCAAACCTTGGATGGCCCGTGAATATCGACGTGGTGGGGCTCACCGCGACCCGTGGGTGCCCGGCGGATAGAGTGAGCGCCAGCAAAATCCACCACACTGTCGCCGCCTGGGAGCCCCCTGTGTCCGGTCTGGAAATCTTCTTCGACGGTCTGCTGGCCCTCATGGCCGTGCTGATCACCTGGTTCGCCATCTTCTCGGTGATGAAGCTGTACCAGGGCCAGCGCTGAGCCTGCCGTACGGTTGAAGCAGCCCCACACCGACGACAGCGACCAGGAACATGATCGAGATCCCCTCTGACCTCCACAAGGACGTCGTCCCGCTCGCCTTCCTCCTCGGCACCTGGGAGGGCGCGGGTGTCTACGACTTTCCCGGCACCGAGAAGTGCAACTTCGGCCAGGAGATCGTGATCCGGCACGACGGCCGCCCCTTCCTGGAGTTCCGCTCCCGCACCTGGGTGCTGAACAACGAGGGTGAGAAGGTCCGTCCGCTGGAGAACGAGCACGCGTTCTGGCGCATCACCAGCAACCAGGGCGGCACCACCGGTGCCCGGGGGATCGAGATCTCCTCCGTCCGGGACGACGGCACCGTGGAGATCTGGTACGGCGAGCTGGCCGACGGCAAGCCGCAGATCGACGTCTCCACCGACGCGGTGGCCCGGATCGAGGGCTCGCCGGAGTACTCGGGCGGCAAGCGGCTGTACGGCTTCGTCAACGAGGAGCTGCTCTGGGTCGGCGAGAAGGCCGCCCCGAACGTGCCGCTGCGGCCGTACATGTCCGCGCAGCTGAAGAAGGTGCTCAGCCCGGCCCAGCTGATCAAGGACATCAACGACCTGCCGGACGACGGCATCGCCTTCTTCAAGTGAGCACAGCGCGAGTGAGCACAGCCTTCAAGTGAGCTGAGCACAGCCCTCGGCGCACGAGGTAGGGACCGGCCCGCGGCCGGTCCCTACACTTGCCTCAGGACCCCCGACTTGGCAGGGACAGCACCGTGGCGGACACCGGCACCACCGACTGGCAGCTCTCCGGAGACTGGAAGGCCGACCTGCGCGAACGCGGCTACCGGCTGACGCCCCAGCGTCAGCTCGTGCTGGAGGCCGTCGACGTCCTCGACCACGCCACCCCGGACGACATCCTGTGCCACGTCCGGCAGACCGCCAGCGGCATCAACATCTCCACCGTCTACCGGACCCTGGAGCTCCTGGAGGAGCTCGGCCTGGTCTCGCACGCGCACCTGGGCCACGGCGCCCCGACGTACCACCTGGCCGGCCGCCACCACCACCTGCACCTGGTCTGCCGGGACTGCGAGAAGGTCACCGAGACCGGCACCGAGATCGCCGAGCCGCTGATCCGGAGCCTGCGCGCGGAGCACGGTTTCGACACCGACCTCAAGCATTTCGCCATCTTCGGCCGCTGCGCCGACTGCACTGCCAAGCGCGCGAACAGCCGGTCGTAAGCTGGCCGGTATGAAGAGCCCGCTGCTTGCCCTGCCCGGAGCCGTCCCCGCCGAGGGAGCCGACGAGGGGGTCGCCGCCCACTACGGCGACATCTTCCGGGAGCAACGCAACCTCGCGCAGGGCACGGGCTTCGTGGACCTCTCGCACCGCGGCGTGATCACCGTCACCGGCGACGACCGGCTCTCCTGGCTGCACCTGCTGCTCACCCAGCACGTCAGCGCGCTGCCGCCGCAGCAGGCCACCGAGGCGCTGGTGCTCTCCCCGCACGGACACGTCGAGCACGCGCTCTACCTGGTCGACGACGGCACCACCACGTGGGCGCACGTCGAGCCGGGCACCCAGACGGCGCTGGTGGCCTATCTGGAGAGCATGAAGTTCTTCTACCGGGTCGAGGTGGCCGACGCGACCGCCGACTACGCCGTGGTGCACCTGCCGGCCGGCTCCACCGGCCCCGCCGACGGCGCCGCCGCGGTGCGCGAACTCCCGTACGGGCGGGACCTGTTCCTGCCGCGCGCCGAGCTGGAGAAGCTGACCGCCGGGTACGGCCCGGCGGCCGGGGTCTGGGCGTACGAGGCGCTGCGGATCGAGGGCCACCGGCCCCGGCTCGGCTTCGAGACCGACCACCGGACCATCCCGCACGAGGTGGACTGGCTGCGCACCGCAGTCCACCTGCAGAAGGGCTGCTACCGCGGGCAGGAGACCGTCGCCCGGGTGCACAACCTGGGCCGCCCGCCGCGCCGGCTGGTCTTCCTGCACCTGGACGGCACCGAGGAGTCGCTGCCCCCGCACGGCACGGAGGTGCGGCTCGCCTCGGACCCGGACGGGCGGCCGCTCGGCTTCGTCACGTCCTCGGCCCGCCACCACGAGCTCGGGCCGATCGCACTGGCGATCGTCAAGCGGAACGTGCCGGTCGACGCGGTGCTGCTGGCCGGGACGGTGCCGGGCACCCAGGACGTGATCGTCCCGCAGTGACCCCGCAGTTGCTCAGACCTCGACGAGGACGGTGAACGGGCCGTCGTTCACCAGCGCCACCTGCATGTCGGCGCCGAACCGGCCCGTCTCCACCTTGGCGCCGAGCGCGCGCAGCTGGGCGACCACCTCGTCCACCATCGGCTCGGCGACGGGGCCGGGGGCGGCGGCGTTCCAGGTGGGGCGGCGGCCCTTGCGGGCGTCGCCGTAGAGGGTGAACTGGCTGATCACCAGCAGCGGGGCGGCGAGGTCGGAGCAGGACTGCTCGACGCCGTTCTCGTCCGCGGGCAGCAGGCGCAGCGTCCACAGCTTGCGGGCCAGCTGGGCGGCCTTGGCGGGGGTGTCGTCGTGGGTGACGCCGACCAGGACGCAGAGCCCGGGCCCCTCGATCGCGCCGACGGTCTCGCCGGCCACCGTCACCCTGGCCTCGGTCACTCGCTGCACCACTGCTCGCATGCGGCCATTGTGCCGGAGCCGTCCGGGCCGTCCGGCGGCGGATCCACGCGCACGTCGGGTAGGCGCATCGATGGGCGGCGCGCGCCGGGTAGTGCGCGCCTGCGAGGGTTCGGGCGCCGCTCTCCCAGCGGAAAGGCTTGGTCATATCAGCCACCCCCGTTCGCCAGGGGGCCGTTCGGGTGCACGGCCGGTGCGCCCGCGCCGGGCGGGGTGGCACGCTGGGGGACCGTACAGACGGCCCGGGGCGCCATGAGGTCCGCCGCAACGGGTCCAGGGTTCGGACGGGCGGTCGAGCCGGTAGGTCAGGTGTTCTGGTGGTGTCGCCCCGACGGGTGGTATCCGCCGGGAACCGGAACTTTCGGGGGTGCCCCGGGCGTGCCATCGGACGGGACGTACGCGGCCCGTCGGGGGACGGGTCGGACCGGCGGCAGGGACGGGGTGCCGCGAGCGGGCGGGATCGTGACGACGGCAGGTGGTTGGTTGATGGACGCGAGCAGCGCGGCGCAGGACCGGTCCGGGCGGGTGGCCGACGAGGGCGGGCCCGATCTGGGGCGGCTGGGCCTCGACCAGCTGCGGATCCTGCGCCGGGAGACCCTGGAGCAGGAGGCCGACCTCTCCTACCTGCGGCGGCTGCTGCACGGGCGGATGGACATCCTGCGCGCCGAACTCGACCGCCGTCCCGGCGGCCCGGTCCGGCCCGCCGGGACGGGCGTCGCCGACGGACCGCCCGGGGACCTGCTGGACCGGCTGCCGGCCATCCTCACCGACGCGCCCTCCAGCGTCCGGCGCTCGGCCCGGCACGTCACCCTCGGGCCGCCGCGCGGCCACGAGTCGCAGCTGGAGGCGGAGGCGCTGATGGGCGACGTCCAGCTCGCCGACCTGGCCGCGCACCCCGCCGAGGAGCTGCTCGACGCGCTGGAGCGGCTGCGGGCGCACGAGCGGGAGGTGTCCGGGCGGCGGCAGGGGCTGCTGCGCACGGCGGACGGTTGCAATGCCGAGATCACGCGCAGGTACCGTGATGGGGAAGCACGGGTCGACGACCTGCTCGCGGGCGGCCCGCTCTGACCAAGGTGAGGCACCATGGGCGGGTGGGGCCCGGCTCGCCCCCGGTCCACCCTCGCCCCGGAAGGCCTTCGCCATGTCCCAGTCCGCCACCCCGCACGTGCTCGCCGAGGTCATACGCTCGGGCTTCACCGAGGGCCGCCACCACGGCTCCCTGGTGCTGCTCGCCGCCGACGGCTCGGTCGAGTTCGCGCTCGGTGACCCCGACGCGCCGGTCTTCCCCCGGTCCACCGCCAAGCCGTTCCAGGCGGTGGCCACTCTGCGGGCCGGGCTGGAGCTCCAGGGCGAGCTGCTGGCGCTGGCGGCCTCCAGCCACTCCGCAGAATCGTTTCACCGCGAGGGTGTGCGGGCGATCCTGGCCTCCGCGGGGCTGGACGAGTCCGCCCTGCGCACCCCGGCCGAGCTGCCGCTCGACGAGACCGAGGCCGAGCTGCTGTTCCGCTCCGGCGGCGAGCGCGCCCCGATCCTGATGGACTGCTCCGGCAAGCACGCCGGCTGGCTGGCCGCCTGCGTCGCCAACGGCTGGGACACCGAGGGCTACCTCGACCCGGCCCACCCCGTCCAGGTGCTGGCCCGGGAGGCCCTGGAGGAGGGCACCGGCGAGACCTCCGCGCACGCCGGGGTGGACGGCTGCGGCGCGCCGCTGCTGGCCGTCAGCCTGACCGGCCTGGCCCGCGCCTACCGGGGGCTGGTGCTGGCCGCCGAGGGCACCCCGCAGCGGCGGGTGGCCGACGCGATGCGCGCCCACCCCGAGTACGTCGCCGGCACCCGCCGCGCCGACACCTGGCTGATGCGGGCCGTCCCGGGCGCACTCTCCAAGATGGGCGCCGAGGCCGTCCAGGTGGTGGCGCTGCCGGACGGGCGGGCGCTCGCCTTCAAGATCGACGACGGCGCGGAGCGGGCCCGCGGACCGGTCCTGGCGGCGGCGCTGCGCCGGCTCGGGGTGAGCGGCGCGGACGACACCGTCGAGCGGATCGGCGCGTCCCTGCTGCTCGGCGGCGGCGCCCCGGTCGGGCACGTCCGGGCGGCGTTCTAGCGCCCGTCTTTGAAGTTGGGCCCAGCAGCGCTGTCGACGATGGTCGCGGGCGTCGGCGTGCGGGCGGACCCGGGGCGGTGCACGGTGGATTTGGGGCCGTCGCACAGCTGAGGAGTTCGCCATGACCGAGCACGTGTACCGGGTGACCGAGATCGTCGGGTCCTCGACCGAGAGCGTCGACGCCGCCATCCGCAACGGCGTGGAACGGGCTTCCCGGACGCTGCGCAACCTCGACTGGTTCGAGGTGACGCAGGTCCGGGGCCACCTGGAGGACGGCCAGATCAAGCACTACCAGGTCGGGCTCAAGATCGGCTTCCGGCTGGAGGACTGAGCGCCGTCAGTCCCGTTCGGGCAGGACCAGCGGCACTCCGGTGCGCGGGTGCGGCAGCACCTCGACCGGGTGCCCGTACACCTCGCTGAGCAGCGGCGCGCGCAGCACCTCGGCGACCGGCCCGTCCGCGACCGTGGCCCCGCCGGCCAGCAGCACCACCCGGTCCGCGTAGGCCGCCGCCAGCGAGAGGTCGTGCAGGACGACGACCACGCCGTCCCCGGCGGCGGCCCGCGCCCGGGCCACCCGCAGCACCAGCTCCTGGTGGCGCAGGTCGAGGGCGGCGGTCGGCTCGTCCAGGAGCAGCAGCGGGGTGCGCTGGGCCAGCACCCGGGCCAGCGCGACCCGGGCCCGTTCGCCGCCGGAGAGGGCGGTGAACGGGCGCTCGGCGAAGGCGGCGGACTCGGTGGCCGCCATCGCCTCGGCGACCACCGTCTCGTCCTCGGCGGCGGCCGCCGTCCCCGTCCAGGGGGCGCGGCCCATCCGGACCACCTCGCCGGCCGGGAACGGGAAGGACAGCGCCGCGGCCTGCGGCAGCAGCGCGCGGTGCCTGGCGAGCTCGGCGGGGCCGTAGCCGTCCAGCGGACGGCCGTGCAGCCGGACCTCGCCGGCGGCCGGCACGGCGTCCCCGGCCAGGACGGACAGCAGGGTGGACTTGCCGGCGCCGTTCGGGCCGAGCAGCGCGACCACCTCGCCCGCGGCGACCCGGACCGACGCGCCGGCCAGCAGGTCGCGCCCGCCGACGGTCAGGCGGACGGCCTCGGCCGACAGCAACTCGGCGCCGGGGAGCGGCCGTTCGGGGATCTCCTGGTGGCGGCGCAGTCTCATGCCCAGCCTCCCTGCCTGGTCCTGGTCCGGCGCAGCAGCCAGAAGAAGAACGGGCTGCCGATCAGCGCGGTGAGCACGCCGAGCGGCAGTTCGGCCGGTTCGGCCACGGTCCGTGCCGCGAGATCCCCGGCGACGAGGACCAGCGCCCCGCCGAGCGCGGAGGCGGGCAGCAGGAACCGGTGGCCCGGCCCGGCCACCATCCGCAGCAGGTGCGGGACGACCAGCCCGACGAAGCCGATGATGCCGCTGACCGCGACGGCCGCGGCGGTGAGCAGCGCGACCACGGTGATCAGCACCAGCCGCATCCGCTCGACGTCCACCCCGAGGTGGCGGGCCGGGCGCTCGCCGAGCGCGAGCAGATCCAGCCGGCGGGCGTACAGCGGCGCGACGGCCAGGCCGGCCGCCGCGAACGGCAGGACGGCGAGCACCTTGCCCCAGGTGGCCTGGGCGAGCGAGCCGAGCTGCCAGAAGGTGACCTGGCTGATCGCGGCGGAGTCGGCGGTGAAGAGGAAGATGCCGATCAGCGCGCCGCAGAAGGCGTTCACCGCGACCCCGGTGAGGATCAGCGTGACCACCTCGGTGCGCCCGCCGGAGCGGGACATCGCGTACACCGCGAAGACCGTCAGCAGGCCGGCGGCGAAGGCGAAGGCGGTGACCGTCCAGCTGCCGAGGGCGTCGAGGCCGAGCACGATGCAGGCCACCGCGCCGACCGCGCCGCCGGACGAGACGCCGATCACGGCGGGCTCGGCGAGCGGGTTGCCGAACACGCCTTGCATCAGCGCCCCGGCGCAGCCCAGCGAGCCGCCGACCAGCAGGGCGAGGACGACCCGGGGCAGCCGGACGTTCCACAGCACCGACTCGGGCACCCGGTCCAGGGCGTGCCCGCCGAGGCCGGCCCGGTGGGCGGCGGAGGCGAGCAGGTCGCCGAGCGGGATGCGGTAGGCGCCGATACCGGCCGCGAGCAGCGCGCAGAGCACGAGGGCGGCCGTGAGCCCGGCGGTGATCAGCGTGGTGCGGTTGCGCACCTTGGGCAGCCGTACGGCCTTCTCCCGTACGGCGGTGCTCACTTGGCGTCCGCCGGGTAGAGCTGCTCGGCGATCTCGCGCAGCACCTGCGGGGTGCGCGGGCCGTAGCTGAGCAGCTGGCCGTCCTCGACGGAGACGATCCGGCGGTCGAGCCCGGCCGGGGTCTGCGCGACGCCGGGCAGCTTGAGCAGGCCGTCGACGCCGCCGACCGAGTCCAGGCCCTTGCTCATCACCAGGATCGCGTCGGGGGCGGCCTTGACCAGGGCCTCGCTGGTGAGCGGGGTGAAGTCGCCGGTGAGCCCGGCGGCCTTGCCGGCGTCCTCGCCGCCGACCGCCTCGATCAGCGAGGTGGCGCCGGAGGCCGGGCCGCCGAGGAGGTAGACGGAGGCGCTGCCGCGCAGGTAGAGGAAGGCGACCTTGGGGTGGCGGCCGGTGGCCGGCAGGGCGGCCCTGGCCGCGCCGATCCGCTGCTCGGTGCGCTCCTTCAACTGCCGTCCGGCGTCCGGGACTCCGAGGGCGGCGGCGACGGCGTCGATGCGCGGGCCGACGTCGGCGAGCTGCTTGGCGTCGTCCAGGACGAGCAGCGGGACGCCGGCCGCGCGGATCTGCGCGACGGCCTCGGCCGGGCCGGTCGAGCGGTCGGCGAGGACGACGGTGGGGTGCAGCGAGAGCACGCCCTCGGCGGAGACGTCGTGGGCCTGGGTGATCACCGGCAGCGCGGCGGCCTGCCGGAAGGTGGTGGAGACGTCCCGGGCGACGACCCTGGGGCCGAGGCCGAGGCTGAAGACGAGCTCGGCGAGGCTGCCGTTGAGCGGGATGATCCGGTCGGCGCTGGTGACGGTGATCTGGCGGCCGTCGGCGGAGACGGCGGTGGCCGGGAGTTGCGGGGTCGGCTCGGTGGGCAGCGGTTCGACCGCGTCGGGGGCGCGGGAGGGGCCCGCCGCGGCTGCTCCGTCGGACCCGGTGGCCGGGCCGCAGGCGGTCAGGGCGAGCAGCAGGCCGAGGGCGAGCAGCAGGAGGGCGGGCCCGCGGGCCGCTCGGGATCGGATCGTACTGCTGCTCAACATGCTTCCCTTCGCTGGGAGTTGTCGCCGCCTCGGCCCGGGTGGGGAAGGCGGCCGACGGGGACTCTTGACTCATATATTAGGTTAGCCTTACCTGAGTTTCGCAAGAGGGTCGGTGCTCCGCCGCGCCCTCCCCTTGCCGTGTCCCGATGTCGTGCCGAGGAGTGATCCGCCGTGCCCCTGCCCCACCGGCTCCGCCGCCTGGCCGCCGCCCTGGTGGCCGCCCTCGCCGCCCTGCTGGCGGTGGGCCTGTCGCCCGGCCCGGCGGCGGCTGCGGAGGGCAGGGTGTCCGGCGGGCGGCTCGACTGGGGCGTCAAACAGTCCTTCCTGACGTACGTCACCGGGCCGATCGCCAAGGGGAGTTGGGCGCTGACCGGGGGTGCGGCCACGGTCGGCGGCAGTACCTTCCGGTTCCACTCCGCGAACGGCACGTACGACCCGGCGACCGGCGCGCTGACCGCTGCCTTCTCAGGCGGGGTCCGCTTCACCGGGCACCAGGAGAACGGCGCCGACGCGCTCGACCTGAGCCTCGGCCGGGTCACCTTCCGGGCCGTCCAGGGCGGCGCGGCCGGGCTCTACGCGGACGTCAGCAGCAAGTCCAGGGAGACCGGCCAGGTCAGCAGCGCGAGCCAGGCCAAGCTGGCCGACCTCTCGCTGGCCGGCGTCGACCTGCGCGGCGCGGCCGGCACCCTGACGCTGAGCAGTGTGCCGGCCACCCTGACCGACGCCGGGGCGAAGGCCTTCGGCGGCTTCTACGCCGCCGGGACGGCCCTCGACCCGCTCGCACTCTCGGTCAACCTGCCTGCCGCGCAGCCGACTTCGGCCACACCAACGTCCAGCGCGGCGCCCTCTGTCGAGCCGGCCCCGACCGCCGCGCTGGCGGCCCCGGCCCCCGCGCGGACCGAGTTCGGCAACGGCGCCCTCGACTGGGGCGTGCGCCGCACCTTCCGCGACTACGTCACCGGCGCCATCGCCCAGGGCCGTTGGGAGCTCGGCGCCGGGGCCGCGGACGGCGGTGCGTTCTTCCGCTGGACCCCGGCCAAGGGCACGTACGACCCGGCGAGCGGCGACCTCACCGCCGCCTTCACCGGCACCGTACGCTTCACCGGCCTGCGCACCGGCGGGAGTTACGGCCTGGACCTCACCCTTGCCAACCCCGGCGTCACCGTGGCCGGCGGGCGGGGCCGGCTGGTCGCGGACGTCTCCGGCCGGACCCCGGACGGCGCCGGCCGGCAGCTCACCGGCGCCGAGCTGGCCGTCTTCGACCCGGTCGGCCTCAAGCCCGAGGGCGGTCTGCTGAAGGCCGTCGAGCTGCCGTTGAAGCTCACCGAGACGGGCGCCAGGGCGTTCGGCGGCCTCTACCCGGCCGGCACCGAGATGGACCCGCTGAGCTTCGCCGTCACCCTCGACCCGGCCGCCGCGCTGCCCCCGCTGCCGGACATCGGCAGCGCCCCGGCCGCCGCGTCGAGCCCGAGCGGGACCCCGTCCGCCGAGCCGGTCGCCGCGTCCTCGCCGGATTCCTCTGAGTCCTCGGACTCGTCGGGCGTCCCGGTGTCGGCCGTGGCAGGCGGCGCGGTGCTGGTGGCCGCGCTGGCCGCGACGGGCGGGCTGCTCGTCCGGCGCCGCCGCGCTGCCCCCGCTGCCGGGTCCGACGCCTGACGTCGGCGGCCGTCCCCCTCACCCTTTCCCGCCTCCCCCGAATGGAGTAACCACCATGTCCCGCAACCGCATCCGGCTGGCCGCCCTGCCCGCCCTGGCCGCCGCCACCGCCGGCGTCGGCCTGACCGCCCTCGGCGCCCCCGCGCTGGCCTTCGGCGCGGGCGGCCCGGGCAGCGTCACGTACGACACCGGCGCGCTGGACTGGGGCGTGAAGAGCAGCTTCCGCAGCTACGTCACCGGACCGGCCTCCCAGGGCGGTGCCGTCGAACTGACCGGCGGCGCGACGACCAACGCCGACGGCACGTTCCACTTCGGCCTGGCGAGCGCGAAGTACGACCTGACGACGCACGCGCTGAGCTCGTCCTTCGCCGGCGGGGTCCGCTTCACCGCCCACCACGGCGCGTTGGACATCGCGCTCAGCGACCTGAGGATCACCACTTCGGGGACCACCGGCACGCTCACCGCCGACACCGCGTCCAAGGAGTCGATGGGCGCCACCGAGATCACCCGACGGGACGACGTGCCGCTGGTGACGTTCACCGTCGGGCGGGACACCACCAACGGGTCGGCCACGGCCGCCAGGCTGACCGAGCAGGGGGCCAAGGCGTTCGCCGGCTTCTACCAGGCCAGGACGGAGATGGACCCGCTGTCGCTGCTGCTGAAGCAGAGCGCTTCGACGCCGTCCCCGACCGCCTCGCCCTCGGCCGCCTCCTCGGCGTCGGCCACGTCCACGGTCACGCCCACCGTCACGGCCTCGGCGAGCGCGACGACAACCCCCACCGGCTCGCCGTCCGCCACGCAGTCCCCGTCCGCGAGTGCCACCGCCACCGCAACCGCAACCGCAACCGCGACGCCCACCGCCTCCCCGACCGGGACGGCCACCCCCACGCCCACCGGTACCGGCCGGCTCGCCGTCGTGAACGGCACCCTCGACTGGACCGTCAAGGAGAGCTTCCGCACGTACCTCGCCGGCCCGATGGCCGCCGGCAAGGTCGAGTTCGGCGGTGGCGCGGCCGACTACCGCTTCGGTGGCGCCACCGGCAGCTACAACACCGCCGACCACTCGGTCGCGGCCGGCTTCAACGGCTCGGTCCGCTTCCTCGGCCACCCCGGCAAGGACGGCTACGCGCTCGACACCACGCTCTCCGAGCTGGGCCTGACGATCGACCGCGGCGGCGCCTTCCTGACCGCCGACGTGAACGGCAAGTCCCCCGACGGCAAGGCGACTTCGCTGAGCGGCGCACGGATCGCCAAGCTCGACCTGCCCAAGTCCGGTCTGGCGCCGGTCAACGGCGTGGTGACGCTCTCCGCCGTCCCGGCCACGCTCACCGCCGAGGGCGTGCCGGTGTTCTCCAACTACCCGGAGGGCACGGCCCTCGACCCGGTCAGCATCACGCTGGCCTTCGACAGGAACGCCCAGCTGCCGACCGCCCCGCCGGTCGGCGGGACGACCACCGGCGGCTCCAACGCGGCCGTGGGCGGCCAGGGTTCGGGTGCCGGCCCGGTCGGCGGCGCCTCGCTGACGACCTCCGGCCCGGGCGGCACCAGCGGTGTGCTGGCCGCGACCGGCTTCGGGGCCCCGGTGGTCCCGCTGCTGGCCACCGCCGCCGGTCTGCTGCTGGTCGGCGGCAGCGCCACCGCGCTGGTCCGCAACCGGCGCGGCGCGCAGTCCTGAAGCACCCCCGGGACGCGCGGCGGCCCCGGCGAGCACCCTGCTCGCCGGGGCCGTTCCATCGGGAACCGGCTACGCGCTCAGCGGGTAGCGCGCGTCCAGGTCGCGGAAGACCGCCCCGTTGAGGACGAAGGCGCGCTTGCACTCCTCGACCACCCGGCGGCGCTCCATCTCGTCCATCGCCAGCCCGGCCGCGTCCAGCTTCTCCCGGTACGCGCGCTTGAAGGCGGCCGGGTTCCCGACCTCCTCGAAGACGTAGAACCGCACGCCGTCGCCCTTGCGCTCGAAGCCCCAGGTCCTCTCGGCCACACCGCGGATGATCTGCCCGCCGGACAGGTCGCCCAGGTAGCGGGTGTAGTGGTGTGCGAGGTACCCGCCCGGCCACTCGGCGGCCAGCGCCTCCACCCGCGCGACGTACGCGGCAGTGGCCGGCAGCGGCGCCAGCCCGTCCCGCCAGTCCGGCCCGCGCAGGTGCGCCAGGTCGGCCTCGATGGCGGCGGTGCGCAGCAGCGCCCGGTCGATGAACGGCCCGGCCAGCGGGTGCTCCGCCAGCTGCTCCGCCCGGGCCTCCAGCGCCCGGTAGACGTACCAGAGTTGGCCGGTGAGGTCGGCGTAGGCCTCGATCCCGAGCCGCCCGTCGAGCAGGTGGCTCATGAACGAGGAGTGTTCCGCGGCCGCGTGCTCCTCGCTGCTCGCGGTGCGGAGCACGGTGGAGAACGGGACGGGCTCGGGCGTGGGCATGCGGCCTCCAGGGATCGGATTCGGCGCCGACGATTTTGGTTAGCCTAACCTAATCTCACGTCTTGCCGGCAGCCTGTCGGCAAAACCCACTCTCCGCCCGAACCCCGGAAACGGCAAAGGCCGGGGCCGCGGACGAATCCGCGAACCCCGGCCTCCGGCTGCCCCGACCTACCTCGAACTGTCCTGATCGAACGAGATCGGAACGACGGCTCAGTGACCGCCCTGCTCCGCCAGACGCTTGATCGAAGCGGTGACCTCGGCCTCGGCCTCGGCGCGGCCGACCCAGTTGGCGCCCTCGACGGACTTGCCCGGCTCCAGGTCCTTGTAGACCTCGAAGAAGTGCTGGATCTCCAGGCGGTCGAACTCCGACACGTGGTGGATGTCCCGCAGGTGCTCCCAGCGCGGGTCGGTCGCCGGGACGCACAGCAGCTTGTCGTCGCCGCCGGCCTCGTCGGTCATCTGGAACATGCCGATCGCGCGGCACTTGATCAGGCAGCCGGGGAAGGTCGGCTCGTCCAGGATCACCAGCGCGTCCAGCGGGTCGCCGTCCTCGCCGAGCGTGCCCTCGACGTAGCCGTAGTCGGCCGGGTAACGGGTCGAGGTGAAGAGCATCCGGTCGAGCCGCAGACGGCCGGTCTCGTGGTCGACCTCGTACTTGTTACGAGAGCCCTTCGGGATTTCGATAAGGACGTCGAATTCCAACGGTTCCTCCAAGGTAGGGACTGACAGAATCCAAGTGTCTCCTACGGGAGTGAGTGCTCGGGAAAGGGGCCGGTCGGTGGGAGCTGGGGTGGGGGCGGGGCGCCGCCGCAGGGGGACGGCCGCCGGGCTGTTCGGCGCGGCACTGCTGATGGCCGGAACGGTGCTGACCTCGGGCGGAGCGTATGCGCAGCCGTCCCCGCCCCCGGGCGGACACAGCGCCGGGCCCGGGGAGGACGACGGCCGGGAGGGCGACAAGAAGGGCGACCACGGCAAGGGGGGCCAAGACGCCGGGGACCGCGGGAAGGGGGACCACGGGAACGGCAAGCGCTCCGGCGACGACGGGAGCCGGCACCCGGCCGACCCGGGCGCCTCCTCCGGGCCCACGGGTGCCGGTGGTGCTGCTGGGGCCGCTGGTGGCGCGTCCGCGCCGAGCGGCAGTGGGTCTCCCGTCGCCCGGCCGGCCCCCGCGGCCGCCACCGTCCTGGCCTCCGTCGACGCCGGCCCCGCCGCCGGACTGCCCACCACCCAGGGGCTCCAGCAGGCGCTCGCCGCGGCGCTCGCCGACAAGAACCTCGGCACCGTCACGTTCGCCGTCGCGGACGCCGCCGGCGACCAACTCCTGTACGGCTCGGGGGAGAACACCCCGGCCACCCCCGCCTCCACCACCAAACTCGCCACCTCCATCGCGGCCCTCTCGCTGATCCCCGGCGACACCCGGCTGACCACCCGGGTGGTCAAGGGCGCGAATCCCGGCGAGATCACCCTCGTGGGTGGCGGCGACCCGACGCTCACCGCGCTGCCCGCCGACCAGGTGCAGATCGGCGGCCTCCCCGCCGACGCCGACACCACCCCCGCCTCGCTCGACGCGCTCGCCCGGCAGACCGCCGCCGCCCTGAAGGCCGCCGGCACCACGACGGTCAAGCTCGACTACGACCTGTCCCTGTACGCGGGCAACCCTCAGCACAAGAACTACGACGCGGCGAACATCCCGCTGGTCGTCCCGCTGATGATCGACGAGGGCAAGATCGACCCGAAGAGCCGCGAGGATGCGCCGGCCCGTGTCGCCGACCCGGCCGGCGCGGCCGCCGACGGCTTCGCCGCCCTGCTCAAGGCCCAGGGCATCACCGTCGACGGCAAGGCCAAGCTCGCCGCCGCGCCGGCCGCCGCAACCGCGCCGGTCCTCGGCCGGGTCGACTCGCCGACCATCGCCCGGCTGGTCGAGCGGCTGCTCACCACCTCCGACAACACCCTCGCCGAGGCGATCGCGCGTCAGGCAGCCCTCGCCGCCCACCAGCCCGCCGGCTTCGAGGGCGCCGCCACCGCGGTGAAGCAGGAACTCACCCGGCTCGGCGTGCCGATGGCCGGCGTGGTCCTCAACGACGGCAGCGGCCTGCACCCCGACAACGCGATCCCGCCGGCCGTCCTGGTCCAACTCCTCGCCCTGGCCGCCTCCGACCAGCACCCCACCCTGCGCCCGGTCCTCACCGGCCTCCCCATCGCGGGCTTCACCGGCACCCTCGGCAAACGCTTCGGCACCGGCTCGGGCGCGGCCGACGCGGCGGGCCTGGTCCGCGCCAAGACCGGCACCCGCCGCGGCGTCAACACCCTCGCCGGCACCGTCGTCGACGCCGACGGCCGCCTCCTCACCTTCGCCGTGATGACCCGCACCGACGCCGACGCCGACGCCGCTCGCGCCGCCATGGACCGTATCGTCGCCCGCCTGACCACCTGCGGCTGCCACTGACCCGCAGCCCTCCGGCTCCCCCCTCCCTGCCTCAACTTTCGCTGCGCGCGGGAAACCGCGCGCAGCGAAAAACCCCCACCCGCAAGCAGCGGTCCAAGCCGCCCGTGGCGCCCCCCGGAGCAGTGTTCGCCCAGGCTGCCAGCGATGCTGCTCGTGCCGCTCCGGGGCGTACTGCTGCCCGGCCCGGATCCTGCGGCTGTCGCCGACTCCACGGCAACGGGGGTTGAGAGCAGGGGAGTTGGCAAGGTTGGCGGCGGGCTGTGGGGCTGGGCGGGGGGTGCCGGCCGTCGGCTCATGGTTGTCGGGCCGGGGTCGGTGGGCAGGGGCAGGGGGCGGGCCGGGTGGGTTGGTCGGGGTGGGTGGCTCCCTCAGGTGGTCGGGAGCACGTACGGTGAGGGCATGACGAGCGCGAGTGGCGGTGCGGACATGGTCGACTGGAATCTCGCGGTCGCAACCGCGACCAGGCTGGTGCGGCCGGGGCCGGAGGTCAGTCGGGCGGAGGCGGCGGCTGTGGTGGCCGAGCTGCGCCGGCATGCGCTGGAGGCGGAGGAGCACGTCCGGGCGTTCACCGGGATGCGGTCGACGAGTCTGGTCGCGGCCGCCGCGACGCCCGTGCTGGTGGTGGACCGGCCCGGGTGGGTGCGGGCCAATGTGGCGGGGTTCCGCACGATCGTCCAGCCGCTGGTGGAGAAGCTGCAGGCCCGCCGGGCGAACAGTCCGACGGCGGGTGTGTTCGGCTCGGTGGGGGAGAAGGCCACCGGCATCGAGGTGGGTGCGCTGCTGGCGTTCCTGGCGTCGAAGGTGCTCGGCCAGTACGAGACCTTCGCCCCCGCGGAGCCCTCGCTGGAGGCGCCGGACAGCCCGGCCGCCCTGTTCGACAAGCCGCGTCTCGGTCCGGACGGGCCGGGCCCGGGCCGGTTGCTGCTGGTGGCGCCGAACATCGTGCACGTCGAGCGGGAGCTGGACGTCGACCCGTCCGACTTCCGGCTCTGGGTCTGCCTGCACGAGGAGACCCACCGCACGCAGTTCACGGCGGTGCCGTGGCTGCGTGACCACATCCAGTCCGAGGTGCAGTCCTTCCTGGCCGAGACGGACGTCGACCCGGGCGCCCTGCTGGACCGGCTGCGGGACGCGGCGGGCGCGCTGGGCGGCGGACTGCCGGGGGTCGGCGGCCGGGAGCCGGCCGGCGGCACGGCGTCGACCGGGCTGCTGGAGATCGTCCAGTCGCCCGCGCAGCGCGAGATCCTGAGCCGGCTGACGGCGGTGATGTCGCTGCTGGAGGGCCACGCGGACGTGGTGATGGACGGCGTCGGCCCGGCCGTGGTGCCGACCGTGGCGGAGATCCGGGAGAAGTTCCAGCAGCGCCGGGACCGCGGCGCGAACCGGCTGGACCTGGTGCTGCGCCGGCTGCTGGGGATGGACGCCAAGCTCCGCCAGTACCAGGACGGCGCGGTGTTCGTCCGGGGCGTGGTGGAGCAGGTCGGCATGGCGGGTTTCAACCGGGTCTGGACGTCCCCGAACACCCTGCCGACCAAGGAGGAGATCCACGACCCGGCCGCCTGGGTCGCCCGCGTCGCCCGCTGACCCGGGCCCGGGCCCGGGCCCGGACCGGGACCAAGGACGTGGACCCGGGCCCCGACCTGGACCGCCGCCGGTCGGCGGCGGTCAAACCCGTTCGTACGAGTGGTCCAATCGGGCGGACCGACGGTGAAGATACGTTTCTCCATTCACCCGAACGTGGGACGGTGGTCGTACCGGTGGCGCGGGTGGCGTAGCGGGTCGCTCCTTTCTGCCACCATCTGTGAGCGCCCGGTAACACGGTGCTCACAGAGTGCGCGGTCCCTGCCGCGTCCACAGTCGTCCTGTCCCCCCTCCGCCGAGGAGTCGTCCGCCGTGGGCCCACACCCCGCCGTCGCCGCGATACGCCTGGCCGTTCGCCGCACGCTCACCGACCTCGCCACCGAGGCCGGTACCACCTTCACCGCGCCCGAGCGCGAGCCCCGCGAGCGCCCGGCCGGGGCGCCGCTGGTCGGTGCCGCCGTCGGCACCACCCTGATCGGCAACGCCGCGCGCCACCCGTCCGGTCTGCCCCGCACCCCGGCCGCGCCCGGCTCGCCGCTGGTCCTGGTCGCCGTCAGCGGCGGCGCGGACTCCATGGCGCTGGCCATCGCCGCCGCCTTCGAGGCGCCCAAGATCGGCCTGCGCGTCGGCGCCGTCACCGTCGACCACGGCCTCCAGCCAGGATCCGCCGACCGTGCCGCCCAGGTGGCCGAACGGCTGCGCTCGCTGGGCCTCGACCCCGTCGAGGCGATCCCGGTCCGGGTCGGCCGCGACGGTGGTCCGGAGGCCGCCGCCCGGGACGCCCGCTACGCCGCCCTGGACGAGGCCGCCGAGCGCCACGGCGCGATCGCGGTGCTGCTCGGCCACACCCGGGACGACCAGGCCGAGACGGTGCTGCTGGGCCTGGCCCGAGGCTCGGGTGCCCGTTCGCTGGCCGGCATGCCCGCCCAGAAGGGCCGCTACCGCCGCCCGCTGCTGGAGCTGGACCGGGCCGCGACCCGGCAGGCCTGCTCCGCGCAGGCGATCCCGGTCTGGGACGACCCGCACAACTGTGACCCCGCCTACACCCGCTCCCGGGTGCGCCACGAGGTGCTGCCGGTGCTGGAGAAGCACCTGGGCGGCGGCGTGGTCGAGGCGCTGGCCCGTACCGCCCGGCTCTTCCGGGACGACGCCGACGCGCTCGACCAGTGGGCCTCGCTGGCCGAACGCGACCTCCGGACGGGCGAAGGCGCCCTGGACGCCGTGAAGCTGGCCGAGCTGCCACCCGCGGTCCGCCGCCGGGTGCTGCGCCGGGCCGCGCTGCGGGCGGGCTGCCCGGCCGGCGACCTGTTCGCGCGGCACCTGGAAACCATCGACCTGCTGATCACCGGATGGCGTGGCCAGGGGCCCCTGCACCTACCCGGGGGCGTCGAGGCCACCCGCAGGTGTGGCACGCTGGTCTTTCGGCGGCAGGGCGACTGACGGGCAGGCATGCCCGGGGAGCCGGACCGCCGGCCACACAGACCCCGAACGTTTGAGGACGTATCCCCGGTGGACCAGAACGACATGGGCGCTGACCTCGCGAAGGTGCTCATCAGCAAGGACGAGATCGACGCCAAGCTCCTGGAGCTGGCCGAGCGCATCGACCGGGACTACGCAGGCAAGGACCTGCTGATCGTCGGCGTCCTCAAGGGGGCCGTGATGGTCATGGCCGACCTCGCCCGGGCCCTGCACTCGCAGGTCACCATGGACTGGATGGCCGTGTCGTCCTACGGCATGGGCACCAAGTCCTCCGGTGTGGTGCGGATCCTCAAGGACCTCGACACCGACATCGCCGGCCGGGACGTGCTGATCGTCGAGGACATCATCGACTCCGGTCTGACGCTGTCCTGGCTGCTGGGCAACCTGGGCTCGCGCGGCCCGGCCTCGCTGGAGGTCTGTACCCTGCTGCGCAAGCCCGACGCGGCCAAGGTCGAGATCGACGTGAAGTACGTCGGCTTCGACATTCCGAACGAGTTCGTGGTGGGCTACGGCCTCGACTACGCGGAGAAGCTGCGCAACCTGCCGTTCATCGGCACCCTCGCTCCGCACGTCTACGGCGGCTGAGAGCCCGTTCGGGCTACGGGCGGGAACAGTAGGTTGTTCTCGCCCGTTGGACGGGGGGACAAAGAACAAAGCTGTGTCGCTGTGCTCCCGCCATGGGTGGGTCCGACTGCGGTACGGTCCAATAAACCGCTCTTCACATGAGCACCGATTCGGATTGCGCCGCGGCCCACAGCCCTACGGCGCCGTTGAGTGGCAGGAGGGACGGGGCGGCAACGCCCCGCATGGATGGACGTCAAGCGATACTTCCGTGCGCCGATCATGTGGATCGTGCTGGCCGTCCTCGCCGTCATCGTCTTGATGCAGGTCGTTTCGGATTCGAACGGCTACAAGACGGTGGACACCGGTCAGGTGGTCGCGGCGATCGACGCCAAGCAGGTCAAGTCCGCGCAGATCACCACTGGTGACTCGAACACGATCAAGATTCAGCTCAAGGACGGCGCCACGCTGTCCAACGCCGGTACGGGCAAGACCCCGTCCGGCAGCAAGTTCCAGGCCTCGTACATCGGCGACCAGGGTGTCGCGATCGCCGACAAGCTGCAGGCGCAGATCAACGACAAGGACCCGAACACGCTGTCCGAGGGCTACACCATCAGCCCGGAGAAGCAGAGCACCTTCGTCAGCCTGCTGCTGTCGATGCTGCCCATCGTGATCATCGTCCTGGTCTTCCTGTTCCTGATGAACCAGATGCAGGGCGGCGGCTCGCGGGTCATGCAGTTCGGCAAGTCCAAGGCCAAGCTGCTCACCAAGGACACCCCCAAGACCACCTTCGCGGACGTCGCGGGTGCGGACGAGGCGGTCGAGGAGCTCCACGAGATCAAGGAGTTCCTGCAGGAGCCGGCCAAGTTCCAGGCCGTCGGCGCCAAGATCCCCAAGGGCGTGCTGCTCTACGGCCCGCCCGGTACCGGCAAGACCCTGCTGGCGCGTGCCGTCGCGGGCGAGGCCGGGGTGCCGTTCTACTCGATCTCCGGCTCGGACTTCGTCGAGATGTTCGTCGGTGTCGGTGCCAGCCGGGTCCGCGACCTGTTCGAGCAGGCCAAGGCGAACGCCCCGGCGATCGTCTTCGTCGACGAGATCGACGCCGTCGGCCGGCACCGCGGTGCGGGTCTCGGTGGCGGCCACGACGAGCGCGAGCAGACCCTCAACCAGCTGCTGGTCGAGATGGACGGCTTCGACGTCAAGGGCGGCGTGATCCTGATCGCGGCGACCAACCGCCCCGACATCCTGGACCCGGCGCTGCTGCGCCCGGGCCGCTTCGACCGCCAGATCGCGGTGGAGCGCCCCGACCTCCAGGGCCGGCTGGACATCCTCAAGGTGCACCAGAAGGGCAAGCCGATCGCGCCCGACGTCGACCTGTCGGCCGTCGCCAAGCGCACCCCCGGCTTCACCGGCGCGGACCTGTCGAACGTCCTCAACGAGGCCGCGCTGCTGACCGCCCGCTCGGACAAGAAGCTGATCGACAACGGCATCCTGGACGAGGCGATCGACCGCGTCGTGGCCGGTCCGCAGAAGCGCACGCGGATCATGTCCGACAAGGAGAAGAAGATCACCGCGTACCACGAGGGCGGTCACGCCCTGGTTGCGGCGGCCTGCCAGTACAGCGACCCGGTGCACAAGATCACCATCCTGTCCCGCGGCCGGGCCCTCGGCTACACGATGGTGCTGCCGGACGAGGACAAGTACTCCACCACCCGCAACGAGATGCTCGACCAGCTGGCCTACATGCTGGGCGGGCGCGCGGCGGAGGAGCTGGTCTTCCACGACCCGACCACCGGTGCCTCGAACGACATCGAGAAGGCCACCGCGACGGCCCGGGCCATGGTCACCCAGTACGGCATGACCGAGCGCCTCGGCGCGATCAAGTTCGGCAGCGACAACTCGGAGCCGTTCCTGGGCCGTGAGATGGGCCACCAGCGCGACTACTCGGAAGAGGTCGCCGGGCTGGTCGACGAAGAGGTCAAGAAGCTCATCGAGGCCGCGCACAACGAGGCCTGGGAGATCCTGGTCGAGAACCGTGACGTGCTCGACAACCTGGTTCTGGAGCTCCTGGAGAAGGAGACCCTGAACAAGGAGCAGATCGCCGAGATCTTCGCCCCGATCGTCAAGCGTCCGACCCGGCCGGCCTGGACGGGCTCGTCCCGCCGTACGCCGTCCACCCGGCCGCCGGTGCAGTCGCCGAAGGAGCTGGCGCTCACCAACGGCTCCGCCGTCGGCGACACCGTTCCGGTCGACGTCGTGAAGCTCCCGCCGCTGCCGGCCGTGGAGCCGCCGACCGAGGGCTGATCCCGGGCCTCAGGACGGGCCTCAGGACGGAATGGATGCCGCGTCACCAGGGTTTGTACCCTGGAGGCGCGGCATCCGTGCTGTTCGCAACGTCGTTCCCCCTGAGTAAGCGAGGCCCGCATGATCGACCCGGTGACGCTCGACGGTCCGCCCGCCGTCGGGATCTTCGACCAGAAGCGGGCCGAGAACGCCATCCGCGAGCTGCTGCTCGCCGTGGGTGAGGACCCGGACCGCGAGGGCCTGCTGGAGACCCCGGCCCGGGTCGCGCGTGCGTACAAGGAGATATTCGCGGGCCTCTGGCAGGAGCCGGAGGACGTCCTGACGACCACATTCGACCTCGGGCACGACGAGATGGTGCTCGTGAAGGACATCGAGCTGACGTCCGTCTGCGAGCACCACCTGGTGCCGTTCCGCGGCGTGGCGCACGTCGGGTACATCCCGTCCACCAGCGGCAAGATCACCGGCCTGTCCAAGCTGGCCCGGCTGGTCGACGTCTACGCCCGCCGGCCGCAGGTGCAGGAGCGGCTGACCAGCCAGGTCGCCGACGCGCTGATGCGGATCCTGGAGCCGCGCGGCGCGATCGTGGTCGTCGAGTGCGAGCACATGTGCATGTCGATGCGCGGGATCCGCAAGCCGGGCGCCAAGACCATCACGTCCTGCGTGCGCGGGCAGCTGCGCGACCCGGCCACCCGGGCCGAGGCGATGAGCCTCATCATCGGGCGATAGGGGCATCGGCCGCCGAGGGGGCCGCTTCAGAGCACCTTGTGCTCGACGTGCGGCGGGGCCGGGGTGCCCAGCGCGTTGCGGCGCTCGGGCATCCGCAGCGTCACCATCCGCCGCCAGCCGAACGCGCGGTCGTACAGGTAGAGGGCGTGCACCCCGAGGGTGATGAGTGCCACCTGCCAGCGCGGCCAGCGGAGGATCTTCGCCATCCGGGATGTCACCGCGAGGCCGACGTCCCGGTGGGTGCGGATCTCGCCGCGGGCGCTGGTCTCCAGGGTGTGCCGGATGTACGGGCCGTGGCCCTCGGCCCGCAGCCGCAGCAGCTCCTCGTGGCAGTAGGCGAGGTGGTTGTCCTCGTCGGCGGAGATCATCCGCATCGCCCGGCCGAGGTCGGGGTTGTCCCCGTACACCTTGACCAGCTGGCGCATCTGCTCGGCGGCGCGCTGCTCGGTGACCCGGCTGTGCGCGAGGTAGGTGATGATCTCGCGGTCGGTCAGCGGGACGTCGCTGTTCAGCCGTTCGTGGGACAGGCCGACGCCCTGGGCCTCCAGCAGCATGCAGTAGTCGGCCTCGGTGGGGACGTCGACCTTGGGCAGGCCGCGCTTGTTCAGCAGTTGGGTGAAGATCCGGCCGTGCTTTCGCTCGTCGGCGCCGTGCCGGGCGACCTTCGGGGCGAGGACCGGGTCCCGGGTGAGTACGGTGATCCGCTCGTTCTCCCAGCCGCCCTGGTCCTCGCCGCCGGCCGCGATGCTGCAGAACAGCTGGTAGGCCTGGTCGTTCCGGTAGATCTCGGTGAAGAGCGAGCGGGTGCTCAGCACGGCGCCTCCTGCGCGGATCCGGGGCGGCGCCCGCCAGGGAGTCGGACGGGCGGCCGCGATACGTTCCCCCGAGCCGCCGGCCGGGGCGGGGACCGGCGGGTAATCACTCGCACGCGCTATCCGAGGTGCGTGCCCGCCCATTCGAGCGAGGCCGGGAGCTCCCGGACCCAGCTGTCGAAGTTGTGGCCGCCGTCGTCGAGGTAGAGCGAATCGACCTTGAACTGCGGGTTGGCCGCCGCGGCCTGCTCGGCCTGCTCGACGAACTGGGCGGTCTGCGGGTAGTCCGGCTCCTTGCGGGTGGAGACCACCAGCATCGACAGGGCCGGCGCCGGGAGGTTCTGCAGCCGCCAGGCGAGGTCGCTCTGCTGCGCCAGCGCTTTGTCGCCGCCGAACAGGCTGCCGCCGGTGAACTGGTCCTCGTGCACGTTGAAGTCGCCGTGCAGGCCCACCGAGGTCCCGTAGACGCCGGGGAAGCGCATCGCCAGCCGCATCGCGCAGCTGCCGCCGGTCGAGTAGCCGAAGACGCCCCAGGAGGCGGGTGAGCGGCCGATCCGGTAGGTGGTGCGCAGGGCCTCGGGGAGGTCCTTGACGAACCAGGACTCGGCGTGCGGGCCGCCGGGGACGTCCACGCACTCGGTGTTGCGCGGCGGGGCGACCGTCGGCCGGGTCAGCACCACGATGGTCGGCGGCATCTTGCCGTTCTTCTGCAGGTCCGCCGCGGTCTGGACGACCGGCAGCTCCTTCACCAGGTTGAGCGTCGTGCCGGGGAAGCCGGAGATGGTCACCAGCACCGGGAAGCGGACCAGGGCGAACTTCGGGTCGAAGTACTCCGGCGGCAGGTAGACGAACATCTGGTCGGACAGGCCGGTCTCCTTGCCGGTCACCCGGACCGACTCGACCTTGCCGGCCTCCTCGGGCGGGCCCTTGGGCAGGTCGTGGATGGTCTCCAGGCCGCCCTCGTTGGTGGGCTGGATCAGCGCGTCGGAGACCGGGGTGCCGCCCTTGTGGTTCTCGTTGCTGGTCAGCGTGAGCTTGGCGCCGCCGGGGTTGAGGAGGTCGTCCCAGGAGGTGTAGAACCCGAAGGAGTTGTTCACCGACAGCGCCAGCACGGCCAGGACCGAGGCCTGAGTGACCGTCAGCAGGCCGATCCGGCCGAGGACCGGCAGCGGGCGCTGCCTCGCGAGCCGGGGCCAGATCCAGAGGGTGGTGATGAGAGCCGCAGCGCCGAGTGCGAGCAGCGAGTTCACCAGCGCGTCGCTGGTCAGTTCCATGCCGTCGGCCTTCCGGTGGGACCCTGTCGGTGCACGCTTCATCGTCTGGCGGTCCGTCAGCCCGGGCCACCGCGGCTAGGCTGTCCGGGCGCCGGGGCAGGTCGGGAGGCCGGGGGTGATCGCAGGCAACCGGCGCCCTAGAATGCGGCGTCCACCGTACGTAATGCGTCCCGGAGGGCTTCGCCGCGCCACGCGGCGCCGGCCCCCGGCTCCCGCCCCCGGCTCAACCCGCAGCGCGCTCTCGGCACCGGTTTACCGTCCGTTTCCGGTTGCTTTGTGTGCGCATTGCCTGATGAAGGAATAGGCATGAAGGTCCATCACGCGTGCTCCCCCGGAGTGACCGGACAGCGCCCCGCAGCCTCTACGCTGAGCTTCCATGAGCGTTCCCGTGTCCGTTGAGCCGAGCCCCGAGCAGCCGCGCCGCCGCCGTGGCCTGCAGACGCTTCGCAACCAGGCCGCTGCCGTGCCGAGGGCCTGGCTCCCCGGCGCGATCGGCTACGCCTGTCTGCTGATCGGACTGGTGGACATCGCCAGCGCGGTGTTCCCCAAGCTCCGGCACAGCAAGATGCACAGCTTCGCCGGGCAGCTGCCGGGCGGGACGACCAGCCTGGCCGCGGTCGGGACGATGATGATCGGCATCCTGCTGGTGCTGCTCGCGCACGCGCTGCGCCGGCGCAAGCGGCGGGCCTGGCGGGCGGTCTGCGTCCTGCTGCCGGTCGGCGCGGCGCTGCACATCGTGCGCTGGCACCAGATCGGCCCGGCCGTGGTGTCGCTGGTGGTCTTCGCCGTGATGCTGGTGCACCAGCGCGAGTTCTACGCCAAGGCCGACCCGCGCACCCGCTGGCGCGCGCTGGTCAACCTGATCGCCATGGGCACCGTCAGCGGCCTGCTCGGCCTGCTGATCGTGAGCACCCGGACCAAGTACGAGATCGGCCACCCGGCCCTGTTCGAGCGCCTCCAGCACGTCGCGTACGGGCTGTTCGGCTTCGAGGGCCCGATCCGCTACAACAACGAGCGGATGTCCGACCTGGTCGCCTACCTGCTCGGCGGGCTCGGTCTGCTGACCGCCTTCACCACCGCCTACCTGGCGCTGCGCCCGGGCAAGCCGAAGCCCGAGCTCACCCCGGAGGACGAGGAGAAGGTCCGCGGGCTGCTCGACCGGCACGGCGAGCGTGACTCGCTCGGCTACTTCGCGCTGCGCCGCGACAAGAGCGTGCTGTTCTCGCCCACCGGCAAGGCCGCCATCTCCTACCGGGTGGTCTCCGGCGTGATGCTCGCCTCCGGCGACCCGGTCGGCGACGTCGAGGCCTGGCCGGGCGCGATCAAGGTGTTCATGGCCGAGGCCCGCGAGCACGCCTGGGTGCCCGCCGTGATGGGCTGCAGCGAGGTCGGCGGCGAGGTCTGGACCCGCGAGGCGGGCCTGGACGCGCTGGAGCTGGGCGACGAGGCGATCGTCGACACCAGCACCTTCTCGCTCGCCGGCCGGGCCATGCGCAACGTCCGCCAGATGGTCAAGCGGATCGAGCGCAACGGCTACTCCTGCAAGGTCCGCCGGGTCTCCGAGCTGACCGTCGAGGAGAAGTACCGGATCGCCGAGGCCGCCGCCGGCTGGCGCGGCACCGACACCGAGCGCGGCTTCTCGATGGCCCTCGGCCGCTTCGGCGACCCGCTCGACGACAACTGCGTCGTGGTCACCGCCCACAAGGACCCGGAGGAGGGCGAGAGCGGCGACGACCTGAAGGCCGTGCTGCACTTCGTGCCCTGGGGGCCGGACGGCATCTCGCTGGAGCTGATGCGCCGCGACCGCGCCGCCGACCCGGGCCTGAACGAGCTGCTGATCGTCGCCGCCCTCCAGGCCGTGCCCGACCTGGGCGTCCGCCGGGTGTCGCTCAACTTCGCGATGTTCCGCTCGGCGCTGGCCCGCGGCGAGCGGATCGGCGCCGGCCCGGTGCTGCGGGCCTGGCGCGGGCTGCTGGTGTTCCTGTCGCGCTGGTTCCAGATCGAGTCGCTGTACAAGTTCAACGCCAAGTTCCAGCCCGAGTGGGAGCCGCGCTTCCTGGTCTTCCCCAACACCCGGGACCTGCCGCGGATCGGCTTCGCCGCGATGCAGGCCGAGGCCTTCATCACCCTCGGCATGCCGCGTTTCGGCCGCAAGCGCCAGCGCGAGGGCCTGATGCCCGCCCCGGCCGCCCACGAGGTCACCGAGGCCGCCTGAGGCACCGCCGGACCGTCCGGGGCCCCCGCCGAGGATCCTCGGCGGGGGCCCCGTTCGATAATGAGGGCATGAGCAACTCGCCGTCCTTCTCGCTGCCGGCCGGACTGCCGCGGCTCGACCGCTGCGCCGTGATGGGTGTGGTCAACGTCACGCCCGACTCCTTCTCGGACGGCGGGCTGTGGCACGACCCGGCCCGCGCGATCGCGCACGGGCTCGCGCTCCGGGCCCGGGGCGCGGACCTGGTGGACGTCGGCGGCGAGTCCACCCGGCCCGGCTCGCAGCGGGTGCCCGAGGAGGAGGAGCTGCGCCGGGTGCTGCCCGTGGTGCGCGAGCTGGCCGAGGCCGGGGTGGTGGTCTCCATCGACACCATGCGTGCCTCCGTCGCCGAGCAGGCGGTGGCGGCCGGCGCCAGGCTCGTCAACGACGTCTCCGGCGGGCTCGCCGACCCGGCGATGGCCCGGGTGATCGCCGAGACCGGCGCGCCGTTCGTGGTGATGCACTGGCGCGGGCAGTCCGCCGACATGGACCGGCTGGCCGTCTACGACGACGTGGTGCGGGACGTCGTCGCCGAGCTGACCGCCCGGGTGGACGCGCTGCTGGCGGCCGGCGTCAAGGAGGACCAGCTGATCCTCGACCCGGGGCTGGGCTTCGCCAAGACCGCCGAGCACAACTGGGCGCTGCTCGGCCGGCTGGACGCGCTCACCGCGCTCGGCCGTCCCGTCCTCGTGGCCGCATCGCGCAAGCGGTTCCTGGGTACGCTGCTGGCCGACCCGGAAACCGGGGAACTGCGCCCGGCCAGGGAGCGCGACGACGCGACCGCTGCGGTGTCGGTGCTGTCGGCCCGGGCGGGGGCCTGGGCGGTGCGGGTGCACGACGTGTCCGGCACGGCGGATGCCGTCCGGGTGGTAGCGGCCTGGCAGCAGGCGGCCCGGCAGGGCTAGGACGGGAGGGTCTGTGGCAGGTGACGGCAGGGTGAGCGGCGCGGCGGCGGGACGAGCCCGCGAGGCGGACGTGGAGGCCGTGCTCGCGGCGAACCGGGCGCTCTACGAGGCGCTGGAGCGGGGGGACCTGGAGGCGGTAGAGGACGCCTGGCTGGGGGCCGCGGACGCGGACGACAAGGGCGGCGTGGTGTGCGTGCACCCGGGCTGGCCGGTGCTGCGCGGGCGGGCCCAGGTGACCCGGTCGTACATGCTGATCATGATGAACACGGAGTACATCCAGTTCTTCCTGACCGATGTCGAGGCCGAGGTGCACGGAGATGTGGCCCTTGTCACGTGCACCGAGAACATCCTCTCCGGCGGCGAGGCGGAGGAGGAGGGAGAACTCGGTCCGCTGGTCGGCGGAAAGGTCGTCTCGACGAATCTCTTCCGGCGCACCCCGGCCGGCTGGAAGCTCTGGTCGCACCACGGCTCACCCGTCCTGACCAGCGGCGACGAGGACGACGACGACTGACCGGGACGGCTCCGGCAATTCGCTGCCGGAGTGTCGTCCGGGAATTTCCGAGTGGTCACCGAACGTTCACGTCAATCGCCATTCCGGTGTGCGTGGCGACGGTTCGTGCCGGGTAGGACGGTCAGACGTTGTCAGCGCCCGCGGGTAGATTCGAAACGGAGTGGCGGGCCTGCCGTCCGCCTTCGCCCTGCTCGTCCGTGCCTTTCTTCGGGCGGGGCCCGTCCGACTGGGAGCAGTGATTCGTTTGCTGGACCGCGTCACCCTGCGGGGTCTGCGTGCCCGGGGCCACCACGGCGTCTTCGAGCGCGAGCGCATCGAGGGCCAGACCTTTGTGGTCGACCTCGTGCTGTACCTGGACACCCGCCCCGCCGCGTCCGGCGACGACCTCACCCGCACGGCGCACTACGGCATCGTGGCCGAGGAGGTCACCGCGATCATCGCCGGGGAGCCGGTCGACCTGATCGAGACCCTGGCCCAGCGCATCGCCGACCAGTGCCTGAAGCACGACGCGGTCGAGGAGGTCGAGGTGACCGTGCACAAGCCGGACGCCCCGATCACCGTGCCGTTCGACGACGTGACCGTGACCATCCACCGGGGGCGCGCATGACCGCCGGCGTGTACCCGGTTTCCGATGTAGAGGAATATCGATGAGCACCAGCGACCCGACCGCCTCGCCGACCACGTTCGACCTGGAGCGCCGGGTGGACAACGCCGACACGACACTGCACAGCCAGCGCTGTGCCGTGATCGCGCTCGGCAGCAACCTGGGCAACCGCCTGGACACCCTGCAGGGTGCTGTGGACGCCCTCGCCGACACCCCCGGGCTCCGGATCAAGGCCGTCTCGGCGGTCTACGAGACCGAGGCCGTCGGCGGCCCCGACGAACAGCCCAACTACTACAACGCGGTCGTGGTGCTGCGCACCTCGCTGCCCCCGCGCGACCTGCTGGAGCGCGGCAACGCGATCGAGGACGCCTTCGGCCGGATCCGGACCGTCCACTGGGGTCCGCGCACCCTGGACGTCGACATCCTGGCGTACGAGGGCGTCGTCAGCGACGACCCGCAACTGCTGTTGCCGCATCCGCGCTCGCACGAGCGGGCCTTCGTGCTCGCGCCGTGGCTGGACGCCCAGCCGGAGGCCGAGGTGCCCGGGCACGGGCAGGTCGCCGCGCTGCTGGAGAAGCTCGGCGGCCCGGACGCGCAGGGCGTCCGGCGGCGGGAGGACATCCGGCTGACGCTGCCGGAGTAGGCCCCTTCCCCGCCGCGGGCCGACCGGGTCCGCCGGGGAACTCGGGTGGGGGCCCGGCCGTACGAGTTAGGTGTCCGCCGTCCGCGCGGGTGTCCGCCCGGCCGGGCCCGGTACGGTGGCTTGGCGCCGTCGCACCGGGCCCCCGGGGCGGCCGGCCGTCTCTGGTACCCCGGGAAGGACCTCGTCCGAGTGAAGCTGCTTCGCCTCCGTCTGCTGGTCGGCATCACCGCCGCTACGACGGCGCTGTCCTGGGCCGGCGCCAAGCTGTGGGCCTCCCTGGACACGCTGCCGGCCGTGCCGGGCGCGGCGCCGGTGGTGCTGGCCGCGGTGGCGGTGATCCTGCTGGCGACCGCGATCTCGCTGCGGTCCCGGCTGAAGGCGGTGCGCGAGCGGCAGCCCGGCGCGAAGGGGGTCGACCCGCTGCTCGCGGCCCGGGCGGTGGTGCTGGGGCAGGCCAGTGCGCTGGTCTCGGCGGTGGTCACCGGCATCTACGCGGGGGCGGGGATCTACCTGCTCGGCGAGCTGGACGTGCCGGCCCGCAAGGACCAGGCCGTGACGGCCGGGCTCGCGGTGCTGGCGGGGGCGGCGGTGATCGCGACGGCGCTCTGGATCCAGCACGTGTGCAAGCTGCCGGAAAATCACGACGATCCGGGCGGCCCGGCGGCCTCGCACCGCTGAACTGGGCATTTGTCGTGATCTTGAGTGAAGTGCCGGGCACGTGCGGTAAAACTTGCGCACTGTCAAGGGCCGAAGCCGACCCTGGGCTGACACGGCCCCAATTCGCACGCTAGTTTCTTGGCATGTCTCGCGGACGCCACCGTCATTCCTCCGTCCTCGGCCGGGTCTTTCCTCCCACCGCGGCCGGCGTACTGCTCGTCGCCGCTCTGGCCGCCCTGCTTTTCAGCCAGGACACCATCCTGGTCCGCTCGGTGGGGGTTGCGGCGGTGGTCGCGACGCTCGGCTTCGCGGTCCTGCTGAAGCAGCGGGACAAGACTGCCCGGGCGGCGGCCGAGCTGTCCGCCGCGCAGCGGCTGCGCGCCGAGGAGCGCTTCGAGGAGCAGCTCGCCGAGGCCGAGTACGCGGCGGAGGTCGCCGAGGAGCGGGCCACCCGGTTCGGGCGCCGGCTGACCGCCGAGAAGTCGCGGCTGGCGAAGGCCGAGACGGAGATCGCCCGGCTGCTGCGCGAGCGGGCCGTGATGGTCGCCGAGCAGGCGCTCAAGGAGGCCGAGGCGGCCCAGCGGGCGCTGGCCGCGAGCCGGCCCAAGTACCCGGCCAGCCCGGCCGCGTTCGTCCGGGCCGGGGCCGTGCTGCGGCTGCTGGAGCGGCGGGCGGCGGCGCAGGAGGCGCAGCGCGAGCGGACGGCGGGCGCGGAGGTCGCGCTGCGGGCGCGGACGGTGCCGGCCACGCAGGCTCCGGCGCCCGCGAAGATGACGCCCGCGGTACCGGCTCCGGTGGCTCCGGCGGTGCCCACCCCGGCGCAGGCTCCGGCCTCCGCCCAGGCGCCCGCGCAGGCTCCCGCTCCCGTGAAGGCCGCGCCGGTGCGGCCGATGCTGACCGCCACGGTCGGTCAGCTGGGCGGCACGCAGGCGGCGCCCGCGGCGCCGGCCGAGCGGCAGCGTCCGCGCCCGGTGCAGTCCGGGCAGGTGCGCGGGCAGGGCTTCAGCTTCTTCGGCCGCAGTCCGGGTGCCGCGGTGCGGGCGGCGGCCCCGGCGCCGGCCGTGGGCAGCATCGCGGAGCTGAACGAGCGGACGGACCTGGCGGACGTCGTGGGCGACGAGGCGGTGGCCGCGAAGGCGCTGGCCGAGGCGCAGGCGGCCGAGGAGACGGCTAAGGCGGCGCAGGCGGCCGCGGAGCCGGAGCAGCTTGAGCAGTCGGAGCAGGGCGAGCCGACCGTGGTGGACCTGACGCCGGAGGACGAGACCGAGCTGATCCAGCTGCCGGAGCTGCGCGCCTCGCGCTGAGGCCCTGAAACGCTGAGGCCCTGGAACGCCGCCGCGGCGCGGGGAGTCGGACCGACCGACTTCCCGCGCCGCGGTGTTGTGTGTGGGGGTTGCCCCGGGAGAAAGGCGTCAGATCTGGACGCCGAAGTCCTGGGCGATGCCCGCCAGGCCGGAGGCATAGCCCTGGCCGACGGCGCGGAACTTCCACTCGCCGCCGTTGCGGTACAGCTCGCCGAAGATCATCGCGGTCTCGGTGGCGGCGTCCTCGGAGAGGTCGTAGCGGGCGATCTCGGCGCCGCCGGAGGCGTTCACCACGCGGATGTAGGCGTTGCGGACCTGGCCGAAGTTCTGCCCGCGCGCGGTGCCGTCGTAGATGGTGACCGGGAAGGTGATCTTCGCGGCCTCGGCCGGCAGGCCGGCCAGGTCGACGTTGATCGACTCGTCGTCGCCCGCGCCCTCGCCGGTGCGGTTGTCACCGGTGTGCACGACGGTGTTGTCCGGCGTGCTGGTGTTGTTGAAGAACACGAAGTGCGCGTTGGACAGCACCTTTCCGTCCGCGTTCAGAACGATGGCGCTGGCATCGAGGTCGAATTCGGCGCCGGTCGTGGTGCGGACGTCCCAGCCCAGGCCGACGGAGACCGCGGACAGCCCCGGGGCCTCCTTGGTCAGCGAGACGTTGCCACCCTTGGAGAGGCTCACTGGCATGGTGATTGCTGTCCCTTCGTTCGCTTTTCCCGGGACAACGCAATAGTGCGGCGGGTTGGTTCCGTCGACGGTCGTCAATTCTCCGGATGTGCCAACTCTGGGCAAAGGCCGGGCAATATCGGGGTCAGAGTCGACGGAACCGGCCCTGGAGCGTCCAGATGTTCGGGTTGTCGGCCAGGCCGGGGTGCATGTCGAACAGATCGGCGAGGGTGTCCTGGAGGAAGTCCCGGGCCTCGCGCCGCAGGTCGCTGTGGCGGACCACGGCCGGCGGCTCGTCGGGCAGCCAGGTCGCGGTGATCTCGACCCAGTTGAAGCGGCGGGCGAAGCGCAGCAGCTCGGTGTTCTGGGTGAAGTCGAGGTCGGCGGTCTGCACCCGGGCGGCGCGGCTGCCGTCCGGGTCGCGGTCGAGCTGCTCGGCGATGTCGCACAGCGCCCAGGCGAAGTCGAGCACCGGGACCCAGCCCCAGGCGGTGGAGAGCTCCGCGCCCTCGGCGTCGAGGTAGACGTCGCCGCAGAAGAGGTCGTACCGCAGGGCGTGCACCGAAGCCGCGCGGTAGTCGGTCTGCGGGGGGTCGGGGAAGCGGTTGGAGAGGGAGTAGCCGAGCTCGATCACACTGGCCATTGTCGGGGCTCGGAGCGCGGACCGGATAACCGGGTGACCGGGCGGGCCGGGCGCGGGATGATGGGCACATGCCCGAGCCCATCCGCGTACGGGGGTCGGTGGTCGTCCCCGACGCCGAGCTCGTCTGGCGCTTCTCGCGTTCCTCCGGCCCCGGTGGCCAGCACGTCAACACCTCCGACAGCAAGGTCGAGCTGCGCTACGACCTGGCCGCCTCGAAGGCGCTGCCCGAGGTGTGGCGCGAGCGTGCCCTGGAGCGGCTGGCGGGCCGGCTGGTGGACGGCCGGGTGCTGGTGATCCAGGCCTCGGAGTACCGCTCGCAGTGGCGCAACCGGGAGGCGGCCGCGGCCCGGCTGTCGGCTGTGCTGACAGAGGCCTGTGCGCCGCCGCCGAAGGCGCGGCGGGCGACCCGGCCGAGCCGGGGCATGGTGGAGCGGCGGCTGTTCAACAAGCGGCACCGCTCCGAGCTGAAGCAGGGGCGGCGGATTCCGCGCGGCGGGGAGTGACGCCGGGCGGCCGGCCCGGGGTTCAGCCCAGCGTGCGGTAGCCGCCGCGGAAGTAGAGCAGCGGCCGGCCGCCCGGGTTCGGGACGACGGCCTCCAGGACGCGGCCGAGCAGCAGGGTGTGGTCGCCCGCGGGTATCCGCTGCTCGGTGCGGCACTCGACGGTGGCGAGCGCGCCCTCGATCAGCGGGGCGCCGGTGCACGGGCCGCGGTGGTGCGCGGTGTCGGCGAACAGCAGCCGGTCGCTGAGCCGGCCCTTCATGGCGAAGCGGGAGCCGAGCGCCTTCTGCTCCTCGGCGAGCAGCGAGACCGCCCAGGTGTCGACCCGGGAGAGCACCTCGTCCATCCGGGAGTCCTCACGGACCGAGATCAGCACCAGCGGCGGCTCCAGCGACACGGAGAGGAAGGACGTGGCGGTCATGCCGATGTCCTCGCCGTCCTCCGGGTCGTGGACGGTCACCAGGCTCACCCCCGAGGCGAGCTGGGAGAGTGCGGCCCGGAACTCGTCGGGCGTGGCGTGGGAGGCAGCTTCGGGCTGCGGGGACGGGTGCACGTACCGCACGGTAGTCGGCGGTCGCGGGTCGCGACATCGGGCCGAGGTCGTAGGACCAGAGGCGCAGGGGTGAGGGCCGCAGCCCGGGGTTGGACTCACCCTCAGGAGTGAAGCAGGGGGCCTGCCGGGCGACAGTCGGCTTCAGCGTGCGGTCAGTGCGGTCGACCACGAGAAATGTGCTGATAACGCCTTATGTCCCGCTCTGGGGCGGATGAGCTGATTAAGAGCGCATTAGTGTCATGTGATTTAAGTCACAAGTGGTGGCCTATTGCTGACCGAGCGTGCCGAACGCTGTGCTCCCTGTGATTCAGTTCTTCTGGCAATCGGACGATAACCAATCAAGAACTATCCGAAGCAGCCGGGGAGCCCCCGCATGGAAGCCGAGTCGGAGCCGTACGTCCGTCTCGCGACCCTCCGCACCTTGCACCGGGTCGTGGCGGACCTCAACGCTGCCCGCAGCCTGGCGGGCACGCTGCAGGCCGTCGTCGAGGGCGCGGTGCACGGACTCGGCTTCGACGCCGCCGCGGTCAGCCTGGTCCGGCCGGACGGCGACCTCGTGGTGGCGGCCGTCTGGGAGCTGGAGGAGAGCGCCATGGGCGGTCCGTCCGTCCTGCTCGGCCAGGTCGGCTCCCGCGAGTCCTGGGACCGGCTGCTCGGCGTCAGCGACCACTGGGGCACCCTGCGCTTCCTCCCGTACGACCGCGGCTGGGCCGTCGCCAGCGACATCCCGCGCTGGATCGGGGACGGCCCGATGCCCGTCTACGCCAACGACTGGCACCCGGCCGACGGGCTGCTCGCCCCGATGTACAGCGCCGGCGGCGACCTGCTCGGCGTCCTCTCGGTGGACCGGCCGCGCAGTGGCAAGCGGCCCGGGGCGTGGACCCGCGAGGCGCTGGAGATGTTCTCGCTGCAGGCCTCCATCGCGATCGGCAACGCTCGCCTGCGGGCCGAGATGCAACGTGCGCTGGCCCGCCTGGAGAAGGAGCAACAGGCGCTGCGGGCCAGCGAGGAGAGCTTCCGTCAGGCCTTCGAGTACGCGCCCAGCGGGATGGCCATCACCGAGCTGCACGGCGCCGGGCGCGGCCAGCTGACCCGGGTCAACGACGCGCTCTGCCGTCTGCTCGGCCGACCACGCGCGGTGCTCCGCCAGCAGAGCTTCGCCGACCTCGTCCACCCCGAGGACCGCGCGCTGCTGGAACGCACCAGCGCCGAGAGCGGCCGGGCCGAACTGCGGCTGTCCCGGCGGGACGGCGGCTACCAGTGGGTGTGCCTGCGCAACTCGATCGTGGCGGACGCGGCCGAGGGCCCGAGCTTCCTGCTCACCCACGTCGAGGACATCGAGGAGCGCAAGCGCCACGAACTCCAGCTCGCCCACCGGGCCAGCCACGACGCGCTCACCGGCCTGCCGAACAGTGCCGAGCTGAAGGCCCGGCTGGCCCGCCGGCTCTGCCCCGAGCCGCAGGCCGTCGGCGCGGTCGCCGGGCCCGGCGAGGGGGCCTACCCGCAGCCGTACGCCGGCTACCCGGCCGACTCCTACAGCGCGCACGCCGCGTACGACGGGCTGGAGGGGGCGGACCCGTACGCCGGGCCGGTGCACGGGTACGGCGTGCCGGACGGCGGCCCGCCGCCCGCGTTCGGCCCGGCCTACGGGGAGCACGTGCACGCGGTGGTCCCGGCGGACCACGGCGAGGGCGGCGAGGTGTGGTCCGGCCCGTTCCGCTCGGGCGGCGCGGTGCCGGTGGACAAGGGGCTCGCGGTAATTTTTTGCGACCTGGACGGCTTCAAGTCGATCAACGACCGCTTCGGCCACAACGCGGGCGACGCGGTGCTGGTCGAGGTCGCCCGGCGGCTGAGCCAGGCCGTCCGGGACGGCGACACGGTGGCCCGGCTCGGCGGGGACGAGTTCGTGGTGCTGGCCGACGGCATCGGCCGCGAGGAGGCCAAGGACCTCGCCCACCGGCTGCGCAACGCGATCATCCCGCCGATGCGGATCGACGGCAGGGGGATGCGGGTCGGGGTGAGCCTGGGGATCGGCTGGGCGGGCTGCGGGATGAGCATCGAGGAGGTGCTGCACACCGCGGACGAGCGGATGTACGACGAGAAGCGGGCCCGGGGCGGGGCCGTGCGCGGGGCCCGCGGCGAGCGCTCGCACCGCCGGGCGGGCTGAGCCGGGGCGGCTCAGGTTACCGGCGGGTTGTCAAGGCCTCGTTCCGGGCTGTCGGCTCGGGCAGGTAGGGTTCGCGGGTAACGAGAGCGTCCATGACCTGCGCCGGCGGCCTGCCAGCCCGGCGGCGCGAACGCGATGGGGGAGTTGACCACCGTGACGACCGCCGGCAACAACGGAGTGCCCGAGGGCCCGGGGGGCGGTGCCCCGCAGGACGACGACCCCTTCGGCTACCTCTACCGCCCGGCCGAAGGCGCCTCCGCGCAGCCGGCCGAGCCCCAGCAGGGCGTGCCCCGCACGTCGTACAGCCGCCCGATGGAGGTCGGCCGCGCCCAGTACGGGCAGCAGCGGCCGCCGCAGCAGCCGTACCCTCCGCAGTACGGGCAGCAGCAGCCCCAGCACTTCCAGCAAGGGGCGCAGCAGCAGCCCGAGTACGGCGGCGTGCCCACCCAGCAGACCCGCTACGCCGAGCACTCCCGCCCGCAGCCGGGGGAGGACCGCCACGGCAGCAGCGGCCGGAGCAAGGGTGCGGTGATCGGCGCGGTGGCGGTGGTCGCGGCCATCGCGATCGGCGCCGGGATCGCGCTGTCCACGGGTGACCCGGACACCAACAAGAACGCCAATGGCGGCCAGCAGACCACCGCCCCGGCGACGACCGGCACGACCGCCTCCGGCGGCGCGTCCGCGACGGCCTCGCCCTCGGCGAGCGCCTCCGCCACGGGCGGTCCGGTGACCGTGGACGCGGGCCAGCTGCAGGCCCAGAACGCGCCGTCCGCCAACGCCGTCAAGGGCGCCAAGTCCGCGGACGGCAGCTACCTGACGCTCCAGCCGGGCGGTTCGGTGAGCTGGACCGGCGCGGTCGCCGCGGCCGGCACCTACAAGCTGACCGTGCACTTCAACAACGCCGGCGGCGACGTGAAGGGCGCGGCGACGGTGAACGGCAAGGACTGGCCGAGCGGTCTGCCGTTCAGGAACTACTCGCCCGGCAAGGACCCGGCGTCCTCCTGGTACACCACGTGGATACTCCCGCAGCTCCAGGCCGGGTCGAACACCATCACCATGACCGTCCCGTCCGGCGGGCCGATCCTGATCGACCAGGTCACGGTGGAGCCGAGCAGCTGAGCGAGCGCTCCTGACGCGCAGCGGCCGCCTGTCCCCTTCGGGGGAGGGCGGCCGTTGACGTCCGGTCAGGAGGCCGGGGGGTCAGACGGGCTTCATGGTGGCGAACTTGTCGCCGCCGAGGATCCACTGGCCGCGGCGCATGACGGCGACCAGATCGTAGGTGTCGGAGTCGACGACGACGAGGTCGGCGAGCTTGCCGGTCTCCAGCGAGCCGATCGTGTCGCCGAGGCCGAGGAGGCGGGCCGGGGTGGCGGACAGCGACTCGACGGTCTGGTTGAGCGTCAGGCCGTTGACGGTGATCGAGCGCTTGAACGCGACGTCCAGGGTGAGGGTGGAGCCGGCGATCGCGCCGCCCTCGACCAGGCGGGCCACGCCGTCCTTGACCTGGACCTGGAGGGGGCCGAGGGGGTAGAGGCCGTCGCCCATGCCGGCGGCGCCCATGGCGTCGGTGATCAGGGCGACGCGGTCGGCGCCGGCGGTGTTGTAGGCGAGGTCGA
>NZ_JAHTKP010000041.1 GCF_019192735.1 Kitasatospora aureofaciens
GTACGGCTCGATCAACACCCACTCCGCATCCGTCAATTGCGCTCGCGTCACGTAACACGGTCTACCGGATCAGGACCCGCCGCGAGGGTGAATCGCGCAGATTGATCACGACCGAATACGTGCCCTAGGCGCGGCGGATTAGGCCGGTCGGGCGCACCGGGAATCGGGCCAAAGCGGGCACTTCATCAGATCGTCTGCTGAGATGGGGCAGTTCGGACTCATCGACGATCCGGAGGTGGCCGTGTCCGTGGAGGGCCCGTCCGAGCGGGAGTCGTCCGAGTTGCGGCCGTCCGAGTTGCGGCCGTCCGAGCGGCGGCCGTCCGAGTTGCGGCCGTCCGAGCGGCTGCCGTCCGGCGGCGCGCCGGACCACCGTCGGCCGTACCTGATGCTGCCGCCCGCGATCCGGCAGGCGGCGGCGTGGTCGGTGGCGGTGATCCTGCTCCTCGCCGTTGCCTCGCTGCTGGTCTTCGCGCTGGTCGAGCTGCGGGCCGCCACCGTGCCGTTCGTGCTGGCGCTGCTCGGGGCCTCGCTGCTCTACCCGGTGGTGCCGTGGATGGTCCGGCGGGGCGTCGGCCGCAGCCTGGCCGCCGGGCTGACCTGCGTGGTGCTGGTCGCCGCCGTCGGCGGGGTGATCGCCCTGCTGGTCAACTCACTGGTGCACAGCGCCCCGCAGATCGCCACCTCGCTCCAGCAGGCCGGGCAGCGGATCGCCGACTGGCTCGGGCCGTTCGGTGCGAAGATCCAGCACGCCCTCGGGAACGCCAAGGGCGAGACCAACTCCCTCGTCTCCGCCCTCACCAGCGGCGTGCTGTCCGGGCTCGGCCTGCTCACCCAGCTGCTCACCGGCGGTGTTCTGGCGCTCGCCCTGGTCTTCTTCTTCCTGCGCGACGGGCACCGCACCGGCGACGCGATCCGCTCCTACCTGCCCGGACGCACCGCCGAGACCGTGGTCGCGTGCGCCGAGCGGGCCTTCGACGCGATGGCCGGCTTCATGCGCGGGACCACGCTGATCGCGCTGATCGACGCCACCTTCATCACCGTCGGCCTGGTGGCCCTGGGCGTGCCGGGGGCGCCGGGGCTGGGCGCGCTGGTGTTCATCGGCGCCTACATCCCGTTCGTCGGGGCGTTCCTGTCCGGGACGGTGGCGGTGCTGGTCGCGCTCGCGGACGGCGGGCTCGGCACGGCGGTGTGGGCGCTGGGTGTGGTGCTCGCGGTGCAGATGATCGAGGGCAACATCCTCCAACCCCTCATCCAGAGCCGCACGGTGGAGCTGCACCCGGCCACCATCATGGTCGCGGTGGTGGCCGGCTCCGGCGTCGCGGGCATCCTCGGCGCCCTGCTCGCCGTCCCGTTGTGCGCCGCGGGCGTGGGCGTGATCTCCGTCCTGCGCGGCGTCCCGGGCCCGCGCGCGGTCCGGCGGTCGGGGGACGGGGTCGACGGGACACCCTAGGGAGGGGCACAACCCGGCCGGGGCCGGGCCGTACGGGGTCGCGGCGGGCCCGGACGGGGCGCTCTGGTGCACGCTCAACCAGGCGAACGCCGTCGCCCGGATCACCGTCGGTGGTGAGATCACCGTGCACCCGCTGCCCACCGGGGGCACGGCCCCGGTCGGGATCACCGCGGGGGCGGACGGCGCGCTCTGGTTCGTCGGCATCGGCGGCGGGCTGGTCGGCCGGATCGCGGTGGACGGCAAGGTCGCCGAGCACCCGCTGCCCGACCGGGCGGCCCGGCCGCACGCGATCGCCGCCGACGCCGCGGGCCGGCTCTGGTTCACCGCGTGGGGCGCCGGCCGGATCGGCGTCCTCGCCCCGGACGGCCGGTACGACGGCCACCCGCTGCCGGGGCCCGGCGCCGAGCCGCACGGCATCGCGGTCGGGCCGGACGGCGCGGTGTACGCGGCGCTGGAGCGCGGGGAACTCGTCCGCCTGGGCGGCTGAGCCGGGGCCGGTGAGGCGCTGCGCCCTTCCGGGGCGCCGGAACAGCGGGAGAGGGGAAGGGTGACACGGAGAGAGGAGGGCCGCGCCGGAATGGGGCCGTTGGGCCCTGGGCCTTCCTCCGTGAGCGGGTGATGATGCCCTGGGCCCCGCCGTCGGTGTGCGGGGGTGACGAAGACGGAGCCGCGCGATGGCGACCATGACAGCCGGTGCCGGGGCACCGGCGCCCGTCCGGGTGTTCCTGCTGGACGACCACGAGGTGGTGCGCCGGGGCGTGCACGACCTGCTGGACGGGGAGCCGGACCTGGAGGTGGTCGGCGAGGCCGCCACCGCCGAACAGGCGCTCGTCCGGGTGCCCGCGCTGCGACCCGACGTGGCGGTGCTCGACGTCCGGCTCGGCGACGGCGACGGGGTGTCCGTCTGCCGTGAGCTGCGCTCCCGGATGCCCGGGCTGGCCTGCCTGATGCTCACCTCGTTCGACGACGAGGAGGCGCTGCTCGACGCCGTGATGGCGGGCGCCGCCGGCTACGTCCTGAAGCAGATCAGCGGGACGGACCTGGTGGCGGCGGTCCGGACGGTCGCCTCCGGCCGCTCGATGCTCGACCCGGGTGCGGCCACCCGGCTGCTCAATCGCCTGCGCAGCGACGCCGAGCCCGCACAACCGTCCACCCTGGTACCGGAGTTGACGGCACGCGAGCAGGAGGTGCTGGCGCTGATCGGGGAGGGCCTGACCAACCGGCAGATCGGCGAGCGGCTCTTCCTCGCCGAGAAGACGGTCAAGAACCACGTCTCCCGCCTGCTCGCCAAGCTCGGCGTGGAGCGCCGGGTGCAGGCGGCGCTGATCGCCACCGAACTGCGCCAGGCGTCCGCAGCCGCACCGGCCCCGCACCACCGCACCTGGAGCTGACGGGCTCTAGTGTGGATCGCCCTCGATCCGTCCCGCCAACGCCCGTGCTGTCGAGGGGAGTTCGCGCCACCGCAGGGCCAGCAGGGGCACCGCCAGCGCCAGGTGGACCCAGCTGAGCGCCGGCTGGGCGCTCTCGCCGGGGAGGGCGACGCGTGGTGGGCGGCGTGGCTGGCCAAGACGCTCGGCGCCGCGATCGTCGCGCGTTTCCAGGATCAGCCCGTCGGCTACACGCCGTACGACCAGGTGGTGGGCGTGGTGCTGGGAGTCCTGGCGGTGTTGTTCATCCGACAGTTGACGACTCGTCAGGAGGTTGTGCCGGCCATGGATGAGATCGCGATGGCGGCGTTGTATGCGCGGGACGAGACCTGTCGGGCGCTGGGGATCGCGCTGGACGAGGTGTCGGCGGGGCGGGCCGTGATGCGGATGACGGTGGGCGCGGCGATGGTCAACGGGCACGGGACGGCGCACGGGGGCTATCTGTTCCTGCTCGCCGACGCCGCCTTCTCGTACGCGTGCAACAGCCACGGGCCGGTCACCGTCGCGCAGGCGGCGCAGGTGGTGTTCCTGGCTCCGGCGGCGGTGGGGGACGAACTGGTGGCGGAGGCGGTGGAGCGTACGCGGGCCGGGCGGAACGGGGTCTACGACGTGAGGGTGGTGCGCCAGGCGGACGGCGCGGTGATCGCCGAGTTCCGCGGGCAGAGCGTGGTGATCGCCGGGCGGCCGCCGACCGGCTGAGCGGCCGCCCGGTGGGGCTCACGCCTTCGGGCGCTCGTCGAGCACCTGCTGGAGCTTGCCGGTGCGCGGGTTGGTGACCAGATCGGCCCGCGGGACCCACTCCACCGTGAGGTGGTGGATGGTGCCGAGCGCCACCTCCTCGGGGTAGAGCGGGCGGGCGGCGTAGACGGCCTCGACGAGGCGTTCGCTCAGTCCGGGCGGGGGCTGTTCGGTGTGGCCGAGGCGCAGGACGAGCCCGTCGCGGCCGTCCCAGCGGCGCTGCACGAGTTGCAGGCCCGCGATGTGGTCGTCCGGGTCGGCGGCGAGGAGGACCGCGCGGATCTCCTCGGTGGGCATCGCGACCGGGCCGACCCGGGCGCCTTCGGTGGAGCGGCCGAGCAGGCGGAAGCGGCGGCACTCGGCGTCGGTCCATTCGGCGCGGTCACCGGTGGGGTAGCGCAGGATCGGCATCAGGGTGCGGAAGAGGTTGGTGACGACGACCCGGCCCGGCCGGCCCGGGGCGGTGATGGCGTTCCCGGTGGCGTCGTCGATCAGCTCGACGACCGTCCGGTCGGGGAAGGCCTCGTGCACCCGGACGTCGTCGCCGGGCACCGGGGCGCCGACCAGCCCGGCGTCGTTGGAGGCGTAACCGACCGACGCCACCGCCGCGTTGGGGAAGGCCCGGGAGAGGATGGGCCGGAGGTCGGCGAAGAGCAGGTCGCCGCCGAACAGCAGGAGTTCGACCGACTCGGCCGGCTCGCCGCGCCGGACCAGGCACTCGGCCACCGCGCTGAGCTTCATCGGCTCGCCGGCCAGCACGTGCACGCCGAAGCCGCCGATGAGGTCGGCGACGGCGGCGTCCGGGGCGGCGCCGCCGACGGCCAGGCGGACGTTCTCGACCGGGGCGTGGTGCAGGGCGTTCTCGATGTAGAGGAAGCCGCCGTAGAGTTCGCCGGCCATGAACAGGTTGGCGACCCGGTGGCCCGGCTTCAGGCCGGCCCGGACGAGGCCCGCGCCGAAGGCCGTCACCGAGTCGGCGTGTTCGGTGCGCGTCCAGGGGGAGAACTTCGGGACGCCGGTGGTGCCGCCGGTCTTGTAGACGCCGGCGTCGGTGAGCGGTCCGGTCAGGACGCGGTTGTCCGGCCAGGTGTTGGCGGCCCAGAAGGCGGCCTGGTCGATGACGGGCAGCTGGTCGAGGCGGGAGACCTCGGCGGGCACGTCGCGGTACAGCTCGGCGTAGAACGGCGAGTGCGTGCGGGCGAACGCGACCAGCTCGGGCAGGGACTTCGCGGGCATGATCGTCAACTCCCGTTCTCGGAGGGGGTGTCGGGCCGCCCGAGCCAGGTCCGGGCGAGGCGCTGGACGGCCGAGCCGTCGCGGTCGGCGAGTTTGGCGGCGAGGTACTCGGAGGCCCACCGGTTGGTCGGGACGCGGAACGGCGGGCACTCCTCGGACAGGGTGCGCACCACCACCTCGGCCACCTCCTGCGCGGGCCGGCCCGCCGACTCCCAGCCCTGGCCGGCGATCCGGTCCATGTACGCGGCGAAGGTGGGCGCGTACGGGCCGGAAGCGGTGTGCAGCGTCCTGCGGTTGACGTCCGGGAAGATGCCGAAGGAGGTGTCCGGCACGAAGCCGGGGACGACGACGGAGACCCGCACGCCGTGCGCCGCGGCCACCGGGGCGAGCGCCTCCATGAACCCCTCGACGGCGAACTTGGCCGCGCAGTAGGCCTCGTTGAAGGGCTGGCCGACCACGCCGTGGACGCTGCCGACGGTGACCAGGCGTCCCCCGGCGGCTCGCAGCAGCGGCATCGCGGCCCGGCTGACGGCGACGACGCCGAAGAAGTTGACCTCCAGGTTGGCGCGCAGCGCGGCGTCGGTGGACATCTCCAGCGTCGGATCGGAGTTGGCGACGCCCGCGTTGTTGACGACGGCGTCCAGCCGGCCGTACGTCCGCGCGACGTCGTCCAGGCAGCCGGCGACGGAGGCGGGCTCGGTGACGTCGAGGCGGCGGACGTCCAGGGTGACCCCAGCACGCCGGGCCGCCTTACGCAGTGCGCCGGCCCGGGCGGGCTCGCGCATCGTGGCCACCGTGGTGAACCCGGCGCGCGCCGCCGTGACGGCGGTGGCCAGGCCGATGCCCGAGGACGTTCCGGTGATCAGGACCACCCGCTCCCGGGCGCTCACGACGCGCTCTCCGCGAGCTGCTCCGCGGGTTCCCGCGCGGCGTCGTCGAGCAGCGGCTGGATGCCGACCGCCGGGAGGAAGGAGCACGCGGCCAGCAGCGTGCCGCCCGCCATCACCGCCCGGGCCGCGTCGAGGATGCCCAGCGGGCCGGTCAGCAGCGTGACGGCGAGGCCGCCGACCAGCGCGGCGAGCGGGATCACGCCCCAGGTGACGGTCCGGAAGGCGGCGTGCATGACGCCCTGGTTCCGGGCGGACATCCGGGACTGCCGGGTGGGCGCGCTGCACACGTTGATGCAGGACATGAAGAAGCCGTAGCAGCCCATCGTCACGGCGATCACCGGGCCGGCCGGCAGCGCGGGCGCGGCCAGCACGCCGAGCCCGACCAGGCAGTGCAGGAGCAGCGACCAGGCCATCGTCCGCCCGAGGCCGAGCCGGGCGCTGATCCGCGGGGCGACCAGGGCGCCGGCCAGCGCGCCGACGGCGGCGACCGACATGGCCGCGCCGAAGACGCCGACCGGGACGCCGAGGCCGCGGTAGGCGAGCACCGGCAGGACGGTGACGAAGATCGGCCCGCCGGAGTTGAGCGTCACGGCGGCCAGGACGACCCGGCGCAGCACCGGATCGGCCCAGTTGAGCCGGAAGCCGCGGGTCAGCCGCTCCCGGATCGAGCCCTCCTCGACCGTCCGCTCGCCCCACGGGCGCATGTAACGGAAACAGACGGCCGAGACGAGGTAGCTGGCCGCGTCGACGAGCAGGGCGGCGACGCCGAACGCGCTGTAGAGGGCGGCGGCGATCGACGGGCCGGCGACCTCGGCGACGGAGCCGCTGCCCTCCAGCCGGGAGTAGGCGCGGACCATACCGTCCTCGGGCACGACCGCCGGGACGGCGACGAGGTAGCCGACGTTGAAGAGGATCGTGGCGCCGCTGATCACCGCCACGCACGCGAACAGCAGCGGGGTGGACAGCACGTCGAGCCAGTACGCGAGGGGGATCGCCGCCACCGCGACCAGCCGGACGAGGTCGCACCCGAGCATCGTCCACCGCTTGTCCCAGCGGTCGACCAGCACCCCGGCGACCGGCCCGAGCAGCGGGATGCCCAGGTACTGGGCCATCGCGACCACGCCCACCTGGAGGGCGGAGGCGTACAGCACGAAGATCATCAGGGTCGGCACGACGAACACGGTGACCTTGTCGCCGACCAGGCTGACGGTCTGCCCGCCCCAGAACAGGGTGAACCCGCGGCCCAGCGAGGCAGGGCGGCGCAGCTTCACGGCTTTCCGCAGCCTCACGACTCCTCCCGGACGACGAGGGCGGCGGTCTTGCCGGTGCGGCCGTTGCTGATCAGCTCGTCGACCGGGCGGACCCGGAAGGACCCGGGGTCGTGCTGGAAGGCAGTGCTGAGCGTGAAGGTGGCGGCCAGCAGCTCCTTGCGCAGCCGCTCGGTGTCCGGGGCGGCGCCCGGGACGGTGAGCAGCAGGATGTCCAACCCGCCGGCACGGCCGCCCTGTTGGGTGATCACCAGCTGGGCGCGGGCGACCCCCGGTTCGCGTTCCACCCGCGCGATCAGCTCGTCCACGTCCAGTCCGAGGCCGCGGACCTGGACGACGCTGTCGCGTCGGCCGTGCACCCGCATCGCCGGGTCCGGGCGGCCGCACGGGCAGGTGGTCAACTCACCCGCGTCGCCGGTGCGGTAGCGCAGGACGGGGTTCAGCATCTCGGGGTTGAGAGTGGTGAAGTCGAGCAGGCCGTCGGGGCCGACGTGTACCAGCTGGTCGGGCAGCGGGTGGAAGGTGTCGGCCGGGCAGTCCGGGGTGTTGGTGCCGACCACCCAGGTCTCGGTGCTGCCGAACATGCCCCAGCGGCGGGCCTGCGGGGCCACCGCGGCCAGGTCGTCGGCGAGTTGGGCCTGCCAGGCCTCGCCGAGCCACAACACCTTGCGCAGGGTGGGGAGTTGGATCCCGGTGGCGCGGGCGTGCGCGAACCAGAGCCGCAGCACGCTGGGTGTGCCGCCGATGGCGGTCACCCTGCGGGCGGCCAGGAAGGCCAGCCAGTCGCCGTACTCCGCCTTGGCGACCGAGCCGAGGGCGATGATCCGGCAGCCGGAGAGGTCGGCGAGCGCGGCGGCGAGGAAGTGCGCGCCCCACATCCGGCCGGCGCCCCAGGCGTTGACGAAGACGTCGGCGCGGTCGAGCGGCTGCCAGTGGGCGTGCACGCCGGCCATGTAGAAGCCGGTGGGCGCGTAGCCGACCTTGGGCGCGCCGGTGCTGCCGCCGCTCTGGAACAGCCAGGTGGCGCTGTGCTCGGCGGCGGGTTCCAGGTGGGCCAGGGCGGTGTTGAGGTCGTCCTTCACCAGCGTTGGGAGCGCGGCGAGTTGGCCGAGCGTGCGGACGTCCGCGTGGTCGGCGTAGCGCGCGGCGAGCGCGGGCACGGTCCGCAGGCGGTCGAGCGTCCGCCGGGCGACGTGCAGGCGCGGCGTGGCGGCCTCGGGCGGGAGGGAGAACGAGGGCGTCATCGGGCGTCCGTCCGGGAGTCGAGGGTGACCGGGCGCGCGCCGTCGGCCAGCCACTTGGCGTGGCCGTCCCGGTAGGCGGCGAACCGGGCGCGGGTGATGTCGCGCTGGAGGGTGCGGTGCGGGTCGGTGAGGTCGGGGGCGATCACGCCGTCCGGTTCGAGCTCGGAGAACCAGTACGTCTCGCCGTCGTGGAGGAAGTCGATGCAGAAGAACGGGATCGGCAGACGCTCGGCGAAGTAGCGTGTGGCGGCGGCGAGTGCGGTCGGCACGGGCGGGAACTCCATGCTGCCGCCGCGGCTTGCGTTGGCCACCGGGGAACCGGGTTCGGGGGTGCGTTTCATCACGGCGTACGGTTCGCCGTCGACGACGTAGACCCGGTAGTCGATCGTGCCGTCCCCGAGGTAGGGCTGGACGACGAGCGTGGTGTCGCCGCCCTGCGCGAGGCTGGCCAGGCCCCGGACGTCCTCCGGGCTGCGGGCCAGGTTGATCCCGCCGCCGCCGCACCAGCCGGACGGTTTGACGATCGCCGGGTACGTCATGCCGCCGAGCGCCACCTCGTAGCCGTGCTTGCTGATGTCCCGCCCGGTGCCGATCCGGACGGTCGGGACCGTCGGCACCGGGGAGCCGTCGAGGAACAGCAGGGTGGCGAGCTTGTCGTTGCCGATCAGCGACACCTGCGGCGGGAACGGCAGGTAGAACCCGGCCTGTTCGAGGACCGCGTAGAGGGCGTACTGGTTGAAGACGTCCATCGACTGGTACGGCAGCGAGTAGAGCGCGGTGATGAACACCGTGTCCTCGGGGGTGACGGGCTCGTCGTCCACGTAGACCCGGGGCCGGCCGCGGACGGTGGCGTCCACGCTGACGGATTCCGGGGCGTTCCTGGTCCAGCGCAGTCCGAGGTCGGCGGCGCACTCGGCGTAGAGGTCCCAGAAGAAGCCGTGCCACATCGCGGCCATCCGGGAGGACTCCCGGTCGGGGAAGATCCAGCACAGCCGGCGCAGCGGGCCGTTCGGGTCAACCGCGCCTCTTTGTACGGTCATTGCGCTCCTCGCGATGCGTTGGCGGCCTGCCCGGACCACCAGCGGCGGCCGGCCTCGGGGAGGGTGTCCACCGGGTCGTAGTAGGGGTGGCGCCGATCCAGCGGGGCGTCCGTGCCGCCGTCGCCGGTCTCCAGGCGGGTGCGGTAGTTCTTCGTCCAGTACGAGATGCCGCGCTCGCGGTCGTAGGCCACCGCCTGGTGCACCCAGCGCTTGCCGACGTCCGGGACGTCGCAGACGATGCGCGGGGTGGCGTAGCCGGGCAGGTAGCCCATGATCGCCTCCTGGATGCGCTGGGCCTCGTGCAGAGGGGTCCGCCAGTGCTCGGCGTTCGGGATCATGTCGCAGAGGTAGAAGTAGTACGGCAGGATGTTCGCCTCGCCCTGGAGGGCGAAGCAGAGGTCCAGCAGGGCCTCGGGGGTGGCGTTGACGCCGCGCATCAGCACGCCCTGGTTGCGGACGTCCCGCACGCCCGCGTCCAGCAGGGCCCGGGCCGCCTCGGCGACCAGCGGGGTCACCGACTGCACGTGGTTGGCATGGGTGTGCACGGCCAGGTTCACCGCGCGGCGGGCCGCCACCCCGGCGACCCGGGCCACCCCGTCGAGGACCCGCGGCCGGAGCCAGTGCTGCGGCAGGCCGACCACGGCCTTGCTGGCGAGCCGGATGTCCCGCACCGAGCCGAGGTCCAGCAGCCGGAGCAGGAAGGTCTCCAGGCGCGGCCAGGGCACGTTGGCGAGGTCGCCGCCGGAGACCACGACGTCGCGCACCGCCGGGGTGCGTTTGAGATAGTCGAGCATCTGCTCCTGCCGGTCCGCCGGCCGCAGCACCAGCCGGGCCTTGGTGACCTGCGGGGTCGAGGTGCCGACCAGGTCCATCCGGGTGCACTGGCCGCAGTACTGCGGGCAGGTGGCGGTCAACTCGGCCAGCACCTTGGTGGGGTAACGGTGCGTCAGACCCTCGACGGCCCACATGTTCGCCTCGTGCAGCGAGTCCCGTTCGGCCTTCGGGTGGCTGGGCCAGTGCGGGTGCCGGTCGCTGCGCACCGGCAGCATGTACCGCCGGATCGGGTCGGCCAGGAAGGCCTCGGTGAACGCGGCCGGCTCGGCCGGGGCGTGCGGGGCCATGGTGTTGAGCATCTGCGGCGGCAGCAGCATCGCCATCGTGGCGAACTCGGCCTGGTCGGCGTGGAGTTCGGCGTAGAACCGGTCGCTGAGCAGGCTGCCCGCGACGGCCCTCAGCTGCCGGGCGTTCTTGACCGAGTGGGTCCGCTGCCACTGGGCGTCGCGCCACTGCGCCGCGGTCACATCGCGCCAGCCCGGCAGCCGGCGCCAGTCCGGCTCGGTGAGGGCGGTCCGCACGTACGGGTACGGCTGCCGGATCACGGGGTGGTCCATCGCCGGGCTACTGGCCGGCGAGGAGGGTGGCGAAGCGGGTGCGCAGCTCGCGCTTGAGCACCTTGCCGGTGGGCCCGAGCGGGAAGTCCTCGGGCGTCCGGGCGATCCGGACGGCGGCGAGCGCGGCCAGCCCGGCCTCGGCGAGCGCCTTGTTGGCGGCCCGCCGGACCTCCTCGGCGTTCGCCGCGGCGGCCTCGGCCTGCAACTTCACCACAGCGATGGGGCGTTGTCCGTTCGGGCTCGGCACACCGACCACCGAGCAGTCCTGCACGAGGTCGGTGCAGTCGGCGAGCAGCACCTCCTCGATGGGGAGGCTGTAGACCGGTCCGTCGAGGGTGTCGATCACGTCCGCCGTGCGGTCGAGGTGGTAGAAGCGGCCGTCGGCGGTGCGGCGGGCGACGTCGCCGGTGAGCCAGTAGCCGGCCAGCTCGAAGCCGGCGGTCAGCTTCGGGTCGTTCCAGTACCCGGGGGTCCGGGACGGGGACACGATGCCGAGCAACCCGGCCTGGCCGTACGGGAGTTCGGTGCCGTCCTGGTCCAGCACGGCGGCCTTGAGCACGACCTCCAGCGGCCTGCCGACGCAGCGGTCGTCCCGGGCGCTCTCCGGGGTGGTCACCTGGCCGAACAGCGCCATGCCCATCTCGGAGGAGCCCAGGCCGTCGATGAACTGCGAACCGGGCAGGGTGGGTTGCTCGGCCTTCTGCCGGGGGAGCAGCCAGGGCCGGATCAGCCCGGCCGGCCGCTCGCCGAGCGTCACCAGGCGGCGGATGTGTCCGTGGTGCGCGCTGTCGCCGGTGTTGAACCAGGAGTGCACCTTCGCGGCGCCGCGGACCGGCAACTCGCCGGTGGCCAACTCGACGAAGGTGCGCGGGAAGGAGGCGACCATGGTCGGCTGGAAGGCCTCCATCACCGGCTCGACGGCTGCGCGCCGCCAGTCGGACATCACGACGGTGGGCAGGCCGAGCAGGACGGCGGTGAGGAAGTAGCTGAGGCCGCCCGCGTGGGTGTGCGGCATGAGCGACATCAACCGGTCGTACGGCTCGGCGGGGAAGCGCACCATGCGCGGCTGCTTGCCGTCCCAGAACTGGCGGTGGGCGAGCATCGTGGACTTCGGGGTGCCGGTGGTGCCCGAGGAGTGGATCAGTGCGACCACGTCGTCCGGGGCGTGCCGGTACGGGTGGTCCGCAGGGAGCCCGGCCCGGTCGGCGTCGAAGGCCCGGACCTCGGCGGCCGGGGCGAGAAAGCGCGGGCGGCGCTGGGGGTCCTGGCGGTAGGCGGCGGCGAGCCGGGTCGGGTCGTCCGCGACGACGCCGACCACGCCGACGTGGTCGAGGTAGTTGACCATGACGTCGTGCCGCATCGCGTCGTTGACGAGGGCGGGTACGGCGCCGAGCGCGGTGAGCGCGAGGAAGTGCAGCAGCGGCTCCAGGCCCTCGCCGAGGACGACACCGACCGGCTCGCCGGGGCGCACGCCGTTCGCGTGGTACCAGGTGGCGTAGCGGTCGCGCACGGCGGCGAGGTCGAGCAGGCTGTGGCCGCGCAGCACGACCTCGCCGCGGTGGTCGGTGCGGTGGGTGAAGACGAACGGCGCCGCGCGGTTCGGGTTGGCCGCGATGGCGTGGTCCAGGAAGTTGCCCGCGCCGAGGGCGGGTTCGGTCATCAGCTGCTGTCTGGCGGCGAGGGGCACGACGGAACTGTGGTCGTTCATGGCGGTCTCCCGACGTAGGGTGCCGGGCGCGGGTTCTCGTGAAACCGGCGCCGGGCGAAGGGCGGTGGGGGTGTCTCGGACGCGAACGAGGATGGCGGGGGCGTCTCAGCCGCGGGCGAGGATCTCGGCGACGACGCGGTGGCCGGAGCGGATCGCGCCCTCCATGAGCCCGAAGTAGGCGGTGCTGGTCTCGGTGCCGGCCCAGTGGACGCGCCCGCTCGGGGCGGTGAGGGCGGGGCCGTGCCGCAGCCAGTCGCCGGGGCCCAGCAGGGCGGCGTAACAGCCTTGGCTGTAGGGCTCGTTGACCCAGTCGGTGATGTGGCAGCCGATGGGCTCGGGGAGCATCGGGAAGAGCTGGGCGGCCTGCCGCGCCGCCGCCTCGCGCTGCTGCGCGGGGTCGAGGGCAGCGAACCGGTGCGCCTCGGCCCCGGTGACGAAGCCGGTCAGCACGCCCGGCCGGCCCTCGGGCGGCGTGTCGTCCACGGTGGAGAGCAACGGGCCGCGGGCGTTGACCGACCAGCCGGACAGGCCGTGGTCGCGCCAGACCGGCGCCGGGTAGACCAGGCTCGCCTTGACCGCGCAGCCGCGCGCGGTGCGCTCGCCGGCCCGGCGCAGCGGCAGGCCCGGCCGGTGCTCGATCGCGTCGGCGAGCACCGGCGGCAGCGCCAGCACGGCGACGTCCGCCCGGTAACTTCCGTGCGCTGTAAGGGCAGTGACACCATCGGCGTCCTGGTGGACGGCCCGGACGGGCTCGCCGAGCCGCACCCGGGCGCCGAGCCGGTCGGCCAGCCGCTCGCACACCAGGTGCGCACCGCCGGCGATCCGGTCCTGCTGGGCGCCGCCCTCGAAGGCGTTGAGGTAGCGCAGCCCGCCGCCCGAGCGCAGGTAGAAGGCCAGGTGGAGGACGGAGACGGCGGCCGGGTCGGCGGCCATCATCTCGCCCAGGAAGAGCGGGAAGAAGAGCCGGGCGTCGGGGTGGGTGAGGTGCTGCTCGGCCCACTCGGCGGCGGTGAGGGTGTCCAGCCGCTCGGCGCCCGGGGTGAGCCAGGGGGCCTCCGGCCTTACGGTGGTGGTGAGTTCGTCCAGCAGCTCGAACAGGTCGCCGAGGGCGACGGCGTTGAGCGGTGGGAACCGGCCGTCCCGGGTGGTCGGTTCGCCGCCCCGAGCCGCGCCGAGGGCGAAGCGGCTGGCGCCGAGCATCGCGGTCGGCGTGGTCTTGAGGCCCAACTCTCCGAGCAGGGCCAGCAGTTCGGTGTGCCGGTCGCCGAGGTAGGCGGCGCCGGCGTCGATCCAGCGACCGGGGGCGACCTCGATGCCGTGGGTCCGGCCGCCGACCCGGTCGCGGGCCTCCAGGACGGTGACGCCGATCCCGCGGGCCGCCAGCCCGGTGGCGGCGGTCAGCCCGGCGAGGCCGGCGCCGACGACAACAGCCGTGCGGGTCTCTCTTCGGCCTTTCATCTGGCCGCCGTGATTCTCTGTGCGAGGCCGTCCGGGGTGGGCGCGAGCAGGAACTCGTCGAAGGTCAGCTCCACGCCGTGGGCACGCGCGACCGCGCTGAGCACCCGGGTGGCGATCAGCGAGTCGCCGCCGAGCTGGAAGAAGTCGGAGTCGGGCGCGACGTCCTCGCGCTGCAGGACGCGCCGGAAGATCGCCACCACGTCGTCGGGGGTGGCGGGGGTGGTGGTGTCAGTGCTCAACGGAGGTCTCCTCCGACCTGGTCGTGGGGGGTGGCGTACCGCCGGTGGCAGCCGGCCCGGTCGACCTTGCCGCTCGGGGTGAACACGAGCCGGGGCACGACGGTGACCCGGCTCGGCACGAGGTGGCCGGGCACCCGCTCCCGCAGGTGGGCGAGCAGTTCGGCGCCCAGGGCCGCGGTGGTGGCGTGGGGCCGGGGCACCACGTACGCGACGAGGGCGGACCGGCCGGCGAGCGTCGCCGCGGTCACCGCAGCCGCCGTGACGTCGGGGTGCGCGGTGAGGTGGGCCTCCACCTCGGCCGGGTCCACCCGGATGCCGCGCACCTTCACCTCGCCGTCCAGTCGGCCCTCGTGGGTGAGGACGCCGTCCGGTGCACGGCGGACCCGGTCGCCGGTACGGAACCGGCGCTCGCCGTCGACGGTGACGAACCGCGCCGCCGTGGCCTCCGGCAGGCCGAGGTAACCGAGCGCGACGGCAGGCCCGCCGATCATCAACTCGCCCTGCTCACTGATGTGTTCGACGACATGCGGGAGCGCGCGGCCGATCGGCGCCCGGGTGGTGCCGTCCCAGGACCGCCCGGGCGCGCCCGGGCCGGACAGGTCCACGGCGTGGGTGATCAGCGTGGTCTCGGTGCACCCGTAGGTGTTGACCAGCCGGATCCGCCCGGTGTCCAGGGCGCTCCAGTCGGCCAGCCGGGCGGGGGCGGCCGCCTCGCCGCCGATCACCAGCAGCCGGACGCAGCCGGGCAGGGTGAGCCGGTCCTCGGCGAGGTGCAGGACGAGTTCGTGCCAGAAGGCGGTCGGCAGGTCCAGGACGGTGATCCGCTCGCGCTCGACCATCCGCAGGAAGCGGGGGAACGAGCCGCGGTGCGCGTCGGGGTCGAGGACGAGCGTGGCGCCCGTGGTGAGGGCCGGAAGGATCTCCTCGAAGCAGGTGTCCCAGTTGAGCGAGGCGAACTGGAGCACGCGGTCGTCGGGGGTGAGCCCGAACAGCTCGCGGAGCGAGTGGACCGCGGCCGAGACGGCCCGGCGGGGAGTGACGACGGATTTCGGCTGCCCGGTCGAACCCGACGTGAAGAGAATGTAGGCCGGCCGTTCCGGACCGGTCCCGGCGCGCCGCGCGGGAAGGGTTCCCGGTGGGGCGCCGAGTAATTCCGAAGGCGCTGGTAACTCAACCGATCCCAGCCCGAGTTGTGGAGCCAGTGGCGTCCCGGTGGCCACCGCGGTACGAGAGCCGGCGGCCGTTGTCATGGCCTCCTGACGGGGGGCCGGGAATGCCGGATCGACCGGGCAATAGGCGCCCCCGGCCGCGAGGACGCCGAGAAGTGCGACAACGGTTTCCGGCGAGTGCGCGGCCGGTACCGCGACCGTGCCGGGATCGTCGCCCAGGCGCGTGGCCAGGGCGTTCGCCAGCTCGTGGAGCCGGCCGTAGCTCAGGGCGTGTCCCTGCTGGACAATCGCCGGACGGCGGGGATATCGACGTGCGATTTCGGAGAACACGTCGGACAGGTCGGGGGCGACCTGGAGGGTACCGCGAGAATTTGACATGCCCGCCCCAAATGATGCTCAGAAGTGCTCATCCGTGCTCGGCGAACGGCGACTCTACCTTCGAACATGCGTGGCGACAATGGATGTTGAGGGTGTTCTTCCAGGGAAGCGTGCTCGAACTTTGAACCCGTGTCGGCTCGTTCGGCGGTTCGGGCAAGGAGGGCAGTGACGTGGCGTCAGAAGACTGGCGGGGCCGTGCCCGGGTGTCGGCCCGCCGCAGCCCGGGGTCGGACGTAGTCTCCACCGGGCGGGCCTTTCGTCCCGTCCGCGGAGGTCCTGTGGACTCTGCCGCAGGGCCAGGCCAGGCCGACAGGGTGGGGGAGGAGCGGACGGAACGTCAGCGCGCACCGTCCGGACCCCGGACCGCAGCGCCCACCGAGCGAAGGAACTGTGATGACACCACCCGTACTCGCCGGGGTCGACGGCTCGCCCGAGAGCACCGCCGCCGCACACTGGGCCGCCGAGGAGGCGCTGCGCCGCGGCGCCCCGCTGCGCCTCGTACACGTCTGGCCGTGGCTGACCGACGGCCGGGACGCCCTCGCCGAGCCCGACCACCTGCCCGCCGCCGCCCAGCGGACCATCGCCGACGCGGCCGCCGGGATCCGCCGGGCGCACCCCGGCCTCGACGTGCAGACCGACGTCGTCCTCGATGCGCCGGCGGACGGCCTGGTCGCCGTCGCCGCGGACGCCGGACTGCTCGTCCTCGGCTCGCGCGGCCTCGGCGGCTTCACCGGCCTGCTGCTCGGCTCGGTCGGCATGGCGGTCGCCGCTCGCAGCACCGTCCCCGTGGTCGTCGTGCGCGAGCAGGGGGACGCGGAGGCGGCCGAGGTGGTGGTCGGCGTCGACGCCCACGCCTCGGCCGAGGACGTGCTCGCCCTCGCCTTCGAGGAGGCGGCCCTGCGCGGCGCCCGGGTTCGGGCGGTGCACGGCTGGGAGCTGCCCCCGGTGTTCGGGTACGCGGGCTGGGTGCCGCCGGAGACGGAGGTTGCCCAGCTTGAGGCGCTGGAGAAGAAGATGCTCGCGCTGGCCGTGGCCGGGCAGCGCGAACGGCACCCGGAGGTCGACGTGGTCGAGGACGTCCGCCTGGGCGCCGCCCGGGCCCTCGTCGAGGCCTCGGCGAGGGCCTCGCTGGTCGTCGTCGGACGCCGTCGGAGGACGGTCGAGCTCGGCCCGCGCCTGGGCCGGGTCGCCCACGCGGTGCTGCACCACGCGCAGGCGCCGGTGGCGGTCGTACCGCACGATTGACTGCTCCCCCGGCTGAAGCGGGGGATTCCGGCTTCTGTCGGGGGATTTCTGACTCAAGCTGCCTTCCGGGACGGCGTCCCGGCGGGTCCTCTGCTCTCGACGTCAGCCGGGCTCAGACCTGCCCGGACAAGCATCACGTGGGCGGAGTTCTTGTCCCTGGGGGAGGAGACTCCGCACGCGGTGCAGGTGTAGACGCGCATCCCCAGCGGCAGTGCATGCTTGGCTCTCGCATGACAGTGCGCGCAGTCCATCGTGGTGTGCGCGGGGTGGACCAGGTGCACGGCCCTGCCGTGCTTGCGTCCCATCTCGATCAGGGCTCGCTTGGTCGCGCCGATCGCGGCGTCGGCGGCCTTCTTCGCCATGGTGAACTTGGCGAGGAACTTCGGCCGGAAGTCCTCAACGGCCAGGGCATCGTGGTTTCGGACAACCTGCTTGGCCCACTTGCGGGCGGTGTCCTCACGCTGCCGGGCGACCTTCTTGCAGGCCTTCGCGCGCTTCTTCTTCGGCATCCCCGCGCGCTGACGCACAGGCAACCGGGCCTTGATGTCCTTCAGCGTCTTCGCCCGGGACTTGGCGAAGTCCCGGATGATCTGCTGCTGAGAAACGCTGCTGCCCTCGCGAAGCCATCCCATCGCGGCGCGGGCCTCGGTCAGCATCCTGTCCAGCCGCGCCGGACCGCATCCGTCCGGGGCCTTCTCCCGGTGGGCCTTGCGGGATCGGGCGACGCACTCGTTCCAGACCCACCGACACCGTGACCACTCCCCTTCCAGCGCGGCGAGTGCGGTGGACGACACGCGAAGCCGGTAGGTGTACCGGGCATGTCCGGCATCCCCCGCTTCCTGCGGTGTCGTCATAGTGTCAGTCTTCCGCTGCAGTCAGGCGCATGGATGATGAAGTACGCATCACACTACGACTGCCCTCTGACAGTCACACCCTGCTGACCACCAACGCACGCACGGCCCGAAGGTCTCTCAACTCTGAGATCAAGCACCGGCTTGAGGTCGCTCTCGGCAATGTCTCTCCCGATACGCCGGATCGCCTTGACGGTGATACGGCTATCCCTGCCCCTCCCCCAGCCTCCGGCCGGGGGTACCCCCATCGCGGGAAGCCGGATTCTCCCCCGCAAGCGGGCGGTACCCCCACCCCGGCCTAAAGAAGGCCGGGGCATCCTCCGGTCCCTCCGGGCCCTCCGGGCGGCAGGTCCTCGGGGCCCGCCGCCCGGCTGTGTCAGCGGCCCAGGCTCAGGCCGGCGGCCGGGAGCCGGGCGGCCGGACCTCCGCCCTGAGGCGCAGCTCCGGGCTGTGCCGGAAGGTGAGCGTGAACTCCACCCACTGGCCGGCCTTCAGCGGCGGCGGGGCGGCGATCATCAGGTCGGAGTCCTCCGGCGACATCGCCAGTTCCCCCCGCGCCGGTACCGGCAGGGTCGTCACGGGCGCCCAGCGGCCCGCGGCGCCCTGGTGCACGTGCCGCTTCAGGGTGATCGGTCCGCCGAACTCCCATGCAGCGCCCGTGAGTTCGTCCGGCACGTCCCCCGGGTTGCGGATCGTGAAGAACGCCGTCGTCGCCGGTGACGCCCCCGCCGTCGGCAGCAGCAGCCACCCGGGCCCGGCGGCCTCCGCCGGCCGGGGCCGCCCGGCGCCGCCGACCGCCGTCCACCCCGTGAGCAGGGCCAGCGCCAGGGCCGCCGCGCCCACCGGCGGGCCGACCACCTTCAGCCGCTCCGGCACGGTCATCGCCGCGCCCCCTGACGGTTGTTGCCACGCCCGGGCTGCCAGGTGCGCAGCCGCAGGCTGTTGCCCACCACCAGCAGCGAGCTGAGCGACATTGCGACGGCCGCCAGCATCGGGTTGAGCAGCCCGACCGCCGCCAGCGGGACCAGCACCACGTTGTACCCGAACGCCCACAGCAGGTTCGCCCGGATCGTCGCGAGGGTGCGCCGGGCCAGCCGGACGGCGTCCACCACCGCCTCGATGCCGCCCCGCACCAGGGTCAGCCCGGCCGCGCCGATCGCCGCGTCGCTGCCCGAGGCCAGTGCCACCCCGAGGTCCGCCGAGGCCAGCGCCACCGCGTCGTTGACGCCGTCGCCGACCACCGCCGTGGTCCGCCCGGCGGCCTTCAGCTCGGCCACCACCTCGGCCTTGCGCTCCGGCGAGGCCGAGGCGTGCACCCGCTCGATGCCCAGCTCGTGGGCCACCGCCCGCGCCGCGCCGGGACCGTCCCCGGTGAGCAGGACGGTCTCCAGACCCATCCCGCGCAGCCGGTGGAGCGCCCGCCAGCTGCCCGAGCGCAGCGTGTCGCCGACCGCGAGCACGGCCGCGGCCCGCCCGTCCAGCTCGACCACCACCGCCGTGCGGCCCGCGTCCCCGGCCGCCGCCACCGCCCCGGCCAGCCCGGGCGGCAGCGGCCCGGCCGTCCCGTCCGGACGGACCACCCGGACGGCCCGCTCCTCGACCGTCCCGGACACTCCGACCCCGGCGGTCGCCGCGAAGCCGCCCACCGGCGGCAGCGCCCCGCACCGCTCCCGGGCCGCCGCCGCGACGGCCCGCCCGATCGGATGCTCGGAGCGGTGCTCGACCGCACCCGCGAGCCGCAGCACGTCCGGCTCGCCGAGGCCCTCGGCCACGGCCACCGACGCCAGCTCCATCCGCCCGGTCGTCAGCGTCCCGGTCTTGTCCAGCACCACGGTGTCGACCCGCCGCAGGCTCTCCAGCACCTCGGGGCCGCGCACCAGCACCCCCAGCTCCGCGCCCCGTCCGGTCGCCGCCAGCAGCGCCGTCGGCGTGGCCAGGCCCAGCGCGCACGGGCAGGCCACCACCAGCACCGCGACCGCCGCCGTCACCGCCGCCTGCGGAGCCGCGCCCGCGCCCAGCCAGAAGCCCAGCACGCACACCGCCACCGCCAGCACGCACGGCACGAACACCCCGGCCACCGCGTCCGCCAGCCGCTGCGCCCGGGCCTTCCCGGCCTGTGCGTCCGCCACCAGGGCGGTGATCCGCGCCAGCTGGGTGTCCGCGCCGACCGCCGTCGCCCGCACCACGAGCGCGCCGCCGACGTTCACCGTCGCGCCCGCCACCCGGTCCCCGGGGCCGACCTCCACCGGCACGCTCTCCCCGGTCAGCAGGCTCAGGTCCAGCGCCGAGCCGCCCTCGACGACCACCCCGTCGGTGGCCACCCGCTCGCCCGGCCGCACCACGAACTCCTGCCCAGGCAAAAGCAGTTCGACCGGCAGCAGGCGCTCCTCGCCGTTCTCCCGGACACAGACCTCCTTCGCGCCCAGCTCGGCGAGCGCCCGCAGTGCCGAACCGCTGCGCCGCCGCACCCGCCCCTCCAGCAGCCGCCCGGCCAGCACGAACAGCGGCACCCCGACGGCCGCCTCCAGGTACACGTGCGCCGCGCCGCCGCCGTCGGCCGTCAGCGAGAACGGCATCCTCATGCCGACCTCCCCGGCCCCGCCGAACAGCAGCGCGTACGCCGACCAGCCGAACGACGCCAGCACGCCCAGGCTCACCAGCGTGTCCATGGTCGCCGCCGCGTGCCGCAGCCCCTGCCACGCCCGGCGGTGGAAGCCCGCCGAACCCCACGTCACCACCGGGACGGCCAGCGCGAAGCACACCCACTGCCAGGCCGCGAACTGCAGCGACGGCACCATCGACAGCACCAGCACCGGGACGGACAGCAGCGCGGTGACCAGCAGACGGCGCCGCTCGTCCGGCTCCTCCCCGGCCGGTCCGGTGGCCGGCCCGGCAGGCGCCAACTCGGCGGTGTAGCCCGCCCGTTCGACCGCCGCCACCAGCTCCGCGACGGACACCCCGGCCGGATGCAGCACCCGCGCCCGTCCGGTCGCCAGGTTCACCCCGGCCGTCACCCCGTCGATCCGCGCCAGCCGCTTCTCCACCCGGCCCACGCACGCCGCACACGTCATCCCGCCGACCGCCAGATCGGTGCTCACCAGGGCCCCGGCATCGGCCCCCGCAACCGGGCTCACCGCACACCCCCCATGTCGTGCCCGCTCATCCCGGGCGACCCGCCGCCCCCGCTCCCGGGCGTCAGCCCCGGCGACACCGGCCCCACCTGACGGCCCACGCCGTACGCCACCACGAACACCACCACCAGCAGCAGGGCGAACCCCACCAGCACACTCAACGGCCGGACACCCGGCGACTTCGCACTCACGCCCCACCAGTCGGACGGCCGGAGGCGTTGGTTCCCGTACGGTGCGAAATCGGCCCGATCAATCGGATGACCGAGCGACTCAATCGGATGACCGAGCGACGCGGACCGGGTAGCGGTCCCCTCCACTCGAACGGGTGTGCATGCCTCGCGGCTGCGGCGGAACGCCCCGAAGCATGGGGTGAGTACAGGCCGCCGAGTGAGAAAAGGGAACCCCGGTGCGCGAACTCCACACCCACCCCAGCCCCCGCCGGTGGACGGCACCCCGCGCGGTCGCCCTGGTCGCGATGCTGGCCGCCGGCGGCGTCCTGGCGGCGTGCAGCAGCTCGTCGACCAACCCGTCCATCGTGAGGTCGGGCCCGACGCCCACGGAGACCTCCTCCGCTTCGGCCTCCGCCTCGGCCTCGCCCTCGGCGACCGGGTCACCGTCCGCCGCGCCCTCGGCCGTCGAGTCGGCCTTGGCTGCGGCGGCCTCCTTCGCCGCGTCGGTCTCCGCCCAGCAGGCGATGGTTCACGACAAGGCCGTCTCCGTCCTGGCCCAGGCCCCCAACGGCGGCAACGCCCTCGGCGCCACCACCCTCACCGCCGTGCCACTCGCCGACAGCGGCGGTCTGCCCGCCGCCTTCGTCACGATCGAGAACAACGGCATCGACACGGCCTCCTACGCCGTGCAGGTGGACTTCACCGACACCAGCGGCAAGACGGTCGACAGCGCCGTCGTCGGCGCGGAGAACATCCCGTCGGGCGACCAGGCCACCCCGGTGGCGCTCAGCCACCAACCGGCGGGTCAGCGGTTGCTGCCGGTGGTGGTGAAGGCGGTGCGGTACTGACGGCGGTGGCTACGGCCTGACCGTACGGGGCCCGGTGACCTCGGCGCCGAGAGCGGTGACCCGGGCCCGGAGTTCGCGGTCGGCGGTGACGACCAGGCAGTCCCGGTCCGGGTGTTCGGCCCTGGCCGCCCGGACCAGGTCGACGATCCGGTCGTCGCCGCTGCCGGTCGCGGCGACCACCCGGACCTCCGGCAGCCCGGTCACACCGCGTGCCGCGCCCTCGACGACCAGCACCACCTCCAGCGGCCCGCCCCGCCCCGGCAGGCCCCGCTCGGCGACGGCGACGAGCGCATCGCGCAGCCGCTCGGCGGCGCCGCGTCGATCCCGCCACCAGCCGTCGGGCACCGACCCGACGACATTGGCGCCGTCGACCACCAGCAGGGCCGTTCCGTTCTCTCCCATGGACGGCAAGCCTGCCACGGACGGCCTCCGCGCCCGTGGTCCGACTACTCCGCCAACGTGATCCGGATCCCGACGGTCCCGCGCTCGCCGCGCCGCAGCCGGCTGCCGAGGAGGGTGAGCACGCCGAGCAGGCCGTACTTCTGCCGCAGCAGGGTGCGGTAGGCGGCGGTGCGCTCGGGGCCGAGGATCTCGGCGGTGGCGGGGAACTGGTCGCCGGTCGGGCGGCCCTTGACGTCGCAGGGGCCGACGAGGACGTCGGCGCGGTTGCGGATCCGCTTGACCTTCCAGGAGTCCGCGACGGTCCAGACGCCGAGCGCGTCGCCGTCACGGACCACCCAGACCGGGGTCGGCACGGTGGTGCCGTCCTTCTTGTAGGTGGTGACGAGCAGGTAGCTCCCGGAGGAGAGGCGGACGATCCGGGCGAGCCGGTCCTGGGAGGCGGGGTCGGTGGTCATGGCCGGAAGTCTAGAGCCGGAGTGCGGAGAACGGCTGGTCAGCCAGGCCCGGGCCGTCACCGGAACTGGGCGAGGGCGCTCTCCTCGAACGGTTCGGGGGAGACGCACAGGTCCCCGGTGAACGGCCGGTCCAGGACCGGGACGAGCAGCAGGCTGAAGCCGACCGCGGTGGCCTCGGCGGAGACCACCTCAGTGGCGGGTGCGGGAGCCCCGGACGAGGGTGCGGTCGCGGCCTGCGCCGAGCGCGGCGGCCGTCCAGGCGGCGAGGCCGAGGTCGTGGCCGCTGTGCTCGGCGGCGTGCGGCTGCACGACGGCGGTGGGCCCGGAGCCGGCGGCCGGGGCGCTCGGGGCGCTCGGCGAGGCCGTCGCCGCCATGTCCTCGACCAGCACACCGACCGGCTGCACCTTGCCGGCGGCCGCGAAGCCCCAGTCGAGCAGGCTGGCGGCCTCGTCGTAGACCCTGCCCTGGGCCTCGGGGTGCATGACCGTCACGAGCAGGGTCCGTCCGCCGCGTTCGGCGGCGCCGGTGAAGGTGGCGCCGGCGTTGGTGGTGTAGCCGTTCTTGACGCCGATCAGGCCGGGGTACTTGCCGAGCAGCCGGTCGGTGTTGGCGATGTCGAAGGTGGTGCGGCGGCCGGTGAGCGTGTCCACCCCGCCGGGGAAGACCGCGGTGCGGGTGGAGCAGTAGGAGCGGAAGTCGGCGTTGCGCAGCCCGGCCCGGGCGAACAGCGTGAGGTCGTAGGCGGAGGTGACCTGGCCGTCCATGTCGTAGCCGTCGGGGGAGACCACCTTGGTGTCTCGGGCCTGGAGCGACTGGGCGCGGGCCTGCATCTCGGCGACGGTCTGCTGGATGCCGCCGTTCATGTTGGCGAGGACGTGCACGGCGTCGTTGCCGGAGCTGAGGAAGACGCCCCGCCACAGGTCCTCGACCCGGTACGGCAGGTTCTCCTTGACGCCGACCAGGCTGCTGCCGACGCCCAGGTTGGCCAGTTCGGCCGGGGTCACCTGGTGTTCCAGGGAGCGGTCGAACTTGGGCAGGACGGTGTCCGCGAACAGCATCTTGAGGGTGCTGGCCGGGGGGAGCGGCATGTGGGCGTTGCGGGCGGCGAGCACCTCGCCGGTGCCGGCGTCGGCGACCAGCCAGGACCGGCCGGTGAGCTCGGCCGGCAGCGCGGGCGCGCCCGCCAGCGGGGCGACCTGGACGTCCGGGCGGCCGAGCCGCTCGCCGCCGACGACGGTGGTCGAGTCCTGCGCGGACGCCGCCGGGGCGGTGGCGGCGAGCGCCAGGCCGGACATCGCCGATGCGACGGACACGCCGGACAATGCGGCCAGTTTGATGACCTTCTGTGATATTAGCTGCACACGGCGAACGTACCCGCGCCGCCGCCGGGCCGCCGCGCCTGCTGCTCCGTCCGGAGCCCGGCGCGGACCCGGACCGAGCAGGGCCTTGTTCCTGGGGCAGGGGTTGACCCGTCCCGGCTCGAAGCGCACGCTGGAGATACAGAGTAAACGTCTCTTGTAAGTTTAGTTGGAACGTATACAAATCTGGTGGAGGGGTTTCCGTGACTACCGCCGCGAGGGGCGATCCGTCCCAGCCCCATACCGAGGCCGAGAAGCTCGGCTGGACCATCAACATTCCCGGGCACCCGCCCCGTCAGGACTCCACGGAGTACATCGCTTCTCGCGCTCAGTTGCACAAGGTGGTCGACACACTGGTGAAGCCGTTCTACGGCCCGGAACCTGTCGAGGACCACCACGGTGGAGGCCTGTGGCTCAAGGACGCCGACGGCTGGTTCACCGTTCGCAATCTCGCCGGAATCGAGTGGTCCGCGCAGTTCTGCGCCGACCCCGCCAAGGTCGACCTGCTGCGGCAGAACGCCAAGCGCCTTTACGCGTCGTTCCCGGACGCCGTGAAGGAACTCGGTATCGGAGATCTTCTGGACACCGAAATCACCGATGCCGTAGGGGTGGCACGCTGGACCGACTCGATCTGCAACGCCAGCGTTCCGCTGCCGCACGATGTGCATTCCGCGGAGCTGCCGCAGGGCGGCGGCGTCCACCACTACCCCAGCCCGATCACCGAGATCGTCTTCTTCAAGCAGGACGACTTCCAGTTGTGGGTTACGGATGCGGGAGGCAACGCCGTGGCCGTGGCCCCGGTGGCAGCGCGGGGTTCGGAGGACGGGCGGGTCCAAGTGCTGTACGCGCCGGAGCAGTCCGCTCTGCGTCCCCAGCTGGACCAGGCGCGGGCCCGCGGAGACGTCCTGCTGCTCGACGCGGACCACCCGGTGGCGCAAGCCGCCTTCCGTCAGCAGTACGGCAAGGCGTCGAATGAGGAGACATGATGCTTCCCAGGATGAAGAAGACCGGGCAGCCTCCCCCTGAGCTGGTGTTCGGCTATCTGTCGGCACAGTCACTGGGCGGCGTACCCATGACCGAGGCAACCGACCTCGGCTCGGCCAGGCCGTTCCACGCCAATGAAGGCACCCGCGCCCGCGCCAAGGAGCGTGCCGTGGCGGCCGGGCTCACGGTCACCGCCGAAAGCCGCCTGGGATTCACCGTCTGCGGGCCGCCCTCCGCGTACGAGGCGTTGACCGGCGGCCGGATCGAATCGTACGAGGTGCTGCAACGTGTACCGAACGGGCGGGTCCGCTATGTGACCCACCTCGATATCGTCGGCGAGGGCCAACCCGAGGATCTGGGTGTGGGAGCCGCGCGGGGTACCACCGCGATCGAGGCCGTCGTGCTGGAGCAACCGCGTTCGCCCCATCAACTGTCGCCGGCCGCACAGGCGCCGAACGTGAGCAAGTACCACCTCCGGCTTCCGGGCGACGTGGCCATGCTGCTCGGCGCCACGGCCGCGCAGCAGCAAGGTGTGGTGGGCGCGGGCGTGCAGGTCGCCATGGTCGACACGGGACACTACGCGCACACCTACTTCGCGCTTCAGGGCTACCACGTCGACCCCGTCACCACCCTCGTCCCGGGCACCAGTCCCGCCGAGGACCCCATCGGACACGGGACCGGGGAATCGGCCAACATCTTCGCCGTGGCCCCCGGCGCGACTCTGCGGTTCTACCGCGCCAGTGACTCCAGTGGCCAACTGACCAGCGCGATAGCTGGGTTCCTCCAGGCGAAGACCGACCACCCGCAGGTGCTCACCAACTCCTGGGGCGGCGACCTCGAATGGCCGCCGCCGGACCCGCGGCCGCCCGCGTCGTCCCGGGTCTGGGTGCTCGAGATCACCGACGCCGTGGAGCAGGGAATCGTGGTGGTGTTCTCCGCCGGCAACGGCCAGTTCTCGATAGAGCCGCAGGTTCCCGGAGTCATCGCGGCGGGAGGGGTGTTCGTCGGCCCCGGTCTTGACCTGCAGGCGTCGGACTACGCGAGCGGCTACGTCAGTCCCTGGTTCGACGGTGTCCTCGTGCCCACGGTCTGCGGTCTGGTGGGTATGCTGCCGCGAGCCCAGTACCTGATGCTCCCCATCCCGCCCGGCTGCACGCTCGACGTCGAGGAGAGCCGGGCAGCCGACGGCCAGTTCCCGGACACCCCCGACGGCACCCGGTCGGACGACGGCTGGGCACTCTTCTCGGGCACCTCGGCGGCCGCTCCTCAGATCGCCGGTGCCGCCGCGGTCCTCCTGGGCACCGGTGGCAGGCCAGGGCTCACCGTCCAACAGGTCACCGAGGCGCTCGTCAAGACCGCCACCGACGTGACCGCCGGCCACAACCATCCACGATTCAACAGGCCGGCCGGACCCGGCCCGGACGAGGCCACCGGGCCCGGACTGGCGAACGTGGGCGAGGCCCTGAAGTACGCACGGGCCAACTTCTGACCGATGGCTGCCCCGACCACCGTCGGGGCAGCCATCAAAGGACCAAGCACGACGGGCAGTTGAGCCACCGTGTGGTACGTGCGGGATGCCCTCGTCGGACTGAACCTGCGGATCTGGGACGCCGTCGCCGAGGGCGTCCGAGTGACCGCGGTCCGCGGCGGTGCTTCTTCGGCCATCCGCATCGTCAGGCCGCCAGGCTACGTTAGCGTTCACACCCCGGCGGCGAGCGTGAGCGCGCTGAACGCCGCGCCGAACAGGCCGAATTAGGAGTCTGGAAGCACTCCTCGATCGCCGAGCAGGCGCCCGGGACGACTTTGGTGAGGCCGGATCGCGCCGAAAGTGGGATTACCGGGCGTGGCCGGATTCCTAGGCTTTCGGTATGAAGACCCTGCTCGGCTATCTCGGTTTCGTTCTGATCCTCGGCGGCGCGTCCGGCCTGCTTGCCGACCACCTGGGGGGCTTCCGCCTGTTCGGCTTCGTCCGCCTGCTGGTCCCCTCGGGGCACGAGACCGCCGGGTACGCCGCGTTGCTGGTGCTGGGTGTCGTGTTGGCGATCCCCTCCGCCCGTCGCGGCTGAACACTCAACCGGTCGAGGCCTCGATCCCGTCGGGCAGGACGGCGAGGCCGCTGCGAAAGCCCTCCCGGTTGCGCTCCTCCGGGTCCGGGTCGCCGCCGCTCTCCAGGGCGGTCAGGAGCGGGAAGCGGGAGGTGAAGTCGTGGGCCAGCTCGGTAAGTTGGGCGGAGCGGACGGTCCACCACTCCTCGTCGGTGACCCTGGTCGCGGCGGCGGCGTCGCGGGCGCCGTCCGGGCGCTGCGCCGGCGTCTGGTGGAGGAGCGCGGTGTACCGAAGGCGTCGATCGACTTCTCCGGGTACTGGTGCCACCGGCTGACCCAGGACGACGCCCGCCCCGACGGGACCGAAGATCTGACGGACGCTCAGGAGAAGCTCGGGATGTCCTGATTGCGGCCGGTCGGGGGTGTTTGTCCGCGAACATCCCCGACCGGCATCGTTCGGTTTGCGGTGGCGGTGGCGGGGAAGAGAGACAGACGGTCAGCGGTGCAGTCCGTTTTCGACCGGTACCCGATGGCGGTTGTCCGCCAGTGTCCAAAGTTCGCCAGCGGGGTGAACAGGGCAGGTCAGGCACTGCTTCGTAGGCCTGAGCGGCGAAAAGGCCGGTGATTGGCCTGATATCCCTCGCCGATTTTACTTACTGATGGTCATTTTTACCTGCCGATGGGAATTTCCCCCCTTGTCGTGATCGTGTCCGATGCGCTGGAATGCGACCGCTGTCGGGACGCGTGGTCCGGAGCAACCACGCGGCCGAACAGGATCCGCGTACGCTGACCGCGCGCACCCTGACGTCTCATCAGACGAAAGGATGTCCATTGATCGGCTGGCGGAAATCCCAGCTAGCAGCCGCCGTCACGGTCACCGCCGCGTCCATGGTCCTGGGTTTCGGGACCACCGCGAACGGCGCCCCGATTCCCGACGCCCCGAACGCCCCCGCGGCGTCGGCGGACGGGACCCCGGTGCCGGTGATCGTGATTCTCAAGGACCAGATAACGGACGCCCCGGCCGACAACGGCCACCTGGGCGCGCGCCAGCAGAAGGCCGCGAACGCGCAGGCCCCGCTGCTGGACAAGGTCAAGGCCCACGGCGGCACCAACATCAAGAGCTTCGTGGTCGGCAACGCCTTCTCGGCCACGGTCAGCCCGGCCCTGCGGGCGCAGCTGCAGGCCGACCCGGCCGTCGCCTCCGTGGTGACGGACACCCAGGTCAACGTCGCCCCGCCGGCCGCCACCAAGGCCAAGACCAAGGCCGACGAGGCCACCGACCAGGCGGCCAAGGCCGGCGCCGCCCCGGAAGCCGTTTCGGGCAGTAACGGCAGCCAGGGCCCGGAGGAGAACGCGACCAACACGGTCTGCCCCTCCGACCCGAGCAAGCCGCTGCTGGAGCCCGAGGGCCTGTACTCGACCCACGGGGTCACCGGCAACGGCAAGCCCGGCGCGGCCGACCTGGCCACCGGCAAGGGTGTCAAGGTCGCCTACATCGCGGACGGCCTGGACCCGAACAACCCGGACTTCATCCGGGCCGACGGCTCGCACGCCGTCGTCGACTACCAGGACTTCGCGGGCGACGGCACCAATGCGCCGACCGGTGGCGCGGAGGCCTTCGGCGACGCCTCGGCGGTCATCGCCCAGGGCCGCCAGGTCTACGACGTCTCCAAGTTCGTCAACGCCTCGCACCCGCTCCCGGCGGGCTGCAACATCCGCGTCCGCGGCCTCGCCCCGGACGCCTCGCTGGTCGCCCTGAAGGCCGGCGGCGAGATGATGTCCAACTCGTCGATCCTGCAGGCGATCGACTACGCGGTGCGGGTCGCCCACGTCGACGTGCTGAACGAGTCCTTCGGCGGGAACGTCACCCCGGACTCCGGTGCGCACGACACCATCTCGCTCTTCAACGACCAGGCCGTCAAGGCCGGTGTCACGGTCGCCGTGTCTTCCGGTGACGCCGGTCTGAGCGGCACCGTCGGCACCCCGGCCACCGACCCGAACGTGATCGCGGTCGGCGCCTCGACGGACAACCAGAACTACCAGCAGACCGGTTACGCGGCCGCCCAGTTCTCGAACAAGACCTGGAGCAACAACCGCATCTCCGCGCTCTCCTCGGGCGGCTTCACCCAGGCCGGCCGCACGGTCGACCTGGTCGCCCCGGGTGAGTCGGACTGGGCGCTGTGCTCGCCCGACCTCACCAAGTACACCGACTGCAAGGGCTTCGCCGGCACCGGCCAGCCGATCCAGTCGTTCGGCGGCACCAGCCAGGCCGCGCCGTTCGTCACCGGTGCCGCGGCCCTGGTCATCCAGGCCTACCGCGACACCCACGGCGGCGACTCGCCGTCCCCGGCCCTGGTGAAGAAGTTCATCACCGGCACCGCCCAGGACCTCGGCGTGCCGGCCGAGGAGCAGGGCGCCGGTCTGCTGAACGTCCGCGCCGCCGTCGAGGCCGCCCGCGGCTACGACGACGGTGACGGCACGCCGGGCAGCAACACGGTCGTCGTCAACACCGGCCAGGTCGAGATCGCCGGCGCCCCCGGCTCGACCCACACCGCCGACGTGAGCGTCACCAACACCAGTGACACCACCCAGACGGTGAGCGCCGCGACCCGCAGCTTCGTGCCGCAGGCGAGCAGCCAGCAGACCGTCCAGCTGGACTCGGCCGCCACCGACACCTTCAAGTACGCCACCAACGGCGCGCCCTGGGTGCAGAAGCAGGTCAAGATCACCGTCCCGGCCGGTGCCGACCGCCTCGCGGCGTCGATCGCCTGGCAGGGTGCGGCCAGCCCGGTCGCCAACGGCCCGGTGGTCCGCATGACGCTGCTCGACCCGACCGGCAAGTTCGAGACGAACACCCGCCCGCAGGGCGGCGCCACCTCGGCCAACTTCGGTCTGGTGGACGTCCCGCACCCGGTCGCCGGCGACTGGACCGCGATCCTCTACACCCCGGCGGGCAAGGGCGGTTACACCGGCCCGGTCCAGCTGGGCAGCTCCACCCAGCGCGCGGTGCCGGCCGGCACCGTGGGCCCGAACGTCGTCGACATCGAGCCGGGTGACACCAAGACCCTCAAGGTCCAGGTCACCACCCCGGCCACCAGCGGCGACTCCAGCGAGGCGGTCACCGTCTCCGGCTCCAACGGCGCCACCACCAGCGTTCCGGTGATCCTGCGCAGCCTCGTCCCGGTCAACCAGGGCAAGGGCACCTTCACCGGCTCCATCACCGGTGGCAACGGCCGCGGCAGCTCGCCCACGCAGAGCTTCTCCTACGCGTTCGACGTCCCGAAGGGCCAGAAGGACCTGCGGGTCGGCGTCACCGTCAAGGACTCCAAGCTGCTCATGCAGGGCGCGCTGATCAGCCCGGACGGCACCCCGGTCGACATCGAGGGCAACGCGATCCTCGACGCGCAGGGCAACCTGACCAGCACCACCGCGGGCGTCTCGGCCACCACGGTCAACCCGGCCGAGGGCCGCTGGCGCTTCGTCCTGAACGTGCTCGGCCCGGTCAGCGGCCAGCAGCTCAGCCAGGACTTCGCCGGCACGATCGCGTTCAACCAGAACACCGCGACCGCGGCCGGCCTGCCGACCGACGCGCGCACCAAGCTGGCCGCCGGCAAGCCGGTGACCGTCCAGGTGAACTACACCAACAACACGGTGGCGACCCAGCAGATCTCGGCCGACGGCCGCCTCGACCGCCGCGTCGACCTGCCGCTGGTGCCGCAGGGCGCCTCGGCGTCGGTCACCCTGCCGCTGAGCCTGACCTCCGCGGTCCCGGCCTTCCTCGTCCCGCCGGGCACCGACCAGCTGAAGGCGGTCGCGGCGTCCTCGACGCCGGCCCAGCTGGAGCTGAGCGCCACCACCGGCTCGCCGGACCTGTTCGGTAACCTGAAGAAGGCCCAGGACGGCTCGACCATCTCGGTCGTGACGGACAACGGCACCGCCGCGCAGCCGATCGTCCCCGGCATCTGGGGCACCTTCCTGCAGCAGATCGGCCCGTTCGGCACCGCCGGCGCGCCGGCCGGCACCGCCACCATCACCGCGACCGCGCACACCCAGGCGTTCGACCCGGCGCTGACCTCCAGCACCGGCGACCCGTACGCCACCGCGGTCAACGCCTCGGCCCCGGCCGCCACCCCGGTGGTCGTCCAGCCGGGCGCGACGGGCTCGCTGCAGGTGACCCTCACCCCGACCGGCCCGAAGGGCAGCACCGTCCACGGTGTGCTGTACCTGGTGTCCGCCCCGACCTCGGTGGCGACCGCCAACAACAGCCTGGGCACGACCGGTTCGGTGCTGGCGGCGCTGCCGTACAGCTACACGGTCAACTGACGCACCGCCACAGGGTGGACTGACACCCTCTGTTACAAGGCCGAGGCCGTCCCGGAGTTCCGGGGCGGCCTCGGCTGCTTTCCGGACCGGTCCATGCTTTCCGGGACGGTCGATGCTTTCCGGGATGGTCCACGCGGGGGATTCCCGGGGCGCCGGGCTGGGCAGGGTCGGATCGAACAGCCGTATCGGACCGACCCGGGGAGCGGGAGTTGAGCGACGCGATCAAGCACAGCCACGTCGAGGTGAACGGCGTGCGGCTGCACATCGCCGAACAGGGCGAGGGTCCGCTGGTCCTGCTGCTGCATGGTTTTCCGGAGAGCTGGTACTCCTGGCGGCACCAGTTCGCGCCGCTGGCCGCCGCCGGCTACCGGGTCGTCGCGCCCGACCAGCGCGGGTACGCCCGCAGCGAGCAGCCGGAGCGTGTGGACGCGTACACCCTGCTGCACCTGGTGGGGGACGTGACGGCGCTGATCGGCGCGCTCGGCGCGGATCAGGCGGTGGTGGTCGGCCACGACTGGGGCGCGCCGGTCGCGTGGGCCACGGCCGCGCTCCGGCCCGACCTCGTGCGCGGCGTCGTCGGGCTCAGCGTGCCGCCGCTGCCGAGCGGCCCGCGGCCGCTGAAGGAGTCGCGAGAGGCCTTCGGTGACGGCTTCTACCAGGTCTACTTCCAGGAGCCCGGCCGCGCCGACGCCGAGCTCGCGGCCGACCCGGCGTCCAGCTTCCGCCGCGTCTTCGGCGGCGCCAGCCCCGCCGCCGAGCCGCGCGCGTGGGTCATCCCCGAGGGGCGGAAGCTGCTGGACACCGTCCCGGAGCCGGAGCGGCTGCCGGCCTGGCTCACCGAGACGGACATCGAGGCCTTCGCGGCCGACTACGCCACCCACGGGGAGCGGGCGTTCACCGGCGGGCTCAACTGGTACCGCAACATCGACCGGAACAACGAACTGCTCGCGCCGTTCGCCGGCCGGCCGATCGAGGCGCCCGCGCTGTTCGTGGTCGGCGAGCAGGACCTCGTGAACGCGATCGTCCCGCCGGACGTGCTGACGTTCCTCCTGGACACCTTCACGCCCCGCCTCTACCGGCACGTCCGGCTGCCGGAGACCGGCCACTGGACGCAGCAGGAGCGGCCGCAGGAGGTCACGGCGGCGCTGCTGGACTTCCTCGGGCACCTGGAGGGCGGGTCACACCGGTAGCAGGCGGGCGATCAGTTCGCCCAGCCGGCGGGCGTTGCGGCAGGAGTGCATCTCCACGACGCCCGCGTAGGCGAGCGCGGCGGAGTCGCCGGTCGGCCAGAGCGCGGGCTGCTCGGGGTTGAGCCAGTAGACCCGCCGCGCCCGGCCGGCGATCCGGCGCAGTGCGGCCAGGTTCGGGTCGCGGTGATTGTTCCGGGCGTCGCCGAGGATCAGCACGCTGGTGCGCGGGCCCACTGCGTCCAGGTGCCGCTCGGCGAACTCGCCCAGTGCGGAGCCGTAGTCGCTGTTGCCGTGGTAGCCCGTCACCTTGGCGTCGGTGAGGATCCGCGCGGCCAGCCGGGCCGGGTCGGCGTCGCCGCGGGCGAGCAGGGCGGTCACCTCGGCGGTGCGGTTGACGAACGCGAACACCCGGACCTTGCTGAACTGTTCGCTCATCGCCTGCACCAGCAGCATGGTGAAGTCGGCGAAGCCGGCCACCGAGCCGGACACGTCGCACAGCAGCACCAGCTCGGGCCGGGCCGGGCGGCGCAGCCGGTACGCCGGGCGCAGCGGCACGCCGCCGGTGGAGAGCGAGCGGCGCAGGGTGCGTCGCAGGTCGATCTGCCCGCGGGCCGCCTTTCGGCGCCGGGCGGCCAGGCGGGTGGCCAGCTTGCGGGCCAACGGGTGGACGGTGCGGCGCAGTTCGGCCAGCTGGTCGCGGCCTGCGGCGAGGAAGTCGATCCGGTCGGCGGTCGGGGTGACGGCGCGCTCGGCGATCCGCTCGGCGCCGCGCAGCTCGGCGACCCGGCGGCGGGCCTCGCCGGCGACCAGGGCGCGGAAGTCCTGGATGCGGCGGCGGATCTCGTCGGCGAGGACGAGGTCGGACAGGTCGGGGGCCGGGTCCTGTTCGCGGTCCTGTTCGCGCAGGGCGGCGAGGATCCGGGCGAGCAGCGTCTCGGGGGCGAGCCGGCCGAGCGTCTGGTGGGCCGACCAGCCGTCCGAGCCGGGGGCGGAGCCGGTGCCGTAGCGGCCGAAAGCCTCCACCGCCTCGCCGGCCAGCCCGGCCAGGGCGGCCCGGTCGTCGGCGGCGAGCGCGGCGGCGATGCGCTCGCGCAGCTCGTCGCGGACGGGGTCGGGGTGGCCGGGGCGGGGCTTCTCCTCGGGGTGGCGGGTGCCGCGGGCCGCTTCCGGGGTGCCGACGCCGAGCGGGAAGAAGAGGTCGAAGGCGGCGTCGAAGACGGTCCGCTGACCGTCCGAGCGCAGCAGCGCGGCGGCCAGCCCGGCCCGCATCTGCTCGCGGTCGGCGAAGCCGAGGACGTCGAGCACGGCTGCCGCGTCCACCGTCTCGGCCGGGCCGATCCGGAGGCCGTGCCCGCGCAGGGCGCGGACCAGGCCGGTGAGGCGGGCGGCGGTGTCGGCGGCGGCGATGTCCACGGCTCCGGCGGCGGCCTCGGCTTCGGTGCCGGCCGTCATGCGACGGTGAGCTTCTGGGCGGCCTTCCGCACGTCGTCCTGGTGCTTGAGGATCACCCCGAGGGTGTCCCGGACCACGGCCTCGTCCAGGGTGTCCGCGCCGAGGGCGAGCAGGGTGCGCGCCCAGTCGATGGTCTCCGCGACGGACGGCGCCTTGCGCAGCTCCATCGCGCGCAGCGCGCCGACCACCCGGACCAGCGACGCGGCCAGAGTCCCGTCCAGACCGGGCACCTTCAGCCGGACGATCCGGCGCTCCAACTCCGCGTCCGGATAGTCGAGATGGAGGAAGAGGCAGCGGCGACGCAGCGCCTCCGACAGCTCCCGGGTGGCGTTGGAGGTGAGCAGCACGAACGGGCGGCGGCTCGCCGTGATGGTGCCCAGCTCGGGCACAGTCACCTGGAAGTCGCTCAGCACCTCCAGCAGCAGTGCCTCCACCTCGACGTCGGCCTTGTCCATCTCGTCGATCAGCAGCACCGTCGGCTCCTCGCCGCGGATCGCGGTCAGGAGAGGGCGGGTGAGCAGGAACTCCTCGCCGAAGATGTCGGTGCGGGCCTCGTCCCAGCTCTCGTCGCGACCGGCGGTGATCCGCAGCAGCTGCTTGGCGTGGTTCCACTCGTAGAGGGCGCGGGCCTCGTCGATGCCTTCATAACACTGCAACCGGACCAGTCGGGCACGACCAATTTCGGCCACCGCCTTGGCGAGCTCGGTCTTGCCGACCCCGGCCGGCCCCTCGACCAGCAGCGGCTTGCCCAGCCGGTCGGCGAGGAACACGGTGGTCGCCACCGCGGTGGAGGCGAGGTACCCCGTCGCGGCCAACTGCTCTGCGGCGTCCGCCACCGAGGTGAAGAACCCTGTTCCGTCGCCGTTCATCCCGGCCCCGCTTCCGCTCGCCCTGACCGTCCGCCAGCACCCTACCGGCCGGTCACTTCGCTGTCTCGGGGGTTGGCCGGGGGCGGCCGGGGACGGCCGGGGACGGCCGGGGATGTGTACGAACCGGGCGAGAGCGACGAACCGGTCCTTTGCCGTTGCTTGGCTTGATCTGTTGCAGGTTTATCGGGGCGCGCCGGAGCGGCGTACGGCAACTTCGGTTGCCGTACGCCGCTCGACGTTCTCCGCCCGCGCGGGGCGTCAGTTGACGTAGATCGCCGGGCTGCCCGCCACGGAGGTGTCCGTGACCGGGCCGTAGGTGGCCGTGAAGTAGCCGGTCTGGAAGCACAGGCCCGAGCCGGAGGTGAGGGCGAACGGCTGGGCGGCGAAGCCGATGCTGGTGGCGGTGTTGTCGGTGGTGCCGGAGATGCTGGTCGCCTGCTGGTAGACGCAGTTGACGCTGCCGAGGATGGTGTTGAGCACCACCGTGGTCTGCATCGGGCCGGCCGTGCCGGGGGAGAGGGTCACCGGGCTGCCGGCGCCGTCGCCGACGGTGTTGGTGTAGGACAGGTTGTCGACGCTGATGCTCTGGACGCCCGTGACGCCCAGGACGTTGGAGGTGCAGGAGTCGAAGGTCTGGGTGTTGAGCTGCTCGACGGCGTTGCCGGGCGCGGCCGGGTTGGCGGTGACCGTCGCCGAGAACGACGAGTTGGCGCAGCTGATCCCGTTCGTGCTGGTGGCGCCGTCGTAGAAGGTGGCGGCGGTGCCGGACAGCAGGCTCGCGGTGAGCACGTCGCCCACGGCGGCGGCCGGGCCGCCCAGGCTGCCGGTGGTCAGCACCGCGGTGGCGTCGGCCTGGGCGGGGCCGACCGCGGTGGCGGCGAGGGCGAGGGCGGCGATGGCTGCCGTTCCGAGGGTGCGGCGGATGCGCATGAGGGTGCCTCTCCGTGCTGAGTCAGGTGGGGGTTTGCCCGCGTGCGGGGTGTGATGCGGCGCACGGCGGGGGAAGGTGCGGGGCGCGGCGGGTGCGGTTCCCCGCGGACCGCGGCGCGGCGGGCCCGGCGCCACGGGCCCGCCCGTGCGGCGGAGGAGTGCGGAGGTGCGCGGTGCAGTGGGGTGCCGGCCGGCGGCTGCCACCGCCGGGCGTGCGTCCGCCGTGATCCCGGGGCCCGGGTGGCGTAGTCGGCACCCCAGCGCCCCTGGCGGCTCTCCGGCGGCCGGTCGCCCACCGGTTGGAAACCTGCCAGTGTTGTAAACCCGGTGTTGCATCAATGTCAAGACAGGACACAGGAGTTGGTGATGGAACGGAAGACCGTTCGGGGTGCCGACGCGATCCTGCTGCCGGGTGCGCGGACCGGCCGCGACCCGGCCCGTTCGATCAAACGCGGCCCCAGCCGGCTGCCCCCGGACGTGGTCGCCGCGACCCAGCGCGAGCGGCTGCTCGACGGTCTGGTCCACACCGTCGCCGAGCACGGCTACCAGCACGCCACGGTGAGCGACATCTGCCGTGCCGCCGGGGTGACCAGGCCGGTGTTCTACGAGTTGTTCAGCGGCAAGGAGGACGCCTTCCTCGCTGCTCACCGGCACGGCACCGGGGTGGTGATCCGGCGGATGGCGACGGCCTTCGCGGCCGAGCCGGACTGGTGCGCCGGCATCCGGCAGGCGCTCGACGCGATGCTCCAGCTGCTGGCCGGCGTACCGGCGTTCGCGACCATGGCGGTGATCGAGATCGAGGCGGTCGGCCCGGCCGGGCGGCGGGAGCGAGATCAACTCCTCAAGAAGTTCCGGGCGTTCTTCGCCGAGGTGCCGCAACTCCCGGGCGGTGTACTGGTGGAGGCTGTGGTGGACGCCGTGGTGGGCGGCGTCTACAGCGCCGTCTACCGGCGGGTGGACTCCGGCCGGACGGACGAACTGCCGGAACTGCTCACGGTGTTGAGCCTCTTCTGTCTCGCGCCCTTCCTCGGGCCGGTCGAGGCGGTCCGGCGGCTGGGGCCTCGCGGGCGTGCGGAGGGCTGAATTCCGTTGAACAGATCAGGATTTGACGATTGGTCAAGATCTCTGCCGCATTGGTGAAGATCTTTCGTGCACCCATATTGACCCGGTGAATACCGGGCAGTAGCTTCACGGTTACTCCACCCGCGGTCCGACCGATCCCGCCCCGCTGCCGAGGGGTGGCCGACCGGCCGGGCCGTGGAACGCTGTCCGCGCCAGGGCAACGTGCCAGTGCCTGCCCATCCCAACCCACCCTGAGGGAGCACACATGGCCATGTCCGAGGACGCCGCCGCCGCGGCGGAGGCACCCGACACACCGGCCGGGCCCGGTAGAGGACGCGTCCGCCTGAAGCGCACCGCCCTGATGGCCGTCCCGGCCGTCATCGCGGGCGGCGTGCTGATGACGCTCACCGCGCAGGGCGTGCTCGCCGCGCAGTTCTCCATCTCCGGCATGCCGTTCACGATCACCGCCGACCGGCTCAAGGGCGACGGCTTCGAGCAGTTCGGCAGTCTCGACCACATGATCAAGAACAGCCCCAACCAGGGGCACACCGGTGGCCAGGTGCTGGTCGCGGTGTCGGCGATCAAGACGGCCGAGATCACCAACCTCTGCCAGAGCGTCGACCTCGGCGGTGTCAACCTGGTCATCCACGCGGGTGACGCCGGCACGCCGGTCACCGCGGAGAACCTCACCACCGACTCCGACCTGCTCTCCGGTGACGCCTCGTTCACCAACATCGAGATCGGCGGGGACGCCAGCGAGTACACCAAGGCCGGGGTCCAGGGGAAGCCGGGTGTCTTCGGCCAGCAGGCCGACACCGTCGACATGGTGCACGTGAACCAGCACAACTACGCAAGCACCGCGGCCAAGTTCAAGCTGCCGCACCTGAAGCTGAGCTTCAGCTCGAAGGGCTGCTGATGGCGGAGCCCACACCGCCGCGCGCCGAGCCGGCCGGCCCGGCCGGCTCCGGCGGGGGAGAGGCCGAGGGGACGGCCCCCACCCCCGCCGCGGCGACCGTCGGGCCCGAGCCCGCGCCCGCCTCCGCGTCCGCACCGACCACGGGGGCCGCGGCAGCCGTCGCGTACGCCCGTCCGGTCAAGCGCGACTGGCGGGGGCAGCGGCCGTTCTGGGGCGGTCTGCTGGTGACGCTCGGGGGCGCCGAGATCCTCTTCACCCTGCGGGCGCCGCTGCCGGTCGTCCTGCACATCGGGATGCAGGGGATGGCCGGCTACCTCGTCCCGGCGGTGATGGTGCTCTGCGGTGTGCTGATCATCTTCAACCCGGCGCAGCGGCTGTTCTACTCGATCACGGCCGTGCTCGCCTCGCTGGCCAGCTGGCTGACGTCCAACCTGGGCGGCTTTCTGTTCGGGATGCTACTCGGCGTGATCGGCGCCTGCGTCACCTTCGGGTGGCAGCCCGACCAGCCCCTGCGGCGCGGCCGGGCGCGGCGCGAGCAGCGCAAGGCGGAACAGCGGGCGGCGCGCGGCCGCGCGGCGGGTCCGGCCGGGGTGTGACGAGGACGCCCACTCTCGGTGTCGGGAGAGCACCGAGGGTGGGCGTCGCGCGTCGTGACCCGACCGGGATCAGATCGTCGCGGCGTCGATCACGAACCGGTACCGGACGTCGCTCGCCAGCACCCGCTCGTACGCCTCGTTGATCTGGTCGGCGCGGATCAGCTCGATCTCCGCGGTGATGCCGTGCTCGCCGCAGAAGTCCAGCATCTCCTGGGTCTCCGGCAGCCCGCCGATCATCGAGCCGGCCAGCGAGCGGCGGCCGGTGAGCAGCGCGTGCGCGTTCACCGTGACCGGCTTCTCCGGCGCGCCGACCTGGACCATCGTGCCGTCGACGCGCAGCAGCCCGAGGTAGGTGCTCAGGTCGAGGTCGGCCGAGACGGTGTTGACGATCAGGTCGAGGGTGCCGGCCAGCTCGGTGAAGGTGGCCGGGTCCGAGGTGGCCCGGTAGTGGTCGGCGCCCAGCTTCAGCCCGTCCTCGCGCTTGCGCAGCGACTGGCTGAGCACGGTGACCTCCGCGCCCTTGGCGTGGGCGATCTTGACGCCCATGTGGCCGAGGCCGCCGAGGCCGACGATCGCGACCTTCTTGCCCGGGCCCGCGCCCCAGTGGGTGAGCGGCGAGTACAGGGTGATGCCGGCGCACAGCAGCGGCGCGGCGGCGTCGAGCGGCAGGCTGTCGGGGATGCGCAGCGCGTACCCCTCGTCGACGACGAGCTCCTTGGCGTAGCCGCCGTAGGTGGGCTGGCCGTCGCGGCCGACGCTGTTGTAGGTGAAGGTGGTGCCGCCGTCACCAGTGCAGTACTGCTGGAGGCCGGCCCGGCAGTTGTCGCACTCCCGGCAGGAGTCCACGAAGCAGCCGACCCCGACCCGGTCCCCGACCTTCCACTTCGTGACGCCGGGGCCGACCTCGCTCACCACGCCGGCGATCTCGTGGCCCGGCACCATCGGGAAGATGCCGGTGCCCCAGTCCTCGCCGACCTGGTGGATGTCCGAGTGGCAGATGCCGGCGAACTTGATGTCGATCAGGATGTCGTGCTCGCCGACCGCCCGGCGCGGAACGGTGGTCTTCTGCAGCGGGGAGTTCGGGGTGAGCGCCGCGTAGGCGGCGACCGTGCGGGTGGTGCCGGCGTCCGTCGTGTCGTTCGTGATGCCCGTGTTCGTCATGTCCTCAAGACTGCGCCGGGCCGAAGGGGCCAACCAGACCATGGATCAACGTACGAAACCCGGGCGTACGGAACCGGGACGTAGGAGCGCGGAACCTACGCACGGCAGTATCACCTTCCCGCGCCCCCGGCCCGCCGATCGCTTGCATACTGCAGGCATGGACCAGCGCACCGAACTCAGCGAGTTCCTCCGATCCCGCCGCGCCCGGCTGCGGCCCGAGGACGTGGGCCTGCCCGACCACGGCACCCGCCGCCGGGTGCCCGGCCTGCGCCGCGAGGAGCTGGCCCAGCTCGCGGGGGTCAGCACCGCCTACTACACCCGGCTCGAACAGGGCCACGGCGAGAACGTCTCCGCCGCCGTCCTGGACGCGATCGCCCGCGCGCTGCGGCTCGGCCCGGCCGAACGCGACCACCTGGGCCGCCTCACCAAGCCCGCCCGCCGCCGCCCCGGCCGCGCCACCGCCCGGGTCCAGCAGGTCCGCCCGGCGCTCCAGCAGCTGCTGGACGCGATGGAGGGCGTGCCCGCGTACGTCCTCGGCCGGAGGCTGGACATCATCGGCTGGAACCGGCTCGGCACCGCCCTGCTCGGTGACTTCGGCGCGATGCCGCCCGAGCAGCGCAACATCGCCTGGCACGTCTTCCTCGATCCGGCTGCCCGCGAGCTGTACGAGAACTGGGAGGGCAAGGCCAGCGACGTCGTCGGCATGCTGCGCCTGGACGCCGGGCGCGACCCCGACGACCCGAAGCTGGCCTCCCTGATCGGCGAACTCTCCGTCAAGAGCGCGGACTTCCGCCGCCTCTGGGCCGCGCACGGCATCCAGGACAAGGGGCACGGCACCAAGGAGCTGCGCCACCCGGTGGTCGGCCGCCTCAGCCTCCAGTACGAGACCCTCCGCCCGGCCGGGGACCTCGACCAGGTCCTCGTCGCCTACCACGCCGAACCGGGCTCCACCTCGGCCGAGTCCCTGCGCCTGCTGGCGAGTTGGGCCGCGACCGAGTTCCTCGCCGACGCGGCCGATCGGTCCGCCGCCGAGGAGTCGGTTGCCACCGACCGGGGTAGGCCGTCGGAGCCGTCCCGGTAGCGCTGCTACCGGTAGCAGTAGGAGTCCGACGACGCGTCGCCGCCCGCGAGATGCGTCTGGTGCACCCGCAGACCCCGGAAGTCCGCGCCGTGCGGGAAGAACCGCTGGTCCACGGTCAGCCCGCCCGCCTCGGTGTCGGCGTCCAGCTTGACCATCCACGGTTCGATGCCGTCCGGGTAGAACTGGTCGTCCCAGGCGCCGTACAGCGAGTTGGTGAGGTAGAGCCGCCGCCCGTCCCGGCTGATCTCGACCATCTGCGGCGCCCCGCTCAGCGGACGCTCGGGCGCGGCCGGGTGCGGGGTGCGGGCGGCCACCCCGCCGAGCCGGACCGAGCTCGCCAGGCGGGGGTGGAAGGGGTCCGACACGTCGTACTGGAACAGCTCGCCGGTGCCCCACGCGGAGACGTACAGCCAGCGGTCGTCCACCGACAGGTTGATGTCGGTGACCAGCGGCGGCACCGCCCCGAACGGCTGGAGCGCGGGCGGCAGTTCCTCGGCCTTGGCCGGATCGGCCGGGATCTCGATCACCTTGCGCGCGGTGAACGCCGGCCCGTCCCGGTACCAGAGCCAGACGGAGGACGACAGGTCCTCGACGTTGGCCACCACGCCCACGAACCCCCACTCCGCCTGCGGGTCGTGCGCCGGGCGCAGCTCCAGCACCATCTGGTACTGGTCGCCGAGGTCGATCCGCTGCAGGTGCCGCCCCGAGTCCAGCTCCCAGAAGTGCAGCGCGTGTCCGTACTTGCGCCCCAGCAGCAGGTCCGGCACCACCCCGTCCTCGACCATCCACGGCGAACCCCACTCGCTGGTCACGCCCACGTTCGTCCCCAGGTGCCACCACACGTCGTACGCGAAGTGCTGCGGCCCGCGCTCGGTCTCCCAGGCCCGCCGCACGTCGAACGTGGTGTGGTCGAGCAGCGCCACCCCGCCCGGCCCGTCCGACCCGTCCCCGGCTCCGAGGCACGACAGGAACACCCCGTCCGGCCCGCAGTGCAACGTGTGCGGCCGCGAGTACCCCGCCTTGGCCGCCAACTCCTCCGCCTCGACGGTCTTCACCAGCCGCGGCCGCACCGGATCGGGCCGTGTGTCCATCACATGCAGCCGCGACGACCGCAAGCCCGGCAGCAGCAGATACCGCCGCTCGGGGTTCTCGTGGCAGGCGTGCGCGAGTGCACTGGAGCACGCGTTCCAGCCGAAGTGGTGCAACTCGTCGCCCAGGGTCGGCAGTTCGGCGAAGTTCAGGACCTTCCCGTAGCTCGCCGACCCCGGATCGGTGTCCACCGTCAGCAGCGCATCCGGCTGCCGCCCCGCCCGGTCGAACCCCGCGACGTACGCCAGCCGCTCCGGCGGCGCGGCCATCGCCTCGGCGGCCGAACGATACAGCGACGGATCGGTGTGCTCTGCCTGCCGGCCATGCGTCTGCGACATCGCGGACTCCTCAACTCACCTTGTGGATACGGGGAGTGACATGTGTCCGCGTAGCGTTCCACAGACCCACCGGCGCACAGCAGGCGTACGGGGAGTGCGTGGGGGTCGTCCGCCGACGCGCGGCCGCGGGCTACCGGCCGGTATCGTCGGGGCCCTGGAACGGTGGAGACCTGCTGCGGCGGGCCGAGTACGGGATGGGTGCGGCGGAGCTATGGAGTTTCGGGAAGACGTCCTGGGTGCGCCCTACGAGGCGGTCGAGCTGGCGCTGCGGCCGGACGAGGAGGGCGAGGTCTGCGCGACGCTGGTGCGGCGGGTGGTGCCCGGGTCCGAGAAGGCCGTGCTGTACATCCACGGGTACAACGACTACTTCTTCCAGACCAACCTCGCGGACCACTTCGCCGGGCTCGGCTACTCCTTCTACGCGCTCGACCTGCGCAAGTACGGGCGGTCGCTGCGCCCGCACCAGTCGCCGAACTTCGTCCGCGACCTCGCCGAGTACGACGAGGAGATCGACGAGGCGGTGCGGATCGTCCGCGAGGTGGACGGGCACCGGCAGGTGCTGCTGAACGGGCACTCCACGGGCGGGCTCGTGGGGGCGCTGTGGGCCGGGCGGCACCGGGGGAGCGGGCTGATCGACGGGCTGTTCCTGAACAGTCCGTTCCTGTCGATGCCGGCCGGGCCCGCAGTGCGGGTGATGGGCGGGCCCGCCGTCACGGCGATCGGACGGCTCGCGCCCACACGAGTGCTGCCGTCCGGGCTGAACCCGCACTACACGCACAGCCTGCACAAGGACCACAAGGGGGAGTGGGACTTCGACCTGACGCTCAAGTCCCCCGAGGGCTTCCCGCTGTTCGCGGGCTGGCTCTCGGCCATCCACCAGGGGCACCGGCAGGTCCGGCGCGGGCTCGGCATCGACGTGCCGGTGCTGCTGATGGCGTCCACCGCCTCGATCTCCACCACCAAGTGGCACAACGCGCTGCACCACGCCGACGCCGTGCTGCGCGCCGACGACATCGCGGCGCAGGGCCCGCGGCTGGGCCGGCACGTCACCATCGTCCGGATCAAGGGCGGCATGCACGACCTCGTCCTCTCCGGCGAGGCCGCGCGGGCCCAGGTCTTCGCCGAACTGGACCGCTGGCTCGGCGCGTACGTGGACGTCAGCGTCGTCGGGGAGGACGTCAGCGCCGTCGGGGAGGACGTCAGCGCCGTCGGGGAGCACGCGTGACGGACGAGCCGGTGCCGGTCGGCCGGGCCACCGACCTCGGCTTCGCCAAGCTGATGCCCGACATCGACCGCGACGGCGGCTGGCTGCTCACCCTGGACGGCACCCCCCAGTCGTACGTCGACCTCGCCGACCCGACCCACCTGGAGTTCGAGTACACCCGCCGCCTCGGCCACCTCGCCGACGCGCTCGCCCCCGCGGGCCGGCCGCTCGACGTGCTGCACCTCGGCGGCGGGGCGCTCACCCTGCCCCGCTACGTCGCCGCCACCCGCCCGGGCTCGCGCCAGCGGGTGGCCGAGGTGGACGGGCCGCTGCTCGCCCTGGTCGAGGAGCACCTGCCCTGGCAGGGGCCCGGCGTGGACATCACCGCGACGGTCGGGGACGCCCGGGCGGCCCTGGCCGAGGAGCCAGGCGGCTCGCTGGACCTGGTGATCGCCGACGTCTTCCACGGCTCACGCACCCCCGCGCACCTCACCTCGGTGGAGTTCGTGCGCCTGGCCGCCGCCGCGCTGCGCCCCGGCGGCTGCTACGCCGCCAACCTCGCCGACGGGCCGCCGCTGGCCTTCGCCCGGGCGCAGGCGGCGACGCTGCGGGCGGTCTTCCCGGAGGTCTGCCTGATCGCCGAGGCGCCGGTGCTGCGCGGTCGCCGGTACGGCAACATCCTGCTGGCCGGCTCGACCGCCCCGCTGCCCGTCGCGGAGCTCACCCGACTGCTGGCCGCCGACATCTTCCCGGCCCGCCTCACCGAGGGCGCGGACCTGGCGGCGCTCGTCGGCCGGACGCCCCCGGTCACGGACGCCGACGCCACCGACTCCCCGCCGCCTCCGGACGGCGCGTTCAGCGTCGGCTGAGGCGTGGGACGGAGGGGGACGTTGAGCAGCCGGCCGGGCCCGCGCGTCGGCTCCGCCCGCCGTGCGCCCGGGGTGTCAGAATCGGCGGGTTCATGCCGGAGCGCGGAGCACGTCCGAGGGAGTGAGCGATGAGCGGTGGGGAGCGGCCGGAGCTGGGAGAGGTGCCCGAGACGGCGCTGTGGACGCTGTGGCACCGGGCGGTGGAGGCGCGGCGGCCGGACACCGTCCTGCACGATCCGAAGGCCGTCGAGCTGGTCGGGCGGATCGACTTCCCCTTCGAGGAGCGGTTCGGGCACGGCGCGCTGGCCGCGCAGCTGCAGGCGCTGCGGGCGGGCTGCTTCGACCGGGAGGTGGCCGACTTCCTGGCCCGCCACCCGCGCGGCACGGTCGTCTGCCTCGGCGAGGGGCTGGAGACGCAGGCCTGGCGGGTCGACAACGGCCGCGCCCGCTGGCTGTCCGTGGACCTGCCGGAGGCCGCCGCGCTGCGCGAGCGCCTGCTGCCGCCCGACGACCGGCGCCGTATCTTCCCCTGCTCGGCCACCGACCCGCGCTGGATGGACGAGGTGGACCCGGCCCAGGGGGTGCTGATCAGCACCCAGGGGCTGCTGATGTACCTACGGCCCGCCGAGGTCCGCACGCTGATCGCGGCCTGCGCCGAGCGCTTCCCCGGTGCTTCGTTCGTGCTCGACGCGGTGCCGCGCTGGTTCAGCGCCCGGGCCGTGCGGGGGAAGCTGCGCGACCGGCACTACCAGGCACCGCCCATGCCGTTCGGCATGAACGCGGACGAGCGCGGCAAGCTGGCCACCGCCCACCCGGCGGTCACCGGGATCCGCGAGGTGTACCCCGAGGGCGGCCGCGGTCTCGTCCGGGCGCTGCTGCCGCTCGCGGCCCATGTGAACGCCCGGCCGTCCGTGGTCGCACTGCGCTTCGCCGAAACGGGAGGTCCGGCGGGCCGTACCGGAACCATGGCCGGACGCCGTACGTCGTAAGGCCAGGTGCGGACCAGGCGATCGGCGGGGGGATCGGATCCGCCCGGCGCGTTAGGCTGCCTTTCGGGGAAAGCGGCCTGGTCGGCCGCATCGAACGACTGCCCGGGACGGGCGTGCCGCTGAGGGCTGCGCCCGTCCCGTCCTGCCACGGAGGTACTGGCCTTGCACATCGACGCCTGGATCGAGAGCGTCCCCCCGGGCGCGGTGTACGCCCTGGTCGGCTTGATCATCGGGCTCGAGTCGCTGGGCATCCCGCTGCCCGGCGAGATCGCGCTGGTGACGGCGGCGCTGATGTCGGTCAAGGGCGTGGTGAGCCCGGTCGGCGTCGCGGCGGTGGCGATCCTCGGCGCGATCATCGGTGACTCGATCGGCTACTCGATCGGGCGCAAGGGCGGCAAGCCGCTGTTCGAGAAGCTCGGACGGAAGTTCCCGAAGCACTTCGGACCGTCGCATCTGGCGACCGCCGAGCGGTCGTTCCAGAAGTGGGGCATGTGGGCGGTCTTCTTCGGCCGGTTCATCGCGCTGCTGCGCATCTTCGCCGGGCCGCTGGCGGGCGCGCTGAAGATGCCGTACTGGAAGTTCCTGATCGCGAACGTGCTCGGCGGCGTCATCTGGGCCGGCGGTACGACGCTGCTGGTGTACAAGGTCGGCAAGAGCATCGAGCCGTGGCTGTCCCGGTTCTCGTGGGCCGGGCTGCTCGCCGCCCTCGTGGTCGGCGGCGCCTCGGCCTGGATCATGAAGCGCCGCGCCGCGAAGGCGCACGCCGCGCACGAGGCCGCGGAGGCGGCTGAAGCCTCGGTCAAGACTCCCGTCGCCGACTGACGGCAGGTCGGCTGCGCCGGCGGGGTCGCGGAGTAGCATCGGCGGGCAACCGTTGATCATGCACCGCACTGGAGGCCCCGATGACGCAGCCGACCTGGGATGCTGTGGACGCGTACTTCTCCGAGAAGCTGGTCGGGCACGACCCCGCGCTGGAGGCCGCGGCCGCCGCTGCCGACGCGGCGGGCCTGCCGCACATCGCCGTTGCGCCGAACCAGGGCAAGCTGCTGCACCTGCTCGCGCTGGCCCAGGGCGCCCGGCGGATCCTGGAGGTCGGCACGCTCGGCGGCTACAGCGCGATCTGGCTGGCCCGCGCGCTGCCGGCGGACGGCACGCTGATCACCCTGGAGATCGACCCGAAGCACGCCGAGGTCGCCCGGGAGAACCTGGCGCACGCCGGGCTGGACAAGGTCGCCGAGGTACGGCTCGGCCGCGCCGCCGACTCGCTGGCCGCGCTGGCGGCGGCGGACGTGGAGCCGTTCGACCTGGTCTTCATCGACGCGGACAAGGTGAGCAACCCCGAGTACTTCGGCTGGGCGCTGAAGCTGACCCGGCCGGGCTCGCTGATCATCGTCGACAACGTGGTGCGCGGCGGGGCCGTTGCGGACGCCGACAGCACCGACCCGGCGGTGGTCGCCACCCGTAAGCTGCACGACGTGATCGCGGCCGAGCCACGGGTCACCGCGACGTCGGTGCAGACCGTCGGCAGCAAGGGCTACGACGGGTTCACGCTGGCCCGCGTGCAGAGCTGAGACACAAGGAAGTTGGAGGAACCCGTGCGGATCGGACTGCTGGGCACCGGCCCCTGGGCGGAGCGGGTGCACGCGCCCGTGCTCGCCGAGCACCCCGGGCTGGAGTTCGTCGGAGTCTGGGGCCGGCGCCCCGAGGCGGCCGTCGACCTCGGCGGAGCGTACGGGGTCCCCGGGTACGCGGACCTGGACAAGCTGCTCGCCGAGGTGGACGCGGTCTCGATCGCGCTGCCGCCGACCGTCCAGGCCGATCTCGCGCTGCGCGCCGCCGAGGCCGGCTGCCACCTGCTGCTCGACAAGCCGGTGGCCCTGACCGTCCCGGACGCGCGCCGGGTGGCTTCGGCCGTGCGGGAGCACAAGGTCGCCTCGGTGGTGTTCTTCACCGTCCGCTTCGGCGGCGACCAGATCCCGTGGATCGAGCGGCAGGCGGCGCTGGGCGGCTGGTTCACCGGCCGCTCGGACTGGCTCGGCTCGGTGTTCGCGCCCGGCAGCGGCAGCCCGTACGCGGCCTCGCCGTGGCGGCAGGAGAAGGGCGCGCTGTGGGACGTCGGCCCGCACGCGCTGTCCGTGCTGCTGCCGGTGCTCGGCGACGCGACGCAGGTGACGGCGGTGGCGGGCCCGCTCGACACCGTCCACCTGGTGCTGCGGCACGCGGGCGGCGCGTCCAGCACGCTGGCGCTCAGCCTGACCGCCCCCGTCGCGAGCGGCGGCACCGGCATGGAGATCCGCGGCGAGCACGGCGTCGCCCACCTCCCCGAGCGCGGCGAGGGCCCGATCGCGGCTCTGCACCGCGCCCTGGACGCCCTCCGCGAATCCGCCCGGACCGGCGAACCGCACCCCTGCAACGCCGACTTCGGCCTGCGCGTGGTCGAGATCCTGGCCGCTGCCGAGCGCTCCCTGGACTCCGCCGGCCCGGTGGAGGTCTGAGCTCCTGGGGCACGGTTCCCATGCCCGAGTACGGGCGGCGCGGACCACATCCGCGACGACGAGGGCTCGGTGGGTGGCTCTGGCGAGCGCAGGGACGGGAATCGCGACCGGAAGGGTGATCCGCGCCCACACGCTCTTGCCGTCGGCCGTGAGGGTCGCGCCCCACTGCTCGGCCAGGGCCGCCACCATGAGCAGGCCCCGGCCGGACTCGTCCTCGTCGTCGCCGAATGCGTTGTCAGGGATGCGGGGCAAGTGGCGGCTCAGGTCTCGGACCTCGACCGTGAGCCGGCGGCCATCGGGGGCGAGGCGAAGGGAAGCCTGGAGGCGGCCGGGTGGGGTGTGACGGATGGCGTTGACCATCAGCTCGTAGGCGACGGTGAGGAGGTCGTGAGAGGCCCCTCCCGTGATTCCCCAGCTCTCGGCTACGGAACGCAGGGCGTCCCGGGCTGGTCCGACACACGCCAACCGTGTGTTCGGACAAGGGGAAGACGCGTTGAGCGCGATGCGGTGGACCAGGCCACGCTGTCCGCCGTTCACGCGGCATCGGCGCGGGGTGCCGAGAGGGAAGTGAGGGTGCGGAGCTCCACGCCCAGGGCGTGGAGCTCCGCAGTCAGGTGGGCCCACTCGTGCGGGGAGTTCGCGACCATCCGGCGGTTCATGGTGATGACCGACCCGACCTGCCCCGATGCGGCCCACTCGACCACCTGCCGCCAGCCCGCCCGATCCGCGACAGCCGTGCGCGGATCGGGCTCGGCAACCACGTGGGCGACCGCCAGGCCGGCCGCCGTGACGAGGTCCCTGCACCAGTCGGCACAGAGCGCGAGGCCGACCGGGGCATCGTCCGTGCAGATGTATACGACGGCCGTTTCGGGGCGGTGGGGTGTCGGCGGCATGGCGCGGCTCCTTCAGGTGGCCCAGGGCGAGGGAGTTCGGTGCCCGTCTTCGGCCGGCCGAAGACGGGCACCGGCAAACCGCCCGGTTCCTTCCCGACGGCCTCGCAGACGCGGCCTCCCGGGCGGTTGCATCCAGTCAACGACCGTCAGGGTGTGGTGGGAGAGGCGGAATTCAGGGTTGTCGGTTCACGAGCGACCGGTGGTTTTGGGAACGGGTTTACCCCCCGCGCCTGCGCTGAGGGTGACTGGTGAGTTACGGTGCGTTCATGCCGGGCAACGCTGCTCTTCGCCGGAGAATGCTCGAACTGGAGATCACCCAGGTCGAGTTGGCCCACCGGGTGAACGACCACATCGAAACCGTCAGCGGTCGATACGGGACCTGCTGCGAGCGCACCGTGCGCGATTGGCTGACTGGGAAGACACGGTGGCCACATGTCAAGCAACGTGCTGCACTGGAGGCGGTCTTCGGTTGCAAGGCCGAAGCCCTCGGTTTCGTTCGACGGGGCGCGGCATGCCCCGCGTCGCCAGCGGAGGAGCAGGTGCAACGGCGAACTTTCATAACCTCCGGGCCAACTGCGGCAATAGCGGCGGCCGTCCCGGTCTTTTCCACCCGGACAACGATCGGTGCGTCCGACGTCCTGAGGCTGCGCGAAGACCTGGAAGCGCTTCGCGCTCTGGATAACCGCCGGGGTGGGCATGCAGAGTTGGAGCGCGCCGCACTCATGGGGGCCGGTCGGGTGCTCGACCTCCAGCAGAACGGCAGCGCCAGCGAACGCGTCCGGTGTCGGATGTTCGGCCTCGCTGCCGAGTTCAACGGTGTCGCCGCGTGGTCGTGCATCGACGCCCGCGAGTTGGACCGTGCTCAGCAGCATCTGGACACCTTTATGAGGCTGGCCGGCCTTGCCAAGGACCCAGACGCGCAGTTCCGCGTGTGGAACCTGGTTGCGATGCTGGCCCATCAGCGGCACGAGTACACCGAAGCCGTCGCCGCCGGAAAGGCCGCGCAGGCGGTCGGGATCACGCGCCGTGACCCGATGCTTTCCTCCCTCGCCCACGCCCGAACGGCGATCGAACAGGCGCACCTGAATGACAGACAGGCGGCGCTCCGGTCAATTGGGCTGGCCAGCGATGCGATGGGCCGCGCCCGGGAGATGCCTCGTCCGTCCTGGATCGCGTTCTACGGCCCTGCGGAGCTGCACGCGCTGACCGCCGTTATTCGCGACCGGCTCGGGGACGCGGAGGCAGCCGAGGCGGCATCGCACCAAGCTCTCGCGCTGCTGCCGGACCAGTTCAGGCGCAACAGGGCGCTTGCGACCGTGAGCCTTGCGTTCGCCCAACTACACCAGGGAGACGTCGAGCTGGCCACCAGTACGGCGGGCAGGGTCTTCACACTGATGTCCGGTGCGCCGATTCCGGGCCGGCTGCGCACTCGGCTCGGTGATTTCCATCGAGAGTTGCTGACCCTTCCGGGGAACGCACCCGCTGCGCGAGAGTGGGCGGACCAGTTCCGGACCGAATGGAGCCGATCTTGATCGACCTGCGGCACTACCACCACGGAGAACTGCCCGAGGGCTTCCGTCAACTGCTGCTCGACGTGCATGCGGACGTCTATGCGGACCGTATGGATGACCCGTTCATCCAGCGGTTCGCCTGGTTCGTGGATCACTGGAGCGGAATGCCAGGATTCAGCTGCGTGGTCGGTTACGACGAGGGAGAGGCGGTCGGGTACGCCTATGGCGCGCCGCTGGTGGAAGGCAGGGAGTGGTGGCGGGAGCATCTTGACCCGGTGCCGGAGCTGTCCAGCACGTTCGGTGTGTCGGAGCTGATGGTTCGCCCTCGCTGGCGCAAGACGGGCACGGCCGAGCGACTGCACCTCGCCCTGATCACGGACCGGTCCGAGGCGCTCGCAGTCCTGCTGGTCAACCCGGACCACCCGAAGGTGCAGGCGCTCTACGAGTCCTGGGGATACCGGCAGGTGGGCCTCCGGCAGCCGTTCGCCGACTCGCCGCGCTATGCCGTGATGGTTCGGGAAGTGACTTCGCCCGAGAGCGCGACCGCGTGACGGAGATCGTTCTGCGCCAGCACCACGAGCTGACCGCATCCGTGCGCCGGACGCTGCTCGACCTGTACGCGGACGTTCGGGCACCGCTGTTGCACATGCCCAACTACGCCGTCCAGACGTTCGCCGAACGCCTGGACCGGCATGGTGGCGAGCCGGGGTTCGAGGCCGTCGTCGGGTACGACCGGGGGGAGCCGGTCGGGTACGCGTACGGCAACACGATCGAGTCCGGCGACCGCTGGTGGACGCGGATGGCCAAACCGATGACGCCGGAGGTGACGGCCGATCCCACTTTCGCCCTCAAAGAGCTCGGCGTCCGTATCCCCTGGCGTGGGACGGGTATCGCCCGGAGCATTCACGAGGAACTGGCCGGCGGCCGCGCGGAGGAACGCATCACGCTGATGGTGAATCCGGCGGCCGGGGACGGCAAAGTGCTCGCGCTGTACGAGGCGTGGGGGTACGAGGCCGTCAACGAGGTCCAGCCGAACCCCGACGCGCCGCCGCTGGTCGCGATGATCCGGGCCTGCCGACCGTAGCGGGTCAGGTCGGCGGCAGGGTTGGGCGGGACGGGCCCGGGCGGCGGTCGGTGGGGCGGGCCGGGGGGATGACGGGGGCGTGGAAGTCGCGTGGGCCGGTCCAGAGGGCGGGGACGGCGTCGCTGCGGCGGGCGAGTTCGTAGGCGAGGGCCTCGTAGTTGACCCGCCAGCCGTGGAAGTGCGGCCAGGCGTCCTCGACCGCGCGTTCGCGGGGGAAGCCGGCGGCGGTGATCATCGCGACGGCGCCGTCGTACTCGGCGTAGGTCAGCCGGATCGCGGTCTCCGGCGCGGGGTCCGGGTCGAAGTCGACGCGCAGCGAGCGCGCGATGTCGCGCATCGCAGTGAAGCCGGCGCGCAGCACCAGCCGGGCCTCGGGCGGGGCCGAGCGGGGGCAGAGGGCGAGGTGGAGGGCGGCGGCGTCCATCACCGCGATCAGGCCCACCACCCAGCTGCGGTTGGGCTGCGGGGAGCGGAAGGACAGCAGCACCGGGTAGTTGGAGTGACTCTCGCCGATGTCGGCGGCCAGCCGCTCCCAGTCCTGGTAGAGCGAGGGAAGGGCCGTCTCGGTGTCGACGAGGGACTGGCGGGCGAGCAGTTCGGGGCCCCAGGCGGGTTCGCCGGCCCGGGACTGGAGGAGGGTCACCTCGGTCTCGCGTCGCTGGTAGGCGGCGTAGAGGGTGGGCAGGTAGGCGATCTGGAGCGCGATCACCAGCGGGCCGCTGGCGGCGGCCAGGAAGTCGATCACGGACAGGTGGAGCCGCTCGCCGCTGGCGAAGCCGAGGGTGAAGAGGCTGGACCCGGCCTCGCGGAAGGACACCGACCAGGAGAGGTCCGAGGTGCCGTGCAGGAGCAGGGTGTACGCGAGCAGCATGCCGCTGAGCCATACCCCGAGCATCCCGAGCAGGATCAGCGGCGCCAGCCAGGTCAGCGCCCGGTCCTGGGCGCGGTAGCCGCCGATCGGCGCCGCGGACAGCCGCAGGATCGTCCGCAGCAGCCGCCAGAGCCGGTGCGCCAGGGCCGAGTACAGGCCGCGCGGGACGACCAGCGTGCGCAGGATGCTGCCGATGACGAGCAGGAGCAGCAGTACGCCGGCCAGGGTGTGGATCATCCTCATGGCGCCATTCTGACGGTCGTCCAGGTCAGACACGGCGCCGGGCGGCGTTGACGGGGGATCGGAGCACGAGATGCCCCTCTCCTGGGTCTGAGGCAGGGCATCTCGGGCCGGTCGGCCTTCACCGGGTGAAGGCCGATCAGAAACCTGGACCTGGAACCGCCGGCCGAGGCGTGCGCGCGCACCGCGCGATGGGAGTTCCGCTTCGTCGCCGCGCGCCCCTGAACATCACCGCGCCACCGGCTCCCCGGCTCAATCCGCTCGCGGTCTTGTGAGCGGGGGCCGGGAGCCGGTCCGCGCTGTCGTGACGGCAGACGTGCCGGCGCAAGCGTGGCAACAACCGATGCCGCACGGTCGTAGCGAAGATCAACGCGTCGGCCCGATTCCGGCGGGCCGGGATCGTTCCCGTGCTCCGGGCGGCGCTGTCACCACTCGTCGAAGTGGCGGATCACCCGGAAGCTGCCCACGACGGCATCGCAATCGAAATCGAACGAGCCTTCGTGGCCGCGATGGGTCACAACGCCGTTGGTGGCGCTGCGGGGGCCCACGGTGGCGACCGGACCGCCGTTGTCGCAGTTGAAGCCGCGGAAGACCTCGACAGTCTTCCAGCTGTCGTTGAAGATGTTGAAACTGGTGGCGCCCAGTCCGCTGGCCACAGTGATGCAGCCCTCGGTGTGGGCGGAGTACGTACGTTCGTTGACGAAGATCCTTCCCTCCCTGTGGCCGTGGCCGCGTCCGCCGTGTTCGCGTCCGCCCTCGTGTCCGCGGCCTTCGCGTCCGCCCTCGCGCCCGCGGTCCTCGTGTCCGCCGCCTTCGCGTCCGCCGCCTTCGCGTCCGCGGTCCTCGCGTCCGCCGCCTTCGCGTCCGCGGTCCTCATGTCCGCCGCCTTCGCGTCCGCCGCCTTCGCGTCCGCGGTCCTCATGTCCGCCGCCTTCGCGTCCGCCGCCTTCGCGTCCGCGGTCCTCATGTCCGCCGCCTTCGCGTCCGCCGCCTTCGCGTCCGCGGTCCTCGTGCTTCTCTCCGCTTGCGCTGCCGCCGCCCGAGGTGACCGCGGCCGGGGCGGCTTGTTGGACAGGCGGGGCCACCGGCTGGACAGGTTGGGCGGCTGGTTGGACGGGCGGGGCCACCAGCTCGACAGGCTGGGCCGCTGGCTGGACGGGCGGGGGCGCCAGGGTGGATCCGGGGGTCGAGGCGTAGGTGATGCCGGTGGCTGCAAGGACCGTTGCGCCTATTCCGGCAGCGGCCACAGCTAATGTACGCGTGCGCATGTCACTTCTCTCTGTCTCACGGACGCCGGTCGGGCGACCGACCTGCGATGAACGTAACGAGAGCTCTTAAGGCTGTCATTTCGGACATGTCCAAGGGTGTGAACCATGAGTCCAGTCAGGTGGAAATGCGGCACGTATCGCATACCGATAGAAGATCTGAGGCCCATTGGGAAGCCGGCCGTCAAGGGGCCGGGAGAGGAGGGGGTGTTCGCGGTGGGTGAGCTCTTCGGCTCTCCGGCGCATACGCTGCATGGCCGCCTGTGCGATCTCTGTCTTGCCTGAGGGAGTGGACTCCATCCACGTCATGGTCCGTTGGAAAGCGACGCGCAGTTCTGAACGGGCGGTCGAGGCAGCATGATCCATCCCGGACTGCGCTCGACAGCCCAGCGTCTTCGTCAGATCAGGACCAGGACGGCGATCAGGGCGAGGACGGTCACCACGCCGGCGGTGGTGATGGCGCCGAAGCTCACGGGTGCGAACACGCCGGCGTTCAGCTGTCGCGCGACGGAGCGGTAGCGGATGGTTCCGTAGGCGGTGACGAGCAGGCCGGCGACGAGCAGGATGAGGCCGGCCGCCACGGCGTGGGCGCCTGGGTGCGGGGCGAACTTCGCGACCGCCACACCGAGGGCTGCCACGCTGATGCCGGTACGGAGCCAGGCCAGGTAGGTCCGCTCGTTGGCCAGGTGGTCGCGGGCGGTGCTGCCGGTGGCGGGTTGTTCGGCGTCATGGGCGTGGCGGGTCATACGTCATCTCATACGTTCTTCTGGCAGTGTCCGCATCCCGGCGTCTCCGCGGCGCGTGGCGGATGGTGCGCGGGTGTGGCCGTTCAGCTGCTGTTGTCCAGCAGCCGGGCGAGCTGGATGTCGAACCAGGCACGTTCCTGCTGCCCGGCTCGGTGGTCGTCATGTGACCTCCTTGGCCGGCGCGGGCTTTTCATTCTTGCGCACCCAGATCTGCGCCCGGTCGTAGGAGTAGAAGCGCAGCGGCTCGGGGCGCGGCGGGAGGGCCTTCACCAGGTGGCCGGTCTCGTGGTCTCGGATGACCCACACCGGGTACGAGGCGCCATTGGGGGCGTCGGCGGGGACGATCCCGTATCGGCTGGTCACCGGGGGGCCACCTGGAGGAAGCCGCCGGCCTTCTCGACCTGCCGGGCGAACTCGTCGTACTCGCCGTCGATGGGCGAGATCGTCGCCCTGCTCGGGACGAGGATCGCGCCGGCCTGCTTGTCCTTGAGGCGCTGCAGGGCGACTTGGAGCTTCGGGCGGCGGTCCGGGGGTGTCTCCATGTCGTCGTCCACGACGGTCAGGGAGACGTCCCAGCCGAAGGTCAGGGCGTACTCCTCGCAGCTCCGCATCTCCAGTTCGGGGAAGGCGGAGGTGGTCTTGGAGAGGTAGATCACCACCTGGAGGCGTTCGATGACCTCAACTTCGGGGGCGTGCAAGGTCTGCGGGGGCTTGGGGCTGTTCAAGGTCCGCTCCTCTCTGTAGCACTGCGACTACCAGGGGTGTCTACTGTCCGCTAAGCTCGGGAACCGTTCAACTTGTCTGCGCCTCAAGTGGAATTGGATGTGAGCTGTGAACCGCAAGGAGCTTGATCCAACGTCATCCCCCCGCGAGTCCTTCGGTGCACTACTTCGCAGCTCACGTGAGGCGGTGCGCTGGATCCAGGAGGATCTGGCCGCAGCCATGGGGTACTCGGACAGCTACATCTCGGCTGTGGAAACAGGCCGTAAATCCACCAGTCGTGACTTCGTCAGGGCGGCCGACAAGGCGCTTGGGACGGGCCAGACGCTTGAACTGATGTGGGTCGGGATGAGGCGCAAGGGGTTCCTGGAGGGCTTCCCCGAGCATGCTGCACAAGAGACCCGTGCGTCTGAGATCAGGATTTACGAACCGAACCTCATCCCTGGGCTCTTCCAGACCAAGGCCTACGCGTCCGCGATCGAAGCGGCAGCGGTGCAGCGAGGGAGCAGTACGCCGGACCAGGCTGAGGAGCGAGTGAAGTTCCTCGTCGCGCGACAGCGGCTTCTCAAGCGTGCCGAGCCGCCGGTCATCCACGCGGTGATAGACGAGAGCGGTGTCCGTCGCCCGGTGGGCGGCGCTGCGACAATGCGCGCGCAGCTTGATCACCTGGCTGACATGGCGTCCAAGCCCTATGTGATCTTTCAGGTGGCCCCGTTCGGCTTGGCTGAGCACGCCCCATTCCGTTCCTTCGTCACTTTGCTGACGTTTGCCGACCGTTCTGTGGTCGGCTACACGGAATCTGCGGATCACGGCTATGTAGTGCGGGAAGACAGGACTGTCAGGGCATGGGAAAGGGCCTACGATCGGTTGCAGGTGGAAGCGCTGACCAGAGCTGCATCCCTTGACCTGATTCGCAAGGCCCGAGAGGAACTTTGACCCATGACCCGCCCAGACCTGTCTCGCGCTTCCTGGTTCAAGTCGTCGCACTCCGGTAACGGCGGTTCCTGTGTAGAGGTTTCGCCCGACTTCCCCGGCGTCGTTCTCGTCCGTGACTCGAAGGACCCGGAAGGGCCCGCTCTCGTCTTCCCGATTGATGTATGGCGATCCTTCGTTGGCGCGACCGCCGCCGGCGAGTTCGGCGACATCTGATCCAAGACCTCACCAACGAACCCCCGGGCCGCGCGGCCCGGGGGTTCGTTGCATGTGGGTGGCATTGACAGGGGGCATCACCCGGCTGAATGCTAAGCAAGCGCTTAGTCAATGAGGCCACATCCCGAGGAGCCGCCCGATGCCCCAGACTCCCGCCGACCCGCCCGGCCTGGACCTGGGCCGCCTCCGCGCCCACCTGGACCGCGAGCTGCCCGGCGCTGTCCAGGGTTCGCTGCGGGCCGACCTGATCGAGGGCGGGCGCTCCAACCTCACGTACATCCTCACCGACGGCGCCGCCCGCTGGGTGCTGCGCCGCCCCCCGCTCGGGCACGTCCTCGCCACTGCCCATGACATGGGCCGCGAGCACCGCGTCATGACCGCGCTGCGCGACACCGGCGTGCCCGTCCCGCGCACCCTGCTGCTCGACCCCGCTACGGACGTGCTCGGCGCGCCCTGGTACCTCATGGAGTATGTGTCCGGCACCGCGCACCGGGACGCCGCGACCCTCGCCGCCCTCGGTGAGCAGCGCGTCCAGGCACTCGGCCGGCGGCTGGTCGACACCTTGGCCGACCTGCACCGGATCGACCCGGCAGAAGTGGGCCTGGCGGACTTCGGCCACCCGGAGGGCTACCTGGAGCGCCAGCTGCGCCGCTGGTCCACCCAACTCGCCGCCTCTCGCAGCCGCGAGCTGCCCGAGGTGGACCGGCTGCACGCCCTGCTTGCCGAGCGGCTGCCCGCCTCCCCGGCGCCCGCGCTGGTGCACGGTGACTACCGGCTGGACAACGTGCTCGTCGGCGAGGACGACGCGATCACCGCCGTGCTGGACTGGGAGATGTCCACCCTCGGCGATCCGCTCACCGATGTCGGCCTGCTGGTGATGTACGCCGAGGTCGCCGGCATCGGCGGCGGCATCATCCCTTCCGCCATGACCGCCCCCGGCTTTCCGAGGCCAGACGAACTGGTCTCGTACTACGCCGAGTTGACCGGCCGGCAAGCAGCAGACCTGGACTGGTACGTCGCGTTCGCCGCCTTCAAGCTCGCCGCCGTCGCCGAAGGCATCCACTACCGCTACCAGCAGGGCTGCACCCTGGGCGCAGGCTTCGAACGGGCCGGCGAGATGGCCCCGATCCTCGCCCGGTACGGCCTGGCCACGCTGAAGGAGAACTGATGGACTTCGCCTACGACGCCCGGACGAACGACCTGCGCGAGCAGCTGCTCGCCTTCATGGACCAGCATGTCCACCCCGCCGAACCCGTCCTGGAGGAGCAGCTCGCCGACCCGGCCCGCCCGGCCTGGAGCGTCCCGCCGGTCGTCGCCGAACTCCAGGCCGAGGCCCGCAAGTTGGGCCTCTGGAATCTCTTCTTTACAGACAAGCACAGCATGCCGGGTGAGCACGGCGCCGGCCTCACCAACCTGCAGTACGCCCCGCTCGCCGAAATCACCGGCCGCAGCCCCCAGTTGGCCCCGCCCGCGCTCAACTGCGCGGCCCCCGACACCGGCAACATGGAACTGCTCGCCCAGTTCGGCACCCCCGAGCAGCGCGAACGCTGGCTGCGCCCGCTGCTCGACGCCGAGATCCGCTCCGCCTTCGCGATGACCGAGCCCGAGGTCGCCTCCTCCGACGCCACCAACATCGCCACCCGGATCGAGCGCGACGGCGACGAGTACGTGGTCAACGGCCGCAAGTGGTACATCACCGGCGCGATGAACCCGCAGTGCCGGATCCTCATCGTCATGGGCAAGACCGACCCCGGCGCCGCCCCGCACCGGCAGCAGAGCATGATCCTCGTCCCGCGCGACACCCCCGGCGTCACCGTCCGGCGCGGCATGAAGGTGTTCGGCTACGACGACGCCGACCACGGCGGCCACGCCGAGGTGCTGTTCGAGAACGTCCGCGTCCCCGCCGGGAACCTGATCGGCGAGGAGGGCGCCGGCTTCGCCATCGCCCAGGCCCGGCTCGGCCCCGGCCGGATCCACCACTGCATGCGCGCCATCGGCGTCGCCGAGCGCGCGCTGGAGCTGATGTGCCGGCGGGTGGGCGAGCGGGTCGCCTTCGGCCGACCGCTCGCCGAGCAGGGCGTCGTGCAGGACTGGATCGCCGAATCCCGCGTCCGCATCGAGCAGTTGAGGCTCCTCGTGCTCAAGACCGCCTGGCTGATGGACACCGTCGGCAACCGCGGCGCGCACACCGAGATCCAGGCCATCAAGATCGCCACCCCACGCACCGTCGAGTGGATCCTCGACAAGGCCGTCCAGGCCCACGGCGCCGCCGGCGTCAGCCAGGACACCCCGCTCGCCCAGCTCTGGGCCGGCAACCGCACCCTGCGGCTGGCCGACGGGCCGGACGAAGTGCACAAGCGCTCGCTGGCGCGCCGCGAGCTGAAGAAGTACAGCTGACCCCAGGGACGTCATACCGGGGTACTACTGGGTGACTTGGCACCCCGGTATGACGGCTTCGGCCCCTCCTCGCCCGTACCGTCCCTCGTACCGGAACCGAACCCGGAACCGAACCCGGAACCGAACGAGGAGGAACGGCGATGAGCAGGCGCGGACGGGCCGTGGCGGCGGTGCTGCTGGCGGCGACGGCGACGTTGGGCGTGGTCGGAGCACCGGGCGCGGTGGCGGCACCAGGGCAGGGCACCGAGCAGCAGGCACAGGCCTGGCTGCCGCAGCCCACCGGGCCCTACCCGGTCGGCACGACGTCCCTGCAGCTCACCGACGACTGCCGGGACGACCCGTGGAAGCCCGGGCAGCACCGCAAGCTGATGATCAGCTTCTGGTACCCGACCGCCCGACCCGCCACCGGCTCCGACCGCGCGCCGTACATGGTGCCCGCCGCCGCCGACCACTTCGGCAGCGCCGGGAGCGTCGGCCAGGGCGACTACGGCTTCGAGCCCGGCCGCACGGACTGGGCCGGCATCCGCGCCCACGCCCGCGCCGACGCGCCCGCCCTCCCCGGCGGCAAGCGGCCCGTCGTGCTGTACTCGGCGGGCTTCGGCGACCCGCGCACGTGGGGCACCGGCCTGGTCGAGGACCTGGCCTCGCGCGGCTACGTCGTCGTCACCGTCGACCACACCTACGACGCCTCCGAGGTGGCCTTCCCCGACGGCGACCTCGCCACCTCCGTCTTTCCCGCGCTGATGGCCCAGCCCGGACTCGACCTCGGCGCCGTCCTGCGCAAGACGCTGCAGACCAGGGTCGACGACACCCGCTTCGTGCTGGACCGGCTGGGCGGGCTGCGCCACGACGAGCGGCTGCCGGCCGGCCTCGCCGCCTCGCTCGACCTCGACCGGATCGGCATGGTGGGCCACTCCGGGGGCGGTTCCGCCGCGCTCCAGACCATGCACGACGACCCCCGCCTCAAGGTCGGCGTCAACCTCGACGGCCAACTGCACTTCCCCGGCCCGGACGGCACCGGCGTCCACCTGACCACCGTCGCCGAGGACGGCCTGAACCGGCCGTTCCTCCTCATGGGCACCCAGAACCCCGACTCCGGCGGCTACCACCAGCAGCCCGGCTGGGACGCCCTGTGGCAGCACAGCACCGGCTGGCACGCCGACGTCACCCTCACCGGCTCCCGCCACAGCTCCTACACCGATGCGCAGTCCCTGCTGCCCCAGCTCGCCCGCCAGGGTGCGATCAGCCAGGCGAAGCTGAGCGACGACGTCGGCGACGTCCGCCCCGACCGCGCGGTGCTCGCCACCCGCTCGTACGTCGCGTCGTTCTTCGACCGCTGGCTGCGCGGCCACGACGACCACCTCCTGGACGGCCCGTCGCCGCGCTTCCCCGAGATGGTGTACGAGCGTTAGCGGATCTCCGAGCCCGGGTTGGCCTCGTCCCAGGCCTCCCGCGACGTGACGATCGCGTCGTGGTGGTCGTAGGACCAGTCCGCCATCGCCCGGACCAGGTGGGTCAGGCTGTGCCCGAGCGCCGTCAGCTCGTACTCCACCTGGGGCGGGACCGTCGGGTGGACCGTCCGCGACACCATCCCGTCGCGTTCCAGGCGGCGCACCGTCAGCGTCAGCATCCGCTGCGAGATGCCCGGCAGCGCCCGCTGCAGCTCGCGGAACCGCCGTACGCCCTGGGCGAGTTCGACGACGGTGAGGACCGACCACTTGTCGCCGAGCCGGTCCAGCAGGTCGCGGATGCCGCAGTCCACGCCGTCCTCGCACCAGACCACGGGACGGGGGGCGGTTACCGCGGTGTGCCCTACGGACATGGAAGTGCCTCCTTACGCCGGACGACCAGGCTATCGAGGATGGTCGCGAAGCCAACGGCCGATCATCCCCTGGAGGAACACCCATGCTGCTCGTCACCGGTGTCACCGGAGCCCTCGGCAGGCTCGTCCTGGAGCGCCTGCGCGGGCGGGAGGACGTCGTCGCCGGCAGCCGCACCCCCGAGACCGTGCCGGACGGCGTCCCCGCCCGGCTCGTCGACTTCGACCGGCCGGAGACGCTGCCCGCCGCGTTCGCCGGCGTCCGCACCCTGCTGCTGATCTCGGCCGGCGCCGCCGAGGACGACGTCGTGGTCGCCCGGCACGGCGCGGCGATCGCGGCGGCGGAGCGGGCGGGCGTCGAGCACGTCGTCTACACCAGCCTGTCCGGCGACGGCGACCACCTGCCCTACGCGCTCGCGCACCGCTGGACGGAACGGCGCCTGCGCGAGTCCGGGAGCCTGCGCTGGACGGTGCTGCGCAACGGGCTCTACGCCGAGTTCCTGGCGGCGATCGCCGCGCCGGACGCGGACGGGGTGATCACCGCGCCGCTCGGCGAGGGCGGCCTGGCGGCGGTGGCCCGGGCGGACCTGGCGGAGGTGGCGGTCACCGTCGCCCTGGCGCCTGCCGAACACGCGGGAAGGACCTACGAGTTGGTGGGCGAGCGGGCGGTGGGCGGCGCGGACATCGCGGCGGCGACAGGCGCCGAGTACCGCCCCGCCGCCCTCGCCGGGACGAGGGCGGCGGTGGCGGCCTCGGACGCGCTGGACTTCCAGGTGCCGATGGTGGTGGGCACCTACTCGGCGATCGCCCACGGCTTCCTGGCCGGCCCGGGCGGCCCGGGCGACCTCGCGGCCCTCCTCGGCCGCCCGCCCCGCCCGGCCCTGGACGTCATCGCCGGTCGTTAGGGCGTGTCTGACAATTCCCGTCTAGCGCGCGAATTGTCAGACACGCCCTAATCCCCGAGGACGACCAGCCGCCCCACGCTCAGCCCGTCGGCGACGCGCTGGACGGCGTCGGGGGCGGCGGCGAGGGGGACGCGGGCGCTCACCAGGGGACGGACGACACCGGCCTCGGCGAGCTTGGTCAGCTCCTCATGGGCGGCCTGGACGGCCTGCGGGGCACGGGTGTTGTAGAGGCCCCAGTGCAGGCCGAGGATGGCGTAGTTCTTCACCAGGGCGTGGTTGAGCGCGGGGGCCGGGATCTGGCCGGCGGCGAAGCCGACCACCACGATCCGGCCCTCGAAGGCTACGCAGCGGGTGGAGCCGGTGTAGGCGTCGCCGCCGACCGGGTCGAAGACGACGTCGGCGCCGCGCCCGCCGGTGGCCTCCTTCACGGTGGCGACGAAGTCCTCGGCCGTCCGGTCCACCACGAGGTCGGCGCCGAGCGCCCGGGCCGTCTCCGCCTTGGCCGGGCCGCCGACCACGGCGATCACCCGCGCCCCGGCGGCCCGGCCGAGCTGGACCGCCGCGCTGCCGACCCCGCCCGCTGCCGCGTGCACCAGCAGCGTCTCGTCGGCCCGCAGCCGGGCGCGGCGGTGCAGGGCGAACCACGCGGTCTGGTAGCCGATGTGCAGCGCGCTCGCCTCGGCGTCGTCCAGCGCCTCGGGAGCCGGGAACGCGGCGGAGGCGTCCAGCAGCGCGTACTCGGCGAAGGCGCCGTGCGGCAGCACAGGGTTGCCGATGAGCCGCTCGCCGCGCCGGGCGCCGTCCACCACCTCGCCGCACAGCTCCACGCCGGGCGTGAACGGCAGCGGCGGGCGCACCTGGTACTGGCCGCGCACCATCAGCGCGTCCGGGAAGTTGACGGCGGCGGCCCGCACCCGGACCAGCAGTTGCCCCGGCCCGGCCACCGGCCGCGCCACGTCCTCGGCGAGCCGCATCACCTCGCGCGGCTCGCCGAGCTCGCTCACCTGCCAGGCCCTCACAGCGTGTTGCTCCTTTCAAGTCCCTGCTGGAGCCGGTTCATCCCGGCGAGCCAGCGGTCCGGTTCGGTGGCGCGGACGCGGTAGTACTCGGCCACCTCGGGGTGCGGCAGGATCAGGAAGCGGTCCTCGCGGAGCCCGGCGAGGGTGGCCTCGGCGACGTCCTCGGCGTCCAGGGCGGTCGGCGCCAGCAGGGCCTCGCCGACGGCGCCGGTGGCGGCGAGCATGTCGGTGCGCACGCCCTGCGGGCAGAGCGCGTGGACCCGGACGCCGCGGTGGCGGTACGTCGCGGAGAGCCATTCGGCGAAGGCGAGCGCGCCGTGCTTGGTGACGGCGTACGGGGCCGAGCCGAGCATGCTGAGCAGCCCGGCGGCGGAGACGGTGGCGAGGAAGCGCCCGTGGCCGCGCTCCAGCCAGTGGGGGAGGAGCAGGTCGGCGGCCCGGACGTGGGCGAGCACGTTGACCTCCCAGGCGCTCGCCCAGGCGGCGGCGGGTGCGTCGGTGCCGCCGACGGGGGCGACGCCCGCGTTGGCGCACCAGATGTCGATGTCGCCGAGCGCCTCCCGGGCCTGCCCGACGAGGGCGGCGAGCCCCTCGGCGGAGGCGGCGTCCCCGGGCAGGGCCGTCCCGTCGATCTCGGCGGCGACGGCGTGGGCGGCCTCGCCGTCCAGGTCGTTGACCACCACCCGGGCACCGGCCGCGGCGAAGGCCCGGGCCAGCGCGGCGCCGATGCCCCGCCCGGCGCCGGTCACGACCACGCCCTGACCGGCGAAGTCCCCGGTCACCATGACGCCCTGACCACCGGAGTCGGTCACATCCCACCGCCGAGCGTCACGCCGCCGTCCAGGACCAGGGTCTGCCCGGTGATCCACTCGGCGTCGGGGGAGAGCAGGAAGGCGACGGCGCCGGCGATGTCCTCGGGGACGCCGAGCCGGCCCAGCGGGTACTTGGCGGCGACCTTCTCCTCGCGGCCCTCGAAGAGCGCCTCGGCGAACTTGGTCTTGACGATGGCCGGGGCGACGGCGTTGACCCGGATGCCCTGGGGGCCCAGCTCGGCGCCGAGTTCGGTGGTGAGCCGGATCAGCGCGGCCTTGCTGACGCCGTACATGCCGATGCCGAGCGAGGCCCGGATGCCGGCCACGGAGGCGACGTTGACGATCGAGCCGCCGTGCTCGCCCATCCAGGCGGCGTGCACCCGGCGGGTCCAGGCGAGCGGGGCCAGCACGTTGACGGCGAGGATCTTGGCGGCGGCCTCCTCGTCGGTGGTCAGCACCGGGCCGTAGATCGGGTTGATCCCGGTGTTGTTGACCAGGTGGTCGAGCCGTCCGAAGGCCTCCAGGGTGCGGGCGATTGCCTCTTCCTGGTGGGCCGGGTCGTCCGACTTGCCGGCGACGGCGATCGCGCTGTCCGGCCCGCCCAGCTCGCGGACGGCCTCGGCGAGCGGTTCGGGGGTGCGGGCGGTCAGGCAGACCTTCGCCCCGCGGGCGACCAGCTCGCGGGCGATCCCGAGGCCGATGCCCCGGCTCGATCCGGTGACGACGGCCACCCGGCCCTTGAAGGAGTGCACCACGGAGGGTCCTGCCTTTCGCGCGAGGATCTCTGGTTACGGCTGCTGACTAAGCGCTTGCTCAGCATGGTGTCGGTGCGGGAGCCTGTCAACAGCCGGTTCGCGGCCGCCGGGCGGTCGGCACGAATACGCGCACGAAATACGCGCACGAATGCGCGTACGAGTTCTCTGCGAGGATGACGCCATGACCAGCACGCCCATCGCCGACCTCTGGCACTCCCTGCCCGGCGGCACCGACGCCCGCCCCGAGGCGGCGTACCGGCTGCTCCAGGCGGCCGTCGAGTCGTTCGCCGAGCGCGGCTTCCACGCCACCACCACGCGGGACATCGCCACCGCGGCCGGGATGAGCCCGGCCGCGCTGTACATCCACTACTCCTCGAAGGCCGCGCTGCTCGCCGAGATCAGCCAGGCCGGGCACGCCGCCACGCTGGCGCTGGTACGGGAGGCGGTGGCCGGCGCGGCGGAGCCCGAGGTGCGGATGCGGCGGCTGGTCGAGGAGTTCACGGCCTGGCACGCCCGGGCCCGGACCGTCGGCCGGGTGGTCAACTACGAGCTGCACGCGCTGCCCGAGGACGCGTACGCGGTGGTCGCGGCGCTGCGGCTGGACATCGAGCGCGAGGTGAGCGCGCTGATCGAGGAGGGCGTCGCGGCGGGTGTCTTCGCGGTCTCCGAGGTCCGGACGGCGGCCCGCGCGGTCACCTCGCTGGGCATCGACGTCTCCCGCTGGTACACCGACCGCAGCACCGAGACGCCGGAGGAACTCGGCCGCCGCTACGGCGAGTTGGTCCTGCGCATGCTCGGCGCCCGGGTCTGAGCCGGAGCGCCGGGCCGAGCGCCGCCCCCAGGTGGCTTGACCTGCTCCGGGGCCGCGCGCAGACTCGTATACGAAGTACGTGTGCCTCGTAGGCGTACATCCCTGCCCCCGGCGTCCGCGGCCCGACACCGCGGCCCCGCCCCGGTGAACTCCCGCGCGGTTCCGACACCACGCGCCGAAGCAGAACCACGACGCAGAGCCACGAAGCCGAATCACGAAGCCGAATCACGAAGCAAGACCGCTCCCGCGGCGGCCACGCCCCTCGACCGGCGGCCCCGGCGGGAGCAGACCCCTGACCCGGGCCGGTCCGGCCGGTCGTGCCCCTTCGCTTCCCGGGGCGGCGCCCTGTACGCGGGCATCCTGAACGGCCAGGCCGCCACACGGGGCGTCACCAGGTTGCAGATCCTGCGTGCGCCGAGTATCGACTCGACCGCGCCGATGGAGATCCTCGTCACCAGGGACCAGGAGGACCAGCCCTGGGTCATCGCCGACACCGTCACGGCGAGCGGCGCCGACCGCGACCGCGTCTTCATCGGCAACAACGATTTCCACCACAAGCCCAGGACCCCGCAGACCGCCACCGTGGACGTCTCGGCCGACGCCCGGACGGCACCCGCGCCGGCCGGCTTCGCGCCCGTCGGTATCGAGCAGCGCACGCCGTCCGGCCAGGACGGGCCGCCGGTCCGGCTCGCGCTGCACCCTGACGGCACGGTCTACGCGGCGTTCGAGAGCTGGCGGACCAACGACGGTGGCCAGCCCATCTCCAACGTCACCTTCGACGTCGTGGTCACTCGCGACGACAGCGCGGGCGTCGGAGCCACCCCGTTCCAGGACCTCAAGGACGCCACCGACAGCTCCCCCGGGCAGAGGGTGGCGACCGACCGCTTCGTGGCCTTCAACGACACCATGGGGCAGGAGCGTCTCGGCGGTGACCTGACGATCGCGGTCGACCCGAACGACGCGAACAGCGTCTGGATCGCCTGGTGCGACCGGGTCGGCGGGCAGGGGGGCACCGACAACACCCTGCACGTCCAGCACTCGGCCGACCGCGGCCAGAGCTGGAAACAGGTGCGCGACGACGTCGCCGACGCCAAGAACCCGTCGCTGGCGGTCAACTCCGCCGGTCTGGTCGGCCTGGTCTACCAGCAGTTCGCCAACAACCAGTGGACGACCGTCCTGGAGGTCACCGCCGACAGCTGGCAGACCTCGCCGGAGACCAACGTGCTGCACCAGGCCCCCGCCAACGTGCCCGTCGCCATCGGCCTGCCGTACCTCGGCGACTACCTCCGGCTGCTCGCCGTCGGCACGGACTTCTTCGGGGTGTTCGCGGGCAACAACACGCCCGACAACGCCAACTTCCCGGTCGGCGTGACGTACCAGCGCAACGCCGACTTCACCACCCAGCAACTGCTCAACCTCGACGGCGTCACCGCCGTGCCGGTGTCGATCGACCCGTTCTTCTTCCACCGGGCCGCCTGAGCACAGTAGTTCCTGAGCACAGTAGTTGGGGCACAGCAGTCGGGCACGGTGGTTCAGGCGGTGGCGAGGCAGAACGCGACGAGTCCCGCGTCCACGTCGAGGATGATCTTCTCCATCTCGGCCCACGGCGGGTGGAAGCTCGTGCCCCACTCGACGGTGAAGCCGAGCACCTTGCCCTGGCCAGGGTTTCGGTAGTACCGCGAGAGCACGTAGTCGTCGCTGGTCCCGCTGGTCGGGTACAGGTGGAACCCGGACATCGGCTTGTACGTGAGTCCGCGGACGCCGTTCACTCCCTGGCAGAAGTGCTCGGCGAGCACCACGGCGCTGTCGGCGTCGGGCTTCTCGATGTACTCCGCGTAGGCGACGTCGCCCGGGATGCCGCGCGTGCCGTCGTAGGCCGGGTTGTGGAAGTTCATTTCGGGGTCGACGGACTGGTTCTCGTCGTCGCCCCAGTTGTACAGCATGTCCTGGGAGTAGCTGTGCACGTCGACCAGCCACCCGGTCCGCGGGTACTGGTCCAGCAGCCAGCGGACGTTACGGGTCTCGGGTTCCGAGAAGGCGCTCGGGCCCGCGTAGACCATCGGGTCGCACGGATTCGCCGACACCTGCGGGGTGGCGGTCGGGGCGAAGGCGGTGGCGAAGTCGAAGAGGAAGTCGTAGTTGCGGTTGAGGTCCACGCCGATGCAGGCCGGGTCAGGACTGCCGCCGGAGTAGGCCGGGTTGCGGTTCTTGCGCCACATCGGATCGGCGGTCGGGGTCTGGCTGTGCAGCCGGCCGTCCGGGTTGACGAGCGGGAACAGCACCAGGTCGAGGCGCTGGAGCAGACCGTGCACCTGGTCGGCGGTGAAGGTGGTGCCGCCGTAGCCGAGGCCGGTATTGCCCTGGTAGGCCTCCAGCAGGTCGGCGGCGAAGTGGACGAGGATCTCGCAGCTGCCCCACTCGCGGGCGTGCACGCCGCCGAGCATGATGACGCAGTCCTTGGGGAACGGCTCCGGGGCGCCGACCCGCAGGGCGTGGGCGGTCCGGCCCTCGACCGAGGGCTCGGGCAGTGCGATGAGCTGGGTCAGGCCCGGGTACGCGGTGGACAGGCTGGCCACGGCGGACTCGACCTCGACGATGTTCAGGTACGGCATGACGGTCCTCCTCCCGGTTCAGCCGCCGAGCTTGGCGGCCAGGCCGCGCGGTATCGCATTGGCGGCGGCGAACCGGTCGCCCTGGCCGACCTCGGCCTGGGCGGCCCGCCCGGCTGCGCTGGCGTTGCCGACCCGGGTCACCGTCACGCCCTCGCGTTCGAGGGCGGGGATGCGGTCGTCCGGGACGTACACGTCGATGCTGACGCTGCCGTCGGCATCGAGGGTGGGCCGTCCGCCCACATCCGGGTGGACGTCGCGCAGCAGCGCGCGCAGGGTGTCCGCGTTCCTGGCGGTGACGCGGACGCGGAGGATGTCGTGCGGGAGGGATTCGAGGGACTGATTGGTGACAGCGGACATGGCGGCCTCTTCCGGGCGCTGGGATATATGTCCGACGTGTACCTCGTATCCTCAGGATGCGCCGCCGCCGTAGAACGCGTCAAGCGGCGCCCGGGGCATCCGGTCCAGCAGGCTGTCCAGGCCGGCCAGCAGCTCGGCCTCGTCGTCGAAGTCCGCGAACCGGGGCACCAGCGCGCGCAGCCGCGGATAGTCCGCGGCGGGCAGCCGGTGCAGGCCGAGGCGCAGGACCGGGTCCGGCTCGTCCTGGTTGTCGACCACCTGGCGCTTGTCGACGAGCAGACAGCCGAGGTTCCAGGCGACGAACGCGCGGTAGACGGTGAGCGCGGTGGAGTCGTCGAAGCCCGCGCGGCCGAGGACGGCGAGGATGTGCTCGGTGAGATCGAGCACCGGCGCGGGCCGCCGGGCCACCGGCACGGTCAGCGGCCTGGTCGCGACCAGCGGCAGGATCTCCGGGTGGGCGTGCGCCACGGCGGCGAAGGCCCGGGCGATCCGGCGCAGTTCGGCCCGCCAGGCAGCCTCCGGCGTCTGCGCCGAGCGGCGGAGCTGGTCGTTCACCTCGGCGAAGAAGGCCTCGATCAGCCCGTCCAGCAGCGCCTCCTTGCCCGGTGTGTACCGGTAGAGCGCCATCGACTCCACCCCGAGCTCGCCCGCCAGCCGCCGCATGGTCAGCGCCGCCATCCCCTCTCGGTCGACCAGCGCCACTGCCGCCCCGAGCACCAGCGGACGACTCAGGCGCCCCCGCTTCTCGGGGCCGTCACCGCCGCCACCCTGCTCAACCATGTCCGCGCTCCATCCATGCCGGCCGGGCGGATACAGGACCAGGATACAAGGTATAGATCGGGTGTAAGGGAGGAATGGGTCAACGTGATCCACCCACGCGCTCGCGTCACCGGGCAGCGGCGAGTACCCGGACGGCCAGGGCGGCGAAGGCCGCCGCCGAGACGACGGCGGTGAGCAGCCGCCTCCCGCCGGGATCCGTCGGCGCAGGTCAGGCGTACGATGTGCGCCGGAACACCGCGACGGGGAAACGGGGGAACGGTCGATGCTCGACATCGGGTGGTGGATCATACCGGCTGTGCTGTACGGCGGCGGGTGGGTGGCGAACAGCGCCCGCCGGGCGCTGAAGGTACGGCACGAGCGCAAGCTGGAGATGCTGGACGCGGCCGAGCGTCAGCGGGTCGCGCTGGAGGCGGCCAAGCGCCCGCCGGAGCCGATCTGCGGCTGCACGCATCATCTGGCCAAGCACGACAAGCAGGGCCGCTGCCACGAGGAGGTCGAGGCCCCGGTCGCGTGGGACGCCGAGCGCCGGCCGGTGCAGTTCGAGCCGCGGCAGTGCAACTGCCAGCAGTACGTCGGCCCGGAGCCGCTGGGGACGGTCTTCGCCCAGGAGCTGGTCGACCCGCGCTGAAGGGCTCACAGCGACGAAAGCAGCGAAGTGGTGCGGGGCCCCGCCGTCGAGGCCCCGCACCGGGTGCGGGCGGTCAGCCGGTGGCGAGCGCCTGGAGGCGGTCGTAGGCGCCGTTGAAGAGGTCCTGGTCGCCGGGGAAGGTGCCGGACGAGGCGTACTGCCAAATGGTCTGGTAGGCCCAGCCGTTCGGCAGGGTGCCGGGTGAACTGCCGTAGTGGGCTGTCCAGAGTGGGTTGGTGGCGCCGAAGTCACCGTTGTTGCCGGTGCATTGGGACCACCAGTTGGCCGTGGTGTAGATCGTCGGGTAGCGGCCGGTGCGGGCGAGGACGGTGTCGCTGAAGGCGTGGATCCAGTTGACCATGTCGCCCTGGCCGAGGCCGTAGCAGGTGGCGCCGTACGGGTTGTACTCGATGTCGAGGGCGGGCGGCAGGGTGACGCCGTCGGCCGACCAGCCGCCGCCGTGGTCGACGAGGAAGTTGGCCTGGACGTCGCCGGAGGAACGATCCGGCAGGGCGAAGTGGTAGGCGCCGCGGATCAGGCCGGCGTTGTAGGAACCGTTGTACTGCTGGGCGAAGTACGGGTTCCGGTAGGTGGTGCCCTCGGTCGCCTTGACGTAGGCGAAGTTCGCGCCGTTGGCGGCCGCCGTGGCCCAGTCGACGTTGCCCTGCCAGCCGGAGACGTCCATGCCCGCGGTCTGGGTGACGTCGAGGGGGCGGACCCCTGTCGGGTCCTCGACGCCCTCGTGGGCGGCGACGGTGGAGCCGGCGAAGTCGAGCTCGGGGTGCAGGATGTCGTTGCCGGTGGAGGCGGGTACGGGGTCGGCCGCGTACGCCGGGGCGGTGGCGCCCGCGATCAGCGCGGTCGCGGCGGCGAGTGCGGCACCCAGGGCGGGGAGCCGGCGGGTGCTGGTGGGTCTGGTGGTACCGGTGGGGCTGGCGGAGCGGGAAGTGCTGAACATGAACACTCCTCTGGTCCGGTGCTGTTGG
>NZ_JAHTKP010000042.1 GCF_019192735.1 Kitasatospora aureofaciens
AGGCCTTGAGCGCCAGGTGCAGCATGACGATGGAGTCCTTGCCGCCGGAGAACAGGATCACCGGGCGCTCGAACTCCCCCGCGACCTCGCGGAAGATGTGCACCGACTCGGCCTCCAGCGCCTCCAGGTGGCTGATCTCGTAAGGGCCGCCGACCCGCGGTGCGGGTCGCAGCGTATCGGTCGCCGTCGTCACACCAGCCTCCTCTCGGCGAGCAGCGCGTACACCTCGGCCGCGGACTCCCGCACTGTCCGGTCGTGGGACTCGACCCGCAGGTCCGGCGCCTCGGGCGCCTCGTACGGGTCGTCGACCCCGGTCAGGCCGCTGAGCTCGCCCGCCGCCTGTCGGGCGTACAGGCCCTTCACGTCGCGCTCGGCGCAGACCTCCACCGGGGTCGCAACGTGCACCTCCAGGTAGGCGGTGTCCTTGGACCGGTGGCGTGCGCGCACCGCCGCACGGCTCTCGGCATAGGGTGCGATCACCGGGACGAGCACCAACACCCCATGAGAAGCCAGTAGTTCGGCAACGAAACCGATCCGCTGGACGTTGGTGTGCCGGTCCTCGCGGCTGAAGCCGAGGCCCGCCGAGAGGAACCCACGGATCTCGTCGCCGTCGAGCACCTCGACCCGGTGGCTGTCCGTTCGCAGGCGCCTCGCCAGCTCGTGCGCGATGGTGGTCTTGCCGGCGCTCGGCAGACCGGTCAGCCACACGGTGGCTCCCTCGCGGGTCCCGTCGTCCACGCTCCCGCTCTCCGGCCTTCGTATGCTCGTCGTCATGGCTCAGCCCACCGGAAGCGCGGCGGCCAGCGAGTTCGCCGCCTGGAGGCCCAGGTTGAGGCCGGCCGCCGCGGGGTCGTCCGACCAGGGCTGGATCCTGGCGCTCGCGGTGAACCGGTTCAGCGCCGCGACGGGCGTGCTGCGCGGTGCCAGCCGGCCCGCCCGCCACGCCTCGCGGAAGGCGATGGCGGCGCCCTTGCTGTTGCGGTGCGCCACCCGCAGGGCAGGCACGAAGTGCACCCGGCCGCCCGCCTCGCCCAGTCGTTCGACGAGCCCGTTGTCGCTGGCCGTGACGACGTCGGGGAAGCCCTCGGCGGCCCGGAACAGGTCCGTCCACACGGCGGAGTTGCCACCGGCGAAGAAGGTCACCGCGCTGTCCGCGGCGTGCTGCGCGTAGCGCACCTCGTAGCGGTACTGCCGGGCGCGCGCCACCACCCCGCTGTCGAACGGCAGGACCCGGCCGGTGATCGCCGCCCGGTCCTCGGTCAGCGCGGTGTCGAGGACCTGGAACCAGTCCGGCAGCGGACGGGCGTCGTCGTCCAGGAAGGCCAGGACGTCACCGGTCGCCTCCTCGGCCGCCAGGTTGCGGCTGGCGGCGGCGCCGATCTGGCGCGGGTTGCGGATCAGCCGCACATCGAACGCCTGCTCCTCGCTCTCCACGCGCAGCGGCCGGTCGGACGCGTCGTCGACGAGGAGCACCTCGTGGACGATCCCCGTGTCGCAGCCGGCGACGGCGGTGAGCAACTGCCGGATGTCGGACGGCCGGTTGCGCGTGGCGACGACGACCGAGACCCGCTTGCGCGGCTGTGCGTTGGTACTCATATCCGAACTCCCCCTGTGTTCTTCGTGATTCACGGCGTGCGGTTCAGGGCGTGCAAGTGGCTGCGAACGGGTCCAGCACCTCGTCGACCTCGCCGAGGAGGTCGCCCAGGGTGGCCCGGCCTCCTGCGGTTCCGGCGAGCGGTTCGGTGGTGATCCGGATGCGTGCGACGGCCTCCCGGGCCAGCCGGTCGGCGGTCACGGCGTCGGCCGCGCGCACCATCACGAAGCCGCAGCGGTCCTCCGACCAACGCAGCTCGTGCACGGTGTCGCCGACCGCCACCTGGACGTCCACCTGGACCACGCCCTCGGCGGATTCGGCGTCCTCGACCCCGGTCACCGATGTGACCAGACCGGGCTCGGCGACCAGGAAGCGGACGGCCGCCGCGCCCTCGGCCGGGCAGGTCCCGGGCAGCGGGTCGGCCTCGGCGGCGAGGCGGTAGGTGGCCTCCTCCAGGTCGACGCCGTGGACGAGACGGACGAGGTCGTTGATGCGGTCTCCGCCGCGGCGGCTGTGCGCCTCCACGACCCGGGGGCCGTCGGCGGTGAGGATCATCTCGGTGTGTGCGGGACCGTCCACCAGGCCGGCCGCGTCGAGCACGGCGGTCACCAATTCCCGTACGGCGTCCAGCTCTTCGGCGTTGATCTGCGCGGGCACGACGTGGCCGAGTTCCACCACGCCACCGCCGGTGTCCTTGCCGGTGACCGCGACGACCCGGTGGCGGCCGCCCACGGAGAACGTCTCCACGCTCAACTCCTCGCCGACGAGCAGCTGTTCGGCCATGAACTCGTCGAGGCCGAACTCCTCGCGCCAGGCCCAGGCCGGATCGACCTCGTCGACCGAGCCGATCTTGCGGACGCCCAGGCTGCCCGAACCCATGGTCGGCTTGAGCACGGCCGCCCCATGGGTCTTGACGAAGTCGCGCAGTTCCTCGCGGCCCGGGTTGGTCAAGGTCGGGACGGGACCGATGCCCTCCGCGTTGAGGAGCGCCCGCAGGGCGGGTTTGTCGTGGAGCAGCCGGGTCGTCCGGGCGCCGTTGCCGGGCAGCCCCAGGGCGTCGGCGAGGTGGCCGGCCACCGCCTGGGCCGCTTCGGCCTGGGTGAACACCCGGGCGACGGGCTGCCGTTCGTGCAGCGCGCGGACGAGAGCGGTGACGGTCGGCACGTCCTGGTAGTCCACGAGCAGCAGCTGCGAGCAGTGCGGAACGACCTCCGGGTCGAACGCGGACGGCTTCTGGACGTGCACCACCTCGAAGCCGAGGGCGGCGGCCTTGCGGACGATGCCGGCCTTGCCACCGAGGACGAGAATGCGGGTTGCGGACACGGGTGTCACCTCTACACGGTTGTTGCGGGAACAGGGGCGGGGGCCACGGCGGACTCCCGCAGCGCCTGCCACACGGCGGCGGTCTCGTCCGGCAGCGGTGCGGCGTCGGCCGCGGCCGGGGTCCGCGGGTTGAGGCCCGCCAGGTACCGGCGCAGGTCGAGCCCGGTGAACTCGGCCAGCCGGTCGCCCTCCTCGCCCCGGCACAGGGCCTGGTACTCGATCACCAGGCGTCGCCCGGCCGGCACCTGCGGCATGAAGTCGAGCCAACGGGCGTTCCATGCCGTCCACTTGGCCACGGCCGCCGCGTGCGTCACCGGCTTCCACGGCCGGTCGCCGGTCCACCGCAGCATGGAGCGGGCGGCCTCCTCGGGATGGCGGACCAGCATCACGTACCGCGCGTCGGGGAGCACCGCGTCGAGCCAGGGCAGCTGGAGCAGGTACTCGTTGTACTTGTCGCCCCAGAACGGCTGGCCTTCGTTGCTCTCGACGAGGATGCGCCGGGCCAGCGCGAGGTGGTCGCTCCCCGCCTCGCCCTCGGCGACGTCGCGGGCCGCCGTCCGCAGGCTCTGCTCGACCCGGGCGCGCCAGGCGTTCACCCCGGCGCCGTCCGGCGGGCGGCGGTCGAGGGCGTGCAGGATCTCGTCGGCACGGAGATGACGTTCCGTCAGATCATCTTCGCTCAGCCAGCGGTGGAGCAGATAGGGCAGCTTGCCGTTGACCGTGAAGTGGCCTCCGGCGTCGTGGAACGCCAGGTTCATGGCGTAGGCCAGGGCTGTCGTCCCGCAGCGCTGGGCGCCCAGCAGGATCACTGGTGATGTACTCATTTCCGAACCCCCTTCGTGGTAACCGCCTCCGCCATCTCCCACAGCAGCCGCATGCACTGGGAACTGGCCTCGAACCCGCCGGCCGTGAACTCCTCGCCCCAGGGCTCGTCGCGCTGCTCTGCGGTCAGCACGCGGCCGATCCGCCAGTGCGTCTCCAGGGAGAGCCAGCCCTGGTATCCGTCCTCGGCCAGCGTGGCGAGGATCGCGGGCCACGGCAGGTCGCCGTCGCCGAGGCGGACGTAGCTGTTCTGCCCGTCCGGGTCCTTCACGTGGACGTGCCGGATCCGGTCCCGGCCGGCCGCGTAGTCGTGCGGGAACGGGACCGGGTCCCAGCCGCTGAAGACGCTGTTGCCCGGGTCCCACAGGATCCCGAGGCGGTCGTCGCCGAGCTCGTCCAGGAACTCCAGGGTGTGGCGCATGGTGGGGCTGTTGGTCCGCTGGCCCGTCTCCACGACCAGCGGCACCCGGTCGAACGGCACGCTGTCCAGCACCTCGCGCGCCGCCTTCGCCGCGCCGCGCGGGTCCGGGTCCCCTTCGCGGTAGAAGGTGAAGATCCGGACGAACGGCGCGCCCAGCAGCTCGGCCCGGCGGACGGAGTCCACGACCAGGTCCCGCACCTCGGCGATCTCCGCTTCGGTGCGCGGCAGCGCACACTTCAGCGCGGGCGGGTCGAATCCGGCGATCTCCAGTCCGTGGCCGGTCACGGCGTCGCGCACGGCGGTCAGCTGCGCGTCGTCCATCAGGTGCGGCGGCACTTCGCCGGCGGACCTGATCTCCAGGCCGCCGAAGCCGAGCCGGGACGCCTCGGCGGCGGCCGCGTGGATGTCCTGGGACAGCTCGTCGTTGATGATGGCGAGTTTCATGAGAGAGCCTCCGCCTCCACGAGGAGGGACGTATCGGTCGGGTACCAGCTCCGGAGCAGTGCGAGATCCTCCGCAAGGGACGGCGCCTTGGACTCGACGGTGACCGCGCGCAGCGCCCCGGCCGCCGCGAGCACCTCGCGGGTCTCGGCGGCGCACGAGGTGGCGAGCGGCTGGTGCCGCGAGGTCTCGGGGGCGCTCCAGTCGAAGCCCTTCACCTGGGCGTACGACGTCCACGGGGCCAGCCGGGCGGCCGCGGCCGCGGGGTCGGGGTGGATCCGGGCCAGGCCCATCGTGTCGAGGAGAACGCCGGTGCCGGCCCGCTCGCACAACTCGGCGAGCTCGGGGACCGCCGCGTATCCGTGATGGGTCTCCACCAGGACCCGGTCCACGCCGCCCACCAGCTCGGCGAGTTCGGTCACCTGAGCGAGCGTCGCCTCGAAGCGGCCGGGTTCCGTACAGCCCGCCGCCGCGAACACCTTCACGGGCAGGCCAGGTTCCAGGTGTGCCGGCTCGTCGGCGGCCAGGAGCGGGCCGTCGGCCCGCCCAAGGACGGTCCCGACGCCCACGAAGCACACCCTCGCCCCGGCCGTCCGCAGGCCGGCCAGGCCCTCCCGCTGCCAGGCGTGGCCCTTGCCCGCGCGAACGTCCACCGCGGAGCCGCCCAGCGAGAGCACGAGCCGGGCCAGCTCCGAGGCGCCCAGCCCGGGCGCCGAGCCCGAGGAGAGTCCCAGGAGGGTCGTCATGCGGTCACCACCTGCTGCCGGGCGACCGCCGCGAGGATCTCGGTCACGCCACGGGCCCCCTCCAGGTGGCAGCGACGGGGCTGCCGGCCGGTCGCCACGGCCTCGGCCATCTCCTGGTAGACCGCGCACCGCAGCTCCGGGGTGGACGCCATCGGCCAGGTCTGTTCGGTCTCGCCGAGCTGGGTGCTGACCGTGCCGTCGACGATGCACAGCCCCCGGTCGGGACCCAGCACCTGCAGGCGCTCGGCCCGGATGGCCGACTCGGCGGTCACGGTGAAGGCGAGCGTGGCACCGGTTTCGAACTCGACCAGGCCGGTGACCCGGGTGTCGATGCCCGGGGCCAGCTCCCTGGCCGGAGCCATCCGCACGTTCTCCGGACGGCCCAGCAGCTGGCAGGCCAGGTCCAGGTAGTGCACGCCCAGGTGCGCGGCGATGCCGCCGAACGCCGAAGCAGGGTCGCTGCGCCAGCCGACGCGCCGGTAGTGGACCGGCGGCCGGAACCGCGACACCTCCAGGACCGCCGTGACCGCCGGATCCGCCCAGCTCGCGGCGAGCGCGGCGTCCGGCAGCCGCATCCGGTGCTGAAGCATCACGCCGACCGGCTTCCCGACCCGTGCCGCCGTCCGCGTCAGCAGGTCGATCTCCGCGCCCGACACCGCCGGCGGTTTCTCCAGCAGCACCGCCTTGCCGGCCTCCAACGCCTGCACCGCGAGCTGCGCCCGGCCGCCGGGCGGCACGCACAGCGCCACCAGACCGATCTCCGGGTCGGCCAGCAGTTCCTGCCAGGAGGCGGCCCGCCGCAGCGCACCGGTATCCGCCGCCGGGTCCTGGTCGAGCACGGACACGACCCTGGCCTCGGCCAGCCCGTCCAGGGCCGCCGCGTGCTGACGGCCGGCGACGCCGAAGCCGACGATCCCCACACCGAGGCTCATCGCGCGCCTCCCGCCGTCGCGAGGGGGCGGTCCGCGGCCCAGCCGAGCCGCTCGACGACCGACGCGGGCACCGGCACGCCGTGCTCGCGGGCCGCCGACTCGGCCAACTCCTCCTGCTGCTCGGGCAGGTGGACTGCGGGCGCACCCTGCGGATAGCCGGAGGCGATCGCCCCCGACAGCACGCCGAGCAGTTCGTCCACCGGCGGGTTGCCGAAGGCCGCCGGGGACAGCGCCAGGAACAGCTGCGAGCAGTCCATCGAGCGCTCCGGCTCACCGCGCTGCTTGTGCACCAGCGGGCTGACCGTACCGCCGGCCAGGATGCCGGCCAGCACCTCGGTGATCACCGCCACCCCGAGCCCCTTGTGACCGCCGAACACCGGGACGGCACCGCCCCGGTCCAGCTCCTCCGGGTCGGTGGTGGGCCGTCCCTGACGGTCCACCAGCCAGGTCGCCGGCACCGGCTCTCCGCGGTGCGCGGCGTGCCGGATCTTGCCGCTGGCGACGGTTCCGGTGGCGAAGTCGACCACCAGCGGCCGCTGTTCGGCACGGGGGACGACCATGCACACGGCGTCGTTTCCGAGCGTGGGACGTCCGGCGCCGGGGGCCGCCACGCTGGGGCCCGAGATGTTCAGGACCAGACCGACCACACCATGCCGCACGAAGTGCTCGCGGTAGGCGGCCAGCATGCCGATGTGGTTGTTGCCACGGACCGCCACCGCGGCGAGCCCGGTCTCGGCCGCCCGGCGGGAGCAGGTGTCGGCCGCGAGCTCGGCGGCGACCTGGCCGAAGCCGCCACGGGCGTCGAGCACGGTGACGGGGCCGTCCTCGGAGATCCACCCGGGCTCGGCGACCGGGTCGATACCGCCCCGCTCCAGCCGGTCCAGGTACATCGGGAGCAGCCCGACCCCGTGCGAGAAGTGGCCCCGCACGTCCGCGTCGACCAGGATCCGCGCCACCAGCGCCGCGCGGCCGGCGTCGACTCCGGCGGCGGCGAGGGAGCCGATCGCCGCCTCGGTCAGCGCCTCCGGGGTGAACCGGATCTCCTGCTCCGCCGGCTCGCAGGCGGTCACCGGCCGCGGCGGACGGTTCAGGTACACCACCCGGTCGGCCACGCCGGCGACCTCGGCGTCGACGGCCACCAGCAGCACCGCGCTGCCCTGCCCGGCCGCCGTCCGCGCCTCGGCGGCCGCGCCGTCCGCCGCGCCGGGCCGGGTGCCGGTCGCGTCCACGACCGCGACCACCGGGGTGCGGCCGGCGGCCGGCCCGTGCTGCCCGGGCCGTACGACGGCCACGCCCGAGGGACGGGCCGGGGCGACCCGCCGCGGCCGGCCGCCGCCGCCCACCACGATCTCGCCGTACTGGGCGCGGCGCTCTCCGGCGAGAACCTCCACCAGGGCCGCCGCCGACGCCGGGTCGTCCGCCAGGGCCGCGACGATCTCACCGGCGGCCACGGTGGCGGTGAGCCCCGGGATCAGGATGCGCTCGGCGCCTTCGGGCCCTTCGGCCACGATCAGGTCCGCCACGCGGAGTGCGGGCTGCCTGCCCGCTGCTTCGGTCATTGCCGACTCCTCGAATAGCCGTGGATGATGCGGGGTCAGGACGCGCGCTTCGGCTCCAGGAACTCCAGCCGGTTGCCGAGCTTGTCGAAGGCGTAGCAGCGGTCGTGGCCGGGGAAGTTGTCGTCCCAGGTCACCTCGTGGCCGCAGGCCTCCAGGCGCTTGGCGAGCGCCTGGAGGTCGCGGACGAGGATGCCCGGGTGCGCCTTGCGCGCGGGGCTGAAGTCCTCCTCCACGCCGAGGTGGACCTCCAGGTCGCCGCCGCGGAACCAGCACCCGCCGCGGGCGGCCAGCACCGGGGGCTTCTCCAGCTCGGTCATGTCCAGCACGTCGCCCCAGAACTGGCGGCACAGGTCCTCGGAGCCGGGCGGGATGGCGAGCTGGACGTGGTGCAGGCCGCCGAAGGCGTAGTCGGGGATGTTCTCGCTGCGCATGGTGTTTCCTTGTCTGTCTCTCGTAGCTGTAGCAGTAGTTGACGGCAGTAGCTGGCGGCGGTAGTTGACGGCCGGTCAGCCGGTGATCGTCAGTCGTTGACGGCCAGGGCCTCGTGCCGGGCGGCCATACCCTCGCTGCGTACCGTGAAGGAGAGCTTTCGCACGCCTTCCTGGGCCCGCCGCAGTGCCTCGTCCTGGTTCTCCCCCACCGCGCAGACGTGTGCGGCGCGGGCGAAGGAGCCGGTCACGCCCTTGAGCCGCTTGCCCGGCTCACGCAGCAGTTCGACGTCGACGACGCCCTCCACGGCCCGGGCGTCGTCCTCGCCGGCGACCGCGACGATCTCGCCGACGGCGTCCGGGCACGCGTACCAGATCGCCGCGGCGCGCGGACCCTGCCGGCCGGCCTGGAGCGCGGCCCGCACTTCGTCGAGGACCGAGAGCCCGACGGCCTGGCGGGCGACCACGTCGATCAGGTCGACACCGGAGACCCTCGCCCACAGCTCCGGGATCTCGTCCCCGGCCGGGCGCAGGTGGGTCTCCACGATGTGCACCGCGTCGGCGGCCACGATCACCTCGGTGTGAGTGACACCGCGGCGGATGTCCAGCGCCCGGAGCATGTCCTGGACGGCGCCGGCGATCCGCTCCTCGTCGGAGGACGGCAGCGGAGCCGGGACGACGTGCCCCACCTCCACGAAGTGGTCGTGCTCGGAGATCTTGCGGGTGATGCCGACGACCAGGTGCTCGCCGTCCTCGCTGACGCACTCCACGCTGTACTCGTCACCGCTGAGGAACGGCTCCACCAGCAGGTCGGCCGAGTCGAGGTCGGTCGCCCCGGAGGCGCCCCAGGCGAGGGCCCGCTCGATGTCGCCCGGGCCGTCGATCCTGGTCACGCCCTTGCTCGCGACTCCGCGGACGGGCTTGCAGATCAGCGGGTAGCCGACCTTCTCGACGACCTTGAGGATGCCCTCCGCGTCGTGCACGGTCTCGGCGAGGACGTCGCTGACGCCCGCCTCGGCGAGCACCCGCCGCATGGCGTGCTTGTCCGCGACGGCCTGGACCGTCTCGGGGCTGTGCCAGGCCAGACCGAGCGCCACGCCGATCGCGGCGGTCTTCTCGGTGTCCTTCTCGGTGAAGTTGGTGAGCCGGTCGACCGGGTCCGCCGCGTGCACGAAGCGTGCGGCGGCCACCCATTCCGCCACGGGCGCGTCCTCCCGCAGCACGATCAGCCGCTCGATCTTCTCCCGGCTGCGCAGCCGGGGCACGACCTCCGGCCGGCAGATCACCGTGGTGCGCAGCCCGGGCCAGGCATCGCGGGCCCGGTCGGGCAGGTCGCGGCCGCCGCTGATGATCAGCAGGTGCATGGGGGTCGGGGTGTCGGACATGGATTTCCTCCGTCGGTACGGGATGGGGTCAGGAGCCCGCTGCGGCGGGCACGGGGGCGGTGTCGCCGGCGCCGTCCGCCTGCTCGTCCGGCCGCGGGCGGGTGCCCGCCCAGCTCAGCGCGGCGGCGAGCGGGAAGCACACGGCCAGGACCAGCCAGCCGGCCGGGCCGGTCCGGGAGAGCAGCCACAGCACCACGGCCGGACCGGCGATCTCCGCGACCGAGAAGCCGACGTTGAAGAAGGCGAGGTAGCGGCCCTGGGCAGCCTCGGGGGAGAGTGCGAAGGAGATCTCCCAGGACGAGGCCGAGTGCAGCAGTTCGGCGACGGTCAGCAGCAGCAGTGCGGCGACCAGGGCCACGGCGGCCCACGTCGGAGCGCCGACGACACCGCTGAGGGCGAAGGCGAGACAGGCCGCGGTCAGCAGCAGCGCGGACCGGTTGGTGGCGCGTCGGGCGGTGGCCATGCTGTCGATGTGCTTGGTCACCCGGACCTGGCAGATCACGGTGATGACCGTGTTGGTGGTGACCAGCACCGTGATCATCCAGATCGGGGACCGGGTGTGCTCGGCGACCCAGAGCGGCAGCACGGTGATGAGGATCGCGTCGTGCAGGAACAGCACCCCGTTCGACGCCGTCGCGGCCACGAACCGCCAGTCGCGGATCGGCGGGATCACCGCGGCCGAGGTCCGCTCGGCCGACCCGCCCCTGGCGGCGACCGGCCTGACCTTGGGGAGCATGCCGATGAGGGCGAACACGAAGAGGAAGCTGATCGAGTTGCCGATGAACAGCCAGCGGAACAGCGTCGCGGAGTCCGTGGTCAGCGCGACTCCGGCGATCGAGAAGCCGACCGTGAAGCCGAGGTTGCGCAGCGCGCGGATGAACGCCATGGTGCGGTTCCGCTCGGAGCCGGTGATCAGCTGCCCGACGAGCGCCTGGTTGAGCGGCTGGCCGGCCCGGTCCATGACGAACAGCAGGCAGGCCGTCACGACGAACTGGCCGAAGCCGTGGACGTTCAGGTACGCCAGATAGCCGACGGACCGCCAGAGGCAGACGATCATCAGCATGGTGCGCGGGCCGAAGCGGTCGGCGAGCCGGCCCATGGGGACGGCGGTGAGGAGGCCGACCACGCCCGCCAGGGCCAGGCCGACTCCGAGCTGGGTGTCGGACAGTCCGGCGTACCTGGTGAAGTAGAGCGCGGAGCCCGCCAGGAACATGCCGGTGCCGACCGACCCGACCAGCGCGTTCACCGCGATGATCCGGGACTCCCGGGTGGCCGGCATGGCGCTGGTCACCCGGGTCCGCCAGGTGATGTGTTCGGTCGACTCGGTCAAGGTCGTTCTCCTCGGAGGCGGTCGGGACGGTCGTCGGAGCGGGGCCGCGGCTCGGCGGGCGCCCACTGGGCGCGCCAGTGGCGCACCAGCCCGTCCCAGCTCGCGGTGGCTCCGGACGGCAGGTAGGTGCGCCGGATGGTCCGGGGGGCCGAGTCCCACGGATCGGCGGGCGAGCGCACGGTTCCGAAGGCCAGCGCGTCGTCGGGCAGGCCGGGTTCGGCGGGGATGCCGCCGTACGGGTAGGCGAAGAGCCGTGCGGGCCCCGGTCCGTACCAGGCGGCGATGTCCGCCAGGGACGCGCTCACCTCGTTCTGCGCCTGGTCCGGCGGCAGCCGGTCGAGGTGCGGGTGGGTGCGGGTGTGCGCCGCGATCAGGTGGCCGTCGCCGGCCAGCCGGTCGCACTCGTCCCGGGTCAGGTAGTCCTCGCGCGGCTGTTCGCTGCGCTGCCCCAGGAGGCCGGTGCAGACGAAGAAGACCGCGTGCAGGCCGAGTTCGCGGAGGATCGGCCGGGCGTGGACGAGGTTGTCCCGGTACCCGTCGTCGAAGGTCACCAGCACCGTCGGCCGCTCGGGTCGGCCGGGGCCGTCCGGAGCGAGGAGGTCGGCGGGCCGGTACGGGTCGAACTCCTCCAGCACCCGCTCCATGCCGAGGGCGAACTCCCTTGGCGTCAGGGCGGTGTAGTGCCGGACGTCCGGGTGGACGTGGTGGAAGTACAGCACCAGGGGCCAACCCGGGGCGCTGCCCGTCGCCGGCTGGTGCTCGGCGGGGACACCGGGAACGTGCGGTGCTGTGGTCGCGCTCACCGGACACCTCCGGTCGTCACCGACTGGGCGCCGACCTCGGCGAGGGCCTCGGTCATGACACGCCCGATCTCGTCGGCCAGGGCCTCGATCTGCTCCGAACTCCAGTGCCCGGTCGAGTACTTCAGGCTCAGCTCCAGTTCGCCGGCGACGATGTCGCCCTCGGCCATCAGCAGGTAGCGTTCTCGCTGCAGCGGGGAGCGCTGGGCGCCGAAGCCCTCATCCGCCGGCCGCAGTGCGGCGCCGGGCGCGCGCTGCTCCAGGCGCAGCAGGTGGCCGCGGAAGTTCAGGCGGACGGACGGCCGTTGGCAGGCGTCCAGCGCCGTCCGCTCCGCCGGTTCGGGCGAGCCGAAGCGCAGCGCGTCGAAGCCGTACCGCCGCTCGGGCAGTTCGCCCAGCGGGGCGAGGGCGGCGCGCAGCGCGGGCAGGCCGCCGCCGGACCAGCCCAGCACCGCCGGGAAGGTGCTCTGCACGTAGCCGACCGTGCGGGACAGGTCGAGCTCCCCCACCGAGGTGTCCCGGCTGTGCGCGTACACGTCCACGCCGTGCACCGGCTCACCGGTCCAGCGGGCGAGTCCGCCCACCAGGCAGCCGAGCGTGAAGTCGTGCGGGGCGATGCCGTCGGCGGGCAGCGCGTGGGTGACCAGCCGGGTGGCCTGCGGGTCGAGCCTGAACCGGTGGACGCGCAGGCTCGGCAGCCGATCGGGTCCGTCCAACGCCGGCTTCAGCGTGGCGAACTCGCCGGTGCGGGCGGCCCAGGACGCGGCGTCCTGCCGGGCCTCCGGGCTGTCCAGCCAGGAGCGCAGCGCCGTCCCGATCGCCCGGGGGCCGGCTGTCGCGGCCTCCGGCGTGCCGCCGGCGAGCAGCGCTTCCAGATCGTCCACCAGCAGCCCCATGGAGACGCCGTCCAGCACGAAGTGGTGCACGGTCATCAGCAACCGGGCGGTGCCGTCGCCGAGTTCGACGGACAGCAGCCGAAACACCCGGCCGGCGGCCAGCGACATCGACGTCTGCGCCGACGCCAGCACCGCCTCCAGCTGCGCGCCGCGCTCGGGAGCGGGGACGGCGCGAAGGTCGGCGCACTCGACGACGCCCGCGGTGTCCGGCTCCAGCAACCGGGCGGTGCCGTCGGTGTCCAGTGCGGTGCGCAGGGCGGGGTGGCGGCGCAGTAGTTCGCCGGCGACGGCGGTGAGGCGCTCGGCGCCCAGGCCCGGATCGACCGTGAACAGGGCGTTCAGGCAGAAGTGGTCGGGCCCGGCCAACTCGCCGTCGTACAGCCAGCGTTGCTGCGCGGGCAGCAGGCTCAGCGAGCCGGCCGGCTCGGCCTCGACCGGCGCGGTCGGTGCCGTCCGCTCCTGCGCGCGGGTGACGGCGGACCGGGCGGTGCGTCCGGCGAGCAGGTCCGCGGGCCGCATCGGCAGTCCACGGGAGCGCATTCGCGAGCACACGCGCATCGCCATCAGCGAGTCGCCGCCGTGGGCGAGGAAGTCGTCGTCGGGCCCCAGCCAGGGGGCCTGCAGGAGTCCTCGCAGGAGCTGGACGGTCTCGTCGAGCGGCGGGAGAGCGGGCGCGGCCGTCTCCGCCGGGTCCACTGCGGGCGCTGTGGTCGCGAGCAGCGCCGCGGCGGCCGACGCCGACGCGCGGCGGTCGATCTTTCCCGAGGTGGTCAGCGGCAGCCGGTCGAGAACGGCGATCCGGCCCGGCACCAGGTAGCCGGGCACCCGCTCACGCATCCGCTCCCGGACGGCCTCCGGGCCGGGGCCGTCGGCGGCGAGCGTCACCGCGGCGGCCAGCAGCTGCCCGCCGGTCCCGTCGTCCAGGGTGAAGGCGACGGCCGAGGTCACGCCCGGCACGTCGAGCAGGTGCCGGTCCACCTCGTCCAGTTCGACGCGGTGGCCGCGGATCTTGACCTGGTTGTCGACGCGGCCGAGGAACTCCAGGTTCCCGTCCGGGTGCCGCAGCACGAGGTCGCCGGTGCGGTACATCCGGGCGTTCCGGCCGCCGTCGAAGGGGTCGGGGCGGAAGCGCTCCTCGGTGCGCCGCGGGTCGTGGAGGTAGCCGGCGGCCAGCAGGGGGCCGCCGATCCACAGTTCGCCGGGTTCGCCGGACGCGGCGGGCCGCCCGTGGTCGTCGAGGACGTGGAGGCGGCGGGCGCCGACCGGGCCGCCGATCGGCAGGCCTCCGGTGGCGGGGACCGCCCCGTGCGGCGGGATCACCAGCGCGGTCGCGGTGACCACCGTCTCCGTCGGGCCGTAGCCGTTCACCAGCGTGGTGTGGCCGAGCGGCGTGCGGTGGTGGGCCCGGGCGTCGGCGGCGGTCGCGTTCTCGCCGCCGATGACGGTCGTCCGCACCCGGCCGAAGGAGGGCCGGTCCGCGCCGTCCAGTTCGGCGCACAGCATCCGCCAGTAGGCCGTCGGGAGTTGGAGGATCGTCACACCGAGCTCGCGGACGGTATCCGAGAGCCCCTCGGCGTCGGGGACTCCTCCGCCGTGGAAGGCGAGTGTGCCGCCGGCCGCCAGGGTAGGCCAGATCTCCTCCTGGGCGACGTCGAATCCGATGCTCGCGAACTGCAGGACGGTGTCGGCCCCGGTCAGCCCGAACAGGCCGATGACGGCGTCGACATGGCCGGCGAGTGCCGCGTGCCCGACCAGGACGCCCTTGGGGGTGCCGGTCGACCCGGAGGTGTAGATGACGTAGGCGGGGTCGCCCGATGAGAGCGACCACGGTTCCACGCCGTCCGCAGCCCCGCGCAGGTCGCTGACGCCTGCGCTGTCGATGAGCGCGACCGCCCGGGAGTGCCGGAGCAGATGGGCCCGGCGCTCCTCCGGAGTGGCGATGTCGACCGGCAGGAACGCGGCGCCGGCCAGCCAGACCCCGAGCATGGCGGTGATCGCCTCGGGGCCGGACGGCAGCCGCACGGTGACGATGTCCCCCGGGCGCACGCCGTGCGCGCGCAGGGTGTCGGCGGTCCGTTCCGCCCGCTGCCACAGTTCGCCGTAACTGACGGTGCCGTGGGCGGTCCGCAGTGCGGTCGCCGTCGGCTCGGCGAGGACGCGGGCCCGGATCAGCCCCGGTACGCCGGTGGTCGTGGCCGTGGTGGCCGTGGTGGCCGTGGTGGTGGTGTCCATGGTCGTTGGCCTGTCGGCAAGTCGGTGAGCGGTCATGGGCGGGAGGTCCCGGCGGTCGCGGCGGGTCCGCTGGGGTCGAGCAGCAGCCGGGCCCCGGCGAGCAGTTCGTCCTGGTACGCCCGGTGGCGCTGCACCACGACGGTGAGGTCGGCGGTCGCCACGTCGGCCGGCAGGTCCCGGCTGGGGCGCAGCTCGCGGCCCCGCGCCGAGAAGGCGTCCACGTACGGGTCGTGGAAGACGACGTCCACTCCGGCGCCGAGCAGTTCCGCGGCCAGCGACTCGGCGGGCGAGTGGCGGACGTCGGCGACGTCCGGCTTGTAGGTGACTCCGAGCAGCAGCACCCGTGCGCCTCGGATGGCGATCCCGTGCCGCGCCAGCAGGTCCCTGACGCGTGCGGCGACCCAGACCGGCATCGAGTCGTTGATGCGCTGGGCCTGCTCGGCCATCCGGAAGGGCAGCCCCTCCTGCGCGGCGCGGTGCACGAGGTAGAGCGGGTCGACCGGGATGCAGTGGCCGCCGACACCGACGCCCGGGCGGAACGGGGTGAACCCGAAGGGCTTGGTGGCCGCCGCGTCGATGGTGTCCCACACGTCGACGCCGAGCCGGTGGCAGATCTGCGCGAACTCGTTGACCAGGGCGAGGTTCACCTGGCGGTAGGTGTTCTCCAGGATCTTCGCGGCCTCGGCCTCGCGGGTGGAGCGGGTGACGTGGACCTGCTCGGTGAGCTTGCGGTAGAAGCCGGCGGCCCGCGCGCGACACTCGGCCGTGAGCCCCCCGACGACCTTGGGGGTGTTGTGGAAGCCGAAGCGCTGGTTGCCGGGATCGACCCGCTCCGGAGAGAAGGCCAGGTAGAAGTCCTCGCCCGCCACGAGCCCGGACTCCTCCAGGGTCTCGCGGATCACCCCGTCGGTGGTGCCGGGATAGGTGGTCGATTCGATGATCACCAGCTGGTCCGGCCTGAGGTGGTCCCGGACCGTACGGGTCGCGGAAAGCAGCGGCCCCAGGTCGGGCACCCCGTGGGCGTCCACCGGCGTGGGCACGCACACGGCGATCACCGAGCAGTCGCGCAGGAACGCCGGGTCGGTCGTCGCGTCCAGCAGGCCGGAAACGGCGGCGAGTTGCGCCTCGGTCACGGTGTCCACCGGCGGGCTGCCGATGTTGACCTGGGCCACCAGGAACTCGTTGAGGTCCAGTCCCCGGGTCCGGTGCCCGGCCTCCGCGGCCGCGACGGCCAGCGGCAGCCCCGCGTACCCGATGCCGACGACGGCGACCTCGGTGGTGCGGGCGCGGTCCAGCACCGCGGTCGGTCCGTATCCGGGCGCCGCCGAAGCCGCGGAGACCGGTGGCACGCTGGCGATCAGATCCATCTCTAGCTCCTCAAGAACGGTCGGATGTGCGCGGGGGACGACGACTGCGCGCTCTACCACCAGCCGTTCTCGTTGGGCTGGACGACCGCGTTGCCGGTCTGCGCCGCAGCGGCCGGGGCCGGGGCGCTCTGAGCCGCGATTGTCCGGTCGGCACCGTGCTCGGCGGAGGCCACGGAGGAGGCCACGCTCACGCCGGCCAGGGCGAGGACGAAGACGGCGGCAGAACACAGACGGGCACGAGCAGACATGGGTATCCCCCGGATGGTGTGTCAGGAATTCGAGAGCGAGTCGGATCCGGCTCTGTCCGCCGGCCCCGTCCGAGCTCGCACCACCAATCCTGTTCGACACGTCCGCACGGATCAACGAATCCGGACGGCAGCAATCCGTCATGACCGAGCTTTGCCACGCGCCGCGTTCGTCTCACCATTCGAGACGGCAAGGGGGGCAAATCAGGACAAACCGCCCGACCGGGACGCGAAAGAGGCGGGCCACCCGAGTGGCCCGCCTCCGTCTGCCGCCGTCCGTCAGCCCAGCAGCCCCAGCTCCGCAATCCGCATGGCGGCCTGGAACCGCGTCTTCACGCCGAGCCTTTCCAGCAGCCCGGAAACGATTCTGCTGAAGGTGCGCGGAGAAATGCCGAGCTGGCGCGCTATCGCCTCGTCCTTGACCCCATCGGCGAGGAGCTTGACCACCACCAGCTCCTGGCTGTCCAGCCCGAGTGCGACCGCCTGCTGCTCCGGTGCCTGCTGCACCGGCGTGGCGTTGTGCCAGCAGTAGTCGTACAGCGCGTGCAACGACGCGACCAGCTCCTTCCCGTGGATGGCGAACGCACCCTGGCTGCTGTCCTCCGGGTTGATGGGAAGCACGGCGAGCTCGTCGTCGAAGAGGATCATGCGCAACGGCAGGTACTCGGCGACGCGGACCTCCTTCCCCGGACGGGCCGCGTCCACCAGATAGGCCGCCATGTACGGGATCGCCGCGGTGCGGCGCTGATACAGCCCGTCCACCGCGATACCCCGGCCCTCCATCTCCTTGTCCCGGAGCAGCATGTCGTCGATGAGCTCCTCGGGCGGCGGCCCACCGGGGTGCATAGCACGCAGCCGCGTCCGCACCATGCTCCCGGCGTCGTCCAGAAAGGCGTTCACCAGAGCCGGCGTCTCCAGCGTTTCGACCTCCACGGCCTCGCGGCGCTCGTCCCGCAGATCGGGGAAACCGTGCACCAGCGACGAGATGGCCGTACGGATCCTGGCGACATGCTGGAGGTGAGCGGTCACCAGCCGCTCCTCCGCCGAGAAGAGCCGGGTCAGCGCCGCCTCCGGGTCCACGGTGACGAACCCGCACGGCGCGCCGGGTGACGGCGCCAGCAGCCCGGTGGAGTTCAGCCGCTCGCACGCGTGCTCCGCCTCCGCGAGCGAGCACCCGGCTTCCGCCGCCACCTCCTCCAGCGACCACCCGGGATTTCGGTAGATCAGTCCGTAGACCTTCCGGTCCGTCTGTCTTGCGTCCTCATTTCCACGCATCAGGTGTCCCCCCGTTCCGTTCACCCCGGCCGCAGCCCGCCGCGTCCTGCCCTCTGGCCATGTGCGGACGGCCGGCGACCGGCCTTGCGCGGCTCCCCGTACGAGCCATCACCGCAAGGCCGGTTGAGCATAGCCGTTCGTCCACATTTGATCGATAGCCGACAACGAAATTCCCTGGCACCCGCTCTCACAAGCGACTTCATGGCCAGGACGACGGGATTTGAACCTGCGACCCCTTGACCCCCCGTACGCCGCCGGAGAGCCAGCCGTCTGCTGTTTCATCGGTGTTCAACCGCACGCTCCTGACTGCGCCCCGTCAACGCCCTACGTTCCCTGAGGGACTACGAGAAGGAGCTATGGGCGACACACAACTTGCCGTACGGGCACGTGGATTGACGAAGTGCTTCGGTGACGTCGTGGCGCTCGACGGTGTTGAGCTGTCCCTGGTGCCCGGGCAGATCCATGGGCTGGCCGGACCGAACGGTGCCGGGAAGACGACGCTGCTCGGGCTGCTGCTCGGGCTGGCCGTCCCCGACGGCGGCGAGTTGGAGGTGTTGGGCAGGCCGGTCGGGCGGGCGTTGGCGGCGCCGCACGGAGTGGCCGGATTCGTGGACGGACCCGGGTTGTATCCGTCGCTGACCGCGCGGAAGAACCTGGCCGCGCTGGCGACGCTGCGCGGGCAGGACACTCGGGCGGGGCGGATCGACGAGGTGTTGGCCGAGGTCGGGCTGACGGAGGTCGCCGACGACCGGGTGCGGAGGTTCTCGCTGGGCATGCGGCAGCGGCTCGGGCTGGCCGCGGCGCTGCTCACGAATCCACGGCTGCTGGTGCTCGATGAGCCCTCCAACGGTCTGGACCCGGCGGGCAAGCAGCATGTGCACGGGGCGCTGCGGCGGCTCGCGGGCGACGGGGTGACCGTCGTGCTGTCCAGTCACCGCATGGACGACCTTGAGGCGCTGTGTGACGAGGTCACGATCCTCGCGACCGGGCGCGTCCGCTTCTCCGGCCCGTTGGGAGGATTGGCGGCCGAGAGTCGCGAACTCGACTACCGCTTGCTCACCTCCGATCCGCGGGCCGCGCGGCGGGTGGCCGCCGGGGCCGCGGGGGTGCGGGCCGTGGAGGAGGCCGGGGCGTGGCGCGGGGCCGAGGCGCTGGTCGTGCGCGCGTCGGCACCGGCCGTCGAGCAGTTGGTGGCCGCGCTGGTGCACGCGGGCGTGCGGGTGCGCGAGGTCGCTCCCGTGGTCCCGCCGTTGGAGGCCGCGTACCTCGCCCTGACCGAGCAGCAGCAGGAAGGCGAGCAACAGGAGGGTGAGCAATGACCACGGCCGGGGACGCGGTGGCCGGTGTCGGCGTCGAGCCAGGGGCGCGCCGGGTGCCGGTGAGCCGCGCGTACCGCTTCGAGGTGGTCAAGCTCGTCTCGCAGTGGCGGATCCGACTGCTGATGCTGGCCTGTTGGACCGTGCCGGGGCTGTTCGTGGCCGCGGTGGCCCAGCAGGGGACGCTGCCGTCCGACACGCTGTTCGGCCGCTGGATGCACGCCACGGGCTGGGCCGGCCCGCTGGTGGTGCTGGGGTTCTCGGGCTCGTGGGCGCTTCCGCTGCTGACCTCCGTGGTCGCGGGCGACGTGTTCGCCGCCGAGGACCGGCTCGGGACCTGGCGACATCTGCTGGTGGCGGTCCGCTCGCCTCGACGGATCTTCGTGGCGAAGGCGCTGGCGAGCGGAACCGTGATCGTGCTGCTGGTGGCCGGGTTGGTGGCCTCGAGCACGGTGGGCGGGCTGGCGGCGGTCGGGAACAGGCCGCTGGTCGGCGTCGACGGGCACCTGCTGCCGCCGTCGGACGCGGCCGGGAACGTGCTGCTGGCGTGGGGGTGCGCGCTGGCACCCACGCTGGCGCTGGCGGCGATCGGGCTGCTCGGCTCCGTCCTCCTGGGGCGCTCGCCGATGGGGCTGCTCGTCCCCGCGTTGGCGGCGGTCGCGATGCAGCTCGCGCAGATGCTGCCGCTGCCGGTGGCACTGCGCCTCGCCCTGCCCGGCTACGCCTTCGTCTCCTGGAACGGACTGTTCGCCGGCCCCGTGCGGCTCGACGAGTTGCTGATCGCCGTCGCGGTCAGCCTGGTGTGGGTCGTGGTGGCGACCGCCGCGGCCTACCTGCTCTTCGTACGGCGGGACTTCACCAACGGCAGCGAGGACGGCGTGGGGCGCCGCGCGCTCGCCCTCGGCGTACTGCCACTGGCCGGACTGCTCGCGCTGACCTTCGGGGCGGTCGCCGTGGCCACGCCCTCGACGGGCTCGGGGATCTCGCAGGCGAAGGTGCAGCGGTCGGTCGCCGCCGTGTTCGCGCACCTGTACCGGCTGCAGACCGAGCAGCTGCACCGCCCCGCCGTCACGGAGGCACAGCTGCGGGTCACGGCGGCGTGCGACCGGAGTGACGGCCAGGTCGACCCGGTGGGGCCGGGCAACGACTGGCGCTGCGTCGTCACCTGGCACCTGCCCGGTACGGCCGCGCCGGGGACGGCGATCTACCAGCTCGACGTCGCCTCGGACGGACGGCTGATGGCCGACGGTGACGGACCGAAGGAAGTGAACGGCTACTTCCTGGTGCACACCCCGACCGGGGACGCACCGAACCCGCTGTGGCAGTTCGACGGCCAGGTCGAGCTGCTCTCCTCCTCAAACATCGCCTCCTCAACGATCTCCTCCTCAACGAAGGGATGACGCCATGCAGGTAACGCGTCGTCGACGCGCCCCGAAGGAGCAATTCGTCCTTCTCGGTCGGCGAATGGGCCGCCGTGCCACACTGGCCACGGCGTGCATCACGGCGGTGGCCGTGGCCACGGGCACGGCTGTCGCGACCACCCACCAGTTCGGCACGGACCAGGTCGGCCAGGTCACCGCCAACGGCCAGGTCATATCCAGCGATCAGTACATCGCCCCGTACGGCAGTCGGCTCGTCATCAACGACGGCAAGCTGATGGCGTCCCGCGTCAGCCCGGACGGCGGTCACCTGGCCGCCTCGGTCGCCGACGGCGATGCGGCGCTGGTCGTGGTGAACCTGAAGACCGGGCAGGTGCAGCAGCGCGTCGGCACCGCCAAGGTGGACGACCTGCACCTGGCCGGCGGAACGGTCGGCCAGGAGGCCCCGGTGTACTCGCCGGACGGCTCGCAGCTGTGGCTGGGCCAGCTCGACGGCTACACCAGGTTCACCGTGAACGCCGACGGATCCCTGTCCAACCCGGTGGCGGTGCCGATCCCGGCCGACGGGGACAAGCACGCGCTGGCGTCGGGAGCGGTGTTCTCCTCCGACGGCTCGACGGTGTACGCGGCGGTCAACGGGCAGAACCGGGTGGTCGCGATCAACGCGGCGACCGGCGCGATCCAGCAGAGCTGGACGGTGGGCAACGCGCCGCGCGGCATCGTGCAGGTCGACCACAAGCTGTACGTCAGCAACGAGGGCGGGCGCGCGGCCACGGCCGATGACGACACGCTCAACTCCTACGGCACCCAGGTGCCGGCCGACCCGGAGACCGGTGCCACCACCACGGGCACCGTCAGCGTGATCGACCTCACGGACCAGGCCGCCCCCGTCGGGTCCATCGACGTCGGCCTGCACCCGACGGCGGTGTACGCCAAGAACGGGGCGCTGTTCGTCACCGACACCGCCACCGACGACGTGTCGGTCATCGACACCGGGCAGGACAAGGTCGTACAGAGCATCTCCACCAAGCCGTGGCCGGAGGCCTCGGTGGGCTACGAGCCCGACGCGGTGACGCTCACCGACGACGGGCACCTGCTGGTCGCCCTCGGCCGTGCCAACGCGGTGGCCGTCTACCGCTACACCAGTCCGCAGGAGCCGGTCAGCTACGTCGGCCTGCTGCCCACGGACTACTTCCCGACGGAGATCACCACCGTCGGCTCGAAGGTGGTCGTCACCAACACCCGTGGCATCGACGCGCGGCGGCCCAACTCCACCGGCGCGCACAACACCCACGACACGACGTCGAGCCTGACGCAGTTCACGCTGCCCAGCGACCGGGAGATCCGGGACCAGACCGCCAAGGTCTTCCGGCAGAACGGCTGGACCAGCGGCTCGGTCGAGACGGCCGGCCGGCACAAGGCGAAGCCCGTGCCGGTGCCGGCACGGATCGGCGACCCGTCGACGATCAAGCACGTCTTCCTGATCGTCAAGGAGAACCGGACCTACGACCAGCTCTTCGGCGACATCGCGAAGGGCAACGGCGATCCGAAGCTGGCCCAGTTCGGCGCGAACGTGACGCCGGACCAGCACGCCCTGACCGAGCAGTTCGGGCTCTACGACAACACCTACGACATCGGCACGAACTCCGCCGAGGGCCACAACTGGCTGATGCAGGCCGACAACCCGGAGTACACCGAGTCCTCGGCAGGCGAGTACCAGCGCAGCTACGACACCGAGGACGACGCCCTGGGCCACCAGCGGTCGGGCTTCCTGTGGACGGGCGCGCAGGCGGCGGGCCAGGACGTGCGCGACTTCGGGGAGTTCCACCAGTTCCTGACGAAGCCCGACGGCGCGAGCTGGCAGAACCTGTACTGCGACGCCAAGACCATGGACGCGACCGGGCAGGGCAGCGCCTACACCCTCAACTCGTCGTCGCCGATCCCGTCACTCAACAGCGTGTCGGTGTCCGGCTTCCCCAAGTTCGACCTCGACGTGCCGGACCAGTACCGGTACGAGATCTGGAAGCAGGACTTCGAGCAGAACGGTCCGGCGAACCTCAACATGCTGTGGCTGTCCAGCGACCACACCGGCGGTCCGGCGAGCCCGGCCGCGCAGGTCGCCGACAACGACCTGGCGACCGGCAAGATCGTCGACGAGATCTCGCACAGCGAGTACTGGAAGGACTCGGCGATCTTCGTGGTCGAGGACGACTCCCAGGCCGGCCTCGACCACGTGGACGGCCACCGCGCCCCGATCCAGATCATCAGCCCCTGGGCGCAGCACGGGACCGTCGACAGCCGCTACTACTCGCAGATCACGATGATCCGCACCATCGAGCAGATCCTCGGGATCCACCCGATGAACCAGAAGGACAGCGCGGCCAGCCCGATGGCCACGGCCTTCACCGACAAGCCGGACTACACGCCGTTCACCGCGGTCCCCAACCGGACCTCGCTGACCGACGGCCTGTCCACGCCGCCCCCGTGCGGCGTCGACGTGCCCGGGGAGCAGGACCGCCACGCGGCGGCGGTGCCGGCCACGGCCGCCCCACCGGCGGCGGAGCAGGCCGTCGCAGCCCAGTGGGCCGCCTGGAAGGCGCAGCAGCGGCTGACCGGCCCGAACGCGGTGCCGGACCACGCGAACCCGGCGCAGATGAACCACCTGGTCTGGTACCAGACGCACAACTGGACCACGCCGTACCCCGGCGAGACCGAGATCCACGCACCCAACGACGTGCCCGGCGCGTACCTGCCGTCCTCGGAGACCGACGGCTGATCCGGCTCCGATCCCACTGGGGAACCATGAACGGGCCCCGGGCCGGCGGTGACGCCGGCCCGGGGCCCGGGTGCGTCGCCGAAATGGTGAACCCGCGTTTCTTCAATGCCTTGGCCAGCCGGTGCGGTGCAGCCGATGTCATCGGCGGCGATCATGGCCAGCGGGTCGGCCGCCATGGGGGTGGTGAGGACGAGTTTGCCGTCGGCGTCGCGGTGCGGGCCCTGTCCCTGGGTGAATACGAGTGTCGAGGTCGTTTCCGGTGCAGGAGTCAGGCCACCTTTCTGGTGAGCGGGCGTACAGGGTGGGACCGGGGTACGGGTCACTTGATCGACGTGATCCAGTCGTCGACGGTGACGACGTCGGCCTGCAGGGGGAAGACCTTCTCGGTGAGAACCCGGTGCACCTCGGCGTCGGCGTCGAGGCAGGCGTCCGCCAGTACGGTGAGGCGGAAGTCCAGGTCGGAGGCTTGACGCAGGGTGGACAGGACGACGCCGCTGGTGGCGATGCCGGTGAGGACCAGCCCGTCGATCTCGCGGGCGCGCAAGAGCAGGTCGAGGTCGCTGCCCACGAAGGCGCTGACACGCGTCCTCGTCACGACGAGATCGGCGGGCCGCGGCGCGATGTCCGGGTGGATCTCGGCGCCCGGGTCCTCGTCGGTGAACCAGACACCGTCGCCGAGCCCACGGAGCATCTTGTTGCGCGCGCCGGCCTCAGGGTGCCCGGCGCGGAATCGGACGACCACGTAGATCACCGGCATCTCCGCGGCGCGGGCCGCCTCGATCGCACCGCGCAGGCGTGCCAGATATCCGGCACCCTCGCCGAAGCGGTCCACGATGCCCCGCTGGACGTCCATCACAAGGAGGGCGTTCTGCGCCATTCTTTCCGTCCTCTCATCGCGTCGGCCCGCCGGGCAGGTAGGAGGCGAGGTTGGCAAGCACGGCGTGCGGATCGGTCGGGACCCCGTGGGCGGCCAGGTAGCCATCCGGACGGATGAGGAGGGGCGTCTCCAGCCCGTCGACGAACTGGAAGTTCAGAGGACCTGTTCGGCCGCTCTCGGTCGGTCCGGTAGAGGGGTTCGGCAGGGCCAGGTTCCAGTCGAGACCTGCGGCCGGGACGAGCGCAGGGGAGACACGTTGCCCGACGTGGTAGGTACCGTCGGCCGGTTCAGTCGCATAGCTGATGTCGAGCTGTGACAACCGCCTCGCCAGCCAGTCGGTGATGCCGGGTGCCTTGGCGGCTGCGGCAATGATGTCGTTGCGCCGCCGGCACAGTTCCGGATCGCGCATGGTGGCGAGTGAAGTGATCTGGCTGGTGAAGGCGACCAGACCGGAAGCCACGGGATGGCGCTCGCCGTGGTAGGTGTCCAGGAGACCCTCAGGGGCGAACCCGGTGAGCACGGCATGGAGCTTCCAAGCCAAGTTGCCGGCGTCCTGAATCCCGGTGTTCATGCCCTGGCCGCCGGCCGGGCTGTGGGTGTGCGCAGCGTCCCCCAGGAGGAAGACCGGGCCGTCCGAGAGCCTCTCGGCCACGCGTTCCTGCACGTGGTAAGTGGATGCTGTGATGACTTCGACGACCTTCGGCCCACCTTGCCGCGGGCCGCGGGTGGCCAGCAGCGTCTCGGTCTCTTCGGCAGTGGGCGCCTTCGAACCGGGAGGAACGGACGCAACCACCCGGTGCTGGCCGTCGGCCAGCGGTGACGTCAGCAGCATTCCCTCGGAAGAGAAGAAGAAGGTGGTGTCCTCAAGCACGGAAGCTGAACCCGGCTCGAGGCGGACATCCGCCAATGCGAACAGCTGCTCTCGTGCTTTGCCGGGGAAGGCGATCCCTGCCGTGGAGCGCACCCTGCTGTAAACGCCGTCGGCTCCGATCAAGTAGCGGGCGTACACGGCACGCACCGAGCCGTCGGGCGCGGCGACGGCGGCGGTCACACCGGGAAAGTCGGGGCTGAAGGTGATGAGCTTGTGGCGGCGGTGGACCATGCCGCCCAGCTCGGTCAGGCGGCGATTGAGATGTTCCTCGGTGGTCTGTTGGGAGACCAGCAGCATCATCGGGAACGGGGTGTCCAGGTTGTCGTAGGACCCACGGAGCAGTGTGCGCGCGCCGTCGTGCACGCTGAAGTGGTGGCCTCGAATTCCTGCGGCCACCAGGCGGTCGGCAACACCCACGCGGTCGAGGTACTCCAGAGCGCGGGGCTGAACGAAGGCGGCTTTGGCACCGGGCTGGACCGAATCGGCACGTTCGATGAGCACGTGGTCCACGCCGAGCTGGGTAAGGCCGGCGGCGAGTGTGAGCCCGGCGGGGCCTGCACCGACGATCAGGACATCGGTCTGCATGGGCAGTGCGGTCGTGCGAGTGGAGGCCATGACGTCGTCCACCTTCGTTGGTTTGGTAGTCCGCCGAGCCGCTCGTCAGATGCCCGGTCTCCTCCCTGGCAGTCTCGCGTGAGACGCCCCGGGCCGATCGGTCGATCTGGCCGGGTACGACAGGAGAACCACCCGTATGGCCAGCAGCGATGTAACCCGCCACGCACTGCGCACCCCCCGAGCGGCCCGGTGCCGACCTGTCCTGAACACCCGGCCCGGCCGGCCCGTCGGCATGCGGCTGATCGCACGCCAGGTCCGGCCGGCCGGGCGGCACATGAAGAAGCTGACCGCCCTCGAACCACCTGATTCCGGCCGGGGGTTTCACGCCGGGCCGGGCACGGCGCGCGTTCAGGAGTTCCCGACATGCGATCGTGATCGAGGGATCCTACGATCGGAATAGCCATGACACGCACGCCGAGCGTCAAGTCTGTTTCGGTGCGTGTTTGACGTACGCGCTCAATCGCCCGGAGGTCGAAAGGTATGCCTGGCTCGCGAGTCGACGAAGGCGCCGCAAGGGCTGATATCGAATTGCGGGTCAACGGTGTCGGGCACGATCTCTCGGTCGAGCCCCGTGTCACGCTGCTGGACGCCCTGCGTGAGCGGCTCGGTTTCTGGGGTACCAAGAAGGGCTGCGACCAGGGGCAGTGCGGCGCGTGCACGGTCCATGTCGACGGGCGGGGGGTGCTGGCCTGTCTGATGCTCGCCTACCAGGCCGCGGGGCACGAGGTCACCACGGTGGAGGGACTGGCCGGGGTGGACGGGACGCTGCACCCCGTGCAGAGCGCGTTCATGAAGCACGACGGGTTCCAGTGCGGGTACTGCACGCCCGGCCAGATCATGTCGGCGGTCGCCTGCATCCGTGAGGGGCACGCCGGCTCCGATGCCGACGTCCGGGAGTTCATGAGCGGCAACATCTGTCGCTGCGGCGCCTATCCGAACATCGTCGCCGCAGTGCGGGAGGCGGCGCAGCGGGAGGCGGCGCAGGAGGAGGCGGCCGGTCGTGCGCGCCGTTGAGTACACCCGTGCGGACACGCTGGACGCGGCGGTCGCCCTGCTCCAGGGCGACTCCTCCGCAGCGCCCCTCGGCGGCGGCACCACACTGGTCGATCTCATGAAGTGCGGGGTGGCGCACCCGTCGCGTCTGATCGACCTGACCCAGATGCCCGGCCATGACGACGTGGAGGCGGGCGAGTCGGTGCTGCGGATCGGCGCGCTGTGCCGGATGAGCGACGTCGCGGAGCACCCGGAGGTGCGGCGGCGCTGGCCCGCCGTGTCCGAGGCCCTCCTGCGGGGAGCCTCCCAGCAGTTGCGCAACATGGCGACCATCGGCGGAAACCTGATGCAGCGTACGCGGTGCGGCTACTTCCGGGATCCGTCGTTCACCGAGTGCAACAAGCGCGACCCGGGCTCCGGATGCGCGGCGATGGACGGGGAGAACCGCGGGCACGCCGTGCTGGGGACCAGCGGGAGCTGCATCGCCACCAACCCGGGCGACCTCGCGGTGGCTCTCACGGCGTTCGACGCGGCGGTGCACATCCTCGGGCCGGACGGGCACCGGGTCCTGTCGATCGACGAGTTCTTCCCCCTGCCCGGCGAGACCCCGGAGCGGGAGCACCCGTTGGGGCACGCCGAACTGATCACCGCCGTGGAAGTGCCGGTCTCGGCCGCCGCCGCGCACTCCTGCTACCTCAAGGTCCGTGATCGCGTCAGCTACGAGTTCGCCGCCGCCTCCGCGGCCGTCGGGCTGGAGGTGCTGGCCGACGGCACCATCGCCGACGCCCGCGTCGCGCTCGGCGGTGTGGCGACGAAACCCTGGCGGGAACCGGGAGTCGAAGCCGCGTTGATCGGTCGCCCGGCGAGCGCGGCGGTGTTCCGGGAGGCCGCAGCGCTCGCCGCGGCGGACGCCCACCCACGACGGCACAACGCGTACAAGGTCGAGCTGGCCCGTCGCACCGTCGAGAGGGCTCTCCTGACCGTGTCCGGATGAGGCTGGAAGGCGAAAGAGATCATGACCAGTACCGCGCCCCGCCCGATCGCCCTCGCCCCCGGCTCCCCCATCGGTACCGCGACGGGTCGGCGCGACGGCCGCGCGAAGGTCACCGGCGAGGCCCGCTACGCGGCGGAGTACCGGCCCGAGGGCCTGCTCCACGCCGTGCAGGTGACCAGCACCGTGCCGGCCGGCACGCTGACCGCTCTGGACACCGCGCAGGCCGAGACGATGCCCGGTGTGCGCCTGGTGCTCACGCACCACAACGCGGACCCGCTCTCCCCGGCGCTGCTGTTTCCCTTCGGTGCGGCGCCGCAGAGCCTGCTCCCGTTGCAGGACGAACGGATCAGATTCAGCGGCCAGGTGATCGCCCTCGTGGTCGCGGAGACCATCGAGCAGGCGACGGACGCGGCCTCCCGGGTGCGGGCCGCGTACGACACCGCCGCCTTCGTCCCCGACGCAACGCACCCGGAGGCCAGGATCTTCGGCACCGAGGTGTGCGGCGAGATGGCCGAAGTGGTCCCCAACCTGAAGAGGGGGGACCCGGAGGCGGCGCTGGCCGCGGCCCCGGTCACCCTGGACGTCACCTACACCAGCCCGCGGCAGTATGGTGCCGGTCAACGCCGACATCCCCGACATCGACGTGCTGTTCGTGAACGAGCCGGACCCGGACGCCAATCCCCTGGGCTCCCGGGGCATCGGCGAGATGGGCATGACCGGGACGATCGCCGCGATCGCCAACGCCGTCCACCACGCGACCGGCCGGCGCGTACGCGACCTGCCGATCCTGATGGAGAAGCTGCTCTGAACGCGGCAGAGGCCGGATCGGGAACGCGGCACACCCCACCTCCACACCGGCCTCGACAAGGTCAACGACCAGCTCGACCAGGCACCAACCCTGCGGGCCACGGCCGCCGACCAGCGCCTGGAGGTCGCCCTGCTGCGGGAGGAGTTCGCCGACCCGCACCTCGGCACGATCAACCACTGCCTGTGGAACCAGACCACCGCCGAGTGCCAGAACGCCCTGCCCGAAAGCCAGCGCGGCGACCACCGTTGTAGGCCAGGTAGGCCCTCGACAGCAGTTCTTCCTCGGCACTCACGACGGCCTCCTGGCCCTCGGATCGCCGGCCCGGCTCGTCGCGGCTGCCGTCACAGGCTCAGCAGCAGGTCCCGGACCGCTGCAGGCTGGGACAGGAACGGGTGGTGGCCGGCGTCGAGCTCGACGACGCTGCCGGCCCGGCGGGCGAACTCGCGCTGCAGCCGCGGCGGGGTGCCCCGGTCCTGAGCGCAGACGAGGTACGTCGAGGGCAACTGCTGCCATGCGGCCGCCCCGACCGGCTGCCCGGTCACCTGCACGCTCTGCCGGGCGAGGTGGTCCGCCGCCTGCGCCTGGACCTCGGGGTCGCAGTCCTGCAGGAACGTGTCCACGAGCAGTTCGGGGCGGACCCCGAACGTGCCGGCATCGGGGTCGACGTCGAGGAACGGGGCGGGGCTGCCGTCCCCGAACTCCGACAGGCTCTGCCCGACCTCGGGCAGGTAGCTGGAGACCAGCAGCAGGTGGCGCACCGACCCGATTCCCGCAGCGGCTTCCGCGGTGACGACACCACCGTAGCTGTGGGCGACCACGACGGTCGGCTCGTCGCCGGCCTGCAGCACCTGCCGCACCACGGCAACATCCTCGGGCAGCCCCGGACCGCCGACGCCGCCGGGCAGGCCCGCCTCGCCACAGCTCGGTAGCGCCGGGGCCACGCTCGGCACCCCCCGCTCCTGCAGCAGCTCGGCGGTGCGGTGCCACCACCACGACCCGTCCCGCACGCACGCCCCGTGCACGAACACGACTCTCATCGCCACCTCCACGTCGGCCTCCCCGGCCTGCCACCTATGCTCGCCGAACTCGCGGCGGCCCGCCCGCACTGGCCAGGGCGAAAGCGCTATTCCTGCCTGCTGTTCAGCGGTTCAAGATCATCCAATGGCCCCTTTTGGGCTTACCTCGGCGATACCCCGGGATCCCCGCGAGTTCGCGGAAACTGAAGGTTCTTCAGCGCGAACCCGGGGGTGCACTGCCCTGATTCTGGGGTGTGGACCCCCGGGTTCGCGGCTAATACTCCAGTGTGACTTCGCGATCTACGCACTGGAGGGGGCGGAGAGCCGCTGCCGGTAATGGTCGCGACGTGCCGAAGCTTGGTGGCTTCTGCGCCAGTTCGACCAGTGCAGGAGTGCGTTCAGGGCTGTGATCGGCGGGCTGAACAGTGCGCCGATCAGGCGGCGGATCTCCGGGACGGTCAGGTCGACCGGGTCTCCGCTTCGGGCCGGGCGGTTCGGATCCACACGTCTGGTCGGCCTCGCGTCGTCGACTGCCGCGGCAAGGAACGCGTCGCGTCGGTGCGGTGTTGCTCCGTTGGCTGTTATGCGTGGCGCCTATGTCACACCAGTGCTGCGCCGCCGTCTATCGCGAGCGTGGTGCCGGTGACGTAGGCGTTGGACAAGACGAAGAGATAGGCCGCCGCGGCTTCCTCGGCAGTGCCGACACGCCGCGTGAGCAGCTCGGACCCGGCGCCCTGGAGGAAAGCCTCCGGGTCCGGGACACTGCCGTCCCACAGCTCGGTGCGGATCACACCGGGCTGGATCACGTTGACGCGCAGGGGGGAGAGTTCGACGGCGAGTGCCCGGGACAGGGCCTCGATGCCGCCGGTGATACCTGCCGTGAGCGCGGTTCCGGACAGGGGGCGGATCGCGAGGACGCCGGAGCTGAACGTGATCGAGCCGCCGTCGCGCAGTCGCGGTGCAGCGTACTTGGCGGAGAGGAACGCGCCCCAAAACCGGCGCTCGAAGACGGCCCTGGCCTCCTGCGGGGTGGTGTCGACCAACGGCTTGATCAGCAGAGATTCGCCCGCGGTGTAGACGAGGTGGTCGAACTCCCCGACCTGCTCGAAGAACGCGGCGATGGCGTTGCCGTCGGCGACGTCCAGGCGGCGGCCTTCGGCCGGCTCGCCCAACCGCTTTGTCGCGGCGTCCACGCGGTCCTGATTGCTGGAGGCGACCACGACGTCCGCGCCAGCCGCCGCGGCCTGTTGGGCTACCGCGAAGCCGATGCCGGAGGTTCCACCGATGATCACGATCTTCTTGCCAGCCAGAGACATGGGATCCATTCCTTCGTCGATGCAGTGCCGGGGTTCGGCGACCGCCATGGCAAGAACGTACGCCTCCATAGCGAGACGGTGAATGACTTGATATCTCGATTCCCTGTCATATCGTCTCGCCCTGCAGGCACTAGAGTGGCGCTATGGACATCCTGAGCGACACCCTCGAAGTCCTGCGCACGGGACGCCCGATGGTGACTCGCACCGACGCGCACGCCCCGTGGGCCCTGAAGTTCCAACCCATCTCAGGAGCCGGATTCCACGTGGTGGTGGAAGGACACTGCCACCTGCTGCCACCGCACGGCCAACCGCTCGCGCTCGGACCCGGCGACATCGTGTTCCTGCAGCGCGGCAGCGGACACACCCTGTGCGATGTGCCGGGCCGCGATCCGGTGGACTTCGTACCGGAGCGCGTGGACCGTTCCTCGCCGATCGGCCAGGTCACCGTGGACGGACCGGGGCCGCACACGGTGCTGGTGTGCGGCGCGTACGCGATCGACGTTGATCGCCCGCATCCGCTGTTCAGCGATCTACCGGAGGTCATCCACCTCCCCGCGGTTCCGGGCCGCCACCCGGTGCTGCGCTCGGCGGTCGATCAGCTGTGCGCCGAGTTCCACGCGCCGCAGCCGGGCTCGGACGCGGTCGTCACGGCGCTCATCGATCTGCTGCTGCTGTACATCCTCCGGTCGTGGTACGCCGAACTGCCGAAGGAGCGGACCCGGGGTTGGACGGCCGCGCTGACCGACCCGGCAGTCGCCCCGGCCCTGAAGGCGATCCACGACGATCCCGGCCATCCCTGGACCGTGGAGTCGCTGGGCACCCGCGCCGGGCTGTCCCGCGCGGCGTTCGCCCGCCGCTTCGCCTCGGTGGTCGGCGAGCCGCCGTTGACCTACCTGACCAACTGGCGGATGGCCACCGCGGCGCGGTTGCTGCACCAATCGCCGGCCCCGCTGAGCACAATCGCGCAGCACACGGGGTACACGTCGGAGTTCGCCTTCGCCAAAGCCTTCAAACGACACTTCGGATCGCCGCCGGGGGCCTACCGCAAGCAGGTCAAGACGGCAGGCGACGAACCACGCGGATACAACTGACGGTGAGGGCCAGGACATCACCGCAGCGGTTTGGGAAGCGGTGGTCGCTGCCGATCCCGGCCTCGCGGTGGCTCCGACGGTGGAGCGCCGGGCGGATCATGTCCAAGAACCCGAGCGATGCGGTGATTGCGACGATGCGCGAAGTGGCGGCGGATGTTCTGGAGGCGAAGGCCCAGGGTGACGACGGCGAGTACTACGACGCCTGATGCGTGTGGCCACCGCGAGATGATCAAGGGTTTGTGTGGACTCTTGAAGATCGTGCGGTGGCCGCGGGCCGTAGCGTAGACCCTGCTCGATGGCAGGCGTTGTTCGACCAGGCCATGGCTCGGATTGCGGGCCTGTTCGGGCGAGTGGAACCTCGGGCCGCGGCCCGCGCCTATCTGCTCGGGTTGCTGTCCGGGACCGAGCGCAAGAACTGCTGGCAGCTGGCGGAGCACGCCGGCCATAGCCGTCCCGGTCCGATGCAGCGGCTGCTGCGGCGTGCCTGTTGGGACGCGGGTGCGGCGCGCGACGAGGTCCGCCGCTACGTCGTGGACCATCTCGGCGCCGGTGACGGTGTTTTGATCGTGGATGAGACGGGCTTCCTGAAGAAGGGTCGCGGTTCGGCGGGTGTCCAGCGGCAGTACACCGGAACCGCCGGGCGGATCGAGAACAGCCAGGTGGGCGTCTTCCTCGCCTACGCCTCCAGTAGAGGGCGGGCGTTGATCGACCGCCGTCTCTACCTGCCCGAACACACATGGAGCCGGGACTCCGAGCGGCGCCGCAAGGCCGGAGTACCCGAGGACGTCGTCTTCACGACCAAGCCCCGTCTCGCCCTGCAGATGATCGAGCAGGCGTTGGACGCCGGAGTGAGCACGTCGTGGGTGACCGGCGACGAGGCCTACGGTCAGGACCCCGGCCTGCGGGCCGGGCTGGAGGCCCACGGGGTCGGCTACGTGCTGGCGGTGTCCTGCGCGACCAGAGTGCGGATCAACCAGGGCCGCACGGCGATCCGCGCGGACGAGGCCGCCTTTCGCCTGCCCGCCTCGGCCTGGCACCGGCAGAGCGCCGGCTCCGGGGCGAAGGGGCCCCGCTACTACGACTGGGCCTGGGTGCACATCGGCACTGACGAGCACCGCCACCTGCTGATTCGCCGCAATCCCACCACCGGCGAGCTCGCCTTCTACCTGTGCTGGTCGCCCCGGATCGTGCCGCTGTCGGAGCTCGTGCGTCGCCGGTACTCGCTGGTGCATCGAAGAGTGCTTCCAGGCGGCCAAGGGTCAGGTCGGCTTGGACCACTACCAGGTCCGCAACTGGACAGCCTGGCACCGGCACGTCACCCTGGCCATGCTCGCACTCGCGTTCCTTGCCGCGGCAGTCGATGACGCGAGGCCGACCAGACGTGCGGATCCGAACCGCCCGGCCCGAAGCGGAGACCCGGTCGACCTGACCGTCCCGGAGATCCGCCGCCTGATCGGCACACTGTTCAGCCCGCCGATCACAGCCCTGAACGCACTCCTGCACTGGTCGAACTGGCGCAGAAGCCACCAAGCTTCGGCACGTCGCGACCATTGAGGAAGTTTCATCGTGATTCGTGCAGGTCACCGGGCCTGGCGTGACGAGCCGTTGGGATGCTCGCGCAGTTCATCACGGTGATCGTCGCGCGGAGATCGTCCGTCAGCCGGTTTTGGGCTGTCTTTCCGGATCTCCTGCACGCTGCGTGCCGGTCCCCCTACTGTGCGAGCAGGGGCGCCGTGGCGGGCCCGCGAGGGATGGGACATGGCTCAGAACCTGATGGTGTGGCTGTTGGAGCCCCGTGTGGTGTTGGAAGAACACGCCGGGCACCTGCGTAAGCAGCTGGCCGACACCGAGGCCGAAGTGGCCCGACTGGAGGCCGCTGAGGTCGTCTACTGGCAGTACCAGGAGGACGCTGACGCCGGGCACCCCGACGCCGAGGCCTGGCAGCAGGCCCTGAAGGAGGCCACCGGCGGAGCACCCGCCGTGCCCGCGCCCGGCACGGGTGCGACGCCGGGCGCCGCGGGCCAGCTGCTGATCCCTCACCGCAGCCAGGACAGCGGCCCGGAGGATCTGCCCGCCGACTACCAGGCGATCATGGGGATCGTTGCGGGCGGCGACGGCCCGCTGCAGGCCAAGGACGTGGCCCGCGAACTGGGGCTGGATCCGGTGCCGGCGAAGGTGGAGCCGGTGCGCGGGAAGCTGCGCAAGCTGGCCGAGCGCGGCTGGATCACCCGAACACCGGCCGGACGCTACCTGCCCCGGCAAGGCGCCACCGGCCCGGAACAACGGCCGATTCTCGCCGCAACACGGATGCCCCCGACGGGATTTGGGCAGCTCGTGAAAACCAAGACCAGCCCCGCCGGGGACACCGTCAGCCTTGTCTACTCCGTGCGCCTGCCGCTGTCCAGCCAGACCGTCAACTACGTGGCCGGCCTGATCCGCGCCCACCGCAAGACGATCCGCTCCCGCTGGCGCAAGCTGGACGCCGGGCGGATCGCCGTGATCGCACTGGCCCACCTGCGCGACGACGAGCGGCTGGCCGACCTGGCCGGCGGCAACGCGGTCTCGGCCTCCACGGTGCGCCGGTGGGTGCTGGAGGCGATCGACCTGCTGGCCGCACACTCCCCCCGCCTGGACCACGCGCTGGCGAAGGTGGCGAAGGACAGCGGATGCGTGGTGCTGCTGGACGGCACGCTGATCCGCACCCGGCGGCGGACCGGGCGGGCGAACCGGAAGAACTACTCGGGGAAGCACAAGGCCCACGGGCTGCTGTTCCTCGCGCTGACCGATGCGAAGGGGCGGCTATTGTGGATCTCCTCGGCCCGCCGCGGCGCCTGCAGCGAGATCACGGCCGCCCGCTACGAGAAGCTGTGCGCGCGGCTGCGGGAGTTTCAGCTGGGTGCGGTGGCCGACCTGGGGTTCGTCGGCCTGGACGACGGGGGGTGTGCTTGCGCAGCTCGTACTCACGCGGCACACCGCGCTCGAACGCCACCACCGACACCCAGCACGCGGCCTCGTTGACCGTACGCAGGGTCGAGCGCAGCGAGGCCGCCGCCTCGGCGTCCGGCAGCAGCTTGACCTGCACCACGACCTTCACGGAGGGAACCGTAACAACCGCCTCCGACAGCCGCGTCCTCACCGGAGTTCTTACACGCCTTTGTCAACGACTACGTCCCTGCCTGGGACCACGACGCCCCGCCGTCCGAGCGCCGCCGCCAGTACCGCGGTGCCCTGGCCGCGAACTCGTGCTTGAGCTGGTCGAGTTGGCCACCGACCAGCAGACCATGGAGGACCCGGAGCCGGTCGACCTGCCGGCCGCCGCCGAGGTCGGCTTCCACCTGCCACCCGCCCCGGGCGACTGACGCACGGGGCGATCCGCCGATCGGTTTCGGCCCGTAGAACTCCCGTCACCACAGGTCACACGGCACCAACTCCGAAGCACAAGCACAATTTGCACACACGCCCTTCTTCGGGCGGCCCCAATGCTCTAGATTGGCCGTGCTTCGCAAGCTTGGACACGAGGCGACAAATAGTCATCTACAGGTCCAGCGCTACGGACAGCCAGCAGTCGCGTCCCCGGCGCCAGCCGTGGGCGTGATTGTTCAAGTAGCGCTGCAACAGCCGGTATGCCATGCGCGGGGGGAGGGGTCTCCCGGGGGAGGAACAGCGCGGCGCGGGGGGCGGGGGCCTCCCGAGGGGACGAACAGGTGCGGGAGGCGCGGGCCTCCCGGGGGGAGGAACCGTGTGGAGCGAACACGTCGAACCCACTGGCGACCTGGAGGAGGCTGTCGAGCAGGGGGAAGGGGAATTAGTCCGCCCGTTCCTACCGGCGCGCGGGCGTCGGGTGAACGGGGTAATCAGCCGGCCCGAGATCGACTGGGAGCAGCGGTACCGCCGTACTGTGATCATCAGCGATACCGTGGCCACCGCCTTCGTGGTGGCGGCGATCGGCGGCTTCTTCGGGGTCCGGGACGCGGCCAACTGGCACGAGAAATGGGGAATCCTCGCCTTCGGCACCGAGCTGCTGGTACTGGGAGCGCTTGCGGTGACCCGGTCGTGGGCTCCGGCTGTGCTCGGCCAGGGCGCCGAGGAATTCCGCCGGCTCGGACGCTCGCTGTTCACGGCGGCCGTCGTACTGGCGCTCGGCGGGATCGCCCTCACCTCGCACAACATCAAGCTCTGGATCTTCGTCGCGATCCCGGCGATCACGCTCGTCACCATGACCGAGCGGTATCTGCTGCGCCTCTGGCTGCATAAACAGCGGAACGAAGGACGGTGCCTGCGCCCGGTGCTCGCTGCCGGGAGCCTGGCCACCGTGCGCGACCTGATCACCCGAACCCGCAAGTTCCCGCACCTCGGCTGGCGGGTGGAGGCGGTGTGCACGCCGGACGGTCTTGGGCTCGACGGTGACCGACTGGACGGAGTGCCGGTCGTCGGCCGGCTGACGGACGCCGCCAACCACGTCCGCCGCGACGGCTACCGTGTCGTTGCGGTCACACCGGCCCCGCACTGGTCACCGGACCGGCTGCAGCGGCTGGCCTGGAACCTCGAAGGCAGCGATGCCGAGATGGTCGTGGCCCCCGTACTGATGGAGGTGGCGGGCCCGCGGCTGCACGTCGATGCGGTGCTCGGGATCCCGATGCTGCGGGTCAGCATGCCGACCTTCACCGGGGGCCCCCGGGCGGTCAAGGAGGTCGTCGATCGGCTGGGCTCCGCGGTCCTGCTGATCCTGTTCGCGCCGCTGATGGTGCTCGTCGGGCTGCTCGTGCTGGTGGACAGTCGGGGTGGGGCGTTCTACCGCCAGCACAGGGTCGGCAAGGACGGCCGCGAGTTCACCCTGGTCAAGTTCCGCACCATGGTCGCCGGGGCTGACGGGGCACGTGCCGAGCTGGCCAGCCGCAACGAGGGCGCCGGCCTGCTGTTCAAGCTCCGCCGGGATCCGCGGGTGACCCGGGTGGGAGGAGTGCTGCGCCGGTACTCGATCGACGAGCTCCCGCAGCTTCTCAACGTGCTCACCGGCTCGATGTCGCTCGTCGGTCCGCGGCCTCCGTTGCCGGAGGAGTCCGCCGCGTACGGCCCGGACATCAGGCGGCGGCTGCTCGTCAAGCCCGGGCTCACCGGTCTGTGGCAGATCAGCGGACGCAGCGACCTGTCGTGGGAGGAGGCGGTCCGGCTGGATCTGCGGTACGTCGAGGACTGGTCGCTCGCCCTTGACGCAGTGATTTTGTGGAAGACGCTGCGTGCGGTGCTTCAGGGGCAGGGGGCCTACTGATGCGTGGGGGGCGTCGTCCGGTCGGCGCGCGAATGGCAGGCCGCAAGGGCCTGCCCGAGGGGAGGAACGGGTCATGAGGGTCAGCGTCTTTGGGCTCGGCTACGTGGGCTGCGTGTCGGCCGCGTGCCTGGCCAGCCTGGGTCACGAGGTCATCGGGGTGGACGTGAACCAGGTGAAGGTCGACCTGGTCAACGACGGCAGGGCCCCGGTGGTCGAGGAGCGGATCGGCGAGCTCATCGCCGAGGTCGTGCGGGCCGGAGCGTTACGCGCCACCGGCGACGTCCGCGAGGCGATCACGGGCAGCGAGGTGTCGCTGGTCTGCGTGGGCACGCCGTCGGAGCCCAACGGCAGCCTGTGCACCACGTACCTGGAGCGGGTCACCGAGCAGATCGGTGCCGCGGTGGCCGAGCGGGGTGGGCGGCAGACCGTCGTGTTCCGCAGCACCATGCTCCCGGGCACCTGCCTGAACCTGCTGGTACCGATCCTGGAGAAGTACGTCGGCGGCACGGCCGGGGTGGACGTCGGGGTCGCGGTCAACCCGGAGTTCCTTCGCGAGGGGACGAGCGTGCGGGACTTCTTCGACCCGCCGAAGACCGTCATCGGCGAGCTCGACCCGGCAAGCGGCGACGTGGTTGCGGCGCTGTACGACGGCTTGCCCGGCGAGGTGTTCCGGGTGCCGGTCCCGACGGCCGAGGCGATCAAGTACGCGGACAACGCGTTCCACGGCCTCAAGATCGGCTTCGCGAACGAGCTGGGCGCCGTGTGCCAGGCGCTCGGGGTGGACTCGCACCAGGTGATGGACGTGTTCCTGGCCGACCGCAAGCTGAACATCAGCCCCGCCTACCTGCGGCCCGGCTTCGCGTTCGGTGGTTCCTGCCTGCCCAAGGACTTGCGCAGCCTGGTCCACGCGGCGCGGCAGGCCGACGTCTCGGTGCCCATCCTCGCCCACGTGCTGTCCTCCAACTCCGAACATCTGCAGCGCGCGGTGGGCCTGGTCGAGCGCACCGGTAAGCGTCGCGTGGGCATGTTCGGCCTCTCCTTCAAACCCGGCACCGACGACCTCCGCGAGAGCCCGCTCGTCGAGCTGGCGGAGAGGCTCTTCGGCAAGGGCTACGACCTGCGGATCTACGACCCCAACGTGAACCTCTCCCGGCTGCTCGGCGCGAACCGCGAGTACATCGAGACCCGGCTGCCGCACCTCGCGCAGCTGCTTGCGGAGTCCGTCGGCGAGGTGCTCGAGCACGCCGAGGTGTGCCTGGTCGGGACCAGCGATCCGGCCGTGCTCTCGGCGCTGCCCCATGGCGACGGCCCGGTGATCATCGACCTCATCCGCCTTCCCGACGCCGAGGCGCGTCGGACCGAACCGGGGTACGTGGGCCTTGCTTGGTGACGCGACCAGCGGCGACGGGCCGGCCCGTCGCGCGCTGATCCTGGTGGAGAACCTGTCGGTGCCGTTCGACCGGCGGGTGTGGCAGGAGTGCACGACGCTGCGCGACGCGGGCTGGGAGGTGCACGTCATCTGTCCCCGGGGGAGCAAGCGGGACACGGAACCGGAAGCGGAGATCGACGGGGTGCGGATCCACCGCTACCCGTTGCGCGCGGCCACCGGAGGGCCGGCCGGCTACCTGCGGGAGTACGGATCGGCGTTGTGGCACACGGCCCGGCTGGCCCGCAAGGTCGGCCCGGTCGACGTGGTCCACGCCTGCAACCCGCCCGACCTGCTGTTCCTGCCGGCACTGTGGCTGAAACGGCGCGGCGCGCGGTTCGTCTTCGACCAGCACGACCTGGTACCCGAGCTGTACCTCTCCCGGTTCGACCGCGGCGAGGACCTGCTCTACCGCGCGGTGTGCGCGCTGGAACGGCTGACCTACCGGGCGGCGGACGTCGTGCTCGCCACGAACGAGAGCTACCGGGACGTCGCGCTGCGCCGCGGCGGTCGGCGGCCGGCGGACGTCTTCGTGGTGCGCAGCGCGCCCGACACCGACCGGTTCCAGCCGGTACCGCCCGAGCCGGAGCTGAAGCGCGGCAAGCCTCACCTGCTGTGCTACCTCGGCGTCATGGGCCCGCAGGACGGCGTCGACTACGCCTTGCGGGCCCTCGCGAAGCTGCGCGACGAGCTCGGGAGGACCGACTGGCATGCGGTGTTCGTCGGCTCCGGCGACGCCTTCGACGCGATGGTGGAGCTGTCCCGGCGGCTCGGGCTCCCCGAGCAGGTGCAGTTCACCGGGCGCGTTCCGGACGCCGATCTGGCGCGCTACCTGTCCACCGCGGACGTGTGCCTCTCCCCCGACCCGCGCAATCCGCTCAACGACGTGTCGACCATGAACAAGGTCCTGGAGTACATGGCGATGGGCCGGCCGATCGTCTCGTTCGACCTCCGGGAGGCGCGGGTCTCCGCCGGTGACGCCGCCGTCTACGCGCCCGCCAACGACGAGGCCGAGTTCGCCAGGCTCATCGCGCTGCTGCTGGACGATCCGGAGAAGCGGGCCTGGATGGGCAAGATCGGCCAGGAGCGGATCAGCGGGCCGCTCTCCTGGCGGAACTCCCAGCGATCGCTGCTCGCCGCGTACGCCGCTGCCTGCCGTGACCACGCTCCGGCGTCGGCGGGCGGCCCGGACCGGCCGGGGAGAAGGCCGCGCCGTTGAGCGATGACACGATACGCCTGGTCACGATCGGTCGGATCTTCCGTCGGCGCTGGCGGCTTCTCACCGTCCTCGCCGTGGTGGGTGCGCTCGTCGGCTACGGCACCTCCTTGCTGTTTCCGCCGCAGTACACGACGTCGGCATCGGTGCTGCTGCCGGGGGCGTGGCAGGAGCGCGAGCTGCTGACCCAGGCGGAGATCGCGACCAGTTCGGTGGTGGTCGACCGCGCGGCTGCCACGCTCGGCTGGACCGGGGTCAGCGGCAGCGAGCTGCGGGATCGGGTGAGCGCCCAGGCCACCGACGGGAACATCATCAAGATCTCGGGGACGGCCGACACCCCGGAGCGCGCACAGCAACTCTCCGATCAGGTGGCCCGGCAGTTCGTCACCTTCGCCGCGCGGATGGCAAGCGACAGCACCGACCCCGAAGCGGCGCGGCCCGAGGAACTGCGGCAGATGGTGGTGCAGACCAGCCGCCGCATCACCGACCTGGCCGATGCGACCGATCCGGGGCAGACCGTGGAGAGCGTGCAGACCCGCACCGAGCTCGCGAAGCTGCGCACCGCGCTGCAGGACGCCGTCAAGAAGCTGGACCAGGCCGACCCGGCTGCCAACAAGGCCAACATGGTCGTCATGGGGCCGGCGGCCCGACCGTCCGGCGAGGCAGCGCCGACGAGGATGCAGCTCATCGTCGCCGGGGCGCTGCTGTTCCTCCTCCTCGCGGTCATCGGCCATCTCACCGCCGCACGGACGAGACGCCGACTGCGCACCGAACCGGAGATCGCCGCGGCGCTGGGCTCGGCGCTCCTCGGCACCGTCGACGTGCCCGGTGAACGGCCCGCGCACCGGCCGGAAGGCCGTGGCCCGCAGGCCCGGATCCGCTGGCTGCTGGGCATCGACATCCGGTGGGACGTACCGGCCCCGCAGGCCTCCGGCGACGAGGCCGGCAGGCAGATCCGCTACCGGCGGGTGTGTGCCCGCCTCCGGGACCAGCTGCCGGCCCCCCGGCGGCTGCTGGTCGTCGTCCCGGACGGCGACGAGATCGCCCGCCGGGCCGCCGCGCAGCTCGTCGCCGAGGCGGGGAGCGATCCGCTGCTGCGGGTGGTGGGGGTTCCGGTGTCCCGGCCGCTGGTGCCGGACCGCGACGACGAGTCCGGTGCCCTGGTCGTGCTCAGCGCGGGCAGCTGGACCGCAGGGGAGCTCGCCGGCATCGCCGAGGCGTGTGCGGACGCCGAGCACGAGGTCGTCGGCGTTGTCGTCGCCGGCACGGTCTGGGCCCGTCCGACGCGGTCTGCCGGCCATCCTCCGGACGGCGCCACGCCGGCGCTCGCGGTCGGCGACGACGCGAGAAGAGGTTCAGGGTGACGACGAGTACGACGTCGGAGTCGTCGGCCGCCGCTCCGCTGCTGGACCTGCAGGCGTTGGTGGTCGCGGTGCGCAGGCGGCGCCGCCTCTGGTGCTCCCTGGCGCTGCTCGGGCTGCTGGTCGGCGCGGCCGTGGCGGTCCTGCTGCCGCCACCGCCGTCCGCGGTGGCCAAGGTGCTGGTCGCGCATCAGGCGGACCAGCCGAACGACTCCGGAACGCTGATCCGCACCGACGTCGCCCTGCTGCAGACCACGGGGATCGCCGGTGAGGCTCTGAAGTCCCTCGGGTCCTCGGCGAAACCGGAGGACTTCATGCAGGACTACGGGGGTACCGGCTTGACCAACAACCTGCTGCAGATCGATGTGACGGGTCACAGCGACGCGGAAGCGGTGGCCCGGGCCAAGGCGCTGGCCGATGCGTTCGTCGCGGACCATGTGCGGCGGATACAGGAAGCCGCGGACGCCGAGGCCAAGGCTCTGCTCGACCAGCGCGACCGGATGCGGGACGAACTCGCCCAGGTCAACAAGGCGATCGGAGAGGCGCAGAGCGGGCCGAAGGCGTCGGCGAACCTGGAGTCGCTCTTCGCCAGCCGGGCCGAGCTCACCACGCGGATCACCGATTTCGGCCAGCGCGCCGCGGAGGCGCGCGTCGGCACGCCCCGGCTCATCGCCGGCACGCAGATCGTGGACGCCCCGCGCGCGGTGAAACAGTCCCTGCCCAGGACCGCCGCCACCGACGCCGGGCTCGGGCTCGTCCTCGGGCTCGTCCTCGGGCTCGCGGTGGCCGCGGTCGGCGCGGTGGTGGCGGACCGCCCCGTGCTGCGCCGGGAGATCGCGGCGAACCTCGGTGCCTCGGTCATCGCGGAGCTGCACCGCGTGCCCCGCCGGCCGGCCAGGCTGTGGCAGCGCCGACGGACCCGGGCGGCACGGACCAGGCTCACCGCGACCCTGGCCCGCACCGTGCGCGACTCCGCGGAACCGGTGTCGCTGCTGGAACTGGGCTGTGCGCGCAGCACGATCGTGATCGCCCTGGACCTCGCCGGGGCACTGGCGGCGGAGGGGCCGGTGGTCATCGTCGACGGTCTGCCCGGCCCGCAGCTCGCCAACCGCCGCCCCAAGCCGGGAGACCCGACCGTGGTCGGCGGCGAGCGTGCCGCGGCCGTGCCGGATCAGGAGCGTCGGCTCGGCGTCGGCTCGGTGGCGCCCGGCCCGCAGCTCGCCAACCGCCGCCCCAAGCCGGGAGACCCGACCGTGGTCGGCGGCGAGCGTGCCGCGGCCGTGCCGGATCAGGAGCGTCGGCTCGGCGTCGGCTCGGTGGCGCCCGGCACGGCGTGGACCGACCTCCAGTACCTCGGCACCCGGACCGTGCTCGTCGTGCGTGCCGGGCACGGCAGCGCCGCATGGCTGCACACCGTGGCACGGCAGCTCGCGGACCAGCGCATTCCGGTGATCGGTGTGGTGCTGATCGACCCCGATCCGCGTGACCGGACCGACGGCACGCTGTGGGACGGGCCGCCCGGCACGCCGCGCGGCCGGAGCCGGCGGCCGGCCCGGTGGACCGGGACGGGCCGGCGGCGGACGAAGCGGCAACCGATGGGGACCGCACCGGTCCCGGACAGCGGCCAGGAGGCGAGGTAGGACATGTGTGGCATCGCAGGCACGTACCGATGGCCGGACGGGAAGGTCGTGACCGACCGGCTCACCGACACGCTCGCCCATCGCGGTCCGGACGGGGCGGGCCGGTACAGCCACCCCGTCGGTGACGGCGAAGTGCACCTCGGGCACCGCCGGCTGGCCATCATCGACCTGTCCGAGACCGGCGCCCAGCCGATGGTCTCGGACGGTCTCGTCCTGACGTACAACGGCGAGCTGTACAACGCGCCCGAGCTGCGCGCCGAACTGGCAGCCGCCGGGGTGCGCTTCCGCGGCACCTCCGACACCGAGGTGCTGCTGGAGGCCTGGCGGCGCTGGGGCACGGACTGCCTGCCCCGGCTGCGCGGCATGTTCGCGTTCGGGATCTTCGACGAGCGAACCGGTGACCTGGTGCTCGCCCGCGACCAACTCGGCATCAAGCCGCTCTTCCTGCTCCGGCGCGGTGAGGGCCTGGTGTTCGCCTCCGAGCTCAAGGCGCTCGCCGCCGCCACCGGCGGGTCGCTGCAGGTGGACCATGCGGCGCTGGTGGCCTCACTGCTGTACTACTGGGTGCCGGACTCACGGTGCGCGTTCCGCGAAGCGGAGAAGCTGCCGCCGGGGAGCTGGCTCCGGTACCGGCCCGACGGCCGGGTGGAGCGCGGCCGGTTCTGGCACCTCCGGGACGTCGCCGCCGAGGGCCGGGAGCGGGCCCGGGCCGGCGAGCGGCCGGATGTCGCCGCCGTCGTCGAGGAGTCGACCCGACGCCACCTGCTCTCCGACGTACCCGTGGCGACCTTCCTCTCCGGCGGGCTGGACTCCAGCTACCTGACCGCGCTGGCGGCCCGGGACCACCCCGGGATCTCCGCTTACACGATCGGGTTCCGCGCCGAGGACGCCAGGTTCGAGGCGATGCCGGACGACCTCCGCTACGCCCGGCAGGTGGCCGAGCGGTTCGGCGTCGACCTGCACGAGATCGAGATCGCTCCGAACGTGCTCGACCTGCTGCCGCAGATGACGTACCACCTGGACGAGCCGATCGGCGACCCCGCCGCGATCAACACCTTCCTGATCTGCTCGGCCGCCCGGGAGGCCGGGGTCAAGGTGATGCTCTCGGGGATGGGTGCCGACGAGCTGTTCGCCGGTTACCGCAAGCACCTGGCCAACCTGATCGCGCTGCGCTACCAGCGCATCCCGCGGCCCCTGCGGCGCGGCCTGTCCGCGACCGTGGACCGGCTGCCGGTCGCCACGGCCCGCCGGGGATACCGGTCGGTGCGGTTCGCGAAGCGGTTCCTCTCCTTCGCCGATCTGCCGGAGGAGACCGCGTTCCGGCGCAGCTACACCATGTACGACCAGGACGAGCTGCTCGCCCTGGTCGATCCGGACCTGGCCGGGACGGTCGAGGACGTGCTGACCGAGCACGCGGACGTCTACCAGGACAACGACCTCGACGACTTCGTCAACCGCATGTGCCTGGGCGACGCCCGGATGTTCCTGCCGGGCCTGAACCTCGCGTACACGGACCGGTCGAGCATGGCCGCGTCGACCGAGGTGCGGGTGCCGTACGTGGACGTCGAGGTGGTCAAGGCGGCGTTCGCGGTGCCCGGCGATCGCAAGATTGTCGGACGACAGGGCAAGGCCGTCCTCAAGGAGGCGGCCACCTCGATCCTGCCCCGGGAGATCGTGTACCGGCCCAAGGGCCTGTTCAGCGCCCCGCTGCGGGCCTGGATGAGCCGGGATCTGGCACCGCTGGTGCGCGAGGTGGTGCACGACGGCGTGCTCGTCAACTCCGGGCTCCTGCGCCGCGACGCGCTCGCGCGCATGGTCGCCGAGGACGCCGCCGGGCAGCGGGACTTCTCCAAGCATCTGTGGCACGTGCTGACCCTCGAGTACTGGTACCGCGACGCGACCTCCGGGTCCGACCGGAGCGCTCGCTCGGCAGCGTAGAAGACGGCGTAGAAATAGGGGACTTCGGGTGAAACAGGTTGTGCAGAACTACAAGAGCGGCGAGCTGGCGGTGCTCGACGTGCCGGCACCGGGGTGCAAGCCGGGCGGTGTGCTGGTCCGCACCGCCTACTCGCTGATATCCACCGGGACCGAGCTCATGAAGGTGTCCGAGGCCGGCATGTCGATGCTGGGTAAGGCCCGCTCCCGGCCGGACCAGGTGGCCAAGGTCATGCAGAGCGTGGCCACCAACGGGGTGCCCGCAACCTACCGCAAGGTGATGGGCAAGCTGGACTCCTACACGCCGCTGGGCTATTCGCTGTGCGGGGTGGTCGAGCAGGTCGGCGCCGGGATCGACGATGTGAAGGTCGGCGACCTCGTGGCCTGCGCCGGCAATGAGCACGCGCTGCACGCCGAACTGAACTGGGTGCCGAAGAACCTCTACGCCCGGGTGCCGGACGACCTCGCGCCGCGGCACGCGGCCTTCGGCACCGTCGGGTCGATCGCGATGCAGGGCGTCCGCCGCGGCGAGCCGCAACTCGGCGAGGTGGCGCTGGTCATCGGCCTCGGGCTGATCGGGCAGCTGGTGGTGCAACTCCTGGCCGCCTCGGGAGTCCGCGTCGTCGGGGCCGACCCCGACCCGATGCGCTGCGAGCTCGCCGAGCGCCTGGGCGCTGCGGCCTGCGGCGATCCCGCGTCCGCAGCCGTGGAGGCCGCCGTCACCGAGCTCACCGGCGGTCACGGCGTGGACCAGGTGTACCTGGCCGCCAGCGGCGGCAGCAACCAACCCGTCGAGCTGGCCGCCCGGTTGAGCCGGGACCGCGGCCGGGTCGTCGACATCGGCAAGTGCCGCCTGGACCTGCCGTGGAACGCGTACTACGAGAAGGAGCTCGACGTCCGGTTCTCCCGCTCGTACGGCCCCGGGCGCTACGACCCGGAGTACGAGCTCGAGGGGCGGGATTACCCGATCGGCTACGTGCGCTGGACCGAGCGCCGCAACCTGGCGTGCTTCCTCGATCTCCTCGCCCGCGGCCGCGTCGACGTGGAGCCCCTGGTCTCCCACATCGCCGACTTCGATGACGCCGTCGAGACGTACCAGCGCCTGAAGGACGGCGACTTGAAGGCCGTGGCTGTGCTGTTCCGGTACCCCGAACCCGCGGGGGAAGGGAAAGCGGAGGCCCCGGCGGTGGCGGTGCCCGCGGTGCGACGCAGCGGCGGGGTGCCCACCCCTGCCCGGTACGCGCTCGCCCGGTCCGCAGGGGCGCCGGTGCGGCTGGCGTTCGTCGGCGCGGGAAACTACGCGACGTCGATGCTGCTGCCGCACCTGGCACAGCGCGACGGCGTCGAGCTGTCCACGGTCGTCACCACCACGGCGCTGTCCGCGACCAACGCGCAGCGGAAGTTCGGCTTCGCCCAGGCGACCACCGATCTCGACGCCGTGCTCGGGGACCCGTCGATCGACGCGGTATTCGTGGTCACCCGGCACAGCTCGCACGCCGAACTGACCCGGAAGGCGCTGCTGGCCGGCAAGACGGTGTTCGTGGAAAAGCCCCTGGCCCTCACCGAGGACGAGCTGGCCGGCGTGCTCGCGGCGGTGGAGGAGTCCGGCAACGACCGGTTGCAGGTGGGCTTCAACCGCCGGTTCGCGCCACTGCTGAGGGAGGCCAGGGGGCGGTTCGGCGCCCGGACCGGTCCGGCGAGCCTCCGCTACCTGGTCAACGCGGGTCGGCTGCAGCACGGCAGCTGGTACCTCCGACAGGGCACGGAGGGCTCGCGGTTCGCCGGCGAGGGCGGGCACTTCATCGACACGGCCAGCTGGCTGCTAGAGGCCGACCCGGTCTCGGTGTACGCGGCCGCCACGTCCGGCAACGAGGACCTGCAGGTCGTGCTGCGCTACCCGGACGGGTCCACCGCCACCCTCAGCTACGTCACCACCGGCCCGGCCGGCTTCCCCAAGGAGACGCTGGACCTCATCGCGGACGACAAGGTACTGAAGCTCGACGACTTCGTCCGCGCCTCGGTGTACGGCCGCAAGCGATGGGTCAGCTCGCGGCTGCCCAAGGCCCGGGACAAGGGCCAGTCCGCCGAGCTGGCCGCGTTCATCAAGGCCGTGCGGACCGGCGGGCCGATGCCCGTGCCGCTGGAGTCGCTGGTCGCCACCACGGCGGCCACCCTCGCCGTGCAGGCCGGCCTGGCCGCCGGCGCGCCGGTCACGTTGGCGAGGGCGCGATGACCATGAGCGCGGGCTGGTACCTGCGGCGGCTTTCCCGGATGGGACCGCAGGAGGTCGGCGGCCGGGTCGGCGACGCGGTGCGCAGGCGGCGGTGGCGGTCGGCGCTGCCGGACTGCCCGGGCGTGACCGGCGCCCGGTTCACCGCGGTACTGCCCGCCGGGACGATCGCCGCGGTGCCACCGGAGGCCGCGAAACGTCTCATCGCCGAGGCGGACCGGCTGATGGACGGGCACGCCGAGTACTTCGGGGTGGCCCGCGACGACCTGGCCGACCCGGACTGGTGGTGCGACCCGAAGACCCGGCGCCGGGCTCCGTCCGGTTACGCCTTCGACGTGCCGTACCGGAACGAGGACGCGGTCGGGGACATCAAGCAGATCTGGGAACCGTCCCGGCACCAGTACCTGACCGTGCTCGCCGCCGCCTACGCGATCACCGGGGACGAGCGGTACGCCGAGCGCGTGGCCGAGCACCTGCGGTCGTGGTGGGCGGCCAACCCACCGCTGCGCGGCGTGCACTGGATCAGCGGCATCGAGCTGGGCATCCGGCTGCTGTCCTGGGTGTGGATCCGCCGGCTGCTCGACGGCTGGCCGGGCGCGGCCGGGCTGTTCGAGGACAACCCGGCGGCGCTGAACCAGATCTGGCACCACCAGCGCTGGCTGGCCGCCTTCCCCAGCCGGGGGTCTTCGGCGAACAACCACGTCATCGCCGAGGCCGCCGGGCAGTTCGCCGCGGCCTGCGCGTTCGGGTGGTTCCCCTCCTCGGCGCGTTGGCGATCCGGCGCGCTGCGGTTGCTGGAGCGGCACTTGCGCGGCAACACCTTCGCTTCCGGCCTCAACCGCGAGCTGGCCACCGAGTACCACGGACTCGTACTGGAACTCGGCCTGGCCGCGGTGGCCGAGGCGGATGCCGCCGCCATGCCGGTCCCCGCGTCCATCCGGCTGGTACTGCTGCGGATGACCGACGCGCTCGCGGCCGTCGTGGACAACCGGTTACGGCCGCCGCGCCAGGGGGACGCGGACGACGGGCACGGTCTGGTCGTGGACGGCGCGGGCACCGACCGCTGGGCCTCGCTGCTGGCCACCGGGGACGCCGTGTTCGGCCGGCTCGCCTGGTGGCCGGCGGTGACCGGCACCGATGTGCGCACCCCGCTGCTGGCCGCGCTCATCCGGCCGTACTCGAAGAACGGAACCGCACCGGCCGTGACCCGCCCGGCACGCCGACCGGCCCACTTCGCCGACGCGGGCATGACCATCCTGCGCGGTCCGGCGGAGATCTGGTGCCGCTGCGACGGTGGTCCGCACGGGTTCCTGTCGATCGCCGCGCATGCCCACGCGGACGCGCTGTCCGTGGAGGTCCGGCACGACGGGGTCGACGTGCTCGCCGACCCGGGGACGTTCTGCTACCACGGGCAGCCCGAGTGGCGGCAGTACTTCCGGTCGACCCTCGGCCACAACACCCTGCAAGTGGACGGCGGTGACCAGTCCGTCTCCGGTGGCCCGTTCCTGTGGACCCGGCATGCCCGCAGCCGCGTCCTGGTCGCGGACACATCCGGCGAGGGTGTCGCCCGCTGGTGCGCCGAACACGACGGCTACCAGCACTCGGTGCACCGCCGCCGGGTGGAGCTGACCGCCGCGAGCCAGGAGCTGCGGGTGATCGACGAGGTGCGCGGCCCGCGCCGGGCCGCGCGCCTGGCGTTCCACCTCGGCCCGGTGATCGCCGCGGACCTGACGGGGAACCGGGCGGTGCTCACCTGGACCCGGGACGGCGAGGACCGCTCCGCGGTGCTCGACCTGCCCGGGCAGCTGTCCTGGCGGGCGCATCGCGGCGAGACCGACCCGCCGCTGGGCTGGTACTCCGCCGGCTTCGGACGCAAGGAACCCACCACCACGCTGATCGGCACCGGCTTCGCCGACGGCGCGCAGGGGTTCACCACCGTACTCAGGTTCCGCGGCTAGGGGGGCGGGTGGGGATCAAGAGGCGGCACTGGGGGGCGTTGGCGGCGGCACCGCTGACCCTGGCCCTGCTGGCGACCGGCTGTACGAGCACGTCGGACGCCCCGGCGGAGCCGACCGGTACGCCATCCAGGTCCGTGGCCGTGGCCCAGGTGTGCGCCAAGCCCGCGGACGGGCCGGCGAACGCGCCGACGGGCGCGGTGACAGTCGACCCCGCAGTGGTCGGTGACCTGGCCGCGAAGACCAAGAGCAGCCCCCCGAACACCACGTTCTGGCTTCGGCCGGGGACGCACACGCTCGAATCGGACCGGTACGCCCAGGTCATCCCCAAGGAGGGGGACAGCTACCTCGGCGCGCCGGGCGCGGTGCTCGACGGCCGGAAGACCAACGAGTACGCGTTCGGCGGCACCGCCGGCAACGTCACCATCCGCTACCTGACCGTGCAGGGATTCGTCGCGCCGCAGAACGAGGGCGTGGTCAACCATGACTCGGCCGACGGGTGGGTGATCGAGCACACGACGATCCAGAATAACTCCGGCGCCGGGCTGATGGCCGGTGCCCGCCAGCGGGTCCGCGCCAGCTGCCTGCGCGGCAACGGGCAGTACGGCATGAACGCCTACAAGTCCGGTGCCCCGATCAGCGATCTGGTGGTCGAGGGCAACGAGATCACGGCCAACGACACCGACGAGTGGGAGCGCCGGCAGCCGGGCTGCGGCTGCACCGGAGGCGTCAAGTTCTGGGCCGTCAACGGCGCCGACGTACGCGGCAACTGGGTGCACGACAACCGCGGAGCCGGGTTGTGGGCGGACACCAACAACAACGACTTCCGCATCGAGGACAACGTGCTGGAGGCCAACGACGGTGCCGCGCTGATCTACGAGACCAGCTACAACGCGGTCATCCGGAACAACACGATCCGGCGGAACAACTGGGTCGAGGGCCGCAGATCCGCCGACCGCGGCGACAACTTCCCGTTCGCGACCGTCTACCTGTCCGAGTCCGGCGGCGAACCACGGATCCCGGCCCGCACGGACAGGATCGAGATCGACCGGAACGTGCTGGAGAACAACTGGTCCGGGATCACCCTCTGGGAGAACGCCGACCGGTTCTGTAACAGCCCGGCCAACACCTCGTCCGGCGACTGCACGTTGCTGGTGAAGGACACCGCCCGCTGCGCACAGCCGACGATCGCCACCGCACCGCTCTACGCCGACTGCCGGTGGAAGACCCAGCGGGTGGACATCCACGACAACCGCTTCGTACTGGACGCGTCCGTCGTCGGGTGCACGGTGAAGTGCGGCCGGATGGCGGTGCTGGCCAACTACGGCACCTATCCGGACTGGTCGCCGTACAGGGGCGAACCGGTGGCCGAGGCGATCACCGGCAAGCAGCAGAACCGCTGGCACGACAACGTCTACCTCGGACCATGGAGCTTCGTCGCCCACGACCCGAGCCGGACGCTCGACTTCGGGCAGTGGCAGGGCACGCCGTACCAGCAGGACGCGGGCAGCACCTTCCAGCCACAGGCCGGTGGTTGAGATGGGCCGGGACCTGACGCGCGACGAGCTGCCGGGCGGACCGGGCACCGCTGGCACGGACACTGCGGGCACGCGGCCCGGCGCCGAACCGCGCCCGGCCGGCACGCCGAAGACCGTCGGGCTGGTCTGGGGGTTGCTGGTCCTCAACACGCTCGGCTCCGCCGGGGCGAAGACCATCATCCCGCTGCCCCGCTCCCTCATCCAGATGGCCACCATGGGCGCGCTGGTCTCCGCGTTCGCGCTGGCGCTCGCCCTCAATCTCCGGCTGCGCATCCGAGCCAGCGCCTTCCTGTTCCTGCTCACCCTGCTGCTGGTGCTCAGCGTGATCTCCAGCGCGCACCTGGAGTCCGGATTCGGCGCGCTGTTCCGCTGCTTCCGGCTGGCGCTCTTCGTCGGCACGCTGTGGCTGCTCAGCCGCTGGTGGGACGGCAGCCCGAGGTTCGTCCGGCACCACATCCGGACGTACTTCGCGGTGCTCGCGTCGGTGGCCGCCGGCCTGCTCATCTCACCGGGCGCGGCCATGCCCGAGCTCTACGGCGGACGGCTGGTCGGCGCGCTGTGGCCGCTCACCCCGCCGCAGATCGGACAGTACGCCGCAGTGATCATCGGGCTCACCGTGCTGCTCGTCCTGGACCGCCAGGCCGACCGGGCCGGCGCGGCGGCAGTCATCGTGCCGTCACTCGTCCTGCTCGCGCTGACCCACACCCGGACGGCCACGCTCGGCCTGCTCATCGGGTTGGTGTTGGCGATCGGCTCGCTCATCCTGACCAGCGCCGCCGCGCGCCGGTTCTTCGCCTGGACCGTGCTGTGCGCCACCGTGGCCGCGGTGGGGTTGAGCTCCGTGCTGCAGGCGTGGTTCCTGCGTGGACAGAGCCAGGAGAACTTCTCCAACCTCACCGGCCGGGCCAAGGTCTGGGACGCCCTGCTGGCAGCGCCCCGGACGACCACGGAGCAGCTGTTCGGCGTGGGCCTGGGCGACAAGTCGTTCGGCGGGCTGCCGATCGACAACAGCTGGCTGGCCGTCTACAACGAGCAGGGTCTGACCGGTGTCGCCATCGTGGCGGCGATCATCATCGTGCTGGGCGGCGTCGCGTTGCTGCGGCCACCGTCGCTGTCGAGGGCCTGCGCGATCTTCCTGATCAGCTACTGCGCGATCGCGTCGTACACCGAGGCCGGGCTGGGCGACGCCTCGCCGTATCTGCTGCATCTGACCGTGGCCGCCTCGCTGCTGGCGACACCTGCCGCGGCCGCTCCCCTGTCGACGCCCGAAGTCCCTCGACGACGCGTACCACAACGGGCCCAGAGTTCGGAGGTGACCTGAGCATGCACATCCTCGTGGTGCACAACCGCTACGCCTCGACGCAGCCGAGCGGGGAGAACAAGGTCGTCGACCAGGAGGTGGAGCTGCTGCGCGAGGCCGGCCACCGGGTCGAGGTGTTCGAGCGGCGCAGCGACGACATCACCGCCCGGTCCCTGCTGGGCAAGGCCGCGGTGCCGCTGCTGGTGCCGTGGAACCCGGCGGTCCGCGCGGAGCTCGCCGCCCGGCTTCGCACCGAGCGGCCGGACGTGGTGCACGTCCACAACGTCTTCCCCCTCCTGTCGCCCGCGGTGCTGTCCGCCTGCGCCGACGCCGACGTGCCCGCCGTCGCCACGCTGCACAACTACACCCAGGTCTGCCCGCCCGGCACGCTGCAGCGGGACGGCCGGCCGTGCACCGAGTGCGTCGGGGCGTCACCGCTGCCCGCCGTCCGGCACGGCTGCTACCGGAACTCCCGGCTGGCGACGGTGCCGCTCGCGGTCAGCCTGTCGATCAACCGGCGGCGGTGGTGGTCCGGCGTGGAGCGGTTCTTCTGCATCTCCGCGGCGCAGCGCGACGTCCTGGTGCGGGCCGGCCTGCCGCCCGAGCGGCTGGCGGTGAAGCACAACTTCGTGCCCGACCCGGGCGCCTGCCGAACGGGCGCCGGCGAGCATCTGCTCTATCTGGGCCGACTCGCGGAGGCCAAGGGTGTGCGGCTGCTCATGGCCGCGTGGGACGAGCTCGCCGCGGACGGCGGTGTGGGCGTGCCGCTCGTGGTCGCCGGCGCGGGGCCGCTGGAGCGGGAGGTGACGGCCTGGGCGGCGGGCCGGGACGACGTGCGGTACGTCGGCCTGTACGACCCGGCCCAGTGCCGTCAGGCCGTCGCTCGGTCGGTCGCCGTGGTGGCTCCCTCGACGTGGCTGGAGGCGTTCGGCCTGGTGGTCGTGGAGGCGATGGCGGCGGGGGTCCCGGCCGTCGCCGCCGGTCACGGCGCCTTCGTCGAACTCGTCGAGGACGGGGTGACCGGGCTGCTGCACCAGCCGAGCGAGGCAGCCTCACTCGCGTCCTGCCTACGCCGGATCACGGCCGAGCCGGACCGCAACCGGGAGATGGGCCAGGCGGCCCGGCGCCGTTACGAGCAGGGGTTCAGCCCGGCCGTCGGGCTGGAGCGCCTGGTGGAGGGGTACCGCACCGCGATCGCGGGTCGGTCCGGCGGCGCGAACGGCACGCCGCCGGTAGGGAACGGAAACGCTGGCTCGCGGCGGGGCACCCGCGCGAGCAGGAATTGGGGGCAGTAGATGACACGATGCCGACTCTGCGGCTCGGCGGCGATGGGGAGCGTCGTCGATCTGGGGGCGACCCCGCCGTGTGAGAGCTTTCTCGCCGCGGACCAACTGGACCGGCCGGAGCCGGCGTACCCGCTGCACCTGCGGGTCTGCACCGACTGCTGGCTCGCGCAGATCCCTCCGCTGATCACGCCGGAGGAGACGTTCACCCAGTACGCGTACTTCTCCTCCTACTCGACCTCCTGGGTGGAGCACGCGCGCACGTTCGTCGCCGATGCCGTGCAGCGGCTGGGCCTCGGCCCCGACGCCTTCGTGGTCGAGGTCGCGAGCAACGACGGGTACCTGCTCAGGCACGTGGTGGACCGGGGGATCCGCTGCCTCGGCATCGAACCGTCGGTGAACGTCGGCGCGTCGGCGCGGGACGCGGGTGTGCCCACGCTCACGAAGTTCCTGGACCCGGCCACCGGCTCGGCCGTCCGCGCCGAGCACGGCCCGGCGGACCTGGTCGTGGCCAACAACGTGTACGCGCACATCCCCGACGTGGTCGGGTTCACCCGGGGGCTGCGCGCCCTGGTCGCCGACGACGGCTGGGTCTCCATCGAGGTGCAGCACCTGCTGACCCTGATCGAGGAAAACCAGTACGACACGATCTACCACGAGCACTTCCAGTACTACACGATCGCGTCCGCGACCCGGGCGCTGGCGAGCGGCGGACTCACGCTCGTGGACGTCGAGCTGCTGCCCACGCACGGCGGCTCCATCCGGCTGTGGGCCCGGCCGACCGAGGTGGCCGGCGAGCCGACCCGGCGGGTGGCCGACGTGCTGGACCGGGAGAAGGCCGCCGGGCTCCAGGAGCTGTCCGGGTACACCGAGTTCTCCGCCCGGGTGGCCAAGGTGCGCCGGGACCTCCTGCGGTTCCTCATCGAGGCGGCCGAGCGCGGCGAGACGGTCGTCGGCTACGGCGCCCCGGGCAAGGGCAACACCCTGCTCAACCACTGCGGCATCCGGCCCGACCTGCTCCCGTACACGGTCGACCGTAACCCCTACAAGCACGGCAGGTTCACCCCGGGGACCCGCATCCCGATCCTGCCGCCCGAGCAGATCGGCACCGACCGGCCGGACTACGTCCTCGTCCTCCCGTGGAACCTGCGGGCCGAGCTGATCGAGCAGTTGTCCTTCGTGCACGAGTGGGGCGGCCGGCTGGTCTTTCCCATCCCGGAACTGAGCATTGTCGAGGTCAAGCCATGAAGGTCGTCCTGTTCTGCGGCGGTTACGGGCTGCGCATGCGCAGCGGAGCCTCCGACGACATGCCCAAGCCGATGGCGATGGTCGGCCCGCGGCCGCTGATCTGGCACGTCATGCGCTACTACGCGTACTTCGGGCACACGGAGTTCATCCTGTGCCTCGGGTACGGGGCCCACCACATCAAGAACTTCTTCCTCAACTACGAGGAGACGACGTCCAACGACTTCGTGCTGCGCAACGGGCAGACCGAGCTGCTGTCCACCGACATCGCCTCCTGGACGATCACGTTCGCGCAGACCGGCATCGAGTCGCCGATCGGGGAGCGGCTGCGCCGGGTGCGCCACCACCTGGACGGCGACGAGATGTTCCTCGCCAACTACGCCGACGTGCTCACCGACGCCCCGCTGCCGGAGATGATCGACCGGTTCGCCCGGCGCGACGCGGGTGCGTCGATGATGGTGGTGCCGCCGCAGTCCTCGTTCCACTGCGTGGACCTGGGCGAGGACGGCCTGGTGGGGGGCATCACCGCGGTGAGCGAACTGCCGTTGTGGGAGAACGGCGGCTACTTCGTGCTCCGCCAGGAGGTCTTCGACCACATCCCGGAGGGCGGGGACCTGGTCGCCGACGGATGCGCCCAACTGGCCAAGCGCGGCCGGCTGGTGGCGCACCAGCACCGCGGCTTCTGGAAGCCGACCGACACCGTGAAGGAGCGGGCCGCGCTCGACGCCGGCTACGCCCGGGGCGACCGCCCGTGGGCCGTGTGGGAACGGGACGGCGCGGGCGCGGGCGCGACCGGCAGCGGGTACGGCGCCGGAGCGAGGGCGTGATCCGGCTCGGGGCCGGGCGCCTGGACCGGCTCGTCGCGGTGGGCGCGCACTGCGACGACATCGCCATCGGCGCCGGCGGCACGCTGCTGACGCTGTGCCTCGCGCGGCCGGGTCTGCGCGTCGACGCGCTGGTGCTCTCCGGCGGTGGCAGCGAGCGGGAGCAGGAGGAGCGGGCCGCGCTCGCCGCCTTCTGCCCGGGCGCCGAACTGCGGCTGACCGTGCTCAAGTTGCCGGACGGCCGGATGCCCGCGCACTGGGACGAGGCCAAGGCCGCGGTCGAGGAGCTGCGCGGGCAGACCGAGCCGGATCTGGTCCTTGCACCGCGTACCGATGACGCGCACCAGGACCACCGCGGCCTGGCGAAGCTGGTGACCACCGCGTTCCGCGACCACCTCGTGCTCGGCTACGAGATCGTCAAGTGGGACGGCGATCTCGGCCGTCCGGCGGCGTACCAGCCGCTGTCGCCGGAGATCGCCGAACAGAAGGTGCGGCTGTTGCAGGAGCACTACCCCTCGCAACGGCACCGGCCCTGGTACGACCGGGAGGCGTTCCTCGGGCTGGCGCGGATCCGCGGCATCGAATGCCACGCGCGCTACGCCGAGGCGTTCGCCGTCACCAAACTCACGCTCAACCTGGAGGGATGAACCGTGCGCGTACTGCTGACCGGACACCAGGGCTACCTGGGCACCGTGATGGCCCCGGTCCTCGCGGCCGCCGGGCACGAAGTCGTCGGGCTGGACGCCGGCCTGTTCGCGGACTGCGTCCTCGGCCCGACGCCCGCGGACCCGCCGGGGCGGCGGGTGGACCTGCGCGACGTCACGGCCGACCACGTGGCCGGGGTGGACGCCGTGATCCACCTGGCCGCGCTGTCCAACGACCCGCTGGGCTCGCTGTCGCCGGACCTCACCTACGACATCAACCACCACGCCTCCGTACGGCTGGCCCGGCTGGCCCGCGACGCCGGAGTGCGGCGCTTCCTGTACGCGTCGACCTGCTCGGTGTACGGCGCCGCCGGCGACGACGACCTGGTGACCGAGGACGCCCCGCTGCGCCCGGTGACGCCGTACGCGGAGTCCAAGGTGCGGGTGGAGGACGACCTGCACGCGCTGGCCGACGACGACTTCAGCCCGGTGTTCATGCGCAACGCCACCGCCTTCGGCTACTCGCCCCGGCTGCGCGCCGACATCGTGCTGAACAACCTGGTGGGCCACGCGCTCCTGTCCGGCGAGGTGCTGGTGCTCTCCGACGGCACCCCCTGGCGCCCGCTGGTGCACGCCGCCGACATCGCACGGGCCTTCGCGGCCGCGCTGATCGCGCCGCAGGAAGCGGTGCACGACCGGGCGTTCAACATCGGCAGCGAGATCAACAACGTCACGGTCGCGGAGATCGCCGAGCAGGTCGCCGAGGCGGTATCCGGCTCGCGGGTGGTGATCACCGGGGAGACCGGTGCCGATCCGCGGTCGTACCGGGTGGACTTCTCCCGGTTCCGCGCCGCGCTGCCCGGCTTCGACTGCGAGTGGACGGTGAAGCAGGGCGCGCTCGAACTCGCCGACGCCTACCGGAAGTTCGGGCTGACCCGGGAGGACTTCGAGCGACGCTTCACCCGGCTGGCCGTGCTGCGCGCGGCGTCCGCCGCCGGCGCCGTCGACGACACCCTGCGGTGGCGCCGATGACCGCGGCCGGCGAACAGATGTACGCGCTGGTGGAGCGGCTGTACCCGCTGTGCCGGAGCATCACCGGCGACGGTGTGCGCGCCACCCTGGAGATCGTCGGCGAGTACATTCCGCTACAGGTGCACGAGGTGCCGACCGGGACGCAGGTCCTCGACTGGACGGTGCCGCAGGAGTGGAACATCCGGGACGCGTACATCGCCGACACCGCCGGCAACCGGGTCGTCGACTTCGCCGCGTCCAGCCTGCACGTGCTCGGCTACAGCGTGCCGGTGTCGGCGACCATGCCGCTGACCGAGCTGCGCGGACACCTGCACACCCTGCCGGACCACCCGGCCTGGGTGCCGTACCGCACCAGCTACTACACGCCGGAATGGGGGTTCTGCCTGGCCCAGGAGACCTTGGACACGCTGCCGGACGGCGAGTACGAGGTGCGCATCGACTCCACACTCGCGGACGGCCACCTCACCTACGCCGAGCACGTGGTCCCCGGGCAGGTCGCCGACGAGGTGATCGTCTCCTGCCACGTCTGCCACCCGTCGCTGGCCAACGACAACCTGGCGGGCATCGCGGTGGCGACGTTCCTGGCGCGGGCGCTGGCGGAGCAGACCCCGTGGTACACCTACCGGTTCCTGTTCGCGCCCGGCACCATCGGGGCGATTACCTGGCTGGCCCGCAACGCGGAGCGGGTGGAGCGGGTCAAGCACGGGCTGGTGCTGGCCTGCGCCGGCGACTCGGGCCGGCTGACGTACAAGCAGAGCAGGCGCGGCAACGCGGAGATCGACCGGGTGCTGCGGCACGTGCTGCTCGCCTCCGAACGCCCGCACCGCGTCGCCGAGTTCACTCCGTACGGCTACGACGAGCGGCAGTTCTGCTCGCCCGGGTTCGATCTCGGCGTGGGCTCGCTCAGCCGCACCCCGTACGCCGGGTACCCCGAGTACCACACCTCCGCGGACAACCTGGACTTTGTCTCCCCGGAGGCGATGGCGGACACGCTCGCCGTCTGCCGCGAGGCCTTCGCCGTCCTCGACCGCAACCGGCGGTACCTCAACCTCAGCCCCTACGGCGAACCGCAGCTGGGCCGGCGGGGGTTGTACGACTCGCTCGGCGGCCGCAGCGACGCGAAGCAGGCCCAGATGGCCATGCTCTGGGTGCTCAGCCTCTCCGACGGCGAGCACAGTCTGCTGGACGTCGCCGAGCGGTCCGGGCTGCCGTTCGACACGGTCGCCGTCGCGGCCGGCGCCCTGCAGGGCGCCGGGCTGATCAAGGCATGACGCCGATGACCACCGAGGGGATGAAGACGAGGACACCGGCGGACCGGGCCACAGACGCCCGGCGGACCGCCAAGCGGGCCGTCGTCGGCCGGCTGTCCTGGGGACTGGCCGACCAAGCGGCCTCCAGCATGACCAACTTCGCGGTGGGGATCTACGTGGCACGCTCGCTGGGGGTGACCGCGTTCGGCGTGTTCAGCCTGGCCTGGCTGACCTACGGCGTGGTGCTCAACGTCGCCCGCGGGCTGGCCACCGACCCGCTCGTGGTGCGCTTCAGCGGCGTGCCGGCAGCGTCCTGGCGCGGGGCGGCGGCCCGGTCGTCGGGTGCCGCGCTCGGCGTCGGTGCCGCCCTCGGCGCAGTGTGTCTGCTGATCGGGCTGGGCCTCGGCGGCCGCGTGGGGCCCGCGTTCGCCTGCCTCGGCGTCGTCCTGCCGGCGCTGCTTCTGCAGGACGCCTGGCGGTTCGCGTTCTTCGCCGCCGGCACCGGGCGGAAGGCGTTCGCCAACGACCTCGTGCAGGGCGTCGCGCTCGTCCCGGCCATGGTCGTGGCGGCCCGCGTGGGCAGCGTGGCCGCCTTCGTGCTCGCCTGGGGCGCGTCCGCCGCGGTGGCCGCGGGCTACGGCTGCCTCCAGTCCGGCATCCGGCCCCGGGTGACCCAAGCACGCGGGTGGCTTCGCGAGCAGCGCGATCTCGGCTCCCGATACCTGGTCGAGAACGTCAGCCTCAGCGGCGCGAGCCAGCTGCGGGCGTACGGGCTCGGCGCGATCGTCGGGGTCGGCGCGGTGGGTGCGATCCGGGGCGCGGAGCTCCTGCTCGGCCCGTTCCTCGCTCTGCTGATGGGGCTGTCGCTGGTCACCGTCGCGGAGGCGGCACGGGTGCTGAGGCAGGCACCGCACCGGCTCGGCGGGTTCTGCCTCCTGCTGGGCGGCGGGCAGGCCGCCGCCGCGCTGCTGTGGGGCGCGGCGCTGCTGCTGATGCCGGACCGGGTCGGCGAGCTCGTACTCGGCGACGTCTGGCACTCCGCCTCGGTGCTCATCCTGCCGGCCACGCTCGGCGTCGCGGGCGCCGGCCTCGGCAGCGGCGCGGCGGCCGGGCTGCGCGCGCTCGCTGCGGCCCGGCGCAGCCTGCGCTGCCAGCTGTTCGCCTCCACCTGCTATGTCGGCGGCGGGCTCGGCGGGGCGGCCGTGGCCGGCACGGTCGGCTCGGCCTGGGGCGTCGCCGCCGCGACCGCCTGCGGCTCGGCCGTGTGGTGGCTGCAGCTGCGGTCCGCCCTGCGCGAGCGCCACCACAACCCCATCCCCAACGTGAGGACGCCATGACCGCCCTTCCCCGGCTGAGCATCGGCCTGCCCGTCTACAACGGCGAGGAATACCTCGCCGAGTCGCTCGACGCCCTGCTCGGCCAGACCTACGAGGACTTCGAGCTGGTCATCTCCGACAACGCCTCGACCGACGCGACCCAGGACATCTGCCGCCGGTACGCCTCGCGGGACTCGCGGATCCGGTACCTCCGGCTGCCCCGGAACATCGGCGCCGCACCGAACCACAACTACGTGTTCACCGAGTGCCGCGGCGAGCTGTTCAAGTGGGCCTCGCACGACGACCTGTACGCCCGGGGCCTGCTGCGGCGCTGCGTTCAGGCTCTGGACGAGCGGCCGGACGTGATCCTCGCGCACTCCGGCCAGGCGGTCATCGACGGCGACGGCCAGGTGAAGGTCCCGTACGAGTACGGGCTCGCCACCAACTCGCCGCACGCGCCGGAGCGCTTCCGCAGTCTGCTGTTCGAGCCCGGTGGCGACGACTTCTACGGGGTGATGCGGGCCGACGTGCTCCGCCGGGTGAAGCCGCACGACAGCTACCACCACGCGGACCGCACGTTCGTCGCCGAGATCACCCTGCACGGGCCCTTCCACCAGGTGCCGGAGCTGCTGTACTTCCGCCGCGACCACCCCACCCGCGCCGAGCGAGCGAACCCTTCCAAGCGCTCCCGGTGCGTCAACCTGGACCCGCGCCGGGCAGGCCCGCTGCACCCGACGCCCCGCCTGCTCGCCGAATACGTCTGGGGCTTCGCCTCGGCGATCCGGCGGGCGCCGTTGTCCCCCGCCGACCGGCGCGCGTGCTACCGCCACCTGGCCGCGTGGATGACCAGCCGGGTCCGGCCGGGCGCCGGCGAGCGGGTCGAGGACCGCGCTCCGGTCGACCCGGCCCTGCTGACGGTCTCCGTCGACGCCCTCGTGGCCGGCCGTTCGGGGAGGCAGGCATGACGCCCGCAGACGAAACTCCGGTGCGCGTCGGGGTGTTCGGCCTGCTCGGCTCCGGCAACCTCGGCAACGACGGGTCGCTCGAGGCCGTGCTCGGCTACCTCCGCGCCGAGCACCCGGAGGCGGTCGTGGACGCGCTGTGCGGCGGACCCGAGGTCGTCGCGACCCGGTACCGGATCCCCGCGACGCGGCTGCACTGGTACCGCGGGGAGTACCGGACCGCGTCACGTGCGGGCGCGATCGCGGCGAAGGGTCTGGGCAAACTCGTCGACGCCGTCCGCACCGCTGCCTGGGTGCGACGGCACGACGTGGTGATCGTGCCGGGCATGGGCGTCCTGGAGGCCACGCTGCCGCTGCGGCCGTGGGGCTTCCCGTACTCGCTGTTCCTGCTCTGCGCATCCGGCCGGCTGTTCGGCACCCGGGTCGCGCTGGTCAGCGTCGGCGCCGCCGCGATCGGCAACCGGCCGACCCGGGCCCTGGTGCGCTGGTCGGCGCGGCTGGCCACGTACCGGTCGTACCGGGACGCCCTGTCCCGCGACGCGATGCGGGCGATGGGCGTGGACACCGCGCGCGACGAGGTCTACCCGGACCTCGCCTTCGCCCTGCCGACGCTGTCCGCAAGCGCGCCCTCGGGTCCGCCGGGCCCGGTCTGCGTCGGCGTCATGGCCTTCCACGGCGGCAACGACGACCGCGCCCGGGCCGAGGAGATCCACCGGCGCTACCTCGACGGGACGACCCGCTTCGTCCGCGCGCTGGTCGAGGACGGCAGGCCGGTCCGGCTGCTCACCGGCGACGGGGTCGACGTGCCGGTGGTCGCCGCGATCCTCGACGCGGTGGACTCGCCGCTGGTCACCGCTGCCGAGGCGGCCTCGCTGGCCGACCTGATGAAGGAGACGGCGGCTGCCGACACCGTGGTGGCGACCCGGTACCACAATCTGATCTGCGCGCTGAAGGTCGGCACGCCGACGCTCGCACTCAGCTATGCGGAGAAGAGCGACGCGCTCATGGCCCAGATGGGGCTGGGCGCGTACTGCCACCCGGCTCGCGAGGTCGACGCCGACCGGCTGCTCGAGCAGTTCCGGGCGCTGGAGCAGCGGTCGGCAGAGCTGCGGCAGACCCTCGCCGAGCGGAACCTGACCGCCGCCCGGCGCCTGGAGCACCAGTTCACCGCCCTGACCGCGGCCCTCTTCCCGGCGGCCGACCACGCCCACGCCCACGCCCTGCGGGAGGCTCCATGAAGGCGACCGAAGTCCCGGCGATCGCCGGCGCGTACCTGTTCGAACCGACGCCGTACGCCGACGAGCGCGGCTTCTTCTGCCGCACCTTCGACGCCGACGTGGTCCGCTCGGTGGGCCTCGACCCCGATGCCTTCGTCCAGCACAGCCTGTCCCGCTCGGTCCGGGGCGTGCTGCGCGGCCTGCACCTGCGCTCCGGCGTCGGCGAGGCCAAGCTGGTGCGGTGCTCGTACGGGAGGGTCTTCGACGTCGTCGTGGACCTGCGGACGGATTCGCCGACCTACCGTAGCCAGGCCTTCTTCGAGCTGTCCGGCGAGACGCAGGTGACCGTGTACATCCCGGCGGGGTGCGCGCACGGCTTCCAGGCGCTGACCGAAACCGCCGACGTCTCGTACCGGATCGACCGCCCGCACGATCCGGCCGAGGACGTGACGATCGCCTTCGACGACCCGGAGCTCGCCATCCCCTGGCCGCTGCCGGTCACATCGATGTCCAAGCGGGACCGGGAGGCACCGAGCCTCGCCGAGGTCCTGCAGCAAAAGGAGAGGTGAGGTTGGCGTGGACACCCAAGACACCGAAGACACCGAAGAGTTCCTCCTGCCCCGGTCGCGGACGGCGAACGAGCGGCTGCACGCCGTGATCCCCGGGGGCGCGCACACCTACGCCAAGGGCGACGACCAGTACCCCGAGAACCTGGCCCCGGTCATCAGCCACGGCCGCGGTGCCCACGTGTGGGACGTCGACGGCAACCGCTACGTCGAGTACGGCTCCGGCCTGCGGTCGGTCAGCCTCGGCCACGCCCACCCACGCGTGCTCGAGGCGGTGCGGCGGGAACTCGACCGCGGCAGCAACTTCGTCCGGCCGTCCATCGTGGAGGTCGAGGCTGCGGAACGCTTCCTGGCCACGGTGCCGACCGCCGAGATGGTGAAGTTCGCGAAGAACGGCTCCGACGTCACCACCGCCGCGGTGCGGCTCGCCCGCGCCGTCACCAGGCGCCCGCGGGTGGCCATCTGCGGCGACCATCCGTTCTTCTCCGTCGACGACTGGTTCATCGGCACCACGCCGATGTCCGCCGGAGTTCCGGCGGCGACCACCGAGCTCACCGTGGCGTTCCCCTACGGGGACCTGGCCGCCACGGAGGAGCTGCTCACCCGGTACCAGGACGAGGTCGCCTGCCTGATCCTCGAACCCGCCGGCCACACCGAGCCGCCGCCCGGGTACCTCGCCGGCCTGCGCGAGCTGGCCGACCGGCACGGCTGCGTACTGATCTTCGATGAGATGATCACCGGCCTCCGCTGGTCCGAGGCGGGCGCCCAGGGCCTTTACGACGTCGTCCCCGACCTCTCCACGTTCGGCAAGGCGCTGGGCAACGGGTTCGCCGTCTCCGCGCTGGCCGGGCGCCGCGACCTGATGGAGCGGGGCGGGCTGCGGCACCCCGGCGACCGGGTGTTTTTGCTGTCCACCACGCACGGTGCGGAAACCCACTCGCTGGCCGCCGCGATGGCCGTCCTCACCACCTACGTCGAGGAGGGCATCACCGCGCGGCTGCACGCCCTCGGCGAACGGTTGGCCGCCGGTGTCCGCGAGGCCGCGGCCGGCATGGGCGTCGGCGACCACGTCGTCGTCCGGGGCCGGGCCAGCAACCTGGTCTTCGCCACCCTCGACGAGAACCGGCAGCCGTCGCAGCAGTACCGCACCCTGTTCCTGCGCCGGCTTCTCGCGGGCGGAGTGCTGGCCCCGTCGTTCGTGGTGAGCAGCGCGCTCGACGACGCCGACATCAACCGCACCGTCGACGCGGTGGCCCAGGCATGCGCGGTGTACCGGAAGGCACTGGACGCCGCCGACCCCACCCCCTGGCTGGCCGGGCGGCCGGTGAAGCCCGTGTTCCGCCGCTTGGCGTGACGTGACGTCAGCGACGCTCCCGCCGAGCGGCGTCAGCCATCCCGTCGGCCATCCCGTCGGCCAGCCGGTCGGCCAACCGGTTGACCAGCCACGCGGTCGCCGGTACCACCGCCAGCGCGGTGCACCAGCCGCCGAGGACGTCGGTCGGGTAGTGCGCGCCCAGAGCGACCTGCGCCCAGCCCATGGCGGCGCCGGCAACCAGCGCCGCGGCGAGCACGAGTGACGTGCCGGCCGTCCCGCCGAGGCCGAGCCCGTCTCGGCCTCGGCGGCCAGTTGCAAGCAGCGCCACCACAAGGGCGAGCGCGGTGGCGAAGGCGGTGTGCCCGCTCGGGTAGGACAGGTTGTCGCCGTGGATGGTGCGTCCCACCAGGTGCTTGAGCAGCGTCGCCGTCCCCACCGCCATGGCGACGCCGGCAACGGTGAGCACCGCTGCGCGAGGACGCCGAAGCAGCAGGCAGCCCGCCGTAGCGGCCCCGACCAGCGCCGCCGCCCCCACGGGCTCCCCCAAGAAGTCCAGGACCCGAGCGACGTACCGCCACGGCGGCCCCACACCCTCCACCGCCGCCCCGATCCGCGCGTCCACCGTGCCGGGCCCGCCCTCGTCGGCATACCGGACCCCGAGCGCGACGACCACCAGCGCGGCGAGGACCGCAATCAGCCCGAGCCACGTGCGCAGCGACGGGGGCAGCATCGCGGGCGCCGGCCGGCCTGCGGTAGCAACCTTCTTGTCTTCCAGTTCCGTTCCGGCCAGCCGATCCAACGCGAGCCCCCCGTCGTGTCCGACCCACCCTCCAGCGACCATAACTGCCCCACGGACACGCGTCCCCAACCTCACGGGACAGAACGCCTAGAGCCAGCCGCGCTCGTCGGCGACGCGCAGGGCCTAGGTGCGGTTGCGGGTGGCGGTCTTGGCGATGGCGGAGGAGAAGTAGTTGCGGACGGTGCCCTCGGAGAGGTAGAGCTTTCCGGCGATCTCGGCGACTCCGGCGCCGGAGCGGGAGGCGTTGAGGACGTCGCGTTCGCGGGCGGTGAGCGGGGAGGCGCCCGCAGCGAGGGTGGCGGCGGCGAGTTCCGGGTCCACCGCCCGCTCCCCTGCGGCGACTCGGCGGATGGTGTCGGCCAGCACCTCCGCCGGGGCGTCCTTGACCACGAAGCCGAGTGCTCCCGCCTCCATGGCCCGGCGCAGGTAGCCGGCGCGGCCGAAGGTGGTGAGGATGACCACCTGGCAGCCGGGCACCTGTTGGGCGAGCACGGCGGCGGCCGCCAGGCCGTCCAGTCCGGGCATCTCAATGTCCAGCAGGGCGACGTCCGGCCGGTGCTCGCGGGCGGCCTCCACGACCTGGTCGCCGCGTCCGACGGCGGCGACCACCGTGAAGTCGTCTTCCAGGTCGAGGAGGGCGCGCAGCGCGGTGCGGACCAGTTCCTGGTCCTCCGCGAGCAGCAGGCGGATCGTCATGTCGTCCCTTCGGAGCGGGGGTCGGGCGGCCGGACGGTGACCAGCAGTCGCCACCCGCGGGTCGAGCGGGCCGGCCTCGACGGTACCGCCCGCCGCCGCGACCCGTTCCCGCAGCCCGGTCAGGCCCTTGCCGTCGCCGACGAGACCGCCGCCGGGACCACCGTGACCGCCCGTGCCGTCGTCGCGGATCTCCACCTAGGTGGCGGTCAGCACCACCGAGCAGCGGGTGGCCCGGGCGTGCCGGACGACGTTGGTGATGCCCTCGCGCAGCACCCAACCGAACAGTTCGCGGTGTTCCGGCCCGACCGCGTCGGCCGCCCCGGGCAGGTCGGCCACCACCCTGGCGGCGCGCAGCAGTTCGCGGCCGCGGGCGAGTTCGCCGGCCAGCGTGGCGTCGCGGTAGCCGGTGACGGCGGCGCGCACGTCGGCCAGGGCCTGCCGGGAGAGCGTAGGACGCACCGTCAAGGGCGTGGGAAGCAGTGAGCGCGACTCCTGGTAGAACACGGATCGACCAAGATCTTGTTCGTTGCCTGGAGTCGCGCTGCCCGTGCAGTCTTCCGGACCTGGTCGAGGAGGTGCTCTCCTCGACCAGGTCCGGGCACCGTCGGCAGCGCCTGCTGCCCGCGCCGGTCGTCCTCTACTTCGTCCTGGCGATGACCCTCTTCCCCGGTAGGGGGTATCTGGGGGTGTGGTCCTCGCTGGTCGGCGCCCTGGATCTGGACGAGGAGCGCGAGCCGTCGGCCTGCGCGCTGCGGCAGGCCCGCGTGCGGCTGGGTATCCCTCCGCTCCGAGCGTTGTTCGAGCGGTTGCGCGGGGTGCTCGGGACGCCGGACGCGCCCAGCGTGTTCTTCCGGGGGCTGCGCACGGTGGCGTGGGACGGCACCATGCTGGACGTCCCGGACAGCGAGGAGAACTGCGTGGCGTTCCCGCCGACGACCAATCAGAAGGGCCGGTGCGGCTTCGCGAAGGTCCGGCTGATGGTGCTGGTGGAGTGCGGGACCCGGGCCGTGGTCCAGGCCGCGTTCGGGTCCCGCTTCGCAAGCGAGCAGAAACTCGCCGGCCAGCTCCTGGGATCCCTCACGCCGGGGATGCTCTTGCTGGCGGACCGCAACTTCTTCGGGTTCCCGTTGTGGCGCGCGGCCTCGGCGACGGGCGCGGACCTGCTGTGGCGGGTCAAGGGCACCGCCGTGCTTCCGGTGCTGTCGGTCCTGACCGACGGCTCCTACCTGTCCCGGGTCAAGGCCCCCGCCAAGCTGCGGCGTGGTGACCCACAGGCGTACGACCTGGCCGTGCGGGTGGTGGAGGCGGTGATGACGGTGACCTGCGCGGACGGTACGCACCGCACCGAGCTGTACCGATTCGCGACCACCCTGGTGGACGCAGTCGCCTTCCCCGCACGCGAGTTGGCGATCTGGCATGCGCGGAGATGGGAGATCGAATCGACGTACGCGGCGTTGAAGGTCACCCAGCGCGGGCCCGGCCGCGTCCTGCGCTCACGCAGCCCACACGGTGTCGAGCAGGAGGTCTACGCCTACCTGGTGACACACCAACTGCTGCGAATCTTCCAAAGCGGAGCCGCCGCCGAGCGCGACGTCGAGCCCCGGCGGGTCTCCTTCACCGAGACCCTGTCCGTGGTCACCCACTCGATCATCCAGCGAACCGGGGTAGCCCCCGGCCGCGCCACCGAGGAAGCCCTGCGCGCCCGGCACAAAGCCACCACCCGCCGCCGACTCCTCGCCGAGAAGACCCGCTCGCGAAGCTACCCCCGTACCCGCAAACGGCCCGTCTCCTCCTACCCCTCCCACCGCCCCGGCGACCGTCCGCCCTCACCCAAAGTCCACTACACGCTCACGTTGACGGTGCGACCTTGAACCTTAACTTCCCGGCATTGCCCCATAGCGACTCACGCCGCCGGACCGCGGACTTCCGCTCGCTGGGCACGTTCGCGCGTACTTGCCTAAGTACGGGATTCGTACGCGACTGAGGAAGTTTCATCGTGATTCGTGCAGGTCACCGGGCCTGGCGTGACGATTCGTTGGGGTGCTCGCGCAGCTCATCACGGTGATCGTGGCGGGGAGATCATCCGTCGCTCTGTGCCACCTGGTGGTGCGTCAGCACCAGCAGGGCCCGTACCAGCGCGGTGGCGTGCCGCGGGTGCATGCGCACCTTGGTCAGGATCCGGAAGGTCTTCAGGCTCGCGAAGCCGTGCTCGACCGGGGC
>NZ_JAHTKP010000043.1 GCF_019192735.1 Kitasatospora aureofaciens
CCCCCGCCGCTATCTGCCTGAGGGCAGCATGGACCAGCTCTACCCTGGCGAGCAGGCTCGCGACCAACTACCACCCACCGCATGACCGTTGGCAAACGACCACTACACCACTTCACGGGACATGACCCCTGACCGTTCACGACGATGTACCGTGCCAGCGCCTTCCGCAGCCCCGCACCGCAGTAGAAGCACCGCGTCCCCGCCACCCCGGACGGCCTCCCGAACCTCATCACGCACCACCTTCCGGACCCACCAGAGCCCAAACGATCTTCCCGATACCCTCAGGCCGAGGGGTGCAGCCCCACTCCGCCGACAAGGCCTCCACCAGGCACAACCCCCGGCCAGACACGTGGTCGGCGCAGGTGGACCGCCGGATCACCGGCCGCTCGCTGCTCGCGTCGTGTACCTCCATCCGAAGGTGGTCACAGACCAGCTCGAACCGGATGGCGATGCGCCGCCCCTTGGGCACGCGGGCGTGCACCACGGCGTTGGTCACCAGCTCGGACAGCACAAGAAGACCGCCCGGCAGGAGCGCAGACGCTCCGGGAACGCCGATTAGGAAGTCCCGCAGCAGCAAGCGAGCCCTGTGAGCCGACAGCCGATGCCGCGGAAGCGTCGCCTCGAACGCGGACATCCCAATGGCCAGCCGACCGGTCCCACTACCGACTTGGGGTTCACCCGAACTGATCACCCGCACCACCCTCCCGGCGCCCAATGGGAGGCCCGAACCTGGACGTTCCGGCCCTTGACACCAGGCTGCCGAGAGGGAGTGCAGGCTTCGCACCCAAGCTGATTACCCAATGTGGGTAAACTCACAGGCAATCAACTTCCTTGCGGCGGCTACTGATCAACACCGGGGGCAGTGGTGACCGAGGCACGCGTACCGGACCGGCTACCAGCGGTCCTGCTGTCCAACCCGGAGATGATCGCCGCGTGCCGAAGACGCGACTTCGCCGCCGTGTTCCGGCTGCTCAAACTGGCCGGGGTCTACCCGTCGCTCATCGCTCGCGCCTGTGACATGACGCCCAGCCGGGTCGGCGAGGTCATCGCGGGCAAGCGCAAGATCGAGAAGATCGATCTTGTCGAGCGCATCGCGGACGGACTGCACATCCCCGGCCGCATGCTCGGGCTGGCCTCTCGGATGTGGGAACAGGAAGCAGCGCCGACGCAGCCCCGATGCCACGCTCCGGCGCCGACCGCCAGCGGCCAAGGCCTCAGCGCACCGATCGACCCGGAGTTCTTCGTCAGCCACCTGCGCACGGCCATGCCTGGCCACTACAGGGCCGCCAACCTACTCGGGTCCCGCCACGCGCTCGACGCGGTGACCCGCCACGTCCAACTGCTCGACCGCCTCCAGCAAAACGCTGGAGGCAGCGCCCGAGACAAGCTCCTGACCATCGGTGCCCGCACCGCGGAGTTCCTGGGCTGGCTGAACCAGGACCTCGGGGACTTCGACCAGGCCCTCTACTGGTCGGACCGTGCCATGGAGTGGGCCCAGGAGAGCGGCGACGACGTCATGGCCGCTTACGTGCTCTTCCGGAAGAGCAATCAGGCCACCGCCCAACGCAGTGCCCAGAAGGCCGTCAGCCTCGCGCGTGCCGCTCAACGTTCCGTCGGGGCCACGCAGCGCATCCGGGCTTTGGCCGCGCAGCAGGAGGCCCAGGGCCACGCGCTCATGGGCAACCCGCGCTTCGCCCAGGCCAAGTTCGATGAGGCCCACGAACTCGCCGCCGAGCCGGAAGACTCACACGCCGACGACGCACTCGATCTGGCGTACTGCACGCCGACCTACGTCGAGATGCAGCGGGCGAACTGCTTGATCGACTTCGGCGACCCGCACACGGCCGTGGGCATGTTCGAGTCAGAGCTCCGGTCCCTGCCCCCGATCTACCGCAACGACCAAGGCGTGTACCTCTCTCGGCTGGCGCGCGCCTACGCAGTGTCCGGCGAGCCGGAGCAGGCAGCCGCCGCAGCCGGCCGGGCCTTGTCGATCGCCATCGACACCGAGTCCGCCCGGACGATGTCCGAGCTGTCCGCAGCGGGCAAGGCCCTTCAGCACTGGCACGCCGTACCCGAAGTAGCCACGTTCACCGGCCGTTTGACCCTGATGGGCACGGCGAACCCTCTCGACCGCTGACGACCTGATGAGACAGGCTGGGCCCATGGACGCACTGATCACGGCCGCCACCTCCGCAGACGAACGCCGGCGCGGCGCCAAGGTCGCCGTGCTGCCGGTCGGCAGCTTCGAGCAGCACGGCGACCACTTGCCGCTCACCACTGACACCGTCGTCGCCAGCCTGATCGCCCAGCGGATCGCCGCCGACTACGACCTGTTTCTCCTGCCGCCCATCACGATGTCCTGTTCGCACGAACACGCCCACATGCCAGGCACCGTCAGCATCAGCGCCGCCACGCTCTACGCCGTGATCAACGACACATGGAAGTCCCTCCAGGCATCCGGAGTCCCCGGCCTCCTGATCGTGAACGGCCACGGCGGCAACTACGTCCTCTCGAACGTCGTCCAGGAAGCCAACACCGCCGGTCCGCGTGTCGCCCTCTTCCCCATCCGGGAGGACTGGCACCAGGCCCGCGAGGCCGCCGGGCTTGAGAGCTCAGGCGCCGAGGACATGCACGGCGGCGAGCTGGAGGTGTCCCTGCTCCGCCACGGCGCTCCCCACCTCGTCCGCGACGGCATCGAGGGCGACGACCACGACGCTCCGGAGCGTCCCCACCTCCTCACCCTGGGCATGGCCGGCTACACCCGCAACGGCATCATCGGCCGCCCCTCGCTCGGTACGACCGAGAAGGGCAAAGCCATCCTTGAGAGCCTGTCCAAGTCGGCCGCCGCACACCTGTCACTCATCGGAGGCCACCGATAGCCACCGGCTACCATCGGTGGGCGACCCAGTGACACCTGTAAGGCGTAGGAACACTCCACGGCCGAGGGACGGTTCGACCAACTTCTCGGCAGCGGGCTTGCGGGCCACCTCGGTGGCGGTCAGGAAGCCATTGCCGTGCTGGTGCCGGGTCGCCAGTTGGCCAATTTGTCGCCAGGGATCAATGCAGAGGCTCTACCGTATTCGAGTTGAGGTGACGGGACATCGGATAGAGGGTGGGCGCGGTGGATATTCCGCTGGTAGATGCGGTGGCAGCGGTTAGGGACGAGTTGATCGCAGCAGCGGCCGCAGGCGGGGAACACGAGGACGTCGTGTTCGCGGTGGGACCGGTGGAGATGGAGTTCGAAGTCGAGTTGCGCGCGGACGCGAAGGCGAAGGCCGGGTTCCGGCTATGGGCTGTCGGGGCGGAGACAGAGGCGGGGGTATCGCGCGGTCGCACGCACCGGGTGTCGTTCACACTCACGCCCAAGAACACCAACGGCGGTGACCTGATGGTCGCCGGTTCCGCGGGCCGCCAGTCAGGTCCCGGGGTCACCGAGGAGCGCATTCCGGACTGAGGTACCCCTGTCCTGGAACGACGAAACTTGCGGGGCGCGGAGATTCAGCTTGCGGCGCATTGAGGGGCCAGGGTGGAACGCGATCGTCTGGCAGGAGTAACCGGGCCGGGTGGTCCTGGGTCGGGGTACGCGGTGGGCGGTCGGCTCGTGCTGACTTCTGCACATGTCGCGGGCCGAACTGGGGTCAGGGTGGAGGTGTTCCATCCGGGCGCCGCTCACCGCCAGGGTGAGCCGCCGATGGGCGGGACAGTGGTGTGGTGCGGCACGCCCGGAGGCCGGGACGATGCGGCGCTGGTCCGGGTGGACGAGGACGAACGGTGGCAGGCACCGACCGGGCCCGTTCGCTGGGGGCGAATGGCGACGGACAGGCCCGCCGGCTGCGAGACCTGGGGCGTGCCAGATGTCGCCCAGCGCGCAGACAAGCCCGTGGAGGCCGCGCAGTTGCGCGGCGAGGTGAACCCCGGCAGTGGATTCGTGGATAACCAGTACGTCATGGACCTGCGCCAGCACCCCCCGCAGTGGTCGCCTGCTGGCACGTCACCGTGGGGCGGTTTGTCGGGAGCGGCGGTGTTCTGTGACCGGCTGCTCGTAGGCGTGGTGGCCTCTGAAAGGGCCTACTCCGGCCGTGGCCAGTTGAACGTGGTGCCCGCCTACGTCCTCCATCACACTCCCTTCCCAGCTCTCTCTCGTTCGTTCAGTGACGTCCTGTCCGAGCACGGCATCGCCCCGGCCGCTCTGGAGGCGGTGGAATTCCAGCACCTAGCCGACCCCGCCAGCCAGATTCGGGTTCGGTCAGGGATAGGGTCGCCCGTTGGTCTGCTGGAGGCCGGACGGCAGACCGTCCCGTTCCACGGCCGCGAAGACCTCTTGGAACGCCTGGGCGCGTGGTGTGCGCTCGGCGGGTTCGGAGCTTGGCTACTGCACGGGCCCGGTGGGCAGGGCAAGACTCGCCTAGCGCATCACCTCTCCATGCTGCTGGCCGCAGACCGGTGGGCTGTGCTGTGGCCGCGCACGGACGCCACCGCAGCCGAAGTGCGAGAGATCCGGCACGCCTCCAAGCCACTATTGGTCGTCCTTGACTATGCCGAGACTCGCACCCAACAGCTGGCTGCCATTGTCGAAGCCGCCGTCGAGCACCCGGGTACCACTCCACTGAAGATCCTTCTGCTGGCCCGCACCGATGGCGACTGGTGGCGGCGCGCCACCAACAGTCGTCTCTCCCGGGATCTGCTAGGCAGCGCCCCCACGCACCTGCTCACCCCGTTGGAGAACGAGCCTGCTGACCGTCCAGGCGCCTACCGTGACGCTGTCCGGGCGCTCGCCGCCGCCCTACCCCAGGTTGAGGGCCTTGCTGAGCACAACTGGCTGGCCTCCGCAGATACCCTGCCGATACCGCAGCTCAGTCATGACGTCTACGGCAACGCACTCACCCTCCACATGACCGCTCTCGCTGACCTACTTGACACCGCCCTCGGGCCGGCCGACCAGATCGGACTGGGCAAGAATGATGGGGCTCATCGGACGGCGGAAGAGGTGGAGGATCGTCTTCTTTCCCACGAGAGCCATTACTGGGAACAGAGCGCCGCCGCCCGCGGCCTCGTGCCGTCGGATCTGTATCCGGAAGCCATGGAAGCAGCACTGGCCGCAGCCCATCTGGTCGGCGCCACCGACCGCGCAGGTGCCGACGCCATTTGGCGCAGACTCCCTATGCTGGCTGACCAAACTCGGGCCCGGCGTGATCAAGTCACAGCGTGGATCGCCAGCCTCTATCCTGCCGCATCTGGAGATCGACCGTGGGGAGTGCTACAGCCCGACCGTCTCGCTGAACGCCACATCGGCCGCGTATTGGATGACAACCCCGCCATCGCCGCCCAACTCCTCGACGGCGCCGACAACACTCAGGCCAGCCAGTTGCTGACCGTGTACAGCCGCGCCGCCGCTCACCCCGTCTTCCACGACCGCCTTGACACCCAGCTCACCAACCTGTGCACGCACAACTTTCATCGACTTGCCAGTCTTGTCATCGCCACGGCTGTCCAGACCGACCACCCTGAGCCGCTCATTACCGCCCTTGACGCTGTCATCAACGACGATGAAACTCCCCTCAACGACCTAATCACCCTCCATGGCCTCCTTCCGGCCTCCAGTCGACGCCTCGCCAGCACAGCGGTCAGCCTCGCCGAAACCATCACTGGCGGCTATCGAATGTTGGCCGAAGCGAACCCTGACGCTTTCCTGCGTGACCTCGCCTCGTCGCTGAACAACCTGTCCATCCGGTTGGGGGAGGCAGGGCGGCGGGAGGAGGGCCTTGCCGCCATCGAGGAAGCCGTGAGCATCCGCCGCGCACTGGTCGAAAGCAACCCGGACGCCCACCTGCCCGACCTCGCCATGTGCCTGAACAACTTGTCCGTCGATCTGGGAGAGCTGGGGCGGCGGGAGGAGGGCCTTGCCGCCATCGAGGAAGCCGTGAGCATCCGCCGCGCGCTGGCAGAGAGCAACCCGGACGCCCACCTGCCCGACCTCGCCACGAGCCTGAACAATCTGTCGATCCGGTTGGGGGAAGCTGGGCGAAGGGAGGAGGGCCTTGCCGCGTGCCTGGAAGCCGTCCGCCACTACCGCGCACTGGCCAAGGCCGGCCCGGACACCTACCTGCCGGACCTCGCCTTGTTCCTGAACAATCTGTCGATCCGGTTGGGGGAAGCTGGGCGAAGGGAGGAGGGCCTTGCCGCGTGCCTGGAAGCCGTCCGCCACTACCGCGCACTGGCCCAAGCAAACCCAGACGCCCACCTGCCCGACCTCGCCATGTCCCTGAACAATCTGTCCAATCGGTTGGGGGAAGCTGGGCGAAGGGAGGAGGGCCTTGCCGCGTGCCTGGAAGCCGTCCGCCACTACCGCGCACTGGCCCAAGCAAACCCGAAGTCCTACCTGCCCGGCCTCGCCTCGTCACTGAACAACCTGTCCGTCCGGTTGAGGGAGGCGGGACAGCGGGAGGAAGGCCTCGCCGCTATCGAAGAAGCCGTGAGCATCCGCCGCGCACTGGCAGAGAGCAACCCGGACGCCTTCCTACCCGACGTCGCCTCGTCACTGAACAACCTGTCCGTCAATCTGGGAGAGCTGGGGAGGCTGAAGGAAGGCCTCGCTGCAAGCTTGGAAGCCGTGGGCATCCGCCGCGCACTGGTCGAGAGCAACCCGGACGCCTTCCTACCCGACCTCGCCTCATCGCTGAACAACCTGTCCGTCGATCTGGGGGACACGGGGCGATGGGAGGAAGGCCTTGCGGCAATCGAAGAAGCCGTGGGCATCCGCCGCGCACTGGCAGAGGTCAGTCCGGACGCCTTCCTACCCGACCTCGCCTCATCGCTGAACAACCTGTCCAATTGGTTGACGGAGGGGGGCCAGCAAGAGGAAGGCCTCGCCGCAAGCTTGGAGGCCGTCCACCACTACCGCGCGCTGACCCAAACAAACCCAGAAGCTTTCCTGCCCGACCTCGCCTCGTCACTGAACAACCTGTCTAATCGATTGGGAGAGGCGGGACGAAGGGAGGAAGGCCTTGCCACCATCGAGGAAGCCGTCCGCCACTACCGCGCACTGGCCCAAACAAACCCAGACGCCCACCTGCCCGACCTCGCCATGTCCCTGCACAACCTGTCCGCCAACCTGGGAGGGGCTGGCCGGCCGGACGAGGGCCTTGCCACCATCCAGGAAGCCGCGAGCATCCGCCGTGCGCTAGCCGAGGCGTACCCCGACCTCTTCAAAGTCGACCTGCAACGATCGTTGAAGGTCACAGCCTGGCTCAAGTCCCTTCCGCGATACCCGACCGAGGGGTAATGCGGTACAGACGGTCACCAACAATCGGCCCGACCTTCACGCGAAGGTGGGAGACGCCATCTACTGACTATCACTCGCAGGAATGCTGACGAACGCACAGTCGTACTCGCGGTGAGGCCAGTCCTTTGACCGACGCAGTCGTGCATGCAACGGAGCCTTCCCGAGTCCTGCTAGGGAAGGCTCCATGCGTCGCGCTGAGGGGTCAGACCCACTCGATCGACGTCTCGATGCCCGGGGCACTCCGGGCGGCGGGCAGAGGGGTCCTCTGGCCGCCTTGCCGGGCCTCCCTGGGGTGGGCGGGGTCGCCCGGGGCGCGCGTCATGCCGAGCGCGCCCAGGACGAGCTCCCGCTCACCCTCCGGAAGGCTGTGAAGTAAGTCACACAGCTCGCTCACCGTGTCACCCATACTTCGGGCTATTTCTGCTGGTCAGCGGCGTTGACGACCGTCAGCGGCAGCATCTTCTTGCCCGTCGGGCCGATTTGTATAGCCGTCTGCATCTGGGGACACACGCCGCAGTCGAAGCACGGGGTCCAGCGGCAGTCGTCGACCTCGACCTCCTCCAGGGCGTCCTGCCAGTCCTCCCACAGCCAGTCCTTGTCGAGGCCGCTGTCCAGGTGGTCCCAGGGCAGCACCTCCTCGTAGGTGCGCTCGCGGGTGGTGTACCAGTCGACGTCGACGCCGGTGCCGGCCAGGGCCTTGTCGGCGCAGGCCATCCAGCGGTCGTACGAGAAGTGCTCGCGCCAGCCGTCGAAGCGGCCGCCGTCCTCGTAGACGGCGCGGATGATCCCGCCGACCCGGCGGTCGCCGCGGGAGAGCAGGCCCTCGACGATGCCCGGCTTGCCGTCGTGGTAGCGGTAGCCGATGTTCTTGCCGTACTTGCGGTCGCCGCGGATCGAGTCGCGCAGCTTGGCGAGGCGGGCGTCGGTGGCCTCGGCGGACAGCTGCGGGGCCCACTGGAACGGGGTGTGCGGCTTGGGCACGAACCCGCCGATGGAGACGGTGCAGCGGATGTCGTTCTGGCCGGTGACCTCGCGGCCCTTCTGGATGACGTTCTTCGCCATCTCGCCGATCTGGAGCACGTCCTCGTCGGTCTCGGTCGGCAGGCCGCACATGAAGTACAGCTTCACCTGGCGCCAGCCGTTGCCGTACGCGGTGGCGACGGTGCGGATCAGGTCCTCCTCCGACACCATCTTGTTGATCACCTTGCGCATGCGCTCACTGCCGCCCTCGGGGGCGAAGGTGAGGCCCGAGCGGCGGCCGTTGCGGGACAGCTCGTTGGCGAGGTCGATGTTGAAGGCGTCGACGCGGGTGGACGGCAGCGACAGGCCGATCTTGTCGTCGGTGTAGCGGTCGGCCAGGCCCTTGGCGATGTCGCCGATCTCGGTGTGGTCGGCGCTGGACAGCGACAGCAGGCCGACCTCCTCGAAGCCGGTCGCCTTCAGCCCGCGCTCGACCATCTCGCCGATGCCGGTGATGCTTCGCTCCCGCACGGGGCGCGTGATCATGCCGGCCTGGCAGAAGCGGCAGCCGCGGGTGCAGCCTCGGAAGATCTCGACGGACATCCGCTCGTGCACGGTCTCGGCGAGCGGGACGAGCGGCTGCTTCGGGTAGGGCCACTCGTCGAGGTCCATCACGGTGTGCTTGGACACCCGCCACGGCACGCCCGGGGCGTTCGGCACGACGCGGCCGATCCGGCCGTCGGGCAGGTACTCGACGTCGTAGAACTTCGGCACGTACACCCCGCCGGTGCGGGCCAGGCGCAGCAGCAGCTCGTCGCGTCCGCCCGGGCGGCCCTCGGCCTTCCAGGCGCGGATGAGCTCGGTGATGTCGAGCACGGCCTGCTCGCCGTCGCCGACCACCGCGCAGTCGAGGAAGTCCGCGATCGGCTCGGGGTTGAACGCCGCGTGGCCGCCGGCCAGGACGATCGGGTCCTCGTCGGTGCGGTCCTTGGCCTCCAGCGGGATGCCGGCCAGGTCGAGCGCCGTCAGCATGTTGGTGTAGCCGAGTTCGGTGGAGAACGAGAGGCCGAACACGTCGAAGGCCTTGACCGGCCGGTGGGCGTCCACGGTGAACTGCGGGACGTTGTGCTCCCGCATCAGCGCCTCAAGGTCCGGCCAGACGCTGTAGGTGCGCTCGGCCAGCACGCCCTCGCGCTCGTTGAGCACCTCGTAGAGGATCATGACGCCCTGGTTGGGCAGCCCGACCTCGTAGGCGTCGGGGTACATCAGCGCCCAGCGGACGTCGCAGGCGTCCCAGTCCTTGACGGTCGAGTTGAGCTCGCCGCCGACGTACTGGATCGGCTTCTGGACGTGCGGGAGGAGGGCCTCCAGGCGTGGGAAGACCGATTCGACAGTCATGTACTAGGAACCCTTACGACGTGATTCGGTGCCGCGCGCATCGGCAGGCGACGGCTGGGAGGGGTGACCCTCAAGGGTAGCCCAATCCGGGGAACGGGCCGCCTGGCTCACCCCCGCCCCCCACAGAGCCCCGGTCCCGCGGCGCGCTCCGGCGCGACCGGCGGCCGTCGCAGCCGCCCCGCCGCCCACGGTGCGCGCCCGCCGTTCCCGCGCCGTCCGCCGTTGACACCCCCGGACGGCCCGTGCGCTACTGGCAGGGCTCCGCCGGAGACCCCCTGCACCCCTTCCGGAGACGGGAGTTGGGCCGTACGCTCGGCCCTCCGCCGACTCCCCACCGGCGACCCGTCCCCGGCCCGCAAGGCCCCGACCCCGGCTCCGCCGGGCCGCGTCCGGCGGCGCACCGTCCGCGCCCCGGCGGCCCCGCGCCCGGGTGCAAGGAGAACCATGACCGACACCGGCCGGCGGGTCCGTCCGTCCCGGCCCCTCACCGGGGCCCCGGCCCGCTACCCGACGGTGGCCGGCGCCGAGGCCGCGGCCCGGCGGCTGGCCCTGCGCCACCCGGACCGCTGCCGCCTGCGCGAGATCGGCCGGTCCCGGGCCGGGCGGCCCCTGCTGCTGCTCTCCATCGACCGGGGCCCGCACGCCGTGCTCGCGGTCGGCGGCCCGCACCCCAACGAGCCGGTGGGCATCGCCGCCGCGGTGCGGCTGGCCGAGCTGCTGCTGGAGCGCCCCACCCGGCCCGGCCTCTCCTGGCACCTGCTGCTCTGCCTGGACCCGGACGGCGCCGCGCTCAACGCCGGCTGGCTGGACGGCCCGCTCACCATGCGACGGCACTACGAGCACTTCTTCCGCCCGTCCTTCGAGGAGCAGCCCGAAATGCTGCCCGCCCCCGGCGCCGACCGGCGGCCGATGCCGGAGAGCCTGGCCCTGACCGGCCTGCTCGACGAACTCCGCCCGTTCCTCCAGTGCTCGCTGCACGGCGTGGACTTCGGCGGCGCCTTCGTCCAGCTCACCCGCCCGGTCCCGGGCCTGTCCGAGCGCTTCGCCCGTTCCGCCGGCCGGGCCGGCATCCCGCTCGACCTCGACTCCTTCGACGCGATCGGCTGGGCCAGCCCCGCCCCGGGCACCTACCTGATGCCCGCCCCCGGCAGCGCCGGCGCCTCCCGGGCCCTGCCGGACGAGCCGGAGCTCTCCACCTGGTCGTACGCCGCGCGGCTCGGCGCGGTGACGGCCGTCCTGGAGGTCCCGATGTGGTCCGTCGACGCGGTCGGCGACGCCCGCCCGCACCCGGCCGTCGGGCAGGCCGTCGGCGCCGCCGCCCGCACGCTCAAGGCGCGTGCCGAGGAGCTGACCGCGCTGCTCGCCCGCGTCCCCGCGCGCGCCCGCACGGAGCACGGCGCGCTGGTGCGCACCACCGAGTTCAACCTGGAGGTGGCCCCGCCGGTCGCGGACGAGTGGCTGGACCACTGGTACCCGGAGCCGCTCACGGTCTCCCGGGTGACCACCGCCGGGCTGGTCGCGGCCCGCCTCCCGCTGCGGGTGGCGTCGATGCTGCTGCGGCTGCTGGCGGACGCGCGCGGCCCGGCGGCGGACGCCGCGAGGGACCGCGCCCGGGCGATCGTCGCGGAGAGCCTGGACGAGCTGCGCCACCGGTTCGGCGCCCGCTGGGTGCCGGTCGAGGTCCAGGTGGCTCACCAGGCCCGCGCGGTCCTGACCGCCGCCGACTGCCTGCTCTGAGCGCTCCCGGAGACACGCCGAGGGCCGGCCCGGGACCACCCGGACCGGCCCTCGCCGAACACGTCGTCAGGCCCCTATCGGCCGCTGGCTCCGTACCGCCTGGAGCAGCCCGATCGCGATCCACACCGCGAACATCGACGACCCGCCGTACGAGACGAACGGCAGCGGGATGCCCGCCACCGGCATGATGCCCAGGCACATCCCTATGTTCTCGAACGCCTGGAACGAGAACCACGCGATGATCCCGGCCGCCACGATCGTCCCGTACAGGTCGGTCGCCTGCCGGGCGATCTTGCAGGCCCGCCAGAGGATCACGCCGACCAGCAGGATTATCGCCAGCGCCCCGACGAAGCCCAGCTCCTCGCCGGCCACCGTGAACACGAAGTCGGTCTGCTGCTCCGGGACGAACTGCCCGGTGGTCTGCGTCCCGTGGAACAGCCCCTTGCCGGTCAGCCCGCCCGAGCCGATCGCGATCCGGGCCTGCGCGGTGTTGTAGCCGACGCCGGACGGGTCCAGCTGCGGGTTGGCGAAGGCCGCGAACCGGTCGATCTGGTACTTGCTCAGCACCCCGAGCTTCCAGATCGCGATGCACCCCGCGGTGCCGGCCACCAGCAGCCCGAGCACCCAGCGGTTGGCCGCACCCGAGCCGAGCAGGATGCCCAGCACGATCGCGGCCATCACCATGGTCGACCCGGCGTCCGGCATCAGCAGCACCAGGCCCATCGGCAGGCAGGCCCAGACCAGTCCGCGGAAGACCGCCCGGTGCGAGGGGAACTCCCGCTCCCCCGCGTCCACCTGGTCCGACAGCACGACCGCCATCGCCAGCACGATCCCCAGCTTCGCGAACTCGGCCGGCTGGATCGAGAAGCCGCCGCCCAGCTGGATCCACGAGTGCGCGCCGTTGATGGTCGAGCCCACCGGACTGAGCGTGGCCATCAGCAGCACGATGACGGCGACGTAGACGAACGGGACGAGGGTGCGGAAGCGCCGACTCCCTATCGCTATCACCACCGCACACAGCACCAGCCCGACCACGAGGTTGGTCAGGTGCCGGTACAGGAAGTACTGCGGGTCCCCGTGGGTCAGCGACTCCCGCCCGCGGGTGGCCGACCAGACCAGCAGCGAGCTGCCCAGCGACAGGGTCAGCGCAGCCAGCAGCAGTATCCAGTCCAGCCGCCACAGCGGGGAGTCCTTGGCGAGGGCCTTGGAGACCCCGGTGCGCTGCGGCCCGAGCCGCAACTGCCGGTAGGAGCCGTACGAGCTCATGCGCCCGCCTCGCTTCGCTCGGCGAGGGCATTCACCCACGCGCACCTCTCAATGGTGAGCTCACTTCGCTCGCTCACGCCCGTCCCCTTCCCGCGCCGCGCGTCGGTTCGAGCGCGGCGTCGGTTGCGGTGAGCAGGGTCTGCGGGGCCGACGGCGGCGCCGGGTCGAGGAAGACCCGCGGGGAGCCGCCGGTCACGCCCGGGTCGGCGAGCCCGGACGGGTCCGCGACGCTGTAGCCGGCCGGCTTGATGATCGCGGTGCCGTCCGGGTTGAACTTCGGCAGCTCGGCCTGCGGCGCGGGCAGCAGCGCCTTGCCGTTGTCGACGTTGCCCTTGTCGTCCACGCCGTACAGCGCCTGGTAGATCCGGCGGACGGCGTCACCGGAACCGCCGGAGCCGGTGCCGCCCTGGCTGATCGTCATGACGACCGCGTAGTCCTTGCTGTACGTGTCCAGCCACGAGGTGGTCTGCTTGCCCTCGACCTCGGCGGTGCCGGTCTTGGCGTGCAGCTCGATCTTGTTCTGCGGCCAGCCGGCCCCGGCGAACTTCCAGGCGGCGGTACCGCTGGTGATGACACCCGCGGTGGCCTGGTCGATGTAGCTGAGCAGCTTCTGGTCGCCGGGGAACTTGCCGTCCTCGTGCGGGGCGATCTCGCGGACGAGCTGCCCGCTCGGGCTTATCACCGCCTTGGCGATGGTCGGCCGGTAGAAAGTGCCGCCGTTGGCCAGCGCCGAGTAGATGCGGGCCATCTGGACCGGGGTGACGAGCGTGTCGCCCTGGCCGATCGCGTAGTTGACGGCGTCACCGGCGCGCATCTGGTAGCCGTCGACGCAGTTCTCCCGGGCGATCTGGTCGGAGAAGCTGTTGCCGCCCTTCTCCGCCTGCTTGCACCAGGCGTCCTTGTTGTTGTCGTAGAAGGACTGCTTCCACTGACGGTCCGGCACCCGGCCGGTGACCTCGGCCGGCAGGTCGATGCCGGTCTTGGCGCCGAGGCCGAACTGGTGGGCGGTCTTGAAGAACCAGTCGCCCGGTTCCTTCTTCGGCTTGATGCCTCCGTCCTTCATCCACTGGTCGTACGCCAGGCCGTAGAAGACGGTGTCGCAGGAGACCTCCAGCGCCCTCTCCAGGGAGATCGCGCCGAAGCTCTCGCTCTCGAAGTTCTTGAACTCACGGCCGCCGATGGTCATGGCCTTCGGGCACGCGTAGGTCCCGTCCAGCGAGTAGCCGGCCTGCACGGCGGCGGTGGTGGAGACGACCTTGAAGGTCGAGCCGGGGGCGGACTGACCCTGTATGGCCCGGTTCAGCAGCGGGAAGTTGGAGTCCTTGCTGGTCAGCGCCTGGTAGTCCTTGCCGCTGATGCCGCCCACCCAGAGGTTGGGGTCGTAGGTCGGCGCGCTGGCCATCGCGACGATCCGCCCGGTGTGCACGTCCATCACGACGGCGGCGCCCGAGTCGGCCTCGTAGTTGCGGTTGGTGACCTTGTCGAAGGTGTTCCGGGCGTCGGCCATGGCCTGCGCCAGGTTGTCCTCGACGACCTTCTGCACCCGGGCGTCGATGCTGGTGACCAGGTTGTCGCCGGTCTGCGGGGCGACGGTGCCGGCGGTGCCGATCACCCGGCCGAGGTTGTCGACCTCCAGCTGGGTGATGCCGGCGGTGCCGCGCAGGTCGCGGTCGTACACCGACTCCAGGCCGGCCCGGCCGATCTGGTCGGCCGGCAGGTAGCGGTCCAACCCGGTCTTGTCGGCGGTCTTGCTGACCTCGTCGTCGGTGACGGGCGAGAGGTAGCCGAGCACCTGGGCCATGTTGGCGCCCTCGGCGCCGGTGTAGCGGCGTACGGCGGTGGGCTGCGCAGTGATCCCGGGGAAGTCCTCGCGGCGCTCCATTATCTGCATCGCCTGTTGGGTGGTCGCCTCCTTGGTGACCGGGATCGGCTGGTAGGGCGAGCCGTTCCAGCAGGGCTGCGGGGTCTTGGCGTCACAGAGCCGGACCTTCTCCTGCACGTCCTTGGCCGGCATGCCCAGCACCTCGGCCAGCCGGCCCAGCACCGCCTTGCCGCCGTCCCTCTGCTGGAGCAGCGAGGTGCGGCTGACCGAGACCACCAGGCGGGTCTCGTTGCCGGCCAGGATCCGGCCGGAGGCGTCCAGGATCTCGCCGCGGACGGCCGGCTCGACCACCTCGCGGATGTGGTTGCCGGTCGCCTTGGCGGTGTAGACGCTGGCGTTGCGGATCTGCAGGTACCACAGCCGCCCACCGAGGGTGGCGAGCAGCGACAGCACCAGGATCTGCAGCACCACCAGACGGATCGTCACCCGCCGGGTACGGCCGGTCTCGGGGATGTTGCTCACGTCTCGTGCGCTCCAGAGTGCGGGAAGTCGGGAGGTCGGGGGGCGGGGTTACGGGCGCCGGGCGAAGCCGGGTCCGCGTCGCTTCTTGTAGGACGGGCCCGACGAGACATCACGGGTGGTGCGGTAGCGGGCCAGCGTGCCCAGGCCGGGCCCGCCCTCGTCGTCGTCGCTGGCGGCAGCCGCCGGGCCGCGCCCGAAGCGGCGGCCGAGCAGCATCACCAGCGGCACCACGAACGGCGCCAGCAGCAGGTCGTACAGCAGCGCGCTGATCACCAGGCCGCCGAGGCCGACGTGCCGGGCGGCGGTGTCGCCGACCAGCGCGCCGACGATCGCGTACAGCAGGGTGGAGGCGACGGCGGCGACGGCGACCACCAGCAGCGCGCCGGACACCGACCGCTGGCGGCCGTGGTCCGGGCGCAGCAGCCCGGCGGCGTAGCCCATCAGGCAGAGCACCAGCGCGTAGCGGCCGATCGCGTGGTCGGACGGTGGCGCGAGGTCGGCCAGCAGGCCGGCTGCGAAGCCGACCACGCAGCCGCCCTTCGGCCCGTAGACCATGGCGAGGCCGATCACCACGAGCAGCAGTATGTCCGGGGTGGCGCCGGGGAGCTGGAGCCGGCCGAAGACGCTGACCTGGAGGATCAGGCCGAGCAGGATGAGGACGGCGGAGACGGGGATGCGGGCGAGGCGCATGGCTCAGTTCCCCCCAGTGGGCTTGGCGGGCGGGGCGGCCGGGGTCGTGGTGGCGGGAGCGGCCGGTGCGGCAGGGGCGGCGGTAGCGGCCGGGGCCTGGCTCTGGGCGGGCGCGGGCGGCAGCACCCCGTCGCGCGGGTCGCTGCGCGGCGGCACGACCACGACGCCGACCAGGTCCAGCCGGGTGAACTGGACGAACGGCTCGACCAGGATGGTCTTGGTCAGCTGGCCGGCGTTGGCCTGGACCTCGACGACCTTGCCGACCGGCACCCCGGGCACGAACGGGCGGCCGCTCTGCGAGCCGAAGGTGACCAAGCGGTCGCCGGCCTTGACCTGCGCCTTGCCGTTGAGCAGGGAGACCTTCATCGGGCTGTCGCCGCCGCCGGAGGCGAAGCCGATCTCCCCGCTGCCCTCCAGCCGGGCGCCGGCGGTGAAGCCGGGGTCGGAGGCGAGCAGCACGGTGGCGGTGGTGCGGGCGACGGTGGTGATCCGGCCGACCAGGCCCTGACCGTTGATCACCGTCATGTCGCGGGTGAGGCCGTCGTCGCTGCCGGCGTCGATGGTGATGGTCCAGGAGAAGCCCTGGGCCGGGCCGATCGCGATGACCTGGGCGGCCTTGACGGTGTAGCCGCCGGCGCCGGCGGTGCGCAGCAGGTCGTCGAGCTGCTTGGTACGGCCGGCGGCCATGTCGGAGGAGGCGAGCTTCTGCCGCAGTTCGGTGTTCTCGCGGGCGAGCTGATCGGTGCGGCCGCTGTGGGTGGCGGCGTCGCGGAAGGCCCGGACGGTGTTGGCGACCGGGTCGACGACGGTGGCGGCGCCGCGCTCGACCGGGCCGAGGACACTGGCGGCGGCGTGCCGGGCACCGCCGAGCGGGGAGCTCGCACCGCCCTTGATGTCCACGGTGATGAGCGCGAAGGCGACGGCCACCAGCAGGATGAGCAGCAGCCGGCTCTCTCGTGTGTCCCTCACGGTGCTGGTACTGCCCCTTCGTACCTGGCCGGCCGCCGGGGCTGTGGGGCCCGGGCGGCGGCGGCCCGTTCAGTTGACTGTCGGATGTGTCGTCGGTGCTAACGGCGCGGCTGCGCGTCGAGTACCTGCTGGAGCGCCTCGAACTCCTCGACGCACTTGCCGGAGCCGAGCGCGACCGAGTCGAGCGGGTTCTCGGCGATGTGGATCGGCATGCCGGTCTCGCGGCGCAGCCGCTCGTCGAGGCCGCGCAGCAGGGCGCCGCCGCCGGTGAGCACGATGCCGCGGTCCATGACGTCGCCGGCCAGCTCGGGCGGGCACTGGTCGAGGGTGGTCTTGACCGCGTCGATGATCGAGTTCACCGGCTCGTCGATGGCCTCGCGGACCTCGGCGGCGGAGATGACGACGGTCTTGGGCAGGCCGCTGACCAGGTCACGGCCGCGGATCTCGGCGTGCTCGTCCTTCTCGCCCTCCAGGCCGAAGGCGCTGCCGATGCTCATCTTGATCTGCTCGGCGCTGCGCTCGCCGAGGAGCAGCGAGTACTCCTTCTTGATGTGCTGGACGATCGCGTTGTCCAGCTCGTCGCCGGCCACCCGGATGGACTGGGCGGTGACGATGCCGCCGAGGGAGATCACCGCGACCTCGGTGGTGCCGCCGCCGATGTCGACGACCATGTTGCCGGTGGCCTCGTGGACGGGCAGCCCGGCGCCGATCGCGGCGGCCATCGGCTCCTCGATGATGTGCACCTGGCGGGCGCCGGCCTGCGAGGAAGCCTCGATGACGGCGCGGCGCTCGACCCCCGTGATGCCGGAGGGCACGCAGACGACAACGCGGGGGCGGGCCAGGTAGCGGCGGCGGTGGATCTTGAGGATGAAGTAGCGGAGCATCCGCTCGGTGATCTCGAAGTCGGCGATCACGCCGTCCTTGAGCGGGCGGATGGCGACGATGTTGCCCGGCGTGCGGCCGATCATCTTCTTCGCCTCGGCGCCGACCGCGAGGATGCCACCGGTGTTGGTGTTCACGGCGACGACGGACGGCTCGTTGAGGACGATCCCCTTGCCCCTGACGTACACCAGCGTGTTGGCAGTTCCGAGGTCGATCGCCAAGTCGCGGCCGATGAACGACAGGTTGCTCGCCATGGGGTGTAGGTGCCTTCCCGGGCTCGGAGTTCATGGGGGGTGGACGACTGCGTGCGCCCACGCTTGGGCGGAGACCAGCTGAGCTGCCTTACCGGGCCCTTGAGTCGCGTCCATCGTAGTCACGCCGCGCGGTACGGACGTCGACGTGGGGCATACCGTCCATTGTCCGGAGCGTGATCGCTTCTCCGAGCATTGGGACGCCGTGTCGGCGGTCCCAGTTCCCTATTTCACGATAAGAATGCCCCGGCCGGGCCAATGGTCCCGACCGGGGCAGTCCCTAGGTCCCTCGGGCGTGCCGCCCGGTGCCGGTTCAGGCGTGGGCGGGGAAGAAGATCTTGATCTCGCGCTCGGCGGACTCCGGGGAGTCGGAGGCGTGGATCAGGTTCTCGCGGGTGATCGTCGCGTAGTCGCCGCGAATGGTGCCGGCTCCGGCCTCCAGCGGGTTGGTCGCGCCGGCCAGCATGCGGATGCCGCGGACGACCTCCTCCCCCTCGACGATCATCGCGATCGACGGGCCGGAGGTCATGAACTCCAGCAGCGGCTCGTAGAACGGGCGGCCGACGTGCTCCGCGTAGTGCTGCTCCAGCGTCCCCCGGTCGAAGGTGCGCAGCTCGACGGCGGTCAGCCGCCAGCCGGCCTTGCGCTCGATGCGGCTGATGATCTCGCCGGCCAGGCCGCGCTGGACGGCGTCGGGCTTGAGCAGGACGAGAGTGCGCTGGGACACGGTGCGTCTCCTGGGGATTTGGTCCGGCATACGGTATGCGACACGGCAGAGGTTACCTTGCGTGAGCGACCTGCCGGTTCCGCTGGTCCGGGGCCTGGTCTAGGCCTGGGCAGCGGCTGCTTCGGCGGCGGCGCGGGCAGCCTTGAACTCGTCCACCTTGCGGCCGTAGTGCACGGAGCACCACCACAGGCCGGCGAAGACCGCGCCGAGGGCGAACATCGTCGGCAGGACGAAGCCGCTGGCGATCAGGCCGATCTGCAGCACCCAGCCGGTCGTCACCGCACCGGGCCGGTTGATCATGCCGCACAACGCGATGCACAGCGCCATGGCGATTCCGCTGACGATCCAGACCGTGGCCGTCGAGACGCTGGAGAGCCGCATCGCGACCAGCGCCGCGAAGACGATCAGGAGCGCCTCGCCGATCAGCGTGGAGGAGCAGAGCGTCCTCATGTCACTTCCTCCCGAGCAGCAGGCGGGCCTCGCCCACCGTGATGACCGAACCGGTGATCAGCACCCCGGCGCCGCCGAGGTCGCCCCCCTCCTCGGCGAGGGTGACGGCGGCGGCGATGGCGTCGTCGAGCCGGGGCTCGACCTGGACGCGGTCCTCGCCGAAGATGTCGACGGCCAGCGCGGCCAGCGCGTCGACGTCCATCGCGCGGTGGGTGGAGTTCCGGGTGATGACGACCTCGGCGAGGATCGGCTCGAAGGCCTCCAGCACGCCGGCCACGTCCTTGTCCCCGGAGGTGCCGATCACGCCGACCAGCCGGGTGAAGCCGAAGGCCTCGCCGATCGCGGCGACGGTGGCCTGCGCGCCGTGCGGGTTGTGGGCGGCGTCCAGGATGATCGTGGGGCTGCGGCGAACGATCTCCAGGCGGCCCGGCGAGGAGACGCCGAAGAAGGCCTGACGGATCTTGTCCACGTCGAGCTGCCCGCCACGGGCGCCGCCGACGCCGAAGAAGGCCTCGACCGCGGCCAGCGCGAGCGCCGCGTTCTGCGCCTGGTACTCGCCGTGCAGCGGGATGAAGACGTCCTCGTACTCCTCGCCGCCGAGCCCGCGCAGCGTCACCAGCTGGCCGCCGACGGCGACCTCGCGGCGGATCACGCCGAACTCCATGCCCTCGCGGGCGACGGTGGCGTCCACCTCGACCGCGCGCCGCAGGATGGTCTGGGCGGCGTCCAGCTGCTGCTGGGCGACGACGGCGACCGCGCCGGGCTTGATGATCCCGGACTTCTCGACCGCGATCTCGCCGGTCGTCTCGCCGAGCTTGTCGGTGTGGTCCAGCCCGATCGGGGTGATCACGGCGACGGCGGCGTCGATGACGTTGGTGGCGTCCCAGGAGCCGCCCATGCCGACCTCGACGACGGCGACGTCGACGGGGGCGTCGGCGAACGCGGCGTAGGCCATGCCGGTCAGCACCTCGAAGAAGGACATCGGCACCGGCTGCTGCGCGTCGACCATCTCCACGTAGGGCGCGATGTCGCGGTAGACCTCGACGAAGCGCTCGGGGGTGATGGGGGCGCCGTCCAGGCTGATCCGCTCGGTGACGGTCTCCACGTGCGGGCTGGTGTAGCGGCCGGTGCGCAGCTCGAAGGCGTTGAGCAGCTGCTCGATCATCCGGGCGGTGGAGGTCTTGCCGTTGGTGCCGGTGATGTGGATGGACGGGAAGGACCGCTGGGGCTGGCCCAGGATGTCCATCAGCGCCTCGATCCGGTCGAGCGAGGGCTCCAGCTTGTTCTCCGGCCAGCGCTTGGAGAGCTCCGTCTCGACGTCGCGCAGGGCGTCGCCGGTGCCGCCGTCGGCGGGGCGGAGGGTGTACGGGTTCGGGTCGGCCTTGTCGCTCACGACCACAGTCTACGGAGCGTTGGCGGGTCGTCCTCACGGGGTGAGAACGACCACTTTGCGCCATGTTTCCAGTTTTGCCCCCTTTATCATTGATCTAGCGAGCTCGAACCGCAACGAAGCATCGATTCGCACCTCCGAATGCCGTGCAGCCTTTGATCAAGAGGAGTGTCGCCGGGCTGATCTCGCCGGCACCGGCCGCCCACATGCCCCCGGTCTTCGGGCGGACCGAGAGCGATGCGGGTCCACCCGCGGCGTGACACTCCTCTTGACAGCCGGATTGGTCTACTCCACCTTGTGAGACAAGTCTCCTTTCCCGACAGGGACTTGAGTTGTCGGTAGCTCCCGCACGCACACGCACACCATCGGCACACACCTGCACGCGATGCCGTGATGCAGTAACGCCACGCCGAGCCCGGGCCGGGGACCTCGTCAGACCCCCGCCCGAGCCTCCGGGACGTGAGCGGCAGTGCCGCCGTGCCGGCGGCGCAACTCGGTGGTGATCTCGGCCAGTTCGCCCTCGGGCAGGAACGGCAGCATCATCGCGACGCCCTGCAGCAGGCCCCCCACCAGGAAGGTGGTGTCGGCCGTCGAGGCGACCAGCTCACGGACCTCGGCCACGTCACCGACGGCCACCGCCTCGATCAGCCGGGCGGCGTCCGCGGTCTCCTCGTCCACCGCGACGGCGCCGGTGTCGGCCGGCGCCCGCCGGGCCATCGCCCGCAGCACCTTGTCGCCGACCTCGGGGGCGTAGGCCTTGCGGACCGCCTCCGCGGCGATCCAGGCGAGCAGGGTGGTCACCTCGCGCTCGACGTGCTCCGCGAACAGCAGGTCCAGCTCGTGATCGAAGGCGAGCTGGTTCCCGTGCCGGAACGCGAGCAGCAGCGTCGCCGCCCTGGCCTTGGCCTCCTCGACCGCCGCGGGGGAAAGTTCGTCAACCAACTCCTCGGTCACCACCACGCCATGCCCTCCCGTCCGTCGGCTCAGCAGAACGCCCAGCAGAAACGCTCTGCGAAAACTCCGTCACACCGTACACATCCCACCTGCAAACTTCCGCGAACCCGCGCGGGCAAGACCGGAATGAATTCGGGCGGAATAGGACCTCACCCGGTCCAGGATGAATATTCGCCGGAAGGGAGCAATGGTGCTGGGCTATTGGGCGTAGCGAAACCACCGGAAATGACGGAGGGGCCGCACCCCGCTCCCGGCGGAATGCGGCCCCTCGGGGCTACGGACGGGCGGCTCAGCCCTGCGGCAGCGCCGCGATCTGGGCGGTGATCCGGGCGATGTCGGCCTCGGCGGCGTCCTGGCGGGTCCGGATCTTGGCGACCACGTCGTCCGGCGCCTTGGCGAGGAACGCCTCGTTGCCGAGCTTGGCGGTGGTCTGCGCCTTCTCCTTCTCGGCGGCCGCGAGGTCCTTGGCGAGGCGCTTGCGCTCCGCCGCGACGTCGATGGTGCCGGAGAGGTCCAGCGACACAGTGGCGCCGGCGACCGGGAGCGAGGCGGTGGCCGCGAAGCCCTCCTCGGGGACGGTCAGCCGCAGCAGCGAGCGGATCGCGTCCTCGTGGACCACCAGCACGGTGCCGTCCAGCTCCAGCTTCGCCGGGACGCGCTGGCCCGGCTTCAGGCCCTGGTCCGAGCGGAACCGGCGGACCTCGGTGACCACCTGCTGGAGCGTGGCGATCTCGGCCTCGGCCTCGGCGTCGCGGTAGCCGCTGTCCTTCGGCCAGTCGGCGATGACCAGCGACTCGGCACCGGTCAGCGTCGTCCACAGGGTGTCGGTGACGAACGGCACGATCGGGTGCAGCAGCCGCAGCGTGACGTCCAGGATCTCGCCGAGCACCCGGCGCACGGCGTCGGCCTGCGGACCGCCCTTTGCCAGGGTGGTCTTGGAGAGCTCGACGTACCAGTCGAAGACCTCGTCCCACGCGAAGTGGTACAGCGCCTCGGAGAGCTTGGAGAACTGGTAGTCCTCGTACAGCCCGTCCACCTCGGCGACCGTGCTGTTGAGGCGCGACAGGATCCAGCGGTCGGTCGCGGTCAGCTCCTCCGGCGCGGGCAGCGGGCCCTCGACGGTGGCGCCGTTCATCAGCGCGAAGCGGGTGGCGTTCCAGATCTTGTTGGCGAAGTTCCGGGCCGCCTGGACCCAGTCCTCGCCGATCGGCACGTCGACGCCCGGGTTGGCACCGCGCGCCAGCGTGAAGCGCAGCGCGTCGGAGCCGTACTTGTCCATCCAGTCCAGCGGGTTGACCACGTTGCCGAAGGACTTCGACATCTTCTTGCCGTTCTGGTCACGGACCATGCCGTGCAGCGCGATGGTGTGGAACGGCGGGGTGCCGTCCATCGCGTAGAGGCCGAACATCATCATCCGGGCGACCCAGAAGAACAGGATGTCGTAGCCGGTGACCAGGACGGAGTTCGGGTAGAACTTCGCCAGGCTCTCGGTCTGCTCCGGCCAGCCGAGCGTGGAGAACGGCCACAGGCCGGAGGAGAACCAGGTGTCCAGGACGTCGGTGTCCTGGTGCCAGCCCTCGCCGGCGGGCGGCTGCTCGTCCGGTCCGACGCAGACGACCTCGCCGTTCGGGCCGTACCAGACCGGGATGCGGTGGCCCCACCACAGCTGGCGCGAGATGCACCAGTCGTGCAGGTTGTCGACCCAGTCGAAGTAGCGCTTCTCCATCTCCTGCGGGTGGATCTTCACCCGGCCGTCGCGGACCGCGTCACCGGCGGCCTGCGCGAGCGGGCCGACCTTGACCCACCACTGCATGGACAGCCGCGGCTCGATGGTGGTCTTGCAGCGCGAGCAGTGGCCGACCGAGTGGACGTACGGGCGCTTCTCGGCGACGATCCGGCCGTCGGCGCGCAGCGCGGCGACGATCGCCGAGCGGGCCTCCAGGCGGTCCAGGCCGAGGAACGGGCCGTGCGCGGTGATGACGGCGTGCTCGTCCATGACGGTGATGGCCGGCAGGTTGTGCCGCTGGCCGATCTCGAAGTCGTTCGGGTCGTGCGCGGGCGTCACCTTGACGGCGCCGGTGCCGAACTCCGGGTCGACGTGCGCGTCGGCGACGACCGGGATGCGGCGGCCGGTGAGCGGCAGCTCGATCTCGGTGCCGACCAGGTGCTTGTAGCGCTCGTCCTCCGGGTGGACGGCCACCGCGGTGTCACCGAGCATCGTCTCGGCGCGGGTGGTCGCGACGACGATCGAGTTCTCGCCCTCGCCGTAGCGGATCGAGACCAGCTCGCCGTCGTCGTCCTGGTACTCCACCTCGATGTCCGAGATGGCGGTCAGGCAGCGCGGGCACCAGTTGATGATGCGCTCGGCCCGGTAGATCAGCTCGTCGTCGAAGAGCTTCTTGAAGATGGTCTGGACGGCCTGGGACAGGCCCTCGTCCATGGTGAAGCGCTCGCGGGACCAGTCGACGCCGTCGCCGAGGCGGCGCATCTGACCGGAGATCTGGCCGCCGGACTCCGCCTTCCACTTCCAGACGCGCTCGACGAAGGCCTCGCGGCCCAGGTCGTGGCGGGACTTGCCCTCCTTGGCGAGCTCGCGCTCGACCACGTTCTGGGTGGCGATGCCGGCGTGGTCCATGCCCGGCTGCCACAGCGCCTCGTAGCCCTGCATCCGCTTGCGGCGGACCAGCGCGTCGATCAGCGTGTGCTCGAAGGCGTGGCCCAGGTGCAGGCTGCCGGTGACGTTCGGCGGGGGGATGACGATGGTGAACGGGGGCTTGTCGCTCTTGGCGTCCGCGGTGAAGTAGCCACGCTCCACCCAGCGCTCGTACAGCTCGCCCTCTACGTCCGCGGGGGTGTAGGTCGTCGGGAGGGTTGCCGCATCGTCCCCGGGGGTGGTGCTCACGGGGCGCTGGTTCGTCGTGTCGGTCACGACGCACAGTTTACGTAACCGGGGGCGTGGGTTACGAACCGCTTTCGGTCCGCGGACTCCGTGTGCCCGGCCGGGTCCGGCGTGGGCGGCGTGCGATACCGTGCCCGGGCACTCGTCCGGTTTTCCGGGCAGTAACGGGACAACGGGACAACAACCAGACAGGCCGCAAGGTGCGGCGGGGGAGCACAGACAGATGTACGGCCAGAACCAGCAGTATCCGCAGGGACAGCCGCAGCCTTACGGGGGACAGCCCCCGTACGGCCAGCCGCAGCCGCAGCCGCAGCCGCAGTACGGCGCGCCGCAGCCCCAGTACGGCTACCCGCCGCAGGGGCAGCCCCAGTACGGCGCGCCCCAACAGCCCTACGGCGTGCCGCCGCAGGCCCCGTACGGGCAGCCCGGGTACCCGGCGCCGCCGAAGAAAAGCAAGGCCGGCCTGGTGGTCGGTCTGGTGATCGGCGCGCTGGTGCTGGGTGGCGGCGGCTTCGCCGCCTACAAGTTCATCGGCGGCGGCAGCGACGCGGGCGGCAAGTACAAGATCGCCGCCCCGCAGAGCCTCCCGGACGGGTACGTCAAGAAGACGGCCGAGGAGAAGCCCGCCGACACCAGCAAGCCCGAGGCCGCCAAGCTCGGCACGGACCTCAACGTCCTGGTGGCCAGCTACACCAAGGCCCCCGACCCGCTCGACGGCATCTCGGTGATCGGCGTCTACGGGACGCTCAACGACCCGAACCAGATCATCGAGGACTCGAAGAAGGACGGCGGCGGCGCGACCTGGTCCACGCCGATGACCGAGTTCCCGGCGCAGGACAGCCACGCCTCCTCCGGAAAGCTGGAGTGCGGCGTGTACAGCATCCTCGGCGGCAAGAGCCAGACCACGGTCTGTGTCTGGGCGGACAAGTCCACCACCGGCCGCATCACGTTCTCGCACCCCAGCCTGACCGGCGCGGCGCCGACCCCGCTCACCCCGGCCCAGGCCGCCGACAAGGCCCGGGCCATCCGCGACGCGATGAAGGTTGCCAAGTAGCCTCGGGCGCCGTTGCTCACCGCCGCCCCGGGTTTCCGGGGCGGCGCCGCTCTCCCATCCCAAGAAAGGGCCCTCGTGACCGAGCAGAGCCCCCACGGCGCCCCGCCGCCGCCCGCCGGCCAGCCGTACGGCGCGGCACCCGTGCCGCCGCAGACCCCGCCCCCCGGCTACCCCGCGCCCGCTCAGGCCCCCGGCTACCCGGCGCCCGACCAGGCCGGCTACCCCGGGTACGACCAGGCCGGCGGCTACCCCGCGTACGGCATGTACGCCCCGCCTCCGCCGCCGCGCAAGTCGCACAAGACGCTGTGGATCGTGCTCGGCGTCGTCTTCGGCGTGCTGGTCCTGGGCGGCGGCGCGCTCGCGTACTTCGTCTTCGACCTAACCAGCAACGCGGGCACCCAGAAGATCGTGATGCCGGCCACGTTCAAGGACCTGAAGAAGAACGACGACCCCGCGACCACCCAGAAGATAGAGGACGAGCTCACCGCGGAGATCGGCAAGGGCGACGGCAACTGGAAGCCCACCGGCGTGGCCGGGGTCTACCAGGACGCGCAGTCGGAGCCGCAGCTGGTCGCGGTGGGCGTCTACGGCAAGGTGCTGCTGCCGAAGCAGGAGCTGGACCAGATGTTCACCGGCTTCACCTCCAGCGGCCCGAAGCTCGACAGCCGGCACGCGGTGGACGCCGGTCCCAAGGGCGGCACGATGGAGTGCGCCAACGCCACCGACAGCGACACCAAGATGGGCATCTGCGCCTGGGCCGACAACAGCAGCGTCGTCATGGTGCTGAAGGTCGCCACCGACGACACCCCGCCGGACCTGGACAAGCTCGCCGCCGACGCCCGCGACCTGCGCGCGGTCGCCGAGGTGGCCAAGTAACGGTCAGTCGTACGAGAAGGGGCCCCGCACCGGTCGGTGCGGGGCCCCTTCTCGTACGACGATCGCGGGTCAGGCGCTCTTCTCGCGCCGCTCGCGCTTGATCATGTCGCGCGGGACGAGGGTCGGGATCGCGTGCTTGGAGACCACGTCCCCGGTGACCACCACGCGGGCGACGTCCTGGCGCGAGGGGACCTCGTACATCACGGACATCAGCACCTCCTCCATGATGGCCCGCAGACCGCGCGCGCCGGTGCCGCGCAGGATCGCCTGGTCGGCGATCGCCTCCAGCGCGTCCCGGGAGAACTCCAGCTCCACCCCGTCCAGTTCGAAGAGCTTGCGGTACTGCTTGACCAGCGCGTTCTTCGGCTCGGTGAGGATCTGCAGGAGCGCCTCGCGGTCCAGGTTGTGCACGCTGGTGATCACCGGCAGCCGGCCGATGAACTCCGGGATCATGCCGAACTTCACCAGGTCCTCGGGCATCACCTGGCGGAAGTGGTCGCTGGCGTCCGACTCCCGCTTGGAGCGGATGTTGGCGCCGAAGCCGATGCCCTTGGCACCCGCGCGGCCCTCGATGATCCGCTCCAGGCCGGCGAACGCGCCGCCGACGATGAACAGCACGTTGGTGGTGTCGATCTGGATGAACTCCTGGTGCGGGTGCTTGCGCCCGCCCTGCGGCGGCACCGAGGCGGTGGTGCCCTCCAGGATCTTCAGCAGCGCCTGCTGCACGCCCTCGCCGGAGACGTCACGGGTGATCGACGGGTTCTCGCTCTTGCGCGCGACCTTGTCGATCTCGTCGATGTAGATGATCCCGGTCTCGGCCTTCTTGACGTCGTAGTCGGCCGCCTGGATCAGCTTGAGCAGGATGTTCTCGACGTCCTCGCCGACGTACCCGGCCTCGGTCAGCGCGGTGGCGTCCGCGATCGCGAACGGCACGTTGAGCATCCGGGCCAGGGTCTGCGCGAGGAGCGTCTTGCCGGAGCCGGTGGGGCCCAGCAGCAGGATGTTCGACTTGGCCAGCTCGATGGCGTCCTCGCGGCCGTTGCCGCCGCTGCGGCCCGCCTCGCCGGCCTGAACGCGCTTGTAGTGGTTGTAGACGGCTACCGACAGCGCCTTCTTGGCGAGGTCCTGGCCGACCACGTACTGGTCCAGGAACTCGTAGATCTCGCGCGGCTTCGGGAGCTCCTCGAAGCGCACCTCGGAGGTCTCGGCGAGTTCCTCCTCGATGATCTCGTTGCACAGGTCGATGCACTCGTCGCAGATGTACACGCCTGGGCCGGCGATCAGCTTCTTCACCTGCTTCTGCGACTTGCCGCAGAACGAGCACTTGAGCAGGTCGCCACCGTCTCCGATGCGTGCCACGAGGTGCTTCCCCTTCGCCAGGGGCCCCGCAGGGGTTCCGGGGCCTGGTGCTGTGGACCGTCAACGCCGACGGCGATCGGTCTCGCTATCCGACGGTACTCTGCCGGGCCCCTGATTCCGTCCTCTTCGCCGGGTCTGCCCTACGCCCTGGGCGAATTGATACCGAACAGATGCCGTCGCGGAGGCCGCCGACGGGTCCGGGGCGGGGCGCGCAACGGCGTGCGCGCCCCGCCCCGGAAGCTGCCGACCTCAGGAGGTCAGCGAGGTCTTGCGGGTGGAGATGATCTGGTCGATCAGGCCGTACTCGGCGGCCTCCTCGGCGGTCAGGATCTTGTCGCGCTCGATGTCCTCCCGCACCTGCTCCACCGACTTGTTGGAGTGCTTGGAGAGCATCTCCTCCAGCTGCTCGCGCATCCGGAAGATCTCCTTGGCCTGGATCTCCAGGTCGGACACCTGACCGCGGCCGGTCTCGGTGTACGGCTGGTGGATCAGGATACGGGCGTTCGGCAGCGCCATCCGCTTGCCGGGGGTACCGGCCGCGAGCAGCACGGCCGCGGCGGAGGCCGCCTGGCCCATGCAGACCGTGGTGATGTCCGGCTTCACGTACTGCATGGTGTCGTAGATGGCCGTCAGGGCCGTGAACGAGCCGCCGGGCGAGTTGATGTACATCTGGATCTCGCGGTCCGGGTCCATCGACTCCAGGCACAGCAGCTGCGCCATGATGTCGTTGGCCGAGACGTCGTCCACCTGGGAGCCGAGGAAGATGATGCGCTCCTCGAACAGCTTGGCGTACGGGTCGTACTCGCGGATGCCCTGCGTGGTGCGCTCGACGAAGCGCGGGACGATGTAGCGGCCCTCGGCGCGCATGTCCTCGACGCGGGCCTGGGCGGCCGACAGGCTGGGGATGTTCATGGGGGTTCTTGTCCTCCGGGGCGTTGGGGCTGTGGTCTCGTGGGCCGGGCCGAGGCTCAGGCGCCCGTGCCGCCGCCGCCGGGGACATCCGCGGCGCTGTGCATGATCGCGTCGATCAGGCCGTACTCCAGCGCCTCCTCCGGCGTGAACCAGCGGTCGCGGTCGGAATCCTTGGTGATCTGCTCGAAGGACTGGCCGCTATGGAAGGCGATCAGCTCGGACATCCGCTTCTTGGTGCGCAGCAGCTGCTCGGCCTGGATGCGGATGTCGGTGGCGGAGCCGCCGAGGCCGGCGGACGGCTGGTGCATCAGGATGTTGGCGTTCGGCAGCGAGAAGCGCTTGCCCTTGGCGCCGGCGGTCAGCAGGAACTGGCCCATCGAGGCCGCCATGCCCATCGCGATGGTGACGACGTCGTTCTTGATGTACTGCATGGTGTCGTAGATCGCCATGCCGGCCGAGATCGAGCCACCCGGGGAGTTGATGTAGAGGAAGACGTCCTTGTCCGGGTCCGCGGCCAGCAGCAGCAGCTGGGCGGTGATCTTGTTGGCGATGTCGTCGTCGACCTGCTGGCCGAGGAAGATGATCCGCTCGTTGAGAAGCCGGTTGTAGACCTGGTCGCCCAGGCCGCCGAGCACGTCACCAGAGGCGGCGTGCGGCGCCATCGGGCCCATCTGCATCTGCGGGAACGTCACTTAGCCACCTGCTCAGTCGATTTGGACGGTCGCGGGGCGGCCGTCACGGTGTCGCACAGCTTCCGGGTATCACGTCGTGATTGTTGCTGTCCAAGGACCCTAACGCGCAGGCCGGGCCGCAGAATCCCTCACGCAGAACTGTTCGCTGTGAGCGCAGGGTCGCACGAGCCGGACGGGGTGCCTCCGGGTGGAACGACAACGGCTGGAACGACAGCGGGCCCGGACACCGTTACGGCGTCCGGGCCCGCTGGGCGCTTCGGGGTTTACCGGGGCGATCAGGCCTCGGTCTTCTCCTCGGCGGCGGCCTCGGCGGCCTCGGTGGCCTCGACGGTCTCGGCCGACTCGTCGGTCTCGTCGTCGAAGTTGACCTCGTTGCCCTCGGAGTCGACGACCTTGGCGGCCTCGACCACGGTGGCCAGCGCCTTGCCGCGGGCGACCTCGCCGACCAGCAGCGGCACCTGGCCACCCTGGACGACCTGCTGGGCGAACTGGTCCGGGGTGAGGCCGGAGCCGGCAGCGCGGCGGATGAGGTGCTCGGTGAGCTCCTCCTGGTTAACGCCCAGCTCCTCGTCGGCGACGATCTGGTCCAGGACGAACTGGGTCTTGATGCCCTTCTTCGCCTGCTCCTCGATCTCCGCCTCCCACTCCTCGCGGGTCTTGCCCTGGGTCTCCAGGTAGGTGTCGATGGTCAGGCCCATCGGCTCCAGCTGGTGGTGCTCCAGGTTGTGCTTGCGGGTCTCGATCTCGTCCTTGAGAAGCTTCTCCGGGAACTCGATCTCGACCAGGCCGAGCAGCGCGTCCAGCACCTTCTCCTGGGCCTGGGTGGCCTGGTCGTACTCCTTCATGCGCTCCAGGCGCTTGCGGGAGTCGGCGCGCAGGTCCTCCAGGGTGTCGAACTCGCTGGCCAGCTGGGCGAACTCGTCGTCCAGCTCGGGCAGCTCCTTCTCCTGGACGGCGGTGACGGTGACGGTGACCTCGGAGGTCTTGCCCGCCTGGGTGCCGCCCTTGAGCTCGGTGTTGAAGGTGGCGGTGCCACCGGCCTCCAGGCCGACGACGGCGTCGTCGATGCCGTCGATCAGGCGGCCCGAGCCGATCTCGTAGCTGACGCCGTTGGCGGTGCCGTCCTCCGGCACCTCGCCGTCGACCTTGGCCACCAGGTCGACGACCACGATGTCACCGGCGGCGGCGGCGCGCTCGACGTCCTTGACGGAGGAGAAGCGCTCGCGCAGCTGCTCCAGCGACTTCTCGACGTCCTCGTCGGCGACGACGATCGCGTCGACGGTCACCTCGATGGAGGCGAAGTCCGGCAGGGTGATCTCCGGGCGGATGTCCACCTCGGCGGTGAACTTCAGGTCGCCGCCATCGGCGATCTTCTCGACACCCTCGATGTTGGTGATGTCGGGCTGGCCGAGGACCTCAATCTTGCCCTCGTCGACGGCCTGCGTGTAGAAGCGCGGCAGGGCGTCGTTGACGGCCTCCTCCAGCACGGCGCCACGGCCGAAACGCTGGTCGATGACGCGAGCCGGGATCTTGCCCTTGCGGAAGCCCGGAACCGTGACCTGCTGGTTGATCTTCTTGTACGCCGCGTCGAGGCTGGGCTTGAGCTCCTCGAAGGGCACCTCGACGGTGAGTCGAACCCGGGTCGGGTTCAGAGTCTCGACGGCGCTCTTCACGGTTAGGTCTCCTATGGGCTTGCGGTCAGGTTGCCTCCGCCGTCCCCGGACCGCCGGCCGGGGCCGGAACGGGTGGGTCGGGCGAGACGGGCGATGGGCGGTTGGAGCTGCATCTCCCGTGGGGGGGGGTGGACGGTGAGCGTGACTCCTCGCCCTCGTGCGGTTGACCTGGGTGGACGCCGCAGGGACTACCGCCAGCGCCCCATCCTACCGGTACCACGAAAGGCGGACGCCAGACGCCACCGTACCCTCAAACAGAACAGGGCCCCGCCCGGTGGACGAGACCCTGCCGCACTGTCGGGGTGACCGGATTCGAACCGACGGCCTTCCGCTCCCAAAGCGGACGCGCTACCAAACTGCGCCACACCCCGTGGTGCCGAGAGGAAGCGTACACGCCGGGCCCTTGCGGCCGGCCGACTTATTTCGGGGCGGGCCGAAGGAGTGTGCGGGAACGCCGAGGAAAATGCGGTGTGCGCGGGAGCGACCGGACCAGGTACGCTGTTCCCCGAACTTCCGGTCGGCAACGTCCGGGGGATCGTGCGGGCGTAGCTCAATGGTAGAGCCCTAGTCTTCCAAACTAGTCACGCGAGTTCGATTCTCGTCGCCCGCTCATCGGCCCGGCCCCGGTGCGTCCTCGCACCGGGGCCATCGGCGTTTCCGCGCGGGTCACGGGTCAGACCCCGAGGCGGCCGGCCCGGGCCGCGGCCCGGTCGAGCAGCTGGTGGACGTCGGCCTGCCGGGTGGTCGGGCGGTCGTTGTACTCGTCCGGGGAGTTCACCGGGCGGCCCGTGGCGTGCAGCACCTCCATCAGCTGGATCCGGGCGGTGCGGACGGTACCCGGGGTGCCGTAGCCGTGCGCGAGGACCGCGGCCTGCGCCCCGAGCAGGCAGACCCGGCCGCCGGCGTCCCACATCGCGCCCTGGAGCCAGCCGGCGGCACCGATGTAGCGGGAGGCCAGCCGCAGGTGGTCCGCGGCGCTGACCGGTACCGGGCGGGCGGGGCGGCGCAGCACCCGGTCGAGCAGGGTGGCCCGGGGCAGCGGGTGGCCGATGTGCCAGGGGCGCAGGGCGGTGCCGTACGGGCAGACGTACGGCACCGGGGTGCGCGCGGGGGCGGGCAGGGAGGCGAGGTAGGCCTCGATCTCGGCGACCAGGCCGGAGCCGTCCGGGCCCGTCAGTAGCGATGGAGGGAGGGCGAGGAGCGGCGGAGGGGGTGTCAGGTCGGTGCGGGGCATGCGGGTTCTCCAGGCGGACGGCCTTCAGGTTCCGCTCCCCAAAATGGTGCATTCAGGACATTCCCGCGACCGGAGGATCGGACGGTCCGGACGGTTTCCCGGTTGGCTGTCGGGCCGATAGCCTCGGCGGCGTTCGAGCGCAGTTCGAGGGCGCGTACGGAGCGTCACGCAGAACACTGCGATCCAGAGGTGGAGGAGTCCCGGTGCGTCCCGAGGAGCGACTGGCCGTCATACAGCGGTGTGTGGTCAGGGAGATGGCGCGGCTCGGGCAGGAGTTCCACGCGGACGGCGACGTGGTGCGCGGCCCGGGGACGACGGCGGTGGCCGTACGCGAGCACCCGGGGGACGATGGCGGCGGCCACGTCGACCTCGGCTTCGTGCTGCACCTGGGGCGCGCGGACGCGCCGGTGGTGTGGGACTGCGCGGCGGGCCTCGGCAAGACCGAGGAGGAGAAGCTCGCGAACGCGGTGAAGATGTGGGCGACCACCACCGCCTCGGTGCTGGTCGAGCTGACGGACGGCCGGGGCGTGCACGCCGACCACGCGGACCACGCCGAACTGCCCGGGTGGCACGTGGTGCAGGGTCCGGCGGCGGTGTTCGGGTTCGGCAACGAGCGGCTGGCGGCCTGGCTCGCGGAGCACCGGGTGCTGCCCGCGCTGGCGCCGGCGCTGCGGCCGGAGCTGACCGGGCCGGGCCCGGTCGGGGTGAAGCTCTTCCTGGGCGGGAAGGCGGGCGACGACGTCGCCGAGGTCCGGGTCAACGGCGAGGCGGCGTCGGCGGCGTCGGCGGCGCTGCGGGCGCTGGACTGGCCCCGGGGTGAACGGCTGTGCTGGGCGCGGCTGTTCGTGCTGCTGACAGCGGTGGAGCCGGTCGCACGGGCGGTGGCGCCGGCGAGTACCGCGGCACGCGCGCCGGTGCGCACGTCGACCCCGGCGACGGTGCGCCCCCGGGGACTGTTCGCTCGTTGGCGGGAGGCCAGACGGGCCGGCCGGTGACCCCTCGCGGGTGCTGCCGGCCCTCCAGCGGTCAGCCGCCGGTGATACCGGAGATGCTGTGCGCCAGGTTCGCGAGCAGGGCGTTGATCGAACCGGCGACCGTGGTCTCGTGCAGCATGAAGCCGAACAGGGCGGCGATGATGGCGTGCGGGATCTTCAGCTGCTTGTTGCGGATGAAGATGATGCACAGGATCGCGAACAGGACCAGCGCGGAGACGGAGAGTGCCACCCGGACTCACTTCCTCGTTTCATAGCGGGGTGCCACCGGCCGGCGGCACCTGCGAAGCCGGACCCCGGCCTGTCCGACGGTCCCGAGGCGGAATCGCGGACCGTCCGGCACACCACGGCCGGTGAGGGAGCGCGCAGCGATCGCACAAGGTCTGTCGTGCAGCACGTGACGCCCCCCATCCCCCGAATCCTGACCAGTCCCGCCCGGACTCAGTGTGGTCGACCGTGCCGATTGCGTAAAGGTCTGACTGTCAGCCCAACGCCGATATCCTGCGATGCGAGACGAGTTTCCGCCGTCCGAGACGATAGCCGAGTGGTTCTGACGAATCGTCGGCGGGGCCGCGCTGAGCGGCCGGGAAACGGGCGGGGGCGGGTAACGGAAGCGGCAGGTCCGGTCCGTCGACGGGCCGTCCGATTTGGCCGAAGATCAGCACCCAGGCTTGACAGCAGCTGCCGATGGCATGTGCCGGGGAACGGGCGGTTCCGCCGGCACCTCCTCAACCGACGGCTCCCCAGCTGCCGGTCCGTCAGCCGCGATCCCGTCAGTCGCGCCAGAGCAGCAGGACCGCGCGGTCGTCGTTGATGTCCCGGGCGACCGTCTCGATCAGCGCCCCGGCGGCGCCGCTGCCCGTGCCCGGACCGCCGCCGGGGACCAGCCGGTCCGCCTCCCCCATCAGCCGGTCCATGCCCTCGGCGAGGTCCCGGCCGGGCGCCTCGACCATGCCGTCGGTGCAGAGCATCAGCACGTCGCCGCGGTTCAGCCGGCCGCGCACGCCCTCGAACTTGGCGCCGTCGTAGATGCCGAGCAGCGGGCCCTCGGTGGCCTCCTTGACCTCCCAGCGCCCGGCGCCGGCGAGGCGCTGCATGCCGGGCAGGTGCCCGGCGGAGAGCAGTTCGTACTCGCCGGTGTCCAGGTCGAGCACCAGGTGGACGGCGGTCGCGAAGCCCTCCTCCCAGGACTGGCGCAGCAGGTAGCCGTTGGCGGCGGGCAGGAAGTCGTGCGCGGGCAGCGAGCCGAGCAGGCCGCCGAAGGCGCCGGAGAGCAGCAGCGCCCGGGAGCCGGCGTCCATTCCCTTGCCGGAGACGTCCGCGAGGACCACCTCCAGCACCCGCTGGCCCGGGCCGGTGCGGGCGGCGACCACGAAGTCCCCGGAGAAGGACTGGCCGCCGGCCGGGCGCAGCGCCATGTCGGCGTGCCAGCCGTCCGGCAGTTCGGGGACGCGGCTCTGCACCCGCAGCCGCTCGCGCAGGTCGAACAGCATGGTGGAGCCGCCCCACCAGGGCACGCCGACCCGGGCCCGGAACTGGGCCAGCAGCAGGCCGCCGACCCCGGCGGCGCCGACCACGAGGGCCGCGCCCGGGGTGACGCCGTAGGTGTAGGCCTCCGGGTTCAGGCTGGCGACCCGCTCGCCGGTGTGGATCACGGACTCGGCGGACAGGCCGAGCGCGGCGAGCGCGTAGAGCACCACCAGGCTGCCGGGTCGCAGCAGCAGGGCGCCGGCCAGGATCGGCAGCACGAGGGCGGTGGGCGGGGCCCAGGCTGGGATCCAGATGTTCAGCAGGATCAGCAGGGGGACGAGCAGGGCGAGCGCGCAGAGCACCGGCCAGTCGGCGGCGCCGCCGCGGAAGTAGTCGACACCGGCGGTGCGCAGCCTTCGGCGGACCCGGCGGAGTCTCTTGCGCAGCCGGGCCGTCACGGACTCGGACGCCGGGGCGGCGCCGGGCCTCGTCGCAGTCGTCTGGGGCGGTGCGCCCGGCGGTCTGCCAGCCATGGGGCCCGACCTTATCCACGGGCACCGCCCGGCGTCGACGGCTCGGACGCGGGCGGTCGCGCCGTGGCGCGGGCGCGTCAGCAGGTTTCGGCCGATCGGCGCGGGGGCGGGCGCGGCGTCAGGAGGCGTGCGCCGGTTGGGCGTACGAACCAGGCGGGCGGCGCATGCGCCCCGCGCGGCGGGGTTTTCGCACGCCGGTGGGCTGTGGCCGATGACACAGGGTGCGCGTGGCCGGGAACGACAGGGCCGGCCGCACTGGAGCGTGCGGCCGGCCGTCGGAGGGTGGGTGGAAAGGGGGGCTCAGCCCTGGGGGTGGTGGGCCGGGATCGGCGGGAGCTCGCCGGTGGTCTCGTACTCGCTCAGCATCTCGATCCGGCGGGTGTGCCGCGCCTCGCCGCTGTACGGGGTGTTGAGGAAGATCTCGACGAACTTGGTGGCCTCCTCGGCGGTGTGCATCCGGCCGCCGATGGAGATCACGTTGGCGTTGTTGTGCTGGCGGCCGAGCTCGGCGGTCTGCACGCTCCAGGCCAGCGCGGCCCGCACGCCCTTGACCTTGTTGGCGGCGATCGCCTCGCCGTTGCCGGAGCCGCCGATCACGATGCCGAGCGCCTCGGCGTCGGCGGCGGTGCGCTCGGCGGCGCGCAGGCAGAACGGCGGGTAGTCGTCCTCGGCGTCGTAGATGTGCGGGCCGCAGTCGACCGGCTCGTGGCCGGCCCCCTTCAGCCACTCCACGAGGTGGTTCTTCAGTTCGTATCCGGCATGGTCGGAGCCCAGGTACACGCGCATGCCCATGAGTGTGGCATGCGCGGACACCCGGGCTCCGCAAGGGTGCGGGAACGGCGTCAGCGGCGGCCGAGGAGCTTCCAGGCGAGCGGGAGGGCGCCGGCGGCGAGGGCGGCCTTCAGCGCGTCGCCGACCAGGTACGGGTAGAGGCCCAGCTCGGCGGCCCGGGCGAGGGACACGTGCAGCGAGAACGCCAGGTACGGGACGCCGACGGCGTAGATGGCGAGGCTGCCGAGGACCATCGTGACGGCGGTGTTCACCGGGGTGCGGTCGGCGCCGCGGCGGGCCAGGGCGCCGGTCAGGCCGGCCGCGAGGACGAAGCCGAGCACGTAGCCGAGCGAGGGCATGGCCCAGCCGGAGGTGCCCTCGGCGAACCAGGGCAGGCCCGCCAGGCCGGCCAGCAGGTAGAGGCCGAGCGAGGCGATGCCGCGGCGGGCGCCGAGCGCGGTGCCGACCAGCAGGGCGGCGAAGGTCTGCCCGGTGACGGGCACCGGCGAGCCGGGGACGTTGACCGACAGCTGGGCGGCCACACCGGTCAGCGCGGCGCCGCCGGCCACCAGGGCCAGGTCGCGGGCCTGGGCGCCCAGCCGGGTGGTGGCGGCGGGCAGCAGATCGGCGAGGACGGCGCGGCTCGGTATCGGGGTGCCGGCAGTGGCCATGGGGCTCTCCTCCAAGGAGTGCGCAGGTGAGTGAACACCTGTGAACCTACGTGGTGATCGACTCCGTGGCCGTCACGGTTTCGGACAAACCCCCGCCGGGGGCGGTTGTCGGGTCCGGCCCATCGGCGGAGAGTGACGATGCATGGCGGTTTGCGTCACCACGGGGTCCGCATGGTGGGCCCGGATCGGCCGCCGTTGGCATGAACTGCAGTGTCCCCGGATATTGGACAGCTCATGCCGCATTCCGCACAGTCTGGATCCGTCTCCATGGCCCCCACCTCCGCGCCCCCGGCGCCCGGGAGCACCGCCACTCCCCCGGCCGCCGGCCAGCAGCTCTCGCACGGGCTCAAACAGCGCCACCTGTCGATGATCGCGCTGGGCGGGGTGATCGGCGCCGGCCTCTTCGTCGGCTCCGGCGCGGGCATCGCGGCGGCCGGCCCGGCGATCATCCTGGCATTCACCCTCTCCGGCCTGCTGGTCATGCTGATCATGCGGATGCTCGGCGAGATGTCCGCCGCCCGCCCGGCCTCCGGCTCGTTCTCCGTCCACGCCGAGAAGGAGGTCGGCCCCTGGGCCGGGATCACCGCCGGCTGGATGTACTGGGTGATGCTCTGCTGCGGCGTCGCCGCCGAGGCCACCGCCGCCGGGAAGATCGTCAACGGCTGGGTCCCCGGCGTCTCCGCCTGGGTCTGGGTCGGCCTGTTCATGGTCTTCTTCTGCGCCAGCAACCTCACCGCCGTGAAGAACTTCGGCGAGTTCGAGTTCTGGTTCGCCACCATCAAGGTCGCCGCGATCATCGCGTTCCTGGTCCTCGGCGGGCTCGGCATCGCCGGTGTGCTCGGCCCCGGCGCCCCCGGCGCGACCAACCTGACCGGTCAGGGCGGCTTCCTGCCCACCGGCGTCAGCGGACTGATCGTCGGCCTGCTCGCCTCGGTGTTCGCATACGGCGGCCTGGAGACCGTCACCATCGCCGCCGCCGAGTCCGACGACCCCAAGAAGAACGTCGCCAACGCGGTGCGGACGGCGGTCTGGCGGATCGCGATCTTCTACATCGGCTCGATGGCCCTGGTCGTCACCCTGGTCTCCTGGAAGGACCCCTCGGTCGTCCAGGACGGCCCGTACGTCACCGTGCTGCGCCACCTCGGGGTGCCCGGCGCCGGGACGATCATGGAGGTGGTGGTGCTGATCGCGCTGCTGTCCGCCATGAACGCCAACATCTACGGCGCCTCCCGGATGGCGTACTCGCTGGTCGGCCGCGGGCAGGGCCCGAAGGTGCTGGCCAAGGTGAGCGGCGGGGTGCCGCGCCGGGCGGTGCTGGCCTCCTGCCTGTTCGGCTTCGGCGCCGTGCTGGCCGCCAAGTTCTGGCCGGCGACCGTGTTCACCTGGCTGATGAACACCACCGGCGTGGCGATCCTGGTGGTCTGGCTGTTCATCTGCGTCGTCCAGCTGCGGATGCGCCGCCGGCTGGAGCGCGAGGCGCCCGAGCTGCTCACCGTGAAGATGTGGGGCTACCCGTACCTGACCTGGCTGGCCATGGCTGCCGTGGCCGGCATCCTCGCGCTGATGACCACCACCGACGGCAACCGGCAGCAGCTGTACGCGGCCGGGGTGCTGGTCGCCCTGCTGACGGCGGCCGGGCTGCTCAAGCAGCGCCGGGACGCGGCCGCGCTCGGCTCGTAACTCCCCAACTCCCAACGCCTCTGCGCGACAGGCCCGGTACCGCCGAGCGGTACCGGGCCTGTCGCATGCTGCCGGGGGCCTACTCGAACGACGGGCCCGCCGTCCGGGTGCGCTTGATCTCGTAGAAGCCCGGGGTGGACGCGACGAGCAGGGTGCCGTCCCACAGCCGGGCCGCGGCCTCGCCGCGCGGGGTCGGGGTGACGACCGGGCCGAAGAAGGCGACGCGCTCGCCGTCCACGCCCTCGACCGCGATCACCGGGGTGCCGACGTCCTCGCCGACCAGGGTGATGCCCTCCTTGTGGGAGGCGCGCAGGGCCTCGTCGTACGCGTCCGTGTCGGCGGCGTCCGCCAGCTCGGCCGGCAGGCCCGCGGCCACCAGCGCCGCCTCGATGGTCTCCCGGTTCTGCGGGAGGCCCTGGTTGTGGATGCGCAGACCCAGCTCGGTGTAGAGCCGGCCGAGCACCTCGTCGCCGTGGTGCTGGGCGGCGGCGATGCAGACCCGCACCGCGCCCCAGGCGTTGTCCAGCAGCTCGCGGTAGTTCTGCGGCAGGTCGCGGTGCTCGTTGAGCACCGACAGACTCATCACGTGCCAGTTCACGTCCACCGGACGCAGCTGCTGGACCTCGATCAGCCAGCGGGACGTCATCCACGCCCACGGGCAGGCCGGGTCGAACCAGAAGTCGGCGGTCTTGCGCTCGGCGGCAGTCGTCACTGCGGTCGCCCTTCAAGTGAGTGTCCGGGGAGGAGGAAGTTCCACCCCCACGACGCCAACACCCGTCCCACTCCGCTGATTCCGCCCCGGCCGACCGGCCTGTGCAATGGTACCGGCGAGGGAGGGCGTGAAAGGATGCCCCTCGATGCGCCGCACACCCGCGCATCGGACCGCACCACCAGAGACGCACCACCGTGCGAGCCGGACAAAGGAGTACCGCCGTGCCGGGCAAGAACCTGAGCCGCGACGAAGCCCAGCACCGGGCCAGCATCCTGACCGTGGACGGCTACCAGGTCCGGCTGGACGTGGCCTCGGCCCCCGACCCCGCGGCCGCGACCTTCCGCTCCACCACCACCGTCGCCTTCCGCTGCTCCCAGCCCGGCGCCGCCACCTTCCTCGACCTGCTCGCCCCCGCCGTCCGCTCGATCACCCTGAACGGCCGCGCGGTCGACCCGGCCGCCGCGTTCGACGGCGCCCGCGTCCACGTCGACGGGCTCGCCGCCGAGAACGTCCTCACCGTCGAGGCCGACTGCGCCTACAGCCGCACCGGCGAGGGCCTGCACCGCTTCACCGACCCGGTCGACGGCGAGACCTACCTCTACACCCACTACGAGCCGGCCGACGCCCGCCGGGTGTTCGCGAACTTCGAACAGCCCGACCTGAAGGCCCCGTTCACCTTCACCGTCACCGCCCCGGCCGCCTGGGACGTGTGGTCCAACGCCGTCCACGAGAGCGTCACCGAGGAGGACGGCTCCCGCACCTGGGAGTTCGCGCCGACCAAGCCGATCTCGACCTACCTCACCGCCGTCGTCGCCGGCCCCTACCACGTCGCCCGCGACCACTACAGCCGCGAACTGCCCGACGGCAGCACGCTGGAGATCCCGCTCTCCGCGATGTGCCGCAAGTCCCTCGCCCGCTACTTCGACGCGGACGAGATCCTCGGCGTCACCAAGCTCGGACTCGACTTCTTCCACGAGGAGTTCGACTACCCGTACCCGTTCGGCAAGTACGACCAGGCCTTCGTGCCCGAGTACAACATCGGCGCCATGGAGAACCCCGGCTGCGTCACCTTCCGCGAGGAGTTCATCTTCCGCTCGAAGGTCACCGACGCCGCCTACGAGAGCCGCGCCAACGTCATCCTGCACGAGATGGCGCACATGTGGTTCGGCGACCTGGTCACCATGCGCTGGTGGGACGACCTGTGGCTGAAGGAGTCCTTCGCCGACTTCATGGGCTCCTACGGCCTGATCGGCGCCCGCACCCGGTACAGCTCGGCCTGGGTCACCTTCGCCAACCAGCGCAAGGCGTGGGCCTACCGGCAGGACCAGTTCCCCACCACCCACCCGATCACCGCCGACATCCGCGACCTCGAAGACGCCAAGCTCAACTTCGACGGCATCACCTACGCCAAGGGCGCCTCCGTCCTCAAGCAGCTGGTGGCGTACGCCGGTTCGGAGGCCTTCTTCGAGGGCGCCCGCCGCTACTTCAAGCGGCACGCCTTCGGCAACACCGAACTCGCCGACCTGCTGGACATCCTGGGGGAGACCAGCGGCCGCGACCTCAAGGCCTGGGCCGCCGCGTGGCTGCAGACCGCCGGGGTCAACTCGCTCACCCCGCAGGTCACCACCGACGCCGACGGCCGGATCACCGAACTCGCCGTCCTCCAGGACGGGGCTGCGGACGATTCTGCGACTCCGTCGCGTGGGCTCCGCCCGCACCGGATCGCCGTCGGCCTCTACGACCACGACACCGACGGCGCGCTGGTGCGCACCGCCCGGATCGAGCTCGACGTCACGGGCGCGCGCACCGTCGTCACCGAGGCAGCCGGCCGCCCCCGCCCGGCGCTCGTCCTGCTCAACGACGACGACCTCACCTACTGCAAGATCCGCTTCGACGCCGACTCGCTGGAGACGCTGCGCACCGGCCTCGGCGACATCCGCGACGAACTGGCCCGCGCGCTCGCCTGGTCCGCCGTCTGGAACCTCACCCGCGACGGCCTGATGCCCGCCCGCGACTACGTCGCCCTGGTGCTGCGCTTCGCCGGCCACGAGGGCAACATCGGCGTCCTGCAGTCGCTGCACACCCAGGCCAAGGGCGCCGTCGACCTGTACGCCGACCCGGCCTGGCGCGGCGAGGGCAGCCGCCTGCTCGCCGACAGCGCCCTGCGCGAGCTGCGCGACGCCGTGCCCGGCAGCGACCACCAGCTGGCCTGGGCCCGCTTCCTCGCCCAGACCGCCGGCGGCGCCGAGCACCTCGGCCTGGTCCGCGGCCTGCTGGTCGGCAGCGCCCGGATCGACGGCCTGGAGGTCGACCAGGAGCTGCGCTGGTCGCTGTGGCTGGCCCTGGCCGCCGCCGGCCAGGCCACCGACGAGGAGCTGGCCGGGGAGCTGGCCGCCGACAACACCGCCAGCGGCAAGCGCCAGTACACCCAGTGCCTGGCCGCCCGGCCCACCCCCGAGGCCAAGGCCGCCGCCTGGTCCGCCGTCGTCGACTCGGACGAGCTGCCGAACGCCCTGGTCGAGGCGAACATCGCCGGCTTTGCGCTGCCCGCGCACCGTGACCTCACCGCCCTCTACGCGGCGCCCTACTTCAAGCTGCTGGAGCGGGTCTGGGCCGAGCGGACCATCGAGATCGCGATGCGGATCGTCGGCGGCTTCTTCCCGCGCGCCCAGGTCGGCGAGCAGACGCTGGCCGAGGCGGACGCCTGGCTGGCCGGCCACCCGGACGCGGCGCCGGCGCTGCGCCGCCTGGTGATCGAGGGCCGGGACGAGCTCGCCCGGGCCCTGCGCGCGCAGGGCTGCGACCGGGCCTGACGGACGGCACGTGAAGGGGGATCCTGGCTCCGTGGTACTACAACGACGGCCGGGCCGCACCCCGGAAGGGGTACGGCCCGGCCGCCAGGCTCCTGCGCCGGAGTTCAGCCGCTGTGCGCTATCAGCCGATGAGCGAGCGCAGCACGTACTGCAGGATGCCGCCGTTGCGGTAGTAGTCCGCCTCACCGGGCGTGTCGATGCGGACGACCGCGTCGAACTGCTTGTCGCCCGCGACGACCTTGACGGTCTTCGGGGTGCGGCCCTCGTTGAGCTCGGTCACGCCGGTGATGGAGAAGGTCTCCTCGCCGGTCAGACCGAGGGACTCGGCGTTCTCGCCCTCCGGGAACTGCAGCGGCAGGACGCCCATGCCGATCAGGTTCGAGCGGTGGATGCGCTCGTACGACTCGGCGATGACGGCCTTGACGCCCAGCAGCGCGGTGCCCTTGGCGGCCCAGTCGCGGGACGAGCCGGAGCCGTACTCCTTGCCGGCCAGGACGACCAGCGGGATGCCGGCGGCCTGGTAGTTCTGCGAGGCGTCGTAGATGAACGACACCGGGCCGTCCGCCTGGGTGAAGTCGCGGGTGTAGCCGCCCTCGGTGCCCGGCGCGATCTGGTTGCGCAGGCGGATGTTGGCGAAGGTGCCGCGGATCATGACCTCGTGGTTGCCGCGGCGCGAGCCGTAGGAGTTGAAGTCGCGCTTCTCGACACCGTTGGCGGTCAGGTACTGCGCCGCCGGGGTGCCCGGCTTGATGTTGCCGGCCGGGGAGATGTGGTCGGTGGTGACCGAGTCGCCCAGCTTGGCCAGGACGCGGGCGCCGGCGATGTCGGTCACCGGGCTCGGGGTCTTGGCCATGCCCTCGAAGTACGGGGGCTTGCGGACGTAGGTGGACTCGGCGTCCCACTCGAAGGTGTTGCCGGTCGGGACCGGGAGCGACTGCCAGCGGTGGTCACCGGCGAAGACGTCCTGGTAGCCCTTGTCGAACATGGCCTCGTCGATGGAGCCGGCGACGACCTCGGCGACCTCCTGCTCGGACGGCCAGATGTCGGCGAGGAAGACGTCGTTGCCGTCGGCGTCCTGGCCCAGGGCCTCCTTGGTGATGTCGACGTTCATGTTGCCGGCGAGGGCGTAGGCGACCACCAGCGGCGGCGAGGCCAGGTAGTTCATCTTGACGTCCGGGTTGATCCGGCCCTCGAAGTTGCGGTTGCCGGAGAGCACCGAGACGACCGCCAGGTCGGACTCGTTGACCGCGGCCGAGACCTCCTCGGGCAGCGGGCCCGAGTTGCCGATGCAGGTGACGCAGCCGTAGCCGACCAGGTTGAAGCCCAGCTTCTCCATGTACGGGAGCAGGCCGGCCTTCTCGTAGTAGTCCATGACGACCTTGGAGCCGGGCGCCAGGGTGGTCTTGACCCAGGGCTTGACGTGCAGGCCCTTCTCCACGGCCTTCTTCGCCAGCAGGGCGGCGCCCAGCATGACGGAGGGGTTGGAGGTGTTGGTGCAGGAGGTGATCGAGGCGATCACGACCGCGCCGTTGTCGATCTCGTAGGTCGAGCCGTCGGGGGTGGTGACGGTGGTCGGCTTCGAGGCCTCGGCGGAGTACGTCGGCAGCGCCTCGGCGAACTTCTCGGCGGCCTCGGCCAGGATCACGCGGTCCTGCGGGCGCTTCGGGCCGGAGATCGACGGGACGATGGTGGAGACGTCCAGCTCCAGGTACTCGGAGTAGACCGGCTCGACCGACGGGTCGTGCCAGAGGCCCTGCTCCTTGGCGTACGCCTCGACCAGGGCGAGCTGCTGCGCGCTGCGGCCGGTGAGCTTCAGGTAGTTGATGGTCTCGGCGTCGATCGGGAAGATCGCACAGGTCGAGCCGAACTCCGGCGACATGTTGCCGATGGTGGCGCGGTTGGCCAGCGGGATCGCGGTGACGCCCTCGCCGTAGAACTCGACGAACTTGCCGACCACACCGTGCTTGCGCAGCATCTCGGTGATGGTGAGCACCAGGTCGGTGGCGGTGGTGCCGGCCGGCAGCTGGCCGTTGAGCTTGAAGCCGACCACGCGCGGAATCAGCATGGAGACCGGCTGGCCGAGCATCGCGGCCTCGGCCTCGATGCCGCCGACGCCCCAGCCCAGCACGCCCAGGCCGTTGACCATGGTGGTGTGCGAGTCGGTGCCGACGCAGGTGTCCGGGTAGGCCTGGCCGCCCCGGACCATGATGGTGCGCGCCAGGTGCTCGATGTTCACCTGGTGGACGATGCCGGTGCCCGGCGGGACGACCTTGAACTCGTCGAACGCGGTCTGGCCCCAGCGCAGGAACTGGTAGCGCTCCTTGTTGCGGCCGTACTCGATCTCGACGTTCTGGACGAAGGCGTCCGGGGTGCCGAACTTGTCGGCGATGACGGAGTGGTCGATGACCAGCTCGGCCGGGGCCAGCGGGTTGATCTTCGCCGGGTCGCCGCCCAGCTCCTTGACGGCCTCACGCATGGTGGCGAGGTCGACCACGCACGGCACGCCGGTGAAGTCCTGCATGATCACGCGGGCCGGGGTGAACTGGATCTCCTGGCTCGGCTGGGCGCTGGCGTCCCAGTTGCCGAGCGCGCGGATGTGGTCGGCGGTGATGTTCGCGCCGTCCTCCGTGCGGAGCAGGTTCTCCAGCAGCACCTTGAGGCTGTACGGCAGCCGCTTGGAACCCTCGACGGCGGAGAGCTTGAAGATCTCGTACGACTCGTCGCCCACCTGCAGCGAGCTGCGGGCGTCGAAGCTGTTCGCGGACACGACTGACTCCTTCTGGGTGCTTCGTGCGATATCCGGCCGCCACGGTGGTAAGGTCAGCCTTACTTAGGCTCACCTTGCCCGCATCGCCGGGAGCGCCCCTCGGCAAAGTATCTTGATGTCGAGATATATCCTAAGGGGCAGTTATCTCGATGTCGAGATAAACCATAGTGCATGCTGCCGTGTTCACCACCGCAGGCATGCCCGGGTGTGTATCGGCGCAGGTCAGCGGCCATCCGGGCCACGGCGTTTGCGCTCCAGCCGGATCAGCCAGACCGCGCCCGCCACCACCCCGCCGAGCAGCAGCAATACCACCAGCAGGCCGCCGCCGCCGGCGGCGACCGGCTCGGGGGCGACATCGGCCAGCAGGGTCGTCGTCATGCGTTCTCCTCGAATCGTTTCGGTCGTGTCGTGAGGTCCCGACGGGTGGTCCCCAGGCCCAGGACCAGCATCAGCAGCACCGGGAACTCCAGATAGGCGTGGTAGCTCGCCACCGCCGCGTACAGCGCCCGGCCCTGCGCGTAGTCAACCGCGAACAGCACCGCCAGCAGCCCGCCCGCCGCCGCTCCCAGCGCCCAGGCCCTCGCGCCGCTCAGGGCCGGCACCCGGGCCTCGAAGCCCTCCGCGGCCTCCGGCGCGTAGCGCGGCAGGAACCACACCCACACCACGTAGTGCATCGTCTGCAGGAAGGCGAACACCGCCAGGAAGCGGAGCCCCGTGTGCGGGCCCAGCCAGGCCGGCGGCGTGTAGGCCGCGGCGAGCCGTTGCGTCCAACCACCCGAACTGGTGGCGAGCCAGCCGTCCAGCACGCCGGCCAGCAGCAGCGCCGGCACCAGCAGCACCCAGGTGAACTGCAGTACGAGGAACACCGCGCGCCCCCGCGCCAGCCGCCGCGACCACTCCCACAGGAACAGCAGCGGCACCACGTTGTGCAGATGCGCCAGCACCACGAAGTGGTACGCCGGGAACGCCAGCGACCCGGCCGCCGCCCCCGCCAGCACCACGGCGCTCCCCGCCAGCAGCAGCGGCCGGCCGCGCAGCCCGTACCAGCAGGCCGCCGCCAGCAGCCCGTACGCGAGCAGGATCTCCGCCGACTGGGAGATCCGGGAGGGCGGCAGGAGGCGGCACACGACGATGCCGGTGACCAGGAGGAGCAGCAGGCGCAGCAGCGGGCCGGCCAGCACCACCGCGAACCGGCCTGCCACGTACCGCAGCTCCAGCACGTTGTGGAGCAGCCCGAAGGCCGCCAGGCCCAGCACCGCCAGGCCGGTCGGCGCCCGCAGCGCCAGCGCCAGCGCCAGTGCGCCCGCCAGCGCGAAGCCCGCCTGCGGGACCGCGCCCAGCCGGAGCGTCGGCCCGGCGGCGGGCCAGGCACCGGTGGGTGTCCGGGCGCCGGTGGGTGTCCCTGTGCTGGTGGGTGTCCCTGTGCTGGTGGGTGTCCCTGTGCTGGTGGGCGTCCCTGTGCTGGTGGTGGTCGCCATGCTCCCCCTTCCATGGCACGATCCCCGCCGTGCGCTACCCGGTGGCCCTTGCCCTCACCCTGCTGACCGAGACACCCGTCTACACCGCCGCCCTCGTGCGCGCCGGGCAGGTCCGCCCCGGGCGGGCCGCGACGGCCGCCGTGCTGGTCAACCTGGTGACACACCCGCTGCTCTGGTGGACCCTCCGGCACTGGACCGGCGGGCCCGCCGCAGCGTACTGGACGGCGTTCGGGCTCAGCGAGGCGGCGGTCTGCGTGGTCGAGGCGCTGCTGCTGTGCCTCTTCGCCGGGCTGCGCCCGCGCGACCCGCTGCCCTGGATCGCCTCCGGCACTGCCAACACCACGTCGTTGCTCGCCGGGCTGCTCGCGGCGCCGCTCCTCGGCCCGTAGCGCGGTCTCCGGGCTCGGGCCCGTAACGCGGTCTCCGGGCTCAGGCGTCTAACCGTGCACAAGGGGTGGCGACGCCACGATTCACGGGGTTTCGAGGGGACAGCGGTGATCAGGAGAACGCGACGGGCCGAGGAGGCCGCGGAGTTCGAGAGCTTCGCGTACAGCCGGGGGCAGCGCCTCTTCCGCACCGCGCTGTTGCTCTGCGGCGACTGGCACCTCGCCGAGGACCTCACCCAGGTCACCCTCGCCAAGCTCTACGCCTCCTGGCCCAAGGTCCGCCGCGCCGAGAACCAGGACGCCTACGCCCGCAGCGCGCTCGTCCGCAGCTACCTCTCCCACCGCCGCCTGCGCCGCACCGGCGAACGCCCCGCCCTCGGCGACCTGCCCGAGGGCGCCGTACCCGAGGACGACCCGGCGCTGCGCGTCACCCTCCTCACGGCGCTCGCCGAACTGCCGCCGCGCGACCGGGCGGTGCTCGTCCTGCGCTACTGGGAGGACCGCAGCACCGAGGAGACCGCCACCGAACTCGGCCTCAGCGCGGGCGCGGTGCGCGCCCAGTCGCTGCGCGCCCTCGGGCGGCTGCGCGCGGTGCTCGGGCCGGAGGCGGCCGAGCAGCTCACCCGCTCCTGAGAGCGCCTCACCACCGGACCACCCGGCACCGGCCGGTGCGGCGCGGGGTTCCGCACCGGCCGGCGCCGGGGCTCACGACTCACCTTCTGCTGCTGAGAAAGGGACCAGACCATGAACGAGCCGGATGTGGACGGCGAGATGCTGTCCGCCACCTTCGAGCAGGCGATGAACGGCGTCGGCCCCGACCTGGGCCCGCTGGTCGTCGCGAGTGCCCGGCGGGGTCGGTCGATCCGGCGCCGCCGCCGGCTGACGGTGGCCGCCTCCGTGGCGGCGGTCGCCGCGCTGGCGGTCGGCGGCTCGGTCGCCCTGCGGCCGGACGGTGGCACTCCGCCGTCCACCGCCGCGGCCTCCTCCGCCTTGCCGACCCCGGCCAAGCAGTTCCCGCAGCCGTTGCAGAAGTCGGACGACGGCGCCGAACACCTGAGTCCCGGCAGCGGCGCCAACAAGGAAATGGTCGCCCTGACCGGGCACGCGGCCGTCCTCACCCTCGCCCGGGCACTGCCGCCGGGGCACACCTCCGGATACTCCGGTTACTCCTCCCTGGTCGGCTGGACCGGCCCCGAGATGACGAACGTGGCTGTCCGGGCCCGCCTCCTCTACGACGACGGCACCGGCCCGGCCGACGTCAGCGTCCAGGTCGACGGCGGCATCGGCGCCCTGTACCGGCCCGGGTCGTACCCGCCGGGCCCGGGCAAGGACCCGTTCGTCCTGGGATACGACGACCACTTCAGCTGCGACAAAGTGAACGTGAACGGCCAGTACCGCTACTGCTCCGGCAGCGTGCTCCCGGACGGCAGCCACCTGCTGCTCACCGAGCGGGCCATCGGCGACGTCCTCACCCGCAACGTCACCCTGCTGCGGCCCGACAACACCAAGGTGACAGTCAGCGCCTACAACACGGCGGAGGTCGCGGGCCAGGCGAAGGCCAACACGATCCGGGACGGACTGCCGCTAACCCTCGACCAGTTGAAGAGCGCCGCCATGGCCGCCGGCTTCCAGGAGTGGATCACCCCCGAGGAGGCGACGCGGGCCGAACAGGCGATCCGGCCGTTCCACGACGACACTCCGGGGCGGAACATGCCGTCCGGGGCCGGCTCTACGACACCCGTCCCCTCCGCCCCGAGCCCGTCCGGGTACGGTGGCCGGTGAAGTAACACGCTGGGAAGGACCGGGGGCCGACCGATGATCGTGGTGGACGCGTCCGCGCTGGTGCTCGCGCTGGCCGACGAGGGCGTGCGCGGTGCCGCGGCCCGGGCCGAACTCGCCGCCGACGGTGAATGGTTGGCGCCCGAGCACATCGTCATCGAGGTGATGCAGTCGCTGCGCGGCCTCTACCTGGCCAAGGAGCTGACCGCCGAGCGGGTCGCCGAACTCACCACCGAGCTGGCCGGGCTGGCGATCCGCAAGGTCGAGGTCGCGCCGCTGCTCGGCCGGATCTGGGAGCTCAAGGACAACCTCACCCCGGACGACGCCGCCTACGTCGCCGTTGCCGAGCAGTACGGGGTGCCGCTGATCACCGCGGACCTGCGGCTGATGCGGGCCAGCGGGCCGCGCTGCGAGATCCGGGGCATCCACCGCACGGCGGAGTGACGACGGTGTCCACGGCGGCCCGGCGCCGTTGAGCAGGGTGCCCGTCACCCTGCCCGTGGAGGCCCGCCGATGTCCGCCCCGTTCCTCGCCGCCCTGCTGCCGCTCGCGCTGCTCGCCCCCGCCACCTCGCCGGTGTCCGTCGTCGAGGCCGACTTCGACCCGGCGACGGCCTTCGTCCCGCCGGCCGCGATCAGCTACGCGAGCGACCTCGTGCCGTACGGCTCGCACGCCACCGTCGTCACCGACCGCTCGGCGCCCGGGCGGACGGTGCTCACCCTGACGGTCGCCGGGCTCGCGCCCGGGCACGGGTTCCCGGTGCACCTGCACACCGGCACCTGTGGGGCCGACCCAGCCGTGTCCGGGCCGCACTACCAGGACGTCGTCGACCCGGTGCAGCCGTCCACCGACCCGGCGTACGCCAACGAGCGCAACGAGCTGCGGCTGGTGCTGCGCACCGACGAGCGCGGCGACGGCACCGCCTCGGCCGCGGTGGACTGGCAGCCGCGGCCGGGCAAGGCGCGGTCGCTGGTGCTCCACGCGGGCACCCCGGCCGGCCCGCACGCGGCTGGCGACCGGGTGGCCTGCGTCAAGCTGGAGAAGAAGTAGGAGAAGTAGCCGTCAGGAGCCCAGCGTCGCGACCAGGACCGCCTTGATGGTGTGCAGGCGGTTCTCGGCCTGGTCGAACACGATGGAGTGTGCCGACTCGAACAGCTCGTCGGTGCACTCCAGCTCGGTCATGCCGGTCGCCTCGTACATCTGCCGCCCGACCACCGTGCCGAGGTCGTGGAACGCGGGCAGGCAGTGCAGGAACTTCACGGCCGGGTTGCCCGTGGCCCGGACGGTGTCCATCGACACCTGGTACGGCCTGAGCAGCTCGATCCGCTCCGCCCAGACCTCCTTGGGCTCGCCCATCGAGACCCAGACGTCGGTGTAGAGGAAGTCCGCGCCGGCCACGCCCTCGGCCACGTCCTCGGTCAGGGTGATCCGCGCGCCGGTGGACTCGGCCAGGGCCTGCGCCGCCTTCTGCACGTCCTCGGCCGGCCAGACCGCGCGCGGCGCGACGATCCGGACGTCCATGCCGAGCAGGGCGCCGGTGATCAGCAGCGAATTGCCCATGTTGGAGCGGGCGTCGCCGAGGTAGGCGAGGGCGACCTCGGGGAGCGGCTTGGCGGTGTGCTCCGTGATGGTGAGCACGTCGGCCAGCATCTGGGTCGGGTGCCACTCGTCGGTGAGGCCGTTCCAGACCGGGACTCCGGCGTGCGCGGCCAGCTCCTCGACGACCTCCTGGCCGTGGCCGCGGTACTCGATGCCGTCGAACATCCGGCCGAGCACCCGGGCGGTGTCCTTGATCGACTCCTTGTGGCCGATCTGCGAGCCGGACGGGTCAAGGTAGGTGGTGCTCGCGCCCTGGTCGTGCGCGGCGACCTCGAAGGCGCAGCGGGTCCGGGTGGAGGTCTTCTCGAAGATCAGCGCGATGTTCTTGCCGCGCAGCCGGGGCTGTTCCGTGCCCGCGTACTTCGCGGCCTTGAGCTGCGCGGCGAGGTCCACCAGGAAGCGGAACTCCTGGGGCGTGAAGTCGAGCTCCTTGAGGAAGTGCCTGTTCCGGAGGTTGAACGCCATACCGGGCTCCTGGGGTGACGGGACGAACGGGAAAGCGGCAAGTGTATACGATACTCGGAATTTGTATGCAGCTTGTAGGTGAACGAGGGGGAGCCCAGGTCGGACTCCCCCTCGATTCTCGGTCGACTTACCAGCGCTGGTCGAACGGGTCCACCGGCATGGGGTAACCGGCTACAGGCGCGGGTCGACCGGCTCCGACTCCAGCGCGAGCACGGCGAACACCGGCTCGTGCACCCGCCACAGCGGCTCGCCGGCGGCCAGCCGGTCCAGCGCCTCCAGGCCCAGCGCGTACTCGCGCAGCGCGAGCGAGCGCTTGTGGCCCAGGGTGCGCCGGCGCAGCTGGTCCAGGTGCCCGGTGTAGTCCGGGCCGTAGATGATCCGGAGATACTCCCGGCCGCGCACCTTCACCCCCGGCTGCACCAGCCCGCCCGGACGGCCCTCGCCGCGCTCGGTCCGCACCAGCGAGGCCAGCGGCTTGACCACCATGCCCTCGCCGCCCGCCCCGGTCAGCTCCTCCCACCAGGCGATGCCGGCGGCCACCGACGCGTCGTCCGCGGTGTCCACCACGAGGCGCCCAGTGCGGTGCAGCACCGGCGCGTCCGCGTCGTCCGCCGCGACCAGGCGGTCGATCCAGGCCAGGTGCTCGTCGTGCGGACGCACCGCGAGGTTCGCACCCTCGGCGGCCAGCACCTGGAACGGCGCCAGGCGGATGCCCGACAGCCCCTCGGTCGGCCAGCAGTACCGCCGGTACGCCTCGGTGAACGCCTGCGCGTCGGCGGCCCGCTGCCGCTGCCGGGCGGTCAGGTCCGCGAGGTCCAGGCCGCGCCCGGCCGCCCGCTCCAGCGCGGACAGCACCTCCGGCAGGGCGGCGCCCGCCGCCGCGCCGACCGCCGCGTACTGGCGGCGCAGCAGCTCGACCGCCTTAAGCGACCACGGCATCAGCTCGGCGTCCAGCAGCAGCCAGCCGGTGCCCAGCTCCTCGAACAGTCCGGCCCGCTCGGCGGCCTCCCGCACCCGGCCCAGCACGGCGGCGGTCAGCCCGTCGTCGGCGAGGAACGCCCGGCCCGTCCGGGTCCAGACGGCGCCCGGACCGGCCACGCCGAAGCGCTTCTCCAGCGCCGCCTCGTCCCGGGCCACCAGCACCACCGCCCGCGAGCCCATGTGCTTCTCCTCGCACACGACGTGCCGGACGCCGTCCGCGCGGTAGCCGGCGAACGCCTCCTCGGGGTGCTCCAGGCAGCCGTCCCGGCGGGAGGTGGCGGTCGGCGCCATCGTCGGCGGCAGGTAGGCGAGCAGCCGCGGGTCCAGCGCGAAGCGGCTCATCACCTCCAGCGCCGCCGCCGCGTTCTCCTCCCGGACGGCGATCCGCCCGTGCAGCGCGGTCTCGACGATCCGCCGGCCCGCCACGTCGGCGAGGTCCAGCGGACGGCCCTCCCGGGCGCCCGGCGCGTCCGTGTGCATCGGACGGACCGGCGCGTACCACTCGCGCTCGGCCTCGACGCTCACCAGCTCGCGCTCCGGGTAGCGCAGCGCCGTCAGGCTGCCACCGAAGACGCAGCCGGTGTCGAGGCAGATGGTGTTGTTGACGAAGCTCGCCGTCGGCACCGGCGTGTGGCCGTACACCACCAACGCCCGGCCCCGGTACTCCTCCGCCCACGGGTAGCGCACCGGCAGCCCGTACTCGTCGGTCTCGCCGGTGGTCTCCCCGTACAGCGCGTGCGAGCGCACCCGGCCGGACGCGCGGCCGTGGTACTTCTCCGGCAGACCGGCGTGGCAGACCACCAGCGCGCCGCCGTCCAGCAGGTAGTGGCTGACCAGGCCGCGCATGAACGCGCGCACCTCGGCCTTGAACTCCTCGGACTCGTCGGCCAGTTGGTCCAGCGACTCCTGCAGGCCGTGCGAGACGGTGACCTTCTTCCCGTCCATCGCGCGGCCGAGCTTGTTCTCGTGGTTGCCCGGCACGCAGAGTGCGTGGCCGGCCGCCACCATGCCCATCACCAGGCGCAGCACGCCAGGGGTGTCCGGGCCGCGGTCGACCAGGTCGCCGACGAAGACGGCGGTGCGGCCCTCGGGGTGCGCAGCGTCCACCGGGCGGCCCTCGGCGTCCCGGGTGAGGGTGTAGCCGAGCCTGGTCAGCAGGGTCTCCAGCTCGGCGCGGCAGCCGTGGATGTCGCCGACGATGTCGAACGGGCCGGTGAGGTGGCGCAGGTCGTTGTAGCGCTTCTCCAGCTCGATCTCGGCCGCCGCCACCTCGGCCTCGCCGCGCAGGATGTGCACCTTGCGGAAGCCCTCGCGCTCCAACCCGCGCAGGGAGCGCCGCAGTTCGCGGTTCTGCCGGGGGATGACGTGGGCCGGCAGCTGGCGGTCCGGGCGGGAGCGGTTGCGCTCCGCGCAGACGCCCGGCGGGACGTCCAGGACGATCGCGATCGGCAGCACGTCGTGGTCGCGGGCGATCCGCACCAGCTGGCGGCGCGACTCCAGCTGGACGTTGGTGGCGTCCACGACCGTCAGGCGGCCGGCCGCGAGGCGCTTGCCGACGATGTAGTGCAGGACGTCGAAGGCCTCGGCGGAGGCGGACTGGTCGTTCTCGTCGTCGGCCACCAGGCCGCGGCAGAAGTCGGAGGAGATGACCTGGGTGGGCAGGAAGTGGTGGCGGGCGAAGGTGGACTTTCCCGCGCCGCTGGTGCCGATCAGGACGACCAGGGAGACGTCGGTGACGGGGAGGCGGCGGGGCTCGGCGGGGGCGGGGAGCTCGGACGGCACAGGCTGGTCGGCCTGCGCCGGCTGCTCGGCCGTCGGGGTCGCTTCGTCGCTCATCGGGGCTCGCCTCCTTCGGGCGTCGCGGGGGTGTCGGTCGGTTCGGCCGGGGTGGCGTCCGTGGCAGCGGCGCTCTCGGTGGCCTCGGTGGCCTCGGTGCCGAGACGGAACAGGGCCAGCTGCGTCGGCGGGCCGACCTCCGGGTCGTCCGGGCCGACCGGGCGCAGCACCACGGTGTACCCGTAGGTCGCAGCCACCCGCTCCGCCCAGGCCCGGAACTCGGCGCGCGACCACTCGAAGCGGTGGTCGGCGTGCCGAGCCCTGCCCGCCGGGAGGGTCTCCCAGCGGACGTTGTACTCGACGTTCGGCGTGGTCACGACCACGGCCCCCGGGCGGGCGCCGCCGAACACCGCGTACTCCAGCGCGGGCAGCCGCGGCAGGTCCAGGTGCTCGATCACCTCGCACAGCACCGCCGCGTCGAAGCCCTTCAGCCGAGCGTCGGTGTACGTCAGCGCACCCTGCGCCAGCCGCACCCGGGCCGCCTGGCGCTCCGGCAGCCGCTCCAGGCGCAGCTTGCGGACCGCCACCTGCAGCGCCCGCGCGGACACGTCCACGCCCAGGATCTCGGTGAACCGGGCGTCCTTCAGCAGCGCGCCGATCAGCTCGCCCTGGCCGCAGCCGAGGTCGGCGACCTTGGCCGCGCCCACCTCCCGCAGGGCGGTGAGGATCGCGGTGCGACGCTGCTCGGCGAGGGACGGCTGCCGGGGCTCGGCCGCCGCCTCCGCAACCTCCGCGGTCTCCGTGGCCTCCGTGGCCTCCGTGGCCTCCTCCGGGCGGTCGTCGACCGCGTTGTCGATCTCCTCGACCTCGCGGTCGTCCGCCTCGGCGAGCCGGGCCAGCTCCAGGCGCTCCATCGCCGCCCGGGTCAGCGACCAGCGCCGGGACAGGTAGCGCCGGGCGATCATTGCGCGCTCCGGGTGGCCGGCCAGCCAGCCCTCGCCCGCGGCGAGCAGCTTGTCCACCTCGTCCGGGGCGACCCAGTAGTGCTTGGCACCGTCCAGGACCGGCAGCAGGACGTACAGTTGCTGGAGCGCGTCGGCCAGCCGGACGGACTCCGAGGCCAGCTCGATCCGTACGTACCGGGACTCGCCCCACTCCGGGAACGCCTCGTCCAGCGGGATCGCCGCCGCCTCGACCCGCCAGCCCAGCGGCTCGAACAGCCGGGCCACCAGCGCCGCGCCGCCGCCCTCGCCCGCGCCGTTCGCGGGCACCGCAGGCAGCACGATGCGCAGCGGCCTGGCCTGCTCGGGCAGCTCGGGGCGGGCCGGGCAGACGCCCTTCATCGCGGACCGGAACACCGTCCGCAGCGCCACCGCGAGCAGCGAGGACGCGGCGTAGGGGCGGTCGTTGACGTACTGGGCGAGCGCGAAGTCCGGCGAGCCGCCGCGGCCCTTGCCCCGGCCCTTTCGGACCAGCGCGATCGGGTCGACGTCCAGCAGCAGCGCCGCCGTGCAGACCTCGTCCCCCGCCTCCGGATAGAAGACGTGGGCCTCGCCGTGCGACGTCGCGAACTGCTGGACCTTGCCGGGGTGCTTGTGCAGCAGGAACCCGAGATCCGTGGCCGGGCTCTCGGCGCTGCCTGTGGTGGAGATCGACATGAACACCCGCCCGAGTATTGCCCAGCGGCGAGCCCCTGAGCACCGGGTTTTCCCGCCCCGTCCGACGCCGGGTGCGCGCCCGCCGGGGGCCGGCGGCGGCCGTGTCCGCACGGTGGGCGTGTTCGGCACCGGGCCCCCGCATTGGTTAACGTGCACGATGTGACTGCTGAATCCACCTCCCTCCCGAACGGCGCCGTCGCCGCCGGTCTGGCCACCGTCGCCGCCGACGGCACCGTCCTCGACACCTGGTTCCCCGCCCCCGTCCTGACCGCCGAGCCCGGCCCCGCCGGGACCGTCCGGCTGACCGCCGAGCAGGCCGCGGCCGAGCTCGGCGCCGGCGCCGCCGAGGCGCTGGGCGTCGACGCCCGCCGCGGCGTCGAGGTGGTCGCCGTGCGCACCACCATCGCCTCGCTGGACGAGAAGCCGCTCGACACGCACGACGTCTACCTGCGCCTGCACCTGCTCAGCCACCGCCTGGTCCGGCCGCACGGCCAGAACCTGGACGGCATCTTCGGCCTGCTCGCCAACGTGGCCTGGACCAGCATCGGCCCCGTCCCGGTGGACCAGGTCGAGCAGGCCCGCCTCGCGGTCCGCGCCCAGGGCGGCCAGCTCGCCGTGTACGGGATCGACAAGTTCCCGCGGATGACCGACTACGTCGCCCCGACCGGCGTGCGCATCGCCCACGCCGACCGCGTCCGCCTCGGCGCGCACCTGGCCACCGGCACCACCGTCATGCACGAGGGCTTCGTCAACTTCAACGCCGGCACCCTCGGCACCTCCATGGTCGAGGGCCGGATCAGCGCGGGCGTCGTCGTCGGCGACCACAGCGACATCGGCGGCGGCGCCTCGATCATGGGCACCCTTTCGGGCGGCGGCAAGCAGGTCGTCGCGGTCGGCGAGCGCTGCCTGCTCGGCGCCAACGCCGGCATCGGGATCTCCCTGGGCAACGACTGCGTCGTCGAGGCCGGCCTGTACGTCACCGCCGGCACCCGGGTCACCACCCCGGACGGCAAGGTCGCCAAGGCCGTCGAGCTGTCCGGCCAGGACAACCTCCTGTTCCGCCGCAACTCCCAGACCGGCGCCGTCGAGGTCATCGCCCGCTCCGGCTCCTGGGGCGGCCTGAACGCCGACCTCCACGCCCACAACTGACCCACCCCGCACCGCGCCCCGGCCCCGCCTTCGGCGATGCCGTTGGCGAATCCGACCGATCGACTGCGGGAGTGACGCCGGTCTCCGAGACGTGTTCTCGGAGACCGGCGTTTTACCGTTCCTGGGCATGGCGCTGATCCGGTACGCGAAGACGCGGCGGCCGCCCACGTGGTGGGCGGCCGCCAAGATCCCAGGGTGTTAAGGGTGTTTCAGGAACGAGTGTGCGCCGAGAGATTCGTTGAGCTTCTTCCCGGACGATTGGCAGTGGTGGTGCTTTCGAGGGCCCCGGCGCCGCGAGCGCGGCGCCGGGGCCCAAAACCTTGATGCTCTGCGGTTCCTCCGGAGCCCTCCCCCCGCCCGCCCCCTCACCACCTGCCCCTGGCCCCGGGCTCTGCCCTATTCCCAGGCTGCTCGGCGCCGGGCACGCCGGCGCCGAGCGGCCACCATTCCCCCAGTAGCTTCAGACGTCCTCTTCAACACCCGCTGCCCCCTCAGCGTGCTGAGAGGGCAGCGGCAAACCACGCAGCGGTGATCCGTTGTCGGACAATGCCTGTTCACGAAGGTCGTTGAACTCGCCGTCGGCAGCAGCGGCCTTGAACGCGGTCCACTCGTCGGCGTCGAACGTGAGTGTCGGTGCTGTGGGGTCGCCACCGTGGCGCATCACCACGTAGCCGTCGGGCATGTAGGCGATCTGGGGACCGTCGGTGTCACCGGGCGCCCCGTACCAAGTGGCGGCGTCCAGCACGGCGCGGCTGAACGTCCTCTTCGGAGGCTGGGGCATCGGTTCTCCGGGACGAGTTCGGGTAGTTGGGACGTGAGCCCCGCTTGGCAGAGCTCACTGTAATGCGGCAGAGGGCGACCAGATCTGCCCCGTCGGGCGTGAGCATTGTCCAGCCGAAGGCGGGGCTGGATAGCGCGCTGCGGTGGACGGGTCATACATCTGGCGCCGGCCGTCGATCACTCATTGCTGCGCCGCGTCGGTGTTGAGACGGACGGTGATACCGAGGGTGGCAAGGTGGTGGGCACAGGCCTGGGGCGTGGTGAAGAGCTCGGCGCGCAGACCGGCCGCGCGGGCTCCGGCGACGAAGGTGACCTGGTCGTCGAAGTAGAACAGGTCCTGCGGGCGGATGCCCATGCGATCCGCGGCCTCCCTGAACACGAACGGACTTGGCTTGGTGATGCCGAGGTCGGCGGAGGCGTAGGCGTGGCGGGCGGTGATGCCGTGCAGGGCCAGGTCGGAGTGCATGCGGTCGGTGAAGTTGGAGAGGATGCCGACTTCGACCACCTGCCCGGCTTGTTCGATCAGGTCGATCATGACGGGGTCGGGCCGCCCGCGGTCGTCGCGCCACGGCGCTATCGCTGATCGAGCCTTCTCTCCGAACTCGGCGACGAGGACGTGCTCGATGATGCGCGCCCATTCGTCGTCGGTCATGAGGCCGACCTTTGCCGCCTCGTAGGCGGGGTGCTGGTAGGCAATGCGGTCGATGATGCCAGGCGGCAGACCCGCGGCCTGCTCGCCCGAACGGGCGCCCTGGTTGTCGAAGTGCTGGAGGACACCGTGCAGATCGAACAGCAGACCTTTGGGTTTGCTCACGATCGTGACGTCTCCGTCCTCCCCCTTGCTCGGGGTGATGGTGTGCCAGGGGCGCTGGTCGTACGGGACCCGCGATCGAGGCGGCTGAACCCGGGGTGAGTGTGGGGCTAGGAATTGCGAGCCGGAAGGATGGACGTGCCGCGGCGGGGGCGGCTGGGGGCGCCGAGTCTGGCCGCCCGTCACCGTGCGCTCCTGCTACCGACCCGGGCGACCTCGTACTGCTCCGCATACCGGTCGGCGACCGGCTCCCACCCGTGAACGGCTTGGACGTGGCGGGCCCCGTTGGCGGCGCGGCGGGCACGCTCGCGCGAGCCGATGAGGGCCTCCTTGATCGCGGCCGCCAGTGAGGCCGGGTCGTTCGGGCGAACAAGCCAGCCGGTGGCGTCGTGCCCGCTGGAGGTGATGATGCGGGCAGGGCCGCCGGTGGCCGTCGCGATCGGCGGAGTGCCGCAGCCCATCGCCTCCAGGTAAACCATGCCGAATGGCTCGTTGACGGCGGGGGCGACCATGAGGTCGGCGGTGTGGAGGCCGCTGGGCAGTTCATCGTGGCCGCGCCAGCCGACGAAGTAGACATCGCGGTCGATGCCGAGGCGGTGGGCGATGTCCGTCGGGTGTTCGCCCTCGCATTCGCCCGGGTAGCCGCCCCACATCAGCAGGGCGGGTGGGACGGGGACCTCGTCGCGCACCTGCCGGAAGGCCTCCAGGAGGACCGGGACCTTCTTGAACTCCAGGAAGCGGCCGACCCACAGCAGGAGCGGGCGCAGGCGGCCGGTGGCGGGATCGAGCAGGCGGGAGAGGTCGGCATCGTCGTAGCGGATGTTGCCCGGTGGCCGGCTCTCCCCCCAGCCTCTCGGGTCGGTGACGAGCCATCGGCGGAGGTTGGCCAGGCGTTGTTCTTCGGTGAGGCTGGCAGGTCGGAACGCGGTGGTGTCGACGCCGTTGGTGATGGCCGGCACCTCCTGGCCGTGCAGGGCGGGCAGGAGGCGCAGGGCGAGGTCGCGGTCGTGGTGGGAGACGGTGACGATGCGGCCGGCCTGTCGCGCGGAGGCGGTGAGGGCGGCGTGCCAGTAGTCGGCCCAACGCCACTTCGGCCACTCTGTGATCCGCAGCAGATGTTCCTGGTCGTCGTCGAGGCGGCCGTCGTGGGCGAGTTGCTTGAGGGTGCGCTCGCGGTGGGGGTGGTCCGGGTGGAGGGTGTCGGCCAAGACCGGGACGGTGGTGCCGAGGTGGCGGGCGATGGCGATGCGCTCGCGCATGCCCTGGATCTGCTTCAGCTCGGTGCCGTGGAGGGTGGTGATCCGCGGGACGCCCCCGTACGCCCGGTACGCGGCGTTCTGGAGATGGGACAGGTGGTGGAGGTGGAGGACGTCGGGGTCGGCGGAGCGGTGGCGGACGAGGTGACCGGTCCAGGCGCGGGTGAGCCGGGCGCCGGCGGTCGGCGGCACGGCAGCGAACATGGGATCCGGGCAGCCGCGGGCGCCGAGGGAGCGGTCCTCGTAGGAAGGGTGGAAGGGCAGCGGGTCGGCCTGCGGATCCTGACCTTCGGTGAACCGCCGGTAAGCGGGGTTGTAGTCGTAGGGGTGGAGGTCGAGGCCGGCGTAGAAGGTGGGCGCGTGGCCGGGGTCCCCGGGTCGGCCGAGGGATCCAGCGTGGATGCGGGTGGTCCAGCCGCGGCGGTTGTACTCCCGCAGGAGGTACCGGGCGACCTGCGCGCTCCCGCCGCGCGGGAAGAAGATCAGAGCGGTGTCGATGTCCGGCATGCCGGGCTCTCCTCTCCGACCCGGGCTGGCCGGGCCGGGGCAGGCCGGGGTCGGGCCGCCGCGCGGTGGCGGCCCGACCCCGGTGGCTGATGGTGGTTACTCGGCGGGGGCGAGTTCGGCGGCGAGCTTGCGCAGGTCCGGCCCGTACTCGGGGTTGGCGAGGGCGGCGGCAAACTGGGCGCGCAGGTAGGCGGCGGGGTTGCCAGTGTCGTACCAGGTGCCGTCGATGACCTGCCCATAGACCGCGCGGCGGGCCGCGTAGGCGTTGATGGCGTCGGTCAGGTAGACCTCGTCCTCCGGCTTCTCGTGCCACCGGCGGGTGAGCTCGCGCAGTTCGTCGACGATGCCGGGGGTGATGACGTAGCCGCCGATGGCCGCGTACGAGGAGGGGGCGTTGGTAGGCTTGGGCTTCTCGACCAGGCCGGTGAGGCGCAGGGATCCGCCGCCGAGATCCTCCTTCACCACGGGTACGCCGTAGCGGTAGGAGTCCTCGGGCTCCATGGGCATGAGCGCGAGAACCGGCGCGTTCGTCTGCTCGTACGCCTGGATGAGCTGCTGCGCGCGGGGGACGTCGGCGACGAAGACGTCGTCGGGCCACAGCACAAGACAAGGGTCGTCGCCGAAGTGGCGGGCGGCGTTGAGGACCGGGGTGCCGTTTCCGTAGGGGCCGTGCTGGTAGAGGTAGCTGATGTGGCCCTTGCGGGACAGCTCCCCGACCTCCTCGACCGCGTCCGCGAAGGCGGCCTTGCCGTCGCGGCGCAACTGCTCGACGAGGACGGGGTTGGGGCGGAAGTGCTCCTGGATCATCCCCTTGTCGCCGTTGACGACGATGGTGATGTCGGTGATGCCGCTCTCGATCAGCTCGCGGACGGTGTGCTCGATCACCGGCTTGTCGCCGACCGGCAGCATCTCCTTGGGCGTGGCCTTGGTCAGGGGCAGGAGGCGGGAACCGAGGCCGGCGGCGGGGATGACAGCTCGACGGATCGTCTTGGGGGCCATGTGACCCTCTCTCATCTCGGTGGTGCTGCGCCGTGGTGGCGCGGCGGGCGGCCGACGCTACCAACGATCACGATGTGATCACTTACGGCGCCTGGATGGGGAGTTGGGCTCCCCACTTCGTGCCGACGTACTTGATCGGCAGTATGGTATGCAGGGGCGCGAAGACGCCCTGCTCGCCCTGGGGGACCACGGCCTGTATCTGCGGGGCGTGGTCGAGGAGGACCTCGCGGCAGCCCCCGCAGGGGGAGACGATCCGCGCGCCGCCAGCCTCGGACGGCTTGGGGTAGCGGACGGCGGCGACGGCCAGGAGCGGCTGGTTGGTGCAGAGGCGGGCGGCGGCGAGCGCGGCCATCTCGGCGCACACGCTGAACCGGCCGACCATCGCCTCGACGTGGATGCCGAGGTAGACCTTGCCGTCGGCGGCGATGATCGCGGCCCCGATCTGGTGGCGGCCTTCGACGTAGCGCCGGCGGATGGTGTCGTAGGCGGTGGCGACCAGGCGGGCGGCCTGCGGGTCTGGGCAGGCGGTGGCGGGGTTGACGGCGTACGTCGGGCTGGTGCTGTTCACGCGGCGGCCGCCAGGGCGCGGGGGACGTCGCGGTGGATCTGGGAGGGCATCGGTCCGCGGCTGCCCTGATACTTCCCCTGGTAGAGCATCGGGTCGCCGAGGACGGCGCGGAAGTCGACCTGCGCGATGCTGTCGCCGGGGTAGACGACCAGCGGCTGGACGACGCGCAGCATGTGGGTGAGCTGTCCGAACGACCCCTGGTCGATCAGGTCGGCGGTGACGTGGGCGTAGCCGCCCATGCGCGCGAAGCCGGAGCGGCTGTGCATGGTGGGCACGTAGTGGTTGCTGCCGATCACCTCGACGGAGTGGCCGAGGTAGATCCGGTCCGGCTCCAGCAGGAAGCCCTCCGGGCCGATCTCCACCGTCTCGAAGGCGTTGGGCCGGCGGGTGTCGAGGACGTCGGCGGTGTAGTAGCCGATGGTGGGACCGAGGGTGATGTTGTACGAGTTGGGGTTGAGCTGGGCCGGGTCGAACGGCTCGATGGTGAGCCGGCCGGCCGCGCGCTCCTCCCGGATCTTGTGGCCGGTGAGGATCACTGGGGTACCTCCGTTCAGGATGAGGTGGTCAGGAAGTGGTGGGCAGGGGGCGTGGTCGCCTCGTCAATCCGGCCGAACCTGCCGGTGTACTCCGGCACCGCCCCGGTCTTCGCCGTCCACGTGATCTGACCCATGCGGGCGCCGGGGTAGATCCGGGTGCGCTGCACCACCTCGATCTCCAGCGTCCAGCTGTGGCAGGCGCCGAGGTTGCCCATGTAGGCCGAGTACTCCAGGAAGACGCCGAGACGTCCGAGGCTGCTGCGGCCGATGAGGCAGGGCACGTAGTGGGAGCTGCCGAACCTCTCCACGGTGGTGCCCAGGTAGATCCGGCCCGGCTCCAGCACGTAACCATCGGGCGGGATCGTGAACTCGTCCAGGGGGTGGTCGGAGTGGGCGTCGAGGCGGTGGGTGCGGTGGACCCGCAGGACCGGGCTGATCCGGTAGTTGTAGCTGTTGGGATTGAGGAGGGAGGGGTCGAACGGGTCGATGGTGATCCGGCCGGCCTCCACCTCCTCCCGGATCCTGTGACCCGTGAGGATCACGAGGTCCACCCGTTCGCCAACTCCTCGGCGCGCACGAGCAGGGCCTGCATCGACCCGGCGTTCTCGACCCGGAAACTCGGAGTGATCGTGATCTCCGCCTCCGTCGGGTGGTTCTCGTCCCCGGGCGAGAGGTCGGCCCGACCCGCCTTCCGCAGCCTGCGGATGTCGTCGGGCGCCCAGACCTGCACGAACTTGAAGTCGAGGGCGTCGAGGGCCTCGATGTCGGCGGCCCGGGCGTCGTCGCAGAGGACCACTGTGTCCGGGTTCTCCGCCACCGCCTCCTCCACCCTCCTGGTAAAGGTGTCGGTCAGCGCGGCGGGGTTGATGCGGCGCAGGTGGGAGCCGAGGTCGTTGAGGAGAAGGCCGTCCTGGCGGTCCGGGGTGACCAGCGGCCGTCCGGCGACCTGGTAGACGATGCTCTGAAGGTCGTAGAGGGGAGCGCCGAGCTTGATCCTCACGACGGGCACGCCGCGGCCGACAAACTGGTCGGCAAGCATGCCGGTGAACGTGCTCTTGCCCGCTCCCGGGCGTCCGTAGGTGGCGATCCGCATCCTGTTCTCCTTTGGCTTGTGTCGTTGAGCACCGCACGGTGCCGCGGTCTGGCGAGTCACACGGGTCTGCCTCGGCTATTCGGGCGTCGGCGGTCCGTGGGGCGGTGTCAGGAGCGCCCGCAGGGCGTCGTCGTCGATCCCTTGCGTCAGCGCGGACAGCATGGGAATCAGCGGCGCGACTTCCTCGCGCACAATGACGCGCAGCGCTTCCTCCGGACCTGGACGTCCTCGATCACGGACCTCAGCTCGTTCACGTCGAAGGTTCCGTCCGGGTTCTCGCCTTAGTAGGCCTCGTCCTCACGCATCCGCGCCGCGAACTCCCGGTTCGCACGGATGTGGAAGGCGCGGACTGTGGCACCGGCCGGGCGAGGAAGGCGCCGGGCCAGGAGCCGGGAGACGCGAGCCCTCACGCCGCTCTCCCAGCACTGATGCCAACCGCCGGGATGGAGCCGGTGGTTGCGAGCGCTCCAGCCACCGACTGAGACCGTGCGCTCCCCGCCTGGCCATGGGTGTGGAGGATGGCGATGGTGAGAGCAACGCCCGAGGCTCGCACGTCCTCCACCCGGCCCATGACCGACGGCTGCTCCTCAGTCGCGGCAAGGTAGAGCCGGTAGACGGGCAGCTTGAACCACACCGTCCGGCGACCGTCAGCGTGAACTACGGCACCGTAGGCGGAAGCCAGACAGGCGACGATCGACAGGCCTCGGCCGGACTCGTCGCCCTCCTCCGCCCGCCGGGAGGGGGTCCGCCCGCGGCCGGAATCGGTGACGGCCATCCACAGATCCCCGCCGTCCACGACGTCCGCCTCGATCAGGAACTCCTGGTCCGGGTCGTCCGGGTCACAGCCGTGCTGAAGTGCGTTGGCGGCCACCTCCGCGAGGATCTGGTGCGCGATCTCCTGCTCGGACTGGGAGAGCGGGACTTCGAGCTTGAGCAGCTCCTCGATCACGCGGTGGCGAGCCAGGCGAACTCCCGCTGGTCTGGCCGTAGTTGCAACCTTAACCATGGACATGGCGGATCCTCCGAAGTGTCGGCCGGGTGTCGGCGACGAGGTGGAGCTGGAGACAGCCGCGGCGGCCACGGCGATCGTCATGACGCCGCTGCGACCACCACCCGAGAGGGACGCAATCCAACTCCGAAAACGAGACTTGACGACTAGTCACACATTCAGAAACAGACTGGCCCTGACGCCAAGTCAACGAAGTCGATCACTGTCGGTTCGCGACTGACTACGCACAGCATGACGCCTTCGCGAGTGCCGGCGCAACTCGTTCCATCAAACTCGCAGAATTGCGAATCGGGTCGCGATTCAGGTCATCGAGTGGGGAGTTGCCGGTAGCGCGCATCTCCGGACGGGAGGCAGACTGTCCCCGACACGGCTCAGGAGGGGATCAGGTGGCTCTCGTACAGACTGTTCGCCGGAGGCAGCTCGGCGCCGAGCTTCGGCGTCTGCGCATGAAGGCCGGCCTGGGTATCGACGAGGCGGCGGAGAGAGCCGAGGGCTGGAGCGGAACCAAGATCAGCCGAGCCGAGAACGCGAAGGTTGCGGTCAAGGAGAAGGATGTCGCCACCCTGCTTGAGGTGTACAAGGCCGACAAAGAGCTGGCCGAGGCGTTGCTCAACCTCGTGCGGAACGCGGGCAAGCGCGGATGGTGGCAGAGCTACAAGGACTCCGTCACCGACGAGACGGTGGATCTCGCGGCACTCGAAGCCGAGGCCTCGTCATTCAGGACGTTCGAGTGGGCAGTGATCCCAGGGCTCTTCCAGACCGCCGACTACGCCCGTTGCGTCATCGAGCGGCTCACGACCAGGCCGGACGCCAACATCCAGGCCCTTGTCGAGGTTCGGATGGCCCGACAGGCCGTGTTGTCCAGGCCGGAGCCGCTGAAAGTCTGGGCGGTGATCCACGAAGCGGCGCTCTGCTCCAACGTCGGCGGTCCCGAGGTCATGGCCGCGCAGCTCGACCGCCTCATCGACCGGGTCAAACTGCCCAACGTCAACGTACAGATCATGCCCATGAACGCCCCTGTCCACCCCGGCATGAGCGGTGCCTTCAGCATCCTCGGGTTTCCACAACGCCAGGACCTCGACGTCGTGCTGGTCGATGCGACGCTCAGCACACAGTGGTACGAGGAGCCCGACGAAGTGGAGCAGTTTCAGGGCAAGTTCCAGCAGATCACGGCCGAGGCCATGGGTGTTGAGGACTCCCTGAAGTTCATCACCGCACAGAGAGACAGGCTCAATTGACCACCTACTACCCGAACGCCTCCGCCACTGGCCTGGTCTTCACGAAGTCCAGCCGGAGCACCGACCAGGCGAACTGCGTCGAGTGTGCCGGTCTTCCGGGCGCCGTCGCGGTTTGTGACAGCAAGAACCCAGGCGGCCCCGCGCTTGTCTACGACACCGCCGCCTTCCGCCGGTTCGCCGCGGCTGTCGGTGACGACGCGCTGGTCCCGGTGAACTGACCGCCGACCTCGATCGGCCAGGTGTGTCCCGGCACTGCCACAGTGTGCCGGGACACACCTGTATCTACCCACCGCGTCAGTGGGAGCCCGGAAGGTGGAAGACCACCTGGCACACACCCCGGCGCGGCCGGTTGATCGTATGCAGCATTGGTGACCTGCGGCTACGGCCCCGCGTGTGATTCCTCCCAGTATCGAGGCATCAGGAAAGCACACGCCAGACGGCGCGAACGGCGTCCGCCCATCGCTCACAAGTGGTCTGCAGCGCCCCCGCACATGCTGTGCTTGCGTTCATGCGCGCAACACTGCGCCGGATCGGTTCATCCTGATCGGTGACCCGAGAACGGAAGTTGACGATGCGCCAGCACGCCAGGGCTGCCGCAACCTTGTCCGTCGCGGGCTCGAATGCGGTGGGAAGTTCACCGAGCTCGGGGTGCTCGACGCGAAGTTGCAGCGCTGGGCGTCGGTGGCCGAGGTCTCGGAGTTCCGGGAAGCCCTCGACAACGTCATGCTCCATGAAGTCTGATCACATCAGGCAGACGTCCCACCGTCCCACCACGAAGGAATCCGAGATGGCCGAGCGCCCGTACGTCCTCCTGAGTGTCGCCACCTCCGTGGACGGACACATTGACGACACGTCACCCCAGCGCCTGTTGCTGTCGAACGCCGAGGACTTCGACCGTGTCGACCAGGTCCGGGCAGAGTCCGACGCCATCCTGATCGGTGGCAACACGCTCCGCAGCGACAACCCCCGGCTTCTCGTCAACAGCAAGAAGCGCCGTGCCGACCGTGCCGCTGCCGGCAAGTCGGAGTACCCGCTCAAGGTGACGATCACCGCCAGCGGCGACCTCAGCCGGGACCTCAAGTTCTGGCACTTCGGCGACCAGAAGGTCGTCTACACCACCGACGGCGCGGTCGCGAAGCTCCGCAAGGAACTCGACGGCCTGGCCAACGTGGTCAGCACCGGCCCGACCGTGGACTTCGCGGCCATGCTCGACGACCTCGGCAGCCGTGGCGTCGAGCGCCTCATGGTCGAGGGCGGCGGACAGATCCACACGCAGTTCCTCGCCCAGAACCTCGCCGACGAGGTGCACCTCGCCATCGCCCCGCTCCTGGTCGGCCAGGCCCAGGCTCCGCGCTTCATCCACCCCGCCGAGTACCCCGGCGGCAGCACCAGCCGGATGAAGCTGCTCGACGCCACGACCGTCGGCGACGTCGTCCTCCTGCGGTACGCGCCCAAGCAGCGCACTGCCTGATCGGGGTGTGCGAGTGGCGAGGTCACCCCGAGCCTCGGGTAGGGCAACTGAGCACGACCGCTCTGGCTAGCGGCACCGCCGGAGTGAGCAGCGAATTCCCTTAATCGCGGCGTCCGTTTGTTAACGCACGATTCCCAAGTCAGCCCGCGTTGGTGCGTTTCCAGGGCCCGGCGCCGCGGCGCGCGGCGCCCGGCCCCCCCCCCCCCCCCCCCCAGTACCCAACCCCCCGGATACCCCGACCCAGGT
>NZ_JAHTKP010000044.1 GCF_019192735.1 Kitasatospora aureofaciens
CGGCGTCCTTGGAGTACTGCCCCAGCGCGCCCGAGATCGTGCAGATGTCCTGGCTGAGCTTCAGCCCGAGGTCGGACACCGGCTTCGTCGTCGCGAACAGCTGGTCGGCCTCGGGCGCCTTGTAGAAGGCGCTCAGCCCGCCGAAGCTGGTGTGAACGTCCCCCGCGGCCGTGGCGATCGTCGCCCCGCCCGTCGAGATCGACTTGACCTTCTCGTCGAGCGTGGTCAGGTTGCCCGTGAAGACCGGCACCTCGGCCGGGTTCACCGGGTTTTCGTCGCTCACTTGCTCTTGTCCTCCGGCTGGATGCCGAGCGCCTTGAGGTCTACGGACTTCGCTGCGTTCTGGGCGTTCTTCGCGGCGGTCAGGTCACCGGCGATGTACTCGTTGACGGCCTTGACCGTGCCGGTCAGGCAGGCCTCGATGCGCTCCGACATCGACTTCAACTCGGCCTGTCGGCCTTCCAGGTACTGCGAGAGGGCTGCCGCGACCGGGCCCATCGCGCCGTGCGACAACGGAGGTGCGCCCACGGGCACCGGGCCCTGGATTTCGACCTTCGCATGCGAACCCGGCACTGCCGTACCGGCGGCCTGCGCCGCCGCCTGCATGTCCGTCACCAGGTTGTTCAGGGCCGTCGACAGATCGCCGGCGTGTCCGCCGACGATCTTCAACTGGCCCTGGACGCCCTGCGGTTGGATGTCCCAGTCACCCGCCATGTCGAGCTCCCCCGTTGTCCGTGCCTAGTGGATCGGCCCGCGTCAGCCGATGTTGTCGACGGCGGTCTTGGCGCGCGCGACCGTCTGCTGCGCGGTGCTGTCGTTCTGCTCCAGCGTCTTGCGCAGCAGCGCGATGATGTTGCGCACCTCCTGCGAGGCGTTCTTCCAGCGCTGCTCCTTGGCGTGGTACTCCTCCGACACGCCGTCCGCCTGGAAGTCGCCCATGACGGCCTTCACCTGCGCGTCACGCGCGGTCATCACCTGCTCCAGCTGGCCGATCACGCCCTGGATGTTGCGCTGCGCCTCGGACGAAGCACCGTGGTCGTACGAACGACGGTCCGAACCCCCGCCACCGGCCATGACAGATCACACTCCCCGTTGAAGTCCCGAAAATCCTGCTGGTCCTGCAAGTCCCGTAAGCCCTGCGGGTCCTGCAGGGAAAGAGCCGACCGGCTCCGGTCAGCGGGCGCCGAACCGAGCCGCGTCGAAGCGCGCGGACGTCATGTTCGTCTTCGCGTTCTGGCCCTGCTCCTGGTCACCCTGACCGAAGGCCTGCTCCATGCCCGACTGCCCGCCCAGGATCGCCGACAGCGACGAGTTCAGCGCGTTCGCGATCTCGTCCGCCCGCGACTTGAAGCCGTCGAACATCTGCTTGCCCTGACCGTTGAACTTGCCCTCCAGCGGCTCCGCCGCCGCCACGAGCTGCTTGACCAGCGCACCCAGATCCGTGTTCGAGGTCTTCGACCCCGACATCAGCGTCTGCAGCGCCTGGTTCCCCATGTCGAACTTCATACTGCTCCCCCGTCCGCTCGACGAATCGTAAGTATGTCCATTTCTATCAACCTATATCCCGGTCGCAAGGCGTGGCCCCAGGGTTGTGACCAACGTATGACACACCACCAGGCGTGTCGCCGCCGGTCGCCGCCGAGACCTTCACTCGCCCTTCAAATGCCGCACCAGACGCTCGAATTCCGCCCACCCCGAGAGGTCGGACGGATCCCCGGGCATCGGGTAGTAGTAGGCCGGCCGGGCCTTCGGACCCAGTCTGACAGGCTCCGCCGACAGCGGCGTCCGGCGGGCGCGGTCGTCCGGGATGGCCCGGACCTCCTCCGCGCCGAGCACGAAGGCCAGCGGCACGCCGGGGCCCTCGAAGTACGCGGGCACCGCCAGGTCGCGGCGGGCGCGGCGCAGCTGGAGCAGCATCGACTTGAGCCGGTGGCGGGTCACCAGCGTCTCGGCCATCCGCGGCAGGGCGTCCAGCGGCGGCTCCTCGCCGGGCCCGTAGCCGAAGGCGAGGGTCACCTCCTCCTCGACGCCGGACTTGGTGCGGGTGACCTTCAGCGTGGCCAGGCCTGGGCGTTCGGGGCTGCCGACGACGACGAACCAGGTGGGTTCGGGCGCCCGGGAGTACGCGAGGTCGGTGAGCCGGCCCGGGGACCAGGGCAGGTTGGCGGGTTCGGCGGTGCCCCAGCCGGCCGGCGGCTCGCCGGTGAGCTCGCGCCAGACGGTCTCCAGGGCGCCGCCGAGCACGAGGCGCTGGTCGGCGGGGTGGGCGGCGCGGAAGGTGACGGCCAGCTGGAGGTCGCCGGTGGCCGAGACCTCCTGGTAGGAGGAGGCGACCGGGGTGCGGGGGTCGTCCTCGATGCCCTCCGGGTTCACCACGGTGGCGAACATGCCCTCCTGCCAGCGCAGGACGGCACCGGTGAGGCCGTCGTAGTAGCCGTCCCGCTCGTCCTGGACGACCCAGCGGGACGGCCAGCCGGGCAGGTTGCCGCGCACGGCGGGGGAGAGGGTGGTGCCGGCCGGGGTGACGATCTGCAGGCCGCGGTTGGACTCGGCGGCGGCCCGGAAGGCGTCGGAGAGCCAGGCCGTCATGGCGACCACCGGGCGGTCCATGATGACCACGGCGACCTTCTCGGTCAGCACGTCGACGGCGGGCTGCGCGGCGGCCGGGGTGGGCGCGGCGGTGATCCCGGCGGTCTCGACGACGGCCAGCGAGCGGGTCGCCTCCCGCGGCCACGCGGTGCCGTCGGCGAGGTGGGCGACGCGGGCCGCGAAGGTGCCGGCGAGCTTCTCGGCGTCGGGCACGCCGGTGGTGGCGCGGGCCTCGGTCCACCAGTAGGGCACGCGCGGCGGAGTCGCGCCCAGCAGCCGCTCGGCCTCGCCCGGGACCTGCACCAGCAGCGGCGCCTCGACCGAGACCAGCGGCCGGGCCTGCTCGTCGAGGAGCTGGACGACCGCGCCCTCGCCCGTCGTGTCCAGGAGCTTGTCGGGGCCGCCGGAGAGGAGGCCGGCGAGCACCGTCCAGGCGTCCGGCATCCGCGGGGTGAGGGCGATGACGTCCTTGGTCATGTCGTCGAGTCCTTCGGTTACTCGGGCGTGTACACGGTCTGGACCAGGCGGTTCGGCTGCCCCCGGCGGATGATGACGCCGCGCCCGGCGGGCTGCTGCGCGGCGTACACGCCGGGGAACAGCTGTCCCTCGCCGCGGTCGCCGGTCATCACCAGCGCCGAGGCGCCGGACTCGCGCAGGCCCTGCACGAGCGGCTCGTACATGCCGCGCGAGGCGCCCGCGACGCGGCGGGTCACGACGAAGTGCAGGCCGATGTCGGCCGCGGAGGGCAGGTACGGCAGGAACGGCGCGAGCGGGCCCTGGCCGGCCGTGGTGAGGACGTCGTAGTCGTCGACGAGCACCACGATCCGCGGGCCGCCGCCGCGCCAGCGGCCCGGCTCCAGGTCCTCCAGCGGCGCGTTCTCGTCGGGCAGCCGCTTCTCCAGCTCGCCCGCGACGGCGGCGGCGAGGCCGGCGCACATCCGGGCGTTGTAGGCGTAGCCGCCGTTGTACTCCTCGGGGATCACGCCGCGCAGGCTGCGGCGCGGGTCCATCACGGCGAACACGATCTCGTCCTCGCCGTGCCGCTCGATCAGCCCGCCGGCGATGGTCTTCAGCAGGTTGGACTTGCCGCACTCGCTGTCGCCCATGACCAGCAGGTGCTGGTCGTGGTGGAACAGGTCGAGCAGGACGGGCGCGAGCGCCGCCTGGTCCAGGCCGATCGGCACCCGCCGCGGCTCGGCGACCGGGCCGGGCAGCAGGTGCGGCTCCAGGACGTGCGGCAGCACGCGGACCGGCTGGGCGAGCTCGCCGGTCCAGGTGGCGCGGACGGTCCTGGCGGTCTGCTCCAGGACGGTGCCGAGCTCGCCGTTGTCGGCGAGGCCGTCGATCCGGGGCAGCGCGACCTGGGCGAACAGCCGCCCGTCGGTCAGGACGCGGCCGGGCTCGTCGGCGGAGAGGGTCTCGGAGAGCTTGCGCTCGATGCTGGACTCGGTCGGGTCGTTGAGCCGCAGCTCGGCCCGGGTGCCGAAGTTCGACTGGGCGGCGATCCGGACGTCGTTCCAGCGCAGCATGCCCGCCACGACGTGGATGCCGTAGCCGCCGCCGCGCTTGAGGATGTCGACGACGGCGTCGTCCAGCTCCTCGAAGTCGTCGCGCAGCGCGCCGAAGCCGTCGATGACCAGGACGATCTCGGCGGAGGCGAGCTCCGGCAGCCGGCCCGCGGCGTGCAGGCTGCGCAGCTGGTCGACGGAGTCGATGTTGTGGTCGCGGAAGAGGTCCTCGCGGGCGGTGAGCATCGCCCGGACCTCCTCGACCGTGCGGGCCGCGCGCTCGCGGTCGGCCCGGCCCGCGATGCCGCCGACGTGCGGCAGTCCGGCCAGTGCCTGGAGGCCGCCGCCGACCAGGTCGAGGCCGTAGACGCCGACCTCCTGCGGCGTGTGGGTGAGCGCGAGCGACAGGACCAGGGTGCGCAGCAGGGTGGTCTTGCCGGACTGCGGGCCGCCGATGAAGGCGGCGTGGCCGCCGGCCACGGTCAGGTCCAGGAACCACTTGCCCTGCCACTGCCGGGTGGGGTCGTCGAGCAGGCCGAGCGGCACCTGGAGGCGGCCGCGCCGGCCGGTGAGCTGCATGCCGCGCGGGCCGACGTCGAGCGGCCCGGCGACGGTGTCCAGCGCGATCGCGGCGGGCAGCGGCGGCAGCCAGATCCGCCGGACCGGGGCCGCGGCGTTCTCCAGCTGCTCGACCACGACGCCCAGTTCGGTCGGGCCGGTGGTGCGGCGGCGGGCGGCCGGTTCCGGGCCGTCCTGGCCCTCGGCCTTGGCCGGGGTGTTGAAGGCGCCGTACTCCAGGGCGAGCGGGCCTGCGTCCTCGTCCTCGCGCTGGACCGGGCCGCGGTAGGCGCCGGAGACGTAGCTGGCCTTGAACCGCTCGTAGTGGCTGGTGTCGACCTTGAGGTAGCCGAAGCCGGGCAGCGGCGGGAGGTGGAAGGCGTCGGTGGTGTCGAGGACCGTGCGGGACTCGTCGGCGGAGAAGGTGCGCAGGCCGAGCCGGTAGGACAGGTAGGTGTCCAGGCCGCGCAGGCTGCCGCCCTCGATGCGCTGGCTGGAGAGCAGCAGGTGCACGCCGATGGAGCGGCCGATCCGGCCGATGGACAGGAACAGGTCGATGAAGTCCGGCTTGGCGGTGAGGAGTTCGCCGAACTCGTCGATGACGACGAACAGGTGCGGCAGTGGCTCCAGGTCGGGCCGGCGCTCGGCCCGCAGGGCGGCGTAGGAGCCGATGTCGGCGACGTTCCCGGCGTCCTTGAGGACCTGCTGGCGGCGCTTGACCTCACCGGCGAGCGAGGCGTGCACGCGCTCGACCAGACCGGCCTGGTTCTCCAGGTTGGTGATCACGCCGGCCACGTGCGGCAGGTTCGCGAACGGGGCGAAGGTCGCACCGCCCTTGTAGTCGACCAGGACGAGCGAGAGGTCCTCCGGCGGGTGCGTGGCCACCAGGGCGAGCACGAGGCTGCGCAGCAGCTCGGACTTGCCGGAGCCGGTGGCGCCGACGCACAGGCCGTGCGGGCCCATGCCCAGTTCGGAGGACTCCTTGAGGTCGAGCAGCACCGGCTCGTGGCTGTCGCTGATGCCGATCGGCACCCGCAGGAAGGCGCGTTCGCCGCGCGGGGCCCACAGCCGGGCGAGGTCGAGCCGGGCGACGTCCTCGATGCCGAGCAGGCCCGCGAACTCGACCGGCCCGCTCAGCGGGGCGTCGCCGAGCGACTCGGCGGACAGCCGCAGCGGGGCGAGCATCCGGGCCAGGCCCTCGGCGAAGGCGGGGCCGACCTCGTCCACGGTGCCGTGGGCGCTGATCGGCTGCTCCTGGCGGAGGTCCTCGATGAGCACCTGGTCGCCCTCGACGGTGATCCGCACGCCGACCTGGCCGGGCTCCTGGACCCGCCGCTCCAGCAGGTGCAGGACGGTGACGCCCATCTCGCGCAGGCCGACCGCGTCGTCCGGGCGCGGCAGGTCGACGGCGTCCTCGCCGTGCCCGTCGGCCACGACCAGCAGCCGGGAGGTCATCGACAGCGCGTCGGCGCCGGACAGGCCGCGGCGCACCTCGGTCGCGTAGGAGGCGCGGCGGCGCAGTTCGGGGCCGAGCTGGCGGGCCAGCTGCGGCATCGAGGGGGCGATGCGGCGGGCTGCGACCGGGCCGTCGTACTGGTCGGTGTCGAGCAGGTGCGGCAGCCACTTGGCCCACTCCCATTCGGCGAGCCGGTCGCCGGGCACGGCCAGCGCGACGGCGACGTCGTCGGGCGCGTGCAGGGCGGCGGCCTGCACCAGCAGGGCGCGGGCGACCCGCAGGCAGTCCTCGCGCGGCCCGATGACGCTGATGTCGCCGACCCGGTCGAGCGGGACGGTGAGCGGGAGTTCGGTGCCGGTGCGGAAGCGGGTGGTGAGGGCGGAGGCCTCGTTGAGCATGAAGCGGTCCGGCGGGGTCATCGCGGACGAGCTCTGCTGGCCGATCCGCAGGTCGCGTACGGGCATCTCGCCGGTGCCGACGCGCACCCGCAGGAAGTCGCCGTCGACGCGGCGGCGCTCCCACAGCCGGGCCGGGTCGCGGACGATGTCGTACAGGGCGCCGGGCGGCGGGTTGAGCACGTCGGCGTGGTCGCCGCGGGCGCGCTCCTCGGCGGCGAGCTCCTCGCGCAGGTCCTCCAGGTACGTGAGGTAGGCCTCGCGCTGGGTGCGGCGGGTGCGCTGGGCCTTGCCGCGCTGGGAGAAGAGCAGGCCGACCGAGCCCATGACGGTGACCAGCAGGATGATCGCGCCGAGCCCGGCGAACTGGCTGTTGCGCACGACCGTCATCATGACGACCGACGACATGACGCCGGCCATCGGCAGCAGCGACATGGCGATGTTGCCCGCTTTGCCCTCGGGCAGGTTGGGCGGGGCCTCGATGGTGCGGGCCTCGGGGGCGGCCGGCGGGCGGACCGTCCGGGCCGGGCGGTGGATCAGTCGGGTACTCATCGTCAGTGGCGATTCTGGGAGAGCTGGAAGACGTCCGCAGCGAGCCGGGTGACGGTCGCCCTGGTCGCGCGGGCGAGCAGGTCGGTGCGGATGGCGCCGCCGGCCGCGAGGTGGCGGTCGTACGGGAGGACGTGGACGGTCGTCCCGGTGGAGCGGAGGGTGCGCACCGCCGCGTCGACGTCGACGCCGGGGTGCGGGGTCAGTTCGGTGAGCACGACCACCGTGCCGGCCATGACGTGCGGGGGCAGGCCGCGCATCCACTGCAGGACCGCCTGGGTGCTGGCCACGCCGTCCAGGGTCGCCGGGGTCACCAGCACCCGGGCCTGGGCGGCGGAGAGCGCGACGCGGGCCACCTCGGCGGGCAGCGTCGGGCAGTCGACGACGGTGACGCCGAAGTACCGGCGCAGCGCCACCATCACCCGCTGGTAGCCGCGGGTGTCGAGCATCGCGCCGATCTGGCCCTGACTGCCCGGCAGCAGCCAGGAGTTGTTCTGCAGCTGGACCAGGTAGCCGGTGACGTCGAGCAGCGACATCTGCGGCTTCACGATCTCGGCGACGTCGCTGGCGGTCCAGCGCAGCGTCTCGGCGCCGAGCCGGATGGGCAGCGAGCCGAGCGCCGGGTCGGCCTCCACGAACAGGACGGGGTCCTGACGGTAGTGCGCGTACGTGGTGCCGAGCAGGGCCGCGACCGTGGACTTGCCGGCGCCGCCGCGGATCGAGGTAACGGCGATCTGACGGCCGGTCGTCACCGGCTGCTGGAGGATCTCCGCGATCCTCGTGATCTCGGCGACCTCGCGGGAGGCGGACGAGGAGACGTTCTTCCAGACCGCGTGGGCCGCCTTGGCCGCGAACGGCTCACCGCCGCGCGGCTTGCGGCCCAGGGCGGCGAGGTTCCGGTCGACGGTGGGACGGGAGTCGGGCGTCCGCTGCGCCGTCACCTGCGGCTGCTGCGGGGGCGGGCCGGGGGTCGGCGGGGGGTACTGGGCCGCGGCGATCCGATCGTGGACCTGGGCGGGGACCCGGTCCTGCGGCTCGACCGGAGCGGTGAGCGCCGGGTCGGGCGGGACGGCACTCCAGGTGGGCTCGTCGAGCTGCGCCCGCAGATCGCGCAGGACGTCGCCCTGCCAGTTCTCCCCGTTCGGCATGGCTACCCCTGCCCCTCCAACATCCGACTAGTGCCCCGCCCGGAGCGCCTGCGTTGACCCTCGAACCCGGCCGAAACCGGCTGAGCCCGGCTGACCGGCTGAACCCCGCTGACCGGCTGAACCCGGCTCAGAACTTGGTGAGCAGCTGCCCGTACACCCCGAACACCCCGACGGCCAGCGGGAACAGTCCCACCATCCCGATGGACTCCACCAGGTCCGCCAGTCGCCGCAGCCGCACCTGGGTGTGCTCCGGCGGCTGCACGGCCAGCGCCATCAGCGGCAGCAGCGCGGCGACACACAGGACGGCCAGCGCCCCGGCACCCCCTCCGTGCCCGATCCACAGCACCACCAGACGCACCACCAGCACCCCGGCGGCGGCCAGCAGCGCCACCACCTCGGCGACCAGCGGGAACGCCCGCGCCCGCGACAACAGCACCACGGCGACGAGCGACGGTAGCACCACCGTCCACGCCGTCGGCTTCGCGGCCAGGGTCAGCAGCCAGCCCCCGGCGGCGGCCGAGACCGCGGTCGCGATCGTCGCCAGCGCCAGACCGCGGTGCGTCGCGGCCAGCGCCGTGCCCACCGCGTGCCGGCTCACCGACGCCCCGCTCGAACGGCGGTCGTCCAGCGCGGTCAGCCCCGAGGCCATCAGGGCCAGCCGCGGCAGCAGCCCGAGCAGCACCACCGAGAGCACCGCCATCAGGGCGCCCACCCGGGCCGGATCCGTCTGGACGGCGGCAACGCCCTCCCACACGGCGGTGACCGCCGTGACGGCCACGGCACCGATCAGACCGCCGCGGCCCAGCGGGGAGAAGAAGCCGAGCATCACGACCGTGACGATCAGCGCGCCCGCGACGGCGGCCAGCCGCAGCGGCGGCGCCCAGTGGAAGGCGTCGGCGGCATTCCACGCGCCGAGGATGCCGAGCCCGCCCGAGGCGAGCAGCAGCGCGGTGGCCAGACCCCGGTTGCCCTGGCCGATCCGGGCGACCAGCGCCCCGGCCGCCAGCAGCACGAGCGCGACCGCCGCCAGCCCGCCGGCCAGCGCGTCCAGGGCGAGCTCGTGACGGGCCAGCAGGGCGGCCGCCACCGAGAACGCGACGGTCGCCACCCCCGCACTGCCCCGGCGGGCCGCCGGACGCCAGCGCCACGCTTGCAGATCCAGATCGTCGGCCACCAGGTCGACGACGTCGTGCACGACCGGGGCGGGCGGAGCGGAGTGCGTCCGCACCAGGCGCAGGACGGCGCCGTCGGCCACCCCCGCCGAGTCCAGGGTGCTGTCCTGCGGCAGCGCGGAACCGTCCGACGTCACCAGCTGGCGGGTCATCGGACGGGACGCGGCCTGATCGTCCAGCAGCTGCAGGATGTCCGGGAGCAGCAGCCCGATCGCCGTGTCGGAGGGCAGGACCACATCGGCCTGGCGCCGCTCCCCGATCAGGGTCACCCTGCTCAGCCGGGCCGGGGACGTCGTTGCTGTGCTCACCACTTGCGGGAACCTATCATCGCGACCTTTGCGACCTCTCGGGCCGATGCTTCTCCACGAAGCCTCTACGAATGGACCGGCTCAGGGGCCTTCGACGGGGCCGCCGACGGGAGCGCCGACGGGGGCACCGGCGGGGCCGGCGACCGTGACGGCTGCTCCGTCGGGTACCGCGGCACCTGGACCTGCTGTTGCTGCTTCTGCTGCTCGGCCTTCTGCTTCGCCAGCGTGGCCTGGAGGAACGACCAGCCGACGCACCCGGCGCACAGCACAGCCGCGATCGCGATCCCCGCGAACACCTTCCCGAACCGCTCGTCCGCCGTCCGCCGCACCCGCTGCGCGCCGAACAGCAGCGCGTCCCGCAACCTGCGCCGGCGCACCGCCACCGACTCCAGCAGCTGACTGTCGTAGTCCCGTGCCATTCGCCGCCCGCCGTCTCCCCCGTGTCTTGCCTGTGCAACATAAAGCATGCATCCGCCCAAAGCACACTCTCCCGGCGCCCCGGGCGGACCTCTCCCCCTTTCCTCCTTATTACTGGCGATCCCTCACACCGACCCCGCCGCCTGCCGTTCGGCTGCCGACCACCGGCCGACCGGCGCATCGTCAGCTTCCTGCCAACATTTCCGTGGAACGGCCAGTCGGCGGTCATCGCCGTTTACGCTCCCTGGCGATCACCCACCAGGAAGGCCCGGAACTTTGCGAAACCGTACAACTCTCGCTGCCGCGCTCGCCGCTGGAGCCCTGGCCCTGGCGGCCGCTCCGGCCACCGCCGCCACCGCCGGGACCGGGGCGGCTGCGGCCCCGGCCCCGGCCGGGAAGGACTGCGGTGAGCTGAAGCTGACCGGCGCGCTGCCCGCCCCGCCGGCCGGGATGGCCGTGCAGCAGCAGGTCACCGTCGGCGCGGACTGCAAGCCGGTGCTGGGCGAGGTCAAGTTCGTCCCCGCCAAGGGCGGTGTCACTCCCAAGGCCCGGACGGCCGCCGCCGCGGACGCCGGCACCACCCGCCAGTTCAAGAGCTCGAACGAGTGGTTCGACTGCTGCAACATCCGGATGACCGGCCTGTACACGTCGTCGTCGTGGACCACCGACGGCACCAGGATCAGTGCCGCGAACACCGACGCCACCCAGCAGTGGAACCGTGAGCCGTGGGACGCCGGCTGGTCGCTGAAGTCCGCCACGAAGAACACCGACCTCAACGCGGACGCCACCGTCTCGCACACCCAGGCCGACGCCGAGTTCACCTACAAGGGGATCTTCGACGTTACCGGGCTCTGGTACGCGAACACCCTGCACTCGTACATCGACCTCAACGCGGACGGCACCGCCACCTGCCGTTTCGAGACCGAGACCCGGCACACCTTCATCGGCTGGAACTGGCAGCACAGCTGCCAGTGACGGCGCCCGACCCCTGGTGATCCCGGTCCACCCGCGGTGGGCCGGGATCGTGTCGTTCCGCGTCCGGGCGGCCGGGGGAGACCCGGGTCACACGGTTCACGATCGACCGGCTTGTATCCTCCGATGATGTTCGTTGGTCATTACGACCTTCGTATTGTGCAACCTGGGCGCGGTCCCGACCGTCTCCCAAAGTACGGTGTGCCCGATCATCACGGGCGTCGCTTCCGTCGGTGAAAGGTACGCGGATGTCAGGTCAACGGGGCGAGAGCCCGGCTCGTGGCGAGGACGTGTCCGACGGGCCCACCACGGAGGACGGCGCCGTGCCGCGGCCGCGGACCGGTGGCCGGGCCGAGGCCCGGCGTGCGACGCAGGGCAAGGGCGGCAAGGACGCCCCGCCGACGGGCAGCGGCCGGGCGGCGGCGCGCAACAGCCGCAAGCCGAAGAAGAACGTCAAGAAGATCGTCGCCTGGTCGGCGGCGGGCGTGCTGGTGCTGATAGCCGGCGCCGGCGGCGCGATCTACTTCAAGCTGAACAGCAACATCAAGTCCTTCGACGCGGACGCGATAGCCACCGACCGCCCGCCGGAGGCGCAGGCCGACGCGGACGGCAACAAGCCGGTGAACGTGCTGCTGATCGGCTCCGACAGCCGCGGTGGCAACAACTCCGACCTCGGCGGCGGCGAGGACGGCGGCGCCCGCTCGGATACGACGATCCTGCTGCACGTCTACGCCGACCACAAGCACGCCGTGGGCATCTCGATCCCGCGCAACGCGATCGTCCAGATCCCGCCCTGCAAGCTGCCGAACGGCAAGTGGACCAAGGGCGGCAGCGACCTGTTCAACGCGGCCTTCTCGGTCGGCGGCAGCGACGCCGGCAACCCGGCCTGCAGCCAGAACACCATCGAGAAGGTCACCGGCATCCGGGTCGACCACACCATCGTGGTCGACTTCAACGGCTTCTCCTCGATGACCAAGGCGGTGGGCGGCGTCGACGTCTGCCTGCCTAAGCCGATCTACGAGGGCGACATCAACCCCAACCTGCACAAGAAGGGGGACCTGGTCCTCCCGCAGGGCAAGCAGACGGTCGACGGCCAGAAGGCGCTCGACTACGTGCGGCTGCGGCACGGCATCGGCGACGGCTCCGACATCGGCCGGATGAAGCGCCAGCAGGCGTTCATGAGCTCCCTCGCCACCAAGATCAAGAAGGAGGGGCTGAGCCCCACCAACCTGCTGCCGCTCGCCGACGCCGCCACCAAGTCGCTGACCGTCGACCCCGGGCTGAGCTCCGCCGACAAGCTGCTCTCCTTCGGCCTGTCGCTGAAGAACATCGACATGCACGACCTCAAGTTCGTGACGGCGCCCTGGCGTTACCGCACCCAGGACGCCAACATCGACCTGGTCCAGCCAGACGTCCAGAAGCTCTGGGACACCCTCAAGGCCGACCGCACCCTCGACGGCCAGAACGCCACCGGCCAGCAGGGCGACGCCCCGGCGAGCCCGGCCGCGGCGAACCCGTCCCAGCCCGCCGCCCCGAGCTCGGCCCCCGCGCCGGCCGGCGACACCGCCAACGAGGCGATCAAGGTGGCCGTCTACAACGGGACGCTCAGCAACGGCCTGGCCGGCAAGGCGACCGACCAGCTGAAGGCCGCCAAGTTCACCGCCACCACGGCGGGCCAGGCGGCGAGCACCAAGTACAGGACGACCATGATCGAGTACGGCTCCGGGCAGAAGGCGAACGCCGAGAAGGTCGCCGCGATGTTCCCCGGCGCCACCGTCGAGGCCGGCACCTCGTCGGGCGTGACCGTGATCGTCGGCAAGGACTTCGCGGCGGCCAACGGCGGCGCCGCCGGTACCCCCACCGGTGCCGCGGGCGCCACCACCCCGGCCACCCCGGCCCCGCTGCCCACCACCGTCACCAACGACGCCCGGTCGGCGGACGACGACATCTGCGCGAACACCACCTACGGCAGCGGCGGCTGACCGCACCCGTCCCGCAGGAGACGACCCCCGGGCCGGCGCCCTCCGAGGCGCGTCGGCCCGGGGGTCGTGCCATGGTGGCCGAAGAGGGGGTTGCAGGCCACGGAAAGGCGGACCTCATGCCCGAGATCGCCATGCAGATCGACATCGCTGCACCCCGGGACGTCGTCCTCGCCGCGCTGAACACCCACGACGGGCTGACCAGCTGGTGGACCACCGGCGTCGACCGGGACGGCGACACCCTGCTCTTCGACTTCCCCGACGTCCCCGAGCCGTTCCGGCTGCGCCGCGAGCGCGCCGACCTCGACCGGGTGGTGTGGGCCAACGCCGGCGCCTTCCCGCCGCACTGGGCCGGCACCTGGATCAGCTGGGACCTCGCCGAACAGCCCGGAGCCCCCGACCGCACCCGGCTGCTGTTCCGCCACGGCGGCTGGCAGCCCGGCAGCGAGGACGGCGTCCCGATGGTGGCCGGCACCTGGGCCGAACTCCTGGTCCGGCTCAAGGACTACGCGCAGAGTGGCAAGGTGCAGCCCTACTTCGTCACGGCCAAGCGCCACGACCCCGCGTAGCGTCCCCGGGCCTGGCTTCAGACCCCGGCCACCGCTCGCCCGCCAGGGCGCCGTCCGGTGGCGGGATCGCGGCGGCGGGCCGATCGTGGGCGGTGTACCGCCGTCCGCGCGGACGGCAGGAAGCCGGACGGCCGGAAAGCCGGCAAGCCGGAATGCCAGATGCCGGCACCGGACGGCCGAGCCCGTCCGCCCCGGCGCGCGCCGCCGGCGACCACTGCCTTCGGGAGGCCCCGCAATGCCCGCAGTCACCGCTCCGTACAAGCCCGGCACCCCGTGCTGGATCGACCTGATGGCGAGCGACCAGCAGGCCGCGCTCGACTTCTACCGCGACCTGTTCGGCTGGCAGGGCGAGGTCGGCCCGGCCGAGTTCGGCGGCTACGCCGTGTGCACGCTCAACGGCAGGCCGGTCGCCGGGATCATGGCGCGGTCCGCGCCCGAGGGCCAGCCGCTGCCGCCCGTCGCCTGGACCACCTACCTCGCCTCCGACGACGCCGACGCCAGCAGCCGGGCCGTCGCCGACGCCGGCGGCACGATCCTCTACCCGGTGATGGACGTCGGCACGGTCGGCCGGATGCTGGTCGCCGCCGACCCGACCGGTGCGGTGTTCGGCGTCTGGCAGAAGGTGGACTTCATCGGTGCGGGCGTGGTCAACGAGCCCGGCGCGCTGACCTGGAACGAGCTCAACACCACCGACACCGACGCCGCCGGCCGCTTCTACCACCAGGCCCTCGGACTGCGCCCGGCCACCATCCAGGGCATGGAGGGCTACTTCTCGTTCAACGTCGGCGAGCGCACGGTGGGCGGCATGCAGCTGCTTCCCCCGTACCTGGCCCCGCAGACGCCCCCGCACTGGATGGCGTACTTCTCGGTGGACGACACCGACTCCACCGTGGACGCCCTGGTCAAGGCGGGCGGCTCGGTGCTCCAGCCGCCGTTCGACATGCAGGCCGGCCGGTTGGCCGTCGTCCAGGACCCGCAGGGCGCGGTCTTCGCGGTGATCGCGGCGCCCGAGGGGCAGACGCCCGACTCGCCGTGAGCCGGTGTCCGTGACCACGTCGGTGCCCGTGACCACCGCCGGTCCGGCCGCCGTTCAGGCCGCCGGCCAACCGGAAGCTGCCCTTCCCGCGACGCGCCGCCGGGAAATGGGCGGCTTCCCCGCGTTCCCGGGTAAGACTGCACCCATGCTGGGCCTACCGGACGACATCCGCGCTTTCCTCTTCGACCTCGACGGGGTCCTCACCCAGACCGCCAAGGTGCACGCCGCGGCCTGGAAGGACACCTTCGACTCCTTCCTCCGCGCCGAAGCCGCCCGCACCGGCGGGCAGTTCGTCCCCTTCGACGCCGTCACCGACTACGACGCCTACGTCGACGGCCGCCCGCGCCTCGACGGCACCCGCGAGTTCCTGCACAGCCGGGGCATCGACCTGCCCGAGGGCACCGACGCCGACCCGCCCAACGCCCGTACCGTGCACGGGATCAGCCTCGCCAAGAACAACACCGTGCTGCGCATGATCCGCGAACAGGGCGTCCAGCCCTACGACGGCTCGGTCGCCTACGTGCGCCGGCTGCGCGCCCTCGGACTGCCCAGGGCGGTGGTCTCCTCCAGCGCCAACTGCCGGGACGTGCTGCGGGCGGCGGGCATCGAGGACCTGTTCGACGTCATCGTGGACGGCATCGTCGCGAAGCGCGAGGGCCTGCCCGGCAAGCCGGCCCCCGACACCTACCTGCACGCCGCCCGCACCCTCGGCGTGGAACCCGCGCACGCCGCCGTCTTCGAGGACGCGCTCGCCGGCGTCGCGTCCGGCCGGGCCGGCGGCTTCGGCGCGGTGGTCGGCGTGAACCGCACCGACCAGGCCGCCGAACTGCGCCGGGACGGCGCCACCGTGGTCGTCGAGGACCTTTCCGAACTGCTGGGGGAGCAGGCATGAGCGAGCGGTGGGGGTACCCCCGGCCGGAGGCTGGGGGAGAGAGAATCGTCGAGAGGTGCGCGTTGCGCGAAGCGTCCACCGAGGGCAGCGGGGTGGGCGCATGAGCGAGCGAAGCGAGAGAATCATTGAGAGGTGCGCGTTGCGCGAAGCGCCCACCGAGGGCAGCGAGGTGGGCGCATGAGCGTGTCCGACAACTTCGCCGTCGACCCGTGGCAGATCGCCGAACCCGGCCTCGACCTGACCGCGATGGCTCGCGCCGAATCCGTCTTCGCGCTCTCCAACGGGCACATCGGCCTGCGCGCCAACCTGGACGAGGGCGAGCCGCACGGCCTGCCCGGCACCTACCTCAACGGCGTCTTCGAACTGCGCCCGCTGCCGTACGGCGAGGGCGGTTACGGCTACCCCGAGTCCAGCCAGAGCGTCATCAACGTCACCAACGGCAAGATCATCCGGCTGCTGGTCGACGACGAGCCCTTCGACCTGCGCTACGGCGAACTCATCAGCCACAAACGGTGGTTGGACTTCCGCGACGGCCTGCTGCACCGCGAGGCCGAGTGGACCTCCCCGGCCGGGTGCACCATCCGGGTCCGCTCCACCCGGCTCGTCTCGCTCACTCAACGCGCCATCGCCGCCGTCGAGTACAGCGTCGAGGCGGTCGACGGCCCGGTCCGGATCGTGCTCCAGTCCGAACTCGTCGCCAACGAGCAGCTCCCCGGCGGCCCCGAGGGCGACCCGCGCGGCGCCGCCATGCTGGAGGCGCCGCTCCAGCCCGAGGCGCACCACGCCGACGGCACCAAGGCCGTCCTGGTGCACCGCACCCGCTACAGCGGCATCCGGGTCGCGGCCGGCATGGACCACGTCATCGAGGGTCCGGAGAAGCTCGACACCGTCGCCGAGGCCGGCGCCGACCAGTGCCGGATCAGCGTCACCACCGTCCTCGAACCCGGACAGCGGCTGCGGCTGGTCAAGTTCATGTCCTACGGCTGGTCCGCGACCCGCTCGCTGCCCGCCGTCCGGGACCAGGTCGAGGCCGCGCTGACCGCCGCCCGGTACACCGGTTGGGACGGCCTCGTCGCCGAACAGGCCGACTACCTGCGGGAGTTCTGGGAGACCAACGACATCGAGATCGAGGGCGACGTCGAACTCCAGCAGGCCGTCCGGTTCGCCGTCTTCCACGTCCTCCAGGGCGGCGCCCGCAGCGAGGAACGCGCCATCCCCGCCAAGGGGTTGACCGGCCCCGGCTACGACGGCCACAGCTTCTGGGACACCGAGGCCTTCGTCCTGCCGGTGCTCACCTACTGCCTGCCCGGCGCCGTCAAGCAGGCCCTGCGCTGGCGGCACACCACCCTCCCGCTCGCCCGCGACCGGGCCGCCCAACTCGGCCTGTCCGGCGCGGTGTTCCCCTGGCGGACGATCCGCGGCGAGGAGTGCTCCGGCTACTGGCCGGCCGGCACCGCCGCCTTCCACATCGGCGCCGACATCGCCGCCGCCGTCGCCCGCTACGTCCGGGCCACCGCCGACATCGACTTCGAGCGCGAGTACGGGCTCGAACTCCTCGTCGAGACCGCCCGGATGTGGCGCTCGCTCGGCCACCACGACGCCGCCGGCAAGTTCCGCATCGAGGGCGTCACCGGCCCCGACGAGTACAGCGCCGTCGCCGACAACAACGTCTTCACCAACCTCATGGCGCAGACGAACCTGCGCGCCGCCGCCGAGGCCGCCGGCCGCCACCCCCGCGAGGCCGCCGGCCTCGGCGTCGACACCGAGGAGACCGCCGCCTGGCGGGACGCCGCCGCCGCGATGTACATCCCGTACGACGAGAGCCTCGGCGTCCACCCGCAGGCCGACGGCTTCACCCACCACCAGGTCTGGGACTTCGAGCGCACCCCGCCCGAGAATTACCCGCTCCTGCTGCACTACCCGTACTTCGACCTGTACCGGAAGCAGGTCGTCAAGCAGGCCGACCTGGTGCTCGCCATGCAGGTCCGCGGCGACGCCTTCACCGACGAGCAGAAGGCCCGCAACTTCGCCTACTACGAGCGCCTCACCGTCCGCGACTCCTCGCTCTCCGCGTGCACCCAGGCGGTGATCGCCGCCGAGGTCGGCCAGCTCGACCTCGCGTACGACTACACCGCCGAAGCCGCCCTCATGGACCTGCACGACCTCGGTGGCAACACCCGCGACGGCCTGCACATGGCCTCCCTCGCCGGGGCCTGCATCGCCCTGGTGGCCGGCTTCGGCGGGCTGCGGGACCACGGCGAGACGCTGTCCTTCCGGCCCCGGCTGCCGGCCGGGCTGATGAAGCTCGGCTTCTCGCTGCTGGTCCGGGGCATGCTGCTCGGCGTCGAGATCACCCACGAGGGCACGACGTACACGCTGCGCCGCGGCGAGGTGATCCACCTGCGGCACGACGGGGAGGGGGTGCAGGTCAAGGCCGGCGAACCGGTCACCCTGCCGACCACCGCCCCGCCCGCCCAGGAGCGCTGCACCCAGCCCCCCGGCCGCGAACCGGCCCGCCGCCAAGCCCAGGCCGGCCTGGCCACCGGCAAGGTGGGCCAGTCCCCGGACCACCTCGCGGCGGAGTAGCCCGCCCGGGCCCGCCCCCGGTCCTGGTGGGCGGGCCCGGCCTTTTTGGCGGCCCCCGCCCCTCACCCGTTCGGCCCGCCCCGCCGTGCGGGGCGGGCCTTCGCGCCGGAGGGTGCAGGTGTCCTGTGGCAGCCGGTGGCCGATGGAGGAGCACCCGTGGCGAGCGTGGCCGAACAGATGGTGGAGGTGCTCCGGCAGGCCGGGGTGGAGCGGGTCTACGGCGTGGTCGGCGACAGCCTCAACCCCGTCGTCGACGCCATCCGCCGGGCGGAGGGCATCAGCTGGGTGCACGTCCGCAACGAGGAGGCCGGTGCCTTCGCCGCCGCCGCCGAGGCCGAGCTCAGCGGTCGCCTCGCCGTCTGCGCCGGCTCCTGCGGCCCCGGCAACACTCACCTGATCCAGGGCCTCTACGACGCCCAGCGCAGCGGCCTGCCCGTCCTCGCGCTCGCCTCCCACATCCCGTCCGGGCAGATCGGCACCGGCTTCTTCCAGGAGACCCACCCCGAGCGGGTGTTCACCGACTGCAGCAGCTGGTGCGAGATGCTCTCCACCCCCGCCCAGCTGCCCCGGCTGCTCCGGATCGCCATCCAGCACGCGCTCGGCGCCCGCGGCGTCTCCGTGCTGGCCTTCCCCGGCGACGTCGCCGCGCTGCCCGCCGCCGGCCCCACCGGCACCGGCGGCTTCCTCACCGAGCAGGCCGTCGCCGCGCCGCCCTGGTCCCAGGTGCAGGCCCTCGCCGAGGCGCTCAACGCGGCCCGCCGGGTGGCCCTGTTCTGCGGCGCGGGCGTCCGCGACGCGCACGCCGAGGTGCTGGCCGTCGCGGAGGCGCTGCACGCGCCGGTCGGGCACTCGCTGCGCGGCAAGGAGTGGATCCAGCACGACAACCCGTACGACGTCGGCATGAGCGGCCTGCTGGGCTACGGCGCCTGCCACGAGGCCCTGCACTCCGCCGACCTGGTGCTGCTGCTCGGCACCGACTTCCCGTACGACTCCTTCCTCCCGCAGGCCCACACCGTCCAGGTGGACCACGACGCCACCCGGCTCGGCCGCCGGACCGTCCTCGACCTGGCCGTCCACGGCGACGTCGCCGCCACCCTGCGGGCCGTCCTGCCGCTGCTGGAGCAGAAGACCGACCGCGGGTTCCTCGACGAGATGCTGCGCAAGCACTGCAAGGCCCTGGAGGGCGTCGTCAGCGCCTACACCCGGGACATCGAGAAGCACCTGCCGATCCACCCCGAGTACGTCGCCTCGGTGCTCGACGAGGTCGCCGCCGACGACGCCGTGTTCACCGTGGACACCGGCATGAACAACGTCTGGGCCGCCCGCTACCTCCAGCCGAACGGCCGCCGCCGGGTCATCGGCTCCTTCCTGCACGGCTCGATGGCCAACGCCCTCCCGCACGCCATCGGCGCCCAACTCGCCTGCCCCGGACGGCAGGTGATCGCGATGGCGGGCGACGGCGGGATCGGCATGCTGCTCGGCGAACTGCTCACCGTCGCCAAGCACCGGCTGCCGGTGAAGACCGTGGTCTTCAACAACGGTGCGCTCGGCATGATCAAGCTGGAGATGCTGGTCTCCGGCTACCCCGAGTCGGAGATCGACAACGGCGACGTGGACTACGCCGGGATCGCGCGGGCCATGGGCATCCCGGCCAAGCGGGTCGCCGAGCCGGGGCGGGTCGGGGAGGTGCTGGCCGAGGCGCTGGAACGGCCGGGCCCCGCGCTGGTGGACGTCGTCACCGACCCGAACGCGCTGTCCATCCCGCCGTACATCACCGCCGCCCAGCTGAAGGGCTTCGCGCTGGCCGCCGGGCGGACGGTCCTCTCGGGCGGGGTCGGCCGGATGATCGACCTGGCGCGGAGCAACCTGCGCAACATCCCGCGACCATGAGTCCGTTTTGCCTCTGAGGCAATGTCCTTGCCCGCGCGGCAGGTGAGGTGTCCACTGGTCACATGACCACCAGCGCTACCGGTCCCGCCACCGGCGACCAGCTCGACGATCAGGAGGTCGCCGGCCTCGCCGCCCGCCTCCGCGAGCACCGCCTCAGCAGCCGCCTCACCCTGGAGGTGGCAGCCGCCCGGATCGGACTCTCCCCAGCCTATCTGTCCCGGCTGGAGACCGGCCGCCGTCAGCCCTCCCTCCCTGTCCTGCTCGGCCTCGCCCGCGCCTACGGCACCTCCGTCTCCGGCCTGCTCGGCGAGACCATGGCCGAACCCGACCCGGTGGTCCGCGGCGGCGCCATCGAACCCGGCCGGGCCGGCGGCTGGGGCTACCGCCGCGCCGGCGCCCCCGGCCGGGCCATGCAGGCCCTGCGCGTCCACGTCCCCCCGGGCGTCCAGGACGCGGTCGTCCGGGTCCACCCGGGCGAGGAGTGGCTGTACGTCCTCCAGGGCCGGCTCAGGCTGACCCTCGGCGACCGCGGTCACCACCTCGACCCCGGCGACTCCGCCCACTTCGACTCGCTCACCCCGCACTGCATCGCCGCCGACTCGGCGGACGGCGTCGAACTGCTCTTCGTCCACACCCTGCTGCAGAGCCCCGGAGGCGAACTCTGCCTCGGCGGCGGCCCTGCCGCACCGCACTGAGGAGATTCCCATGGCCGATCCCACCACCACCTCGACCCCGGCCGCGCCCAAGACCGTCGACGCGGGCAAGTGGGCCGACCGCCGCGTCGGCATCCGCCTGGTCATCTACACCGCCGGCATCCACGCCTTCGCCGGGTTCATCATGCTTCTGTTCGAACTGGGCGGCCGCAACAGGTAGTTCAGCGGCTCCCCCTTCACCCCTCCCGCTCTCACCCCTCCCGTTCTCACCCCTCGCGCAGCAGCTCGCAGAGCGCCTCCAGCGCCGCCGGGAACACGTGCTCCGGCGGGGTGCCGTAGCCGATGACGAGGGATGGCGGCAGGTCCTCCATACCGGCGGCGTCCTCCGCGCGGTGCCAGGTGAGACCGTTGAGAGAGAGCCCGGCGGCTGCGGCGCGGGTGAGGAGGCCGGCCTCGGGGGTGGAGCCGGGCGGCAGCCGGAGGACGGCGTGCAGGCCGGCCGCGATGCCGGTGACGCGGACGTGCGGGGCGTGTTCGGCGAGGGCGGCGACCAGCCGGTCCCGGCGGCGCCGGTAGTGCAGGCGGCAGCGGCGGACGTGCCGGTCGTACGTGCCGGAGGTGATCAGTTCGGCGAGCGTCAGCTGGTCGAGCACCGGCGACATGGTGTCGGCCAGCTGCTTCAGCCGCGCGACCGGTTCGACCAGCGCGTCCGGCAGGGCGAGCCACGCCAGCCGCAGCCCCGGCGCGAGGCTCTTGGCGGCCGTCCCGGCGTACACCACCCGCTCCGGGTCGAGCGCCTGCATCGCGCCGAGCGGCTGCCGGTCGTAGCGGAACTCGCCGTCGTAGTCGTCCTCGATGACGTACCCGTCGTGCTCGCGCGCCCACCGCACCGCGGCCGCCCGCCGCTCCGGGGCCAGCGGTACCCCGGTGGGGAACTGGTGGGCGGGGGTGAGCAGGACGGCGCCGGGGCGGTCGTCCAGCCGGTCGACTTGGGCGCCGGCCTCGTCGAGCGGGAGCGGCACGGTGGCGAGCCCGGCGGCGCGGGCGACGGCGAGCTGCGGCGGCAGCCCGTACGCCTCGACGGCGAGTTCGCGCGCCCCGCGTTCGCGGAGGGCGGCGCAGAGCAGGCCGAGCCCCTGGGTGACGCCGTTGCAGATGAGCAGGTGGTCGGGGTCGGTGCGGACGCCGCGGACGCGCGCCAGATAGTGGGTGAGAGCCTGCCGCAGTTCGATCCGTCCGAGCGGGGTGCCGTACCCGAACACATCGTGCGGCGCGGTGGCGAGGGCCCGGCGGGCGGCGGCGAGCCAGGCGGTGCGGGGGAAGAGCGAGAGGTCGGGCCGCCCGGACATCAGGTCGTACCGGGCGGCCCGCCCCTCCGGTGCCGGCCGGGCGGCCCGTCGGCCGGCGGACGGCGCGGCCCGCTCGGCGACGGTGGTGCCGGAGCCCTGCCGGGAGGTGAGCCAGCCTTCGGCGGTGAGCTGCCCGTACGCCTCGACGACGGTGTTGCGGGCGATCCCGAGGTCCTCGCCGAGGGCCCGGGAGGACGGCAGCCGGGTGCCGGGTGCGAGCCGCCCGTCCTGGACCGCCTCGCGCAGCGCGTCCTCCAGGGCCGCCCGCAGCCCGGCCCCGGCGGCGCGCCGCTCGGTGAGGTCGAGGTGCAGGTCGCCGCCGAAGGTGGTCCAGGAGGTGCTCATCACCGGGATTATCCCGTGACGTCCCCGCGAGGGTTCAGCCCTGCTGCGCCAGGCGGGGCTGGTGGCGGTGCATCGCGGCCAGGACCTCTTCCTCCTTGTGATCCGTTAGCGTCCGTCATTGAACCGACGGATCCCGACGCGAGGATGTGACAGGTGAACGGGGAGATGTTTTTGGCCGAGCGCTTCGAGGCGGAGCGGCCCCAACTGCGCTCGGTGGCCTACCGGATGCTGGGCTCGGTCGTCGAGGCCGAGGACGCCGTCCAGGAGGCCTGGCTGAAGCTGAGCCGCAGCGACGTGAGCGACGTGAAGAACCTCGGCGCCTGGCTGACCACGGTCGTCGGCCGGGTCTGCCTGGACCAGCTGCGCTCGCGCGCCTCGCGCCGCGAGGACCCGTTGCCCGAGCACGAGGGGCTGGTCCGGCTGCCGGACCCGGTCGTCGGCGGGCCGGCCTCGATCGACCCGGAGCGGGAGGTCCTGATCGCGGACTCGGTCGGCATCGCGCTCATGGTGATCCTGGAGACCCTCTCCCCGGCCGAGCGGCTGGCCTTCGTCCTGCACGACATGTTCGACGTGCCCTTCGACGAGATCGCGCCCGTCCTCGGCCGCACCTCGGCCTCCACCCGCCAGCTGGCCAGCCGCGCCCGTCGCCGCGTCCAGGGCGCCACCCCGGCCGCGGACACCGACCTGGCCCGCAAGAAGCAGGTGGTGGAGGCCTTCCTGACCGCCGCGCGCGGGGGCGACTTCGACGCGCTGCTCACCGTCCTCGACCCCGAGGTGGTGGCCCGCTCGGACGGCGGCACGCTGGTGCCGAGCGTCCTGCGGCGCGGTGCGGCCGACGTCGCGTCCCAGGCGATCACCTTCGCCCGGTTCGCCGCCGACGCCCGCTTGGTGCTGGTCAACGGCTCGCCCGGGGTGGTCTCGTTCGCCGAGGGGCGCCCGCTGTCGGTCATGTCGTTCACGATCCGGGACGGCCGCATCACCGGCCTGGACATCCTCACCGACCCGGCCCGGCTGGCGGCGCTCGGCCTGGCCGGCTGACCGGCCCCGGGGACCGGCCGGTTCGCGCCGGCCGGCCCCCGGCCAGTGGTGTGCCGCAGCGCTGTTGGCGTCCCGATGCTCTGTCACATCCTCGCGCTACGGTGCACCCATGGCGAACTTTGTACTCGTGGCAGGCGCGTGGCTCGGCGCGTGGGCGTGGGACGAGGTGGCGGCGGAGCTGCGGGCCGCCGGGCACCAGGCCTACCCGCTGACGCTGTCCGGGCTGGCGGAGCGGCGAGGCGTGCCGGCCGGGCAGCGGACGCACGTCGAGGACGTCGTGGGCGAGGTGGAGCGCCTCGGCCTGCGGGACGTCGTGCTGGTCGGGCACAGCTACTCGGGCATCCCGGTGGGCCAGGCCGCCGAGCTGATCGGTGACCGGCTGGCCCGGGTGGTGTTCGTGGACGCCAACGTGCCGCAGGACGGCGTGTCCTTCGTCTCGGAGGCCGGGAACGGGCAGGAGGTGGCGGTGGCGATCGCGACGAACGACGGCTTCTGGCCGCCGCTCACCGCACCGGACTTCGCCGACCAGGGGCTCACCGACGAGCAGATCGCCCGCATCGTCGCCGGCTCGACGCCGCACCCGGGCGCCTCGCTGACCGAACCGGCCGTGCTGACCGGTGCGATGGCCGATCTGCCGGCGACGTACGTCAAGTGCCTGCTGGACTGGCCGGAGCCGTTCGGCCACGTCGTCGGGCTGCTGGAGAGCGAGCACTGGCGGCTGGCCGAACTGGACACCGGGCACTGGCCGATGTTCTCCGCGCCGCGCGAACTCGCCCGGCTCCTCGCGGCGGAGGTGTGAGCGGAGCAGCTCACATCGTGAGCCGAGCGGCCCGGATCGTGCGCGGAGCGGCCCGGATCGTGCGCGGAGCGGCCCGGATCGTGCGCGGAGCGGCTCAGATCGACAGGTAGACCGCGCTGCCGACGCCGGCCACGAAGCAGTAGATCGCGAACGGCGTCAGGCTGCGGGTCTCGAAGTACTTGGTGAGGAAGCGCACCGAGACGTACCCGGCGACGAAGGCGGCGATGCTGCCCACCACGACCGGGCCGAGGACGGCGGAGTTCTCCGGCTTGAACAGCTCGGGCACCTTGAGCGCGGAGGCGGCGATGATCACCGGCGTGGCGAGCAGGAAGGAGAACCGGGCGGCGTCCTCGTGGTGCAGCCCGCGCAGGATGCCGGCGCTCATGGTGACGCCGGAGCGGCTGATGCCGGGGAACAGCGCGAGGATCTGGGCGGCGCCGATCCAGGCCCCCTGGCGGAAGGTGAGCCGGGCGAGCCGGTGGTCGGAAGCGATCGCCGGGTCCATGCCGGGTTCCCCGGCCGGCGGGGCGGCGTGCCCGGCCCGGCGGCGGCCGGTACCGCCGCGCTTGAGGCGCTCGGCGCCGAGCAGCACCAGCCCGTTGAGGGCGAGGAAGATCGCGGCGGGGACGGGCTTGCCGAGGGCGTGTCGCAGGGCCTTCTCCAGGGCGAGGCCGGCGACGCCGACCGGGATGGTGGAGATGATGAGCAGCCAGGCGAGCTTCTCGTCCCGGGTCTGGACCCGGCGGTGGCGGATCGAGGAGAACAGGCCGCTGATGACCCGGATCCAGTCCTTGTAGAAGAAGACCACCAGCGCGAGCGCGGTGGCCAGGTGCAGTCCGACCAGGACGGCGAGGTAGGACGAGCCGTCGGCGGTCATGTCCAGGTCCTGCTGGATCTTCCCGCCGATGATCGCGGGCAGCAGGATGCTGTGGCCGAGGCTGGAGACCGGGAAGAGTTCCGTCACACCCTGCAGCAGGCCGACGCCTATCGCTTCCGGGTAGGTCAGGGTGGACATCGCGCACCTTCGCTCGGGGATCTGATCAGGGGGAGCCCACGCGAACCTACTACCGCCATGTAGACGCCCGGCAGGCCTGCTGCCGGAAGTTCATCGAGTGGACGCCTCGGCGACACCCGGACACCCGGACCGTCCGTCGGTCAGTGGGCAGCCGGGTGCGCGACCCGGACGTACGTGATCAGCAGGTGCAGCCAGGCGGCGAGCAGTGCGGTGGACGACATCGCCCGCTCGGCCGCGTGGCTGAGCACCAGCGCGGCTCCGGCGGCGACGAGCGCGGTGCCGGCCACCAGGAGGGCGGCGGGCAGCACGGTCGCCGGGCGGCGACGGTTCTTCATCGGGACCTCCTTCGCGGTCGACGGACATCACGATGCAGCCTCCCGCAGGGGAAGGTTCAAGTGGGTTGTGCCGGCAGGTCGTTCCCTGACAGCAATTTCGTCTGCGGGAGCTCGTGCCGCCGACGCGGCTGTCAGCCGAGCGGCACCCGCCGCCACGCCCCGCCCCCGGCGGGCACCGGGGCCGGCCCGAAGTCGTAGCGCAGCCGGTCCGGCCCGACGGCGAGCAGCGAGACGGAGGACGAGCCCCAGATCCGCCCGTCGCCGAAGTCGCGCCGCTGGATCAGCGCCGCGTCGTCGTCCAGCGCCAGCCCGTCCCCGGAGACGATCGGCAGCCAGGCGCCCCACGCGGCCTCGGTGGGCCCGTCGCCGGCCGGTTCGGGCCGGGGCGCGGCGGCGAACCGGGCGCGGAAGTGGTCGGCGCGGGCGGCCATCAGGGCGCGGATCCGTTCGGAGGTGGTCCGGCTCTCGGCGAGGCCCTCCAGCCCGTCGTTGAGCACCACGCTGAGGCCGGCCGACAGCTCGCGCTCGGACAGCCGTCCGTCGCCCCAGCTGGTGACCCGGGCGCCGTGCGGCCCGGCCAGGACGAGGTGGAACGGGTCGTACGGGGTGAGGTCGAGGTGGCCGATGCCGCCCTCCCGGACGGCCGTGAGCGGGAGTTCGCCGCGGGAGAGCCGGGTCTCGGCGGGGGCGAGCGGCCCGAAGCCGTTGAGCAGGCAGGCGGCGGCCCGGCGCTCGGGGTCGACGGCGAACCAGGTGCCGCCCGCGGCGAGGTCGAGCCCGCCGATCAGGGACGGCCGGTCCGGCCAGTGGTGGTCCGGCGGGAGCCAGCGGCGGCCGAGGTACTCGTCCCGGACGGAGAGCAGCAGGACGGGTACCGCCGCCCCCGGCTCGATGCTGACGAACGCCGTACACACGATCCTGGCCCCCTGACCTCGTCCTGCCAGTGATCCTCGCACGTCCGTTCGCACACCGGAATGGCGAGTCGCGTCCGGAATTGGCCCAGGGACGCGGGTGGTGAATGCACCAGGCCAGGGGGCCACTCCCTGCCTAGGCTGGTGGCCATGACGACGACGAACGAGACCGCAGCCACCGACACCCCCGTGCCCGCCCCCGAGCAGCGCATCTCCGTCCCGCAGCTCGCCCCTGACTACTACCAGGCGATGTTCGCCGTGGACCGCGCCTCCCGGATCGGCCTCGACCCGAAGCTGGCCGAGCTGGTCAAGGTGCACGCCTCGATGATCAACGGCTGTGCCTTCTGCATCGACATGCACGCCACCGACGCCGTGAAGAACGGCGAGCAGGACCACCGCCTGGTCTCCCTCCCGGCCTGGCGCGAGACCCCGTGGTTCACCGCGAAGGAGCGCGCCGCGCTGGCGCTCACCGAGTCGGTCACCCTGCTGACCCAGGGGCACGTGCCGGACGCGGTGTACAACGAGGCCGCCGCCCAGTTCGAGGAGGCCGAGCTGGCCCAGCTGATCGCGCTGATCGCCACCATCAACGCCTGGAACCGGATCGGCGTCGCCTCCCGGCTCAGCCCGGCCGCCAAGTAGGGGCCGGCGATGACGAGCACCCCACAGGAGAAGGCCCGGCTCCTCCGCGAGCTGCACCGCCCGGGCGAGCCGCTGGTGCTCGCCAACGCCTGGGACGCGGTGAGCGCCCGGCTGGTCGCCGCCGCGGGCGCCCGGGCGGTCGCGACGGCCAGCGCGAGCGTCTCGTGGACGCTCGGCAGCCCGGACGGCGGCGGCGCCGACCGCGAGCAGGTGCTGGCGCAGACGGCGCTGGTGGTCCGCGCGGTGGCGGAGCTGCCGGTCACGGCGGACCTGGAGAGCGGCTACGCGGCGACGGCCGCCGGAGTCGGCGAGACGGTGGCCGCGCTGCTCGCCACCGGCGCGGTCGGCGTCAACCTGGAGGACGAGGGCCGGCCGCTCGCCGAGGCGGCCGAGCGGATCGCGGCGGCCCGGGCGGCGGCGGACGCGGCGGGCGTCCCGGCCTTCGTGAACGCGCGAACCGACGTGTTCCTCCACCAACTCGGCGATCCGGATGGCCGGTTGGACGAAGCGGTGCGTCGACTGCTGGCCTACGTCGAGGCGGGCGCGGACGGCGTGTTCGTCCCCGGCGTCGCCGATCCGGCGACGATCGCCGCGCTGGTCGAGGCGGTCCCCGCGCCGCTCAACGTGCTGGCGGGGCCCGGCTCCCCGTCCGTCCCGGAGCTGGCGAAGCTCGGCGTCGCCCGGGTCAGCCTCGGCCCGGGCCTGGCGAAGGCGGCGTTCGCGGCCGTCCGCCGGGCCGCCGAGGAGGTGTACGCGAGCGGCACGTACACCGCCCTCGACGGCGGGCTGACCTACCAGGAGCTCAACGAGCTCTCCCGGAGCCGACGGCAGGGCTGACGGCAGGGCTGACGGCAGGACTGACCGGACGGGGGTCGGTCAGTGCGGCCGGGCTCAGCCGATCTGCCCGCTGAGCCCCGGGTGGGTCATCTGGTTGGTCCCGACCTGCTCCACCTCATGGGCGGTGTGCCCGACCACCGGCAGCTTGCCGGCCGCGTGGATGGCGAGGTCGGCCGGGGAGAGGTTGAGGCCGTCGGTGAGGCCGCCGGTGGCGTCCGGCGAGGCCGCGGTCTGGGTGGTGGCGGAGGCCGCCGGGGCGGCGAGGGCGAGGCCCGCCATGGTGAGGGCGGCCAGGGTGGCGAGTTTCTTCATGCCCTGCCGAACGACCCGGGCCGCCCTCAGGTAACCGGGTGGCTCAGACCGTCACCCGCAGGGTCCGCACGCTGTTGCTGATGAACGAGGCGATCGGCTCCGGCGCCTCGCCCTCCGCGAGGGCGAGGCCCGGGAAGCGCTCGAACAGGTGCCGCAGCGCGGTCTCCGCCTCCAGCCGGGCCAGCCCGGAGCCGAGGCAGAAGTGCGGGCCGTGGCCGAGCGACAGGTGCCGGTTCGGCCGCCGGGTGAGGTCGAAGCGGTCGGCGTCCGCGTGGTGCCCGGAGTCGCGCCCGGCCGCCGCGTACGAGGCGATCAGCGCCTCGCCGCGCGGGATCACCACGTCCCCGACCTCGATGTCCTCGATCGCGTACCGCAGCGGGAACTGCCCGACCGGGGAGTCGTAGCGCAGGGTCTCCTCGACCACCGCCGACCACGGCTGCTCGCCGTCCAGCACCAGCCGCAGCTGCTCGGGGTGGGCGAGCAGGGCGCGGACGGCGTTGGTGATCAGGTTGAGCGTGGTCTCGTGCCCGGCGACGAGCATCAGCAGCAGGGTGCCGACCAGCTCCGCCTCGCTGAGCCGGTCCCCGGACTCGCGGGCGGCGATGAGGTCGGTGGTCAGGTCGTCGCCGGGCTCGGCGCGCTTCGCCGCGACCACGGACGCGAGCAGCGTGTTCAGTCCCCGCTGCGCGGCGACGGCCGCTTCGGGGGTGGCCGCGCTGGAGACCAGCGTGTCGGACAGCTCGTGCAGTTCGTCCTGCTGCTGCACCGCGAGGCCGAGCAGTTCGCCGATCACCTGCATGGGCAGCGGGTAGGCGAAGTGCTTGCGCAGATCGAACTCGCCGTCCAGCTCGGCGACCTCGTCGAGCAGTGCGACGGTCCTGGCCTCGATCGCGGGCGCCAGGTCGGCGATCCGGCGCGGTGTGAAGGCCTGGCTGACCAGGCCGCGCAGCCGCCGATGGTCCTCGCCGTCGGCGGTGACCATGCCGGGCACGGTGATGAAGTTGAGCAGCGGCCAGCCCTCCGGCAGGCGGCCCTCCCGGAACGTCGTCCACAGCTGGGCGTTCTTGCCCACCCGGGGATCCGCGAGCAGCGCCTGCAGGGTGTCGTGGTGGGTTATCGCCCAGACCACCACCCCGCCAGGGAGCTCCACCTGGACCGCCGGGCCGGCTTCCCGGAGCCGGGCGTTCTCTCCGTGCTGGTCGCGTCCGAAGGGGTCGAGCCGGACGGGCCGGACGGGCCGAGGGCCGGTTCCGGGGGGAGTGGCGGCGGAGTCCATGCGGGCCTCTCGGGGGCTGGCGGGCGGGGCGGGGTGAAGGCGCTGTAGAGCACCGGCAGGCCGAGCAGGGCGCGCGACCACGGCGACGGGCGCCAGGACAACTCACTTGGCGGGACGGCGAGTTGGAGGTCGGGCAGGCGGTGCAGCAGGGTCTCGACGGCGGTCTCGACGATGATCCGGGCCGGGTGCTGGGCCGGGCAGACGTGCCGGCCCGCGCCCCAGGCGAGGTGGGCGCGGTTGCCGCCGAGCGAGCCCTGCGCGGCGGAGGCGACGCCCTGGGCGGCCGGGTCGGCGTTGGCGGCGGCCAGGCCGAGCACGAGCATGTCCCCGGCGCTGATGTACTGGCCGCCGAGCACGGTGTCGGTGGTGGCCCAGCGGCCGGGGAAGTTCTGCGTCGGCGGGTCGCGCCAGAGCACCTCCTCCAGCGCGTCGGAGACGGTGAGCCGGCCGCCGGTGAGGGTGGCCCGGAACCGGCGGTCGGTGAGCAGCAGCCGCAGCGTGTTGCCGGTCCAGTTGATGCTGGTCTCGTTGCCGGCGACCAGCATCACCACCAGGTGGTGCACCGCCTCCTCGTCGGTCAGCGCGGCCGGGTGGGCGAGCAGCCAGGAGGTGAGGTCGGCGCTCGGGGCGGCCCGGCGGCGTTGCACCAGGTCGACCAGGATGGCCTGGAACTCGGCGTTGGCGCGCACCGATTCGGCGCTGCTGTCCACGAAGTGGCTGATCAGCTCGATCAGGTGCGGGCCGGCCGCGGCGGGCAGGCCGACCAGCTGGGTGAAGACCAGGAGCGGCAGGGCGCGGGCGTACTGGGTGACCAGGTCGGCGGTGCCGTCCGGACCCCAGCTGTCGATGAGGTCGTTGGCGGCGGCCTCGGTGGTCTCGCGCAGCTGGCGGTGGTCGATCTGGGCGAGCGTGTCGGCGACGGCGGCGCGCAGCCGCTGGTGCTCGGCGCCGTCCAGATTGAGCAGGGTGGGCCGCCACGAGGTCATCGGGGCGAGCCGCGAGTCGGGGGCCAGCCGGCCCTCGGCGGGCACCCGCCAGCGGCGCGAGTCCTTGGAGAACAGCTCCTCGTTGCGGGTGAGTTCGAGCAGTTCGGCGTAGCCGAGGACGAGCCAGGCCTCGACCCCGGGCTCCAGCTCGATCGGCGCGACCGGTCCGTACCGGGCGCGCAGCCGGGCGTACAGGCCGTGCGGGTCGTCGGCGACGGCGGCGCCGTACAGGGGCGTCAGCGGGACGCCCGCCGGCAGGCCGGCGCCGTGCGCGACCGGGCAGCCGGAGGCCCTCGGCGGTTCGGGCGCGGTCATCCGTGCAGCTCCAGGACGGACATCCGGTGCAGGTGGTCGACGAAGTCGATCAGCAGGTCGTACGACTGGCGGCGGTCGCGCGCGTCGCAGTACAGGATCGGCACCTCGGGCAGCACGTCGAGCGCCGAGCGCAGCTCCTCCTCCGGGTAACTCGGCGTGTCCGGGAAGGTGTTGACGGCCACCGCGAACGGGATCCGCTGCTCCTCCAGCCGGCCGAGCACCTCGAAGCTCTCGTCCGGCCGGCGCAGGTCGACCATCGCGATGGCGCCGAGCGCGCCGCGCGACAGGTCCTCCCACAGCGGCCAGAACCGCTGCTGCCCGGGCGTGCCGAACAGGTACAGCGCGAGCCGCGGGTTGAGCGTGATCCGGCCGAAGTCCAGCGCGACCGTGGTGGTGGTCTTGTCGCCGCGCCCGGTGAGGTCGTCGACGCCGCTGCTGGCGGCCGTCATGGTCTCCTCGGTGCGCAGCGGGGTGATCTCGCTGAGCGAGCCGACCAGCGTGGTCTTGCCCACCCCGAACGGGCCGGTGACCAGGATCTTCACCGCGCCCTGGACCGAGGACGGCAGGTACTGCGGGTCGGCCGGCATGTCGGCGGGGGCTTCAGCGGAGTTGGCGGAGGCCAACGAGCACCTCTTCCAGAAGGGTTGTGGGCAGGCGTTCGGCCTGCGGGACGGGCGGGAGCACCTGGACGGCGCCGAGGTCCCAGAGGTCGCCGACCAGCACCTTGACGACGCCGAGCGGCAGCCCCAGGTGGGCCGCCACCTCGGCGATGGACAGCAGACTCCGGCAGAGGCCGAGGATCCGCCGGTGCTCCCGGTTGAGCAGTCCGTGCTCGGGGAGCTCGGGCGGGTCCGGTAACACGCTGACCAGGCTCTCGATGGCCAGCTCGGCCCGGGTGGACCGGCTGCGGCCACCGGTGATGACGTACGGCCGGACCGGCCCGTTCACCGAAGGCCCCCCGCCGCGTGGTCGACCCGCGGCGGGCTGGTGAGGTGGCTGCCGATCCGCTCGACCAGGACCTGCATCTGATAGGCAACCAGGCCGGCGTCCACCGCCTCGCCGGTCACCACGGCCAGGTGCGCGCCGGCCCCGGCGGCCACGATGAACAGGTAGCCGCCGCCGTACTCGATGATGATCTGCCGGGTGGCGCTGCCCGGGCCGCCGAAGCCCGTCGCGACCCCGCGGGCCAGCGACTGCAGGCCCGAGCAGGCGGCGGCGAGCCGCTCGGCGTCCTCGCGCACGATGCCCGGGGTGCGGCCGATCTCCAGGCCGTCGTTGGAGACGACGACGGCGTGCTGGACCTCGGGGACGGCGACGATGTCGGCGAGCAGCCAGCCGAGATCAGGGGTGGTGGTCATGGAACTCTCCGGAGCGCTGGGGAAGTCGGGGGGACGCGGGTTGGGAAGGGTCGGTGTGGGCCTGCGCCCGGGCGGCCGAGCGGCCGCTGGCGGTGCCGGCCTGGAACATCGCCATGAACGCCTGCGCGTCCCGGGCCGAGCGGTACGGCGGGGCCGCCGGCGGCGCGGGAGCGGCGTGCTGCGCGGGGCGGTCGGCGCGGTCGCGCCGGTGGCTCCGGCGGGGCAGCGGCGGCGGAGTGGGGCCGCCCGCGGGGGGAGGGCCGGCGGGCGGTGGGGTCTCCACCAGGGGGTGGCCGCCCGCCGGGGAGGGCTGGCGGGGGCCGGTGCTGAACGCCCGGTCGTCCGGCCCGAGGCCGGGGACGGTGGGCGGCAGCGGCTCGGTGAGCAGCGCGTTCGGCAGCAGCACGACGACGCGCACGCCGCCGTACGGTGACGGCGCGGAGCTGAGGGTGACGCGGAAGCCGTACTGCTCGGCGAGCCGGCCGACGGCGGCGAGGCCCAACTGCGGGACCTCGCCCAGCCGGGACACCTCCAGCGTGCTGCCACCGGCGAGCGCGGCGGCGGCCTTGGCGACGGCCTGTTCCGGCATGCCGACGCCGCCGTCGTCGATCTCGATGACGGCGCCGTTGTGCACCGGCATGAGGGTGACGAAGACCTGGGTGCTGGGCGGGGAGTAGCGGGTGGCGTTGTCCAGCAGTTCGGCGACGGCGTGGATCAGCGCCTCGGCGGCGGCGCCGACCACGGCGGTCTCGATCCGGCTGCGCACCACCACCCGCTGGAACGGCAGGATGCGGGACTGGGCGCCGCGGACGACGTCCTCCAGAGAGACCGGTTCCGGCCAGTGCCGCCCGGCCCGCGCGCCGCACAGGACCGCCAGGGTCTGCGCCAGCCGGGCCTGTTGGGCGGCGGCGTGGTCGGCCTTGAGCAGGCCCTCCAGGAGCGCCGGGTCGTCGTGGGTGCGCTCCATCTCGTCGAGCAGGGCCTGCTGGTCGTGGGCCATGACGAGGATCCGGCGGGCGACGCTGAGGAAGGCCCGCTGGGTGGAGGCGGTGAGCTCCTGCTCCTGCTGAACGGCGGCCAGGTCGGCGCCGCGGAGGGAGAGTTCGGCGGTGAGCTGCTCCTGGAGCCGGGCGACGTCGCGGCGCAGCCGGTCGGCCCGGCGGCGGTGCGTGACGGAGACGGCGCGGTAGTGGGCGGCGGCCACGAGGGCGAGGGCGGCGAGCGCGCCGGTTGCCGTTACGCACCACTGAGTCATCGTCACGCGGCGAATTCTAGGGTGATGATCCTACGAAGGTGTGAACGGATCTCGCCAAGTGACCGGATCTCGTCAATATCCAGTCAATACGGCCTCATTCCAACCTCGTTCGCCCCCGATCCGGACGCCGAGCGGGCCCGCTTTCCCCCGGAGCAGGGCATGGCGGGCACTTCGGGCACATGCCGGTTGGCCGAGTTGCGTCCCGGGATATGTGGGGAACGTGTGCACGGTGTTACGGGAGAGGTGACATCCGGTGCAGGAGCAGCAGGGCGAGCCCGTGAATGGTCACCCGGGCGTTCCCACCCGTCGCACCAGCACCAGCGTCCGGTCGTCCGAGACGTTCCGCGCCACCGTCCGGACCAGCCGCTCCGCCGCGCCCCGGGTCAGCTCCTGCTGCGTCCGGGGGGTCCGCACCTCCGGCTCCGCGGCCGCCAGCAGCCGGACCACCCCCTCGTCCAGATCCCGGCCCGGCACCTCCACCAGACCGTCGCTGAACAGCAGCAGCGAATCCCCGTGCGCCAGCCGGCCGGTCGTCCCCGGATACGGTGCGCCCGGAAGCAGGCCCAGCGCCGGGCCGCCCGGTCCGGACAGCTCCCAGGCGTCGTCCGCCCGTTGGTACTGCACGGGCTGCGGGTGGCCGGCGTTGAAGAGGCGGTACTCGCCGGTCGCCGGGCGCAGCGCGAGATGGACGGCCGTCGCGAAGTGGTCCTCCCAGCCCATCCGGACCAGGTGGTCGTTGGCCGCCGGCAGGAACGCCTCCGGCGGCACCCGGCCCAGCAGCATCGCGAACGCGCCCGACAGATGGGTCGACCGGGCGGCGGCCCGGCTGCCCTTGCCCGACACGTCCACCAGCAGCAGCTCCAGCAGATCGTCCTCGGGGCGGTGGGCGCAGAGCAGGAAGTCCCCGGAGAACGAGGCGCCGCCGGCCGGGGCGAGCGCACTGTCGAAGTGCCAGTCCAGCAGACGGTCCGGCAGCCGGGCCAGGGTCCGGGTGTGCTCGGCGAGTTCCAGCAGCATCGAATCGCCCTGGGTGCCGCGCAGCCCCAGCCGGTGCCGGAACCGGTTGGCCACCAGCACCGTCGCCCCAGTCGCGGCCAGCACGACGGTCACCCCGAGCCGCACCCCGACCGGATCCTGCATCACCGCGCCCAGGACGCTCCCCGCCAGCGCCGCACACACCAGCACCAGCAGCCGCCCGCGCGGCAGGACCAGCCCCCCGACCACCAGCGGCAGCACCAGCGCGGACGGCGGCCAGCTGTACGGCAGCACGATCGGCAGCAGCCCGAGCACCACTGTCAGCGCCAGCAGCACCACCAGGGTGTCCCGCCCCGCCCGCGCATCCCCGTCCAGCAGCCGCCGATACCACCGCCGCACCCTCGCTATCAGTGCGGGCACAAGGGACCTCCGCCAGAGGGGGCGGTCCCCGGTCATGACCACCATTCAGCCCGGCCACACTAACCCGTCCACCCCCACCAGGAAGCCCCCCGCCCCGCTTCCCTGCGCGGCCCCCCGCCCACGCCCGCAGGAAGCCCCCCGCCCCGCTTCCCTGCGCGGCCCCCCGCCCACGCCCGCAGGAAGTCGGCGGGCCCGACTTCTCGCGCGGGGCGCCGCTTGGCCGTCCGGCCCGTTCGCGCTCCTGAGTGGTGCTGCTTGCCCGTGTTGGTGCGGTCGTCGGGCGCCGGAAGTCGGCGAGGCCGACTTCCGGCGCAGCGTCCGGCCCCGCCCCGCCCCGCCCCGCCCCGCCGATCGGCGGCGCGGGCCGGCTTTCAGGGGCTCAGGGCTTGGGCCAGGTGTGGAGGCCGCTGGTGAGCGTGGCGATGAGGCGGTCGTGGGTGGTGGTCAGGTCTTCGGCCAGTTGGAAGGCGCCGGCGATGCGGAGGGAGGCGAAGCCGTGGGCGAGGGAGCGGACGGTGCGGGCGGCGTGGATGGCTTCGGAGCCGTCGAGGCCGTACTCCCGGAGGACCGCGACGATCACCCCGACCAGCCGGGCCGCGGCCTGGTTGAGGTCGTCGTCGGGCTGCGGTGCCTGGGGGAGGGCGTTGTAGCGGTGCGGGTGTTCGGTGGCGTAGGCGTGGTAGGCGCGGAGAACGGCGGCGACCGCCGCGTCCCCGCTGCGGCCGACGGCGGCGTCGGCGAGGCGGGCGGCGAGTTCCTCGGTGACCCGGACGGCGATCAGCCGCCGCAGTTCGGTGAGCCCACCGCGGACGTGCTTGTACAGCGAGGGGGTGGCGACGCCCGCCCGGGCGGCGACGGCGGCGAGGGTGAGGGCGTCGGGGCCCTGCTCGTCGATGAGGGTGAGGGCGTGGTCGACGACCTGCTCGGGGGTCAGTCCGACTCGGGGCATGGTTCGGTCTCTCCGTGAAGCGTGGTGGCCGGGATCAGGCGATCTCGGCGAGGAAGGGCAGCAGGGCGTCGGCGGTGGCCTGCGGGTTGTCGGCCATCGGGTAGTGCCCGGACCCCTCGATCATCACCTTCCGGGCGTTGAGCGCCGCGACCTGCCGGTCGGCGACGACCTCCGGCTTCGGGAAGTCGGGGTCCTCGCTGCCCATGACGACCAGCGCCGGGCACCGCACCGCGACCGTCCAGCCGATCGGCGAGGCGTCGCCGCGGACGTGCCCGCGGATGGCGGTCCTGCGCCCCGGCGTGCGCATCGCGGCGACCAGCCCGTTCACGTACGCGTCGAAGTCGGCCGGCCGGTTGCCCGGGTAGGCCATCTTGCGGTGGTAGAAGCCCCAGAACGCGGGCGAGTGGACGAGCATCGTGCCCATCACCCGGACGACGCCGCGCATGAGGGCGTTCTGCGGCAGGTTCTCGACGAAGGCGTCGATCAGGGCGATCCCGGCGACCCGCTCGGGGGCGTCCCCGGCGACCTTGACCACCGTCGCGCCGGTGTAGGAGTTTCCGACCAGCGCGGCGCGCTCGATCCCGAGGTGGCCGAGCAGGGCGAGGACGTCGGTGGCGATGGCGGCCGGGGTGTAGTCGTCCCAGACGATCGAGGACTCGCCGAAGCCGCGCAGGTCCATGGTGATGACCCGGCGGCCGGCGGCGGTGAGCAGCGGGCGGAGGTGCCGGTACGCGGCCCGGGTGTCGAGCATCCCGGGAAGCAGGACGACGGGGACGCCGTCGCCCTGCCGGGTGTCGTCGAAGGCGAGCCGGCCGCCGGGGACGTCGAGGTACTGGGTCGCGGGGGTGACGGTGCCGTTCATGGTGGGCCTCCTCGGTCCGCTGCTGCGGGTCATCGGCGGTGCTGCCGATAGCCATAAAGCTAAGGCTAATAGCCTTAGCCGTCAAGCTGTCGGCGCGACGAGGCCGCGGAGGCGCTCCCTCGGGTCCCCTCGGGTCCCCTCAGGCCCCCTCGACCCTGAACGGGTCGTGCTCGCTGAGCAGCTTCTCCAGCCGGGCCTGGTCCACCCGCGTGACGATCTCGTTGGACTCCTGCCGGTCCCGGATCACCTTGGCGAGCGTGAACGAGGAGGTGACGGTGTAGAGCAGGCCGAGCCCGAGGAAGGCCCGGGTCCAGCCCTCGACCGGCAGGTAGGCGATCCCGACGGCGAGGGTGGTGCCGGACAGGGCGAAGGAGAGTACGGCCTGGACGTAGTACGCGGCCGTGGTGCGTGACTGCATCGGTGCGTTCATGGCGCCAGAATGGCGGCGGCCCGGCCGGCCGCGCATGAGTAGAAGTACTCAAATGCTGGGTCGTTCGTTGACGTCCAATCACGTTAAGTAGTGTCAGGGGTGGTCAAGAGCCGCAAAACGGCCATAGGGCACAAGCCGCCCGTGCGGTTGTCGGCCGTCCCGGGCGGATGGCTTGGAATCAGGGGCTCCTGGGATTAACGTCTGATAACGCAGCGCGGTCGTCAACGCCGTACCCAGACGGCACCGTGCGCCGTCGCCTAATCCCGCCGGCCGGCCTCCGGGCAGGTCAGGGAGCCGGGGAACCACGTTCCTTGGGGTGAATCGGCGGGGCTCCGGCCCGGCCGTAGGAGACCTTCCTGCTCCGAACCCGTCAGCTAACCCGGTAGGCGCGAAGGAAGGAAAGGAGCACGCCTCCGTGGCGTCGACGCACACCCCGGCACACCCCGCCGGCTCCGCAGCCGGTACCCAGCTCCTCGACCACCCGCGCCCGGCCGAGAGCGAGATCGCGGCCCCGGAGGCCGAGGCCAACCGGCACCGGATGCCGCGTCAGACCCGCGGGGCCTCCCCGCTGCTCGGCGTCACCGCCGTCGCCGCCACCCTGGGCGCCACCGGCTTCGCCTCCGCCACCCCGGCCGCCGCGCCCGCCATCGAGGCCTCGGACGAGGCCCCGGCCGGCCTCTCCGCCGACCCCGGCCTCGCGCTCGCCGCCCGCATCCAGCAGCAGGCCGACGGCCAGCGCACCGCCGCCGACGAGAGCGCCCGCCTGCAGGCCGCGAAGGAAGCCGAGGCCAAGGCCGCCGCCAAGGAGGCCGAGGCGAAGAAGGCGGCCGCGGAGGCCGAGCAGGCCAAGGCCGCCGCCCTCACGCTGCCGGTGCGCGACTACAACCTCTCCGCCCACTACGGCCAGAGCGCCCGCTACTGGGCCCACCTGCACACCGGCCTGGACTTCGCCGCCGACACCGGCACCGCGGTCTACGCGGTCGGCCAGGGCACCATCACCTCGGCCGGCTGGTCCGGCGCGTACGGCTACCGGATCGTCGAGACCCTGCCCGACGGCACCGAGATCTGGTACTGCCACCTCTCCTCGATCATCAAGGGCTCGGGCCAGGTCGCGTCCGGCCAGCAGATCGGCAAGGTCGGCGCCACCGGCAACGTCACCGGCCCGCACCTGCACCTGGAGGTCCGCCCCGGCGGCGGCGCCCCGGTCGACCCGGAGACCTGGCTCCAGCAGCGCGGCCTCAACCCCTGACGAGTACCCCTGACGAGTACCCCTGACGAGTACCCCTGGCGAGTACCCATGATGGGAACTCCGACGGACGAGAACCCCTGACGCCTCCCGTCGAGCCCCGGCCGTACGCGACGGCCGGGGCTCGACGGCCGGGGCTCGACGCCTCACTCCTCCAGCAGCTGCGCCACGTACGCGTCGATCTCCGCCTGCCCCGGCTCCGGCGCGAGCTCCGGGAACTCCTCCACCAGCAGCCGCGGCAGCCCCGGGACCGTCCACTCGCCGTACAGCGCGAGCGCCGCCTCCGCCGCCGCGTCCTCGAACTCCCCGAAGTCCCCGGCCAGTTCGTCCGGCATCGGCCGCCCCAGCGCGGTCAGCTCGGCCAGGTTGCGGTAGCTGCGCCGCATCAGGCCCTGCTCCAGCAGCCGCCGCGCGCCGTCCGTGGCCATGCCGACCGAGAGCACCCGGGCCGGGCTCCAGCCCTGCTCGTCCGGCTCGTCCAGCCACCCGGCCGGCGCCAGCGCCGCGAACGCGGCCAGCCGCTCCTCCTCCGCCAGCTCCCGGAACGCGGCGAGCCAGTCCCGTACGGCCGCCTCGTCCGCGACGTCCACGCCGTGCGCGTGCAGCAGCAGCGCGTACAGCCGGGGCCAGGTCACCAGGTCGGCCCGGCGCAGCAGCCCGGCCGCGACCTCGCCCTGCCACTCGGCCTCGGCGTGCAGCCGCTCCTGGCGCTTGGCGTTGAGCCGCTTCGCCGCCCGCTGATGGTCGATCAGCAGCCGTACGGCCGCGCCGTACGCCAGCGGGTCCTCGTCCGGCGCGGGCTGGACGTACAGGTAGAGCCGCTCGTAGAGCAGGTGCTCCACCGCGGGCGAGGTGAGCTCGGGCCAGCCGTCGTGCATCCTGCCCTCGCCCAGCTCCAGCAGCGCCAGCACCGAACGCAGCGGCGCCTCGGCCACCGGGGTGCGGCCCTCCGCCGCCGCCCAGGCGAGCAGGTCGGCGGCCTTGGTGCGCGGGGCGAGCCGCAGGTCTTCGTCGTTCATAAGCCGAACGGTAACCGCTGACCGGGGGTAGGGTCGGCAGCCATGGTCCCCGTACGACTCACAGGCCCCAGGCCGGCCATCCGCGAGTACTCGCTGCTCGCCGACGAGTGGCCGGGGGCGGGGGGTTAACCCCACCCCGGATCCGCCAGGCCTCCGGATGCCCCCGGCGACGCCTCCCCGGAAGACTGGGACACGTCAGCATCCGAAGCACCGAACGACGACGAGACCGAGGCCGGGGACATGAGCAGCAGCCACACCACGCAGGACCGCGAGCAGGACGGCCTCCACGGTGACAGCGGCCTCCACCCCACCCGCGCCCGCCGGACGGAGGAGCCGCCGCCCTTCTGGCGGGCGCCGTTCTCCGCGCACTACTACCGCGAGGTCGGCTACGTGCTCACCGGCCTGCCGGTGGCGATCGCCGGCTTCGTTGTCGCGATCCCGCTCTTCGCGCTGGGCCTCGGCACCATCGTCACGGCCCTCGGCCTGCCCGTGCTGGCCGGGCTGACCGTCGCCGCCCGCGGCCTCGGCCGGCTGGAGCGGTCGCGGGTGCGGACCATGCTCGCCCTGGACGTGCCCGCCCCGGCGCCGGTGCGCCAGGTCCGGCCGGGCACCTGGGGTGCGATCACCGCGCGGATGGCGGACGCGGCCGGGTGGAAGGCCGTGCTGTACCAGGTGCTGAACTTCCCGTGGGCGGTGCTCAGCTTCGTGCTGACCCTGGTGTTCCAGGTACTCGGCTGGGCGCTGCTGCTCTACCCGCTGTACCACTGGGTCTTCGCGACCTACACCCCGTGGCCGGGCGCCCGGCTGTTCGACTACCGGGACAGCAAGGGCGTCGAGCATGTCTACTACATCCAGGGCGTCTGGCAGATCGCCGGGCTGGCGGTGGCCGGTCTGCTGATCATCCTCCTCACCGCGCAGCTGGTCCGCGCCCTGACCAACGTCAACCGGGCCGCCGCTCGGGGCCTGCTCGGTCGCTGAGCCCGACCGACTACAACGGCCCCGACGGCCCCGACCTACCGCAACGGCCCCGCCCGCGCCCCGGACCACTCCGGATGCGGGCGGGGCCGGCCCGTGTTCGGATGGCCGGGTGGCCGACGACACCCCCGCCGTGGACCCGGGCCTCCTGGTCACCTCCCGCCCGCTGGACGAGTACTGCGGGCTCTTCGGCCTCACCCGCGCCCGGCTCGCCGCCGTGCCCGGACCGGTGCTCGACTGCCCGGGCGGCGCGGCCGGTCTGCCCGCCGAGGCCCGCGCACTCGGCTGCCACGTGATCGCCGCCGACCCGGCGTACGCCCTGCCCCCGCCCGAGGTCGCCGCCCACGCGCTGGCCGCCCGGGCGGCGATGGCCGCCGCGATGGCCGCCCGCCCCGAGCTGTACCCGCCCGCACGGCTGCGCCCGTACGACCGCTACCTGCGCAGCTGGGACCGCGCCCGCCGGCTGTACACCGCCGACTCGGCCGCCCACCCCGAGCAGTACGTGGCCGCCGCACTGCCCCGGCTGCCGTTCGCGGACGGCGCGTTCGCCCTCACCCTGAGCGGCTACCTGCTCTTCGCCTACCCCGAACGCTTCGGCCCGCGGCGGCAGTTGGACGCGCTGGTGGAACTGGTCCGGGTGACCGCCCCGGACGGCGAGGTGCGTGTCTACCCGCTGCACGACGGCCACGGTCGCCCCTGCGGCCGCCTCGACGCCCTGCGGTACGCCCTCGGGGAGCGCCGGATCGCCAGCGAGATCCGCCGCTTCCCGCGCGCCGAGGACGGCCGCACCCGCCGCGTCCTGGTGCTGTGCGCCGCCGACCACCGCCGTCGGGCCGCCGGTAATAGCCAGCAGGCGGGCGGGTGCATCTGATGATCGCCTCGCCCATGGAGACGAGGTGGGAGCAGCCCGAACTGCACTTCGCAGTCTAGGAGTTATCCGCAGCGGTCGGAGCCGGAGCCGGAGCCGCAGCCGGAGCAGGAGTCGAGACGGCCGGCGGCTGCTGCTGCGGCGGCAGGAAGGCCGTCCCCTCCAGGCGGGACAGTATTTTCTCCGCCAGCCAACTCCGGTCGCTGCCGTACGGAATGCCGTCAGGCAGCACCAACTGCCCCGCCACCGCGTCCCGCAGCCGCTGCCCGTCGGCGGCGGGAAGCCGGGAGAGCAGCCCCCGGGCGGCCAGCAGCGCGTGGTACTGCTCGAAGCCCGAGCGCGGGTGCTCGATCGCGTCCAGCACGCTCGGCAGGTCGGCCAGCGCCGAATCGCCCTGCATCAGTGCGAGCGCCTGGATCCGTCGCCCCTCCGAGCCGTCCGCGTACAGCTCCCGCACCTGATCGGCGGTGAGCGCCGAGCGGCGCGCGGTCGACCGGACCTCGGCCACCACGCCCTCCGGCCCGCAGGACGTGGACGACGCGGGCGCCGACGAGGGCGGCAGCTGCCCGGCCAGCGCGGCCGGCTGGTCCGCGCTGCCGCCCAGCAGCCCGAGCTGCTGCATCGCGCGCACCCGCAGGTCGTCCGCGCCCACCTTGTCGCCGCGCCGGTCGCGGTCCTGCCCGGCCAGGAAGAGGTCCAGCGCCTGGTCCGCGTCGGTCAGCACCTGCGGCAGCGCGAGCCTGGTCACCAGCCAGCCCGCCAGGAAGCCGAAGACCAGGAAGTACAGCACCAGCGCCGCCGCGAACGGCACGGCCGCGTCCTCCCCGCCCAGCGCGGGCGCCAGCGCCGTGCCGAGCTGGTGCAGCCGCTCGCCGAGCGAGCCGAGCTGGGTCAGCCCGACGCCGAGCAGGACCTTGGTCAGCCAGTCCGACACCTGCTCCAGGTTGGTGTTCGGCGCGTACGAGCCCTGCGGCTCGGCGGAGCCGCTGCGTACGCGCGGCACCCCGAACAGGAAACCCAGCGCACCGCCCACCACCGTCGACGCCCCGGCCACCACCAGCCCGCCGCCCAGCGCCTGCCAGGCCTGCGCCCGCCCGAGCGAGAACAGCAGCAGCCCGAGCAGCCCGGTCCCGAGCAGGACCCCGGCCGCGGTCCACTGCGCCGTCCGCAGGGCCGCCGTGCCGCCCCGCCGCCGCGTCTTCGCCATCGCCTACCCCCTGTGCCCGCGCCGCTCCGCTCCGGAACCCGGGCCGACTCTAGCGCTGCGGCCCCACCACGGGAACGCCTCCGGGCCGCCCCCGCTACGACGAAGGTGCACCGGAAGAGACAAAGGCGCACCTGAGAGACAAAGGTGCCCGGAAAAGCAGACAGCCCGCGGGCTGCTCCTCCGCGCCGGCCCGTGCACTGGCCTGGCGCCGAGGCACCGGGGATGAACCGGTGAGCCCGCGGGCCGGGTGACTGCTATGGATTTCGCCTGCCGGGGACCTGGGGTCCCACCCTGCGCAGGCAGGGGCGGCTCTAGCGAGCAGCCACCTCACACATCCTGATGGAACTCAACTCAGGATCACCTCCTTTCAGTGTGCGGCCACGATAGGCAGGTCACCCGGAGGAGGGCAACGGATTATTCGCGGCCGGCCCGGGAAACGCGAAAGGCCCGGAGGACGAATCCTCCGGGCCTTTCGGCTACTGAGTAGCGGGGACAGGATTTGAACCTGCGACCTCTGGGTTATGAGCCCAGCGAGCTACCGAGCTGCTCCACCCCGCGTCGGTGAACACAACAATACGTGGAAGTCGCCCGGATGGGAAATCGGTTCTTCACCGGGGCTCGGCGGAGCGCTTCCCGCCTCTGGCGGCGTGCCGGGCGGTTCGGGATCTGGCCCAGGCGGCGAAGCAGATCAGCGCGGCGAAGCAGGGCACCATCAGCACCGCGTACACCAGCAGGAAGCCGTGCGTGCCGAGGTCGGCGGCGGCGTTCCAGGTGCCGTGCAGGACCATCGCCAGCAGCAGCCCGATCGGGGCGGCGATCCGGGCCAGCCAGCGGCGGTGGGTGGTGAGCGCGACGGCGAGGCCGAGCCCGGTGAGGGCGGTGAACAGCGGGTGGGCGAAGGGGGAGAGCAGGCCGCGCAGGACGAAGGTCTGGACGGTGCTGTCGAAGTCGCGCAGGCTGGGCGGCTCGCCGAGGCCGATGCTGTCCAGCCGCTGCTGCTGGTCGCTGGTGAAGGCCCGGCCCAGGTAGAGGGCGTTCTCGGTGAAGGCGAAGCCGCAGGCGGCCATCCCGCCGAGGACCACCCCGGCGGCCAGGGTGCGCGGCCGGGAGCGGGGGTGCCCGCGGTCGCCGGGCGGCGGGGCGGGGCGCAGGTACGGCAGCGGGCGCAGGTAGGGGCGCAGCCCCAGCCGTCCCCGGGCGTGCGGACCGGCGGGGCGGCGCGCGTACGGTCGGGGGCGCCGGGGGCCCGGCAGGCGGTACAGCAACGGCGCGCAGGGGCGCCCGTCCCGGAGGCCGCGGCAGCGGAGCCGTCCGCCGATCGGTAGCAGCAGGACGAGCAGGGCGGTGCCCTTGGCGGTCTCCTCGATCACCGGGGTGACGATGCCGGCGCCCAGCAGTTCGCCGAGCGGGCCCTGGTGGGCGGTGAGGTGGCTGCTGGTCCAGTTGTTGGCGAGGATCGCGACGGTGGTCGCTGCGCAGGCGCCCCAGCCGAGGCAGAACACGGTGTGCCGCAGCGGCACCCGGGCGGTCAGGTTGAGCCAGGCGAGGCCGCCGAGCACGAACGGCAGCGGGACCATTGCCAGGCCGAGGCCGACCAGCAGCCCGGTGGTGCCGGTCTGCCGCTGGACCAGCTGCAGGATCAGGACCCCGCAGCCGGCCAGGGTCAGGACGGCGGTCGCGGTGACGGAGGGAAGCGCCAGCGAGCGGGTGCGCCGGAGGAGAGTGGACTGGAGGAGGGCGGACCGGAGGACGGCGGGCCGCGCCGGGGCGGACCCGGTCGGCCACGGCACGAACCGCTGGACCCGACGCCTCCGGGGCCCCGGGATGGTCCAGGTGCCGCCGGTGCGCGGGGCCGTCTCCGGTGCGTCAGCGGCGGCCTGGACGGTGGCCCGGAACCCGCCGCCGGACGGGCTGCTCACCCGGCACAGGGTAGGCCACGGCACGGGCCCGCCGGGAGGACTCGGGACGAATCGTCCGCGTCGCGCGGGGCCCGTCGATCATGGCGGGGAGGGCCGTTCGAACGGCCCCGGAGGTTCAGCGGCGGCGGAACAGCAGGTCGTGGACGACGTGGCCCTTGGCGATCCCGGCCCGCTCGAACTTGGTGACCGGCCGCCACGCGGGCCGCGGCGCGTACCCGGGGATGCTGCCGTCCGGGTGGTCCGCGGGCTCCAGCCAGCCGGTCCCGTCACCCTCGGGGTGCAAGTTCTCCAGCTCCGGCGAGGCAGACAGCACGGCCAGCATCTGCTCGGCGTACGGCTCCCAGTCGGTCGCGCAGTGCACCAGGGCGCCGGGGGCGAGGCGGGGCAGGACGAGGTCGAGGAAGGACTCCTGGATCAGCCGGCGCTTGTGGTGCTTGGGCTTGGGCCACGGGTCGGCGAAGTAGACCCGCAGGCCGGCCAGCGAGGCGTCCGGCAGCATGTCGCGCATCAGGATGACGGCGTCGCCGGCGGCCAGCCGGACGTTGTCGGAGCCGTCGCGCTCCAGCAGGCCGAGCAGGTTGCCGTGGCCGGGCGTGTGGACGTCGGCGGCGAGGATGCCCATCGCCGGATCGGCGGCGGCCATCGTGGCGGTGGTCTCGCCCATGCCGAAGCCGATCTCCAGGGTGACCGGCCGCTCGCCGAACAGCTCGCGCAGGTCGAGCGGGCTGCCGTCGATCGGTATGCCGTAGGTCTCCCAGCCCCGGTCCAGGGCGCCCGCCTGGGCGTTGGTCATCCGCCCCCGGCGCGGCTGGAAGCTGCGGATGCGCCGCTCGCGGTGCTGGGCCTCGGTCGCCTTGTGCGGGTACATCGGCGCGGGGTAGCCGGCCGGCGCGGCGGACAGGCGGGCGGACGGCGTTTGCTGGGGGATGGGGGCGGTGGCAGTCACAATCCCCCGAGTCTACGGGGCCGCTGGGCACCTTCCGCAGGGCCTGTGACCGGGCTCATTCCCGGGCTCGCCCTCAGGCTTGTCCCCGCGCTCACCCTCCGGCCTCCAGTGCCGCCAGCGCCCGCCGGGCCACCTCCCGGCCGATCGGCAGGGAGGCCGTCGCGGCGGGGGAGGGGGCGTTGAGGACGTGCACCAGGCGGCGCGGGGAGCGCGGGTCGTCCGGGTCGAAGCCGGCGAAGGCGAAGTCGTCCAGCAGCGAGCCGTCCCTGGCCACGGCCTGGGCGCGTACCCCGGCGGCGGCCGGCACCAGGTCGTCGGCGGTCACCGCGGGCAGCAGCCGCCGGACGGCGAGGGTGAACGCCCGCTTGGACAGCGAGCGGTGCAGCTCGCCGACCTCGTACCGCCAGTGCCGCCGCACGATCCGCCAGGTGCCCGGGAAGGCGAGCGTCCCGGCCAGGTCGCGCGGGCGGACGGTCCGCCAGTCGTACCCCTCGCGGGCCAGCGCGGGCACCGCGTTCGGGCCGACGTGCACGTCCCCGTGGATGCCCCGGGTGAGGTGCACGCCGAGGAAGGGAAACGCCGGGTCGGGTACCGGGTAGACCAGGCCGCGCACCAAATCCCGTCGCTCCTTGGTGAGTTCGTAGTACTCGCCGCGGAAGGGGACGATCCGCACCCCCGGGTCGTCGCCGGCCAGCCGGGCGATCCGGTCGCTGTGCAGCCCGGCGCAGTTCACCAGCACCCGGCAGCGCAGCTCCCCGGTGGAGGTCTGCACCGTCACCCCGTCCGCCCGCCGGGCCACCGCCCACAGCTCGATGCCCGTTCGCAGCTCCGCGCCGGCCTCCCGGGCCAGCCGGGCGTACGTCGTGGCGACGGCCGGGAAGTCGCAGATGCCGGTGGTGCCGACGTGCAGCCCGGCCAGACCGGCGACCTCCGGCTCGTACCGCGCGATCCCGGCCCGGTCGAGCTCGGTGACCGGGATGCCGTTGGCCCGGCCGCGCTCGGCCAGCGCCGCCAGCCGGGGCAGTTCGGCGGGGTCGGTGGCCACGATCAGCTTGCCGGTCACCTCGTACGGGATGCCGTGCTCGCGGCAGAATTCCACCAGCTCGGCGGCGCCCGCCACGGCGAACCGCGCCTTGTACGAGCCGGGGCGGTAGTAGACGCCGCTGTGGATCACCCCGCTGTTGCGCCCGGTCTGGTGGGCGGCGAAGCCGGGCTCCTTCTCCAGCACCGCGAGTCGCAGCCCCGGCCGGGCCCGGGTGAGCGCGTACGCCGTGGCGAGGCCGACGATCCCGCCGCCCACCACCAGCACGTCGAAGTCGTACGCCACCGCCCGCTCCTCGCAGTCCGTCCGGCCCGCCATCCTTGCCCGCCATCGGGCAGGAGGGGCCTGGCCAGGCCGATGGTGCCACGGCGCGCTGGGCCGGTCGAGGGCGCACCGGCTCACGCCCGCCCCGGCCGGGGGCCCCGGCGTGGGGTGGGCCTTGGGCATCGCGCCGCGGTGCCTCCCGGTGCCGCCTGAGGCTCGGGACGCCGGACGGCGACGCGCTGGGGCTCCCCGCCCCCGCGCGTCGCCACCGTCCCCCCCCCCCGCGTCGCTATGCCTCCCAGGGCCATCCGGCGCTGGTGCCGGCCTCCAGGAGCGGGATCAGCCGGAACGCGGCGTCGCTCAGGCCGCCGAAGGTGTGCCGGTGGGCGCTGCCGCTGGGGCCGTGGCCGGGCGTGTAGCCGGCCAGGTTCCAGGTGTAGACGGGCACCTGGGCCGGGACGGCCGCGAGCGGGTCGCCGCCCCAGTGGGCCGGGCCGGTCTGCTCGTCGGTGACGATCACCACCCGGTCGTGGCCGCGGTAGTGCACGCGGACGGCTTCGGCGGTGTTGGTGCCGCCGAGGTCGGAGAAGCGGTCCAGCACCCGCAGCACCGCCTCGCCCCGGTCGACCTTCACCACCCGGCTGGTGGTGCCGAACTCGATCAGGTCGGCGTCGGCGGCCCGGATCTTCAGCGCGGTACCGAAGATCGCCGCCGAGTCGGCCCGGTTGAGTCGGGTCTGCGCGCTGGGCCGGTCGAACATCGAGCCGGAGCGGTCCACCAGGATCAGCGTCCGGCCGGGCAGCTCAGGCACATTGGCGAGCGAGTGGCCGAGCGCGGTCTCCAGTGCGTGCCCCCAGCGCAGCGAGGGCGCGTGCCGGTACGCGGCCAGGTAGCGGAACGGGAACTGGCGCGAGCGCCGCACCTCGCCCTTGTCGGAGATCCGCAGGGCCACCTCGGCCGCGACCGCGTCCGACACCCCGGCCTGGTCGAAGTTGCGCAGGTTGCGCACCAGCGCCATCGGGCCCATCGACGGGATGACCGCCTCCCAGGCGGCCGCGTCGAGCGGGCCCTGCAGCCAGCCGGCCAGCGCCTCCCAGGTCAGCCCGGCCGTTGCCAGCCGCTCGGCGCCGTCCTTCGCGGTGACGGCGGCCCGGCGTTTGGCGACCGGCAGCGCGAGCAGCTCGCGGTTGGCGGTCAGCAGCCGGTCGGCAGCGGGCGGGACGGCCTCCTCCGGCCGGTGCCGACGGTCCAGCGCGTGGGCGAACAGCGCGCCCTGCCACGGCTTCTCCGGATCCGGCGCGGGGTGCGTCAGCTCCAGGACGTCGCCGAAGCGGTAGCCCTTGCCGGCGGTGTCGTACTTGAGCAGCGAGCGGGCGTCGTAGAGGCGGCGGACGGCGTCCGCGACGCCGCGCTTGAGCGGCTTGGGCAGCGCCCGGCCGTAGCGCGAGGTCCAGTACGCGAGCATCTCGCCGGGCTCGTCGGGGCGCTGCAGCACCGCGTCGACGGCCTGCCGCGAGTAGCCGTGGGCGCCGGCGTCCAGCCGGGCCCGGGTGAACTCGGCGGCCCCGACCAGCGCGGCGGTGCGCAGCTGGGCGCCGTAGCGCAGCCAGCGCAGCAGCCCGAGGGTCCACTCCGGGTCGGCGACGGCGAGTTCGCGCACTAGCGTGGTGTAGCGGTCGTCGCGGTCGCCGCCGCGCTCGTAGAAGGTGTCCTGGCCGACCATGTTGGCCACCGAGAGCAGGAAGAGCTCGGACTTGCGGTCCCGGACGAAGCCGAGGCCGCCATTGTGGTTGACGGTCCGCTGCCCGGTGGTGGTCACGGGCGAGGTCGGACCGGCCTTGGCCTTGCGGACGTTGAATCGAGACATGGCGAAGCCCCCCTGGCCTGCTGGTGGAACGGGAGGGAGGCATCGCGGAGAAAGGGGTGCCCGAGATCGTGCCGACCCGGCGGCCGACGTCGGCGGAGGTGTGTATGCCTTGTGCTCTTCCGAATTGAGCTAGCGGCTGCTCTCGCGCACGGCACGCCCGGGACTTGAACCCGGAACCGCAAGATCCGAAGTAACCCCCGCCTGCGCACCGGGCACTCCGGCGCACTGCCTCCCGAGATCAAAGGTGGCCGCGGTCGATGGAACTCAGCTTCAACGCGCCCCGTTGGGGGCACTCGACCGAAGTAACCGCTGCCGTCGCACCGGGAGGTGCGGAAACCTATTCACGTATGGGTGTCCAGAGATCGAAGGCGGCTGAGGTGACGTAGCTGCTCTACCGAACTGAGCTACACCGGCGAGTACCGGCGGCGGGATTCGAACCCGCGACACGCCCATTAAGAGTGGAAGTAACCTCTGCCTGCGCACCTGGACGAGAGAGACCATAGCGAGGCCTCTCCCGTAGGCGCATCCGAATTACCGTCAGGACCTCTGGGGTCACGCCGGGGCGACGATCACCGCCCGGGCGCGCTCGGCCAGTTCGCGGACCCGCCGCTCGCCCTGGAAGGGCTCCAGCCGGCGCAGCATCTCGACCACGTACTCCCGGCTGCGCTGGGAGGAGATCCGGCCGGCCACCTCGACGGCGCGCTCGCCGGCGGCGACCGCGGCGTCCAGGTTGCCCGCCTCGGCCTCGGCCATCGCCGAGACCACCAGCCGCAGGCCGTGTGAGCGGACGAAGCCCTCGGTGGGCTTGGCCAGCGCCTCGCGGGTGAACTGCCGGACCTTGGAGGGCACTCCGAGGTCGCGGAAGCACTCGGCAGCGTCGGCGGCGAGCCGGTCGTAGGCGTAGAAGTCGATCCATGCCGGATCGGGATCCCCGGCGCGCGCTCGTTCAAGTGCGCTCTCTGCGGCGCCGAGCGCCGTCGCACACGCCGCGGCATTGCGGGCCTTGGCCTGGGCCCGTGCCTCCACCAGGTGGAAGAAGCTCATCGTCCGGGCGGTGGCGAGGCCCCGGTTGCGCTCCAGGGCGGCCTGCGCGAGGTCGACCGCCTCCTCGGCGAAGCCCCGGTAGCCGGCCTGCAGGCTCATCGAGGCGAGCACGTAGCCGCCGAGCGGCACGTCGGCGGCGGCCCGGGCCAGCCGCAGCGCCTGGATGTAGTAGCGCTGGGCGGCCTCGTGCTGCCCGGTGTCGAAGGCCATCCACCCGGCCAGCCTGGTGAGTTCGGCGGTCGCGCCGAACAGCGCCCGGCCGACCGCGTCGCTGTACGAGGCGAGCAGCAGCGGCGCCGCCTCCACCCGCAGGCACTCCGGCACCATGGACGAACGCCAGTCCCCGCCGCCGTACTTGGAGTCCCAGCGGCGCGCCTCCTGGGCGGCCTCGCGGAGTTTGGCGGCGTCCGAGTGGCCGACCCGGTACGACGACGTCTCGCTGGCGGCGCGCGGCGCCTCGCGGGCCACCGAGCCGTCCGCCGGGGTGATCAGCCAGCGGGAGACGGGTGTTGCGTAGGCGGCGACCGAGAAGGTGCCGGCCAGGCTGTCGCTCCAGCGTCCGCCGCCGGGTCCGCGGCGCAGGTCGAGGTCGACCCGCCACAGGTCGGTGGCCGAGCGGACCGCCTCGCCGACGTCGCGCGGGAAGGCCAGGCCGAGTTCGGGCGCGGGGTCGGTGTCGCCGAGGCCGATCTCCTCCAGCGGGACGGGCCGGCCGAGCTTGCCGCCGATGGCGGTGGCGATCAGGTGCGGGACGGGCCCCTGCGGGACCATGCCCTTGCCGACCCAGCGGGCCACCGACGTCTTGTCGTAGCGCAGTGTCAGCCCGCGCTGGGCGCCGAGGTCGTTGACCCGGCGGGCCAGCCCCGCGTTGCTGATCTGGGCGAGGGTCAGGAGTGTGCCGAGCCGTTCGTTCGGTCCTCGTGGGCTGACGGTCATGGTGGCGGCGGCACCTCCTGCGGCCTTGTGCGCGGGGCCCGGGCGGCACCGGGCCGTAGCTGCTGTACCTAGAGTAGTCGGACGCGTTCCGACGGTTAAGAGGCCGCATTCCGGATGGCGGGATCGCGCACCCGGCGGCCCTGCGCGGGGAGTTCGCGGGGCTTGGTCCGGACCGCCCGGAATCGACCGGGGGCGCCGCGCGCCGGAGCGTCGTGCTCCGGTCCCGTGTTCACGTGCGCCCGGCCGTGCCCCCTGGCCCGACCGGCGGCGCGGCGATTCGCTGGTGGTCGTGGGTCGGCCCGCCGTCGAGGACCCGGCGGGCCGGGGGAAGCCGCTGCCTCAATCCCCGCGGGCGGCGGTGAGGTCCGGGAGGGCATGCGGATGCCCTCCCGGGCTGGACGACGCCTTTCGGCCATCTCGCGATGCCCATGACAAAGGCGTCCTCGTGGGCGGTCCGGGCCAGGGAGGGGGAGGCCCGGCCCGCCCGGCGGGAGGCCGCGGCTCACCGCCCACCGAACGGATCCGGCCGCATGCCGGGGCCCCGGTGTCGGCCGCGGGAGCCCCCGACGGCGAGGCGCGGGGGCCCCAACAGCGGGGGCACGGGAGCCCCCAACGGCGGGGCACGGAACCGGAACCGACAACACCGGTCACCGCGGCGCCAACCGGTGGCACGATGTCTCCTGACGGCGCGCCGGAACGGACCGGACAGCCGCCACGGCACGACACGGGCCGGCCCGAGCCGCTTGCCGGGCGGCGGACGTGCCGCACGGCGGCAGGTCCTCGTCCGGTGGAGGCGCGATGCGGTGGCTGACGGGCTGGAGCACGGACGCGCCCCGGGCGGGCGTACCGGCGCACGAGGCGCTCGGCACGGTTGCACCAATTGCCGCGCGCCCCCTGTGGACCGGCCCCAACCCGCTCTGGGCGGTCGGCGACTGGCGCCCCGAGGAGATCCGCCTGGCCACCCTCCGCCCCGGCGCCCGGGCCGCCGTCAGCGCCGGCTTCGCCGCGCCCGACCCCGTCGAGGACACCCCCGCCACCACCCGGCTCGCCGTCCTCGGCCACTGCGGTGCCACCGACGCCGAACTCGCCGCCGGCCTCGCCGCCGCCCGCGGCGGTGCCGTCCGCCACCTCACTGCCTGGCCCGGCAGCTACACCGTCGTCCTGCGCACCGGCACCCGCTCCACCCTGCTGCTCACCGACCTGGCCGGCGCCCAGCCGGTCTTCCACACGCCCTGGTGCGGCGGCACCGCGTACGCCACCGCCGCCCTCCCGCTCGCCGACCTGGTCGGCGCGCCCCTCGACACCGGACACCTCGCCGCCCGGCTGGCCTGCCCCGAATCGCCCGAGGCGCTCGGCACCGGCACCCCGTACCTCGGCGTCCAGCGGGTGCCGCCCGGCCACGTGCTCGCCGTCCGCGGCGGCCGGGCCTACGTCGACGCCTACGACGAGCCCGGCGGCGGTGGCGAGCAGCAGCGCGGCGAGGCGCCCGCCGTCCGCGAACTCACCCGTGCCCTGCTGGAATCCGTCCGCTCCCGGGTCCGAACCACCGTGCCTGCGCCGCGCGGCAGCGGACGGGCGCGGCTGGGCGTCGACCTGTCGTACGGCACGGCCTCCGCGACCGTCGCGCTGCTCGCCGCCGCGGTGCCGCTCCCGGCGGCGCCTGCGGCGGGTTCCACGGAACCGGTGCCCGGTCTCGGGGCCGATGCGCGGAACGGACCGCGAAACGGGCCGAGAAACGGGGCGCGGACCGAAGCGCGGACCGGCGCGGTGAAGGGCTCCTGGGCGCGTGCGGCTCCTCACGAGCCCCCCACGCCCGAACAGTTGGCCGCCGTCACCCTCGGCGAGACCGACCCCCCGGCCACCCTCGCGCTCGCCCCCGACACCCCCCGGCTGCGGCACACCGTCCTCGACCCCGGCCCCGACACCCTGCCCTACGCCGGTCTGCGCGCCGACCCGCAGCACGGGCGGCTCACCGACGAACCCGGACCCGAACTCGTCGCCGCCGCCCGTGCCGAGGCCCGCTTCGACGCCGGCGGCACCGACCACCTCACCGGCTACGGCGCCCGCCAGGTCCTCGACGGCCACCCGGCCCGGCTCGCCGACCTGCTCCGGGCCGGCCGGCCGCGCGAACTCCTGCCCCCGGTCGCCGCCCTGGCCGGCGCCGACCGGGCCACCGCGGGCGTCCTCACCGGCGCGCTGCGCACCCCGCTCACCGTGGTCCGGGCCGCCCACCGGCTCTCCCGGATCCGGTACGCGGAGGCGCTCGACGATGCCGCCGCCAAGCTGACGGCCCGCCATGCCCCCGACGGCGCCGGAACGGCCGGCCACCGCTCCGCCGACGACCTCGCCTGGTGCGTCCCCGGGCCCGCCGCCCGGTGGCTCTCCGACGACGCGCTCTCCGCTGTCGCGCTCCGGCTGCGCCTGGCGGCGCGCAAACCAGCGCCCGAGGAACACCCCGGCGCGAGACGGGCCCGGCACGCTCTCTACCGGCACGCGCGCTCCTTCCGCACCCTCGTCCACGCCGCCGAACAGCCCGGCCAGCGGCTCCACGCGCCGTTCCTCGACAACCAGGTGGTCCGCGCCGCCCGCCTCCTCCCCGACGACGTCCGCCTCCAGCCCGGCGCCCGGCACGCCCTCCTGCACGCCGTCCTCACCGGCGCCGGCCGCACCGACCTCCCACCCGACTGGGGCCGCGGCCCGCGCCCTGACCGCACCGCCCCCGCCCGCGCCGGCCTCCGCCTGGCCGCCGACGGCCTCGCCGAACTCTTCGACGCCCCCCTCCTCGCCGAAGCCGGCCTCATCGACCTCCCCGCCGTCCGCGCCGGCCTCACCGACCCCGCCACCCTCCTCTCCCCGACCGCCCTCGCGGGCCTCGCCGACCTGGTCTCCACCGAACTCTGGCTCCGCCGCCTCCGCGCCCGCCGCCACGGCGCCTGCTGGACGGGCCTTCCCCACCCCACCCACCCCGCCCTCCCCTGACCCACCTGGTGACCAGCCTTCGCCCCTGGCCTGCCCCTCCCCGCCGTGCCCGCCCGCCGCCTCACCGCCTGCCGAACGGGCCCGCCGGCCTCCGCCGCCCCGCCATGCCACCGTCTGCCGATCGACCTGCCCGCACTCCCTCCTTCACCCGACACCCGGCGTCGGCAGGGTGCGGCGCGGCTCGGGGTGGGGGGTGGTGGGGCAGGTGATGATGGCGGGGTTGCGCTGGGTGTGTTGCGGGAGGAGGCCGGGGTGGTGGGCGTCGGGCGGGAGGAGACGGTTCCGGTGGTGCTGTCGGTGCTCGGGCGGCCGCCGACGGGGCGGCCGCCGGGGGTGTTGGCCGCGTGTGACGGGTCGGACGGATCGCTGTGGGCGCTGGACCGGGCGATGACGGAGGCGGAGCTGTTCGGGCTGCCGCTGTACGTGCTGGCCGTGGTCAATCCGGCGCCCGCCGGCTATCCGCCCGGGATGGCGGAGCTGGTGCAGGAGAGCGTGGAGACGCTGGTGGAGAGCATGGCGGACGGCCTGCGCCGCTCGGTCGCCGTCGTGCAGGAGCAGCGGGCGCGCCCGTACGCGGGGGAGCTGTCGCTGCACGTCGTGCTCGGCAACGTGATCGAGGTGCTCCTGGAGGCGTCGACCCGGCAGCACACCCTGGTGGTCGGCGCCCGCGGCAACGGCGGCTTCAGCCGTCTGCTTCTCGGCTCGGTGAGCACCGCGGCGGTCCACCACGCCGCCTGCCCGGTCCTGGTGGTCCCGGCGCCGCCCCAGGCCTGAGGTGTCGGGAATGTACCGAGATGGTTCATCGTTCACCTATCTCGACACACCCCGTCCCACCCCTGGAGCCCCCGTCATGAAGGTCGAGATCTACTCCGACATCGCCTGCCCCTGGTGCTACATCGGCAAGCGCCGCTTCGAGGAGGCGCTGGACGGCTTCGCGGGCAAGGAGGACGTCGAGGTGGTCTACCGGCCGTACCAGCTGGTCCCGGACGCGCCGGCGACGGCGAGCCCGCACCGTGCGTGGCTCGCGGAGCGGTACGGCCCGCAGTCGGTCGCGATGGACGCGCGGGTGGCAGAGCTGGGCCGGGCCGAGGGCATCACGTACGACTTCGACGCCGCGCTGCACGCCAACACCTTCCTGGGCCACCGCCTGCTGCACCTCGCGGAGACGGAGTACGGCGCGGCCGTCCAGGGCCGGCTGAAGGAGGCGCTGCTGAAGGCGCACTTCACGGACGGCGTGGACGTCGGCGACCGCGCCGCCCTCACCGACATCGCGGCGGCCACCGGCCTGGGCCGCGAGCGGGTGGCCGCCTACCTGGCGGGCGACGAGGGCACCGCCGAGGTGCGCGCGCAGCTGGCGGAGGCCCGGGAGCTGGGCGTCACCGCCGTGCCGACCTTCGTGTTCGAGGGCAAGTGGGCGGTGCAGGGCGGCCAGGAGGCCGAGACCTTCCGCAAGGTGCTGGAGCAGGTCGCCACCGAGATCGGTGAGCGCCGTCCGGCGCCGGTTCCGGTCGCCCCGGCCGGCGAGGCCTGCGCGGACGGCTCCTGCGCGATCTGACGGCCCCCCGAGGCAATAGCGACCCTTCCGAGGCCCGCTTCAGGAACACCTGAAGCGGGCCTCCGCCCAGTCCGCGACGTTCAGCGCCGACCAGATTCCGTGCACCGGGGTGACGACCAGCCGGATCGAGGTCTGCCCGGCGAGGGGCACGTGCACCGGTACCGCGTCGTCGCCCGCGCCGAGGGCGCGGGAGTGCCACAGCGTGCTGCCGTCGCCGCCCTGCACCGAGAAGATCACGCCGCCGGGGGAGGCCGTCAGGTCGTCGACGCCGGCGACGGCATCGAACGATGTGCAGCTGCGGTTGAGGTCGATCCGGGTGGTGGCGGGCGCGTGCACGGTGATGGCGTGCGGGTGGTAATCGCCACCGATCCAGGCGCCGCTGCGCTGCCAGAACCAGTCGCCGTCCTTCTGCCGGATGCTCGGGCCGGGCGGGGGCACCCGGTGGTTGCTGGGCTTGACGACGGGCAGGGAGTCGGCCCAGAAGTCGGTGGGCGCGGGCGGCGACGGCGGGGTGACGGTCGGGGTCGGCACCGGGGGCGGGGTCGGCGTGGGGACGACGGGCACCTCGGGCGTGGGCACCGGCGGTACCTCGGGCGTCGGCACGGGCGGCACGGTGGGGGCCGGCGGGGCCGGTGGGGCGGGCGTGGACTTCGGGGGCGGCGCGCCGGTGGGCGCGGGCGTGGGCGCGGGCGCGGTCCTGGCCGTCGGGGTCGGCGTGCGGGTCGGCGACGGGGACGGCTTCGCGGCCGGGCTGGGCGTGGATGCGGGCTCCGGCGTCGGGTCGGCGCTGGTGGGCGCAGGCGCGGGTGCCGCGGGTACGGGCGCCGCCGGGCTGGGGGCGGCCGGGGCGGTGGTGGCGACCGGAGCTGCCACCGGGGGCTTGGGCTCGGAGGAACTGGTGAGCGCGTAGGCGGCGACGGCGGCCGCGGCCACCGCGACGGCGGCCGCGATGCCGGCCTTGGCGGCGGTGCCGAGACCCTCGCCGGCCACGGCAGCGGCACTGGATCCACTCCCGCCCGCGGCACCACCGGCCGCACCAGCACCACCGGCACCCGCACCCGAAGCACCCGCACCGGCCGCCGAGCCGGCCGTGGACCCCGACGTCGCCGCCGTCGTGCCGGCTGCCGCACCGCCGACCACGGCGGCACCGCCCACCGCGGCCGCGGCGGCGCTGAACCCGGCGACCCCGACCCAGACGAGCACGCCACCGGGCAGCAGGGCGCGCAGACCGGTGTTGATCTCGGACAGTTCCAGGCACGCGGCCGTGCAGCGGTCGCACTCCTTGAGGTGCCGCCCGACCTCCGCCGACGCCCGCTTGCGCAGCGAGCCGCGCGCGTACGCGCCGAGCCGGCCGGCGTACGCCTCGCACGAGCCGTCCTGGCTGCCGGAGACGTGCGCCTGGAGGAACCCGGCGGCGAGCCGGTCACGGGCCCGGTGGGCCTGGACGGCGGTCGCGTTGGCGGTCTTGCCGAGCATCACCGCGACGGTCTTGGGGGATTCCCGCTCGACCTCGGTGTGCCAGAGCACCACCCGGTCGTCCTCGGGCAGTTCGGCGTACGCCTGCATGACCATGCGCTGGTCGGCCATCGCCATCGTCCAGGCGTCGGCGCCGGGGTCGGCCAGGTCGAGGTCGACGACGGCGGCCGAGGTCTGGGCGAACACGCTGAAGTCGTCGACGAGTTGCTCGCGCCGCTCGCTGCGGGTCCAGGCCGCGGCGACGTTGCGCACGGCGGTCAGCAGGTAGGCGCGGACGGCGAACCCGGGCCCCTTGCCCGCCCTGAGCGCCTGCAGGGTGCGGGCGAAGACCTCGCCGGCGAGGTCCTCGGCGGTGAAGCTGTCCCGGCAGCAGGTGCGGGCGTAGCGGCGGACGGAGTCGGCGTGCCGGCGGTAGATCTCCTCGTACGCGGTGTCGTCGCCGGCCCGGACCCGGGCGGTCAACTCGGCGTCGGAGGGCGGGCGCTCGCCGTCCACCGGGTCGGCGGGGGCGGGCACGGTGGGGCGGACGGGGCGGCCGTCGCCGACGAACGCCTCGGGGGCGACGCCGCCCCGGCCGGCCGGGGCCTGGCCGGGCACGCGGCCCGATGGGAGGGCGGCGGCGGAGGCGGAGAGCGACTCGCGGCCGGGCATCCCGGCCTGGTCGGGGACGTGGCCGGCGGACGGGCCGGCGGCCGATCCCGGTACGGCGCCGGGCACTTGGCCGGGCATCCCGCCGGAGAGGCCCCCGGACGCGCCGTCGGGCAGACCCGCGGACCGGCCGTCAGCCAGACCGTCAGTCCGGCCGAAGTCGAGGCCGTAGCCGTAGTCGTTCTGTTCCTCGGCGCTCACAACGGACCCCAGATTCCACGACAGCCCCCGTAGTGTGGCAGGGCGCGCGGGAGTGCGTAGACGCACGGTTCCCCGTCGCACGGCGCCGACGGCGCGCGAAGGGCGCGCATCGGGACATTGGCTCCAACCACGGGCAAAGGATGGCATAGCGCAGAGATGGGCGGTAGCCGGACCGGCCGGTACCCACTCTTCCGAGGGGCCGTCGCGGATGTGTTCGCCCAGCGCGCGGCGACGGGTTGCGCGACGCCCACACCCGGCGCGCGGTCAGTGCTCGCGCGCCGGTTCTCGTCCAACTCCCTTGTCCACCACGGCACCGCGCCGCAGCCGAGCCACAACCCCGAGCCACGGCCAGGAGCCACAACCCCGAGCCACAACCCCGAGCCACGGCACCCGCGCCGCGGCCCAAAGCCGTGTCACCCGACGGACGTCACCGCGCCCGCAGGCCGTCCAGCAGGATCTGCAGCAGCCGGTCCGACGGCCCGGACACCGCGTGACCCTCCGTCGGGGAACCACCCACGACCCCCGGCACCCCGGCCGGCACCGTCCGCGCCGCGTGCACCGGCACCGACGCGGTCAGCACCAGCACCACGTCCGCCACCGTGACGCCCGCCCGCAGTTCGCCCGCCGCGCCCGCGCGGGCCACGAGGGCGGCCAGTAACTGGAGCAGCAGCCGCGGATCGGCGTCCGCCGCCGTCGGGTCGCCGGCCGGCGACGCCTCCTCGCCGCGCAGGTCGTACCGGGCCGCGACGGCCTGCTCCGGCGCCCGCTGCTCGGGCACCCGGCCCAGCTCCTCCGCGTACCGGAACGCCTCCGGCGGCAGCAGCCGCCCGGCGCCGGTGCTGACCGCCCGCGCCAGGTACCCGGCCAGCGCCTCCCAGGCGCCGCCGCCGCCGTACAGCGACTCGCGCGCCTGTGCGGTCAGCCAGGCCACCTCCTCGGCGGCGATCCGCTGGACCAGCACCTCCTTGCTCGGGAAGCGCCGGTACACCGTGCCGACCCCGACCCCGGCGCGACGGGCGACCTCCTCCATGGGCGCGCCGTACCCGAACTCGCCGAACACCTCCCGGGCGGCCCGCAGCACACTCTCCAGATTCCGCCGGGCATCCACCCGCAGCCGGGCGCCCGGTACGGCCGCCGGTGAGGGCTCGGCCCGGTACGGGACGCCGGCGTACGACAGCCCGTGCTGCGGTGGCAGATCCACCGGGCCGCGCTGCTCCGGCACCGTGCCCTGGCCGGCGTGCGATGCGCCCGCCCGCCCCAACACCTGTTCCTGCTCCATCATCTCAACTCTCCCCCGCAGGCGTCCGAACCCGGACCCTGTCGTCGCCCGCCCCTGCACCCCCCGGTGCAGCTCAGTCCGTCAGAAATGACCCGATGACCCATCGCTCGTGCCGCCCGTCGCTGTCCGGTGACCACGGTCGTGCCACCGGGCCGGGCCGCGCGTCGGGCTCGGCGCGTCGGCACCGTCCGGGGCCTTGTCCGGGAACTACCCTTCCCCGGATGACTGCCCCGCAGTCGGGTTCTCGCGCCAACGCTGGAACTGGCCGTAGTGGCCGCTCCACGGTGCGTCGCCGCCGATTGTCATGGCGGTGGCCGCTCCGGCACACAATCCGACCATAGTTCACGGCTCTCCGAAGCCGAAAGTGCGTCAGAAACTCACCCGGGCAGCACAACTGGCCACACTGGCCACTCGCACCACATCCGGCCCCGTACGGACTGTGGACAAGACGGCCCCCCGCGGTCCTTCATAGGGGGCGTGACGGGGGGGGACCCCCGGGCGGGGGACGCTCCCGGCCCGACGGCCGGGACGAAACGTCACTACGTCAGGAGGTGCACCATCAGGATCCTGATCGCCGGAGGCGGCTGCGCCGGGATGGCCACCGCGCTGCACCTCCAGCGCGGCCTGCGCGAACGGCTGCGCCGCGGCGAGGTGGAGATCACCGTCGTCGAGCCCCAGGCCTACCTCACCTACCACCCGCTGCTCGCCGAGGTCGCGGCCGGCTCGATCGACCCCCGCCACGCGGTCGTCCCGCTCCGCCGGGCCCTGCCGGACTGCCGGGTGCTCACCGCCCGGATCACCCGGATCGAACATGCAAGTCGCCGGGCCTGGGCCGACGCCGCGGCTCCCGGTGAACCCGCCGCCCCGGTCGAACTCCCATACGACGTCCTGGTGGTGGCGCCCGGCTCGGTCTCCCGGACGGCCCCCGTCCCGGGCCTCGCCGAGTACGGCCTCGGCTTCTCCACCGTCGGCGAGGCGGTGGGCCTGCGCAACCACGTCCTCGAACAGCTCGACCTCGCCTCCGCCACCCGCGACCCCGCCCTGCGCCAGTCCGCGCTCACCTTCGTCTTCGTCGGTGCCGGCTACGCGGGCGTCGGCGCGCTCGCCGAGCTGGAGGACATGGCCCGGTACGCGGTGCGCGGCTACCACAACGTCGCCCCGGAGGACCTGCGCTGGGTCCTCGTCGAGGCCACCGACCGGATCCTCGCCGAGGAGTCGCCAGAACTGGCCGCGCACACCCTCGGACAGCTGCGCGAACGCGGCGTCGACGTCCGGCTGGGCACCACCCTGGAGTCGGCGGCCGGCCAGGTCGTCGCGCTGTCCGACGGCAGCCGGTTCGGCGCCCGCACCCTGGTCTGGACAGCCGGGGTGCGCCCGTCCCCGCTGCTGCGCGACACCGACCTGCCGCTGGACACCCTCGGCCGGGTCCGCTGCCTGCCCACCCTCCAGGCCGTCGGCCCGGACGGACGCGCGCTGCCCGGCGCCTGGGCGGCCGGCGACTGCGCGGCCGTGCCCGACCCGCACGCGGACGGCGCCCCCTGCGCGCCCAACGCCCAGCACGCCTTCGCCCAGGCCGAGCTGCTCGCCCGGAACATCGCGGTCGCCCTGGACGGCGGACCGCACGCGGCCGGCCTCGCCGACTACCGGCCGGTCCAGGCCGTCTGCTCGACCTCGCTCGGCCTGCGCCGCGCCGTCGCCCACACCCGGCGCGGCGGACGGCTCACCGGGCGGCGGGCCTGGTGGCTGCACCGCGCCCGGCATCTGCGCCGCCTGCCGAGCGCGGACCGGCGGGTGCGGGTGCTGATGGACTGGCTGCTCGGCGGGCTGTTCTCCCGCGAGGTGGTCTCGCTCGGGACGCTGGAGCACCCGCGTTCGGAGTTCGAGGCGGGGTTCGGACGGCGGCCGGACCCCGGGCCGGACGCTCCGGCGTGACGGACCGGACGGCCACGCCGGGCGCGCGCGACTTCCGGAATCGGGCCTCCGCCTGACAGGATCAGCCCCAACCGAGTCATTACCCCGTGTGTCGATGTGCACACAAAAAGTGATGATATGACTGGAAAACGAGGAAGCGGCCGTCGTTTGAACCTCATGCGCTGGAGCGCCCGGCTCACCGGAGTCCCCTGGCGTGCCGCCCCGCAGACCGCGGCCGGCACGGGGGAAGGCGCGCCCTCCGGCGACGTCGTGGTCCCCAGCCCGCGCGACCCGACCAACCTCGCCACTGCGGCGGAACTCCTCGACCCGCACAAACCCCAGCACCTGCGCGAGGTCCTCAACCGCATCCCCGCCCCCGTCGCCGTCACCTACGGCCCCCTGCACCAGCTCGCCCACGCCAACCGCGCCTACCGCGAACTCTTCGGCGACCGCCCCACCGGCCTGCCCGCCTGCGAGGCCCTGCCCGAGCTCAACACGCTCGGCGTCCTGCCGCTGATGGACCAGGTCATCCGCGGCGGCCGGCCGCGCAGCGTCAAGGCCCGCTGCATCCTCGGCCTCACCGGCAACCGCTACTACAACGTCTCCTGCGTCCCGCTCGGCACCGGGGACACCGGTGACACCCCCGTCGGCGGCCCGCCCGCCGGCGTCCTCATCTTCGCCGCCGAGGTCACCGACCAGGTGCTCGCCGCCGCCCGGCTCCGCGAGGCCGAACGCCGCCAGCGCGAGGCCGCCGTCACCCTCCAGCGCAGCCTGCTCCCGCAGAAGCTCGACCAGCCGGCCGACCTCCGGGTCGCCGCCACCTACCAGCCCGGCGGCGCCGAGGCGGCGGTCGGCGGCGACTGGTACGACGTCATCGCCATCGACGGAGGGCGCACGGCACTCGTCATCGGCGACGTGATGGGCCGCGGTCTGCGTGCCGCCGCCGTCATGGGCCAGCTGCGCACCGCCGTCCGCGCCTACGCCCGCCTCGACCTGCCTCCGCACGAGGTGATGCGCCTGCTCGACGGCCTCGCCATGGAGATCGACGCCAACCAGATCGCCACCTGCACCTACGCCGTCTGGGACCCGCGCCGCCGCACCCTCTCCTATGCGTCCGCCGGCCACCTCCCCATGCTCCTGCGCTGCCCCGACGGCACCATCCTGCGCAGCGAGGAACAGAACGGCCCGCCCCTCGGCACCGGCGGCGGCCTGCACGTCTCGCACACCCTGCGCCTCCTGCCCGGGACGACCGGCGTCCTCTATACGGACGGACTGGTCGAGCGCCGCGACGAGGACATCGACCAGGGCCTCGACCTCCTCGCCCGCACCCTCACCGGCGCGGTGGGGGCACCCGAGGTGATCTGCGCCCGCCTGCTGCGCGCGATGGGCGTCACGTCGGAGCACGACGACGACGTGGCCGTCCTGGCATTCCAGCTGCCGGCCGACGAGAACGCGGAGGAGACTGTCGAGGCCCTGGAACCCGCGCTTGACTCGGTCTCCGGAGAGGTCTAGTGTTCTTCGAGCTGCCTGGCAGGGAGCACCGGACACGCATCGGCGCGGACGGTCCCGGGGCAGCCAATCCTCTGAAACACCACTTCCCGGTTCGGGCTGGATCGCGTCTTGGCGCGGCTCGGTGCGTATTCGGCGTGCGCGGTTAATTGGATTGCGGCCGGATTCGCTTTTCGGAGCGGGGATCGGCTAGAGTTTGAAACGTCGGACGGGGCATCAAGTCCCGGAAGACACCGGCGAGTTGGATGACGAAGCCCCGGAAAACGGAGCGGAAAACATCTGGTAAGCTGGAAACACGAAAGAACGAAGCGCCCGGAGGGCCCGCTGGAAGGCGGTCCGAAGGAAGTGTCCGTTCCTTGAGAACTCAACAGCGTGCCAAAAGT
>NZ_JAHTKP010000045.1 GCF_019192735.1 Kitasatospora aureofaciens
TATCTGGCGTTGACTTTTGGCACGCTGTTGAGTTCTCAAGGAACGGACACTTCCTTCGGACCGCCTTCCAGCGGGCCCTCCGGGCGCTTCGTTCTTTCGTGTTTCCAGCTTATCAGATGTTTTCCGCCCCGTTTTCCCGGAGTTTCATTCCATCGGATTTGCTTTCCGCTTGTCCCCGCTCTCTCGCGGCGACTCCGGAACTGTACGGGTCAGGGCCCGTCACATGCAAATCGCCCCCGCCCGGGCTTCCGGGCGGGGGCGATCGGCGAACCGGCGAACCGGCGAACCGGCGTCAGCGGACCTCGGTGATCTCCGGGCCACGCGCGAACGGGTCGAGCGCGGTGCCGCCGAAGCGGTTTTCGCCCTCGCCGGCGGCGGCTGCCCCGCCACCGTCGGCCACCATCTGCGCGTCCTCGGGGAGCTTCAGCACGATCGGGTCGCGGGGCGCCATCGGGCTCTCGCCACGGACGACGACCGTCTGCCGGAAGACCTGCTCAAGGATCCCGGCCATCTCGGGCTGCACGGCGGCCTGGCCCGAGATCACGCCGCGCAGGAACCAGCGCGGTCCGTCGCAGCCGACGAAGCGCACCAGCTGCACACCCTGGGTGCCGTCCGGCAGCTGCACCGGGACCTGGGCGCGGAGGTGCCAGCCGAGCGGGCCCTCCTCTTCCTCGACGATGCCGCCCTGCGAGGTGATGCCGTTGGCGATCTCCTCGCGGACCTCCCCCCAGATGCCCTCCGACTTGGGGGCGGCGAAGGCCTGGAGCTGGACGGCGCTGTTACCGAGGACGAGGGTCGCGGCGACGATCGCGTCGCCGGCGACCTCGACGCGCAGTTCCATGCCCTCGACACCGGGGACCAGCAGACCCCCGAGGTCGACTCGCCCCTCCTCGGGATTCTCCAGCTCGGAGTGGTCCCACGGACCGTCCGGCCGCGGAGCCGGCGGCAGGCCGACCCTGTCGGCCGGGTCCAGCTCGGTCACGTTCTCGCTCTCGGCGGAACCTTCGACGTCATCGGCCGTCTCGTCGGCGCTGATGGCGTCGTCGGCGAGCTGCTCGACAGCGTCCTCGCTCTTCTGGCGACGACGGAACACGGTCACTGTCCTTCCCGGTCCAAGACCGATGCGAATACCTGCTCGGCTTCCTGCGAGGCCGCGGGCATGCTAGACCGCGGCATGGCCGCCGGTCGACCCGAACCCGCCCTCGGCGCGTGCCGACCCAGGCAGCTCGGCCACCTCGTGGAAGCGGGCCTTCTCGACCTGCTGGATCACCAGCTGGGCGATCCGGTCCCCTCGGCGGAAGCTGACCCCCTCGCGCGGGTCCAGATTGACGACGATCACCTTGATCTCTCCACGGTACCCGGCATCGACCGTCCCCGGGGCGTTCACGAGAGCAACACCGCAACGAGCTGCGAGCCCGGACCGGGGGTGGACGAAGGCCGCGTGGCCGTCCGGGAGGGCGATGGCGATGCCGGTGGGCAGGACGGCCCGCTCGCCGGGTGCCAGTTCGGCGTCGACGGTGGTGCGCAGATCGGCTCCCGCGTCTCCGGGCTGCGCGTAGGCGGGCAGCGGCAGCTCGGGGTCGATGCGCGTGATCAGGACGTCCAGCGGCGGTCGGGGGGTACTGCTCAAGGGTTCACCTCAAAGGCTCGTGCGCGCTTCATCAGATCCGGGTCGTCGAGGACCTTCTCGATGTCCTCGGGACGACCGTGCGTGGTGAAGTGTTCCAGCTTCACCTGGATGAAGAGCGCCTGCGCCCGCACCGCGACCGGTCCGTCGGGGCCGCCGATCCGGGCCTCGGCGGCGCTGTAGATCTTGCGGCCGTGCACGCCGGTGATCCGGGCGCGCAGGTGCAGCACGGAGCCGACGGGAACCGGGCAGAGGAAGTCGGTCTCCAGCCGGCCGGTGACGGCGGGGGCGTGCAGCAGCCAGTTGAGCGTGCCGAGGGTCTCGTCCATGGCGGTGGTCAGCACGCCGCCGTGGGCGAGGCCGGGGCCGCCCTGGTGGACGTCCCGGACGGTGAACTCGGCGGTGACGTCGAGCCCTTCGCCGGCGACCGCGTCGATCCGCAGGCCGCCGGGGTGCTGCGGGCCGCAGCCGAAGCAGTGCTCGTAGTGGGACCCGAGCCGGGTGCCGGGGGCGGGCGCCTCGGGGGCGCGCGGCGGCAGGACGGCGTCCGGCGGCGGGGTGGTTGGGGTCGGCGGCATCGCGGGCGCCGGCCGGTCGGTGGGGGTGGTGGGGGTTGTCGTACCGGTCACGCTGCCCCACCCTACCGAGGCCCCCCGAGGGCCCTACCGGCCGGTAGGAAGGCGGTCGGCGGGGGCGCCGTCCGGGCCCGGGCGTCAGGGCGCCCACAATGGGGGCATGTACGACGAACGCCTCACCGTGCCCCGTTCCTGGTGGCTGCTCCCGGTCGCGACCGGGCTCACGTTCGCGTTGATCCTGCTGCGGGTCAGCGGGCTGGGCGCACTGATCGGGCTGGTCGTCGGGATCGCCATCGGCGCGGTCGCGATCAGCAGCTACGGCTCGGCCCGGATCCGCGTGGTCCAGGGCTCCCTGGTGGCCGGGCCGGCCCGGATCCCGGTGGACGCCCTGGGCGCCGCGCACGCGCTGAGCCCGGCCGAGGCGGTCGCCTGGCGCGGACCGAAGTCGGACCCGCGGGCCTTCATGCTGCTGCGCAGCTACGTCCCGACGGCGCTGCGGGTCGAGGTGACCGACCCGACCGACCCGACGCCGTACCTCTATCTGTCGACCCGCTCGCCGATGAAGCTGGCCGAGGCGCTGGAGGAGGCCCGCCGCAGCGCCCGCGCGTGACGTCCGCGTGACGTCGGAGCGCAGCGAGACCGGGGAAGGCCGGGGAAGACCGGGTGCGCCGGAAAACAAAGAGGGACGGTTCCGCAGTTGCGGGACCGTCCCTATGACTTTGTCCTGCCCGGACCTGCCGTCCGGCTCCGCTGCCCGGAGCCGGAAGGAACTTGGTGCCGGTCCCGCGTGAACCGCGGGCGCCGGGCCGTGTCCGCCGCCGTGCTCAGGCGCCGCAGTCCCGGCAGATCGGGTTGCCGTTCTTCTCGCTGTACAGCTGGCTGCGGTGGTGCACGAGGAAGCAGCTCATGCAGGTGAACTCGTCGGCCTGCTTCGGCAGCACGCGGACGGCGAGCTCCTCGTTCGAGAGGTCGGCGCCGGGGAGCTCCATGCCCTCGGCCGCATCGAACTCGTCGACGTCGACAGAGCTTCCGCCCTTGTCGTTCCGCCGAGCCTTGAGTTCCTCGATGCTGTCCTCGTTGAGCTCGTCGTCGGTCTTGCGCGGGGTGTCGTAGTCCGTTGCCATTTTTCGCTCTCCCCCTCCGGGTTGTGCGGTGTGTGCGGTATCTCCAGCGCACGTAACGCATGGGGGGTCGGTCTTGTGCCCGACCCGAGGCGGAGATTTTGCCTTACTTCAAGCCCTGTTACTCAATCGACACTCAGCCGGGGGTCCGTTGGGGTGATCCACCCGGGCGCAGGAGGCCTCACGCTGGGCCATCTCCGCCCTCGGTCGAGGCCCGTTCGGCGGCCACTCACAGTGAGCGCAGCCCGTACCGGTACTCGCCCATTCCTTTGCCCACCAGGGGTGCCGGTCAATCCCGCGGACGTGCCCGGACCGGAATTCCGGTCACGGACGGCGATCGGGCTCTGTTGACGGATGATCACTCTCCGGGGTTGGCCGAAGTCACGGAGCGACACGGTGTGAGCTTGCTCACGTTCGGAATCTTCCAGGGCAAATCACGGAAAATCCACCCAGCCGGACCGGCCGGACGGACCGCCGCCGGGCCCTGGGGCGCGCCCCCGCCCGCGCGCCGCCGGAGACGGCGGCGCACCGGCGGTCGTCCGCCCCTCGGGGCGCGCTAGGCGCCCTGACGCGCGGCCCGGCGGGCCTGGATCGCGGCCTGCCGCTCCTCGAACTTTCGGGCCTGCCCGTCCAGCCCGTCGAGGAAGACGCCGAGCTCGTCCTGGGCCATCAGGCCGTCCGCGCCGAGGCCGTCGATCTCCATCACCCGCAGGTGCCGCAGCACCGGCTGGAGCACGTCGTCGTGGTGGATCCGGAGGTTGTACACGCCGCCGAGGGCGATCTGCGCGGCGGCGCGCTCGAAGCCGGGGATGCCGTGGCCGGGCATCCGGAAGTCGGTGACCACGTCGGCGATGGCCCGCATGGCCTGGTCGGGGGCGATCTCCAGGGCGGCCTTGAGCAGGTTCCGGTAGAAGACCATGTGCAGGTTCTCGTCGTTGGCGATCTTCGCCAGCAGCTGGTCGCAGAGCGGGTCGCCGGCGTACTTGCCGGTGTTGCGGTGCGAGATGCGGGTGGCGAGTTCCTGGAAGGCCACGTACGCGACCGAGTGCAGCATGCTGTGCGCGTTGTCGGACTCGAAGCCCTCGGACATGTGGCTCATCCGGGCCCGCTCCAGCTCTACCGGGTCGACGGCCCGGGTGGCGAGCAGGAAGTCGCGGATGGCTATCCCGTGCCGGCCCTCCTCCGCGGTCCAGCGGTGCACCCAGGTGCCCCAGGCGCCCTCGCGGCCGAACATGGTCGCGATCTCGTGGTGGTAGCTGGGGAGGTTGTCCTCGGTCAGCAGGTTGACGACGAGCGAGACCCGGCCGAGCGGGGTCACCTGGGACTGCTCCACCGCCCAGGCCTCGCCGCCGAGCACGCCGTCGAAGTCACGGCCCTGGCTCCACGGGACGAACTCGTGCGGCATCCACTCCTTGGCCACGTTCAGGTGGCGGTTGAGCTCCTTCTCCACGACCTCTTCGAGGGCCAGGATCAGCCGCGTGTCGGTCCAGGCGCTCGATCCGAGCGAGGTGCTGCGCTGCACGGGGGCGATGGTCACGGGTCTTGCTCCTGGGGGGACGGCACGCGCGGGACGGGCGCGTTGGACGGGCAACGTGGCGGACGCACGGACGGACGCAGTTACGGTTGCGTAGGTTACGACACCGTAAGTTGCTCGGCCCGGAAAAGACAAGCCGCCCCCGCCAGGCCTTATGTCGTCTTGACAGGCCTGGCGGGGGCGGCTTGAAACGGTCGCTTACGGAGCGCGGCGGCGCGGGCCGCGCGGCGGGCCCCGGAGCGGCCCGCGGGCAGGGTCAGGGGCCGGGGATGCGCACCCGCATGGTGAGGCCGCCACCGGGGCGCGGGGTGGCCTCGATGGCGCCCCCGTGGGCGCGGACCACCGAGCGCACGATGGACAGGCCGAGCCCGACCCCCTTGTCGCTGCGGGTGCGGTCGGCGCCCTTGATCCGGCGGAACGGCTCGAAGATGTGCTCCAGTTCGTACCCGGGCACCACCGGGCCGGTGTTGGTGACGACCAGCTCGCCGCCGCCCGGCACCTCGGCGGTGGTCAGCTCGACCCAGCCGCCCGGGGTGTTGTAGCGGACGGCGTTCTGCAGCAGATTGAGCGCGATCCGCTCCAGCAGGACACCGTTGCCCGGGACCACGGCCGGATCGAGCGTCGAGCGCAGCTCGATCTCGCGCTTTCCGGCCTCGGTCCTGGTCTGCTCCAGCGCCCGGGTGGCCACCTCGGACAGCTCGACCGGGCGGCGGTCGGTCAGCTCGTTGTCGCTGCGGGCGAGCAGCAGCAGGCCCTCGACCAGCTGCTCGCTGCGCTCGTTGGTGGCCAGCAGGGTCTTGCCGAGCTGCTGGAGGTCGGCCGAGGCGCCGGGGTCGGAGAGCTGGACCTCGAGCAGCGTGCGGTTGATCGCCAGCGGTGTTCGCAGCTCGTGCGAGGCGTTGGCGACGAAGCGGCGCTGGGAGTCGAACGAGCGGTCCAGCCGGTCGAGCATGTCGTCGAAGGTGTCGGCGAGCTCCTTGAGCTCGTCGTCCGGCCCGTCCAGCTCGATCCGCCGGTGCAGGTCGGAGGAGGCGACGTCGCGCGCGGTCCGGGTGATCCGGCCGAGCGGGCGCAGCACCCGGCCGGCCATCGCGTAGCCGGCCGCGAAGGCGATCACGGCGAGGCAGACGAGCACGGTGAGGGACTTGCGCAGCAGCGTGTTCAGGGCGACGTTGGAGGCCGCCTCGTGCCGGCTGGCGAGCAGCCCGTTGAGCTGCTCGCTGGACATCTGGACGCCGTTGACCATGAACGACGACGAGGGGCCGTTGGGGGTGACCACGGCGAAGTTCAGCTGCGGCGGCGCGACGTAGTCCAGGGCCTGCCGGACGAAGAAGTACATCAGCAGGAGCAGGACGACGCCCGCCATCAGGAACATCCCGCCGTAGAGCAGGGTGAGCCGGATGCGGATGGTCGGGCGGAAGGGCAGCCAGGCGAGCATGCCGTCGCCGGGCACATAGGTCTCGTCGCGTCGCGACTGCTGCAGCCGGGGCGCACGCGGCGGGTGCAGGGGCTTGGGCGGCACGGTGCGCGGGCCGCCGGCGGGCGCGCCGGAGGGCCCGCCGGCCGGGGGCGGGGTGGTCATGATGGTCCTCTCGGGGCGTCCGCCAGGGGCGGGCGCAGAGCAGGGGGGAACTTTCAGGGGTGTCGGGGTGGGCGGATTCCGGTCAGATCCGGTAGCCGGAGCCGGGCACGGTGATGATCACGGGCGGGTCGCCGAGCTTGCGGCGCAGCGTCATCACGGTGACGCGCACGACGTTGGTGAACGGGTCGGTGTGCTCGTCCCAGGCCTTCTCCAGGAGCTGCTCGGCGGAGACGACGGCGCCGCCGGCGCGCATGAGCACCTCCAGGACGGCGAACTCCTTGGGCGCGAGCTGGACGGTGCGCCCCTCGCGGATCACCTCGCGCCGGCCGGGGTCGACCGAGATGCCGGCGCGTTCCAGGACGGGCGGCAGCGGGATGGTCGCGCGGCGGCCCAGCGCCCTTACCCGGGCGACGAGTTCGCTGAAGGCGAACGGCTTCGGAAGGTAGTCGTCCGCACCGATCTCCAGGCCCTCGACCCGGTCGCTGATGTCGCCGGAGGCGGTCAGCATGATCACCCGGGTCGCCATGCCCTGCTCGACCACCTTGCGGCAGACATCGTCACCGTGGACCAGCGGCAGATCGCGGTCCAGCACCACGACGTCGTAGTCGTTGACCGCGATGCGCTGGAGCGCGGCCTCCCCGTCGTACACCACGTCGACGGCCATCGCCTCACGGCGCAGGCCGGTGGCGACGGCCTCGGCGAGCAGCTGCTCGTCCTCGACCACGAGAACCCGCACGGTGGTTGTCCCTTCTCCAGGCCGGCCCCGGAAGCGGACGCGCGGCTCCGACGGTGCCTCCATCCTGCCTGGTCCGTCGGTAAAGCAGCGATAAGCTGCCGTCGAGGCACGTTCGCCCGGGCTCCGGCGATCACGGTTCGCATCCGCAGCAGTCCGATTGGACTGTGACACAGGCAACTTTCTCGCTCCCGAAGGTTTCCGCGCGCCCGGGGCGGGGAGGACAGCTGCACACCCGCGATCTGGCCCTTGGTCGATCGCACCCACCCGCCGTGCGTTCATCCGCGCCGGCCCTGGGGCTGGGACGTCACCGGGAGCGGCCGAAGGCCGTCTCCGCGCCCGACCGGAGCAGCAGACCTGCGGCTCGGACGCTTCCGTCGACCGGACCACCACAGGGCGGAGAACGCACGACCGTGCACGTCCGACACAGTAAGGGGGCCCGTATGGACGCCTTCAAGGCCGGAATCCTGCAGCGCATAGCCAACGCCGAGCAGGACCTGCACCGCGCGATCGAGGCCGGGGACGAGTTCCTCGCCGAGGTGGAGCAGTCCGAGCTGGACGACCTCCGCCGGCTCGCTGCCGAGCACGGCGTCGACACCGTGCTGGATCGCCACCGCACCGCCGCGTGACGCTCCGCAACGCCTGACCCGACGCCGGTCCTCCGGCACCAGCGGCCCTGCGGGGGTCGTGCGAAACCCCAGGCCCTGGCATTCCCCGTATGCCAGGGCTCTTCGTTTGCCTTCTTCCGGCCGGGGCCGGCCTTCTTCCGTTCGGGGCCGGCCTTCTTCCGTTCGGGGCCGGCCTTCTTCCGTCCGGGGCCGGCCTTCTTCCGTTCGGGGCTTGCCTACTACCGTTCGAGCCCGGGTTTCCGTTCGAGCCCGAAGGTTTCCGATCGGTGAAAACCGGCCGGTCAGTCCGCCCAGGCGCGCAGCGCGGCCAGGCGCTCCTGGAGCGGCTCGTACACGCCGGGGGCGGCGGCGACCGTCAGCTCGCCGTCCGGGCCCTGCCCCGGCCGGCCGCCGATCAGGGCGCCGGCCTCGGCGGCGATCAGGCAGCCCGCGGCCCGGTCCCAGGGGGCCAGGCCGCGCTCGTAGTAACCGTCCAGCCGCCCGGCGGCGACGTCGCACAGGTCCACCGCGGCGGCGCCGCCCCGGCGGACGTCCCGCACCTCGGGCATCAGCGCGAGCAGCACCTCGGCCTGCCGGACCCGCACCGCCTGGACGTAGTTGAAGCCGGTGCCGATCAGCGCCTGCCCCCACGGCGGGGCCTGGCGGGCCGAGATCGGCCGGCCGTCGAGGTGGGCACCCCGGCCGAGGACGGCGTGGAACAGCTCGCCCCGCGCCGGGGCGTACACGACGCCGACGACCGCCCGGCCGTCCACCTCGGCGGCCACGCTCACGGCCCACGAGGGCAGCCCGTACAGGTAGTTGACCGTGCCGTCGAGCGGGTCGACGACCCAGCGCACCCCGCTGGTGCCGGCCCGCTCGGCGCCCTCCTCGCCGAGGTAGCCGTCCTCCGGGCGGCGTTCGGCGATCAGCTCCAGGACCAGCTTCTCGGAGGCGAGGTCCATCTCGGTGACCACGTCGACCGGGCTGCTCTTGGTGCCGGCCACGCCCAGGTCGGCGGGCCGGCCGTCGCGCAGCAGGGCGCCGGCCCGGCGGGCCGCGTCCAGGGCGATGTCAAGCAGGTCGTCGAGCAGCCGGTCGTCGGGCAGGGCGGGGCTGGGCACGGGGGTTCTCCTCCGGGACGGGGTCAGCGCTCGGCGGCGGCCGGGCGGGGGGCGCGCGGGTTGGGGCAGCAGGCGACCGCGCACACGTCGTGGCTGGGGCCGAGCCGGCCGAGGGCGCAGCGGGTGACGCTCTCGCCACGCTCGGTGGCGGCCCGCTCCAGGACCAGCTCGCGCACGGCGGCGGTGAACCGCGGGTCGGCGCCGACGGTGGCGGCGCGGGCCACCGGCAGGCCGAGCTCGGCGGCCTTGGCGACGGCCTCGGTGTCGAGGTCGTACTTGACCTCCATGTGGTCGGAGACGAAGCCGATCGGGACCATCACGACGGCCGGCGCCCCGTCGGCGTGCTGGGCCTCCAGGTGGTCGCAGATGTCCGGTTCCAGCCACGGGATGTGCGGGGCGCCGCTGCGGCTCTGGAACACCAGTTCCCAGGACCGGTCCGCGGCGCCGGTGCGCTCGGCGACGGCCTCGGCGATCAGCCGGGCGACGTCCAGGTGCTGGGCGACGTACGCGCCGCCGGGCCGGCCGCGGGCCGGGTCGTCCGGGGCGCCGGAGGTCTCGGCCATCGCGTCCGGGATGGAGTGGGTGGTGAACGCCAGCCGGGCGCCGGCCCGCACGTCGGCGGGCAGCTGCTCCAGGGCGGCGAGGGTGGCGTCGATCATCGGCTCGACGAAGCCGGGGTGGTTGTAGAAGTGCCGCAGCTTGTCGACCCGCAGCTCGGGGCTGCCTTCCTCGGCGAGGGTGGCCAGCGCGTCGGCGAGGTTCTCGCGGTACTGGCGGCAGCCGGAGTAGCCGGCGTAGGCGCTGGTGGCGAGGACGGCGATCCGGCGGTGCCCGTCGGCGGCCATCTCGCGCAGGGTGTCGACCAGGTAGGGCGCCCAGTTCCGGTTGCCCCAGTGGACCGGCAGGTCCAGGCCGTGCTCGGCGAAGTCCTTGCGCAGCGCGGCCAGCAGCTCACGGTTCTGCTCGTTGATCGGACTCACGCCGCCGAACATGAAGTAGTGCTTGCCCACCTCCTTCAGCCGTTCCTTCGGGATTCCCCGGCCGCGGGTGACGTTCTCCAGGAACGGCACGACGTCCTCGGGGGCCTCGGGCCCGCCGAAGGAGAGCAGCAGGAGGGCGTCGTAGGGAGCGGCGCCGGAGAGGGAGGGTTTGCGCGCGTCGGGCATGGCACCGATCCTGCCATTGAGGGGCCGGGTGCCGTCGCCGGGGCCGCGAGGGTGTCCGGAAAATACCGTTTGCCAAGGTACGTAAGCTGTGTTCACGACCTACGTTCCTTACCCCCACGGAGTTCCCCCGTGCTGTCCAGCTACCGCCAGATCTTCGCCGCACCCGGCACGCTGGCCTTCTCCTCCGCCGGGTTCATAGCCCGCCTGCCGATCTCCATGACGGGCATCGGCATCGTCACGATGCTCTCCCAGCTGAAGGGGTCGTACGGGGTGGCGGGCGCGGTCTCGGCGACGCTGGCGATCGCCGCGGCGGCGCTCGGCCCGGCGGTCTCCTGGCTGGTCGACCGGCGCGGACAGCGCCGCGTCGCCATCCCCGCCGCCGCGCTCACCGTCGTCTTCGCGGCCGGGCTGCTGCTCTGCGCGCACTTCGACGCGCCGACCTGGACGCTCTTCCTGTTCGCCATCGGGATGGGCGTGATGCCCAGCGCGGGCGCCATGGTCCGCGCCCGCTGGGCCCAGCTGTACCGGAAGGAACCGGCCAAGCTGCACACCGCCTACTCCTTCGAGGCGGTGGTCGACGAGTTCTGCTTCATCGTCGGCCCGATCCTCGCCGTCGGCCTGGCCACCACCGTCTTCCCCGAGTCCGGCGTGCTCGCCGCCGCCGTCGCACTCACCGTCGGCATCGCCCTGTTCACCGCCCAGCGCCGCACCGAGCCGCCGGTCCACCCGGCCGCAACCCGCGGCGGCGGCAGCGCCATCGTCAACGGCGGCCTGATCGTCCTGGTGCTCACCTTCATCGCCACCGGTGCGATCTTCGGCTCGGTCGAGATCGTCACCGTCGCGTTCGCCGATGCCCAGGGCCACAAGGGACTTGCCGCGATCATCCTCGCCGTGTGGGCGCTCGGCTCGGGCCTGGCCGGCATGGTCTACGGCGCGCTCAGGCTCAGGAGCCCGCTCTCCACCCGCTTCTTCGCCGGCGTGCTGATGATGGCGCTCAGCATGGTCCCGATCCTGCTCGTCGCCTCCACCGTGCACGGCCTCGGCGGCCTGCTCGCGGCCGGCGGCGCCCTGCTGGCCGCCGGCGTCGCCATCTCCCCCACCCTGATCTCCGCGATGGCCCTGGTCGAGCGGCTCGTCCCGGCCGCCCAGCTCACCGAGGGCATGGCCTGGACCACCACCGGGCTCGCCCTCGGCGTGGCCTTCGGCTCCTCGACCGCCGGCTGGGTGATCGACGCCTCCGGAGCCGCCGCCGGGTACTGGGTGCCGCTGGTCGCCGGGGCGTTCGGCGTCCTGGTCGCCCTGATCGGCCTGCGCCGCCTGCGGGCCGGCGACCCCGCCCCCGAGGCCGGACAGGCCGCCGCCGAACCCGTAGACCTCGAACGGTGAACTGACTACTCTCCTCCCTACTCGCGGGGGCCTACCCGCGGGTAGGGGGCCGCGCCCCCTCGACGGGCGGCCCCCACCGCCCCGGACCCCGCCGACCCCGTTCGGCCACGGAGCAGGAGGCAGCGCAATGCCCCAGGCCAGTACCGCGACCCCCACCCGCTGGACCAACTGGGCCGGCAACCAGAGCGCCCGCCCCGCCCGGGCGGCCACGCCCGGCACCGCGGAGGAACTGGCCAGAGAGATCCTGCGCGCCGCCGACCAGGGCCGCACCGTCAAGGCCGTCGGCTCCGGCCACTCCTTCACCGCCATCGCCTCCGCCGGCGACGGCGTCCAGATCCGCCCCCACGCCCTCACCGCCGTCCGCGAGATCGACCGCGAGGCCGGCACCGTCACCGTCGAGTCCGGCCTCCCGCTGCACCGGCTCAACCGGCTCCTCGCCGCCGAGGGCCTCTCCCTCACCAACATGGGCGACATCGAGGTCCAGACCATCGCGGGCGCCACCAGCACCGGCACCCACGGCACCGGCCGCGACTCCGGCTCGCTCGCCGCCCAGATCCGCGCCCTGGAGATCGTCCTCGCCGACGGCACCGTCCGGCACTGCTCCCCCACCGAGCATCCCCGGCTCTTCCAGGGCGCCCGACTCGGCCTCGGCGCGCTCGGCGTGATCACCGCGCTCACCCTCGCCGTCGAACCGGCCTTCCTGCTCACCGCGCACGAGCAGCCGATGCGCTTCGACGAGGTGCTCGACCGCCTCGACGACCTCACCGCCGTCAACGAGCACTTCGAGTTCTACTGGTTCCCGCACACCGACCGCTGCAGCACCAAGCGCAACAACCGCAGCCAGGGCCCGGCCGCCCCGCTGCCCCGGTTCAAGGGGTGGCTGGAGGACGACTTCCTCTCCAACACCGTGTGGGAGGGCGCCTGCCGGGTCGGCCGCCGCTTCCCCGGCAGCATCCCCACCATCGCCTCGCTGGCCAGCCGCGCCTGGTCCGACCGCAGCTACACCGACACCGCGCACAAGGTGTTCACCAGCCCGCGCAAGGTCCGCTTCGTCGAGATGGAGTACGCGGTGCCGCGCGAGGAGGTCGCCGAGGTGCTGCGTGAGCTGAAGGCGCTGATCGAACGGTCCGACTGGCGGATCAGCTTCCCGGTGGAGGTCCGCTTCGCCCCCGCCGACGACCTCTGGCTCTCCACCGCCTCCGGCCGCGACAGCGCCTACATCGCCGTCCACCTCTACCGGGGCACCCACGACCAGGGCTACTTCACCGGCGTGGAGCAGCTGATGACCGCCCACCGCGGCCGCCCCCACTGGGGCAAGCTGCACACCCGCGACGCCGAGTACCTCGCCGGCGTCTACCCGCACTTCGCCGACTTCACCGCGCTGCGCGACGAGGTCGACCCGCAGCGCGTCTTCGGCAACGCCTACCTGCGCCGGGTCCTCGGCGCCTAGCCGGCAGGGGTCTGGGCGGGCGGCTGCGGGGCCACCGACGCCGGGGCCTGGCTCGGGTCGGGCGACTGCGACGTCGACCCGCCGGTCGGCTGCCCGCCGCCCGCCGACGGGGACACGCCGGACGTGGGCGTCGCGCTTCCGCTCGGGCTCGGGTCCGGGCTCGGCTTCGCCGAGGGCGAGGCCGTGCCGCCCTGGTCGCCGGTCCCACTGCTCGGGCTGGTGCTCGGCTCCGGCCGCGGCTTCGTCGTCGCCGCGGCCGAGGCACCGTCCGACGGCAACCCGCCCGGCTCGTGCCCGCCACCGGACGGACGGCCCGCGGGCTCCTCGGCCGGCGGCGTCGACCTCGGGCTCACCGTGCCGCCCAGCGAGGTGCCACTGCCCGACGTCCCCGTCACCGTCGCCGACACCGGCTGCCCAGTGGCCAGTTCGAACGCGACGATCGGCGTCATCGCCAGCACGAACACCAGCCCCGACACCGCCGCGTACGTCCTCCACGTCCACCGCCGACGCGCTCGGACCACCTGCGGCTCGTTCCACTCCGAAGAGATCACCGACGGGCCGACCGGATCCGTCGGCACCTGGCGCAGCCCGTTCACCGTCTGGCCCGGCCCGCGGTCCACCGCGTCGCGCAGCTGCTCGCCGGTGCGCCTGAAGATGTGCTGGAACACCGCACCGCCCGTGGTGGCCCCGACACTCACCACCGCCGCGCCCAGGATCGAGCCGTAGACGCCGAGTTCGGAGGCGAGCACCGCCCCGACCACCGCGGCCAGCGCACTCGCCGCGACCTGAGCCACACTCAGATCTATGCGCTTGCGCTCGTCCTTGCCGCCCTCCTCGGCGGGGCTCAACTCCGGCATCAACATCCCTCGGTTCGTACGACGGCTCTTCGAACAAGACACTCCATCTTGCCCAAAGAAGGACACAAGGGACGAAAATGCGGTTCTCCGCTCCCGGTTTATGTGAAGATGATCACCGTTCATCCGACGATGGTCCGCCCTCACGGGCGCGTGCTCTTGAGATTCCCGTGAATCGCGGGAGACTTGAGCGGCGAGCCGCCCCTTCGGATGCCACGAATGGAGTACTGTTCGTAAAGCCTGAGCCTTGGGTCGACTTGTCGACTGCGCCTTCACCGGCAGCTTGACGAAGAGCCACGAAACAGGCACGCACGGCGACGCCCGTCCCGGATCGTCGCGATTCACTGCGCGTGCGAGGACGGCCGGGACACCCAGGCGCGACGTCGACCGATGACGTGGCAAAAAGGCAACCGTGCCACAGCGGCGTGGGCGGGCATAAGCCCGACACGCCGGGGAACTCAGCAAGGTTGTGGCCAGTCGCGAGCGGGCAGGCCACACTCAGTACGGGAGCAGCGACGCAGGTGACGTCGGCAGGCACCACCCGGGAGGTAACCGTGCCCGAACTGCGGGTTGTGGCCGTCAGCAACGACGGCACACGGCTGGTGCTCAAGGCTGCCGACAGCACGGAGTACACCCTCCCCATCGACGAGCGGCTGCGCGCCGCCATCCGCGGCGACCGGCCACGCCTCGGCCAGATCGAGATCGAGGTCGAGAGCCACCTCCGCCCCCGGGACATCCAGGCGCGGATACGAGCCGGTGCCTCCGCCGAGGAGGTCGCCCAGGCCGCCGGCATCTCCGTCGACCGGGTCCGTCGCTTCGAGGGCCCCGTCCTCGCCGAACGCGCCTTCATGGCCGAGCGCGCCCGCAAGACCGCCATCCGCCGCAACGGCGAGTCCACCGGCCCGCAGCTCGGCGAGGCCGTCGCCGAGCGGCTCGCGCTGCGCGGCGCCGAGAAGGACACCGAACGCTGGGACTCCTGGCGGCGCGACGACGGCACGTGGGAGGTCATCCTCTCCTACCGGGCCGACGGCGAGGGCCGCAGCGCCTCGTGGACGTACGACCCGCCCCGGCGCCTGGTCCAGCCCAACGACGACGAGGCCCGCGCGCTGATCGGCGAGAACGTCGAGCGCGAGGAGGAGTCGGTCTTCCCGTTCATCCCGCGGATCGCCCGGCTCCCCCAGGACCGGCCGCCCCGCCCGATGATCGACCGGCCCTCCGCCGACCGCATCATGTCGGCCCGCGAACTCCGCGAGTCGCGCGAAGCCACCGCCGACGCCAGGGACTCGCTGACCAGCCTGCTCGACGTGGTCCCCGCCTTCCGCGGAGACCTCGCCGTCGGCCCCGCCCCGATCGAGCCGGTGCCCGCCGAGGTCGCCGAGGAGAGCGAGGAGCCGGCCGCCGCCGCGGCGCCCGCCGTCGGCGCGGGCTCGGCGTACGCGGACATCCTGATGCCGCGCGCCGTCGCCCCGCACCGCGAGCGCCTGGTCGGCACCACCGACCGGCAGGCCGAGGCGGACGGCGTCCGGCCCGGCCGCCGGGCCACCGTGCCCAGCTGGGACGAGATCGTCTTCGGCAGCCGGCGCAAGAAGCAGGAGTAGTCGTCCACGTCGAAGGGGCGGGAGGCCCGGCCTCCCGCCCCTTCGACGTGCCCGGGCTCAGCCCGGCTGGTCGGTCACCGCCACCGGGCGGCTCGCGTCGCTCGACCACTCGCTCCACGAACCCGGGTACAGCGTGGCCGGCAGGCCCGCCGCCTCCAGCGCCAGGATCTGGTGCGCCGCCGTCACCCCCGAGCCGCAGTACACCGCCGTCTCCCGCTCACCCGCGCCCAGCGCCCGGAACCGCGCCGCCAGCTCCGCGGCCGGCCGGAACCTCCCGTCCGGGCCGACGTTCTCGCTGGTCGGCGCCGAGACCGCGCCCGGAATGTGCCCGGCCCGCGGGTCGACCGGCTCGGTCTCGCCCCGGTACCGCTCCCCCGACCTGGCGTCCAGCAGCAGACCGCTGCGCGCCCAGGCCGCCGCGCCGTCCGCGTCGACCGTCGGCAGCTGACCCGGGGCCGGCTTGAAGTCGCCCTCCTCCGGCGCCGGCACCTCGGCCGTCACCGGCAGCCCGGCCGCCAGCCACGCCGCGTACCCGCCGTCCAGCACCCGGACGTCCAGGTGCCCGGCCCAGCGCAGCAGCCACCACGCGCGCGCCGCCGACAGCGACGGCCCGCCGTCGTAGACCACGACCGGGCGGTCGGCACCGACTCCGAAGCGGCGCATCGCCGCGCCGAACCGCTCCGGGTCCGGCAGCGGATGGCGACCGCCCTGCCCGGGCGCGCCGGGCGGGGCCGCGAGATCCCGGTCCAGGTCGACGAAGTGGGCGCCGGGCAGATGCCCCTCCCGGTACTCCTCGGCCGCGGTCGGGCCGGACGCGGCGGCACCGACGAGCTGGTAGCGCACGTCCAGCAGCACCGGCGGACGCGCGGAGGCGAGCGCCTCCCGCAGCTCGGCCGCGGAGATCAGCGGGGAACCCTCGTTGTAGGTGGTCATGGCGGACATTCTCGCGCAGCACGGCCGAACCGCCGCTCTTTGTGCGGTCTTTGCCGGATATTCCGCGCGGCCCGAGGGTTCGGTACGCGCCGGAGTGGAAGCATCACCCTCGCGTGCGCAATCCCGTGCGCCAACCGCCTGTGAGGAGGCCCGCATTGCCCGCGGTGAAACTCCGACTGGCCCAGGGCACGCCCTGCTGGGTCAGCCTGCTGACCGACGACCTGGCCGGCGCCCGCGCGTTCTACGGCGACCTGCTCGGCTGGACCTACTCCCCCGGCCCCACCCAGCTCGGCGCCTACGTCCGGGCCGAACTCGACGGGGAACCGGTCGCCGGTCTCGGCATCTCCACCGCCACCGGGTTCCCGGTGCAGTGGACCACCTACTTCGCCGTGGACAGCGCCGACTCGACCGCCCAACTGGTCCGCGAGTGTGGCGGCACCGTCGCCGTCGGGCCCCTCCAGGCCGAACGCGCCGGGCGGATGGCCATCGCCGCCGACGTGTCCGGCGCCGTCTTCGGCCTCTGGCAGGGCGAGGAGCACACCGGGCGCGAGGCCGGCCCCGAACCCGGCGGACCGGCCTGGGCCGAACTGCTCACCCCCGACGCGGAGGGCGCCGCCGCCTTCTACGCCACGATCCTCGGCCGGCCGGTCCGGCCCGCCGGCGGCGAATCCGCACTGCTGGTCCACGGGCGGCCGGTCGCCGGCATCCGGCACGGCGCCGAACTGCGCGGCCACCCGCCCCGCTGGCGCGTCCACTTCGCCGTCCGCGACGCCGAACTGACGACCCGTCGCGTCACCGAACTGGGCGGCCGGGTGCTGGTCGAGCCGCACGACACCGCCCGCGGCCGGGCCGCCCGGCTGGCCGACCCGCAGGGCGGGCACTTCTCGGTACTGGAAGCGCGCTGGCCCGAGTTTGAAAGCCGGCCTTAGACCTGCTGCTCCTCGAAGGGCAGCACGTCCGGGGAGAGCACCGAGACGCGGGCGGTCGCCGCGGTCAGGCGGCGGCGGTGGTGCCGGCGGCACAGCACTTCGTAGCCCACCTCGTCCTCGTTCACCGAGATGTCACCGATCACGACCTGCGCGCCCTCGACCACCATCACGCCGCCGACCGTCCGCGCGTTGTGGGTGGCCCGCGCGCCGCACCAGCACAGCGCCTCCACCTGGAGTACCTCGACCCGGTCGGCCAGCTCGATCAGCCGCTGCGAACCCGGGAACAGCCGGGTGCGGAAGTCCGTGGTGATGCCGAACGTGTAGACGTCGATGTCGAGTTCGTCCACGACCCGGGCCAGCTGGTCGACCTGCTCGGCGTCGAAGAACTGGGCCTCGTCGCAGATCAGGTAGTCCACCCGGCCGCCGGCCGAGAGCCGGTGCACCACGTGGGCGTGGAAGTCGAAGTCGTCGGTCACCTCGACCGCGTCGGCGCGCAGGCCCAGCCGACTGGAGATGGTGGCCGCGCCGGCCCGGTCGTGCCGGGTCAGGATGATCCCCTGCCGGCCGCGGGCGGTGTGGTTGTGGTCCATCTGCAGCGCCAGCGTCGACTTGCCGCAGTCCATCGTGCCCGAGAAGAACACCAGTTCAGCCATGGGTGGAGCAAGGGCCTTTCAAATCAGGGGAGTTCGGGCACAGAGGAATCGACGGCCGGGCTCAGCCGCGCACTTCGAGCAGCGGCACGAACTGCTCGACCGGGGTCATCGAACCGTGCAGGCCGACCATCGCCGACTCGCCCGGCTCGTTGCGGGAGGCGATGATCGCGACGTCGTCCCGGGCCGCGGCGACCACGTCGCCGATCCGCCGGTACACCCGCTCGTCCACGGCCGGGCCGAACCAGCCCGCCGCGATCGCCTCGTCCCGGGTCGCCACCCACATCCGGTCGCCCAGCACCTCGCTCCAGACCGTGTACACGTCGGCCGCGGCGCCCGGCACCGCGTACACGTGCCGCGCCCGGCCCTCGCCGCCCAGCAGGGCCACGCCCGCGCCGAGCTCCCAGTCCTCGTCGAAGTCGATCCGGTCCTCGGGCGCGATGTCGATCATGCCGTGGTCGGCCGTCACGTACATCGCCGACCGCGGCGGCAGCTGCTCGGCCAGGCGCCGGGCCAGCCGGTCCACCGAGTCCAGCGTCATCCGCCACTCGTCCGAGTCGACCCCGAAGCGGTGGCCCGCGCCGTCCAGCTCACTGACGTACGTGTACACCAGTGCCCGGTCGTGCTCGGCCAGCCAGGCGGCGGCCTGGTCCATCCGCTCCTCGCCGGTGGTCCGGCCGAGGAAGGTGCCGCCGGACAGCGCCACCCTGGTCAGCGGCGTCTGCGCGAACAGCGGGGACGAGACCTGCGCGGTCGCCACCCCGGCCGCGTGCGTCCGCTCGAAGACCGTCGGGTACGGCTGCCAGACGGCCGGGTCGGTGTGCGGCTGCCAGCGCAGCTGGTTCATCAGATAACCGGCGTCGGGGACCGCGACCGTGTACCCCGCCAGACCGTGCAGGCCCGGCGGAGTGCCCGTGCCGACCGAGGCCAGCGAGGTCGCCGTCGTCGACGGGAACCCGGCCGTCAGCGGGCGGCCCGAACCGCCCAGCGAACTCCCCACCAGCGAGGACAGGAACGGCGCGTACTCGGGGTGGCGCAGCAGCAGCTCCCAGCCGAGACCGTCGACCAGGAACACCACCACCCGGTCCGCCGGAGCGATCGGCAGCGTCGCGGAGAACCCGGCGACGCCGAGCCCCGCCGCCACCGAGGGCAGCAGGTCGCAGAGCGAACCGCTGCCGTACGCGGGCGCGGGGGCCGTTGCGGGATCGAGGATCTCGAAGGCGTCATAGCCGTCGGAAGGTGCGAAGGACATGGATCCGGTTTCGTGGCAGTCGTCGGCGGAGGCGCTCAGGCCCGCGGGCCGTTGCTGATCGTCGCGTCCGACAGCGCCCGGGCGAACACCAACGCCTGCGCGACCGTCTCCGGACCGTCGCCGGCCTCGCTCACCCGCAGTGACAGGTCGTCAGCCGTCGCCGAACCGGTGTAGCCGTGGTCCGCCTCACAGTTCGGGTCCGAGCAGCCGGCCGGCTCCAGGTCCAGCCGCTGCACCGCGCCCCAGCCGATCGTCAGCACCACCTCGCGCGGCAGCGTCCCCGGCGTGTACGTCTCCGGGTTCGCCACCATCCGGCTCACCACGACCGAGCCGATCCGGTCCAGCCGGACGCTCTCCGTCGAGGTCGTCGCGAACGGCACCGCCGGGCTGCCGGCGTCACCGGACTGCTCGTCGGTGTGGCTCACCACGAACCGGGTCGGGGTCAGCACCAGCACCGTGACGTGCCGACGCACCTCGTTCGCGTCGAACGTCGTCTCCTGGTGCACCAGGTAGGAGCTGATCGGCTCCGGGCCCACCGCGGACTCGACCGCCTCGGACACCAGGGCCGGGTAGTAGCCGCTGCGCTCGATCGCCGAGCGCAGGTCCTGAGTGGTGGTGGTACCGGTCTTCGCCATAACTCCATCCTGGCATGGTCCGCCGACGAAGCGGGCGGCACGGCGCCGAGCTTCGGACAACAGCGCCCACGGGGGCAGGCGCAACCAAGGAAGGTTACAGGGTGCTCATGGCGCGCGGGCCCAGATCGCTGCGGACGGGCAGGGGTGCGATCCGCACCCGCGCCCCCAGGATCGCCAGCCCGTGCGGGGCCACGACCACCGGTTCGAGATCCACCGACGCGACCTCCGGCACCTCGTCCACCAGCTGCGACACCCGCAGCAGCAGCTCCTCCAGCGCGTCCGTGTCCACCGCCTCCGCACCCCGCCAGCCGAACAGCAGCGGGGCCGCGCGGACCTCCCGGATCAGCCCCGCGACGTCCTGATCGGTGGCCGGAACCAGCCGGTGCGCGACATCGCCCAGCAGTTCGGCGGGCGCACCGGCCAGGCCGAAGGACAGGATCGCGCCCACCGCCGGGTCGACCGTCGCGCCGATCACGGTGTCCACCCCGCGCGGGGCCAGCCCCTGCACCACCAGCTCGGCCTGCGCCGCACCGCCGAGCAGGGCGTCCAGCTCGCGGTGGGCGCGGCGCAGACCCGGCTCGCCGGTCAGGTCCAGCCGGACGCTGCCCAGGTCCGGGCGGTGACGCAGGTGCGGGGCGGTCGCCTTGAGCGCCACCGGGTAGCCGAGCGTGGCTGCCGCCCGGACGGCCGTCTCCTCGTCCGGGGCGGGCAGCGTCGGCGAGACGTCGATGCCGTAGTGGGCCAGCAGGGCGCGGGCCTCCGCGTCCGGCAGGGTGATCCGGGCGCCGCCCGGCTGGGTGCGGGCGGCAATCGCGGCGCGGGTGCTCAGTGCCGCCTCCACAAGGGCGCGGGCGCCGGGCTCGTCGATCCGCTCCAGCTCGGGAACGCGGGCCGTCTCCTCCGCCTCGGCCATCCGGCGACGCCACTGCGCGTAGTGCACGGCGTGCGCGAGGGCGTGCACCGCCCGCTCGGGCGCCGCGAAGGCGGGGATGCCGCCCGGGCGCAGCCGGGCCGGTAGGTCGGTCAGCGCCAGGTGGGCCAGCACCAGCGGCTTGCCCAACTCCCTTGCCCGCTCGCCGGCTTCGAGCAGGGCGGCGGCGATCTCCGGATCGTCCGAGCCCATCTCAGGGTCGTCCGGGCCGGTCAGCCGGCCGCCCATGAACGCGTGCGCGGACGTGCCGATCGGCGGGATGGCGACGGCGATCACCGCGTCCACAGCCGGATCGCTCAGTGCGACGTCCAGGGCGATCCGGAAGTTCTCGCCGGTCGCGGCGGTGGTCAGGTCGACGGGCGTGCGGGGGCGCAGGCCCGCGCTCAGGCAGGCGTCGTGCGTCAGCAGGCCGAGCGAGTCCGAGTTGCCGACCACCGCGACCCGGTCCCCCGACGGCAGCGGCTGCAGCGCGAGCAGCTCGCCGGTGTCGTACAGCTCGGTGATCGTCTCCACCCTGATGACCCCGGCCTGCTCGAACAGCGCGTCCACCGTCGCGTCGCGCAGTCCCGTCGCGGTGGCCGGGACGGCGTGGCCGGGCGGCAGGCTGCCGGTGTGGCGGGCGCCCTTCACCACGACGATCGGCTTCACGGCGGCCAGGCGGCGGGCGATGCGGGTGAACTTGCGCGGGTTGCCGAAGGACTCCAGGTAGAGCAGCACCACCTCGGTCGCGTCGTCCTCCGCCCAGTACTGCAGGAAGTCGTTGCCGGAGACGTCCGCGCGGTTGCCGACCGAGGCGAACGAGGAGACGCCGAGGCCGCGGCGGTGCGCGGCCTCCAGGAGTGCGACGCCGATCGCGCCGGACTGGCAAAAGATCCCGAAGCCGCCGCGTCCGGGCAGATGCGGCGCCAGCGAGGCGTTCAGCGGGAGGTCCGGATCGGTGTTGATCAGGCCGAACGCGTTCGGGCCGATCACCCGCATCCCCGCCGCACGGGCCTGGCGGACCAGCGCCCGCTGCCGGTCGCGGCCCTCCACGCCGGTCTCCGCGTACCCGGCCGTCACCACCACCAGGCCCTGCACGCCGTGCGCGCCGCACTCGGCGACGGCCGCGGGCACGGCGCCCTCAGGGACGGCGATCACCGCGAGATCCACCGGGCCGGGGATGTCCAGAATCGAGCGGTGCACCGGGACGCCGTCCAGCTCGGTGCCGGGCGGGGCGTTGCGATTCACCACGTAGACGGCGCGCAGGGTGCCCTTGGCGTCGGGGGCGGCCGTCCCGTACCTGCTGTCGAACTCGGTGTCGAAGCTGCCCAGGAGGTCGCGAAGGAGCGCCCGGCCGACGGTCTGCGGGTTTCGCGAGACGCCGATCACCGCCACCGAGCGCGGCGTGAGCAGCCGCTGCACCGAGCGCGCCTCCGCGCGGTGCTCGCGCGCCCGCATCACGGCCAGCGAGCGGGCCGTCGGTTCGAGATCGAACTCCAGGTGCACCACGCCGTCGGCGAAACTGCGGCGCTGGGTGTAGCCGGCGTCGGTGAAGACCTTCACCATCTTCCGGTTCTCCGGCAGCACCTCCGCCTGGAACCGGCGGATCCCGCGCTCCTGCGCCACCGCCGCGATGTGCTCCAGCAGCGCCGACGCCACCCCGCGGCCCTGGTGGGCGTCCTGCACCAGGAACGCCACCTCGGCGTCGGTGCCGGAGTCGGACGGGCGGCCCTCGGCGTCGATCCGGTCGTAGCGGACGGTCGCGATGAAGCGGTCGCGGATGACGACGGCCAGGGCGACCCGGTTCACGAAGTCGTGATGCGTGAAGCGGCGGACGTCCTTGTCGGACAGCCTCGGGTAGGGCGCGAAGAAGCGGAAGTACTTGGACTGGTCCGAGACCTGCTCGTAGAACTCCACCAGCCGCCCGGCGTCGTCGGGCGTGATCGGCCGGATCCGGGCCGTGCCGCCGTCGCGCAGCAGGATGTCGGCCTCCCAGTGCTGCGGGTAGTCCGGTTCGGGGTGCGCCACCGCGGAGTCATCCACATTCGTCAGGTTATCCGGCGGCGAGCCGGATGGCGCCGGGCGTGCGCTCGCGGCAGGGTGGGCACGGCCACTGGCCGGGCCTTATGCCCCGAAAAGAAACAATCACAAGTCCCGAACGCGGCGGCTCGGAGGGGTCGCCCGCATGCAACACTGGTCTAGACAACCTAGACACCATGGCCGCTTCCCCGAGCAAGGCCGTGACCAGCTTCACCGGAAAGGCACGTCTCATGGCTGAGCGCCGCGTCACCATCGGTTGGGCCGAGGGCCTGCACGCCCGTCCCGCCTCCATCTTCGTCCGGGCCGTCACGGCCACCGGCGTGCCCATCACCATCGCGAAGCCCGGCGGCAACCCGGTCAACGCCGCCTCCATGCTCGGCCTCCTCGCCCTGGGCGCCCAGGGCGGCGAAGAGGTCATCCTGGCCTCCGACGCCGACAACGCCGACGAGGCCCTCGACCGCCTCGCCAAGCTCGTCCAGGAAGGCCTCGACGAGCTCCCGGCCGCCGCCTGAGCGCAAAGCGCCGTGGACGAGGCCCCCGGGATCCACCCGGGGGCCTCGTCATATGTCAACCCTTGACGCCAGCCCCTGACGTCAGCCCCTGACGTCAGCCCTTGACGCAGACGACCTGCTTCAGGTGGGCGACCACCTCGACGAGGTCCTTCTGCTGCTCGATGACCTTCTCGATCGACTTGTAGGCGCCCGGGATCTCGTCGACGACGCCGCTGTCCTTGCGGCACTCCACGCCCTTGGTCTGCTCGACCAGGTCCTGCGTGGTGAACCGCTTCTTCGCGGCGTTCCGGCTCATCTTGCGGCCGGCGCCGTGCGAGGCGGAGTTGAACGCCGCCTTGTTGCCGAGACCGCGGACGATGTACGAACCGGTACCCATCGAGCCTGGGATGATCCCGTAGTCGCCGGAACCGGCCTTGATCGCACCCTTGCGGGTCACGAGCAGGTCGACGCCGTCGTAGGTCTCCTCCGCCACGTAGTTGTGGTGGCAGCTGATGACCTCGTCGAAGGTGACCTTCGCCTTGGCGAACTCGCGGCGGACGACATCCTGGAAGAGCGACATCATCAGGGCGCGGTTGTGCTTGGCGTACTCCTGCGCCCAGAACAGGTCCTGCCGGTAGGCGGCCATCTGCGGGGTGTCCGCGATGAACACCGCGAGGTCCTGGTCGATCAGGCCCTGGTTGTGCGGCAGCGAGCGGGCGACGCCCATGTGGTGCTCCGCCAGCTCCTTGCCGATGTTGCGCGAGCCCGAGTGGAGCATCAGCCAGACCACATCAGTGCTATCAACGCACAGTTCTATGAAGTGATTTCCTCCGCCAAGCGTCGCCATCTGCTGCATGGCCCGCTCGCGCCGCCACTTCACCTCCGACGCCACCCCGTCGAAGCGCTGCCAGAAGTCGTCCCAACCGGCCGTCGCGAAGCCGTGGAGCTTGCGCGGGTCGACCGGGTCGGTGTGGAGGCCGCGGCCTACGGGGATGGCCTGCTCGATCTTGGAACGGAGGCGGGACAGGTCGTCCGGGAGGTCCTTGGCGGTGAGGGAGGTCTTCACCGCGCTCATTCCGCAGCCGATGTCCACGCCGACCGCCGCCGGGCAGACCGCGCCCTTCATGGCGATGACGGAGCCGACGGTCGCGCCCTTGCCCAGGTGGACGTCGGGCATGACGGCGAGGCCGTGCAGCCAGGGCAGCGAGCTGATGTTGCGCAGCTGCTGCATCGCCGCGCCCTCGACGGTGGACGGGTTGGTCCACATCCGGATCGGGACCCGGATACCGGGTACTTCGGTGTACGACATGGGTGTTCGACCTCCAAGGTCAGTTGGTTCACAGGGAATTGCCGCGCGAAAGAGATCCCGGCGTGGCTCGGGGAAGATCAGGAGGGGGCTCAGGCGCCCAGGGCACAACGGGAGTACGGCCTTGGGGAGCGTCGTCGTATGGCTCGCTCGACCCGCATGGTGACCGCCTCCCTTCGTTCGTCAGAGTTCGTACGTGTGTGCCGGGGGATATCTATCCACGGAACGGGTGCGACCTGCAAGGGATTTAAAGCGCGGCAGGCCCGGCGGAGCTGGTGCTCCACCGGGCCTGCCGGATCAGAGAGAGGGTCAGCTGATGACCGTGACCTCGCCGATGCCCAACGCGCGCACGTCGTCGGCGATCCCGGCGGCGTCGCCGACCAGCACGGTGACCAGGCGGTCCGGCGGGAAGGCGGCGACGACGGCCTCGGTGGCGGCGGCCGTGGGCAGTTCGGCGAGCTGCCGGTAGACCTCGGCCTGGTAGTCGTCGGGCAGGTGCTGCTCGACCTGGTCGGCGAGGGTGCCGGCGACCGAGCCCGCGGTCTCGTACTTCAGCGGGGCGACGCCCACCAGGAACTGCACGGCCTCGTCCCGCTCGGCGTCGGTGAGGCCCTCGGCGGCGAGGGTGCGCAGGATCGTCCAGGTGTCGGCCAGCGCCGGGGCGGTGGAGGCGGTGTCCACCGAGCCGCTGATGGCGAGCAGCGCGCGCCCGCTGCCGTCGGCGACGGAGCGCAGCGGCTGGGCGAAGGCGCGGACGCCGTAGGTGTAGCCCTTCTCCTCGCGCAGGACGCGGTCGAGGCGGGAGGTGAGGGTGCCGCCGAGGCAGTAGGTGCCGAGGATCTGGGCGGCCCAGGCGGGGTCGTGGCGGTCGGGGCCGATGCGGCCGATGAGGAGCTGGGTCTGGACGGATCCGGGGCGGTCGACGATGAGGACGCGGCCGCGGTCGTCGGCGGTGACGGGGGCGTGGCCGGAGGGCTCGGCGGAGATGCCGGTCCAGGCCCCGAGGGTGCTCTCCAGGAGGGCGGGGAGGTCGGCCCCGGTGAGGTCGCCGACCACGACGACGGTGGTGGTGGCGGGCCGGACGTGGGCGTCGTAGAAGGCCTTGACGGCGGCGCGGTCGATGGACTTGACCGTGTCGGCGGTGCCGCTGCGGGGGCGGGAGAGGCGGTCGGCGGCGGCGAAGAGTTCGGCGTAGAGGGCCTTGGCGGCGCGCCGCGCGGGGTTGGCCTGCTCGTGGACGATCTCGTCGAGTCGGTTGGCGACGAGGCGCTCGATCTCGTCCTCGGGGAGGGCGGGGGCGCGCAGGGCGTCGGCGAGGAGGGCGAGTCCGCGCTGGAGGCGGGAGGCGGGGACCTCCAGGGAGACGCGGATGCAGGGGTGGTCGGCGTGGGCGTCGAGGGTGGCGCCGGCGCGTTCGAGTTCGGCGGCGAACTCCTCGGCGGTGAGGGTGTCGGTGCCCTCGTTGAGCGCGCGGGCGAGGATCGCGGCGACGCCGTCGAGGCCTTCGGGTTCGGCGGCGAGCGGGGCGTCGAGGAGGACCTCGACGGCGACGAGCTGCTGGCCGGGCCGGTGGCAGTGCAGGACGGTGATGCCGTTGCCGAGGGCGGCTCGCTCGGGGGCGGGGAAGGCCCACGGGCTGGGGGTGCCGGGCTTGGGCTGGGGGTGGAACGTCATGGCGGGGACGTAGTCGGTGCTCATACGGCGGCACCCTCCTCTTCGGAAGCAGCGTCGGTGTCGTCGGCGTCGGCCGGGGTGGGCTCGTAGACGAGGACGGCCCGGTTGTCGGGGTGGAGCCGGGCCTTGGCGACGGCCTGGACCTCCTCGGCGGTGATGTCGAGGACCTTGGGGAGGGCGTCGTTGAGCAGCTTGGGGTCGCCGAACAGGACGGCGTAGCGGCAGAGTTCGTCGGCGCGGCCGGCGACGGTGGTGAGCCGGTCGAGCCATTCGCGCTCGATCTGGGCCTGGGCGCGTTCGAGTTCGGCGGCGGTGGGGCCTTCGGCGGCGAAGCGGGCGAGTTCCTCGTCGACGGCGGCGTCGATCTGCGCGAGGGTGGCGTCGCCGGAGGTCTTGACGTCGAGCCAGCCGAGGCTGGGGGCGCCGGCGAGGCGGAGCAGGCCGAAGCCGGCGGCGACGGCGCTGCGGTCGCGGCGGACGAGCCGGTTGTAGAGGCGGCTGGATTCGCCGCTGCCGAGGATGGTGAGGGCGAGGTCGGCGGCGTCGGCCTGGCGGGTGCCGTCGTGCGGGAGGCGGTAGGCGGCCATGAGGGCTCGGGAGGGGACGTCCTCGTGGATCTCCTCGCGGAGTTCACGGCCGATGGTGTCGGGGAGTTCGCCGGAGCGCGGGGGCTGCTTGCCGTCGTGGGCGGGGATGCTGCCGAAGTACTTCTCGACCCAGGCGATGGTCTGCTCGGGGTCGATGTCGCCGACGACGGAGAGGACGGCGTTGTTGGGCGCGTAGTACGTGCGGAAGAACGCGCGGGCGTCCTCAAGGGTGGCGGCGTCGAGGTCGGCCATGGAGCCGATGGGGGTGTGGTGGTACGGGTGGCCGTCGGGGAAGGAGAGCGCGGTGAGCTTCTCGAAGGCGGTGCCGTAGGGGACGTTGTCGTAGCGCTGGCGGCGCTCGTTCTTGACGACGTCGCGCTGGTTCTCCATGGACGTCTCGTCGAGGGCGGCGAGCAGCGAGCCCATGCGGTCGGCCTCCAGCCAGAGGGCGAGCTCCAGCTGGTGGGCGGGCATGGTCTCGAAGTAGTTGGTGCGCTCGAAGCTGGTGGTGCCGTTGAGCGAGCCGCCGGCGCCCTGCACGAGTTCGAAGTGGCCGTTGTTGGAGACGTTGGCCGACCCCTGGAACATGAGGTGTTCGAAGAGGTGGGCGAGGCCGGTGCGGCCCTTGACCTCGTGCCGGGAGCCCACGTCGTACCAGAGGCAGACCGCGGCGACCGGGGTGAGGTGGTCCTCGGAGAGGACGACGCGCAGGCCGTTGGCCAGGCGGTGCTCGGTGATGGCGATGCCTCGGCTGGAGGCGGGGGCCGGGTTGGCCATGCGCTCGGGTCCTTCCCGTCGTCGATGTCGGGGTTCGTGTGGCTCGGGGTTCGTGTGGCGTCCCCCATTGTGGTGCAACGCGTGGGGGGTGTGTTTGTGTCCGCGCGGACGGGGCGTTCGCCAGGGGCGGAAGAGGGCCACTGGCCGGGAGTGTCGGTGCGAGGGTCCACAATGGGGGCGCCGCGCCTTGTTGACGGGGGCCGGTGGCTGGACGACAGAGACAGCGACAGAGACCGATCGAGACACAGCAAGCGAGACGTAAGGGAGCCCCGCCGCGATGGCCCGCCGCAGTTCGCAGACCCCGCCGCCCGGAGACTTCGAGGAGCGGATCCTCGACGTCGACGTCGTGGACGAGATGCAGGGCTCCTTTCTGGAGTACGCCTACTCGGTGATCTACTCCCGCGCGCTGCCGGACGCGCGGGACGGTCTGAAGCCGGTGCACCGCCGGATCCTGTACCAGGCCAACGAGATGGGCCTGCGCCCGGAGCGCGCGCACGTGAAGTGCGCCCGTCTGGTGGGCGAGGTGATGGGCCGGCTTCACCCGCACGGTGACGCGTCGATCTACGACTCGGTCGTCCGGATGGCGCAGCCGTTCTCGATGCGGCTTCCGCTGATCGACGGGCACGGGAACTTCGGTTCACTGGGCAACGACGACCCGCCGGCCGCGATGCGCTACACGGAGTCGCGGCTGACGGCGGCGTCGATGGCGCTGGTGGAGTCGATCCACGAGGACACCGTCGACTTCGGGCCGAACTACGACGGCAGCGAGCAGGAGCCGCAGGCGCTGCCGGCCGCGTTCCCGAACCTGCTGGTGAACGGCGCGACGGGCATTGCGGTGGGCATGGCGACGAACATGCCGCCGCACAACCTGTCCGAGGTGGTGGCGGCCGCACGGCACCTGATCAAGCACCCGAACGCGGACCTGGACACGCTGATGCGGTTCGTGCCCGGTCCCGACCTGCCGACGGGCGGGCGGATCGTGGGCCTGGCGGGGATCCGGGACGCGTACGAGTCGGGCCGCGGCACGTTCAAGATCCGGGCGACGACGACGGTGGAGGCGGTGACGGCGCGCCGCAAGGGCATCGTGGTGACCGAGCTGCCGTACAACGTCGGCCCGGAGAAGGTCATCGCGAAGATCAAGGACCTGGTCAACGCGAAGAAGCTGCAGGGCATCGCGGACGTCAAGGACCTGACCGACCGCGAGCACGGGCTGCGGCTGGTGATCGAAGTGAAGAACGGCTTCGTGCCGGAAGCGCTGCTGGAGCAGCTGTACAAGCTGACGCCGATGGAGGAGACCTTCGGCATCAACAACGTGGCGCTGGTGGACGGCCAGCCGCTGACGCTGGGGCTGAAGGAGCTGCTGGAGGTCTACGTCGACCACCGGTTCTCGGTGGTGCGGCGGCGCAGCGACTTCCGCCGGCGCAAGCGCGAGGAGCGGCTGCACCTGGTCGAGGGCCTGCTGGTGGCGCTGCTCGACATCGACGAGGTCATCGCGATCATCCGGTCGAGCGACAACGCGGCCCAGGCGAAGGAGCGCCTGATGGAGCGTTTCTCGCTGTCGGAGACGCAGACCGCGTACATCCTGGACACGCCGCTGCGGCGGCTGACCCGGTTCGACCGGGTGGAGCTGGAGCAGGAGAAGGCGAAGCTGACCGCGGAGATCGCGGAGCTGACCGAGATCCTGGAGTCGGACACGCGGCTGCGCAGCGTGGTGTCGTCCGAACTGGGCGCGGTGGCGAAGCAGTTCGGGACGGAGCGGCGGACGGTGCTGCTGGAGGCGGGCACGGCGGCGTCAGCGGCGCCGGCGGTGCCGCTGGAGGTGGCGGACGATCCGTGCCGGGTGCTGCTGTCGTCGACGGGTCTGCTGGCTCGGACGGCGGACGGGGAGCCGTTCGAGCTGTCGGAGTCGCGGTCGAAGCACGACGTGATCGTGTCGGCGGTGCCGGCGACGGCGCGGGCGGACGTCGGTGTGGTGACGTCGGCGGGCCGGGTGCTGCGGCTGCCGGTGATCGATCTGCCGGCGCTGCCGCCGACGCCGTCGCCGACGCTGGCGGGCGGGGCGGCGGTGGGCGAGTTCCTGCGGCTGGAGGCGGGTGAGCGGGTGCTGGCGCTGACCACGCTGGACGAGTCGTCGCCGGGGCTGGCGCTCGGCACGGTGCAGGGCGTGGTGAAGCGGGTGGTGCCGGAGTGGCCGGCGAACAAGGACGAGTTCGAGGTGATCGCCCTCAAGGAGGGTGACGCGCTGGTGGGTGCGGTCGAACTGCGCACCGGCGACGAGGACTTGGTCTTCATCACCTCGGACGCGCAACTGCTGCGCTACCCGGCGGGGCAGGTGCGTCCGCAGGGCCGTCCGGCGGGTGGCATGGCGGGCATCAAGCTCGCGGACGGTGTCCGGGTGCTGTCGTTCACGGCGGTGGATCCGGCGGTGGACGCGGTGGTGGTCTCGGTGGCGGGTGCATCGGGCACGCTGACGGGCGAGGAGCAGTCGACGTGGAAGGTCACGCCGTTCGAGCAGTACCCGCGCAAGGGCCGGGCGACGGGCGGTGTCCGCTGCCAGCGGTTCCTGCGCGGTGAGGACGCTCTGACGTTCGCCTGGGCGGGCGCGGCCCCGGCCCGGGCGGCGACGGCGAAGGGCGCTCCGGTGGACCTGCCCGAGCGCGATCCGCGCCGGGACGGTTCGGGTTCGCCGGTGACGACGCCGATCGCGGTGGTCGCGGGCCCGGCGTAACCGCGCACGGGGTAACGCAGAGCTGAGGAGGGGTACCGGAGGCATCCGGTACCCCTCCTCCGTCGTTCAGGGGCGCGGCAGGCGGTGCGGGTAGCCTGGCCCGCGTGAGTACGTGTGCGACGCTGTCGCGGGAACTGTCGGAGCCGCTGTCCGCCACGGCGGCGGTGGCCACCACCTGGCTGCTGGTCGAGCAGAACGGGCCGTGGGGCGCGAAGGCCCTGGGCGAGAGCCACCTGGACCCGGCGGTGGGGCGGGCGCTGGAGGCGGCCGCGGCGGGAACGGGCGTGCGGGTGGCGCTGATCCGCCGGCCGGGGCGGCACGCGGACTGCCTGCCGACGGCGCGGCACGAGGTGATCGTCGCGCACACGGTGCCGGGCCGCGGCTGGGTGCGCCGGGCGGAGGTGACCGATCCGGCCGAGCTGCTGGGGCTGGACTTCGCCGCGCTGGGTGCCGGCGACCACACCGGCTTCGGCGTGGCGCACGTCGGCGGTCCGGTGGCGCTCGTGTGCACGAACGGGCGGCGGGACCGCTGCTGCGCGCTGCTGGGCCGTCCGCTCGCAGCGGAGTTGGCGGCCGCCGGGCACAGCGAGGTGTGGGAGGTGACGCACCTGGGCGGGCACCGCTTCTCCCCCACGATGCTGGTGCTGCCGTACGGCTACGCGTACGGACGGCTGACGGCGGAGAGCGCCAAGGAGGTACTGGCGGCGACGGCGGCCGGGCACATGGTGCCGGAGTGGTCGCGGGGCTGCTCGGGCTGGGACCGTCCGGGCCAGGCGGCCGAGCAGGCGGTGCGGCTGGCGACCGGCGAGACCCGGGTGGACGCGCTGACGTTGACGCTGCGGCCGGACGGCGAGGGCCGCTGGCTGGTCACGGTGCTGCACGCGGACGGCCGGGCGTGGGAGGTCGACGTGATCGAGGGGGCGAGCGAGCCGCCGCGTCCGGAGAGCTGCGGCAAGGCGGCGGGCACGCCGTCGCGGATGGACGTCCTGTCCGTCCGGGGCGAGTAGCACGCGAGCGGCCCCGCGCCCGTGGGGGTGAGCGCGGGACCGTCGCGTCCGGGGCCGGCCCAGAAGGGCCTGGTCAGAGCGAGCCTGGTCAGCCGGTGGCGGCCTTGCCGACGAACTCGGTGGTGTAGGTGCGGGAGAGGTCGATCGAGCCCTCCTTGCCCTTCACGTCCGGGTGGAAGGCGGCGAGCACCGCGAGGACGGTCTTCGGGCCGTCGGCCGGCATCACGCCGTCCGTGGTGAACATCGGCAGGGTCGCCTTGATCGCCGCCGCGTACTGCTCGGCGCCGCCCTGCACGTAGTCGGCGGGCATCTTCGCGGCGATCTCCTCGGGGCTGTGTGTGGACATCCACTTGAGGGTTTTCACGAAGGCGTTGGCGAGCTTCTGGGTGGTGTCCTTGTTCTTCTCCACCCAGTCGGTGTTCATGTAGAGCGAGGACGAGGGGTAGAGCCCGCCGAGCGCCTGGCGCGAGCCCTCGGGGGTGCGCATGTCGTAGAGGATCTTCCCGAGGCCCTTGTCGAGGACGCTGGCGACGGTCGGGTCGGTCGTCATCCCGGCGTCGATGCTGCCCTGCTGGAGCGCGGCGACGAAGGTCTGGCCGGCGCCGACCGCGATCGGGCTGAACTCGCTGACGGCGGTGCCGTTCTTGACCGCGAGGTACTTGGTGAGGAAGTCGGTGGAGGAGCCGACGCTGGTGACGCCGAGCTTCTTGCCCTTGAAGTCGGCGCCGGACCTGATGGCGTCGGCCTGCTTGGTGGAGACGAGCTCGACCTCGCCGGGGGCCTGCGAGAACTGCACCACGGACTCGACGTTCTTGCCCTTGGCCTGGAGGTCGATGGTGTGGTCGTAGAAGCCAACGGCGCCCTGGACGTCCCCGGCGAGCAGTGCGGTGGTGGCGTTGACACCGGCGGGCTCGCTCATCAGCTCGACGTTGACGCCGGCCTCGGCAAAGAAGCCGAGCCGCTGGGTGAGCATCGCGGGCAGGTAGATGACCTTGTCCAGGCCGCCGACCATGATCTTGACCTTGGGCCCGTCGACCTGCTGTCCGGCCGGGGCGGCGGCACCGTGGGTGGACGTGGCGGCGTCGTTGGCGCAGGCGGAGAGCGGGAGCAGGAGGACGGCGGCGAGGGCGGCAACAGCAGATCTGCGCATGGGTGGGGGTGCCTCTCTCAGCGAAGGGGTGGGGTCAGCGGCCGTCGCCCGCGTCGGCGGGCTTCCAGCGGAACAGCTTCTTCTCGGCGAAGGTCAGCAACCCCTCGGTGAGCAGCGCGACAACGGCGAGGATGGTCATGGCGGCGTACACACCGGCCGCGTTGAAGGTGCCCTGGGCGGCGGCGACAAGCAGGCCGAGGCCCTTGGTCGCGCCGATGTACTCGCCGACGATGGCGCCGATCAGCGCGAAGCCGAAGCTGACGTGCAGGCTGGTGAAGATCCAGGTGGTGGCGGCGGGGATGACCACCTGGAGAGTGACCCTGCGGTTGTCGGCGCCGAGGATTCGGGCGTTGGCGACGAGGTTGCGGTCCACCTCGCGGGCGCCCTGGAAGGCGTTGAAGAACACCGGGAAGAACACCAGCACCACCGCGGAGGCGACCTTGGAGGCCGGGCCGAGGCCGAACCAGATCAGGAAGATCGGGGCGAGGACGATGCGCGGGATGGCGTTGAGCACCTTGATGTAGGGCCCGAACACGTCGGCCAGGAAGCGGATCCGGCCGAGCGCGATGCCGAGCAGCACACCGCCGGTGACGCCGATCACCCAGCCGGTGAGGGCCTCGTAGAGGGTGTAGCCGATCTGCTCGCCGAGCGAGCCCTGCGCGGTGCCGTGGGTGACCCACTGCCAGATCTGGTCCCAGATCCTCGACGGCTGCGAGAAGTTGAACGGGTCGATGACGTCCGTGCGGGCGCAGACCTCCCAGAGCCCGAGGAAGGCGAGCAGCACCGCGATCCGGGCGCCGTAGACCGTCAACTTCCGGTTGCGGGCGGCTCGTTCGCGGGCCTCGGTGCGGGTGGCGGGGGTGGCCGCCGGGGGCTTGCCGGCGACGGCCGGCGCGGTCTCAAGCGGCACGACCCGCTCCTCTCTCACGGGTGATACGCACCTCTTCGCCGAGCGAGGCCCAGATCTCGCGGTACAGCTCGACGAACCTCGGTTCCAGCCGGACGGCCTCCACGGTGCGCGGTCGTGGCAGGTCGACGGTGAAGATCTCCTTGACGGTGGCCGGTCCGGCGGTCATGACGACGACCCGGTCGGCGAGCGCGATGGCCTCGTCCAGGTCGTGGGTGACGAAGACGACCGACGAGCCTGTCCCGGCCCACAGCTCCAGCAGCTGGTCGGACATCAGGGCGCGGGTCTGCACGTCCAGCGCCGAGAACGGCTCGTCCATCAGCAGGATGTCCGGGTCGTTGACGAAGGTCTGGGCGAGCGCGACGCGCTTGCGCATGCCGCCGGAGAGCTGGTGCGGGTAGCGGTCCTCGAAGGCGCCGAGGCCGACCCGGCCCAGCCAGTCCCGGGCCCGCTCCTTCGCCTCGGCGGCGGGCACGCCGCGGAAGCGGGGGCCGGCCATGACGTTGGACAGGACGGTGCGCCAGGGGAAGACAGCGTCCTGCTGGAAGACGAACCCGACCTTGGGGTTGATCCCGCGGACCGGCTCGCCGTACACCCGGACCTCGCCCTCGGTGGGCTCCTCCAGGCCGCTGACCAGGGTCAGCGTGGTGGACTTGCCGCAGCCGGTGGGTCCGACGACGGCGACGAACTCGCCTTGGGCGACGGTCAGATCGAGATCGCGTACGGCGGTGTGCAGGGCCCCGGACGGGGTGCGGAACCGCTTGGTGGCGTTCGTCAGCTCGATCGCCGGGGTGTTACTCATGCGTTCCTCCCGGGTCAGTGCTTGCCCGAGGAAGGTAGGAGCGGGCCAGGCCTCCGCGGGAGGCTTCTCGGCGTACTGCGGTTTCTCCGCATTGAGGGGTGTTCTGCTCGTTTTGCTTCCGCTACAACTGCGGGGACGCCGCTGACAGAAACGCGCCGGAAACATAGGGTGTCCCAACCCCCCACCTGCACAGACCCGAAGCCGCCGAGAGGAGGCCCGGATGAAGCGCCCCCGCTGGCCCCGCCGGGTCTTCGCGCAGCTGCTGCTCAGCCAGACCGTCGTCACCGTCGGTGTCACCGCTGTGACCGCCGGGCTGTTCCTGGCCCCGGTCAGCAGCGAGCTGGACCACGACGCGATGCAGCGCGCGCTGTCGATCGCCCAGGCCACCGCCACCGACGAGGTGATCGCCCGGGCCGCCGAGGCCCGCGACTCGGCGACCGCCCAGCGCAACGCCGAGCAGATCCGGCTGGCCACCGGCGCCAGCTTCGTCGTGGTCACCGACCTGGACGGGATCCGGCTCTCGCACACCGACCCGGGCCGGATCGGCCACCGGGTCTCCACCGACCCGGAGCCGGCGCTCAGCGGGCGCAGCGTCACCGCGATCCAGGAGGGCACGCTGGGGCGCACCGCGCGCGGCAAGGTGCCGCTGCGGGTCGCGGACGGGCGGATCGTCGGCGAGGTGTCGGTGGGCATCAGCGACGACTCGATCCGTCGCCGGCTGCTGAAGATGCTGACCGGGATCCTGCTGTGCGCGGGCGCCGGCCTGACTGCGGGCACGATCGCCACGCTGGCGCTGGCCCGGCGGCTGAAGCGCCGTACGCACAACATCGCGCTGGCCGACATCTCGGCGCTGCTGGTGGAGCGGGAGGCGATGCTGCACGGCATCCGCGAGGGCATGGTGGCGCTGGACGAGCGCGGCCGGATCCGCCTGGCGAACGACGAGGCAGTGCGCCTGCTGGGCCTGCCCGAGGGCTGCACCGGCCGTCCGATCGACGCGGTGCTGCCGCCGGGTCGGCTGGCGGACGTGCTGGCCGGGCGGATCACCGGCCCGGACCTGCCGGCCGTCCGCGACGACCGGGTGCTGGTGGTGAACCGGATGGCCACCGCCGAGGGCGGCGCGGTGGTGACCCTGCGCGACCGCACCGAGCTGGAGTCGCTGGTCCGGGAGCTGGACACGACCCGCAGCCTGACCGAGGCGCTGCGCGCGCAGGACCACGAGCACGCCAACCGGATGCACACCCTGCTGGGCCTGCTGGAGCTGGGCCGGCACAAGCAGGCGGTGGCGTTCATCTCCGAGCAGTCCGGCTCGCACACGGTGGTCGCGGCCCGGATCGCCGAGCAGGTGCAGGATCCGCACGTGGCGGCGCTGCTGGCGGGCAAGTCGGCGGTGGCGGGCGAGCGCGGGGTGCGGCTGGTGCTGGCCCCGGCGGCGCACCTGCCGGACGTCGTAGTGGACGCGCGGGCGCTGGTGACGGTGCTCGGCAATCTGATCGACAACGCGGTGGACGCGCTGGCGCCGGGTGGGAGCGGCGAGGTGGAGGTGACGCTGGCAGCGGCCGGCTCGACGCTGCTGCTGCAGGTCGCGGACAGCGGCCCGGGCGTACCTGAGGAGCTGCGCGAGCAGGTCTTCGAGGAGGGGTGGACCAGCAAGGACGCGCCCGCGCACCGGCCGCGCGGGCTGGGTCTGGCGATGGTGCGGCGGCTGGTGGAGCGCACCGGCGGCCGGATCGTGCTCGACGCGGGGCCGCTGGGCGGCGCCCGGTTCACGGTCGAGCTGCCGGAGGCCCTGCTCACCCAGCGACTCGTGGAGGCGTGATGATCGACGTACTCGTGGTGGACGACGACTTCCGGGTCGCGGACGTGCACGCCGCCTACGTGGCGAAGGTGCCGGGCTTCCGGGTGACGGGGACGGCGCACTCGGCCGGGGAGGCGCTGGCCGCGCTGGAGCGCCGCCCGGTCGACCTGCTGCTGCTCGACCACCACCTGCCGGACGAGACGGGCCTGGCCCTGGTGCGCCGGCTGCGGGAGCGCCAAGTGGCCTGCGACGTGATGATGGTGACGGCCGCTCGGGACGTGTCGACGGTGCATGCGGCGATGCAGCACGGCGCGCTGCAGTACCTGGTCAAGCCGTTCACGTTCGCCGGGCTTCGGGAGAAGCTGGTCGCGTACGCGCAGCTGCGGCACGCGCTGGCCGGTCCGGCGGCCCGGGAGGCCGGCCAGGACGAGGTGGACCGGCTGTTCGCGACGCTGCGCAGCGCCGCCGCCCCAGGCGGTCCGCTGCCGAAGGGGCACTCGGCGCCGACCACGGACCTGGTGCTCGGCGTGCTGCGGCAGGCGGGCCGTCCGCTGTCCGCGCAGGAGGTGGCGGACGCCACCGGGCTGAGCCGGTCGACGGCGCAGCGCTACCTCAAGCAGCTGGAGCGGGACAGCCGGCTGCGGCTGACCCTTCGCTACGGCGACACCGGGCGGCCGGAGCACCGCTACGGACTGGCCGGCCGCACCAGGTGACCCGCACCGGGTGACATGGGGGAACCCGGCGGCCCCAGGCCCGCCGGGTTCCCCCGGGCGCGGCTCAGGCCGCGCCCGCCCCGGTGAGGGAGCGCACCTCCAGCTCGGCGAAGCGGTCCGCGTCGGCTGGTTCGGGCGAGGTGAGCGTCCCGATCCAGCCGGCCAGGAAGCCGAGCGGGATGGAGACGATGCCGGGGTTCTCCAGCGGGAACCAGTGGAAGTCGACGCCGGGGAAGAGCGCCACCTTGGTACCGGAGACGACCGGCGAGAAGGTCACCAGCACGATGGCCGGGATCAGCCCGCCGTACACCGACCAGATCGCACCGCGGGCGGTGAACCGCCGCCAGAACAGGGTGTACAGCAGCACCGGCAGGTTGGCCGAGGCGGCCACCGCGAACGCCAGGCCGACCAGGAAGGCGACGTTCAGCTGCTGCGCGAAGAGGCTGATCGCGATCGCCGCCGCGCCGATCCCGACGGCGGCAATCCGGGCGACGACGACCTCCTGGCGCTCGCCGGCCTCGCGTTGGGCCTTACCCTCGGCCTCGCTCTGAGCCTCACCCCCGGCCTCGCCGGACGGCCGGGAGGCCGGCACGGCGCGGCGCCGCAGCAACGACCGGCGGCGCGGGCGGCCGCGCCAGGCACCGGCCCAGATGTCGTGGGCGAAGGCCGCCGAGGAGGCCAGGGTGAGCCCGGCGACCACGGCGAGGATGGTGGCGAAGGCGATCGCGGAGATCAGCGCGAACAGCACCACCCCGCCGGTGCTGCCGTTGCCGCCGCCGAGCACCAGGGCCAGCAGCGGAACGGCGGTGTTCCCGGCCGAGTTGGCGTGCCGCACCTCCGCCGAGCCGACCAGCGCGGTGGCGCCGAGGCCGAGCGCGATGGCCATCAGGTAGAAGCCGCCGACCAGACCGATCGCCCACATCGTGGAGCGGCGGGCGGCCCGCGCGGTGGGCACGGTGTAGAAGCGGGACAGGATGTGCGGCAGCCCGGCGGTGCCGAGCACGAGGGCGAGGCCCAGGCTGAAGAAGTCGAGCCGGCTGGTGGAGGTCGCCCCGTACTTGAGCCCGGGTTCGAGGTAGCGCTGCCCGGCGCCGCTGTGCTGGGCGGCCTGGCGCATCAGCTCGCCGACGTCGCCGTGGAAGCGGACCATCAGCAGCACGGTGAGCAGCACCGAACCGGCGACCAGCAGGAACGCCTTGACGATCTGGATCCAGGTGGTGGCCCGCATCCCGCCGACCGTGACGTAGACGATCATCAGGCCGCCGACCGCGACGATGGTCCAGGTCCTGGCCTGCGCACTGTTGGTACCGAGCAGCAGGGCGACCAGCGAGCCCGCGCCGACCATCTGGGCGACCAGGTAGAGCAGGGTGACGACGACGCTGGCGCCACCGGCCGCGGCCCGGACCTTGCGACGGCGCAGCCGCAGCGCGAGCACGTCGGCGAGGGTGTACCGGCCGGCGTTGCGGACGAGTTCGGCGACCAGCATCAGGACGACCAGCCAGGCGACCAGGAAGCCGATGCTGTAGAGCACGCCGTCGTAGCCGTAGAGGGCGATCAGCCCGGCGACGCCGAGGAAGGAGGCAGCGGAGAGGTAGTCGCCGGAGAGCGCGAAGCCGTTCTGCAGCGGGGTGAAGTCCCGGCCGCCGGCGTAGAAGTCCTCGGCGGCGCTGCCGCGGCGGCCGACCCACAGGGTGATCCCGAGGGTGACCAGGACGATGACGGCGAAGAGCACGATCGCGAGGTCGTGGTGGTCGCCGGCGGGGGCGACGGGGGGCGGGGTGGCGGTCGTCATCGCGGTCGTCATCGCAGCTGGTCCTGGGTGTCCCAGCGCAGGCCCAGGGCGGCGCGGTCGCGCTTGGTGCGGGCGTTGCGGGCGTAGAGCCAGGTGAGCAGGAACGTGGTGGCGAACTGCAGCAGGCCGAGCAGCCAGGCGACGTTGAACGGTCCGGCCACCGGGCTGCGCATGAGGTCGGGCGCGGCGGCCTGGGCGGCGACGTACGCCAGGTACCAGGCGAGGAAGGCGCTGCTGACGGGGAAGACGAACGCCCGGTAGCTACGTCGGATCTCCTGGAATGCCTCGCTGCCCTGGACCGCCCGGTACACCTCGGTGCTGTCGGTGGCGGTGGCCCGTCCGGCGACAGGTACGGCGGGCGCGGCGGCATGGGCGGCAGCCGGGACGGGCGCTGGCTGAACGGGTACCGACGGGACCGGCCGGGCGGCGGCCGGCGGAGTGGGCCGATCCGGCCGAGCGGACGCGGTGGCGGCGGCCGGAGCTGCCCACCAGTCGAATCTCTGCCCCTGCCCTGGACTGCTCATCTGCTGCTGTGGCACTGCTGCTCCTGGACCGGCGGGCACTCTGACCCGAACCATCATGGAGGCCCCTGAACAGCGTCTCTGACCATTGCAGATACGTTCACTCGATGAGGTGATCGATCATCCGACAGACACTCATGCGACTACTGCTGCGTACCAGTGATTCCGTGTCGGAAGGCGTACGCGACGGCCTGCGCCCGGTCCCGCACGGCGGTCTTCGCGAAGAGGTTGTTGATGTGTGTCTTCACCGTGGCGGGGCTGACGAACAGCCGCTGGGCGATCTCCGTGTTGGAGAGACCCGCGGCGATCAGCGCCAGCACCTCTGCCTCGCGGGCGGTCAACCCGTCCGGCAGCTCCCCCGGCCGGGTGGCGGCGGGTACGGGCGCTGACGCAGGCGCCGGCGCCGGGGTGCCCTGGGCATCCGACAGCTTTTCCAGCAACCGCAGTTGGACCTGCGGCGAGAGCCCGGCCGCGCCCGAGCGCACGTCCGCGATGGCCCGGGCGATCTCCTCGCCGCCCGCGTCCTTGGTCAGGTAGCCGCGCGCCCCGGCCTGGAGCGCCGGGAACAGCGAGTCGTCGTCGGCATAGGTGGTGAGCACCACGACCTCGGTCTCCGGGTGCGCCGCCCGGATCCGCCGGGTCGCCTCGACACCGTCGACGCGCGGCATCCGCAGGTCCATCAGCACCACGTCCGGGTGATGCCGCTCCACCAGGGCGACGGCCTCCTCCCCGTCCGCCGCCGAACCGACCACCTCGATCCCGGGCAGCAGCCCGAGCAACATCACGATGCCCTCGCGGACGACCGTCTGGTCGTCCGCCACCAGCACCCTGGTCAGCGCTCCGGTCATGCCGGCACCCGCAGCAGCACGCGCCATCCTCCGTCGTCCTCCGGGCCCGTCAGCAGGGTGCCGCCGAGCAGTTCCGCGCGTTCGCGCATCCCCAGCAGACCGTACCCGCTGCCGCTGCCCGCCAGCTCCGCCGGCGCTTCGCCGCGCGGCGCCCTGGAGTTGCGCACCTCCAGCTCCACCGCGCCCGGCAGGTAGCGCAGTTCGACGCCGCACCTGGCGCCGGGCGCGTGCTTGCGGACGTTCGTCACCGCCTCCTGCGCGGTGCGCCGCACCGCGAGCGCGGCCTCGGCGGCGAGCGGCCGGGGGGTGCCGGTGACGGTGAGCGAGGCCCGCTCGCGCCCGGTCAGCTCCACCAGGAAGTCCCCCACCGGGGTGAGTTCGCCGCGCAGCGCGGACAGCGCCTGCCGGGTCTCGGCCAGCCCGTCCTGCGCCATCCGCCGGGCGGCGACGACCCGTTCGCGGATCTGCTCGCGGTCGGTGCCGGCATCCAGCATCAGCCGGGCCGCCTCCAGGTGGACGAGCTGCGCGGAGAGGCTGTGGGCGAGCACGTCGTGGATCTCGCGGGCGATCCTGGCCCGTTCGGCGAGGGCCGCGCTCTCCGCCTCGGCGGCCCGGGCGGCGCGTTCCTGGGCGAGCAGCCGGCGCGCGGTGCCGCGTGCCTCGATGTCCAGCCGCAGCAGGTAGCCGAGCAGCGCCAGCCCGCCGACCGTGGACACGATGCTGAGCCAACTCGCCCAGCTGACGGCGGTGTAGGAGCCCAGCGCCGCCGCCGCGACCAGGAGCGCGGGCGCGGGCGGCAGCCGGACCAGCGCCATCACGGCCAGCCCGTACCAGGTGACGTCGGCCAGCAGGTATGCCCCGCCGTAGTTGGCCAGCCAGCCGACGCCGATCAGGGCGGCGGCCAGGCCGAGCGAGGGCAGGAGCCGCTGTTCCCGGGTGGCGTGCAGGTAGGCCGCGCTCAGCCCCAGCATGGCCACCAGCCCGGCGCCGGCGGCCACCGCCGCCCAGCCGTGGTACTTGCCGCCGGCGTACGTCCCCCAAGTGACGCTGACGAGCAGCACGACCCGCCCGAGCACGGTCAGGACCCGCCGAGGGCCGCTGTCGGCCTCGCGCTCCAGCCCCTCGCGGGACGGCCAGCGGGTCCAGTACCACCCGGTCACGGGTGCCTCCTCGGGGATCTCGATCACGGCGGCGGCTCGGATATGGCGGTGGCTCGGGTGCGGCAGTGGCTCCGGTACGGCGGTGGCTCGAACCTGGCGGTGGGGGCGGTCAGCCGATCGCGGCGGCCTGCTGGGGCAGCTCCATGGTCCGCGCCCTCCAGTTCACCACGAGCGACCGGACCAGCAGCATGACCGCGAGGCCGAGCAGCAGCGAACTGCTCGCCTGGTGGATGTGCATCGCCGAGCCGGCCTCGAACAGGCCGACCCGGATGAAGATCATGCCGCCCCAGGCGGCCAGCGTGGCCTTGGTGCCCTTGGCCCACACCGAGCCGTCCTCGGCCCGCCAGAGCCGGACGGTCCAGCCCCAGACGGAGCCCATGGCGAGCACCGTCACCAGGGAGAAGGCGAGCAGGACGGCGGAGACCGCCGTGTGCTCGTGGTCGATCAGCTGCGGGTCGCGCAGCGCGAGCGCGCCGAGAATCAGCGGCAGCAGCCAGAAGCGGCGTTGGGTGTCCAGGCGCTGGGCGCGCATCTGGCGCTGGATCACCAGGGCCATTACCGCGACAACCAGAACGATATTGGCGAGGGTGGTCATCGAACTCTCCGTCCCGACAGGAGGCTTGTGCTGACCTCTCCGACGCTACGGATCCGGCGCCGCCCGGTGATCGGAGCCGGGGTGGACCGGGGGTGGAACCGGCAACACGAGGGCCCTCCACCCACGGGTGGAGGGCCCTCGTCGCGCGGGGTGCGTCAGGCGTCGATGCGCGAGCGGTCCAGGGTGGCCGCCGAGTCCACGATGAACTCCTTGCGCGGGGCGACGTCGTTGCCCATCAGCAGGTCGAAGATCTTCTCGGCCTGCTCCAGGTCCCCCAGGTTGATCCGGCGCAGCGTGCGGTGGCGCGGGTCCATGGTGGTCTCGGCCAGTTGGTCGGCGTCCATCTCGCCCAGACCCTTGTATCGCTGCACCGGCTCCTTCCAGCGCTGCCCCTTGCGCTGGAACTCCAGCAGGGTGGAGCGCAGTTCGGCGTCGGAGTAGGTGTAGTGGTACTTCTCCTGGCCGCGCTTGGGGCTGGTGAGCTCGATCCGGTGCAGCGGCGGCACCGCGGCGAACACCCGGCCCTGCTCGACCATGGGCCGCATGTAGCGGTGGAAGAGGGTCAGCAGCAGGGTGCGGATGTGCGAGCCGTCGACGTCGGCGTCGGCCATGAAGATGACCCGGCCGTAGCGGGCCTGGTCGATGTCGAAGGTGCGGCCCGAACCGGCCCCTATCACCTGGATGATCGCGGCGCACTCGGCGTTCTTGAGCATGTCGCTCACCGAGGCCTTCTGCACGTTGAGGATCTTGCCGCGGATCGGCAGCAGCGCCTGGAACTCGGAGTTGCGGGCGAGCTTGGCGGTGCCGAGCGCGGAGTCCCCCTCGACGATGAAGAGTTCGCTGCGGTCGACGTCGTCGCTGCGGCAGTCCGCCAGCTTGGCCGGCAGCGAGCTGGTCTCCAGCGCGGTCTTCCGGCGCTGGGCCTCCTTGTGCTGGCGGGCGGCGACCCGGGTGCGGGCCGCGGCGACGATCTTCTCCAGCACCGCCCGGGCCTGGAGCTTGTGGTCCTTCTTGGCCGAGGTGAGGAAGGCCTTGAGCTCCTTGGCGAGGACGGCGGCGACGATCCGGTTGGCCGCCGAGGTGCCGAGGACCTCCTTGGTCTGGCCCTCGAACTGCGGCTCGGCGAGCCGGACGGTGACCACCGCGGTGAGGCCCTCGGTGGCGTCGTCCTTGGTGATGTCGTCCTCGGCGACGCGCAGCAGCTTGCTGGCGCGCAGCACCTCGTTGACGGTCTTGGCGAGCGAGCGCTCGAAGCCGGTGACGTGGGTGCCGCCCTTGGGGGTGGCGATGATGTTGACGAAGGAGCGCAGGGTGGTGTCGTAACCGGCGCCCCAGCGCAGCGCGATGTCCACGCCGAGGTGACGGGTGACCTCGGTCGGCGTCATGTGGCCGAGCTCGTCGAGGACGGGCACGGTCTCCTTGAAGGTGCCCTCGCCGCGCAGCCGCAGCACGTCGCAGACCGGCTTGTCCGGGGCCAGGAACTCGCAGAACTCGGCGATGCCGCCGTCGTAGCGGAAGACCGATTCGTCGATCTGCTCGCTCTCGGTGAGCCGTTCGTCACGGACGACGATGGTCAGGCCCGGGACCAGGAAGGCGGTCTGCCGGGCCCGGTTGTGCAGGTGCTCCAGCGAGAGCTTCGCGTCCTTGAGGAAGATCTGCCGGTCGGCCCAGTAGCGGATCCGGGTGCCGGTGCGGGTCTTGGGCACCTTGCGGGCCTTGGTCAGACCGTTGGCGGGCTCGAAGGGCGCGTCCGGGCTGGTCTCGGTGAAGATGCCCGGGGTGCCGCGGCGGAAGCTGATCGCGTGGGTGTGGCCGCTGCGGTCGACCTCGACGTCCAGCCGGGCGGAGAGCGCGTTGACGACCGAGGCTCCGACGCCGTGCAGACCGCCGGAGGCCGCGTAGGAGCCGCCGCCGAACTTGCCACCGGCGTGCAGCTTGGTCATCACGACCTCGACGCCGGACAGCCCGGTCTTGGGCTCGACGTCCACCGGGATGCCGCGCCCGTTGTCGCGGACCTCGACCGAGGAGTCGGCGTGCAGCACGACGTCGATGCGGTCGCAGTAGCCGCCCAGGGCCTCGTCGACGGAGTTGTCGATGATCTCCCAGAGGCAGTGCATCAGGCCGCGGCTGTCGGTCGACCCGATGTACATGCCGGGGCGCTTGCGGACCGCCTCCAGGCCCTCCAGGACGAGCAGGTGCCGAGCGGTGTAGTTGGAACCGTCGTCGCCGGCCAGCAGTGCGGACGGCACGGTCGTTTCGGCGCTCACGCGGCACTCTCCTCGGTGAAGTTCTGTCTCATCGGTCACATCCGGACGCACCCGGACGCATCCGGACGCATCCGCCAGTGCAGCACGCCGCACCGACAGCCGTCTCCCAGCGTGTGCACACCCCTCCGCTGGGTGCACAGCACGGAAGGCCGGTCCCGCGCAGCTTGTACGCGCTGCGCGAACAAGGGCTGCGCCGGAGTCGGGGGCTCCGGAGCGCCATCTCCTCCCGGTACCACCGGTCCTGGCGGATCGTGGGGCCCGCGCAGGCTCCGGAACTGCCGTTATGCAGGCTACCGGGGCCTGGGACGGGGCTTATGCTCCAACCCGGCAGAGGATTATGCTACGCGGATCTCGCACCCGGTTCCGATCGGGCGTTCGAGGCACGGGCGGATCCTGGGATCCGGTACGCATGAACCACCGGCCCCCGGGGCACGTCCTCATCAACACAGCAGAATCCTCAAAGAAGAAAAGCCACGAGCGGGAACGTTTTCGGCCTGGTTGGATGTTGACCCTGGTACGACAGCTCGTCGAGCTAGAGAAGAGGCGACGTGACTACTGTTCTGACACCTGCGAGCCCGCTCACCGCGGCTGACCGCTGCGACCGCTGCGGCGCCCAGGCCTACCTGCGCGTCGTACTCGCGAGCGGCGGAGAGCTGCTCTTCTGCGCCCACCACGGCCGGAAGTTCGAGCCCGAGCTCAAGAAGATCGCCGTGGAGATACAGGACGAGAGCGGCCGTCTCACCAGCACCCCCACCGCGACGGCCGTCGACGACGAGCGCTGATCCCGGGCGCCACACCAGCAGCCAGCGTCGAGCTGTGTCCGGTCGCGCACCGAGCGCGACCGGTGGGCCGGGCGATCGGATCCCTTGGGGCCGATCGCCCGGCTCTGCTGTTCTCCAGCGTCTGCTCCTGCTGCAGGCCCCGCACTTCAAAGCCACCCGACGGGACGTCAGAACGTCGGAGCGGTCAGCAGAGCGTCACAGCACCGAACGCACCGCATCCGCGACGGCACCGACCCTCGTGTACACACCCGGGTGGGCAGGCTCCGCGCAGCCCGTCCCCCAGGACACCAGGCCGGCCAGCCGCCCGCCGACGACCAGCGGCCCGCCGCTGTCCCCTTGGCAGGCGTCCTTGCCGCCCTTCTCCTCGCCCGCGCACACCATGCCCTTGGCGTCGAACTTCCCGTCCTGCCCGCCCGGGTAGTCGCGCGCACACGTCTGGTCCGCGACGATCGGCACGTCCGCCGCGCGCAGCACGGGCGAGTACTCGCTCCGCCCGCTGATATCGCCCCAGCCGTACACCTGCGCCCTGGTCCCGGCCGTGTACGGCTCGGTCTCGCCCTGGCCGACCAGGTCGAGCACCGGCCGGGAGCCCTGCGACTCGGCGAGGGTGACCACGGCCACGTCGTTGATGTTGGCGGCGTAGGCGTAGTCGGGGTGGATCCAGATGGCCTTGACGGGCACCTCGCGGCCGGCCGAGCCGCGCAAGTCGTCCCGGCCCACGATGACCTTGAGGCCCGGCCGGTCCACCCGGACGCCCTTGGACTCGTCGTAGAAGCAGTGCGCGGCCGTCACCACCTTGGTCGGGGTGACCAGCGCTCCCCCGCAGAACTGGCCGGAGCGCCCGCTGCCGAACTGCTGGCGGCTGGCCAGCCCCACCACCCACGGGTGGTCCGCGGTGCTCGCGGTGCCGCCGCCGACGATCCGGTGCTGCGGCGCGGCCGCCCCGGCCGGCACGGCCGCGCCGAACGCGACCAGCGGGACGGGTACGGCGGCCAGCAGCGCCAGCACGGCGGCCGGTCGGCGGCGGCCCGGCCGGGCAGCGGCCGGCTGTGCCGGGGGCGGGGCGGCGGTCGGCAGGTCCGCGCGGACCGGGTTGGGCAGCACCGTTTCTCCAGTTGGCTCGGCGGCAGGCAACCGGCACAGCGTAGGTGATCAACTACACTGCGCGACCGGTTCCCGTCGGACCGCCACCCGGACGAGCGACAAGCACCACTCGGACGCTGACACACCTTGCACAGACAGACGAAAAGGCCCGGAGCCGTGGGCTCCGGGCCTTCTTCGTCACATGCGGGACGTGACCGGATCAGTCCAGGTAGTCGCGCAGCACCTGGGAGCGCGACGGGTGGCGCAGCTTCGACATGGTCTTCGACTCGATCTGGCGGATGCGCTCACGGGTGACCCCGTACACCTTGCCGATCTCGTCGAGGGTCTTCGGCTGACCGTCCGTCAGGCCGAAGCGCATCGACACGACGCCGGCCTCGCGCTCGGACAGGGTGTCCAGCACCGAGTGCAGCTGCTCCTGGAGGAGGGTGAAGGAGACCGCGTCGGCCGGGACGACCGCCTCGGAGTCCTCGATCAGGTCACCGAACTCGCTGTCGCCGTCCTCGCCCAGCGGGGTGTGCAGCGAGATCGGCTCGCGGCCGTACTTCTGGACCTCGATGACCTTCTCGGGGGTCATGTCGAGCTCCTTGGCCAGCTCCTCCGGGGTGGGCTCGCGGCCCAGGTCCTGGAGCATCTGGCGCTGGACGCGGGCCAGCTTGTTGATGACCTCGACCATGTGCACCGGGATACGGATGGTGCGGGCCTGGTCGGCCATGGCGCGGGTGATCGCCTGGCGGATCCACCACGTGGCGTAGGTGGAGAACTTGTAGCCCTTGGTGTAGTCGAACTTCTCGACCGCACGGATCAGACCGAGGTTGCCCTCCTGGATCAGGTCCAGGAAGAGCATGCCGCGGCCGGTGTAGCGCTTGGCCAGCGAGACCACCAGGCGGAGGTTGGCCTCCAGCAGGTGGTTCTTGGCGCGGCGGCCGTCCTCGGCGATGATCTCCAGCTCGCGCTTGAGCTTCGGGGCGAGCTTGTCGGCGGCCGAGAGCTTGTCCTCGGCGAACAGGCCGGCCTCGATGCGCTTGGCGAGCTCGACCTCCTGCTCGGCGTTGAGCAGCGGGACCTTGCCGATCTGCTTCAGGTAGTCCTTGACCGGGTCGGCGGTGGCACCGGCGACGGCGACCTGCTGGGCCGGCGCGTCGTCCTCGTCGTCATCGGAGAGGACGAAGCCCTCCGACTCCTCCTCCGGGGCGCCCTCGGCCTCGGCACCGGCCTTGTCGCCGGGCAGGGCCGCGTCTTCGAGCAGCTCCTCTTCGCCGAGCAGTTCCTCGTCGCCGCCCTTGGCGGCCTTGGCGGTGGTGGTCTTCTTGGCGGCGGTCTTCTTGGCCGGCGCGGCAGTCTTCTTGGCCGCGGCCTTCTTGGCCGGGGCCGCCTTCTTCGCGGGCGCCTTCACCTCGGCGACGACCGAGGTCGTCCCCTCGACGGTGATCTCGGCGGAGACCGTCGGAGCCGGCGCGGCCGCGGCCGCCACGGCCGGGGCCGCGACGGGCGCGCCGGGCGCGATGCGCACGGGCGGCTTGGTCGGGGCCGCCGGAGCGGCCGGGCTCCGGGTGGTGACCGCCTTGGTGGCGGTGCGCTTGGTGGGGCTCTTGGCAGCAACGCTCTTGCGCTTGGCACCGGCCGGCTCGGCCGCGCTGACCATGAGGTCCACCCCCTCCTCAATCAGCACCTGGTTGAGGCTGCGCATGACGTTCTTCCACTTGGTGACCGGGATCTGGTCCGCCTCGAACGCCTGGCGCACGTCGTCACCGGCGATCTGCCCCTGGGCCTTGCCCCGCTCGATGAGCGCCAGCAGAGCCGCGGACTCGGCGATCTCGGGGGGAAGCGAACGGGATGTGCTGGCCGACACGAACAACCTCTCGGACGATGAGTGGACTCGAACCCGTACCGGCCGCCCGAGCGGGCGGGGAAAGAGATCGCGCGTCGGACGCGCGGTGTCGATTCCGACCGACTCGGGCTTGAGGACTGGGTTTGGGACGGCAGCAGCGCCGCGGACCAACACAACCGTCTGGCGTGCTGGCGAATTCCGGAGCTGCTTCCGCTCAGGACACATCGCTGCTACTCGTCAAGTGTTACGCATGGCCTTCGTGTCGCGGGTCACACCGCTCGGCGTCCGCGGCCTCCGGGCCGGAATCCATCATCGCGCACTCGCGCCGAAGTCGGTCACCATGCACATGGCGACCTGGAGGGGGAAGTCGCCCCGAGCCGACGGGACGGCCCTCCCGTTGCACCGGGCGGTGCGGGCGGGAGGGCCGTGGGCCGGCGGCACGAACCAGACCGCTCAGTGCTCCCGGGGGGCCGGGACGGACGGCTCGATCTCGGGGTGGACGGTGAGCAGCGCCCGCATCGCGGCCTCGCCCGCGGTGCCGTCACCGGTGCCGAGCGCGTCCACCAGCCGGGCGTGCAGGCTGACCGAGGACTCGGAGGGCCGCTCGCACGAGGTGGTCGGGCCGCCGGACACCTGGAGCGCACAGGAGACGATCCCGGACAGGTGCTCCAGCATCCGGTTGCCCGCCATCTGCAGGACCAGGCCGTGCAGCTCGGCATCGGCCCGGGTACAGGTGGAGAGGTCGGCCTGGGCGGCGGCGTGGCCCATGATCTCGACCAGCTCGACCAACCGCTGCTGGACGTCCTCCCGGCCGTGGCCGGCGGCGAGGCGGGCGGCCAGCGGCTCGATCGCCCAGCGCAGCTCGAACAGCTCCCGGCGCTGCTCGTCCCGCTGCGGGCCGAAGGCGCGCCACTCGATGATGTCCGGGTCCAGCAGGTTCCAGTCGGCGACCGGGCGGACCCGGGTGCCGACGTTCGGCCGGGCGCTGACCAGGCCCTTGGCCTCCAGCACGCGCAGCGACTCGCGGACAACGGTGCGGGAGACCTCGAACCGCTGGCCGATCTCCTCGGGCACCAGCGGGCGGTCGGCGCCGAGGTCACCGGAGACGATCATCTGGCCGAGCTGCTGGACCAGCTGGCCGTGCAGGCCGCGACCGCGGCTGCTGGTGGTCTTGCGGCCGACCCGGGCGAGGTCGGACTCAGCGCCCTCCCAGCGGGGAGCCGGCGGGGTCGGCCGGTCGGCGTACGAGAAGCGGTCCGGATCGCTGGGGCCGTGGATGGGCCCATCGGCGGAACGGGCGGGGGTCATGGTGGGGTGCGCAAGGGTACTCACAGCTCCTTTGTCGGCGATCGGCAGACGCAGCTTGAGAATTCTCGTGAAAAGCACACGAAAGGGTGATCGACCGCGACTGGATAATTGACTTCTTATCAGGAAGAACCGCGCATTACGGTCACTGCTGGTCGATCTTGGTGGTTCGGGGGCAGCGGGTGCGGGGTTCAGAGCTCGCGGCGGCGAGCCTGGACCAGCAGGGCCACCAGCAGCAGGGCCGCCGCCGGAGCGGCCATCGCCGCGAGCAGAGCCGGATCGGTCAGCGCCGCACCTCCGGGCGCCGCCCCCCGGTCCCCGCCGTACACCCACCCGTACGCCCACTCGACGCCGGACTGGAACGGCAGCAGCTCGGCCGCCCGGGCCGGCCACGGCGTGCCGGTCTGCCGCAGCAGCAGCGCCACGCCCGACTCCAGCAGTGGCGGCAGCGCGCACAGCAGCAGCACCCCGGCCGCGGCGCCGCGGGTCAGCGAGGCCGTGAGCACCCCGGTCCAGCCCGCCACCACGGTCAGCAGGACGAAGGCCACCAGCGCGGCCGGCACCCCGTGCCCCGCGACCAGCGCCACCGGGGCGAACGCGCCCGGCAGATCGGCCAGCCCGGAGAGCCCGGCGGAGGTCAGCGCCTCGGACACCCGGCCGGACAGCGCGGACGGATCCGCCCAGGCCGCCACCGACACCCCGGCGGGCAGCGCGAGGTGCACGGCCAGCGTGTCGAGCAGCAGGGTGGCCAGCGCCAGCAGCCCCGCCACCGGGCCGATCACCAGCAACTTGCCCAACAGCAACCGCACCCGGCGCGTGTACGACACCTGCGAGGCCGGCAGCCCCGGGTGGCGCACCTCGTGCCCGTACGAGAGGGCGCCCAGCACGCCCGCCCCGAGCGCCGCGAAGGGCAGCGGCAGCAGCGGGACGGCGGCGGTCAGCAGCCGCACCTCCGCCGGGCCGGGCAGCGGGCCCGCAGGGGCCTGGCTCGCCAGGACGGCGGCCACCGCGGCGTCGCAGAGCAGCACGGCGGCGAGGAGCAGCCAGGTGGAACGGAGGCCGCGCAGCCGGCGCAGCTCGTAGGCCAGAACACGCACGGTTCACTCGCTCCGGTGGTCGTCGGGGGTGGCGGGGGCGGCGGCCGGGGCCGCCTTCGGCGTGAGGCGGCGTAGGCGGACGGTGTCATCGAGCAGCAGGTCGGTGGCGGCCTCACGGTCTCCGGAGCCGGGGCTGGGGCCGTCCCAGAAGAGGCGGTCCACGGCCACCGTCGGGGCGGTGTCCTCCCTTGCGCGGGGCTCGGGCGCGACGACGGCGAGGGCGGAAAGGGCAGTCGCGACCGAGGCGACGGGCAGGGCCTGGATGGGGAGAGTGGCGTCGTCCTGCGGCTTCGGGGCGGCGGGCTCCGCTTCGGCCGGTTCGGCAGCAGGCTTCGGCTGCGCGTGGATGTGGCCGGAGCGGCCCGAGGAGACCGGCAGGGCGGCCTTCGGCGCGGGCTGCTCGACCACCCGGTCGGCCAGCTCGTGCAGCAGGATGCCGTGGCGGTAGGCGAGTTCACCGATCTCGGTGCGGCCGATGCCCGCCACCGCGAGGCCGGCGCCGCCGTCCCGGCGCACCTCGGCGCCCTGACTCACCAGTAGGTCGGCCAGCCGCGCCATCTGCGGCCCGCGGACGGCCACTTCGGGGCTGAGCCGGGTGCGGCAGAACTCCGCCACGGGCTGGTCGGCCACCGGCCGGCCCCGGTCCAGCGTGATGACGCGGTCGGCCAGCTGCGCCGCCTCCTGCGGGGTGCGGGTGGTCACCAGGACCGTCCCGCCCGCGACCGCGAACGAGCGCAGGAAGGAGTGGAACCACTCGACGTTGCGCGGCGACAGGCCCTCGGTCGGCGCGTCCAGGAGCAGCGTGCCGGGATCGCCGAGGAGGGCGGCGGCCAGCGCCAGCCGCCGGTGCATGCCCGGCGAGAAGGTGCGCAGCCGCTGCCCGGCGACGGGCGCCAGCCGGGTCTGCTCCAGCAGCTCGTCGACCCGGCGGGCGGGCACGCCGACGACCGCCGCGAGCATCCGCAGATGGCTGCGCGCCTTGCGGCCCGGGTGGCCGGCCATCGCGGCCGCGCCCTCCCCCGGGCCGGGCAGCAGCACGCCGACCTCGCGTTCGGGGCGGCGCAGCCGGCGGTAGGTGCGGCCGTCGAAGAGTGTGACGCCCTGGCCGCGCTCAAGTTCGAGCATCAGGCGCAGCGCGGTCGACTTGCCGGCACCCTCGGGACCGAGCAGCGCCGTCACCAGGCCGGGCCGGGCGTCGAAGGTCAGGTCCAACACGGCGGGCGGGGCGCCCTTGCCGCAGACCTTGGTGAGTCCGGTGATCTGGATCATCGCTGCCTGCTCCCATGCCCTTGGCGCCGGCCTCGGTCGGCCTGCTCGACGCGGAGCGGGACCGTGCCCGCACGGCTCCGCGCCAGCACATTAGGGGGCCGCGAAGGAGATTCCGGGCATTACGGGAGCGGCACGGGCCCTCCGGCAGCCCACCTCACCCGATCAGGGGACAATCCGATCCTGCGATTCGCAGGTTTCGCGGCGGCCGCGGGTTTCGCGGGTCAGGGCTCCGGGCGCAGCATGGGCGGGTTGAGGACGGTCGCGCCGCCGGCCGTGAAGAGCTGCGCCGGACGGCCGCCCTGACGGGTCGTCGTACCGCCGGAGGGCAGCAGGAAACCGGGCGTGCCGGTGACCTTGCGGTGGAAGTTCCGCGGGTCCAGGACCACACCCCAGACCGCCTCGTAGACCCGCCGCAGCTCGCCGACGGTGAACTCGGCCGGGCAGAAGGCGGTGGCGAGCGAGGAGTACTCGATCTTGGAGCGGGCGCGCTCCACGCCGTCGGCCAGGATCAGCCCGTGGTCGAACGCGAGCGGGACACCGTCGACCGGACTCTGTCCGAGCAGCTCGGCGACCGGCGCCCACCGGGCACCGCTGGCGTCGCCGCCCGCCCGGGGCGTCGGCAGGTCGGGAGCGAGCACGAGGTAGGCGACGCTGACCACCCGCATCCGGGGATCACGCTGCGGGTGCCCGTAGGTCGCGAGCTGCTCCAGGTGGGCCCCGGCCGCCCCCGGCCCCGCCGCATCATGCCCGGGCGCGGAGTGCGCCCGTAGCCCCGTCTCCTCGGCGAGCTCCCGGGACGCCGCCTCGGCCAGCCCCTCGTCCGGCCGAACGAACCCCCCGGGCAACGCCCAGTACCCCTGGAACGGCGGCTCCCCCCGTCTGACCAGCAGCGCACACAGCGCGTGGTCGCGCACCGTCAGCACCACCAGGTCAACCGTGACAGCAAACGGGGGAAAGGCCGACGGGTCATAGCGCGACATGGCGACGATCATAGTCGTCTCTCTGACGATAAGCACAGGCCCGCGCAGACCCGCCCCAACCCTTGCCCACGGCGCGGGCCAAGCGCCAGGCTCGGCCCCTGCCGGGTGCCATGGGCGGGCCGGGCGCCAGGCTCGGCTCGGTGGGGGTCCGGGGTGGCGTGGGGTGGCTGCTTCTGGGGAGGGGTCAGCGGGCGACCAGTTGGAGGGCGGGAGAGGCCTCTTCGACCATGGCTACGCCGATGCGGCTCACTCGGACGGAGAAGGGGGCACCGGCGACGCGTAGGCCGGTCAGTTCCAGTTCGCCCAGGGGGGCGGTGCTGGCGGGGCGGACCAGGACTCGGCCGCCGGGGGCGTCGGGGCGGACGCCGGCGAGGGCGAAGACCGCGTGGGCGGCGCCGGCTGCGGAGACTGCCGCCGGGCGGCAGGCGGCCGGGTGCGGGACGGGTGGACAGGCGGGGGTGCGCTGCTCGCCCGCGTACATCTCGGGCAGTCGGCCGTCGAAGTGGGCGGCTGCGGCGAGCAGGCCCTCCAGCAGGGTGCCGGCCTCGTTCTCGTGGCCGGCCTCGGCGAGGCCGGCGATCGCGAGTGCCGTCTCGTGCACGCGTACCGCGCCGCCGCGGTGGCCCAGCGGGTTGAAGCGGGGCGACTTGGCGCTGAGGGTGCGCAGGCCCCAGCCGCTGTCCAGCTCCGGCGCGACCAGCCGCTGGGCGAGCAGCCGGGTCTGTTCGCGGTCCAACAGGCTCTCGTGCCGGCCGCCGTCGGCGGCCAGCCCGGTGTCGAGCAGGTGGACGAGCGAGGAGGCGACCGCCGGGAGCGGCTGGCCGCCCGGGGCGAGGCCGGCGGCGGGCCGTCCGCCGGAGAGGTCGTCGATCCAGAACCGCTCGCGGAAGCGCCCGCGCAGTTCGGCGGCCCAGCCGCGCCACTCCTCGGCGCCGGGGCGGCCGAAGGCCTCCAGCAGTTCGGCGCCGTGCAGGGCGGCGCGATGCGCCTGGGCCTGGACCTCCGCGCGGGCGGCCACCGGGTGGGCGGCCCGGTCCTCCACCGGACGGCTCAGGTCGGTGACGAAGCCGTCGGCCTGGCCCTCGCGGAGGGCGGCGAGGGCCCGCTCGGCGGCCGGGAGCAGGTCGGCAACCTCGGCCCGGGGCAGGCCCCAGCGCCAGGCCTCGGCCAGCACGGTGACGAACAGCAGGGTGGCCTCGGTGGCGGTGCAGGTGGGCGGCAGCTCGGGGCCGCCGTGCCGGAGGGCGCCGGGCAGCAGGCCCTCGGTGCGGCCCGGGGCCGGGGTGAGCTGCTGACGGCGGGCCAGCGCCCGGAGGGTTCCGGCGGCGAGCCGGGTGCCGAGCGGGAGGGTCAGACGGGCGGCCCAGAGCGCGTCGGCCGGGGCGAGGCCGAACCGCCAGGGCGCACCGGAGGCCGGGTAGAGGTCGGTCGGACGGTCCGAGTCGGCGAACAGCAGGCCGCCGAGGGCGTCGAGGGAGCGGGTGACCAGCAGCCCGGCCCGGGCGTCGTCGCTGCGGACCTCCGGTTCGGACCAGGGCAGTGGCACGCCGGTACCGCGTCCGCCCGGCGGGCGCGGGCCGGGCGCGGTGCTCTCAAGTTCGGCACGCAGCTCGACCGACCAGCGGGCGCCGGGCTGCACCTCCAGGTCCCAGCGGAGCACCCCGGCGCCGGCCAGGACGGCGTGCGGGGACGGCTTGGCGCTGACCACCGCGCTGTGGGCCGGACCGGCCCAGCGCAGGCCGGCCGACTGCACCTGGCCCGGCAGGTCCGGCCGGCGGTGCCCGGCGGCGATCTCGGCGACCGGGCCGAGGTCGGTGCCGAGGGCGATCTCCAGCGGCAGCCGGGCGGGCCGGCTGCCGGTGTTGCGCACGGTCACCGTCTCCACGCCGTCCGCGTGGCGCAGCCGTTCGACGGAGAGCGCCGGGTCGGGGTCGAGGTCGCCGGGGAGGCGGACGGCGCCGAGGAAGCGGGCCTGGGCCGTGCTGGTCAGCGTGCCCTGGAGCGGCAGCGGCTCCATACCGCCGAGGCGCAGCTCCATCCGGGCCACCACCCGGACGCCGTTGCGGTAGAAGCCGTGCAGCCCGTGGCCGCGCAGCTGGCCGTCCGGGCCGGAGGCGGCCATCGCGGGGGCGTTGACGCAGAGCACCGCTTGGTGGACGGCGGCGGGCTGCGGTCGGGGCGGGGCGGCGGGCCGGCCCGGACCGGCGGGTGCCCCCGCCGGGAACTGGTCGGGGCGGCCGACCAGTCTCGGCGCGCCGACCACGCTCTCGGCCGGCATGGCCTGTGGTGGCCTCATGGCGGTCACCGGACTCTCCTCCCCTCGGCGGTCCGGTGGCCGGGTCAGGCCGGTGGGCCGCGAGCATGCTCGATCGCGTGCTGATGGTGCCGGGCCGGCGGGGTGTCCCGTCGGCGGGTGTGCCGTGTCTGGCCGTACCCGGCACCGGGTCGTGCCATGCGGTGCGCGGTACCGGGCCGGTACCGGCGCGCCGTGCCTTCGCGCCGGGCACGCCGCTGTGCCCGGCCCGTCGTCAGGTCCTGCGCCCCGGCAGGCCAGTGACGCCCTCTTCCGGTGACCGCCGCCCGTCGGGCCTGCCGCTCTCGCGGCGGCGGCCGGGCGCGGTGCCGGATACGGCCGCCCGTGCTCCGCCGCCCCGGGTGCCGGCGCAGTGCCAAACCGTCCGCCGGGCGGACACAGGGCCCCCGGGGTGAACGCCGCAGACCGGCCGCAGGTCACGCCCGCGCGGGGCCCGGAACTCCGGCGCATCGGCCGGCGGGCGCCGTCGCGGGGTCCACCGCGCTGCCGGCCCTGTGCCGTGCCGGGGCGAACCGCGTGGTCCCGGCGTCGGCCGGTCCCGGGTACGCCCCGGGGTGGACAGTGGCCGTCGAACCGGTGCTCGACCGCCGCCAGGATACGGTGCGGGGGTCGCCGCGCCCGCACCCGGTGACACCGTGAACGGCGACGCGACCGCTGTGACCAGCAGAGACCGAGGAGTTGTATGTCCACCGCCAGCTGGCTGCCCGGGATTGTCACGACCGACCACGTCTTCCAGCTCCCCCTCGACCACGCCGCCCCGCAGGGCGAGCGGATCGAGGTGTACGCCCGTGAGGTGGTGGCCGCCGGCCGCGAGCGGGACGAGCTGCCCTGGCTGCTCTTCCTCCAGGGCGGGCCGGGCGGCAAGGCGGCCCGCCCGCTCGGCCGGGACGCCTGGCTGGACCGCGCCCTGGACGACTACCGGGTGCTCCTGCTCGACCAGCGCGGCACCGGGCGCTCCACGCCCGCGACCCGGCAGAGCCTCGCCCGGCGCGGCGCCGCCCGGGAACAGGCGGACTACCTGGCGCACTTCCGCGCGGACTCGATCGTGCGCGACGCCGAGCTGATCCGCCACCAGCTGCTCGGCGCGGACCGGCGCTGGAGCGTGCTCGGCCAGAGCTTCGGCGGCTTCTGCACGCTCACCTACCTCTCGATCGCCCCCGAAGGCCTGACCGAGGCCTTCATCACCGGCGGCCTCTCCGGCCTCCGCAGTTCGGCGGACGACGTCTACCGTGCCGCCTACCCGCGGGTGGTCCACAAGAACGAGGGCCACTACGCCCGGTTCCCGCAGGACGTCGAGGCGGTACGGCGGATCGCCGCTCACCTCGCCGCCACCCCCGCGACCCTGCCCGACGGCGGCCTGCTCACCGTCGATGCGTTCCAGGCGCTCGGGATGATGCTCGGCGGCGGAACCGGCTCCGGCGCCCTGCACTACCTGCTGGAGGAGGCCTGGGTGGAGGGCGCGGACGGGCCCGAGCTCTCCGACACCTTCCGCTACGGCATCCAGGCCAAGCTCACCTTCGCGGAGGGCCCGCTGTACGCGGTACTGCACGAGTCGATCTACGGCCAGCGGTCGGTGGACCAGGGCGGCACCGCCTGGTCGGCCGAGCGGATCCGCAAGGAGTTCCCGGAGTTCGACGCCCGGGCGGCGCTGGACTCGGGCGCTCCGGTCCTGTTCACGGGGGAGATGATCTACCCCTGGATGTTCGACACGGACGCGACGCTGCGCCCGCTGAAGGAGACCGCCCACCTGCTCGCCGCCCGGACCGACTGGCCCGACCTGTACGACCCGGAGCGGCTGGCCGCCAACGAGGTGCCCGTCGTGGCGGCCGTGTACCACGACGACATGTACGTGGACACCGCCGACTCTCTGGAGACCGCCCGCGCGGTGCGCGGCCTGCGGACCTGGATCACCAACGAGTGGGAGCACGACGGCCTGCGGGTGAGCGGCGGCAAGGTGCTCGACCGTCTGATCAGGATGGCCCACGGCGAGGCGTAGCGGGGCCCGGCCCCGGGGCGCCCACGGCGGGCGGCCGAGGACGTCAGCGCGCACGGTGGGCTCCCCGGGCCGACCGTCGGCTGCACCGGCGGCGCGAGGGTGAGGCCGACGCGCACGACTGCCCTCGGCCCAGCCGCAGGCCTCCGGCGGACCGCTCCCCCGAGCGACACCCGGGCGCCGGGAGCAGGGCGACCGGCCCTGGCCCGCCCGGCTCCGACGCGCCCTCGGCCGGGCTGTCGGGAGCGACGTCCGCGGGGGCCGAGCCCCCGGCCGAGGCAGCCCGGCGGGCGTTCCGCCGACGGCGCCTGCCCGTCGCTGGACCGGGCGACTCACCCGGGCCGGGGGCCGGGCCCAGGCGCTCCTCGACCACTGGCTCCGGAGCCGGTGCCTGCCGCGCCTCGCGGCGCAACCGCTGGCCCTCGATGGCCGCGAGCAACCCCTCCGGCGTCATGCCGTCGTTGAGCGACTCGTGCAGCAGATCGGCCAGCAGGTACGACGGGTCGAGCTTGAGCGTGTGGTCGAGGACGACCCGGGCCGTCGCGGTGTCCCCGGCGACCCAGGAGGCCCAGGCCAGCAGGGTGAGCGGGGCCACCGCACAACCCTCGTAGGGCGGCACGGCCCGCCGGGCGAGGAAGCGCCAGAGCCGCTCGGCGGGCGCCAGCTCGGCGGGCCGGACGTACTCGGCGCCGCGGTCCCGGGTGTGCCGGTCGCACAGGGCGACCAGCAGCCGCGCCGCCCGGTCGTCGTCGAGTTCCCGGGCACCGGCCGCGAACTCGGCGAAGGCCTGGTCGAGCAGGTCGACCCCCGGCTCCGGCAGGCCGACCGCCTCGGCCCGGGCGAGGGCGGCGCGCTGGGCGTCCCCGCCCGGTGGCCCGATCGGGGCCAGCCCGGCGACGATGGCCTTCCGGCTGCCGCGCGGGGCGAGGCCGGCGAAGGTCGCCGCGGCGGCGGCCGGCCCCGGGGCGGGGGCCCGCCGGATCGGATTGCCCGCCGGAGCGCAGCAGCCCTCGCGGCGGCAGAGGAAGGACCACCAGCGGCCGTCCGAGACGCACAGCGACTCCTTGACCGCCACCCCCCGGCGGCCGAACGCGGCCCGGAGGTCGGCGGCCAGCGGCCGCAGGCCGTCCAGGACGGGCGGCCCGTGGTCCGAGGCGGGATCCTGGCAGAGGTAGAGGAGCACCTGGAGCGGGCGGCTGTCACGCCGCTCGGAGATGCCGACCAGCAGGGCGGCCGTCTCCTCCGCCGCGGCCGGCCACTGCGCGGGCGACTCGGGGATGTCCGCCCGGATCACCCCGCCCTGATGCAGGTCGGGGCCGTGCAGGCCGACGGCGACGATGCTGTCGTCGGGGAAGAACCCCAGGAGGTAGGGCAGCAGCTCGGCCATGTCGGCCGGACCGCGCATGGTGACCGGCCGGTGGCCGGAGGCCGGGCCGAGGGACAGGATGACGCGCTCGTTGTTCATCGCGCTGTCGTTGTTCATGGCGTTCATGAGCGGAAGAGTGCCGCACCCGGAAATCCCCGCCGGTTCTTTCTCTTTTCCTGTGGATAACTCCGCTCCCGGTTTCCCCCATCCCTCATTCGGCGCACGCCACCACCACTCCCCCGGGTGATATTTGACGGCCGTTCAACGGAAGAGCTGATGACATACACCCCGCATCCACCTCGCCCCGACACCTCGGCATTCGCCGCTTGTCGGCGGCACGGGGTTACATGGACGCCATGCAGCAGCCCGAGATCCACACCACCGCCACCGCCACCGACCGCGCCGAGGTCCGGGCGCGGGCCGAGGCCGTCCTGCGCGAGCTGGCCGGACCCGGCGCCGCCCTGCGCGACGACCAGTGGACGGCCATCGAGGCGCTGGTGGTCGACCACCGCCGCGCCCTGGTCGTGCAGCGCACCGGCTGGGGGAAGTCCGCCGTCTACTTCATCGCCACCGCCCTGCTCCGGGCCCGGGGCGCCGGGCCGACGGTGATCGTCTCGCCGCTGCTCGCCCTGATGCGCAACCAGGTCGAGTCGGCGGCCCGGGCCGGCATCCACGCCCGCACCATCAACTCGGCCAACACCGACGAGTGGGACGAGATCCAGGCCGAGGTAGCAGCCGGGAAGGTGGACATCCTGCTGGTCAGCCCGGAGCGGCTGAACAACCCCGACTTCCGCGACCAGGTGCTCCCCAAGCTCGCCGCCTCCACCGGCCTGCTGGTGGTCGACGAGGCGCACTGCATCTCCGACTGGGGCCACGACTTCCGCCCGGACTACCGCCGGCTGCGCACCATGCTCGCCGACCTCACGCCCGGGGTCCCGGTGCTGGCCACCACCGCCACGGCCAACGCCCGGGTCACCGCCGACGTCGCCGAGCAGCTGGGCACCGGCACCGCCGACGAGCACGCCCTGGTGCTGCGCGGCCCGCTCGACCGGGAGAGCCTCACCCTCGGCGTGCTCGCCCTCCCCGACCCGGCGCACCGACTGGCCTGGCTGGCCGACCACCTCGACCGGCTGCCCGGCTCCGGCATCGTCTACACCCTCACGGTGGCCGCAGCCGAGGAGGTGACGGCCTTCCTGCGCGAGCGCGGCTTCGCGGTGGCCTCGTACTCCGGCCGCACCGAGGACGCCGAGCGCCGCACCGCCGAGGCGGATCTGCTGGCGAACCGGGTCAAGGCCCTGGTCGCCACGTCCGCGCTGGGCATGGGCTTCGACAAGCCCGACCTCGGCTTCGTGGTGCACCTGGGCTCGCCCAGTTCCCCGATCGCCTATTACCAGCAGGTCGGCCGGGCCGGGCGCGGCGTCGACCGGGCCGAGGTGCTGCTGCTGCCCGGGCGCGAGGACGAGGCGATCTGGCGCTACTTCGCCTCGCTGGCCTTCCCGCCGGAGGAGCAGGTACGCCGGACGATCGACGCGCTGGCCGAGGCCGGCCGCCCGCTCTCCACCGCCGCGCTGGAGCCCAGGGTGGACCTGCGCCGCACCCGGCTGGAGACCATGCTCAAGGTGCTCGACGTGGACGGCGCCGTCCGCCGGGTCAAGGGCGGCTGGACGGCCACCGGCCAGAGCTGGGAGTACGACACCGCCCGGTACGCCAAGGTCGCGGCCTCCCGCGAGGCCGAGCAGCGGGCGATGCGCGAGTACGCGACGGCCACCGGGTGCCGGATGGAGTTCCTGCGGCGGCAGCTGGACGACGAGGAGGCCGCGCCCTGCGGCCGGTGCGACAACTGCGCCGGGCCGCTGCACACCCCGGACGTCTCCGACGCCACCCTGGAGGCCGCCCGGGCCGCGCTCGGCCGCCCCGGGGTCGGCTTCGAGCCGCGTCGGCTCTGGCCGACCGGCATGGACTCGTTGGGCGTGCCGCTCAAGGGTCGGATCCCGGCCGGCGAGCAGGCCGAGACCGGCCGGGCGCTGGGCCGGCTGTCCGACATCGGGTGGGGCACCCGGCTGCGCACCCTGCTCGCCGAGCAGGCCCCGGACGTCCCCGTCCCCGGCGAGGCGGTGGACGCCCTGGTGACGGTGCTCGCCGACTGGGCCCGCGGCCCGGGCGGCTGGGCCGGGCCCGCGACGGCGGACGGCGCCCGGCTGGAGCGGCCGGTCGGCGTGGTGACCATGGCCTCCTCGACCCGCCCCCAGCTGGTCGGCAGCCTCGGCGCGCGGATCGCCGAGATCGGGCGGCTGCCGCTGCTCGGGCGGATCGAGTACACGGCCGGCCGGCCCCCGCACGGTGCCCGCAGCAACAGTGCCCAGCGGCTGCACTCGGTGGCCGACGCGCTGGTCCTGCCGCCCGAGGTGGCGGAGGCGGTGGCCGCCGCGGGCGGTCCGGTGCTGCTGGTGGACGACCTGGTCGACTCGGGCTGGACGGTCACCGTCGCCGCCCGGCTGCTGCGCCGGGCCGGGGCGAGCGCGGTGCTTCCGCTGGTGTTGGCCGTGCAGGGCTGAGCCGGGCTCCGGACGGCGGCATCCGGGCACGCGAATGAGTTCGCGCGAATGCTTTCACTCGAATGGCCTAAAGGGGGGAGAGATCACAACAGCGGCGAAGCCGTGGGACGCATGAGACAGGAAGGGAGTGGCAACTTTGCGCAACCCGGTTCACCGGCCGTTCACGCGGGCCCTGGCCGGTCTGCGGCGCTACCTGGGCCGCGCTTGTGCGGCTGTGGAATATATCCGGCAGAACGTGGACATTCGGGCGGCGTTCATCATTTCATCGTTGCCGCTCCGCCCCCGATGCCATGAGAATTGGCGGGTACCCGAAGCCCGGTCCGGTGGACCCGGCCTTCGGCGTACGCAGGTACCCGCGTGCCCGTGGGTCGGGAAGGAGGATTGTGATCAACGGTATCGGCCGAGGTCAGTCTCCCCTCGCCCGGAGTTCGGCGTCCAGACGGCTGCTGGACCTGGAGACCTGGACCGCCTCGGGGATCCCGTTGCTGCGCGACCCGCGCGACTTCGTCCTGGAGCTGCACCAGCGCCATCTGCCCCAGCCGGGCACGGTCGTGGTCGCCGTCCTCGACGCGCTGCACCACATGAGCGCCTCGGCCTCGTTCACGCCCTGGCCGCACGACACCGACGGCTGGCAGCACCGGAACGCCCTGCTCACCCACCTGCGCCAGATCACCCCGCACGACCTGCGACAGCCCGCGCCGACCCGTACGGCCGTGCTGCTGCGCTGCCGCGAGGGCGCCCCGGGCTGGACCGAGCAGGACGGGGCCTGGATGTGGGCGCTGCGGGACACCTCCGTCCTGCACGGGCTGCGCTGCGGCTCCTACATCGGGCTCACCCCGGCGGGCTGGCAGATCCTCGGGGACGGCCGGAACGGCCGCAATCCTCACGCGGGTTCGTGGGCGGACGGACCGGTCCACACCGTGACGGAGCTGCCGCCGCGCTCGGCCCTGGAGGCACCGAGCGGTCGGCGCGCGCTACGCCAGGCGCCCGAACGGCCGTGGCCCCCCGCGCGGGTGGCCGCTGTCGAGCCGGCCCGACGCACCGGCACCGGCTGAGCCGCCGGACGGCGGCCGGGACGGCGACGAGGACGGGGCAGGGTGCGACGGCCCGCGGGCCCGGTGCCGTAGGGCACCGGGCCCGGGCGGGACCGTTCGTCTCAGGCGCTCACCGGACGGCCGGACGCCGCTCCGGCGGCGCCCGTGACGACCGGGCCGGCGTCACCGCAGACCACCAGCAGCACGGTCGCGCGGCCGAGCGCCGCGGTGTACGCCTCGGCGGCGCGGGCGGGCCGTCCGCCGTTCACCACCAGGACGACCACCTCGCGACGGGCCTGGCGGGTCAGCGCGGCGTCCGCGTAGAACACGTCCCCGCCCTCGGCGAGCTGCGCCCAGTAGCGCTCCTCGCCGAAGGAGAGCTCGTGCTGCTGCCAGGGGTGCGCCTCGCCGACCGTCAGCACCAGGATCTCGCCCGGGCTGCGGCCCGCGTCCAGCAGCTGGTCGACCACCTCGTCGGCGCGGTCCAGCGCCTCGGCCGGGGTGGCGGCGACCCGCCGGACCTCGATCTGCGGCGCGGCGGGCATCGGTCGGCGCGGCGCCGGACCAGGCTTGGGGGCCGGGGGCTGCGGACCGGGCCGCAGCCCGGGCGAGATCCTGGTGCTGACGGGCGGCGCGGCGCACCCCTGGCAGCAGCACGAGCTCTCCTTCGGCGAGGAGCGCTACTGGGCGCAGC
>NZ_JAHTKP010000046.1 GCF_019192735.1 Kitasatospora aureofaciens
CGCCGCTGCTGTCCGGCCTCGTCCGTGCGACGCGGGCGGGTTCGCCTGCCCGTCGTACGGTCGGTCGGTCCGCCGCCGGCGACCAGAACGCGCTGGCCGCGCGTCTGGCCGCGTTGAGCCCGGACGAACGGCGGGAGACCGTGCGGGACCTGGTCCTGTCGCAGGCCGCCCTGGTGCTGGGCATGTCCGGGCCGGGCAGCCTCGACGCGGAACGTTCCTTCCGCGAGGTCGGCTTCGACTCGCTCACCGCCGTCGAACTGCGCAACCGGCTGAACAACACCACGGGCCTGCGCCTGCCGGCCACAGCGGTCTTCGACTACCCGACGCCGGCGGCACTGGCCGGGCTCGTGCTGGCCGAGTTGGTCGGTGAGGTCGATGCCGAGTCGGTGGGTTCCGCGCTCCCGGCGTCCGGCCGCGCACCGGTTGATGACGATCCTCTGGTGATCGTCGGGATGGCGTGCCGGTTCCCGGGTGACGTGTCGTCTCCCGGCGAGTTCTGGGAGTTGCTCAAGTCGGGCGGGGATGCCATCGGGGAGTTCCCCGTCGACCGGGGCTGGCCCGCGGACGTCCATGACCCGGACCCGGACGCGGTGGGCAAGAGCGTCTCGGGTGAGGGCGGATTCCTGTACGACGCGGGGGAGTTCGACGCGGAGTTCTTCGGGATCAGTCCGCGCGAGGCGGTCGCGATGGATCCGCAGCAGCGGCTGATGCTGGAGACGTCATGGGAGGCGCTGGAGGACGCCGGGATCGACCCGAACACGCTGCGGGGCAGTGCGACGGGTGTGTTCGCGGGCCTCTTCTACCACGACTACCTGCCGTCGCATTTCGTGCCCGAGGAGGTCGAGGGGTACCTCGGCACGGGTGGCACGGGCTCGGTCGCCTCGGGTCGGGTGGCGTATGCACTGGGGCTGGAGGGGCCGGCGGTGACGGTGGACACGGCGTGTTCGTCGTCGCTGGTGGCGCTGCACCTGGCCTGCCAGTCGCTGCGCTCGGGCGAGAGCACCCTGGCGTTGGCGGGTGGCGTGACGGTGATGTCGACGCCCGGCACGTTCATCGACTTCTCGCGCCAGCGCGGCCTCGGGGCGGACGGTCGCTGCAAGGCGTACGCCGAGGCCGCCGACGGCACCGGCTGGGGTGAGGGTGTCGGCGTCCTGGTGGTGGAGCGCATGTCCGACGCGCTGCGCAACGGGCACGAGGTGCTCGCGGTCGTGCGCGGATCTGCCGTGAACCAGGACGGAGCGTCGAACGGTCTGACGGCCCCGAACGGTCCGTCGCAGCAGCGGGTGATCCGGGCGGCGCTGGCCAACGCGGGTCTGGCCGCGGGTGATGTGGACGTGGTCGAGGGTCACGGGACGGGCACCAAGCTGGGCGACCCGATCGAGGCGCAGGCGTTGCTGGCGACGTACGGCCAGGGGCGGCCGGAGGACCGTCCGCTGCTACTCGGTTCGGTGAAGTCGAACATCGGCCACGCCCAGGCGGCAGCCGGCGTGGCGGGGATCATCAAGATGGTCGCCGCGATGCAGCACGGTGTGGTGCCGGCGACGCTGCACGTGGATGCGCCGTCCTCGCACGTGGACTGGGACGCGGGTGCGGTGCAGTTGGTGACCGAGGCGACGGCCTGGCCGGATGCCGGGCATCCCCGGCGTGCGGGTGTGTCGTCGTTCGGGTTCTCCGGCACCAATGCGCACGTGATCATCGAGCAGGCACCCGACCAGGATGCTTCAATCTCCGGTGCCGACGGTGTGGCGTTGCCTGTCGTGCCGTGGGTGGTGTCGGGCCGGTCTGCGGCTGGTCTTGCCGGTCAGGCCGAGCGGCTGGCGGAGGTCGTTCGGCAGCAGGCGGATGTGGACGTCGCCGATGTGGGTTGGTCGCTGGCGACGTCGCGCGCGGCACTGGAGCACCGGGCTGTGGTGCTCGGCTCGGATCACGACGAGCTGGTGGCCGGACTTGAGGCGCTGGCCGAGGCTCGTGAGGTTCCGGGCGTGGTCTCCGGAACCGTGGGTGGTGCGGGCAAGGTCGGGTTCGTGTTCACGGGCCAGGGCGCCCAGCGCAACGGCATGGGCCAGGGCCTGTATGCCGCGTTCCCGGTGTTCGCAGAGGCGTTCGACGCGGTCTGCGCCGGGCTGGCCGAGCACCTGGACGGTTCCCTCGGGGCCGTAATCCGCGGCGAGGGTGAGGAGTCCTGGCCAGGTGCGGGCAAGATCGACGAGACGGTATGGGCCCAAGCGGGGCTCTTCGCGGTCGAGGTGGCGCTGTTCCGGCTGCTGGAGTCGTGGGGAGTGAGCCCCCAGGTGGTGGCCGGTCACTCGATCGGTGAGCTGGCCGCCGCGCACGTGGCCGGGGTGTGGTCGCTGGAGGATGCGTGTGCGGTGGTGGCTGCTCGCGGCCGGCTGATGCAGCAACTGCCCACCGGCGGCGCGATGGTGGCTGTTGAGGCGACCGAGGATCAGGTCGTCGAGGCGATCGCAGGCCGCGCGGGCGTGGGCATCGCCGCCGTGAACGGCCCCAGGGCCGTGGTGATTTCCGGTGTCGAGGACGAAGTGCTCGCGGCGGCCGAGGAGTTGGCACAAGGCGGGGCTCGCACGAAGCGTCTGCAGGTCTCCCACGCGTTCCACTCCCCGCTGATGGACCCGATGCTGGAGGAGTTCGCACGCGTCGCCGCCTCCGTCAGCTACCGCGCGCCCAAGCTGACCATGGTCTCCGCCCTCACTGGCCGGCCGGTGACCGAGGAGGTCACCGACCCCGCGTACTGGGTGAAGCACGTCCGTGAGGCCGTCCGCTTCTCCGACGCCGCGCAGGCCCTGCGCGTCACCGGCGTACGGACGTTCATCGAGATCGGCCCCGACGGCGTGCTGTCGGGCATGGGCCCCCAGACCCGCACCGACGCCGAAGACGACGCGGCCACCGAGGCATGGCTCCCCCTGCTGCGCCGAGGCCGCGACGAACCCCGCGCGCTGCTGACCACGCTGGCGAAGGTGTTCGTGAGGGGTGTGGCCGTCGGCTGGGACAAGATCTACACGGGCACCGGCGCCCAGCGCGTCGGCCTGCCCACCTACGCCTTCCAGCGGCAGCGCTACTGGCTGACCGCGGCCGCCGGAAGCCGCGCCGAGGACCTCGGCCTCGGCACCCCCGCCCACCCTCTTTTGGGCGCAGCCGTCGAGCTGCCGGCGACCGGCGGCGTGGTGTTGACCGGGCAGCTGGCCCTGTCCGCACAACCATGGCTGGCCCAGTCGCTCGTGACGGGCCGCGTGGTGGTACCGGCCGCTGCGCTGGTCGAGATGGCGGTGCGGGCCGGTGACGAGGCCGGCTGCGGCCGGGTCGAGGAACTGACCGTCGAGATGCCGTTGATGCTGCCGGAGCGCGGTGGCGTCCGCATCCAGGTGACCGTCGGGGAGGCCGATCCCGCCGGGCGGCGGGAGGTCGCGCTGTTCGCGCGCGCGACCGAAGGGGAGTGGGTGCGGCATGCGTCCGGCACCCTGGCCCCGGACGGAACGGACGAATCGGACGGCGACGCTGTCGCGGACACTGCGGCGTGGAGTGTGCAGTGGCCGCCGGCGGGTGCCGAGGCGGCCGACGTGGACGCGCTGTACGAGCGGCTGGCGGCTTCCGGGCTCGGGTACGGGCGGGCGTTCCGCGCGGTACGGACGGCATGGCGGCGCGGCGACGAGGTGTTCGCGGAGGTGGCGCTCGCCGAGGGGACCGAGGTGTCCGGATTCGGGGTGCACCCCGTCCTGCTGGACGCCGCGCTGCATCTCGTCGGCCTGGAACAGGCAGCCGGTGAAGGCCCGTTGCTGCCCTTCGCATGGAGCGACGTGACGGTGCACGCGTCGGGCGCGATGGCGGCGCGCGTGCGAGTGGCGCCGTCGGCCTCGGGCGAGGGCGTGTCGGTGGCCCTGGCCGACCAGGCCGGGCAGCCGATCGCCTCGGCGGGATCGGTGGTGCTCGGGCCGCCGGCCGACGGCACCCTGGAGCAGGCCGCAGGGGTGGCCCGCGACGGGCTCTTCCGGGTGGACTGGGTTCCGGTCGCCGCGACGGAGGCGGCCGGGGAGCCGGGCCGTCCGTGGGCGGTACTAGGCGACGACGGCGACCTGGCCGTGCCCGGTGCCGCGGCGTACGCGGACGTGCCGGATCTAATCGCTGCGGTGGAAGCGGGCGCAGCGGTGCCCGACGTCGTGCTGGTCTGCTGCGTCCCGGGCCCCGGAACCGCCGGGGAAGGCCCCGAGGACGAAGACGAGAACGTCCCGGCAGCGGCTCGGGCCGCCGTGCTGCGCGTGCTGGATGCGCTACGGGACTGGCTGGCGGCCGGCGCGCTGGACGGATCGCGGCTGGTCGTGGTGACCGAGCGCGGCGTGTCCGCGGGTCCCGGCGCGAGCGTGCGGATGGACAGCGCGGGCGTCATCGGGCTGGTGCGTGCAGCAGCCGGTGAGCATCCGGAGCGGATCGTGCTGGCGGACGTGGAGGCGCTCGCGGACTCCGGGCCTCTCGTCGTGGCCGGAACGGCGCTGGGGGAGCCCGAGTTCGCGGTGCGCGACAGGACCGTACGGGTGCCGCGCCTGGCGCGTGCGGCCGGCGTGAACCACCACGGCGTACCGGGCGCCGCCCACGACGTAGCGGCCGCCCGCGACGTACCGGCCGCCACCCGCGCGGCCACGGTCCTCGTGACCGGCGCCTCCGGCGCACTGGGCGGCCTGGTCGCCCGGCACCTGGCGGCGACCGGACAGGCCGAACGGCTCCTGCTGGCCTCCCGCCGCGGCACAGCCGCCGCCGGCATGCCCGCCCTGGCCGCGGAGTTGGCCGGCGCCGGGACGAGCGTGCAGGTGGTGGCGTGCGATGTCGCCGACCGCGAGCAGCTGGCGGACGTTCTGAACGGTGTGCCGCTCACCGGGGTGGTCCACACGGCGGGCGTTCTCGACGACGGTGTCATCGGCTCGCTCACCTCCGACCGGGTCGAGCAGGTCATGCGACCCAAGGCCGATGCCGCCTGGCACCTGCACGAGCTGACCCGCCACCTGGACCTGGACACCTTCATCCTCTTCTCGTCGGTGGCCGGCGTCTGGGGCACCCCGGGCCAGGCCAACTACGCGGCGGGCAACACCTTCCTGGACGCCCTGGCCGCCCACCGGCGCCACCGGGGTCTGCCCGCCGTATCGCTCGCGTGGGGCCCCTGGGAGCAGGGCATGGCCGGCGACATCACCGATGCCGACCGCCGGCGGATGGCCCGCCAGGGCCTGAAGCCGCTGCCCGCGTCCGAAGGGCTCGCCCTGCTCGACGCGGCCGCCCACGCCACCGACCCCCTGCTGGTGACGGCCCGCCTCGACCTGCCCGCGCTGCGCCGTCCCGGGAGCGTCGTCCCCGCTCTGGTGACCGGGCTCGTCCGCCCCGGTCGGCGCACGGTGGGTAGGCCCGGCCCGGAGGCCGGGAAGAACCTCCTGAACCAGCTGGCCGCTCTCCCGCCCGAGCAGTTCGAGGGCGCGGTCCTGAACCTGGTCCTGACCCAGGCGGCCCTCGTGCTCAACCGGCCCGGCGCCGAATCCATCGAGGCCGCCCGGTACTTCCGCCAGCTCGGCTTCGACTCGCTGACCGCGCTGGAGTTCCGCAACCGGATCAGCGGCGCCCTCGGGCTGCGGCTGCCCGCCGCGGTGGTCTTCGACTACCCCACGCCCGCGGAGCTGGCCCGGTACCTCCGGGACCGGATCGCCGAGCAGGAGATCGACTACGAGCCGGTGCTGAACGAACTCGACCGGCTCAAGTCCCTGCTGACCGCGATCGCCCAGCGGGGCGGCCAGAAGGCGAAGATCACGAGCCGTCTCGAATACATCCTGGAGGAGTTCCGCGGTGCGGACGCGAACAGCGCGCCCGCCGACGAGGACGTCCCATCCGACGAGGACATCATCGAGGCGACGGACGACGAGATCTTCGACCTCATCGACAAAGAGCTGGGGATCTGACAACGAGCTGGGGATCCGCGTGGTCGGGCACCAGCGGCAAAGCCGGCGGACTCAACGGACCGGTAGCTCAACGGGACTGGCAGCTCAACGGGACTGGCAGCTCAACGGACCGGTAATCGGTAGAGGAGTGACGTGATGATTTCCGCGGAAGGGCGTACGCCTGCGGATCCGGGTGACGACGCGGGAGTCTCCCCCAGGGAGGAGGCGCTGTGGCTGTTCGAGTCGCTGGTGCCGGGCACTCCCGTGAACAACCTGTCCGCGGCGTTCGCCGTCGCGGGGCAGGTGGACCCGCTGCGGCTCGACGCGGCGCTGGCCGTCGTGCTGCGGCGCCACGAGGCCCTGCGCACCGTCTGTCGCAGCGACGGCACCCGGCTGGTCAAGCGCGTGGTCGGCCCGGACGAGTTCCGGCTGGACCTGGTGCAGGTCGTGCTGACGGGCGAACCCACCGAGGCCGACCTCGCGTCGGTGACCGCCGTGCCGTTCGGTCTGGACGGTGGGCCGATGCTTCGAGCGGTGCTCTTCCGCTCCCCGGACACGGACGTCCTCTGCGTCACGGCGCACCAGTTGGTCTTCGACGAGGTGTCCGCCTCGGTGCTCCTGGCGGACCTGGCGTCCGCGTACGAGCATGCGAACGAGAAAGACGACGACGGAGTCACCCCCGTGCCCGGCTGGACCGAGCCCGCCCCGAGCCAGGAGAGCCTCGCCTTCTGGCGCGAGGAGCTGGCGGGCGCGACCACCGGCACCATGGAGCTGTCGTGCACCGAGCCCGAGCCGGACCGGCCGACGCTGGCGGCGGCGCAGCTCGACCGCACCCTGCCGGGTCGCACGGTGGCCGCGGCCCGCCGCCTCGCCGAGGACCTCGGCGTCCCGGAGTCCGCGGTCCTTCTGGCCGCCTACTACGTCCTGCTGGAGGCGCACGGCGCCGGGCCCGACCTGCTGGTCGGCTTCCCGGTCGACGCCCGGCCGGAGCACGCCGCGCGCACGATCGGGTACCACGTCACCCATGTGCCGCTCCGGCTGCGGGTGGACCGGGAGGAGAGCGTCCGCGACCTGGTGCGCCGCAGCTGGGAGCGGCTGCGCGCGGGTGTGGCGCACGCCGACGTGGCCGTGGACGCGCAGGCGGACCTCATGCCCGCGGCGCGAGACGGCCGGCGGTCCCTGCCCTTCCGGCACGTGTTCGACCACCGGACCGGGAGCGGCCCCGCCGCGTTCACCCTCGACGGCCTGACGGCCAGGCCGTTCCCCGCTGCGAGCGGCTTCGGCAAGTTCGACCTGCACCTCTGTGCCACCTCGACGGACGACGCGGTCTCGCTGCGGGCCGTCTACCGGACCGAGCTCTTCGAACGGGCCCATGCCGAGCTGCTGTTGGCGCGCTTCGAGGCGGTGCTGTGCTCGCTCGTGGACGACCCGGACCGCGCGGTCGGGGACGTCCGCTGGTGGAGCGACCGGGACCACGAGATCGTCGGGGCGGCGAACGACACCGCCCGGTCCGTCGAGCCCGCCTCGGTCCTCGAAGCCGTCCACGAGCAGGTCCTGCGGTCGCCGGACGCCGTCGCCGTCGTCGAGGGCGACCGTTCGGTCGGATACCGGCAACTGTGGAGCGCGGCCCACGCCATGAGCGCTCTCGTGCGGGGCGCCGGCGTCCGGGCCGGGGACGTGGTGGCGATAGCCCTCCCGCGCGGGCCCGAGCTGGTCGCGGCGGTCCTCGGGACCTGGCTGGCGGGCGCGGCGTACCTGCCCGTCGACGCGGCCCACCCCGAGGAGCGGATCCGCGGCCAGCTCTCCGACTCGGCCGCGAGGGTGCTCGTCGCGACCGCGGACGCGGCCGGGGACCTCGCGCGCTTCGCCGACGACGGCCTCGTCGTGCTGACCGCGCCGGCTGTCGAGCTCGCGCCGGATCCGGGGACGGCCGACGCCCGGCCCATGGCCGTGGACCTGGCGGCCTGCGCGTACCTGATGTACACCTCGGGATCGACCGGCCGGCCCAAGGGGACCCTGATCGACCATGCGGCCCTGGCCAATGTGACCGCGCACTTCGCCGAGCAGTTCGGTGCGTCGGCAGGTGACACGACGCTGTGGACGACGACGTTCGCGTTCGACATCTCCGGCCTCGAACTGTTCGTGCCGCTGATCTCCGGCGGCCGCCTGGTGGCCGCCCCCGACCGGGCCAGGAGCGACGGCCGGGTCCTGCGGGAGCTGATCGAGCGGTACGGGGCGCGGTTCGTCCAGGCGACGCCGACGACCTGGCGGCTCGTCATCGACCGCGTGGAGGACTGTCTGCGCGGCCGCAGCGTCATCATCGGCGGTGAGCCCGTGCCGGTGTCCCTGGCCCGGCGGCTCGTGGCCGCCGGCTGTGTGCTGCACCACGCCTACGGGCCCACCGAGACGACCATCTGGTCGACGTCACGCGTCCTCAGGGACGAACCGGAGGGCCGCCTCGACGTCGGCATGCCCATCCGCAACACCCGGGTCCACGTGGTCGACCGGCACGGTCGCGATCTGCCGGTCGGTGTCCGCGGCGAGCTCTGCATCTCGGGCGTCGGCGTGGCGATCGGTTACCACGGCCGACCGGACCTCAACGCGGAGCGCTTCGGCGAACACCCCGAGCACGGACGCTTCTACCGGACGGGCGATGTGGCCTGCTGGCGTGCGGACGGCCTGATCGACCTGTTCGGCCGGAGCGACCGTCAGGTCAAACTTCGCGGGAACCGCATCGAACTCGGCGAGATCGAGGCGACCCTGCTGGCCCACCCCGAGGTCGGCGCCGCCGCGGTGATCATGGTCGGCGACCCGAGCGCGGACGCCGTGCTCATCGGCTGCCTGGAGCCGGCCGCCGGCCCGGTCGACACCGGGAGCGTCTGGACGCACGCCCGCGCCCACCTGTCCCGGTCGATGCTCCCCGGGGACCTCGTGACGGTCGACTCGATGCCGATCAACGCCAGCGGGAAGGTCGACTACCCCGCGCTGCAGCGGATGTTCGCCGCCCGGCGCACGGTTCCGGCTCCGGCCCGGCCCGAACCGGACCACCCGGACCTGGGCCACCCGGACCCGGACGACCTGACGGCCGGGCTGACGGAGCTGTGGCGAAGCATCCTGCAGGACGAGAACCTCGACGCCGACACGGACTTCTTCGCGTCCGGCGGGAACTCCATGCTCGCCGCCCTGGCGATGCAGGAGTTCCAGAACATGAGCGGCGTGTCGATCAGCCTCGCCGAGATGTTCGAGCGGCGCACCCCGCGGGAACTGGCCGCCGCCGTCCGGGACTCGGCGCGACGGGAACCGGCAGCAGCCGGCTGACGGGTACGGTCGGCTGACGGGTGCTGGGGCGTGCGCGCTCAGAGGCCCTGCGGGATGTCCCGCAGGGCCTGCGCCGCCGCCACTTTGCCGAAGATCACTGGTCGCCGTGCCCGTCGGCGCCGAGATAGGCGAGGACGGCCCGGACCCTGCGGTTGGTGTCGTCGTCGTTGGCGAGCCCGAGCTTGGCGAAGATCGTGGTCGTGTACTTGCTGATGGAGCCCTCGCTGAGGAAGAGCTGGTTCGCGATCGCCGTGTTGGAGAGCCCTTCGGCCATCAGCGCGAGGACCGAGCGCTCCCGTTCGGTGAGGGTGGCGAGGGGATCGGCCCGGTTGGGCCGGCCCAGCAGCTTGGCGACGACCGTGGGGTCGAGCGCGGTGCCGCCGTCGGCGACGCGGTGGACCGCGTCCATGAACTGCCCGGCGTCCAGGACGCGGTCCTTGAGCTGGTAGCCGATGCCGCCGTGCCCGTCCGCGAGAAGCTCGCGCGCGTACAGCTGTTCCACGTGCTGCGAGAGGATCAGCACGGGCAGCCCGGGGATGGCCCGGCGGGCGGAGAGCGCGGCCTGGAGGCCTTCGTCGGAGAACGTCGGCGGCAGCCGGACGTCCACGATCGCCGCGTCCGGCCGGTGGCTGACCAGTGCGTCGAGCGTGTCCGGTCCCGTGTCGACGGCCGCGACGACGGTGTGGCCGTACGCCTCGACGAGGCGCACCAGCCCGTCGCGGAGCAGGAAGAGGTCTTCGGCTACGACAATTCGCACGGCACCGCCACAGTGATACGAGTGGGTCCTCCGGCCGGGCTTTCGATCTCCAGGCGTCCGCCGAAGGCTGTCATGCGGCGCTCGATGCCGCTCAGCCCGGACCCTGTGGATGCGGCGGCTCCGCCGATTCCGTCGTCGCTCACGGTAGCAGTGAGCGTCCGTGCCGCGTAGCTGAGTTCGACCTTGACCCGTTCGGCGCGGGAGTGCTTGGCGACGTTCGCCAGCAGTTCCGCGACGGAGAAGTAGACGGCCGACTCGACGGGCCGTTCGGGCCGCGCGGGCACCTGGCTGAGGACGTCGACCACCACGGAGGCGTCGAGGGCCAGGGCCCGGACGGCGTCGACCAGGCCGCGCTCGGCGAGGACGGGCGGGTTGATGCCGCGGACGAGCGAGCGCAGCTCGGCGAGCGCGGTGGCCGACGTGGCGCGGGCCTCGGCGAGGATCGCCTTCGCGGCCTCGGGGTTGGTGTCGACGAGCTGCTCGGCGGCGCCCATCGACATGCCCATGGCCACCAGCCGGGCCTGGGCCCCGTCGTGCAGGCCCCGCTCGATGCGTTCCAGTTCGGCGGCCTGGGTCTGGGTCAGGTCCGCGCGGATGGCCTCCAGTTCCTCCACCCGCCGCCCGAGCCGGGTGCTCGGGACCGGCCCGAGGAACCGGCGCGCCAGGGGGCCGAGGATCCGCCACGCGAAGGGGGCGCCGGCCAGGCCGGCAAGGATCACGGCGATGCCGTAGCCGGTGAGACCGGGCGTCAGCGCCATGTAGCCGCCGTAGCCGAGCGCGAGCAGCGGCAGGGCCGCGACCGGCAGCACGGTGACCGAGGCGGCCAGGGCCCACAGTCCGTCCCAGTGCAGCTGCGGGTCGTGGAACCGGGCGTGCACCTTGGCACGGCGGCGGGCCTCCGACTCGGACTTGTGGTACTCGTGGCCGTCCCACCAGAAGCCCGTGGCCATCCTGGTGACCGGCGGGACCGGGCGGTAGGCCACCTGGATGTCCAGGTCCAGCCACTTCGCCGCGCACCGGCGCGCGGCCTTGGCGAGCGCCCGGCTGGTCAGCGGGTGCACGACCCAGAGGGACACGGCGACCCAGAGGACCACCACCAGGGTCTCCCCGAGGGTCGCCAGCGCGCGGACGGCCAGGGGGGCGGACAGGCCCTCGGACCAGGAGTAGGCCAGCGCGGAGCCCCCGACCGCGACGGGCACCGCGACCAGGGCCATCACGCAGGTGAGCCCGGTCAGCACGACGGACCGGTACAGCCCGAGCCCGATCTCGATGCTCCACCGCAGGGGATTGCCTCCTGGAGGTGTCCTCATCTGCCATTCCTTCCGCAATGGTGATCATTGTGTCAGCCGGGACTCGATCGCTGGCCGGTACCGCCGAACGTACGCCGGGCGGTCCCGCACCGGGTACCCCGGTACGCCCCGCGGGCGGTGGGGCTAGCCCCACTCGCGGCAGCCCACGGACACCACGTGTCCAGATGCCGAATGGCCGGATACCGAAGACGGTCCGGCCATCTGAAGGGCAGAGCAGGTCCTCAGGACTTCACTTCTTGGGGAAGGCGGCGCTCAGCGCGGCACCGCGGGTGATGACGGCGACGCCGATCATGGCCAGGGCGGACAGGCCCTGGATCACGGCGTACCACGCCGGGCAGAGACCGGGGATCAGGTCGACGCCGATGATCGCGATCGGCATGATCGTGGAGAGGGTGCGCACCCGGTCGAACGCCTTGTACGACCCCTGCGAAGCGCGGACGGTCATCCGGTGGATCAGCGGGGCGACCGCGAGCAGGATCGCTCCGCGGATCCACATGAACGGGGTCGCCTCGTGGCCGGTGAACGCCATCACGGCAACCGTTCCGAGGACGATGGCGCTGACGGCACCGAAGAGCGTGATGCACTTCTTCACCGTGGCGAATGCCTCCTGGGTACGGGAGTCGCCGAGCTGCGCCGTCGCGGTCGTCATGTCGCTGGTGTTCGCCATGGTCCTTCTCCATCCGTGTCGTTGTGGTACCGACACTACGGATCGCCCGGTCGGCCCGACATGGGTCTGGCCGTACGGGTGGGTGGGGCCAGACCCACTCCTGGGCCGGTGGCCGGCTTCGGCGGTTCCAGTGTTCAACTGCCGCACGCCCCATGATGATTGGCGTTGTTACGATCCTGCGCAAGACCAGGGCCGGGTGCTCTCCCCCGTAGCACCCGGCCCTTCCCTTTTCGGCGCGAAAGCTGCTGGTCGACCGGGGACGACAGGCCGGAGAAGAACAGGAACCCCAACCCCAGAAATGAGGGTGATCATGAACGACAACGGTGGACCCAACGTGTTCCTCGCCGGCGCCCCGGCGCTCACCGGTGCGGAGCAGCTGCGCTACGTGGCGGATCTCGATGCGGCCAAGGTGAAGGTCCCGCTCGGCAACCGCTACGAGCACTTCGAGGCCAGTACCGAGACCACTCTCGTCGACGACCGCGAGCTGCGGGTCTTCGTCTGGACCCACAGCACGTACGTGGCCGAGTGACCGAGTGACCGCGCGACCGGGGCAGCGGCCCCGGTCGCCGAACGACCCGCACACCGAAGCCGTGCACCGCCCGGGGCCCCGGACGGTGCACGGCTTCCGGCGCCTTTCCTCGACGTTCGTCCTCCGTGGAGGAGGGCCTGCTCGGCCGGGCCGAGGAACAGCAGCCGAGGAACAGTAACGGCCCCGCAACTGCCCAGACTCGCTGGGCCGTTGCGGGGCCGTGGGGGAGGAAGGCAGCGCCGGCGCCTCCCTGGCCGAGGCGGGCCGTCAGCCGGCGGTCCGAGCGCGTTCGTCCTGGAAGTGCTCGACGAGGACCTGCATGACTTCCTTGCTCCGGTCGCTGATGAAGAAGTGCCCGCCGTTGAACACGCGGAGGTCGAACGACCCCGTCGTGTGCCCGGCCCAGGCCTTCGCCTCGTCGAGGGTCGTCTTGGGGTCGTTGTCGCCGGTCAGCACGGTGATCGGGCAGTCCACGGTGACCTCGGGCGCACAGCGGTACCCCTCGACCGCCGTGTAGTCGGCCCGGAGCGCGGGCAGCGCGGCCCGCATCATCTCCTCGTCCCCGAGCAGGGCCGACGCGGTGCCGCTCAGCCGGCGCACCTCGGCCAGGATCGCGTCGTCACTGCGGAACGTGTTCTCCTCCCGGTACGTCGAAGGCGCGCGGCGCCCGGAGGCGAACAGCCGCACCGGGCCGTGCCCGTCGGCTTCGAGACGGCGGGTCAGCTCGAAGCCGATGACGGCCCCCATGCTGTGACCGAGGAAGGTGAGCGGGAGTTCCGGCTGGCGTCGGAGCACCTCGTAGAGGCGGTCGACGAGGACCGTCAGGTCGTCGATGGGCTGTTCCATCCGACGGTCCTGCCGTCCGGGGTACTGGATGGCGAGAACGTCGACATCGGGGCTCAGTGCCGCCGAGACCGGAAGGTAGTAGGACGCCGAACCGCCCGCGTGCGGGAGGCAGACCAGCCGGGCGGCCGGGTTATCGGCAGGGTGAAAACGTCGGCACCACAGTTCATCTCCGGGCGAAGGCCGAGACATGCCACTCCAGAAGGTAGTCATATCGGATCGTTGAGAGAAGCCCGAACATAGCGAATTGCCGGAACGTCGGCAAGGAGATGGGGACGGGCCGCCGCCCGCGGATATCCGCTCAACTGTGAGAATGACGCAGTTGAACGGCGACCGGGCGGCGGTCCGGCTGGTATTCGTTTAAAGCGAGGGAGCGTGGCTGCCTGTTGCGTCGTCCCCATGATCCCGGTTACTGTTCCGAAATACGCGGCAACATTGAGAGGTGACGTACGTGGGGCACAAGTTTTCCCTGGTCCTCAGTCGGGAGATCACCGACGAGGAATCGACGATCCTGCAGGATGCGGGTTTCGCCGGCGCGGCTTTCTCGACCGATGCGCTTCCGACCGATGCGGAGGTCGCGGTCACGAGGATCGACTTCGACGATGATGCCGCACCCTCCCTGGCCGAGGCGATCGAGTCGGCTCTTGAGACGGTGAAGACGGTCTCGGACCTCACCGTTCCCGGCCTCAGCGTCCCGGCCGTGCCGCAGGCACCGGCCGAGGAGGCTGCCGCCGAGGAGGCGTAGCCGTCCGTCGCGAGTTGACGGACCGCCAGGACGGCGGACTGCGCGAACGCAGCGAAGCTCCGGTTGAAGGGTGACCTTTGAGGTCGCCCCGGCCGGAGCTTCGCTGCGTTTCGGTATCGCTGGGCGAGGCCGGCCGCTGCACCGGCTCGCGGCTCTCCGGGCGGCTCGGCGCCCGACACCCCAGTCCCCGTACTAGGGGACCCCTAAGACCGCGGGCGGCAGCTTCCAGGGCGGAGTGGGGGCTGTTAGCGTGCAGTTCCAGGTAATCCGATAAATGGCCTGAACAGCCATTGACTTACGGGGGTCGGTGCGACGTATCGGGCCGCCTTATCGGCTCTTCGGCTGCGGATCGAGCTGGAACGGGCAGCTTCAGCCTCACCGCTGCAAATAACTCGACGGGGTTGTCATGGGGGTGCAGTATGGGCCTTTTGGCTCACAGTGTAATGCCGACCATAATTGATGATCACTGGGATGGCGGGCCGGAGATCGTTCCGGTTCCGATCATGCAGATTCTGCCCGGTGATTCACCGCGCCTGAAAGGCGAGGACAAGGTCCACGTCCTGCGGCTGGCGGCGATCGAGAGTCCGCTGCCGCCGATTCTGGTCGACCGACGGACGATGCGGGTGATCGACGGAATCCATCGCCTGATGGCAGCCTCTCTCAAGGGGCTGAAGGTGATCGACGTCAGGTTCTTCGACGGCAGCCGCGAGGAGGCGTTCCTCAGGGCGGTCGAGGCGAACGTCGAACACGGTCTCCCCCTGTCGCAGGCCGATCGCACCGCGGCCGCGCTGCGGATCCTCAAGTCGCACCCCGCCATGTCGGATCGCGCCATCGCGAAGTCGACCGGCCTGGGGGCCAGGGCTGTCGCAGAACTGCGTCGCTCGTGCGACTCCGTGCCACCGTCGAACTTCCGCGTGGGGCGGGACGGCAAGGTCCGTCCGCTGAACGGCGCGACGGGGCGGCTGCGGGTGGCGGAGCTGATCAGGGAGAACCCGGAGGCTTCGCTGCGTCAGGTGGCCAGGTCGGCCGGCGTCTCGCCCGCGACGGCGCTCGATGTGCGCCGGCGGCTGGAGCGCGGTGATGAACCCGTCCCCTGTCAGAAGAACACCGCCAGTGCCGCGGTGGAGTCCCCGAGGGATTCCCTTCCGGTCCAGACCCCGTCCGTGGTGGGGCCCCCTTCGACCGTCACGCTCGAAAAGCTCATGCGCGATCCGTCGTTGCGGCAGAGCGAGTTGGGCCGGCGGCTGCTGCGGATGTTCAAGGAGAACGTGCTGGGCGCCAAGGACATGACGGACATCTGCGCCTCGGTGCCGTCGCACTGCATCGAGTTGATCATTCAGTTGTCCCGCCAGAACTCGCAGATCTGGGAGGACTTCGCCCACGAGCTGAACCGGCGGGCCCGGATCGTGAGTCCCGAATAGGGGCGACCCGGCTCGGGTGGGGCCGAGCCGGCATTCCGAGGGGTGCGGTGGTCTACGAGGGGGCGGAGCGCCTGCCGATCAGGGCGAGGAACGCGTCCAGCGCGGCCTGGTCGACGCGGAGGTTCCCGGCCGTGATCCGGTGATGCGCCAGCACGGAGGTGACCTCGCTCAGCGCGTTGTCGTTGCCGGTCACCACGACGTGGCCACCTTGACGGTTGACACCGCTCACGCCGGGCAACTGCGCCAGAAGGTCATGGTTGAACGGCGCGGAGGGGCGGAACTGGATCCGCTGCCCGCTCCGGACGCGCTCCAGCAGCCTGGCCGGCGTATCGGTGACGGCAACACGGCCCTTGTCCATCAGCGCGATCCGGTCGCACAGCCGCTCGGCCTCCTCCCATAAGTCGGTGACCAGCACAATGGTGACGCCACTGGCGCGGACGGCTTCGATCAGTTCCCAGGTGTCCTGCCGGGACTGCGGGTCCAGCCCGGTGGTCAGCTCGTCGAACACCGCCACCTGCGGGTTTCCGGCCTGTGCCAGAACAGCGGCAAGAAGCTGATCCCGCCCTCCGGACCGGCTGTCGCACCCGCTCCCGGTGGTGAGCCCGAGCGCGTCCATGAGCTGCCGCCAGTGGGCGGGGTCGCGATAGAAGGAGCTGTAGAGCGAGAGCGCCTCCGCGATCTGCAGACGGTCGGGTGCCCGGCCGTTCTGCAGCCGGGCATCGATCTGCTGCGTGATCTCGGCCCGCTCCAGCCGGGGATCGCAGCCGAGCACGGTGATCCGGCCGCCGTCCCGGTTCCGCAGCCCCTCGATGCATTCCACGATCGTGGTCTTGCCCGCACCGCTGGGCCCGAGAATCCCGAAGATCTCGCCTTCCTCGACGGTGAAGGACACATCATCGACTGCCACGAGGTCACCGTATGTTTTGTGCAGGTTCTGCACGTCAATCACCACGGACATCCTTTGTCCTTTCGACTGCCTGTCAGCTGCGGCGTCTTCCACCTGGAAAAGGTACGGTCTGGCCACCCTGCCAGCCACCCCGCTATGCCCCATGCGCAGTGGGCCTACCCCCACCCGATTTCCGTAGGCCGCGCGTGTTCGATTTTCAGACGCGAATTAATATCGCACCGAATGATCGATTCCGGGCACAAGTTGGCGATCGAATCGGGTGTGAGCCGCATGGTCGGTATGACCGTCCTGCGATCGGACGCCTTGTGTCGATAGCGTGATCGAGAACCCCTGACTGTTTGGCAGGTACCCCTCATTGGTGGGCGGCGTGCATAGGGGGTGGGGTGGCCCGACCCCTATGGGGTGCGCAAGTGGATTCTGCCCTCTGCTCGCGCGCCCTACTGTCGAGGAGGAATCACCCTGGACCGACCGCCGGAGGTGCCGTGAGCAGCATGCAGTCCCCAGCGGCCGAGCGGCCGACGGGCATGCCCGCCGTGGCCCGGGCGCGGGGGCACGCGACGGCCCTCGGGCGGTTGGCCGTGCTCGCCGCCCTGGTCCCGGCCGCGCTCGGACTGCTCGCCATGACCCTGGTCGGCCTCACGCTCTGGTTCGTCCCGCTGGACGGTACCGCCGACGCCCTCCTCGGCCTCGCCCTGACCGCCGCCGGCCTCGGCGTGGCGGAGCGGATGCTGCGGCTGCACGGCTACTGGACGCGCGCCCTGCTCGGCCCCACCGAGCGGGCCGGGTCCGCCCACCGGGTCGAGCAGGTGACCGAGGTCCCGCCGGACGCTCCCGAGGGCCAGGCCCCCGAGCTGCGCCGGATCGAACGCGACCTGCACGACGGCGCCCAGGCCCGGCTGCTCGCGGTGAGCCTGCGCCTCGGCGCGGTCGGGGCGCTCATCGACCGCGACCCGCAGGCCGCGAAGAAGCTGGTGACGGAGACCCAGGAGAACGTCACGCGGGCCCTCCAGGAGCTGCGCGACCTGGTCCGCGGCGTCTGCCCCCCGGTCCTCGCCGAGCGGGGACTGGTCGACGCGGTGCGCGCCCTCGCCCTGGACGTCCCGCTGAGGGTCGCGGTGCGGGCCGACGTGCCCGGCCGGGCCGAGTCCCCGGTCGAGTCGGCCGTCTACTTCGCCGTCAGCGAGGCGCTTGCCAACGCCGTCAAGCACGGCGACGCCCGGCACGCCACCGTCGAGTTCTCCCACACCGCCGGGCTGCTGCGGGCCGAGGTGGCCGACGACGGCCACGGCGGCGCCGACCCCCTGCTCGGCAGCGGGCTGCGGGGCATCCAACGCCGCCTCGCGGCGTTCGACGGTACGCTCACGCTGAGCAGCCCGCCCGGGGGACCGACCCGGCTGACCATGGAGCTGCCGTGCGTGTTGTCCTCGCCGAGGACCTCCACCTCCTGAGGGACCTCCGCCTCCTGAGGGACGGGCAGTCTCCTGAGGGACGGGCAGTCCCTTGTCCCTTCGCTCCGTTCGCGAAGCGGTACGGAACCAACCGCCACAACCCCACGGCAATGCGCCTAAGCGGGGCTTTAGTGCCCCGCGCGATCATCGGACGGTACGAAGGGCCCGGCACGTCGGGCCCGCAGTGCCGGAGATGATCCGAGGGGATGTCATTGTCACGCTTCGTCACCTTCACCGAGCTCGTGCGGGCGCGGGCCGCCGAACTCGCCGACGCGCCGGCCCACATCTTCCTTCGGGACGCCCCGGGCGGGCTGCTCGCCGAGACGCTCACCTACGCCGAGCTGGACCGGGAGGCCCGCCGGATCGCCTCGGTCCTCCAGGCGCACCGCGCCGAGGGCGAGCCCGTCCTGCTGCTCTACCCGTCGACCACCGAGTTCCTCAAGGCCTTCGTCGGCTGCCTGTACGCCGGCGCGGTGGCGGTCCCCGTGCCGCTGCCCGGCTCCGAAGGCGACGACAAGCGGCTGAACCGGACCGCGGCGGTGCTCCGGGACGTCGGCACCCGGCTGGTGCTCACCGACACTGCCGGCGCGCCCGAGGTCGCCCTCTGCCTGGCGGGCTCCTACAACGCCGGCGTGGTCTGCCTGGCGACCGACACCCCGGGCCTCGGCGACCCCGAGGACTGGCGGGAGCCCGCCGCCGCCGACCCGGAGGACCTGGTCTTCCTCCAGTACACCTCCGGCTCGGTCTCCGACCCGCGCGGCGTGATGGTCTCCCACCGCAATCTGCTGGCCAACCAGCAGGCCCTCCAGGAGGCGTTCCGGACCACCCCCGAGGACCGCTTCGGCGGCTGGCTGCCGCACTACCACGACATGGGCCTCATCGCCCACCTGCTGCACCCGATCTGGCTCGGCAGCTGCTCGGTGCAGATGACGCCCACCGCGTTCGTCAAGCGGCCGTTCCGCTGGCTCCGGGCGATCCAGGACTACGGCGTGACCGTCGGCGGCGGCCCCAACTTCTGCTACGACCTGTGCGTACGCCGGGTGACGGACCAGCAGATCGCCGAGCTGGACCTCTCCCGGTGGCGGCTCGCGCTCAACGGCGCCGAACCCGTCCGCCAGACCACCCTGAAGGCATTCGCCGAACGCTTCGCCCCCGCCGGACTGCGCCCGGAGGCCGTGTACCCGTGCTACGGGCTCGCCGAGGCCACCCTGATCGTCTCCGGCGGCGTCCCCGGGGCCGCGTACGCCGCGACGGCCGTCGACGCCACCGAACTGGAGCGCGACCGCTTCACCCCGGCCGACCCGGACCGGATCGAGCAGCCCTTCCGCACCCTCGTCGGCTGCGGCCGGGTGCGGGGCTTCGACCTCCGGATCGTCGACCCGGTCGCCCACCGCGAGCTGCCCGCCGGGGCGATCGGGGAGATCTGGCTGCGCGGCGACAGCGTCGCCCAGGGCTACTGGCAGCGCCACACCGAGACCGCCGAGACCTTCGGGGCCACCCTGAGCGACGGTGAGACCGGCTTCCTGCGCACCGGCGACCTCGGCGTGCTGGCGGACGGCGAACTGTACGTCACCGGGCGGCTGAAGGAGGTTGTCATCCTCAACGGCCGCAACGTCTACCCCCAGGACGTCGAGTGGGCCGTGCGCGGCCTCCACCCGGGGTTCGGCCTCGGCGCGGCCTTCCCGGTGCAGGCGGGCCGGGAGCAGCTGGTCGTGGTCCAGGAGGTCAAGGGCATCTCCCCGGACACCGACGCCACCGAGCTGCGCCGGCTCGCCCAGCGGATCCAGGCGATGCTCGGGCGCGACTTCACCGTCCCGGCCGGCAACGTGCTGCTGGTGCCGACGGGCACCGTCCGCCGCACCACCAGCGGCAAGGTGCAGCGCACCCTGATGCGACGGCTCTTCCTGGACGGCGAGCTGCGCGGCGACTACGAGGTGCTCGACCCGACCGTGCGCGCCCTGACCCGCGGCTGCGACGACCTGCCCGGCGACGACCTGCTGAGCGAGAACCTGTTGGGCGAGGACCTGCTGAGCGCCGGCCGGGGGCTGCGGCGATGACCGCGCTGCTGTCGCCCGCCCCGGCCCGCGCGCGGGTCGCGCAGATCGAGGCCGCGCTCGGCGACCCGACCGAACCGGGCAACCCGTACGGCTACCGCGGCCTGCTCGCGGCCGACCGTGCGGCCGTCCCGTTCGCGGCCGTCGAGGACCTGCTGGACGGGCTCGGCGTCAGCGCCGAGTACGTGCCGCAGCACCTCGGCGGGCGGCTGGACTCGATCGAGACACTGGTCCGGGTGATGCGGCCGCTGTTCCGCCGGGACGTCGGGCTCGGCATGGGCTACGGCATGCACACCTTCATGGCGGCCTCCGACGTCTGGATCACCGGCACCCCCGCCCAGCAGGAGTGGCTGGCCGACCTCCTGCTCGGCGGCGCGCGGGCCGCCATCGCGCAGCACGAGACCGCGCACAGCAACGACTACGTGCGCAGCCAGGTGGCCGCGCGCCGGGCGGGCGACGGCTTCCTGCTCACCGGCTCCAAGCCGATGATCAACAACCTGAGCCGGGCCGAGGCGCTGGTCCTGTTCTGCCGCACCGATCGCGAGCCGGGCAGCCGCAGCCACTCCGTGCTGCTGCTCGACCCGCGGCAGCTGCCGGCCGGGCGGGCCACCGTGCTGCCCCGGCGCCACGCCGTCGGGCTGCGCGGCTGCCTGTGGACCGGGATCGCCTTCGACGACTGCCCGGCGCCGGAGTCCGCCCTGCTCGGAGCGGCCGGCAGCGGTGTCGAGACCGCGCTGCGCTCCTTCCAGATCAGCCGCACCGTGATCGCCGCCATGGCCCTCGCGGCGGTGGACACCAGCCTGCGCACCGCCGTCCAGTTCGACCTCGACCGCCGTCTCGGCGGGTCGTACGGCTCCTGGACCGACCCGGCCAAGATCGACCAGGCGCTCGTCGGCGCGTTCGTCAACCTGCTGCTGTACGACGCGCTCGCGGTGGTCGCCGGCCGGGCCCTGCACCTGCTGCCGGAGCAGACCAGCGTCTACTCGGCCTCGCTCAAGTACCTGCTGCCCAAGGTGCTCACCAAGACCATGTACGACCTGTCGGTCGTGCTCGGCGCCGGGATCTACACCCGGGACGGCAACCTCGGCATCTTCCAGAAGCACGTCCGCGACGTCCCGGTGCTGAGCCTCGGCCACGCCGGGACGGTGGCCTGCCAGGCGACCGTCATCCCGCAACTGCCGTGGCTGGCCCGCCGTTCGTGGTTCGCCGAGCCGGAGCCGCCCGCCGAGCTGTTCCGGCTCGGCACCGACGTGCCGCCGCTCGACCACGCGCGGCTCAGCCTGGCCTGCGGCCGGGACAGCGTCAGCGCCGCGCTGGTGGCGGTCGCGGACGGCGCTCCCGGGGGATCGCCGGCCGACCGGGCGCTGCGCACCCTGGCCAGCCGGCTGGTCGGCGAGCTGCGGGACCTGCAACAGCGGGTGCTGGCGCTGTCCGACGCGGACTGGGCCGGACCGCGCGGCGCGGTCAGCTTCCCGCTGGCGGACCGGTACGCGCTGCTGCTCGCGGCGGCCTCGGTCGCGGGAGTGTGGCAGCACAGCCAGGGTGGGCGGGATCCGTTCCTGGCCGACCCGTGCTGGGCGGCCATGGCGCTGCACCGGATCGCCAGACAACTCGGCACCCCGGTGGGGGAGTTGCCGCCGGAGTGCGGGACCAGGGTCCGGCACGAGCTGCAACTGCGCTTCGCCGACCGGCGCAGCTTCGACCTCTACAACACCCCCGTCCCCGGCTGACCGACGGTGCCCGGGCCGCTCGCGCCCGCCCAAGATCCTTCATTACCCAAGGAGTTCAGCGATGACCGCTTCCACCACCCGGGACGCCGCGCGGCCGGGCCTGGTCCCGCACGGCTGGCTGCTCGACCGGATCGCCCTCTACCTCAAGCGCCCGGCCGAGAGCATCGACCCCACCGTCCCGCTCGCCGAGTACGGCCTGGACTCGGTCTGCGCGCTCAGCCTCTGTGGCGACCTGGAGGACGAGTTCGGCCTGGAGGTCGAGCCGATCCTGCTCTGGGACCACCCGACGGTGGAGAGCCTCACCGCCCACCTGGCCGAGCTGCCGGACCCGCTGCGCGGACGGTCCTGATGGCCCAACACAACCAGGTGGCGCAAGAAAACCAGGTGGCGCAGCCCAGCCAACTACCGCAGCCCAGCCAACTACCGCAGCCCAGCCAACTACCCGAGCACGACCGGGACATCGCCGTCGTCGGACTGGACTGCGCCTTCCCGTCCGCCGTGGGCCCGGAGGCCTACTGGGAACTGCTGATGCGCGGCGGGGAGGCCGTCGGCGAGGTGCCGCAGGCCCGCTGGACCGCCGACGACCTGCCCGGCGCCGTGCGCGACGCGCACCGGACGGCGCTCATGCGCGGCGGCTTCCTCGCCGACGTCGACTGCTTCGACAACGACTTCTTCGCGCTGGCCCCGCGCGAGGCCGCCGCCATGGACCCGCAGCAGCGGCTGCTGCTTCAGTGCGCGTGGCGGGCCCTGGAGGACTCCGGCCGCTCGCCGGTCGACCTGGCGGGCACCGACACCGGGGTGTTCGTCGGGGTGATGGGCGGCGAGTGGGGCCGGCTGCGGATGGCCGACCCCGAGCAGGTCAGCCCGCAGCTCGGCGCGGGGAGCAGCGCCGGCATGGCGGCCAACCGCATCTCGTACCACCTGAACCTGACCGGGCCGAGCATGGCGGTGGACACCGCCTGCTCCTCCTCGCTGGTCGCCGTCCACCTGGCCGGGAACGCCCTGCTGTCCGGCGAGTGCGACACCGCGCTCGCCGGGGGCGTGAACCTGCTGCTCAGCCCGGCGCTCGGGCTCGTCTACAGCCAGCTCGGGCTGGTGTCCCCCGACGGCCGCTGCAAGCCGTTCAGCGCCGACGCCGACGGCATCGGCCGCAGCGACGGCGTGGGCCTCGTGGTGCTGCGCCGGCTGGCCGACGCGGTGGCCGACGGCCAGCGGATCTATGCCGTGATCAAGGGCACCGCCGTCAACCAGGACGGCCGCAGCAACGGGGTCACCGCGCCCAGCCGGTGGTCGCAGCAGAAGGTGCTCCAGGCGGCCTACCGGCGGTCCGGCGTGACGCCCGAGCAGATCTCCTTCGTGGAGGCGCACGGCACCGGCACGGCGCTGGGCGACGCGATCGAGTGCGCGGCCCTGGGCGCGGTGCACGGGGTCGAGCGGGAACGGCCGTGCGCGATCGGCTCGGTGAAGGGCAACCTCGGGCACACCGAGGGCGCCGCCGGGATCGCCGGACTGATCAAGACGGTGCTGGCCCTGCACCACCGGATCGTCCCGGCCAGCCGCTTCGCCGACCGCGAGAACCCCCAGCTGCGGCTCTCCGAACGCGGGCTGCGGCTCCTCAAGTCCCCGCTGCGGCTGCCCCCGGGCCCGGTCCTGGCCGGGGTCAGCAGCTTCGGCATGGGCGGCACCAACGCCCACGTCGTCCTCGCCGGCGCACCCCGCGCCGCCGGGCGCGCCGCGCCCCGGCAGAGCGGCGCGGTCGGCGTGTTCACGGTGACCGCCGACAGCCCGGAGGCGCTCGGCCGCAACCTCGCCGCCCAGGCCGAGGCGATCGCCCGGCGGCCGCGCGGCAGCGTGGCCGCGCTGTGCCGGAGCAGCAACCGGGTGAAGACCGGGCTGCCGTACCGGTACGCCGTCACCGCCCGGGACACCGAGGAACTGGCCGACCGGCTGCGCCGGGCCGCCGACGACAGCGCGGACGGCGCGGGCGGGTACGCCCAGCGGCCGTGGACCAAGCCCGTGGTGGCCTTCCTGTTCACCGGCCAGGGCAGCCAGTTCCCGGCCATGACGGCCGGGCTGCACCGGGAGTCCGCCGTCTACCGGCGCCACCTGGCCGAGGTGGACGCGGCGCTGGCCCCGCACGTCGGCGGTTCGATCCTGGACCTCGTGCTGCGCGGCGACGAGGCCGTCCGGGAGACCGGTCCCGCCCAGCCGGCGCTGTTCGCGGTCGGCTACGCGCTGGCCGCCACCCTCGGCGAGCTGGGCGTGCAGCCGGCCGCCGTGATCGGCCACAGTGTCGGCGAGTTCGCGGCGGCGGTGGTCGCAGGCGTGCTCGACCTGGGCCCGGCCGCCGAACTGGTCGCCACCCGCGCCTCCCTGATGCAGCAGCTGCCGGCCGGCGGGGGCATGCTCACGGTCCACGTCGCGCCCGCCGACCTGGCCGAACTGCTCGCCGCACAGCCGGAGCTGACGGTCGCGGCGGTCAACGGTCCCGCCGACGTGGTGCTCTCCGGCCCGATCGCCGAACTGGACCGCGCCGAGCGGGTGCTGGCCGGGCGCGGGGGCCGCACCGCACGGATGAAGGTCTCGCACGCGTTCCACTCCCCGCTGATGGCCCCGGCCGTCGAGGCCTTCCGCGCGGCGGCCGCGACGGTCCGCCCGGGCGTGCCCCGGCTGCCGATCGCCTCCACCCGCTACGGCGCGATGCTCGGCGACCGCCCGATGGACGCCGACTACTGGGCGCGCCAGCTGGCCGAGCCGGTGCTGTTCGCCGACGCGCTCGACGCGCTGCTCGACGAGGTGGCGCCCACCCACCTGGTGGAGATCGGGCCGCGCCCGCAGCTGCTCCCGCTCGCGGGCCGCTCCGGCCGCTCGGCCGGCGTGGAGTTCCTGCATCCGTCGCCGGGCCCCGAGGCGACCGGCCGGGACCTGGCCGAGGTGGTGGCCGCGCTCTACCGGGCCGGGCTCGACCCCGAGTGGGGTGCGCTCTACCCGTCCGACCTGCGGGCGTCCGAGCGGCTGCGGCCGTACGTCTTCGCCACCGGGAACCGCTACTGGGGCTGCGCCCCGGCCCCCCGCCCGGCCCCGGTGCGGACGGTTCCGGAGCCGGCCCGGGCAGCCCGGACGGCGCCCGCACCGGCTCCCCGGACGGCCGACCCGGCCCTCGCGGTCGTGATCGAGGCCGTCCTCCAGGTCGGCGGCCACCCGCCGGAGCTCGTCGTGCCGGAGGCCCGGTTCTACGAGGACCTGGGCTTCGACTCCGTGATGATCATGCAGCTCAAGGACGGCGTCGAGGCCCGGCTGCCGCAGGCCGGCGAGGTCTCCATCCACCAACTGCTGCCCGCCCTGCGGACGATCGGCTCGCTGGCGGAACTCTACGGCGAACTGGTCACCGCCAAGGCGGCATGACCCGGACGAGGGGAGAAGGAGCGCACCATGACCCGAATCGACGACCCGGCGGGGGCCTACCTCGCCGCGGTCGGCACCGCCCTGCCCGGCGAACCGGTGGACAACGCCACCCTGGGCAGGCTGCTCGGCGTGAGCGAGGAGTGGATCGACATCTTCGTCGGCACCAGGGCCCGGTACTTCGCCTGGGACCTGGAGACCGGCGAGGTCCGGCGGACCCTCGTCGACCTGTGCGCCGAGGCCGGGGCCCGGGCGCTGGAGTCGGCCGGTCTGGAGGCCGCCGACATCGAGTTCGTGGTGCTCTCCACCGCCACCCCCGACACCCTGCTGCCGACCACCGCGACCCAGGTCGCCGACCGGCTCGGCCTCGACCACCTGCCGGTCTACCAGCTCCAGGCCGGCTGCTCGGGTGCCGTGCAGGCCCTCGACCTCGGCCGGAGCCTGCTGGCCGGCGGCGCCGGCGCCGGCCTCGTCCTCGGCGGCGACGTGACCGCGCGCCACCTGGACGTCCGCCGCGACCCGGCCCGGATGCCCACCGAGGAGCTGGTCAACTACGTGCTGTTCGGCGACGGCGCGGGCGCCGCCGTGCTGACCGCCGAGCCGCTCGGCGAGCGGGTCGCGGTGCGCGGGGTCCTCAACAGCTTCGCCGGGCTGGGCCGTCCGGCCGGCCAGACGGTCGACTGGTACGGCGTCAGCGACCGGCACTCGGAGCGGCCGATGCTCGCCGAGGACTACAAGGCCATCGAGGAGAGCGTCCCGGCGATGGCCGTGGAGATCTTCTGGGAACTGCTCGACCGGGTCGGCTGGAGCACCGCCGACGTCGACCACCTGCTGCCGCCGCAGCTCTCCGAGCGGATGACCGCGCGCATCGTCGAGCACATGGCGATCCCCTCCGTCCACGAGGTCAGCTGCGTCAGCGACACCGGCAACACCGGCAACGCCCTGCCGTTCCTGCAACTCGAACGACTGCTGCCGCAGCTCGCGGACGGGCAGCGCGCGATCGGGGTGACGGTCGAGTCCAGCAAGTGGATCAAGACCGGGTTCGCGCTGGAGAAGGTCTGAGGCCCCACATGACACCACCACTCGACCGGCTCCGCGCCCTGCGCGCCGGTGGCGGCCTGGCTGCCGCCTACCACGAGGTCCCCGGCCTGCTCGCCGAACTGCTCGACGACGCCGACCCGGCCCGCCGCACCGCCGACCTGTGCCGGGCCGGCCGGCTGCTCGCGGGCGCCGACCCGGAGGCCGTCCTGCGCCACCATCCGGACACCCCCGCCCTCACCGTCGCGATCACCGGCCAGTCCACGGTCGGCGAACTCGTCGACCCGCTCACCGCCGAACTTGCCCGGCACGGACTGCTGCTGCGTCCGCTCCTCGGCGACTTCGGCGGCTACCTGCGCGACCTGACCGACCCGGCCGGCCTCTTCCACCCCGCAGGACCCGTCCACCCCGCAGGACCCGTCCACCCCGCAGGGCCGGACCTCGCCCTGTGCCTGCTCGACGCCGAGACGGTCTTCGCCGAGGTCCCCACCCCGTGGCAGCCCGAGGACGTGGCCGCCGCGGCCGACCGGGTGCTCGGCCGGCTCGCCGGGCTGGTCGCCGAGTACCGGCAGCTCTCGGCCGGCACCCTGGTGCTCAACACCGTGCCCCTGCTGCGCACCCACTCCCACCAGCTGGTCGACCACCGCTCCCGGGCCCGGCTGGGCGCCGTCTGGCGCGAGTTCAACGCCGGGCTGCTGCGGCTGGCCGAGGACCACCCGTCGCTGGTCGTGATCGACCTGGACCCGCTCGTCGCGGACGGCGGACCGGCGTACGACCCCAGGCTCGCCGGCTACGCCAAGGCGCGGCTCTCGACACCGCTGCTCGCGGCCTACGCCCGGGAGATCGGCCACCTGGCCCGCGCCCTGCGGGGGAAGACCCGCAAGTGCCTGGTGCTGGACCTCGACCACACCCTGTGGGACGGCGTGCTGGCGGAGGACGGCCCCGAGGGCGTCGCGGCCGCCGGCACCCTGCGCGGCGAGGCCTTCGGCGGCTTCCAGCGCCACGTCCGCCAGCTCGCCTCCCAGGGCGTGCTGCTCGCGGTGAGCAGCAAGAACGACGAGGCGCAGGTGCTGGAGACGCTCCGCGACCACCCCGATCTGGTGCTGCGCGAGCCGGACTTCGTCCGGATCAACGCCAACTGGTCGGACAAGGCGGGCAATCTGCTCGACATCGCCGACCGGCTCGGCCTCGCGCCGGACGCCCTCGTCTTCGCCGACGACTCACCGGCCGAGCAGGCACAGGTCCGCCACGGCGCGCCGGGGGTCGCGGTGCTGCCGCTCGACGACGAGCCGGCGCTGCACCCCGTGCGGCTGCTCGCGGACGGCTGGTTCGACGTGCCCCGGCTCACCGACGAGGACCGCGACCGCACCGCGCAGTACCGGATGGAGGGGCAGCGCAGCCGGCTGCGCGAGGGCAGCGGCTCGCTCGCGGAGTTCCTGGCCCAGCTGGGCGTCACCGTGGAGGTCGGCCCGCCGAGCCCGCACGAGTACCCGCGGCTGGCCCAACTCACCCAGCGCACGAATCAGTTCAACCTGACCGGAATGCGGCTCCAGCCCGCCGAGCCGGCCCTGCTCGCGGACGACCCCGAGCGGCTGCTGCTGGCCGTCCGCTCCGCCGACCGGTTCGGCCCCAACGGGCTGGTCGGCGTGGTCCTCGGCCGCTACACCGAGGACCGGCTGCTGCTGGAGAACGTCTGGCTCAGCTGCCGGGTGCTCACCCGGGGCGTCGAACAGGCCTGCCTCGCCGCCCTGCTGGCCCACGCCGCCGCCGAGGGGCTGGGGGCCGTGGACGCTTACTACCGACCTACCGTGAGAAACCACCGGGTGCGGGACTTCTACCCCGCGCTCGGTTTTACCGAGCTTGCTCGTGAAGGGGACCAGGTGTACTACCGCCATGACCTGACGGAGCGTCCGGACGCTCCCGGTCACATCCGCCTCGACCTGCGCGTGGACCGGCCGAGGCCGAGCCATGCGTGAACCGGACAGCCTGGAGGCGTTCCTGCGGATGGTCGGCGAGGAGCTGGACCTGACGGTGGGTGACGGGGACGCCGACCGCGACCTCGCCGACCTGCCGGGCTGGGATTCGATGAACCTGCTGCGGCTGGTCACCCTGCTGGAGGCGGATTCCGGCCGCCGGCTCCCGGTCCGCGCAGTCCTGGAGGCACGCAGCCTCGCGGAGATCCACTCGGTTCTGGAGCGACAGGCATGACCGACCCGGGAAACTCCACGCTCGGACCGCCGGTCGGCCGCCCCATCCAGGTGGTCGCCCGCGGCGAGGTCTGGGACCGGGTGCGCGCCGACCTGGCCGCGTACGGCACCGTCGTGGTCCACGCCAAACTCGCCGACCTGGAGCCCGATCTGCCGACCGGCGAGGAACTGCGCGCGCTGCTCGGCCGGGACTGGTCGCGCTACATGGACCTCGCCCACCCCGACGTGCGGCACCGCTACGCCGCGTCCAGGGTGCTGCTCAAGCTCGCGGCGGGCGCGGTCCTGAACGGCGACCCGAACGCCCTGGAGCTGGCGTACGGGCCGACCGGACGGCCGTACCTGCGCGGCTGCGACCAGGTGGACATCAGCCTCAGCCACACCGAGGACCTGCTGCTGGTGGGCATCACCACCCGCGGCCTGATCGGGGTGGACGCGGAGCGGGCCGACCGTCCGATGTACCAGCGGGGCCTGGGCCGCCACGTGTGCACCCCGTACGAGCTGGTCACGCTGGCCGCCCAGCCCGAGGAGGAGCGCAACCCGGCCCTGGTGCGGCTGTGGACCCTCAAGGAGGCGTACAGCAAGGCGATCGGGCAGGGCATGCAGTTCAGTTTCACCGAGTTCGGCTTCGGTCCGGACGGCCGGCCGGTCCGGGCGCAGCGCCCCGACGGCAGCACGGGCACCGGCGACGAGTGGGGGTTCCACACCTTCGCGCTGGACAGCGGGTACTGCATCAGCGTGGCGGTCTACGACGCCGGCTTCGGCACCATCGGAGACATGGATATGACAACCATGCTCGACCAGGACTGCGTGGAGGCGATCGAGGGGGCGCTGCGGAAGGGGGACGGTGAGGTGCGGGCGTGACGCGGGCCCGGTCAGGTCGGCGGCTGCGGCTGTGGGAGCGGCTCGCCGGCCGCGGCCGCCGGCCCCTTCCGGAGCAGGCCCGCCATGGCCACGTTGTACCCGGCCTGGAAGCGGCTGGTCGCCTCCAACTCCTCGGTGATCTCGGATATGTGACGCCGGCAGGTGCGCACCGACATGCCGAGGCGGCGCGCCACCATCTCGTCCTTGTAGCCCCGGGCCATCAGCCTGATGATCGACTGCTTGAGGTCGCCGGTGGTCGGTGTGGCCTTCGGGGTGTCGTAGACGAACGGGGTCGCGCTGTCCCACAGGTGCTCGAACACCGCGCACAGGAAGGCCACCATGGTCGGCTCGCGGACGATGGCGGCGCCCGTGGCTTCGTCGTCGCCCTGGGTGCGCACCGGCAGGAACACCGTCTCCCGGTCGTAGACCAGCATCCGGTCGATCACCTGGTCCGCCGTGCGGATCTCGGCGCCCAGCGCGGTGACGTCGCGGACGTACGCCTTGGTCGCGAGGTCGCTGCGGGCGGTGTGCTGGTAGATGGTGCGCATCAGCACCCCGCGCTCCAGCATGCCCTCGGCGGACTTGCGCGCGGCCGGCAGCAGTGTGGAGGGGCGGGCGCCGCCCGGCTGGACGGTGAGCACCTCCTTGCGGCAGGTCTGCCCCAGGTGGTCGAGCATGTTCTGGATCGCGTCGACGTCGGTGACCACGTCGAAGGCCTCGAACCGGTTGCGCAGGCGACGCCCCTCGAAGTACAGCGGGGTGAGTGACAGCAACTTGCCACGTATGTCGGTTACCGCTTGCCTGAGGTCGCGGATGTGATGCTCCGCCGGGCCGACCAGGTCGGCGGCGGCCACGTCCGGACTGACCGGGACCAGGACGTTCGGGTCGCCCGGCCTGGGCTGCAGCAGGCGCATCAGCCGCAGGACCTGCTCGATGCGGTTGACCTCGGCCTCGTCCAGCCTCAGCGCGGAGGCAATGGCATTCCGGTCGAACCGCCCTAATTCAACGGCGTGTCCATAGGCGGTGGCACTCCGATCGTCCAGTTCGGCAAAGCCGCTCTGGAGTTGTGGGTGTTCGAACACTCTGAAGCCCCCCGTCGGAATGCAGGTTCCTGCCATGCAACTTTACGCCATCGAGATCCGCTCGGACGGGGTGCTGCCGGCGGGGCAGAGTAGGGCCCGCGGCAAGCCGCGCACGGCTGCGGGGCCGTTGCTTGCCGCAGGTTCCAACCTGTTCCGACTGCTTGGGGGAAAAGATGAAGAATTCAACCATCAGGCTTCGAGTATCTGCCCAGAGCGTTCTGCTCGCGGTGGGTGTCGCCGCCCTGCTCGGGCTCGGCCCCACCTCGGCGTTCGGCGCCGGTGTCCACAGTTCTGGCGACGACCGCTGGGGCATCAGCACGCCCACACAGCCCGGCGTCCAGGGCAACCACTGGGGCATCAACAAGGAGCTGTTCATCAAGGCCGACGACCGCTGGGGCCGCGCCCTCAAGGACCACGACGAGCTGAAGGACCGCGCCGAGCCGAAGGACCGCTCCGAGAGCGACGACCGCTGGGCCTGATTCTCCGAAGTTCCGTCAGGCCGGCCGGGGGCGCGGGGAGTACCCGACGCCCCCGGCCGGCTACCCGACGTTCGAAGGGAGCCGGCGGTCGGCGTCCGCCGGCCGGTCGGGCTGCCGGGCCGGCAGGGCGATCGCGGTGAGCAGCACCCCGCCGGCCGTCCCGAACCGCCCGTCGAACCAGGTCGGCACGCCGGTGGCGCGGACCGCGCGGTCCAGCAGTAGATTGGCCCGGAAGGTTCGTGTCACCGGATCCACGGTCACAAGGGCGTCCTCGAACCCGAGTTCACGGCCCGTCAACGGGAACCACGTCTTGTAGACGGACTCCTTGATGCTGAACAGCAGCCGGTCCCAGCTCACTTCGGCGGCGGACCAGCTCAGCCGCTCGATCCAGGCGCGCTCCTCCGGGAGCGAGATCGAGTCCAGGACCCGGTCCGGGAGCGGGGCGTTGGGCTCGGCGTCGATACCGATCGCGGAGACCTCCGCGCGCGGGGCCAGCACGGCCGCCCGGTAGCCCGCGCAGTGCGTCATGCTTCCCACCAGCTGCTCCGGCCAGCGCGGCGCGCCCCGGTGGCCGGGCAGGATCGGCACCACCGGCAGGCCCAGCCGGCCGAGCGCCTGGCGCGCACACCAGCGGACCGTCGTGAACTCGCGCTGCCGGCCGACCACCGCGTCGCGGACGTGCCGGGCCTCGGCGGGGAAGAGCGGGATCTCCCGGTCGATCGTGGACTCGACGGCGACGGCCGCGGCGGGCAACAGCGTGCTGATCATGACATCCTCCGAGCGCTTAGAGGTGCGTGTCCTCACCCTCGCTCCGGCGCTCTCGCCACCGCCAGCAGCCACCGGCCCGCGCGTCCGCGCGGCCCCCGCCACCGCCCGGGGCCTCCCAGTCGACTGCTACCCGCGGCCCGGCCCGCCGCCGCCCAGCCGGTGCCCTGTCATCCGCTCGGGCCCGCTTGCCATGCGGTTGTCATAAGGGGGTGGCAGGGGTGTCCGCCGGCCCGACGAGTACCTGCTGCACCCCACCCCGCACCCTTCCCGGGACGTGCCCCGCCCGGTCTTCCGGGCCCACTAGGGGTATGCCGGTGGCGTAGGGGGAAGTTGTTGCCGTGCAGCTTCCGGTCGGCATTCGGCCGGCGGCCCGGCCGGTGCGTGCTGCATAGACTCGAACCGCCGGCGGATCAGTTTCCGGCTGGTAACTCTCAACCGCGCCCGCGACGTTCCGGTGATCGCCGTGATGCGGGCGCGCTGACCGCGACGCGGACAAAGCCGGGGGCTCAAGAGTGCTGATCGACCGTGAACGAGAACTGGCCGTACTGGAATCCGCACTCGCGGACTGCCTGCGGGGAACCCCCGGGATCGTCCTGATCGAGGGCGCGGTCGGCTGCGGAAAGAGCGAGCTCGTCGAGACGGTCGCCGAACACGCGGCCGCCTCCGGCGCCGTGGTGCTGCGCGCCATCGGCACCGCCGTCGAACACGACCTCCCGCTCGGCGTGCTCGGCCAACTGCTCGCCGCCGCCCCGGCCGGGGCCCTGCCCGACCCGGCGACCGCACCGGACCCGTCCCGGATCGACGTGATGCAGTCGCTGTGCGCCGCCGTGCACCGGCTCGCCGAGACCGCGCCGGTGGTCATCTGCGTCGACGACCTGCACCACATCGACGACCTGTCCTGCCAGTACCTGCTCCACCTGGTCCGCCGCACCCGCGCCGCCCGCGTCCTGCTGGTGTGCACCGAGTCGGTCCACGAGCGTGCCGACGACCCCGTCTACGCCACCGAACTGCTGCGCCAGCGCAGCTTCGTCCGGATCCGGGCCGAGCGGCTGCGCCCCGAGGCGGTGGACCGGCTGGCCGCCGTCGAACCGGCCGCAGGCCCGGCCGACGGCAGGACCCCGCTGCCCGCCGACGCCGCCGGCGGCAACCCGCTGCTGCTGCGCGCCCTGATCGAGGAGCACCGGGCCGGCGGCCGCACCCCCGAACTCGGCGGCGCCTTCACCCAGGCCGTCCTCGCCTGTCTGCACCGCTGCGGCCCGGCCGCGCGCCGCCTCGCCGAGGTGCTCGCGGTACTCGGCGAGCTCGGCTCGCGCGAGCCGGCCGTCCGCCTGCTCGGCAGCACCGACGGCGCGGTCGTCCGGGGCAGCGCCGCGCTCGACGCCGCCGGCATCCTGGACGGCTACCGCTTCCGCCACCCCGTCGCCCGCCAGGCGGTGCTCGACCGGATGGACCCGGACGACCGGACCGCCCTGCACCGCCGCGCCGCCGAACTCGCCTACCGGGACGGCGCCCCGACCGCCGCCGTGGCCGCCCAGCTGCTCGCCGCCGGCCCCACCGACCTGCCGTGGGCGGTGGCGGTGCTCTCGGCCGCCGCCGAGCAGCTGCTCGCCGACGGCGCGACCGACCGGGCCGCCGCCTGCCTCGAACTCGCCTACCGCGGCCGGGCCGACGACGAGCAGCGCGCCCAGTTCCGCACCATGCTCGCCGCCATCATCTGGCGGACCAACCCCGGCGCCGCCGAGCGCGCCCTCGCCGAACCGCTGGAGACCCTGCGGGCCGGCCGGCTCGGCCCGGCCCGGCTCGGACCGCTCGCCCGGCTGCTCACCGAGCAGGGCCGGATCGACGAGGCCGGCGAGGCCCTGGAGCGGCTGGCCGCCGGCCGCGAGGCCGAGCGCGCGGGCCGGCCCGCCCGGCTCGGCCGCGGCGCCGACCCGCTGGACGGCCTCTCGGCCTTCCCCTGGTGGGCCGGCTCGGCCCAGTCGTGCGCGAGCGCCCGGCCCAATGAACCGCTGCCGGCCCGGATCTCGGCACCCGCCACCCTGTGGGCGATCCCCGAGTACTCGGCGGACGGCGTGGCCGGGGTCGCGGCCGAGACCTTCCTGCGCGGTGCCACCCTCGGCGACGGCACCGCCGCCCCGATCGTGCAGGCCATCCGGGCCCTGCTGGCCACCGACGGTCCGGCCCGGGTCCTGCCCTGGTGCCAGGTGTTCCTGGAGGAGGCCGTCCGGCGCGGCGCACCCGGCGTGCAGGCCACCTTCACCGCCCTGCACGCCGAGGCCCTGCTCCGGCAGGGCGACCTGACCGGCGCGCAGCAGCAGGCCGAGGCCGCCCTGGACCTGCTGCCGGAGCGCGGCGGCAGCGTCTTCGCCAGGGGCGTGGCGGCCACCCTGATCCGGGCCGCCACCGCGGCCGGCCGCCACGACACCGCCGCCCGCGAACTCAGCCGCCCGCTGCCCGAGGGCCTGGCCGGCAGCATCCACGGCATCGCCTACCTGCGGGCCCGCGGCCAGTACCACCTCGCCACCCACCGCTTCCACGCCGCACTCGGCGACTTCCTCGACATCGGCCGCACCCTCAAGCGCTGGGGCCTGGACCGGCCGCTGCTGATGCCCTGGCGCACCGGCGCGGCCGAGGCGCTGATCCGGCTCGGCGAGGCCCCGCAGGCCACCCGCTTCGTCGCGGACCAGCTCGCCCACCGGGACGCCGCCCATCCGTGGATCTCCGGCCCCACCCTGCGCGTCCGGGCGTCCCTGTGCGAGCCCCGGGAGCGGCTCGCGCTGCTCGCCCGTGCGGTGGACGAGCTGCACGACTCCGAGGACCGCCACGAACTCGCCCGGGCGCTGGCCGACTTCGCCCGGGTCCTGAGGGAACTCGGCGACGGCAATCGGGCCAACATGGTCAACCGGCGGGCCTGGCAGCTCGCCAAGGAGTGCGGCGCCGACGCGCTGTGCGAGCAGATCGCCCCCGGCCTCGGCGCACCCGGCGGGCCGTCCGAGGACGCCCGCTCCGGCGCCGTCGACCTCGCCGAACTCCACGCCAGGCTCAGCGACTCGGAGAAGCGGGTGGCGATGCTCGCGGTGCACGGTCACACCAACCGCGAGATCGCGACGAAGCTCTACATCACCGTCAGCACGGTCGAGCAGCACCTCACCCGGGTCTACCGCAAGCTCAACATCACACGCCGTCAGGAGCTGCCCGCGGAGCTGCACCTGCTCGGCTCGGGCGGCCGGGTGTGATGGTCCGGCAAACCGTATGGCAGGAGTATGGCAAGGAGCTGAACATCCAGTACCGGGGATGATAGGAATCAGTCGGTCACGGTGCGTGGGCCCGGCAGATCTCCGGGCAACGCGCCCGCCGCCGTTGCCGAACCAGCCGTCTGCCGGGGAGGCTCGGTGCGATGCCGCGCCTACCCACGGAGACGCTATGACGACGCAGTCCATGCCGACGGACGCGGTCCTGCCCGAGCTGCTGCGCACGGACATGCTGGCCCGGGTCGAGGAGCGGATGCGGGGCCTGCTGCACGCCGAGCAGGCCCGGTGCCGGGCCGTCGACCCCCGGGCCGCGGGCATGTGGGAGGCCCTGGTGGACCTGGTCACCTCCGGCGGCGAGCGGATCCGGCCCACCGTCCTGCTCACCGGCTACCTCGCGGCGGGCGGCGACCCGGCGGCCGAGTCCGCCGTCGACGCGGCAGTTGCCCTCGAACTCCTCGACACCTGCTACCTGATCCGCCGTGACGTCCGCGAGAACGCCCTGCTGCGGCACGGCGCCCCCACCCTGCACGTCCGGCACGCGGCCGAGCACGAGCGCAACGGCTGGGGCGGCGACGCCCGGGGCTTCGGCGTCGGCATGGCCGCCCTGATCGGCGACCTGGCGACGGCCCTCGCCGACCGGCTCGCCGCCGACCTGCCGGACGCCGCCCGGCAGGTCTGGCACGACCTGCGGATCGGCCGGCTCGGCGGCACCTATGTCGACTCCACGCTGTCCAGCAGCTACCTGGCCGACCCGTGGCCGGGCGGCTGCATCGCCGGCTGCGCCCGCGGCTGCGGCAGCGGCTGGTACGCGCTCCAGCACCCGCTGCTGATGGGCGCCGCCCTGGCGGGCCGCGGCGACCTGGCGGTGGTGTACCAGGACTACGCCCGCCCGCTGCACGCCGCCTGGCGGGTGCGTGGCTTCCTCAGCGGCGGCTGGGACCGCGACTGGTACGGCGACCTGCTGCGGGAGGTGCTGCTCGGCGCCGAGGACCGCGACCGCGCCGAGCGCACCATCGGCCACCTGCTCGACCGCGCCGGCCGGGTCGTCGCCGGCGCGCCCTTCGCCTCGGCCTGGCGCACCGAACTCGCCGCCCTGGCCACCCGCTTGGTCGCTGCCTGAGGCGTCGTCCCGCCCGGCCTCCGGCTGGGCCGGCGTAGCTCGGGAGCCGTCGTCCCGCCCGAGCCTCCGCCCGTTCGTCGGTATCGCCCGGTCCACTCCTGGGCGCGCCCCCGCCCGAGCCGCCCTACAGCGTGCGCGGGGTGCCCGGGCGGAGCGTGGTGAGCCAGCTGCGCAGGGCCTCCTTGCGGACGCCGCCGCGGTCGTCCCGGGGCAGTGCGCGCGCCAACTCCAGCCGCGTGGGCAGGAAACCCGCCGCGACGCCCCGGGCGGCGAGGTGCTCGCGCAGCTCCACCAGGCCCGGCGGCTCCGCCTCCGTCGTCGGGACGATCACCGCGCAGGGCAGCTCCCCGTGCTCCTGGTGCAGGTAGTCGACGACCGCCGCCTCCGCCACCCGGGGATGGGTCAGCAGGGCCTCCTCGACCTCCGCCGCCGGGACCATGAAGATCCCGCCCGCCCGCTCACCGGCCCGGGCCAGCACCTCGACCCCGCCGAGGCCGTCCGCGCGGCCCAGGTCCCCGGTGTCCAGCCAGCCGTCCCGCTCCCAGGGGACGACCGGCGCCGGTTCCCCGTGCCGCCACATCGCCGCGGCGACCGACGGCCCGCGCACCAGGAGCGGAGCCGTCTCCCGCCCGCCGACCGGGCAGGGCGCGGCCGGCAGGACGGAGATCTCCAGCCCCGGTACCGGGCGCCCGTCGCTCTCGCCGGCGCGCTCGGCGGGCGTCTCGCCCCGGGCGATCGTGCCCAGGCCCACCTCCGGTGACCCCCACACCGCGTGCACCGGGGCGCCCAGGGCCGCCGGGAGCTCGGCCAGCAGCGGCGCGGGGGTGCGGGTGCGCCCGCCGGAGAGCGCCAGGTTCAGCGCCGCCAGCCGTCGGGGCCGCTCCCGCTGCGCCGACAGCACCTCCGACCAGTGGTCCGGCCCCGCGTACGCGAGGGTGACCCCGGCCTCGGCCATCAGGTCGAGGCTCGTGCCCGGATCCCAGACGTCCTGGTAGACGGCGGTGCCGCCGAGCGCCAGCGGCCAGTACACGGTGAACAGCAGGGAGGCCAGCGAGGTGAGCGGCAGCGAGGAGTAGATCACCTCGCCGCGCTCCGGCCCGGTCCCGGCGGCCGGGCGGCGGGGGGCGATGTTCGCGTAGAGGGTGTTCGGGGTGTGCAGGGTGGCGGTGTAGCGGTCGCCCAGGCCCATCACCGTGATCATCAGGCTGATCCGGTCGGCCCGGTCGGCGCCCAGGGACGGCCCGTCGCCGTGGCGTCCGTGCTCGTGCGGGACGCGCCGGAAGTACCCGGCGAAGTCCAGCGCCCCGGTCGGCGCGGCGTCGCCCAGGACGACCCGCTGGCGCAGCCAGGGCAGCCGCGGGGCCATCTCGGCCAGGGCCTCCGCGTGCTCGAAGCCCTCCCACCGGTCGGGCACCACGCAGATCCGGGCCCGGGAGGCGGCCAGGATCCGCTCCAGCCCGTGCGCCCGCACGGTCGGGAGCACCGGGACGGCCGGGGTGCCGGCCCGCAGGCAGGCCAGCGTCAGGGCGGCGGTCTCCCACCAGCCGGGCAGCTGGATGGCGACCGGGTCGCCCTCGGCCAGCCCGAGCGAGCGCAGCGCGGCCGCGAACCGGTCGACGGTGTGCGCCAGCCGGGCGTAGCCGACGGTGACGGTGCGGTGCCCGGCGGCCCGGTGGCGGCGGTGGGCGATGATCGCGGGCCGTTCGGGGTCGAGCGCGGCCGTCCGGTACAGGTCGTGCAGGAAGGTTTCGGCGCGCCACCACCCGGCCGCGCGGAACCGGGCGGCCACGTCGTCGGGCGGGCGGATCGCGGTGAGGGCCTCGGGGGCGAGCGGCGGGGGCTGGTCGGGCAGCCGGTCCCCGGTCACGGCCATCGGCCCACCGACCAGGCGACCTGCACCCGGGAGGTACAGCCCAGCCGGCGCATCACCTCGCGGACGTGGTTGACCACCGTCCACTCCGAGATCTTCAGCCGGGCCGCGATCTGCCGGTTCGTCAGCCCTTCGGCGATCAGCATCGCGACCTGGACCTGCCGGGGCGTCAGCGGCTGGCGCTCGGGCTCGGCGGGATCGGCCCCGGCCCCGATCGCGGGCGCGGGGGCGGCGAGCGCCTCCAGCACCGCGCCGGCCGGGGCGAGCCGGCGGCCCTCGTCCCAGGCGGCGGCGAAGTCCGCCGGGCTCAGCCGGGCGCGCAACGTGGCGACGGTCTCCGCCAGCGCCACCCGCCGCGCCTCGTCCGGGCGGCTGCCGAGCGCCCGCCGCAGCGCCTCGGCGGCGGCGAGCAGCCGGAGCACCCGGGGCTGCTGGTGAGCGGCGGTACGGGCCAGCAGCAGCGCGAAGTGCTCCAGGGTGCCGGGCAGTTCGGTCCGTTCGCCGAGCCCGTCGGCCACCCGCAGGCTCTCCCGCAGCGCGCTGTCCGCCGCCGCCGGGTCGCCCGCCTCCTCGGCGGCGGCCGCGAGCTCGCGCAGGGCGTCGGCGACGCCCCGGCTGTGCCGCAGCCGGCGGTGCGCGGCCAGGCCCTCCTCCAGCAGGCCGGCGGCCTTGCGGTGCTCGCCACGGGCGCGCAGCACCCGGGCCAGTTCGACGGTGGCCTCGGCGGCCGGGTGCGCGGCGCCCAGCGAGACGAGCGCCTCGCGGGCGGGTGCGAGCGCGGCCTCGGCGGCGGTGTGGTCGCCGAGCCGCAGCAGGGCGGCGCCGAGCCTCGCGGACACGGCGGCGGCCTGTCGGCGGTCGCCGAGCCGCCGGGCGGCCTCCAGGGCGAGGCGGTGGTGCCGGACCGCTGTCTCCGGCTCGCCGAGAGCGCTCGCGAAGCGGCCCGCGAGATCGGTCAGCCGGGCCCGCAGCGGCTCGGGCAGGGACGGGTCGGTTCCCAGCCGGTCGCACCAGTCGCGGCCCTCGTGCAGCCGCCCGGACAGCAGCCAGGGGCGGCGGCAGGCCAGCAGCAGCCCGGCGGCGCCCTCGGTGTCGCCGCGTTCGTGCAGCCGCCGCAGCGCGGCCAGCAGGTTGGCGCCCTCGCCGGTCAGGGTGCGCAGCCAGTGGTCCTGCTCGCTGCCGGTGAGCCGGGGCTCGACGGCGGTGAGCAGCCGGCGGTACGCCTCGGCGTGGCGGTCCCTGGCCGCGTCCGCGCGGTCGGTGTCCGCCAGGTCGGCCAGGCAGGACGAGCGGATCGGCTCGGGTACCGCGAACCGGGGCTCGCCCTCCTCCTTGCCGGTCACGGTGAGCAGGTGGCGGTCCAGCAGGACCTCCAGCGCCGTCTCGGTGTCGGCGCCACCGGCCGGGGCGGCCCGTTCGGCCATGGGAAGGCCGAACCCGCCGTCGAAGACGGCGAGTTGTTCGAGCAGTGCGTGGTGGTCGGGAGGCAGCCCGCGCCGGCTCCAGGCGGCCAGCGCGGCCAGCGAGCGGTGCCGCTCGGGTGCGTCGAGCGGGCCGCCGCCGAGCAGCGCGCCGCGTCGGCGCAGCCGGGCGAGCAGTGTCTCCGCCGAGTAGAGCCGCAGCTGCCGGGCTGCCAGCTCCAGGGCGAGCGGCAGCCCTTCCACCAGTGTGCAGATCCCGGCGACGACGGCGGCGTTCTCGGCGGTGAGAGCGAAGGCGGGGTCGATGTCGTGCGCCCGCCGGACGAACAGCGCGACGGAGGGGAACCGGAGCAGTTCGTCCGGCTCCTCCTCGGCCGCCGCCCCGATCTCCGGTACGGGGAGCGGGCGGACCGGCAGCAGCCGCTCGCCCGACACCCCCAGCGGCGACCTGCTGGTCGCCAGCACCACCAAGTCCGGTTGTCCGGCGAGGACTTCGGCGATGGCCTTGGCGAGCGCGCGCCCGTGGCCGTCGCAGGTGTCGAGGCACAGCAGCAGACGGCCCTTCCCGTCGTCGGCGAGCCGCAGCGCGGCGGCCTCCCGGCGGACGGTCTCGGGCAGGCTCTCCCCGGGCACGGCGGCCAGGTCGACGGACCACGCGGCGGTGAAGCCGGCGGTGGCGGGCGCAGCGGCCGCGGCGAGCCGGCTCTTGCCGACACCCGCCGGCCCGGTGAGGGTGAGCAGCCGTAGTGACGGATCCGCCAACCGGGCGTCGAGGGTGAGCAGTTCGCGCTCGCGTCCGATCAGCCGGGCCGCTCCGGCGGAGCGCGGCGGCGGCGACTGCGCCGCTCGGACCGACATCCAACCCTGTTGCGTTGCCGGCATTCCCCGCCCCCGCCCTGTTTGTCCCCTGGTCCACCAAGGCCCCTGGCCGTACCACCCTCGCTGCTCCGGCTTAAGCGCGGCTAAAAGGCCGGCTCGGGCAGCGGCCGGCGCTCGTGCAGACGCCAGACGCCCGGGCGGACCTCCAGGCGGTGGCCGGGGCCGGACCGGGCGGTGCGCAGGGCACGGCGGGCGAATGACTCCAGCCGGCGGTCGTGGAGGGTGCGGGCGAGGTCCAGGCAGGCGGTGAAGCGGGTGTGTGCCCGGGCGTGGTCGCCGGCCGAGAGCGCGTGGAACCCGAGGGCGCGCAGCACGTCGAACCGGGCCCGCGGGTCGCCCGGGCCGGGGTCGGCCGCGAGCGCGGCGGTGAGCAGGGCGTCGGCGGCGGCGCCGTCCCCGGCGTCCATCCGCAGTTCGGCCAGGCCGACCAGGGCCCGGCTCAGCTCCGTCCGGTGGCCGGTCTCCTCGGCGATCCGGCGGGCCAGCCCGTAGTGCTCCTCGGCTTCCTCCAACCGCCGTTGCTGCCAGGCGAGATCGCCGAGCGAGCGGAGCGTCCGGGCCTCGGCCGCGCGGTCGCCGCAGCGCCGGGCCGCGTCCAGCGCGAGCGCGTGCGTCTCGGCCCAGGCGCCCCAGGCGGCGTGCGTCTCCAGGTGGCCGTCCAGCGCCGCCACCAGCCGTACGGCGGCGGTCCAGCGGCCGGCCCCGTGGGCCTGCCGGACGGCGCGGACGAGCGCGTCCCGCTCGCGCGTGAACCAGGCGGCGGGCTCGTGCGGCTCGTCCCCGGAGGGCCGGGCGTGCGTCAGTACGGCGGCGACCTGCCCGGCCGCGCGGGCGTACTCCGCGCACAGCCGCTCGATCGCGTCCCCGATGTCCTGCGGGCTCTCCTCCTCGGCGAGTCGCTCGACGGCCAGTACCCTCAGCAGCTCGGGGAGTTGGCAGCCCGCCCGGTCGCCGGCGACCAGCAGCCGGTCGTCGACCAGCCCGTCCAGCAACCGGGTGGTTCCGGCGGGGGAGAGGCCCAGCACCGCACCGGCCGCCGCGCGTCCGAACGGGCCGGCCGGCAGCAGTCCGAGCAGCCGGAAGGCCCGCCGCAGCTCGGGCCGGGCATCCTGGTACGCCCGCAACAGCGGGGCGCGGGTGTCGAGTTCGCCGATCCGCAGCTCGCCGAGCCGGAACCGCTCGTCCCGCAGCCGGTCCACCAGCGAGGCGACGCTCCAGTGCGGACGGGCCGTCAACTGGGCGGCCGCGACCCGGACGGCGAGCGGCAGCCCGCCGCACAGCTCCAGCAGTTCGCGGACGGCGGCGGGCTCGGCCGCCTCCCGCTCAGGGCCCACCGCCGCCGTGAACAGCAGCCGGGCCTCCTCCGGGTCGAGGGCGTCCAGCAGGACCGGCCGGATCCCGCCGAGCCCGGCGGGCAGCCGGCGGGCGGTGACGATCGCGCTGCTCCCGGCGGTGGTCGGCAGCAGCGGTCGCAGCTGCGCCTCGGAGTCGGCGTTGTCCAGCACCAGGAGTAGTTGACGATCCGTCAACTGCTCCTGCCAGGCGTCGTGGAGCTCGCCCGCCCCGGCGCCGTGCGCCAGCCGCACCCCGCGCCGTCGTAGCAGCGTGGAGATCGCCTTCGTGGCGGGCAGCGGGCGCCCCGGCTCGGGCTGGAGGTCCAGGAACAGCCGGCCGTCCGGGAAGTACGGACCACTGCGGTGGGCGACCTCCAGGGCGAACGCGGTCTTGCCGACGCCCGGCTGCCCGGCCACCGCGACGAAGGACCCGGCCGGGGCGTTCCGCAGCAGCTCCTCGACCTGTGCGAGGGCGGCCCCGCGGCCGGTGAAGACGGGGTCGGCGGCGGGCAGCGCCGTACCGGCCGCAATGCCGAGCGACGCCGTCCCGTCGGCGTCCTCCCGGACGGTCTCGGCGCTCCCGGTCTCGGCGGCCGTGCGCAGCAGCCCGGGATCGCCGGCCAGGATCCGCCGGTGCAGCCGTTGCAGCGGCGGACCGGGCTCGATCGCCAGCTCGGCCACCAGCATCTTCCGCAGCTCGGCGAAGGCCTGCAGGGCCTCCGCCTGCCGCCCGGCCCGGTACAGGGCCAGCATCAGATGGCCGTGCAGTTCCTCGCGCAGCGGGTGCTCGGCGGCCAATGACCGCAGCTCGGCGATCAGCTCGTGGTGCCGGCCGAGCTCCAGGTCGGCCCGGATCCGCTGGTCCAGGGCGGCGCCGCCGGCCTCGGCGAGCTGGGCGGCGGCCCCTTCGAGCAGCGGCCCGTGCGGGGTGTCGGAGAGCAGCGGGCCGCGCCAGAGCGCGATGGCCCGGCGCTGGAGGTCGGCGGCGCGGCGGTAGCGGCCGTCGGCCATCGCCTCCCGGCCGAGCCGGTACAGCTCCTCGAACGCGGTCAGGTCGAGCAGGTCCGGCGTGAGGGAGAGCCGGTAGCCCGGGGGCTGGGTGTGCAACAGCTCGCGGCCCCGGGCGGGGTCGACGGCGTCCAGCAGCTTGCGCAGCTGCGAGACGTAGACGTGCAGGGTGGCGGTGGCCGTGCGCGGCGGCTCTTCCCGCCACAGTTCGGTGACCAGGCTCTCGACCGACACCACCTGGTTGGCGCGGACCAGCAGGGTGCCGAGGACCACCCGCAGCTTGGCCGCTTGCGGGGTGTGCAAGACTCCGGGGCCCGCACTGCCCTCGATCTCCATCGGTCCCAGGATCCGGAACCTCACCGGGTCCACCCCTCGTGCTCTCTGCCGCCGTGTACTCGGCGGTGACGGCGACCCGCCGGCCGGCGCCGGGTCAGAAGTCCTGCACCACCGTGGTGCGTGCCTCGGCCACCGTCCGCCGGTTCTGGGTCAGCGTGAGGGTGACCGGGACGGTCGGCCGCCCGGCCGCGTCCCGCCCGATCGGCCCGGGGACGGTCGCGCAGCGGACCGGCAGGTCCGCCTCGGCGTAGCCGCGGAAGTGCACCTCGCAGGAGGCCAGCATGGCCCGCTCGGGGACCAGCCCGACGGCGCGTCCGGCGGTCACCACCGAGGCCTGCCGCAGGGACTCCATCAGCAGCGTGCCGGCCAGGTGGCCGTCCGCGGTGGCGCCCAGCACCGGGTTGTCCCGGCGCAGGAGGACCCAGGTGCTGAGCCGACCGTGCGAGGCCTGGGTCGGCTCGCTCACCACCACGTTCGCCGCCGAGTCGCGGCCGACCGCGCCGGGGTCGACCGGCCGGACCGGGCCGGCCGGCTCGTCCGCCAGCTCGGGCGTGGCCTGCACCGCCCACCGGCTGTGCGCGACCTGTCTGCGGTGCAGCCCGGGCATGACGAAGACCAGGCTCGCGGTGCCCGTCGCGCACGGCACGTCGTCGAGCGACACCTCCAGGTGGAAGTCCATGCCGCGCGGCACCCCGTTGACCGTGTTGGCGGGCGTGGCCCGCAGCTCGGTGGTCATCCGGGCCGGGCCGCGCCCGGCGCGCCAGGCGGCCACCTCGGTCACGCCGAGGCCGAACCGGTAGAACAGGCCGGGCCGGTCCTCGGGCACGCCGAAGTACTGGTGCCCGACGAACCCGCCGATCTCCTGGACCGCCTCGGTGACCAGCTGCGGGTCGTGGAAGTGGCCCGGCCCGTCGTTGAACAGCGGGTGGGCGCTCGGTGTGTCCCCGGTGAGCAGGAAGCGCTCCTCCCGGCTGCTCGGCGCCTCCAGCAGGAAGTGGTCCCAGGAGGGCGGGCAGTGGATCAGGTGCCGGGTGGCGTGGCCGAGCAGCCCGTGGTCCAGTCCCGGACCGACGATCGCGGTGCTCTCGATGGTCATGACGGCTCCTCACCCGGGGGGTCTGGTGGCCGCGGTGTCGACAGGCCTCGCTCCAGCATGGCCGCACCGGGTGGTTGTGAACATCCGGTGACGGTGGCAGCAAGCTGCGCGGCCGGTTCTCCCGGGTCGTGCCGGTCGCGCTTCACCGGGGCTTTAGCAGGGCACAGGGGGCGGTCCCGACAGTGGAGGGCGAGGCGGTGGCCCCGATGCCCCGACGGGGAGCCCGTCCCTGCCTCGTTCCGGGTCCTTCCCCCGGCCCGGAACGAGGCAGCGTTTCCTTCGGCTCGTGCGCTCACCGCAGCCGCACCGGCCGTTCGCCGGCCCGTCCGTCCGCCGCCGGCACGCGCTCCGGCCCGGAAATTCGGAGGAGCCGACTTCGATCGCCGGTTAGGGTGATCGCGTTCGCGGCACGCGTTCGCCGCCTGTGTTCGCCGCACGTGGATGCGGTCGATCACGCGGACGCAGTCGATCACGCGGACGCGGCCGATCATGCGGGCTCGACCGACCACGCGGGCTCGACCGGAACGAGGGGTGCTGACCATGACGAGCGGGACCGAGACCCCGGGCCTGGCCGAGCTGCTGGAGCGGTACCGGCCACAGGGCCCGGCCGAGACGGCGGACCACGAGCGGCTCCTGGGCCTGGCCGGCGAGCCGGACCCCTGGGACCGCGCGACCCCGCTGCACTTCACGGCCTCCGCCCTGATCGTCCACCCGAGGACCCGCCGGGTCCTGCTGCGCTGGCACGTCCGCCAGCAGGCCTGGCTCCAGGTCGGCGGCCACGGCGATCCCGGCGAGACGCTGCCGCTGGAGATCGCATTGCGGGAGGGCCGGGAAGAGACCGGCCTGACCGACCTGGCGCCCTGGCCGGACGCGTCCCTGGTGCACCTCGCCGTCGTACCGGTGCCGGCCTCGCCCCGCGAGCCCGCGCACGAGCACGCCGACCTCCGGTTCCTGCTGGCCACCGGAACGCCGGACGACGCGCGGCCGGAGAACCCGGCCTCGCCGCTCGAATGGCTCTCGGTGGCGGAGGCACGCGCGCGGACCACGGAGGAGAACTTCCGGGAGACCCTCGACCGTGCGGGCCGGCTGCTGGACGCCTGACGCACATTCTTCTTCGGCACACACTTCGAGGTGGATCAGGGTGGATCAGATGCTCAAGGGCCAGACGCTCGTCTTCGACGCCGACGACACGCTGTGGGAGAACAACGTTCTCTTCGAGCGCGTCATCGACGGCTTTCTGAACTGGGTTGCCACGCCCGAGGATCGGAGCCGTACCCGGACGCTCCTCGACGAGATCGAGGCGAAGAACGCGGTGTCCCTCGGGTACGGCGCGGAGATGTTCCGGCAGAGCCTCGCGGACTGCCTGGAAGCCGTCCACGGCCGAATCCCCACGGCCGAGGACAAGGCCCGGATCGAGGAACTCCTGACCCCGTTGACGAATCGCGGGGTCGAGCTGATCGAGGGCGTCGAGGACACCCTCGTGGCCCTCGCCGAGAACCACGAACTGCTGCTGCTCACCAAGGGAAACCTGGCGGAGCAGCAGCGGAAGGTGGACGCCTCCCGGATAACCCACCACTTCCGCAGCATCCACATCGTCGCCGAGAAGAACGTGGACACGTACCGGCAGCTCACCGCCGACCTCGACCTGGACCCCGACCGGACCTGGATGATCGGCAACTCGCCCAAGTCCGACATCCTGCCCGCACTCCGGGCCGGCCTGAAGGCCGTCTACATCCCGCACGAGCACACCTGGGTGCTGGAGCACGAGGAGTTCCGCCCCGAGGACGCGACACTCGCGCTGCGCCGCTTCGCAGAGCTCCTGGAGCACTTCTGACCTTGTCCCGGGGTGTGTCGAGGGGCGCCAGGACAGGGGGCGCGGCGAGGCTACCGCCGGGACTCGCCGGGATAGGGTCGGCGGCATGCGCCTCAGCACAGTGATCCTTCCCGTCCACCGGTGGAGCGAAGGGCAGAAGGTCTGGAAGCGGGCGGAGGACCTCGGATTCCACGCCGCCTACACATACGACCACTTGTCCTGGCAGTCCTTCCGGGACGACACCTGGTTCGGCGCGATCCCCACCCTGACCGCCGCCGCGACCGTGACCGAGCGGATCCGCCTCGGCACCCTGGTCACGTCACCGAACTTCCGCCACCCCGTCACCCTGGCCAAGGAGTTGCTGACCCTCGACGACATCTCGGGTGGCCGGCTGACGGTCGGCATCGGCGCCGGCGGCACGGGCTTCGACGCGACGGTGCTGGGCCAGGAGGAGTGGTCCGCGAAGGAACGGGCCGACCGCTTCGGCGAGTTCGTCCCCCTCCTCGACAAGGTCCTCACCCAGGATGCGACGACGGAGCAGGGCCACCACTACACGGCCGTCGAGGCCCGCAACATCCCCGGCTGCGTCCAACGCCCGCGCGTCCCCTTCTACGTCGCCGCGACCGGCCCCCGGGGGCTCCGTGTCGCCGCCCGCCACGCCCAGGGCTGGGTCACCTGCGGCGACCCGGCCGACCCCGACGTCCCCGCCGAGCGCGCGCCGGCCGTCATCGCCGAGCAGCTGGCGAAACTCCACACCGCCTGCGAAGCCGAGGGCCGCACCCCCGACTCCCTCGCCAAGGTCCTCCTGCAGGGCTTCACCGCCGAACGTCCCCTCACCTCCCTCGACGCCTTCGTCCACTGGGCCGGCACGTACCGCGAGCTGGGCATCACCGACCTCGTCCTCCACTGGCCGGTCCCCGACTCCGTCTTCGCCACCGACCTCACCGTCTTCGAACGCATCGCCACCGAGGGCCTGTCCCAGCTGAGTTGAACCGCGCGCCGGGCCGCCGGGTGCCATCAGCCCCACTCGGCGCCGCCCGGCCGGCTCCGCTCACACGAAAGCCCCGGACCGTCGAACGTCGAACGATCCGGGGCTCTCCCACACTCCGCTTCCTCAGCCGATCCTCTGGCCGTACACGTGGTCGACCGTCATGGTGATGAGCACCCGCCGGTCGGACACCATCACCGCCCGGTACTCGTCCCAGTCCGGATGCTCTCCGGCCGCGGTCCGGTAGTACGTCACCAGGGCCTCCACCTCGGGCCCGTCCGGATCACTCCCCGGCCCGGTCAACGTCACGACCCCCTCGGCCGTCGCCCACGACATCCCGTCCGCCTCGGTCACCTCCAGCGCCGCCCGCGCATCCCGCCGCAGGTTCGCCGTCTTCGCCCTCCCGTCGGTCGTGGAGATCAGAATGACCCCCGCCCCCCGGTCGTAGAACGGCAGAACGGGCGAAAGCTGCGGACGCCCGTCCGCCTTGATCGTGGCGAGCACCCCGAGCCGGCTCGCCTCCAACAGCGCATGCGGGTCGAACGATGTGGCAGTCATGGCCCCATCGTCCCCCTTCACACCGATGTGAAGGTCAACCCCGAACCGGCGTTTCGCCGCCGGTTCGGGAGGGTGAACGCGGCCCTCACGCCTCGTCGGACGGCGGCCGCGGCCTCCAGGAGGACGATGCCCAGGCCCTCCGCCTCCAGGCCCGCCTGGCACGGCATGGCGAACACGTCGGCCGCGGCGTAGTAGCGGGCGGTGTCGGCGTGGGCAGTCGGGCGGGGCGGTGGCGTCATGACAGGCAGGTCGAGACCTGGTGGTCGGGTTTCCCCTACCTACGGGCGGGAGGTGCCGGCGCGGGTTGGACGCGGGGCGACCGGCAGGAAGGCCCAGGCGTAGACCGCCTGGGCGCCGATGAGGAGGAGGACCGGTGCGAACCCGGCGAGCAGGAACAGCGCCGGAAGGAGGTTGGTCAGCAGCGCGAAGAGGGTCCGCACGCGCCTGCCCCGCAGCGCGTGCGGGGCGAGAAGGAACAGGAGCACCAGGGCTGGGACCGTCACCCAGAGGATGAACATTCCGATGAACGCGGCGTAGCCGCCCGGATCCCCCTGGTAACACCCGTCGTCGACGCGGCACGCCGGCGCCTGCGCCATCCCGATCAGCATCGGTACGAACAGCGGCGTCGCGCAGCACGCGATGTAGCGGGCGGTCGCCTGCGCGAGCCACCACATCTCCGCGCGAATGCGCGTTGCGAAGTGGGGACGGGCACAGCGGCCCAGCAGGACCAGCAGCATCGGAATGCCGAAGACCAGGCCGATGGGCGCCAGCTGCTCCGGACCGTATCGGTACAGAAACTGCCCCACCCCGAGGACGGGCTGCACCAGGAAGACGGCCAGGACGGGCGCAGAGAAGACGCGCTCGACCGCTCGCCCGGGCGGTACGACGATCACCGTTCCGGTGTCCTCAACGGCTGCCACAGGTCCTCCCCGGAATGAATTGAACGCGTTCAAGGCTAGTTGAACGCGTTCAAAATAGGCCCCTGCGGGCCCCTCGGTCAACGCCGGCCGGGGGAGGTCGTCGGATCGAAAATCCGCGAAGCTACCATGTGGGCAACACCCTCAGCTCGAAAGATGGACTTGTGACTGTCAACGACGACGTGTTCACGGACTGGAAGAACCGCGAGGAGATCGCGGAGTCGATGATCCCGATCATCGGTCGACTGCACCGGGAGCGGGACGTGACCGTCCTCCTCCACAGCCGGTCGCTGGTGAACAAGTCGGTGGTCAGCATCCTCAAGACGCACCGCTTCGCCCGGCAGATAGCCGGCGAGGAGCTCTCGGTCACCGAGACGATGCCGTTCCTGGAGGCCCTGACCGCCCTGGACCTCGGCCCCTCCCAGATCGACATCGGCATGCTCGCCGCGACCTACAAGGCGGACGACCGCGGCCTCTCGGTGGCGGAGTTCACCGCCCGGGCCGTCATCGGCGCCACGGGCGACAACAAGCTGGAGCGCCGGGACGCCCGCGACGTCGTGCTGTACGGGTTCGGCCGCATCGGCCGCCTCGTGGCCCGTCTGCTGATCGAGAAGGCCTCGGGCAACGGCCTGCGGCTGCGCGCCATCGTCGTCCGCAACAGCGGCGGCGACGACCTCGTGAAGCGCGCCTCCCTGCTGCGCCGTGACTCCATCCACGGCCAGTTCCAGGGCACCATCACCGTCGACGAGGCGAACAACAAGATCATCGCCAACGGCAACGAGATCACCGTGATCTACTCCGACGACCCGACCAAGGTCGACTACACGGAGTACGGGATCAAGGACGCCATCCTGATCGACAACACCGGCCGCTGGCGCGACCGCGAGGGCCTGTCGAAGCACCTGCGCCCCGGTATCGCCAAGGTCGTGCTGACCGCGCCCGGCAAGGGCGACGTCCCGAACATCGTGCACGGCGTCAACCACGACACGATCAAGCCGGACGAGCAGATCCTCTCCTGCGCGTCCTGCACCACCAACGCGATCGTCCCGCCGCTGAAGGCGATGGAGGACGAGTACGGCGTGCTCCGCGGCCACGTGGAGACCGTCCACTCGTTCACCAACGACCAGAACCTGCTGGACAACTACCACAAGGCCGACCGCCGCGGCCGCTCGGCACCGCTGAACATGGTGATCACCGAGACCGGTGCCGCCTCGGCCGTCGCCAAGGCGCTGCCGGACCTCCAGGCGAAGATCACCGGCAGCTCGATCCGCGTGCCGGTGCCGGACGTCTCGATCGCCATCCTCAACCTGCAGCTGAAGCGCGAGACCAACCGCGAGGAGGTCCTGGACTACCTCCGCAACGTCTCGCTGACCTCGCCGCTGAAGCGCCAGATCGACTTCACCGACTCGCCCGACGCGGTGTCGAGCGACTTCATCGGCTCGCGCCACGCCTCGATCGTCGACGCCGGCGCCACCAAGGTCGAGGGCGACAACGCGATCCTCTACCTGTGGTACGACAACGAGTTCGGCTACTCCTGCCAGGTCATTCGGGTCGTCCAGTACGTCTCGGGCGTCGAGTACCCGACCTTCCCGGTCCCGGCTGCCGCAGTCTGACGCACGGGCCTGAGCCTGACGCGGCGGTGGGCGGCGACCTTTCGGGGTTGCCGCCCACCGCCGCTTGCCTTGCCCACCCTGATCGGGGGGTGGGCGGCTGCCGACCGAGGAATCAGTAGACCGGTCTTTATAATCTTTGGAACCGGGGCTGGGCAGGGGCGGTCGGGGCTGGGTGGGGTGAGCCTGCGTGGGCCCGAGGTGCGAGGCAAGGCTGCCCGGGCCCGTCCGGGGGCGAACGGCTATCTTGATGGGTCACGGACATCGGGAGGGGAGCGGGCGATGGGCAAGGTCGGTCTGCGGGTGGCTGCCGGGGTGGCGGTCGGTGTGCTGGTGGGGGTGCTCGGCGGGTGTGCGTCGGACGGCTCGGAGGCTGCCAAGGGGGCTGCGGGCAGCGCGAGTTCGGGATCGAGTTCGGCGCCATCGGCAAGTGCGGCGGGTAACGTCTCGGCCGCCGCCGCCGCCGCCTCCGCGCCCGCGCCTGGCGTCGTCACGCCGTCCGCGGGCGGTACCGGTGCGCCCGTTCCGCCGCCGGCGGGGGCCGGGGCCGGTACGCCCGGGGCGGACTCGGAGGCGGTGCTGCTGGACGACAAGGTGGTCCTGCAGGTGCTGCCGGACGTGAAGGCGATGGCCGGGTGGGAGGAGGAGAAGCGACGCGTCGACACCGCCGACCACGCCACCACCTGCACCGCGAAGGCGCCCTGCACGGGGAAGCCGCTGAGCGGCTCGGTCCGATTCTCCTCGGGGGACCTCGTCACCCGGTTCATGGTCGACACCCTGCCCACCCGGGACGCGGCGAAGGACCGCCTCAAGGAGACCTGTGCCTCGTACGGGAGTGGGCCGTTCAAGACCGTGGGCGTGGCGGTGCTGGGCAGCGAGAGCCAGGCCTTCCAGGGGCAGCTGGCCGGCAGCGAGGGCGTCGGCATCGTGCTGCGGTCGGGCACCGTGGTGGCGAGCGTGACGACCGAGGGCGGGCCGGTGGACGTGGTGGCGACCCGGCGGTTCGCCGCGATGCTGGTCAAGCGGATCGAGCAGGCGCAGGCCGGGCGGACGCCGGACGCGGGGCTGGGCCCGATCTGACGGTCCGGTGACCGGGTGGACAACGAACAGGCAACAGCGGACAGATAACAGAATCTGTTCTCTGAAATCTGTTATCTGTCCGCTGTCATCTGTTATCCCCCTCGTCAGGCCACGTGCGGGCTGCGCGAACGGATGTCGGGCGCGCGTGATATGTACTGCATCTGGGTGGCCGTGTGCGGCCATGCGAGAGATACCGATGACGTTCGAGGGGGACACCCGATGCCGCTTTTCCGTCGCCGCTCCGGCGATGACGCTCCGCAGGGCCAGGCCGGCCGCCGCGGACTCGGGTTCGGGCGCGGCAAGCGGGCCGCCGAGCGGGCCGCGGCCGTCGGCCCCACCGCGGTGCTCGACCCGGCCTACGGGGACGACGCACTGCGGCTGATGCTCGGCCAGGCCGCCGTCGGCGACTGGTCGTCCCTGCGCCCCGCCCTCGCCGCCGTCGAGGACGAGGCCGACCTGACGTGGATCCTGGGCGCCCTCGCCGACGTCGACGGCGTCGAGGAGTGGACCGCCAAGGCCGTCGCCGAGCGCCCCGACGACACCCTGCCGCTTCTGCTGTCCGGCGCCCGGCACATCACCTGGGCCTGGGAGGCCCGGACCGGCGCCCGAGCCAAGCACGTGACGGAGGAGCAGTGGCGGCTCTTCCACGAGCGGCTGGACATCGCCGAGGAGCAGCTGCTGGAGGCCGCCGAGCGCGAGCCCGCCCGGCTCGCCCCCTGGTACTTCCTGCAGATCAGCGCTCGCGGCGCCTCGCTCGACCCGGAGGCGGCCACCTGCCGCTTCGAGGCCGCGCTGCGCCGCGCCCCCGGCCACCCCGCCTCGCACCGCCAGCGCCTCCAGCAGCTGTGCGCCAAGTGGGGCGGCTCGCACGACGAGATGCACGACTTCGCCCGCTCCTCGATGCTCGCCGCCCCCGAGGGCAGCCAGCTCGGCGAGCTGGTCGCGCTCGCGCACCTGGAGCGCTGGCTCGACCTGCCGGACGGCGAGGACCACGCCTACCTCACCAGCCCGACGGTCCTGGCCGAGCTCCAGGAGGCGGCCTTCCGGTCCGTCCTGCACCCCGGCTTCACACAGGTCCGCGGCTGGCAGGGCGCGTTCAACACCTTTGCGATGGCCTTCTCACTGGCCGACCAGCGCAAGACCGCGCACCTGCTGTTCGACGCGCTGGACGGCCTCGTCACCGAGTCGCCCTGGCACTACCTGGCCGGCGACCCGGTCGAGAACTTCCGCGCCCACCGCGACCGCTGCGCACGCTGACGCCCAAGCGGCCACCAAGCCCCACCACGCCCGCCTCCCGGAGCCGGGCGCCAGACCCTCCTCACCCACAAGCGATCGAAAGAGCCTCCGGTGTCCCCATCCGAGAACCCGACGAGTGCGCACACCTTCCAGGTGGACCTGCGCGGTCTGGTGGACCTGCTCTCCCACCACCTCTACTCCAGCCCGCGCGTCTACCTGCGCGAGCTCCTGCAGAACGCGGTGGACGCGATCACCGCCCGGCAGAAGCTCGACCCCGCCGCGCCCGCCCGGATCACCGTCCGCGCCGACGACGAGCTGACCGTCACCGACACCGGCATAGGCCTCACCGAGGCGGACGTTCACACCTTCCTCGCCACCATCGGCCGCAGCTCCAAGCGCGACGCCGACGGCGGCCTGGACGGCGCCGGACTGGCCCGCGCCCGCGGCGACTTCATCGGCCAGTTCGGCATCGGCCTGCTCGCCTGCTTCGTGGTCGCCGACGAGATCACCGTCGTCACCCGCTCCGCCGCCACCCCGGACGCCCCGGTCGTGGAGTGGCGCGGCAGCTCCGACGGCCGCTACACCATCCGAACCCTGCCCGCCGAGGCCAAGCCGGAGCCGGGCACCACCGTCACCCTCGCCCCGCGCGCGGACGCCGCCGAGTGGACCCGCTCGGGCCAAGTCCTGGCACTCGCCCGGGACTTCGGCAGCCTGCTGCGGCAGGAGGTGACGGTCGTCGACGCCAACGGCACCGAGCACCGGGTCAACCGGACCCCGCCGTGGGCCGAGCGGCACAGCTCCCCGCTCGCCCGGCGCGACGCGCTGGCCGAGTACTGCCGCAGCACGTTCGACTTCACCCCGCTCGACGCCATCGACCTGGACCTGCCGCTGGTCGGCCTGCGCGGCGTCGCGTACGTCCTGCCGGACGCCGCCCCGCCCTCGCGCCGCTCCGGCCACCGGGTGCACCTCAAGGGCATGCTGCTCTCCGACCAGGCCGACGAACTCCTGCCCGACTGGGCGTTCTTCGTCCGCTGCGTGGTCGACACCGACGGCCTGCGCCCGACCGCCTCCCGCGAGGGCCTGTACGCGGACGAGACGCTGGCGGCCGTCCGCGACGCGCTCGGCGTACGGATCCGTGACTGGCTCGCCGGGCTGTCCGCGAGCGACCCGGCGATGCTGCACCGGTTCCTCTCCGTGCACTATCTGGCCGTCAAGCAACTCGCCCGCTACGACGACGAGTTGCTGCGGATGCTGCTGCCCTGGCTGCCGTTCGAGACCAGCGACGGCCAGATGACGCTGGACGAGTTCGTGCGCAGTCACCCGGTCGTCCTGGTCGCGGGGACCGACGACGAGTTCCGTCAGGTGGCCGCGATCGCGAGCGCGGCCGGGCTCGGCGTGGTCAACGGCGGCTACACCTACGACCGCGACCTGGTGCACCGGCTGCCCGAGATCCGGCCCGGCGTCTCCGTCACGGACCTCGACCCCGGCATGGTGACCGCGCACCTGGACGCCGTCGACCCGGCCACCGAGCTGGCCGCCGCCGCGTTCCTGACCGTCGCCCGCGAGGTGGTCGGCCGGTTCGACTGCGACGTTGCCCTGCGCAGCTTCCACCCGACCAGCGCCCCGGCGCTGCTGTTCGACAACCGGGAGGCCCGGCACGAGCGCAGCCGCGCCCAACTCGCCGAGGAGGCGGACGGGTTGTGGGCGGACATCCTGGGCTCGCTGCGCGCCGAGGTGCCCCGCGCCCAGCTCGTGCTCAACCACCTCAACCCGCTGGTCCGCCGCGCTGCCTCGATCACCGGCCGGGACCTCGCCGTCACCGCCGTCGAGGCGCTGTACGGACAGGCCCTGCTGATGACCCGCCGTCCGCTGAAGGCGAGCGAGAGCGCGCTGCTCAACCGTTCGTTCATCAGCCTGCTCGACCACGCCATACTCGGCCACGAGGCGGCCGAGGGCCGCGGCCCCGGCACCGACCCGAAGGAGGCGTGATGCTGGACACCCCCGACGCGGTGATGGCCGCGCTGCGCGAGAACGACACCCGCCCCTACGGCCGCCCGCGGACCGTCACCGCCGAGGAACTCGTCGACGCCGCCGAGCAGTTCGACGACACCGGGGTGCGCTCGCTGGCCCTGCTGGAGCTGATGGAGGCGTACCAGTACGACGGCGAGCGCAGCAAGTCGCCGGTGGTCTTCGCCCGGGTGCTCAAGCTCTGGGACACCGACCCGGACGGCTTCGGCGAGTGGGCCAGGGAGCAGGTGTTCTGGCGCTTCAAGTGGGTCGCCAGCTCCCTGCTCGGTACCCCCGACGTGCCGCTGGAGGCGATCCGCCGCTGGCACAGCGAGATGCGGGACCGCTACCGCGCGGCCGGCTTCGGCCTCCAGCCGTACTACGCCCAGCGCTTCCACCTGGCCGCGCACACCGGCGTCGGCACCGAGGACGCGTACGAGCTGTGGACCGCCCGCCCGCGCACCGAGCTGAGCGACTGCCACGCCTGCGAGATCCGCTCCCGCGCCGCCCACCACGTGCGCGCCGGCGACGACGCGCGGGCCCTGGTGGCCTGGCGCCCCGTCCTCGGCGGCCAGAGCACCTGCTCCGAGGAGCCCTACCTCAGCCACGCCTCAGCCCTGCTGCCGATGCTGCGCGAGGGCCGCCTGGACGAGGCCCGCTCCAGCCACCTGGTGGGCTACCGGTTCGTCCGCGGCAAGGCCGGGATGGCCCGCCCGGTCGGCCAGCACATCGAGTTCTGCGCGCTCTCCGGCAACGAGCCGCGCGGCCTGGAGATCCTCTCCGAGAACCGCGACCTGTTCACCCTCACCGGCGACCCGGGCGGCCGCCTCGACTTCCTCACCGGCGTCGAGGTGCTGATCGCCGCCCTGGCCCGCCAGGGCCACGGCGACCTCGCGGTCAGTGGCCCGCCCGGCAGCGGCTGGACGGTCGACACGCTGCTCGCCCACCTCCGGAGCGAGGCCGGCGCGCTCGCCGACCGCTTCGACGCCCGCAACGGCACCGACGCGGTCGGCGCCCGCCGCCGTGCCCGGCTGGAGCGCGAGCCGCTGCTCGCCGAGCCGCTCGCGCTCGGCGTCCGCTCCGCCGCCGCGCCCGAACTGGCCGGAGCTCCGGCCGTCGTGCCCGCGCCGCGTCGCGCCACCGAGCCGGAGCCGGAGGACTTCGCGGCCCTGGTGGTCCGCGCCCGCGAGCTCGACCTCGTCGGCCACCCGGACGCGGACCGGCTCTGGCGGCGGATCGCCGAGCGCTTCGAGGCCGACGGTTACGTGCACGAGGAGGGCACCGCGGCCGGCACCGCCGGGCGCCTGCGCGCCGAACTCGCCGAGCAGCGCGCCCACGCAGCGTTGGACCGGGACGACCACACCGGAGGCAAGGCCGAACTGCTCGCCGCCGCAGACCTGTTCGAGCAGGAGGGGCTGCTCGGCCAGGCCCTCATGGTGCGCACCCGCACGCTCGTCGTCGAACTCGGCGAGGTCGACGGCGTGGCCTCCGACTGGCCGGCGCTCGACGAAGCACTGGGCCGCGCCCGGGAGTTGCACGCCGCGGGCGGCATGAGCGACGACGACTACCTGATCGTGCTCCAGTGTCGGGCCTTCGCCGCGCACCACGACCTGGTCGCTGCGCTGCCCGAGCCGCCCGCCGAGCTCGTGGCACGGTTCGGGGAGGTCGTCGGCGCGTACCGGACGGAGAGCGTCGCGCTCGGCTCGCCCAAGCGGGCCGCCACCGCGCGCCAGTACGCCGCCGATGCCGCCGCCCGGCAGGGCCGGATGGCCGAGGCCGCGGCCGAACTGCGGGAGGTCATGGCACAGTTGGACGCCGCCGAACTGCCCTGGCAGACCCCGCGGGTGCTCGGCCTGCTCGGTCAGGTGCTGCTGCAGAGCGGCGAATCCGCCCAGGCCGTCGAGGTGTTCCACCGGGCGCTGGCCGAGGCCGCCCGCTGGGGCGACGACTCCTACCCGTTCGCCCCGACCTACATGATGCTCGGCCATGCGAGCGCCCACACCGGCGACGAGGGCGCGGCGATCCGGGCACTCTCGGAGGCCGCCGCCCGCTTCGACCGCAAGGGCCGGGCCGCCGCCGAGGAGGCCGCCCAGGTGCGGCTGCAGCTCGCGGACCTGCTGCGCGGCAACGGCCGGGCGGCCGACGCGGTCGCCGTGCTGGAGTCGGTGCTGCTCGACGCGGCCGCCCCCGAACTGGACGAGCGCCTGCTCGCCCAGGTCCGGCTCGACCTCGCCCGCGGGCTGTTCGAGCTGGAGGAGTACCGGGACGCGGCCGAGGAGTACCTGCGCCTCGCCGACGAGGTCGAGGAGTGGGAGGACGGGTCCACCCTCACCGTGGTCGCTTGCGAGGCATCCCTCGCGCTGGCCAGGGCGGACCGCTGGGAGGCCGCCGACGCCTCCCGCGAACGCGCCCTTGCGGCGCACGCCGAGGCGCCCCAGTGGGACCAGATGGCCGCGACGCTGCGCGACTTCGCCCGGCTGGTGATGCGCGAACAGGGTCCGGACGGCCTGGAGAGCGCGCTCGCCCGGCTGGCCGAGGCGGACGCCGTCGGGGCGGCCGCCGAGCAGGCCGGGGCCTCGTACAACTCGTGGTTCCTGCGCGGCGGTTCGCACTACGAGCGGGCGCGCTGCCTGGCCGTCGCCGGGCGGTACGAGGAGGCGCTGGCCGAGGTCGAGCGGGCCGTCCCGGTGTACGAGGAGGGCGGCGAGCAGGCCGAGTCGCCGCGCGCCGAGGCCGTGCGGCTGGCCGCGCTGATCGAGGGCACCGACCTTGGGCGGACGAAGGCCGCGACGGACCGGCTGACCGCCGCCATCGCGCGCTGCCGCAGCGTCGGGCTGCCGGAGGCGGCGGAGATCCTGGCCGACCTGCGCGAGCGGATCGCGGCGAGCGAGGGCTGACGGCGTGTGCGAGGGGCGGGCCCGGTGTGCGCCGGGCCCGCCCCTCGGGCGTTCGGGTGATCAGGGGTGATCAGCAGTCGGGGTGATCAGCAGGGGCCGTCGTCGGCCCAGACGCCCCACTGGCCGCTGGCGCTCGGCACCTCGTTCAGCGTCCACCACTTGGCGTGGTACTTGTGGCCGTTGTACGAGACCTTGTTGCCCGCCGTGTACGTGGTGCTCGCGCTCCACGCCGGGTCGGTGCAGGTGCCCGGGGTGGTCGGCGGAGTGGTCGGGGGAGTCGTCGGCGGCGTGGTGGGGGGCGTGGTGGGCGGGGTCGCGCCGGCGAACTTCACCGTGTACTTGGTGAAGTCCCAGTAGTTCTGCGCCACGCTGGAGCAGGAGCCGGACAGCCCCGGGTCGACCGGGCCCGGGCACTGGCGGTCGCGGTTGACCGACCAGTAGGTGTACCGGGCCAGGTTGTGCGCGGTGGCGAAGTCCAGCACGGTCTGGAAGTCCGCCTGCCGGAAGTACTCGGCGGCGTCGGTGCGGCCGTTCATCATCGACACGCCCTCGTGGGCGTACGCGGTGGCCTCGGACCAGCCGAAGGTGGTCTGCAGGATCTGGTTGAACTTCACCAGCGCGTCGGTCTGCGCGGCGGCGCCGTTGAACCCGCCGTCGAACGGCATGATCGAGAAGTTGTCCGGCGTGAAGCCCTGCGACTTGGCCTCGTTGAGCATCTGCGTGCCGAACCAGCCGGTGCCCGAGGTGGTCCCGGCGGTGGTGATCGACACGTAGAGGCCCGGGTTGTTCTGCTGGAGGATCCGGGCGGCGCCGATCTCGTTGTGGATCGCCGCGGTGTTCTCGTACTCCGGCTCCTCCAGGTCGAAGTCGATCGCCTTCAGCTGGTACTTGGTGATCACCTGCTGGTATCCGGCGGCGGTCGCTTCCGGCGTGCCGCAGACCTGGCCGAGCTTGGTGCCGCCGTACCCGCCGACCGACACCGAGACGTCCCCGCCCTTGCCGCGGATGGTCTGGATCACCGACGGCATGGTGGTGTCGCTGTCGATGGAGGAGGTGCCGCCCCAGGCCGGGGCGCAGTTGCTGCCCTGGGCCAGGATGAAGGCCAGCTGGAAGGCCTTCTGCCCGGTGGCGTCCATCACTGCGGCGGCGTCCGGCGGGCTGTTGTCCTCGGGCATCAGGTACGGCGCCGAGGCGTACCAGTTGCTGCCCAGCCCGGTGGTGGTGTCGGCGGCGGCGGAGCCGGTGCCGGCCAGCGCGGCGACACCGCCGGCGACCAGCCCGAGCACGCCGGCGACGGCGACGACGGCCCGACGGCGGGCCCGGCGGGACGCACGACGGGGTCTGTGGGGTGCGGGAGTGGGGTGTGGGGGTAGAGCGCGTTCCATCGGAAGCCTTTCCAGAAACGGCAGGGGGAAGTGGACCTGTTCGCGCCGTACGTGGGGGTGGGGCGGCGCAGGCCGAACGGCCCAGCGGCATGGGGTAGTTGCCATGGGCTGTCACTGGTATAGACCTGCTGGGGAGGGGCGGTCAACCCCTCGGTGCTGCGGAGTGGAGCGGCGATGGCCGTCAGGAGCCCGCCGGCACCTCGGCGTCCGCCGGGAATCCGGCGCTCGTCGACGAGGGGACGGCTGCCAGGAGGCCGCTCACCGCGGGGGACCACGGGCGGGTGGTCGGGCCGGTGAGGGTCAGGGTGCGGTGGACGGCGGGGCGGATCGGGACGAGGACGCAGCCGGCCGGGATCATCGTCAGGGCCAGCGCGGGCATCACCGAGACGCCGACGCCCGCGTGCACCATGCCGATCAGCGTGTTGAGGTCGCGGATCCGGTGCCGCGGGGTGAAGCGGGTGCCGGCCCGGCGGTAGGCCTCGCGGATGTGCCGCTCGCAGCCGCCCTCGGAGAGCAGGAAGTCGTCGTCGTCCAGGTCCGCCACGTGGATGGTCTCCTGCCCGGCGAGCGGGTGGTCCTGGCGGAGCAGCGCGTGCATGGAGTCCGCGCCGAGGGAGACCGCCCCGGGCGGCAGCGGGCTCGCGTCCACCAGGACGGCGGCGTCGACGGTGCCCGCCTCCAGCCAGACGGCCAGCTCGGCGTCCTCGCCCTCGAAGATCCGGACGGTGACCTGCGGGTGCGCCGCCGCCCAGTCCCGGAGCAGCCCGGGCAGCAGCACCTGGCAGACGGTGGTGGGCGCGGCCAGCCGGACGGTGCCGGTGAGGCCGCCCGAGTGCCGGGTGGCGATGGCGCGCACGGCGGCGGCCGAGGCGACCGCGGTCCGGGCGTGCGGGAGGATCTGCTCGCCGAGCGCGGTCGGCCGGGTGGGGTTGCCGCGGTGCAGGACCGGGGCGCCAAGGGTCCGCTCCAGGGCGGCGACCGCGTGCGAGACGGCGGACTGGGTGATGCCCAGGTCGTCGGCGGCGGCGCCGAAGCCGCCGGCGTCGGCGACCGCGACCAGCGCCCGGAGTTGGGCCAGGTTGACCTCCACTGCCATGAGACTTCCTCATCAGGTCGAAATCGTCACTTGTTGGACTCATGTTCCGGAGCCGGGCCACCCTCTGTCCAGGACGGACGCCGTCCAGGACGGGCGCTGTCCGGAACGGGCGCTGTCCGGAGCGGACGCACACGGGAGGACGAAGGTGGTCGGAATGCGGCGCTGGTGGCCGGGGTTCGTGACGCTGTCGGCGATCTGGGGCGCGAGCTTCGCCCTGATCAAGGTGGCCGTGGACGGGGGCGTACCGCCGGTGTGGGTGGCGCTCTGGCGCTCCGTCCTCGGGGCGGGCACATTGTGGGCGATCCTCGTGCTGCGCCGCGAACGGGCCCCGCGCGACCGCGCGGTCTGGGGGCACTCGGCGGTGGTCGCGGTGCTGCTCAACACCGTGCCGTTCACCCTCTTCTCGTACGGCGAGACCCGGATCAGCTCGGTGCTCGCCGGGGTGATGAACGCGACCACCCCGCTGTTCACGCTGCTGTTCGCGGTGGTCACGGTCGCTGAGGAGCGCCGCCCCGGGGCGCGCAGGCTGAGCGGCCTTGCCCTCGGCTTCGTCGGCGTGCTGACCGTGCTCGGGGTCTGGCGCGGCATCGGCTCGGGCGAGATCGCCGGCGGGCTGGCCTGTCTGGGCGCCGCGTGCTGCTACGGCGCGGGCTTCGCCTACCTGCGGCGGTTCCTGTCCGGGCAGCCGTACTCCGTCACCGCGCTGTCGGCTGTCCAGATCACCTGCGCCGCCGCCGAGTTGACCGTCATCGCGCCGTTCGCCGCGGGCTCGCCGCACTGGCCCGGCGTGGGCCCGGCAGCGGCCCTGCTGGTGCTGGGGGCGGTCGGCACCGGCTTCGCGTACGTGCTCAACCTCGGCCTGGTCCGCTCGGCGGGCACGGCGGTGGCCTCCGCCGTCACCTACGTGATGCCGCTCTGGTCCACCGCCCTGGGCGCGGCCTTCCTCTCCGAGCCCGTCGGCTGGAACGCCTTGGCCGGCGCCGCCGCCGTGATCGCCGCCGTGGCCCTGACCCGCCCATCGTCCCGCCCGGCTCCCACTGCCCTGGCCCCGACGGAGGCAGAGGCGGAGGCAGAGGCGGAGGCATGCGCGGAAGCCGCGCCGACCGGCCCGGCGGCGAGGAGCTGACGGCGGTCCGGCCGCCGCGCGAACGGCGAAGCCCGTGCGGAGCAGGAGGAGAAGGGGGCCGGCGTGAAGTTCGCGGAGCGCTGCCAATGGCCCGGCGCGGCCCGCCCCCGCCGGTCGGCGGGTGGTCGCGCCGAGCCGTCGGCGCGCGGGATGGTGCGGCAGGCGCCGAGCGGAGGCGGCGCCCAGGTGGAACCGGGCGAGCAGGAGGATGCCCAGGCGAAGCAGAGCGAGGTGGACACCCATCGCCATGGCAGATGCGTACATGCGGGGCTCCCCTCCCCGAGTGATTCGGACAGTTGAATTCGTATCCGATCTGACGTTCGGTGTCCACCGAATTACGATCCGTGCCCGCCGTGGGGTTATCGTGGCGGGGTGGTGAGGTCCTGGGATGCAGCGGTGGAGAGGGCGCAGGATCGGCTGGCGGCGGGGCCGCGGCTGAGGGTGGTGCCCGAGGGGGACGAACGGCGGTTCGCGCTATGGGACTTGGCGTCCCTGGTGGAGGGCGAGCTGGGGGAGCTGGTGGACCCGGACGGGCTCGCGCCGGGGGCCGAGCGAGGGTGGCGCGAGCGGCTGGGGGAGAGCGGCCGGGAGTGGCCGGGTGGCGAGCTGTACCGGCGCCGGTACTGGGTGCTGGGCGCGGACGGGGAGGCCGCCGGGACGGTGGCCGTGGACAACTGGACGAAGGGGCCCGGCCAGCTCGCCGTCTCCTCGCTCTATCTGCGGCCGCAGGCCCGCGGCCGGGGCCTGGCCGCCGGGGTACTGGACGAGGTGTACGCGGCGGCGACCGCCGAGGGCCTGCCCGGGTTCCGGCTGGAGGCGCACTGGACCTGGCAGCACGCCGTCCGCTACTACCTGCGCCGAGGCCTGTGGGTGGTCGGCTGGAAGCACTCGCTCGGGCTCGCCCGAATGCCCCAACTCCCGTCCTACCGGGTGCGGGAGGAGGACGGACGGCTGCTCCTGCTGGTCGCGGACGGCCGGCACGGCTGGGTGTCGCTGCTGGCCGCCGGGTGCGAGGGGCGCTGGCTGCGGCTGGACGAGACGGCGGCCTACCGGGGGACGGACGGCTGGGTGCGCGGGTACGCGCGCTCGACGCTGGCGCTGCACCTGGCGCTCGCGGGCCGGCCGCTGGTGCGCGGGCCGCAGTGGTGGGCGGAGGCGTGGCGCTGGTCGGACACCGGGGAGCCGGAGGGCCTGGCGTACAAGATCGAGCACTTCGAGCAGCTGGCCCAGGCGGCCGGCCGGCGGGTCGTCAGCCCGTACCGGTCGGTGAGCCTCTAGGGCACGTATTCGGTCGTGATCAATCTGCGCGATTCACCCTCGCGGCGGGTCCTGATCCGGTAGACCGTGTTACGTGACGCGAGCGCAATTGACGGATGCGGAGTGGGTGTTGATCGAGCCGTA